>NZ_JARMFC010000006.1:0-626147 GCF_036213205.1 Fictibacillus nanhaiensis
TTTGTGTTTTAAACGGCATCATTGGCAAGTTGATTGGAGTGTAAGGGGTGAGACTCCTGGGGGATCAGCGGGACAGGTGAGACTCTTAATAGCGCTACGCGCTAAGAGGCTCACCGCCTGCCCCGCGGAAAGCGAGCACCTGAAACGTAAATCAAACCCTTTCAATAGCAACAAAGATTTAGGGAGAAGACTTTAATTTTAACGAACAACCAAAAAACGGGAGGATGAAAGAAAATGAGTATTAACATTCCAAGGGGAACGAAAGATATACTCCCAGGAGAAGTAGAAAAATGGCAGCTGATCGAACAAAAAGCAAAAGAAGTATCGGCGCGATTTAATTATAAAGAGATTCGAACGCCGATCTTCGAGCACACTGATCTGTTTCAACGCGGTGTAGGTGACTCAACAGATATCGTTCAAAAAGAGATGTATACGTTCAATGATCGAGGCGACCGTAGCTTAACGCTTCGACCAGAAGGGACAGCGCCCGTAACTCGCTCTTATGTTGAAAACAAAATGTTTGGTTTACCTGGTCAGCCTGTAAAACTATTTTACATCCAACCTATGTTTCGATACGAAAGACCTCAAGCTGGTCGATATCGTCAGTTTGTACAGTTTGGTATTGAGGCGATGGGGTCTGCCGATCCTGCTATCGATGCAGAAGTAATCTCGCTTGCGATGACGGTATACAAAGAGCTTGGCTTAACAAAGCTCCGTCTAGTGTTGAATACGCTAGGTGATGCAGAGAGCCGTAAATCTCATAAGGAAGCATTGATCGCACACTTTGAACCTAGAATCGATGAGTTCTGTTCCGATTGCCAAAATCGTTTATTGAAGAATCCTTTAAGAATTCTAGATTGCAAAAAAGACCGAGATCATGAGCTTATGAAAAGCGCTCCATCGATTCTTGAACACTTAAACGAAGAATCAAAAATTTATTTTGAAGAAGTGAAAACGAGCTTAGATGCGATGAACATCGAGTATGTGATCGATCCTACACTTGTACGTGGACTGGATTATTACAACCACACGGCTTTTGAGATCATGAGTGAAGCTGAAGGTTTTGGTGCCATCACAACGCTTAGTGGAGGCGGTAGATACAACGGTCTTGTTGAAGATCTTGGTGGACCAGCTACACCAAGCATCGGATTTGCGATGAGCTTAGAACGCTTGTTATTAGCACTTGAAGCAGAAGGTGTCACACTTGAAACAGAAGAAGAATTAGATTGTTACGTTGTTGCACTAGGTGATGAAGCAAAACAAAAATCAGTAGCGATCTTAAGTCAGCTTCGTCAGGCTGGTATTAAGAGTGACAAAGATTATTTAGATAAAAAGATGAAAGCACAATTTAAAGCAGCAGACCGCTTAAAAGCGAAGTTTGTAGCGATCCTAGGTGAAGAAGAACTGTCAAAAGGAATCATCAACGTGAAGAATATGGATTCTGGAGAACAGTCAGAAGTAGCGATTGAAGAGTTGAGCACATTTTTGAAGCAAGGTAAATAAGGAGGACACATCTCATGGAATATCGCACACATCAATGCGGAAAGATTACGGAACAATATATCGGTGAAAAAGTAACAATAACAGGTTGGGTACAAAAAAGACGTGACTTAGGTGGTTTGATCTTTATCGACCTGCGTGACCGTTCTGGAGTTGTACAGATCGTCTTTTCACCAGAAGTATCGCCTGATGCGTTAGAAACGGCTGAAAAAGTTAGAAGTGAATATGTTCTTACAATCACAGGAAAAGTGCTTGAGCGCGATCCTAGCACGGTAAACCCAGCTATGAACACGGGTAAGATTGAAATCTCTGGAGAAGAAGTTAAAATTTTAAACAGTGCAAAAACACCACCTTTTTCTATCAGTGAAGATATGGACATTACAGAAGACATTCGATTGAAGTATCGCTATCTTGATCTTCGACGTCCGATCATGCAGGAAACGTTAAAGATGAGACATGAAGTAACTCGCTATATCCGTAACTTCCTAGAGAACGATGAATTTATGGAGATGGAAACACCGATGCTTACGAAGAGCACACCTGAAGGAGCGCGTGACTATTTAGTACCAAGCCGTGTGCACCCAGGCGAATTCTATGCTTTGCCGCAATCTCCGCAATTATTTAAGCAGTTGCTTATGGTTTCAGGTTTTGAAAAATACTATCAGATCGTTCGTTGTTTCAGAGACGAAGATCTGCGCGCAGACCGTCAGCCAGAATTTACACAAGTAGATATCGAAACTTCTTTCATGGGCCAAGAACCACTTTTAGCTATGATGGAAGAGATGATGACTGGGCTTGTGAAAAAAGTAAAAGGAGTAGAAATTCCAAAGCCTTTCCCAAGAATGACTTATAAAGAAGCGATGGATCGTTATGGTTCAGATAAACCGGATACGCGTTTCGGCCTAGAACTTAACAACGTATCAGAAATCGTAAAGAATTCTGGATTTAAAGTATTTGCAGCAGCGGTTGAGAACGGTGGTCAAGTTAAAGCGATCAACGTGAAAGGTAAAGCAGCAAATTATTCTAGAAAAGATATTGATGGTCTTACTGAATTCACTGCTCGATATGGAGCAAAAGGCCTTGCATGGATGAAAGTAGAAGCTGAAGGGTTAAAAGGTCCTATTTCCAAGTTCTTTAACGAAGAAGATGCTGCTGACTTAGCGAACGCACTACAAGCAGAAGAAGGCGATCTGTTGTTGTTTGTAGCAGATAAGCCGTCTGTGGTAGCAGACAGCTTAGGCGCTTTAAGACAAAAGCTAGCAAAAGATTTAGATCTGATCGATCAATCAAAATACAATTTCTTGTGGGTCGTTGATTTCCCGCTTGTTGAATACGATGAGGATGCAGATCGTTTTGTGGCGCTGCACCATCCATTCACGATGCCGAAGACAGAAGATCTTCATTTAATGGATTCCAATCCTGCTGAAGTAAGGGCTCAAGCGTACGATTTAGTTCTTAACGGTTATGAGCTCGGCGGAGGGTCTCAGCGTATCTACCAACGTGACATCCAAGAGAAAATGTTCAAAACATTAGGATTCACTGAGGAAGCAGCGCGTGAAGAGTTCGGATTCTTATTAGAGGCTTTTGAATATGGAACACCTCCACATGGTGGAATTGCGTTAGGGCTTGATCGTATGGTGATGTTATTAGCTGGAAGAAGTAATTTAAGAGACACCATTGCTTTCCCTAAAACAGCTTCTGCATCATGTTTACTTACGAATGCACCATCTGCTGTAAATGAAAAACAGCTCGATGAACTACACCTGTCTGTTAAAGTGAAGCAAGAAACCAAGTAAGTGAATATTTAGAAAAATACGAATCGTCTTAAAAAGAGACACATTTTGTCTTGTATTTGATTTATTCGTATGATAGTATGAATTTAAGCGATGGGTCCTATGGTGACCGTTAACAACCCGAAAGTTTTGAGCCAACATTAAGTATTAGGGAGTTTGTGTTTTCACACAGCGTCCATGCCCTGAAAGCTAGGGGACGGACAAAATGCGAAACAGGGCACCCACCTGCGAGAGCAGGTTCAAAACTAAGGGTATACGGCATTTTTGGGGCTCATTTTTTTGTGCGAAAAAACCAAGTAAGCATATTGATTTTGTTTTCAAAAGTGGATATGCTGATAAAGATGCATTTTCTTTATTTTATGTGCACGTCTGAAAGGAGATTTCGCTAAATATGCTTTATCAGTTCTCAAGAAATGAACTTGCCATTGGAAAAGATGGAATAGAGGTCTTAAAAAACTCAACAGTTGCTGTGCTTGGAATCGGGGGAGTAGGCTCTTTTTCAGCCGAAGCACTAGCTCGCTCAGGAGTTGGACGTTTGATCCTTATCGATAAAGATGACGTCGATATCACGAACGTGAATCGTCAAATACATGCACTTGTGAATACCGTTGGACAACCAAAGGTAGATCTTATGAAAGAAAGAATCGCGCTTATTAATCCAGAGTGTGAAGTTATCGCTCTTAAGATGTTCTATACAGAAGAAACATATGAACAAATCTTTGAATATGGACTTGATTTTGTAGTAGATGCATCTGATACGATCTCCTATAAAATCCACCTCATGAAAGAATGTTTGAAGCGCAAAATTCCAATCATCTCAAGCATGGGAGTTGCGAACAAACTGGATCCAACACGTCTTCAGATCGTTGATATCTCTAAGACGAGCTATGACCCGATCGCTAAGGTCATTCGCCAACGTCTAAGAAAAGAAGGAATTACAAAAGGGATACCAGTTGTATTCTCAGATGAAAAGCCAATTCAGATTCGCGAAGAAATTCGAAAAGAGATCGTACCTGAAAACGCTCCTGGCATTCGAAAAGCGAAGATGCCACCATCTTCAAATGCATTTGTACCTTCTGTTTCAGGTCTTTATATGGCAGGTTATGTAATCAACAAAATTATTGAAGATAACAATATAAAGATTGAAAGAATACGATAAATTTATGAAGAAGAGTTCTGACCGATCTAAAGTCAGGACTTTTTTTGTAATTTCATCGAATTCTTACAACTTTTAGATGTAGGGGAGGGATTATGTACTTCCGAGTGAGACGGTGCGTGTAAAATGTTTCCCTGAAATGCACACCGGAAACTTATACGAGGTAATCTTCATTAATTTCAGGGTAATTTAAAATATATCCAGGTATAACCCGAATATATCCACAGATAAAATAATTTATCCGATTTTCGACAAAAATCAGCATAAAAATGACTCACAGTAGTTAGAGCCTAACCCTATGAGTCATCTACTATTATTTTGCTAGTTTTTCTAGGTTTCCGTTCTTGTCCATGCGGAAGGTAACGTTAGGATTAGTATCTTCGTCTTGGAACAATACCATTTTTCTTGCGCGATCCATGATCTGAATCAATGCTTGATAATCTTCCTGAACCGTCTGGTGCTCTTTCTCAAGAACAGCTAGTTGTTCTTTCATCACTTTGTTCTGTTGCATCAACTCGTTCATCTGAAGACGAAGTTCCATGTTTTCTTGAACAAGCTTGCCGCTCGAAGTGCCGTTACGCTTTAACCCACTTAAGAAATCTATGACTTCATCAAGTGTAAGACTACTTTCATTACTAGCTTGTGGCTGACGATAGGCGATTGGTGATGAATGTTGTTGTGATCCTTGTAAGCTTGTAACTTCTGTTGCCTCAGATTCAGGTTGCTGAACAAAACTCTGTTGTTCTTGAACTGGAGCTGATGCAGCAGTAGGTGTTGAAGCTATTGTGTTTCTGTCATACGTAAATGGTGTTTTAAAGAACTCTTCAGGATGATAGGTTTCATCATCATGCATCTGTGGAGCATTTATAGATTGTACAGGCTTCGCTACAGGTTTCGGCTGTTGTTGCTGCTGTGACCTTGCTAGTGCACGCTGACGTTCTTTTCTTTGTTTTTTAGCGATCTTTAATGCTTGCTCGTATTTTTTCCTCACGATTGCATTCCATCTGAAACCAACTGCTGCACTCGTACGTTCTAATTTATCTCCAACCTCTTCAAAAGCATGCAACTGTGTGCTTCCTTCACGGACATGGCGTAAGACCGTTTCGGCAAGCAATAGATCGTCTTCTTCTGACCAGGCGTCCTGTCTGATTTTTGACACGGTAATCCTCTCCTTAGCTACAAAAATATTCATTTGATATTTTCATGTTTACCAATCAGAGAGAATCCTATACACACTTCTGAAGAACTTTTGCTAGTTTGCTATTTTATAAAGTCTCATAGATTTAGTTTCCTTTTTTCTTACGCTCATTAAAATAGTCAAGACGCTTCTTTATATTTTTTTCAAAGCCACGTTCAGTAGGCTCATAAAAAGTCTTACCTTGCAGATGTATCGGTAAATATTCTTGAGGTACGTATCCGTCTTCAAAATTATGTGGATATTTATAGTCTTCACCATGTTGAAGCTGTTTCGCTCCTTTATAGTGAGCATCACGAAGATGAATCGGAACGAGTCCTGTTTTTTCTTTTTTCACTGCATCAAGCGCTTTATCGATTCCTGTTATCACTTTATTGCTTTTAGGAGCAGTAGCTAAGTATAATGTTGCTTCAGCAAGCGGAATACGGGCTTCAGGCATACCAATAAAATCAGCAGCATAACTAGCAGCATGAGCAACTAGCAGAGCATTAGGGTCAGCGAGACCGACGTCTTCTGCGGCATGAACGAGCAATCGCCGAGCAATAAAGCGTGGATCTTCGCCAGCATAAATCATTTTTGCAAGCCAATACAGAGCTGCGTCAGGATCTGATCCGCGTATGCTTTTGATAAAAGCAGAGACCGTATCATAATGGTTGTCCCCTTTTTTATCATATTGAAGTACTCTTTGTTGAATAGATTCTTCAGCAATTTCTAATGTTATTGTGATGTTGCCGTCTTTATCTGGTTTCGTTGTTAACACAGCAAGCTCAACCGCATTAAGTGCTGTTCTTGCATCGCCGTTTGAAATAGATACGATATGATTTATCGCATCTTTTTCCATTGTGACCGGATGCTTGCCATATCCTCTTTCTTTATCAGAAAGAGCTTGCTCAATTACTTTAGCAATGTGTTCATCTGTTAGTGGTTCAAAACGAAATAAGCGAGATCTAGATAAGAGCGCGGGGTTGATTTCAAACATTGGACTTTCTGTTGTTGCACCAATTAAGATAACCGATCCGTCTTCCACATAGGGAAGTAGCGCGTCTTGCTGACTTTTATTAAAACGGTGGATCTCGTCAATAAAGAGCACTGTCTTTTTTTCTTCAAGTAATAGACGTTCTCTAGCAGCTCCCATGATGACCTTTAGATCAGCCACTCCAGATGTAACAGCATTTAGTTGTTCAAACCATGCAGATGTGGAATTCGCAATTATTTTAGCTAAAGTCGTTTTGCCTGTTCCGGGAGGTCCAAAAAAGATCATCGGTGTGAGCTGATCGGCTTCGATCGCTCGTCTTAATAGCTTACCTTCTCCTGCGATATGCTCCTGACCGATAAATTCCGTTATTTTTCTTGGGCGCATGCGGTTAGCGAGAGGTCTTTTTAAAGAATGAGAGCTTTCATCTCTATAAGAAAACAAGTCCATTACAATCATCCTTCCGTACACTTGTTCTAATCGTCATATGACAATACTATACAATAGTACATCATGCAAGTTGAAATGATTTCATGCTATAATAAGCTTTAGATTTATGGAATCAAACAAAATGAGACAACTTAATAGGGAAGGATTTTGCACAGTGAAAGACCAAAAGCATTCAAGATGGAACAAATTTTTGTTTCAATGGTCTGTTTTTTTTATTGGATTATTTATTATGGCCTTTGGAATCGCGCTTATGATCAAGGCAGACCTCGGAAGTGCTCCTTGGGACGTTCTTCATATCGGATTGTTTGCACAGTTCGGACTATCGATCGGAACATGGTCGATCATAATGGGATTCTTCGTCATCTTAGCTACATCCTTATTAACAAAAAAGAAACCTCAATCAGGCGCATTTTTAAATATGGTGTCTGTTGGTTTGTTTATTGACTTTTATTTATGGCTTCCTTTTTTTCATGATCCTGTAACTGATTTTGGGAAATGGATGTTCTTAATCATCGGAATCTTAATCTTAGGTTTTGGGATCGGGCTATATATTTCATCAGACTGCGGTGCAGGACCAAGGGATAGTCTGATGCTCGCTCTTACAGAAAAATCAGGAATGAAAGTTTCAAATATCCGACTTTTAATGGAATTTGTTGTTCTGTTTTTTGGATGGATGTTAAAAGGACCCGTTTCTTTTGGAACGATCCTTTTTTGTGTAACGATAGGAGCAATCGTGGGCAGGACCCTTCCGTATTGCCAAAAATTAGTGAAGTTTGTTTTAGAACGGAGTGAACAATATGAAGATATCAACAAAAGGTCGGTACGGATTAACCATCATGATGGCATTAGCAAAGAGATCAGGTGAAGGTCCGATCGCTTTGAAGTTAATCGCAAAAGAATATAGCTTATCAGAACATTATTTAGAGCAGCTTATAGCTCCGCTTAGAAATGCAGGACTAGTTAAGAGCATTCGCGGTGCATATGGTGGGTATATGCTGGCAAAAGAAGCTTCCACGATTACTGCTGGAGATATTATTCGTGTGCTTGAAGGACCTATCTCTCCCGTCGAAGTTTTGGATGATGAAGAGCCTGCGAAAAGAAATCTTTGGATCAAAATACGAGATGCTGTAAAAGATGTATTAGATTCTACAACACTTGAAGATTTGGCAAACTATGAAGATGAGGGCGCACAGGACGCTTACATGTTTTATATATAGGAAGGAAATGAGCAATGAAAAACGTTTATTTAGATCACGCTGCAACCTCTCCTGTTCATCCTGAAGTTATAGAAGAGATGATTCCGTTTTTAACTGAACACTTTGGGAATCCTTCTAGCATCCATCAATACGGAAGACAGACTCGTAAAGCTCTTGATGATGCGAGAACCATGATTGCCGCTTCTATAGGTGCTTCACGTAATGAGATCATTTTCACAAGCGGCGGTACCGAAAGTGATAACCTTGCTATTCTTGGTACAGTTTCTCTTCTTGAGAAAAAAGGAAAGCATGTTATTACAACTGAAGTGGAACATCATGCTGTACTTCATACATTTCGTGAGCTTGAAAAGAGAGGTTTTGATGTAACTTACTTGTCCGTTGATGAGGAAGGCAGGGTTTCACTAGAAGAACTAAAAAGATCTTTAAGAGAAGATACGATTCTCGTTTCGATCATGTATTGCAACAATGAAACAGGGACAACACAAGACATAAAAGAGATCGGTAGCCTTTTGGAGGACAAAGAGATCTTGTTTCATACTGATGCCGTGCAAGCCTATGGATTAATTTCGATTGATGTTAAAGAACTGAACATTGATCTGTTAAGTGCTTCTGGTCATAAGATTAACAGCCCTAAAGGAACAGGCTTTCTATATGTGAGGGAAGGGGTTCCTTTTCTTCCTCAAGGCTTCGGCGGTGAGCAAGAACGAAAGCGGCGTGCTGGAACAGAAAATGTTGCAGGAATCGCTGCATTGCAGAAAGCTGCATCTATCGCTGAGAAAGAAAGAGAAGAGCGTTTCAGCCAATACTCAACGTTTAGAGAATCGATGAAAAGAATTTGGCAAGAGGAAGAAGTAACGTTCATAGAGAATGGAAGTCTTGAGCATTTTCTGCCGCACATTCTGAATGTAAGTTTTCCTGGTGTGAAGACTGAAGTACTCTTAGTCAATCTAGATTTGGCTGGTATCGCAGCTTCTAGCGGATCGGCTTGTACGGCTGGCTCACACGAACCTTCACACGTTCTAAAAGCGATGTTTGGTGATGATGAACGCACAAAATCATCTGTTCGTTTTAGCTTCGGCCTAGGTAATACATTGGAAGATATTGAATATGCAGCTTATGAGACAGCAAAAATCGTGAAACGTTTAGCAAAATAAGTTACAATGTTTGTCATATGAAAGAAATGAGGTGGACACGATGCAAACAGAATTAAACAAAAAGGCACCTCAAGATACACGAGTAGTTATTGGAATGAGCGGCGGTGTCGATTCTTCCGTTGCCGCACTTTTACTGAAGAAGCAAGGCTATGATGTAATCGGGATCTTTATGAAGAACTGGGATGATACCGATGAGAATGGCGTATGCACAGCAACAGAAGATTACAACGATGTGATTGCGGTCTGCAACCAGATCGGCATTCCATATTACGCGGTGAATTTTGAAAAAGAATACTGGGACAAAGTATTCACGTACTTTTTGGAAGAATATAAAGCAGGACGAACACCTAATCCAGATGTGATGTGCAACAAGGAGATCAAATTCAAAGCGTTCCTTGAGCATGCCATGAACCTAGGTGCTGATTATGTAGCAACGGGCCATTATGCACGTGTTGCTGAAATAGATGGAGAAGTTAAAATGCTTCGAGGCGTTGATGAGAATAAGGACCAAACTTATTTTCTTAACCAGCTTTCTCAAGAACAATTACGTCGCGTATTGTTCCCAATTGGTGAGTTGAAAAAGCCTGAGATCCGTAAGATTGCAGAGGCAGAAGGACTTGCTACTGCAAAGAAAAAAGACTCTACGGGTATTTGCTTTATTGGAGAGAGAGACTTCAAAGAATTTTTAAGTCAGTATCTGCCTGCAAAGCCTGGTGAGATGCAAACGTTCGAAGGCGAAGTTAAGGGCAAGCATGATGGATTGATGTACCATACGATTGGGCAGCGTCATGGTCTTGGAATCGGTGGAAGCGGAGAACCTTGGTTTGTTGTCGGTAAGAACTTAAAAGACAACGTATTGTATGTCGAACAAGGCTTTCACAATGAAAAGCTTTATTCTGACAGCTTAAAAGCGGTAAAGGCAGGATTTGTTTCTGATAAACCGATGCCTGCTACATTTAAGTGTACGGCGAAGTTCAGATATCGTCAGCCTGACATGGGGGTAACCGTCCATGTGATGGAGGACGAAACGCTACATGTGGTCTTTGATGAAGCGCAACGTGCGATCACACCAGGACAAGCAGTCGTGTTTTACGACGGAGATGTATGCTTAGGTGGCGCAACAATCGACACGGTCTACAAAAACGACGAAGAGATCACTTATTTATAATAGAATGTGGAAAAACTGGCTTGCGCAGATTACAAAACTGTATGAGCCAGTTTTTTACGTTAATAAAGGTTCTCCGGGGCATTTGGTTTTATATATCCATGCTAAGTGTTAGTGGTGCTTGTGCAGCGGCATATCTATGCTCGCTGCACGAGCGATTCCAGAGATTTATGAGCGATTCCAAAAATCTTGAAATATCTATCCCGCTGTAAGCATCCAGAAAAAATTATGCGCCAGCTACCTTCATTTGTTATACTTTTGAAGGAAATTAAAAGTGGGGGTAATGAAGATGGAACCTTCAAAAGGTCTTGAATATTTACAAAAAGGTAAATTTGAAGAAGCTGCAAAAAGTCTGGAATCCATGATCGAGGCAGATCCAGAAAATCCAGTGCATTATATAAACTTCGGAAATTTGCTTTCTGCTGTTCATGAACACGAAAAAGCAATTCAATTTTTTGATAAGGCGCTATCGCTAGACGAAAATGCCGTAGCCGCATTTTATGGTGCGGGTATTGCCTGCTACCATCTCGAAGAATTCTCTAAAAGTGCAAAACTCTTCCAAGAAGCGATCAAAGGCGGTCTGCAAGATAGTGATACTCATTTTATGACAGGAATGTCGTTCGTTTCACTCGGTGAACATAAGCTTGCATTTCCATACTTAATGAGAGCAATTGAGCTCAATGAGCAAGATCATGAAGCACTATTTCAATTTGGTCTCTGTCAAGCGAGAACAGGTGATATTGAATCGTCATCAACAACATTTGAAAAAGTAGTGAAACGCTTTGAGACACATGCCGATGCTTGGTACAACTTAGGTGTGACGTATAGTTATTTTGACAAAAACAGAGAAGCTCTTAAAGCCTTTCAAAAAGCGTTGGACATTCAGCCAGATCATTATTTAGCAGGGAATGGAAAACGAAATATAGAAAGTAAAAACACAAACCATTAAAGGGGGTGCTTTATGGCACAGCAGCCTTCTTTTCATTTAGAAGATGAGACGTTAGAAATAACAAAGTATATAAAAGGTACTTTGATCTCTACTGTATATCATCAAACAGAGAGTCTCTATACAGTAGCGAGAATAAGGGTTAAAGAGACGAACGAAAATTACAATGAAAAAGAAGTTATGATCACTGGTATCCTTCCCCCGTTACGAGAAGATGAACTTTATGTGTTTTATGGGAAATTTAAAGATCATCCGAAATATGGTAAACAATACGAAGTTGAACTGTTTCAAAAAGAGATGCCTCAATCAAAAGAGGCCATGATTCAATATCTTTCAAGTGACCTGTTTAAAGGGATCGGAAAGAAAACAGCTGAGCATATCGTAGAAGTTATGGGCAATGATGCGATCACAAAGCTTTTAGAATCACCTGAATACATTAGTCAGATTCCGAAGCTGACAGAAGATCAAGCTGAAAGCCTGCAGAAATCCCTATTGCAGAATAGAGGATTAGATCAAGTGATGATGGCCGTTCAGCCATATGGAATCGGACCACAGCTCGCGATGAAGATTTTTCAAACATATCAGGATGAAGCGGTAAAAATCATTAAGGAAGAGCCGTATCGACTGATCGAGGATGTTTCCGGAATTGGATTTCACCGGGCTGATGAGATCGCAAAAGGAAATGGCATGCAAGTCAACCACCCAAAACGAATTCAAGCTGCCTGTCAGTTCGTGCTTCGTGATCAAGGTACAGACCTTGGGCACTCCTATCTACCGATGGACGAACTGTTAGAAGGCGTTAGAAAGCTTTTAGCCGATGGAAAGAATACAGTTGATGAGATGAGTATTTTTCGAGAGATTCAAGATATGGAGACAGAGCAGCGATTGATCATAAAAGAGAACGTTGTATACTTGCCGTCTCTCTATTTCGCAGAGCGTGGATTTGCTCAAAAGATGAATCATTTATTACATAGTCAAGAAAATGATTATCACATAGAGGATTCAAAATTGGAATCTGAGCTGTCAGCGCTTGAAAAAAGGCTCAGCATGAAATATGCGAACAGTCAAAAAGAGGCTATTAAAAAGGCTTTAACGTCTTCTTTAATGGTCTTAACAGGAGGACCTGGAACAGGGAAAACGACCGTAATAAAAGGTATCGTCGAACTGTATAGTGAAATTCATGGGGTGAGCTTGAATCCTGATGATTACCGTGGAAAGAAAGAGTCGTTTCCTGTTTTACTCGTTGCTCCAACAGGTCGAGCAGCAAAGCGAATGACAGAGTCAACAGGGATACCGGCTCACACGATCCATCGCTTGTTAGGATGGAAGGGTGGTGGGACATTCGAAAAAAATGAAGATGAACAGATCGATGGAAAACTTTTGATCGTCGATGAAATGTCGATGGTCGATCTATGGCTTGCACATTCTTTAGCAAAAGCACTGCCACCTCACATCCAGATCATTTTTGTGGGGGATGAAGATCAGTTGCCGTCCGTAGGTCCTGGCCAAGTATTAAAAGATCTTCTACAGACTCAGCATGTTCCACAATCTCGGTTAGTGGATATCTATAGACAAGCAGAAGGTTCTTCCATCATTCGGTTAGCTCATGAGATGAAGAATGGAAAAGTCCCGCAAGATTTGCTCGTTCCTCAGAATGACAGACGATTCTTTGCATGTTCAGGTGAACAAGTGTTTCAGGCTATCCTTCAGGTTTGTGAAAATGCCATAAAAAAAGGATACAGCTCTAGAGATATTCAAGTTTTAGCTCCAATGTACAAAGGGCCAGTTGGAATTGATCGATTAAATATGGAACTTCAGCGTCTGTTTAACCCAGAGAAACAAAAACAGCGTCAGCTACAAGTTGCCAATGTTTTTTACAGAAAAGGGGACAAGGTGCTTCAGCTCGTCAATCAACCCGAAGATCAGGTTTTCAACGGTGATATCGGTGAGATCGTTGCAGTAATCTATGCAAGAGAAAACACGGATAAGGAAGATCAGATCGTCATCAGTTTTGATGAGATAGAGGTTACGTATAAAAGAAGTGAATTTCATCATTTTACTCACGCTTTTTGCTGTTCAATCCATAAGTCCCAAGGCAGTGAGTATCCGATCGTCGTTCTACCTGTCTTAAAAAGCTACTACCGAATGCTAAAACGAAACTTATTATATACGGCAATAACGAGAAGTAAAGAATATCTAATCCTGTGTGGAGAACAAGAAGCATTTACTTGGGCTGTTGAACGATCAGATGAGACCGAACGTTACTCTGGTCTAGCATTGCGTCTTCAAGAGACCATATTGGAAAAAGATATAATGAATGATACCCTTCTAAACGAAACAAACTAGAAATGTTCGAGAGATGTAAGATGTCATCTTGTCGGACATTTCTTTTTTGCTTTTTTAGAAGTCGCGATTCTTCAAATATTGTTTTCTGTATATTTTCTACAAATTCAGGACACCCTTGTAAAAGTAAATTTAAAGGAGAGAGAGCAAGTGGAATGTCCGAACTGCAGTAGAAAAGATATTGGGAAAATCGGTGTGAACCAGTACTATTGCTGGAACTGTTTTATAGAGCTTTCCATTGTTAAAGGAAGACTGTCCCTTCATCAGGTGGAAGAAGACGGCTCTCTAACATCACTCGATGATTTATTTGAAGATCAAGATCTGACTTATAGAGAAAGCACATCATAAAAGAAAACAATTTCTGATGTCGAGGTGATCTAGCATGAGCAGGACGATGAGTTCTCTTTTCGCACTTGGTATTGGAGCGGCAACATATGCGATGAGAAATAAGAGGATGTCAAGAATGTCTAAGATGAACTATAACCTTTCAGATATAAGTGATCTTTGGACATCACGACGTGTTAAGAAAATCCGTAAAAAAGTCGCAAGAGCCATTTATTAAAGAAAGCATACCCCGTCGCATATAAAGACGGGGTTTTTTAAGAAAAGGGTGAAGAGATGACAAAAGACATTCGAATGAAGTGGGTTTATAGGCTTGCCCTTTCTTTATTATTGTTTTTATGTTTGTTTCTCTTAATGAAACTTTACCCTCTTTATGAGCCATTATGGAGTGCAATCAAAGGAATCTTTCTGCCCTTTTTTCTTGCTGCTCTCATTACATATCTACTCCATCCTGTCGTGGAATACGTCCATGAAAAAGGATTACCACGTTTCGTTGCGATCTTAAGTATATACATCCTTTTCTTTGGTGGTCTAGGATTTGCGGCAGTAAAAGGGTTTCCTTATTTCGTCGTACAGATGAAGCAGCTGTTAGTTAACGTACCTGTACTTGCTGAGGATTATAAGGAACTATTGTACAAAGTGGATCGTGGAACATCAGCACTTCCGTATTCGGTTCATTCTAAAATAGAAAATTATATCGTTAAAATGGAAAATAACGCGCAGGATGTGTTGACTAATGCCATTTTTTCATTAAGAAAAATTGTAGACTATTTCTTTGTTATCATCGTTGTACCTTTTTTAGTGTTTTATTTTTTAAACGATTTTGAAAAGCTGAAAAAAGCTCTTTGGTACATGACACCAAGAAAATATCGTTATGAAGGAAAACACTTAATAAAAGATATTGATCAATCGCTTGGAGGCTATATTCGAGGACAATTATTTGTAGGTGCTATACTAGGAGCTGCAGCAATGATTGCTTTGTGGATAGTGGGAATGCCGTATCCGATTCTTTTAGGACTGGTGATTGCGATAACAGATATCATCCCTTACTTTGGTCCGATCTTAGGAGCGATTCCCGTCATTTTGATTGCATTAACGATCTCTTGGAAGATGGTATGGATCACTGTTGGCATTATGCTTGTTTTACAATTTATTGAAGGAAACATCCTTGGTCCATTTATCGTCGGCAAGAATCTGCACATCCATCCTGTGTTTATCATTTTTTCATTATTACTTGGGGGAGAACTGGCTGGTGTACCAGGTATGATCCTGGCTGTTCCGATTTTCAGTGTGATTAAGGTAATCATCATTCATATCAGGGAACATCGACTTCAAGTATCCGATTGACAAGTAAGATTGAATAAACGTATACTTACGCTAGAAGATCAAAAATCGCTGAAAGAGAAAAGTACGTTTCAGTCCTTCCAAAAGAGAGAAACATCCATCGGCTGAAAGATGTTTTAGGAAGAAGCGAAGCAGAAAGCTACTCTGGAGTGCAGAAGGAAAATCTGCCGTTATGCCGCGTTAAGGCTTTAATCAAGGTGATATGCTTAAAGATAAGCATATAACCAGGGTGGTACCGCGTGAATTCAAACTCTCGTCCCTGTATTTTATATAGGGATGGGAGTTTTTTATTTTGCCACTCGACATAAGTTTGTAGGTTTAGAATTGATTTTGTACCTACTTAGCAATCATTTTTTTAACTAGGCTCTTTCTAAAAGATTGTTGCTTTGTATCTTTTCTCTTCTTATGCAAGTTGATTGCAGCGGAAGGTGGCTCACCGCATGCCCCATGGAAAGCGAGCGACCTGGAGCGGAAATCAACTACCTTCCATAGCAACATGAATACGAATTCAGTCTTTATATTTATCTAAAAAAGGAGAATGAAAACGATGAAAAATTTGACTTCAGCTCAAGTTAGACAGATGTTCCTTGATTTTTTCCAAGAAAAAGGCCATGGTGTAGAACCTAGTGCTCCCTTAGTTCCGCATGAAGATCCTACACTTCTATGGATCAACAGTGGTGTTGCAACATTGAAGAAATATTTTGATGGACGAGTGATTCCTGAGAACCCTCGTATCACAAATGCACAAAAATCGATTCGTACGAACGATATCGAGAATGTTGGTGTTACAGCAAGACACCATACGTTCTTTGAAATGTTAGGAAACTTTTCGATTGGTGATTATTTTAAAGTGGAAGCTATCCTTTGGGCATGGGAGTTCTTAACGAGTGAAAAATGGATCGGCTTTGATCCGGAAAAACTTTCTGTGACGATCCACCCGGAAGACGATGAAGCATTTGATATTTGGACGAAACAAGTAGGATTACCAGAAGAGCGTATCATTCGTTTAGAAGGAAACTTCTGGGATATCGGTGAAGGGCCGAGCGGACCTAACACAGAGATCTTCTATGACCGCGGTGAATCTTACGGCAACGATCTATCTGATCCTGAACTCTACCCAGGTGGGGAGAACGACAGATATCTTGAAGTATGGAACCTGGTGTTCTCACAGTTCAACCATAATCCGGACGGCACGTATACGCCACTTCCTAAGAAGAATATCGATACAGGTATGGGACTTGAGAGAATGGTTTGTGTGATCCAAGATACGAAGACGAACTTTGAAACAGATTTATTCATGCCGATCATCAAAGAAACAGAAAAGCTTTCTGACACGTCTTATGGCTTAAGCACTGAAACAGACACTGCATTTAAAGTGATCGCTGACCATGTACGTACAGTAAGTTTTGCGATTGGTGATAGTGCTCTACCATCAAATGAGGGAAGAGGATATATCCTTCGACGATTGATTAGAAGAGCGATTCGTTTTGCAAAAAAAATCAATATCAACAAACCGTTCATGTATGAACTAGTACCAACTGTTGCAGACATCATGGTAGACTTTTACCCAGAAGTAAAAGAAAAAGTTCCTTTCATCCAAAAAGTCATCAAGACGGAAGAAGAGCGTTTCCATGAAACGATCAACGAAGGTCTTGCTATCTTAGAAGATGTTATGGCAAAAGAAAAAGAAGAAGGAAGAAACGTCATCTCTGGAAAAGACGCGTTCAAGCTTTACGATACATTTGGATTCCCATTCGAGCTTACACAAGAGTATGCGGCTGAAAACGGAATGGATGTAGATTTAGAAGGCTTTGAAAACGAGATGAAAGCTCAACGTGAACGTGCACGTGCAGCAAGACAAGATGTAGACAGCATGCAAGTTCAAGGTGGAGTTCTTTCTGATATAACCGTAAAGAGTGAATTTAGAGGTTATGAAAGCTTAACTGGAGAAGCGAAAATTTTAGAAGTACTACAAAACGGTGAACGAGTGGCGATGGTCGCTTCAGGAGAAGAAGCACAAGTCATCCTAGATGTAACACCATTTTACGCTGAGAGCGGTGGTCAGATCGCTGACCAAGGAACGATAAAAGGTAAAGAGCTTTTACTTAGAGTAAAAGATGTTCAAAAAGCACCTAACGGTCAAAACCTTCATACCGTTCTTGTTGAAAAAGGGGTTCTCGAGAACAATATTGATGTTTCTGTTGAGGTTGACCCTGAGATTCGTGCGAAAGTAGTGAAGAATCATACAGCTACTCACCTTCTTCACCAAGCTTTAAAAGATGTGCTTGGAACGCACGTAAATCAAGCAGGTTCTCTTGTACAAGAAGGTCGTTTGCGTTTTGACTTCACTCATTTCGGAAGCATCTCTTCAGAAGAGCTTGAGAAGATCGAAGAGATCGTTAACGAAAAAGTATGGGGCAACATTCCTGTCGAAAAGATGGTTAAGAACATTAACGAAGCAAAAGCGATGGGAGCAATGGCACTGTTCGGTGAGAAATACGGTGAAACGGTACGCGTTGTAAAAGTAGGAGACTATAGTCTTGAGCTTTGCGGTGGGTGTCATGTAAATAACACTTCCGAGATCGGTTTGTTTAAGATCGTTTCAGAATCTGGTATCGGTGCAGGAACACGTCGTATTGAAGCTGTAACAGGTGAAAACGCGTACCGCCTGATGAACGGCCACGTCCAGCTATTAAAAGACACGGCAGCTAAGTTGAAAACAAATCTTAAGGACGTGCCACAGCGTATAGACGCACTAAACGAACAAATTCGTGAGTTGCAAAAAGAAAAAGAATCTCTTGCAGCTAAGATCGGAAACATGGAAGCAGGGAGTCTTGTTGATGAAGTTCAAACGATCAACGGAGTTTCTGTTATCGCGAAAAAAGTAAACGGGATGGATATGAACGGTTTGCGTTCGGTCGTAGATGATTTAAAGAATAAACTTCAAAGTGGAGTTGTGATTCTTGGTGCGGAAAACGGTGGAAAAGTAAATATTGTCGCTGGAGTAACAAAAGATTTAGTGACAAAAGGTTATCATGCGGGTAACCTAGTAAAAGAAGTGGCTGTCCGTTGCGGCGGAGGCGGTGGTGGCCGTCCTGATATGGCCCAAGCTGGAGGTAAAGATCCCGAAAAGCTGCAAGAAGGAATAGATTCTGCAGTTGAATTGATCAAAACCGTTTCCTAAGCTTTCATCTTTCATGTACAATAGAGACAAGAACTAATTTGTCCCATAAGGGAGATCTTCAGAAAGAGGTGTTCGCCAGTGAGTTCAATGGACAAAACGATGAAGTTTAACTTCAACGAAGAAGATGCTTATAAGACGAATGTAGAAACTGTCCTGTTTTCTGTTTATGATGCCCTACAGGATAAAGGATACAATCCTATCAATCAGATTGTAGGTTATTTGCTTTCAGGGGATCCGGCTTATATTCCTCGTCACAATGATGCGAGAAGCATGATTAGAAAATTGGAGCGAGATGAGCTTATTGAGGAGCTTGTAAAATCATATCTATCCACTCAAAAAGAAGGAAGTCGTTAATTTGACAAAAACACTCGGACTGGATGTTGGAACGAAGACAATAGGTGTTGCCGTCTCAGATGCATTGGGATGGACAGCACAAGGAGTCGAAACGATCCGACGCCGTCCTAACAAGCCAGAAGAAGACTATGCAAGGATTCAAGAGCTGATTCAGTTGCATGATATTAGTAAAATCGTAGTAGGTCTTCCAAAGAACATGAATGGTACGATCGGTCCCAGCGGAGAAGCTTGTCAAAACTTTGCAAGTGATATTGAAAGTCTGACAGGTCTTTCGGTTATCCTATGGGATGAGAGGCTGACCACCATGGCAGCTGAAAGGACGTTGATTTCAGCTGACGTGAGCCGTAAGAAGCGAAAACAGGTGATCGATAAGCTAGCAGCGTCGATTATTCTGCAAGGTTATTTGGACAGCCAACAATAATAAAAAGTAGAGGTGAGCCAATTATGGCAAAAGAAGAACGCGAACGCATTGTTATTCCAGACGAGAATGGTGACGAAAACCTATTTGAAGTTTTATTCAAATTTGATGTTGACCAAACTGGAAAATCATACATGGTAACTATTCCTGTAGCTGATTCAGAAGATGATGATACAGATGAAGTAGAAGTTTTCCCTTTCCGTTATGAAGAAAATGGAGAAGAAGACGATCTTGCTCTTTTCCCACTCGAGACAGATGAAGAATGGGACATGATTGAAGAAATGTTAAACACATTTCAAGATGACGAGTTTGAAACAGAACAATAAATAAAACGAAAAGGAAGTTGGTATTCTGACCAGCTTCTTTTTTTATTCCATTTTACGGCCAATCTCGACAATTTCTGCTAGTAAACGTATAATTAAACAGGTGGGAAGGGGGAATATCATGTTGAATCTCCAGTCATCTGGGAATTACATAAATGAAAATAAAAGTAAAAAACGTACCAAAACGATAGTTCTATCTATTTTGTTTCTAATTCTTGCTCTAATCGTTGCCGCCGCGATTGGTGGGTATTATTATTACAATAAAAATATCGGACCTATAGACTCAGCTAATAACGAAAAAATTACGGTGGAAATTCCAATTGGTTCTTCCACATCAAAAATAGGACAAGAGCTTGAGAATAAAGGGTTGATCAACAATGGTGATTTCTTCAGACTCTACACAAGAGTTAAAGGAGAAGGCAACTTTCAAGCGGGCATTTACGAATTGACTCCTTCCATGAACCTAACTGAGATAATTTCAGCACTTAAAGACGGAAAGATGTTTAAGAAGCCAGCTCTAACATTAACGATTCCTGAAGGGTATAATGTCCCACAGATCGCAAAATTAATCAGTCAGAAAACGGGTTATAGTGAAGCGGATGTTATCAAAAAAATGACTGATAAATCTTATTTGAAACAGCTTCAAGAAAAGTATCCGATCTTACCTGATGATTTGATGAAGGATGGACTTTATTACCCTCTAGAAGGATTTTTGTTTCCTGCCACTTATGAATTTGATGTGAAAAAGCCGGAGTTAACAGATGTGATTGATAAAATGGTCGAACAATCTTCTGTTGTTTTAGCTAAACACGAAAAAGATATACGGAATAGCGGTTATACCCTCTTTCAAATTATAACTTTGTCATCTCTTATAGAAGAAGAATCTCAGCGTGAAGAAGATCGGAAAAAAATTGCAGGTGTTTTTTATAATCGCTTAAGTAAAGATATGAAGCTAGACTCTGATCCAACGGTTAAATACGCTAGAAAGAATTTCGATGTGCAAGTCTTATATGAACATTTAAAGTATGATTCAAAGTACAATACGTACCTTTATAAAGGAATTCCGATTGGACCAATCACTTCACCAGGTGAAAAAGCGATCGAAGCTGCACTGCAACCAGTTAAGATGGAGGAGCTGTTCTTTTATGCCAGACCAAACGGCGAAGTCATCTACACAAAAACATTAAGCGAACATAATGCTGTATATAAAAAATACAGAGACGAATGGAAGGTTTGGCAAGAAAAAGACAATAAGTAAGTATTTTTATGAGGATACTAGAGGTATTCTCTTTTTTTATGCTGTACGATCAATTGAATAGGTAACAATCTGTGAATACATAGAAAACAGCCATAAAGAAATAGGACTCTCGCCTTCAAATAAAGATTATGTTACAATATACCGGTTAGTGTGAAGGAGGCGTGTTACTTTGGTCTCAAAAGAATTGAACCAATATATCGAAAAAATTATTCCAACGCGCTCTGAACAAGTACTAAAAATGGAGCAATACGCGAAAGAGCATAATGTGCCGATTATGGATCTAACAGGTATGGAGACACTTTTGTCCTATGTTAGATTGAAAAAACCGAATCGTATATTAGAAGTAGGAACAGCGATTGGGTATTCCGCTATCCGAATGGCTCTTGCCTGTGAGAATGCTGAAATTATTAGTATTGAAAGAGATGAAGAACGGTACAATATAGCAAAAGATAATGTTAGATCGTTTCATCTAGAGAGCAGAATTACTTTGTTATTTGGAGATGCGAATGAATTGCAGAGCCAAGTAGAAAACTATGCCCCATATGACTTTATTTTTATAGATGCAGCAAAAGGACAATATCAAAACTTTTTTGATCATTATTCTTCCATGCTGTCACCTGATGGCATCATCGTCACAGATAATGTTCTCTTTAGAGGGTATGTCGCTGATGAAAGCGGCTTAGAGAGTAGAAGACTTCGTTCTCTAGTAAAAAAAATTAGAAGTTTTAACGAATACATGATGCAGCATCCTGACTATCAGTCTTCAATCTTGCCGGTTGGAGATGGAATGATGGTGAGTATTAGAAATTCTTAATGGGACATGCAGTTTGGAGGAGTAATCAAAATGGCACAAAAACCAATAGTAATTGGGGTTGCAGGTGGATCTGGATCCGGTAAGACAACGGTAGCAAAAGAAATTTATAGGCAGTTTGCTAACCAATCCATCTTAATCATAGAGCAAGATGCGTATTACAGAGATCAGTCAGAAAAGTCTATGGAAGAACGATTGGATACAAATTATGATCATCCTCTTGCTTTCGATAATGATTTGTTAATTCAGCACATTTCTTCACTCTTACAGTACGATTCCATTGAAAAACCAGTGTACGACTATACAGCACATACAAGAAGTGATAAAATTATCCCAGTTGATGCTAAAGATGTCATTATACTGGAAGGTATCTTGATCCTTGAAGATGAACGACTACGTGATTTAATGGACATCAAGCTGTTTGTAGACACGGATGCAGATGTACGTATCATTAGAAGAATGGTTCGAGATATCCGAGACCGTGGAAGAACACTTGAATCTGTTATCGATCAGTATACTTCAGTGGTTCGGCCGATGCATAATCAATTCATAGAGCCAACGAAACGATATGCAGATATCATTATTCCAGAAGGCGGCCAGAATCTTGTTGCGATCGATTTAATGGTAACAAAGATTAAGACGATATTGGAAGACAAAGCATTATTGAAAAAATGAGGAACATCATCCTCATTTTTTCGGTATACACGGACAAATATCAGCTTTAGCCATTTGGCAATCAACTAATGACCTATTTTTTATACATACCCTAGCCGAATTATCATATAACGTAACAAGGGTACTGATTATTTAAGGAGTGAAAACAATGGCAGACGAGAAAAAACACTATATGACCTTAGAAGGTAAAGAGAAGTTAGAGAACGAACTAGAATTCTTAAAAACTGAACGAAGAAAAGAAGTTGTTGAACGAATTAAAGTAGCTCGTAGTTTTGGAGATCTTTCTGAGAACTCGGAGTATGATGCAGCAAAGGACGAGCAGGCTTTCGTAGAAGCTCGTATCGTTCAATTAGAAAAAATGATTCGTGATTCGGTAATTATTGAAGATAATAAAGACCAATCTGATAACGTTTCCATTGGGAAAACAGTTAAGTTTAAAGAGCTTCCAGATGGTGACGAAGAATCATATATCATCGTAGGTAGTGCAGAAGCAGATCCGTTCGAAGGTAAAATCTCTAACGACTCTCCAATGGCTAAAAGTCTTCTAGGTAAAAAGCCTGGAGATAAAGTTTCTGTTCAAACACCTGGTGGAGAGATCAGCGTTGTTATCCTAGAAGTAAAATAAACGATTCAACGTACTAGAAGACTTGCAGTAATCTGCAAGTCTTCTTTTTTGTAGCCGTTTAGGATCAAAACGAGTGGGTGAGAATAGGAGTAAGGTGGTGAGCACGTGTTATCGAAGAAAAGAACGATGGTAGTGGCACTTTTTTTCTTTTTCCTTATCATTTTTCTCACTTATCGGTTAGCTGATATACAGCTGATCTCTACTACTTCCTTTTCCAAGAATAAGGTGAACCTCGTACAAGAAAGTGTTGATCAGCGTACACACCGCTTTACAATCAACGATGGGAGAGGTTATTTTCTAGATCGAAATGATAAGCTGCTCTCAACTGATGTAAGAGCTCAAATCATTGTTTTTCCTAATCTTTATTCAAGTAAATGGCCGATTGATTCTATTGCTAACATACTGGAAATATCAAAAAGTGACTTTACCAAAAAAATTAGTGAACTAAAGAAACCATCTGCACTCTCTCTTTCAGAAGAACTAAGTATAGAGCAGATGAATGAGATAAATAAACTAGAGATTCCCGGGCTCTACGCTCAACTTGTTACAAAACGAAATCCAACTCCGTTCGCGAACCATATCATTGGTGCGGTTGGGCAAGATCCTGATCTGATCAAAAGAAAGTATGAAGACAAACTAAAAAAAGGCACGGTTACGATAAGCACAAAAACAGGAAAGAACGGCATGCAATATACGTTTGATCCTTTTTTAATCTCGGAAGGGGAAACAGAATATATCTATCATGTGGATCGTCAGGGACATCCGTTGTTCGGCCTCGATGTTAAATTCCGTTCGCAATCAAACCCACTATATCCTCTTCACGTAAAAACGACTCTAGATAAATTGATGCAGGAAACGGTAGAAAAAACACTTGATGCTCATGGTGTTGAAGAAGGTGGAGCTGTTTTACTTGATATCGAAACCAATGAACTGTTGGCGATGTCAAGTAGACCCTTATTTTCGAGTCAGACCATCTATAAACATGTAGATCATATGACGTCTCAACAAATTCCTGGTTCTGTATTTAAAATTGTTACAGCAGCAGCTGCTATTGAAGAAAATAAGTTGCAGAACGGTAAAATGTACGATTGTAACCTAAACATTTACGGTAAGAAAGATGAGAGGCAGTTAGGGATGTTAAATATTGAAGACAGCTTTACCCAGAGCTGCAATAAAACGTTTGGGGATCTAGCAAATGAATTACAAAAGACAGATCCAGTCTATATGAAAAAATATGCAGAAAAGTTAGGTCTACTTACGCGAAATGGGTGGCAAGGAAAAGTCTATCATTTAGAAACATTCTCTCATTTCTATAAAGAAGAAGCTGGTCAGATCTACAACTCGAAAAAGAAAGTGTCAGACTACGAAAGTAATTTGGCGGTATCACAAACTGCGATTGGTCAGCTGGATGTTAAGATTACACCGCTTGCTGTGGCAAATATGATGGCTACGATTGCTAGAGGCGGGGTCAGTTATGAAGTAAAGGCAGCTAAAAGTGTGAATTTTGCTAATGGTACCGAACTGATCAAGTTTAAAGATCACAAGAAAGAAGCAGAAAAGTTATCTCCTTATACGATCATGAGACTTCAATCTCTTCTTTTAAACGTAGTTAAAAACGAAAAAGGTACAGCTCACGCTTTACAGGCATTGCCTTTTCAAGTTGCAGGTAAATCTGGAACCGCACAAAAAGGAGATGATAAAAGGTATAACAATAAATGGTTTGCAGGTTACTTTCCAGCCGATCAACCTCGTTTTGCTCTTGTAATCGTAGATTTAAAACACGATACCGTTAATCGCACGATTCCTGTTTTTAGGGATATCGCAACTGAAATAACGGAAAAAACAAATCAATGAATGAGATAATCTTAAAAAGAGTCATAGGAAATAGTGTTCCTACACCTCCTCCTCGTGTTAAAATAAAAAAAGTATTTTACTGAGGAGGATATTATGAAACGAAACCAGCGTTATGAATCAAGACTAGAAAAACGAAAACAAAATCGTTTTTTAAACATAGCAATCGGGTTAGTTGTTTTGCTGATTGTTGTTGTTGCATTTAATCTTTTCTCAGGCGATGAAAACGAAACAGCTTCAACGAACAAAGCTAATTCTGAAGAAACAACAGAAAGTAACGAATCCAATAACAGTTCAATTGAGATGGAAACGGGTGATTCAAAGAAAAAACCTGATGATGAAAATTCTGAGTCTCAGGATAATGAAGAATCAGCTGAAGATAAAGACGTAGCAGATGAAGAAGCAACAGAAGAAGAAAAGACAGAATCAGAAACGCCTGAAGGTGGAGGTCCTGAAGGTCCATGGCAACCAATCGGAACTTCGCAAACAGAACCTCACACGAAGACGTATGACGATGGTTCACAAGACTGGAACGAGATGGTCCAAGCTCTTTCTTATGCGACCAGCATTCCCCAAGATCAGATGACCATTTTTTGGTTAGGAAATGGTGGAGGTCCCGATCTTTCAAAAGGAACTGTACAGTCTAAAGCTGACGGTAAAAAATATGATGTTATGCTTCAATGGATTCCTGAAAAAGGATGGCAGCCAACGAGTGTAACACCAGTTCAATAACGCGAGAAAAAACAACTTGTTCTTAGTAGCAGGTTGTTTTTTTTATGTTTAAAAACAATCTATACATAAATGTTTGACGAGCAGAATCTGCAAAGATAAGGTACGAAAAAGTTTAGGAACAATAATCTATATATCAAAAGAAGTAAAACGTTAACGAAGATTGAAGATAAATTAAACTTCTATTACTGACTGATCGCTCTGTTGTTAAACAACGGTACCTTTCTCTATTATTTGCCAATAGAAAAAGATATTTCATTTGAAAATTTTTAGTAATTATGATAATTTGGAACCTGTAAGATTTTAATTCATAGTATATTGATAGGAATTATATAAATTAAAAGGTGAGTGTGAAAAATGGGACGAGAATTTATTGATCTGTTTGATGAGTGGTCTTCCTCTTATGACGAAACAGTGTCAGGAAATGATCAGGAATATAAGGAAGTTTTTCATAAATATGATGAAATATTAGAAGCAGTTGTTCAGCGTTCAGGAAGTGTTGTCTTGGAGTTCGGAGTTGGAACGGGTAACTTAAGCGAGAAGCTACTTAGAAGCGGTAAACAAGTGATCGGTATTGAGCCCTCAAAAGGGATGCGCGAAAAAGCTTCTGACCGTCATCCGGATCTAACACTTTACGATGGTGACTTTTTATCTTTTCCAAAGCTCGATCATGGGATTGATACGATAGTAAGCACTTATGCGTTCCACCACCTAACAGACGAAGAAAAGGATCTTGCAATCGGACAGTATAGCCAGCTCCTTAAAAAGAATGGTAAAATTGTGTTTGCAGATACCGCTTATCTTCACGAAGATGATAAAAAAGAGCGTCATGAAAAAGTAAGAGCTCAAGGTTTTCTTAACTTGTTAAAAGATTTGCAGACTGAGTATTATACAACGCTTGGAGTACTAGAAGATCTATTTAAGAAACATGATTTTGAGGTCTCGTTCAAAAAACTTAATGAGTATGTCTGGCTGATGGAAGCGGTAAAAAAATAGACATTGGAGAATATTATGAAGCGAATTGGAATTATCGGTGCAATGGAAGAAGAAGTTGTTCTATTGAGAGAGCAATTAGAAGGCCTTGAAGAAAAAAAACTTGCAGGTTGTGAGTTTTACAAAGGTTCACTAAACGGTCAAGAAATCGTGTTATTAAAATCAGGAATCGGAAAAGTGAACGCAGCGATCGGGACGACGTTATTGATTCAACTTTATGAACCAGATGTAATCTTGAACACGGGATCTGCTGGAGGTTTTCATTCAGATCTAAACGTAGGGGATGTTGTCATCTCAACTGATGTACGTCATCATGATGTAGATGCAACGATCTTTGGTTATGAGCACGGTCAAGTACCACAGATGCCGCCAAACTATCTTCCTGACGAAAAACTCGTGAATGCAGCTGAGAGAGCTGGAGCGAGAGTGGAAAACATCCAAGTTGCAAAAGGTTTGATCGCTTCAGGAGATTCGTTTATGAGTGACCATGCTAGGGTAGAAGATATCAAAGCCAAGTTTCCAACTCTATATGCAGCTGAGATGGAAGCGGCAGCTATCGCTCAAACGTGTTATCAATTTAAAGTTCCTTTTGTGATTATCCGTTCTTTATCAGATATTGCAGGAAAAGATGCACGTGTTTCTTATGACCAATTTTTACAAACAGCATCTAAAAATTCAGCAGAATTAGTACAAAAAATCGTAGAGGAGCTGAAATCATTATGACAAAGAAAATGAATGTAGAAAGCTTTAACCTTGATCATACAAAAGTAGTCGCGCCTTATATCCGTTTAGCAGGTACAACAACAGGTGCCAACGGAGATATTATCCATAAGTATGACATCCGCTTTTGTCAGCCGAACAAAGATCATATGCCGATGGAAGGACTTCATTCTATTGAACATTTGATGGCAGAAAACATTCGTAATCACCATTCCACTGTAGTAGATATTAGTCCCATGGGTTGTCAGACTGGTTTTTATCTATCTGTGATCAACCATGATAATTATGACGAGATTTTAGATGTTCTAGAAAAGACGTTGAACGATGTATTAGAAGCGACTGAAGTACCTGCATGTAATGAAGTTCAGTGTGGTTGGGCAGCTAACCACAGTCTTGAAGGTGCGAAAGAGATCGCGCGCAAGATGCTTGCTAAAAAAGACGAGTGGCATATTGTTTTCGGAGAATAGAGGACGATTACAATGAAATACTTTAAAAACGTGCATGAGATGATTGGTAATACACCTCTTATGGAGATTACTCAGTTTCCACTGCCAGAAGGTGTTCGTTTATTTGCAAAATTAGAATTCATGAATCCTGGAGGAAGTGTGAAAGATCGCCTTGGTATGGAACTGCTAGATGCAGCCCTTTCCAAAGGTAATCTTGTGCAAGGTGGAACGATCATCGAACCTACAGCAGGGAACACAGGGATCGGTCTTGCCCTTGCTGCAATCAATAAGGGAATCAACGTAACTTTTGTTATTCCAGAAAAATTTAGTATAGAAAAGCAAGAGCTTATGAAAGCATTGGGTGCGACCATCGTTCATACCCCTACCGCAGAAGGAATGAAAGGAGCGATCAAAAGAACGAAGGAATTGCTGAATGAGATTCCGAATTCTTTTTCTCCTTCTCAATTTTCTAATCCGGATAATCCAAACACATACTATAAAACATTAGGTCCAGAAATCTGGGATGCTCTTGATGGTCATGTAGATGTTTTTGTAGCCGGAGCGGGTACAGGTGGTACGTTCATGGGTACAGCTCGCTACTTAAAAGAAAAGAACGAAAGCGTGAAGACTGTTATTGTTGAACCTGAAGGCTCTATTCTTAATGGTGGTGAATCTGGACCTCATAAAACAGAAGGTATCGGTATGGAATTTTTGCCAGGTTATATGGATTCATCCTATTTCAACAGCATCCATACGGTAACAGATGTTGATGCATTCCAAAGAGTCGCAGAACTAGCCAAAAAAGAAGGTCTTCTTGTCGGAAGTTCTTCAGGAGCAGCGTTGCACGCAGCTCTCATTGAAGCTCAAGCAGCACAACCGGGACAAAATATTGTCACGATATTTGCTGACAGCTCAGAGCGCTATTTAAGCAAGAAAATTTATGAAGGAGGCATCTGATTATGAAACGTAAAACTAAATTGATCCATGGAGGCATTCCTTCTGATAAAACAACAGGAGCTGTGTCTTTTCCTATCTATCAAGTAAGCACATACAAGCAAGAAGATGTAGGAGTGCATAGTGGATTTGAATATTCTCGTACAGGAAACCCTACACGACATGCGTTAGAAGAACTGATCAAGGACTTAGAAGGAGGCAAACGTGGATTTGCCTTTGGTTCAGGTATGGCTGCTATCACAGCCGTTATGATGCTGTTTGATTCTGGTGATCATGTTATTTTAACAGATGATGTATACGGTGGTACTTATCGTGTGATGACAAAGGTCTTGAATCGTCTTGGAATCGATTCAACGTTTGTGGATACAACGGACATCGAACAGATCGAAGCCGCATTAAAGCCGAACACAAAAGCGGTCTATGTAGAAACACCAACAAATCCGCTATTAAAGGTTACAGACATTGAAGCTGTAGCTTCTTGGGCAAAAGCGAAAAATCTTCTGTTCATGGTGGATAATACGTTTAATACTCCATACTGGCAGAATCCGATCGAATTAGGGGCAGATATTGTTCTTCACTCTGCAACGAAATATATCGGCGGCCATAGTGACGTTGTAGCGGGTCTAGTCGTGGTAAACGACGAAAAGCTAGGGGAAGATCTGCATTTTGTACAAAACTCAACAGGCGGCGTTCTAGGGCCTCAAGATTCATGGTTGCTCATTCGCGGTATCAAAACACTTGGGTTGCGTATGGAAGCTCACGAAAACAATACGAAAAAAATAGTTGAATTTCTAAAATCTCATTCAGCTGTCGAAAAAATTTATTACCCAGGACTAGAAGATCACCCTCAGCACGAGATTGCGAAAAAGCAATCTGGTGGATTTGGTGGTATGGTATCTTTTGATGTTGGATCACAAGAAAATGCAGATGCACT
Source organism: Fictibacillus nanhaiensis (assembly GCF_036213205.1). Classification (GTDB taxonomy): domain Bacteria; phylum Bacillota; class Bacilli; order Bacillales; family Fictibacillaceae; genus Fictibacillus; species Fictibacillus nanhaiensis_E. The sequence goes on from NZ_JARMFC010000006.1 coordinate 29,854, forward strand.
TTTGAAAAAGGTAAAATACTTCACGCTTGCAGAAAGCTTAGGAGCCGTTGAAAGTCTGATCTCCGTTCCAGCTCGTATGACACATGCATCTATTCCCGCAGAACGCAGAGCAGAACTAGGAATCACTGATGGTTTAGTCCGTATCTCTGTTGGTATTGAAGATGCTGACGATTTGATCGATGATCTAAAAAATGCTTTAAGTTAAATGAAGAATACCCAAAGGAAAGAACAAGTGCTTTAACAGGCACTTGTTCTTTTATTTGTGTTGATTTATTGAGCCTATTAGGTGACTATCATCTCTCGGTCAGAGTGTGACATGAAAAAGCGTCGAAGTGCATAGGTGAGGGGTATAAGATACGTGGTGATTGTCGAAATATGTAAACTCGCCAATATATGATGAAAACTCGCTGAATTAAGTCTAAAACTCGCCGGATTAACTCCAAAATTTCCAGGAATAATTCCTAAATATCCTGAATTATCACTTCAAATACCCCGTTAGGTATATACTACTAACAGTTTCAAGACACCTCATGAACCTTTTTTGCCCCTAATTAATAAAAGATAAATTCATCTTCAAATTAAGGCGTACGATCCAAATTTTTGATCACAATTTAGACAAAATTACTTCACGCTTTTGTCAAAATCTACTTGGTAGACCCTACTCTTACCTATGTTATCCTTGATATAGAGATTAGGAGTAGGAGGTAGACACCGCTATGAAAAACAATGCTGAATTCATTAAAAAGAAAATCGCTGACTACCAGCGCTTCGGATTTATTTTATTGGCTGTTAGCACGTTCTTTTATATAGGACTAGTACTTCCTGTTGAAGACAAAAACTTTGTTCAATCCATCACATTAGGTATTGCTTCTACTACATGCTTGGGATTCACTGCACTTATGTATAATGTTGTTAGAAAGTGCAAAACACAATTACAAGAATTAAGTGAATAAACCTTATAAATAATTTCACGTACCGTCCTTTATGTAGGGGCGGTTTTTTTTTATGTCCATAAATAGAATATTGAAAGAAAGCGATTCCGCAAACTACTCAGATTATTTGACTTACAAAGCTTAATTCTCCAGACTTTCATAAGTTCAATTAGATAGTTTATTACGCTAGACCAATTGGGTATGGATACAGAACGGCCGATGAAGGTCATAATAAGTTTTAACAATCTAAATTAGAGAAAGAAGTGGAGTAAGTGGGTATCATCTGGGCACTTATTACAGCAGTCTGCTGGGGAAGTATCGTCTTAGTGAGTGAAAAACTAGGTGGAGATTTTCACAGTCAAACATTTGGAATGACTCTAGGAGCTCTGTTGTTTTCAATTGTAGCATTTTTTATCGTTCAGCCTGATTTTGACATCACAGTGTTTGCGGTCGGTATCGTATCAGGAATCTTCTGGGTAGTCGGACAGCGAAACCAATTTGCTAGTGTTGATTATTTAGGGGTTTCTAAGATCGTTCCTCTCTCAACAGGCATGCAGTTGTTCGGAACAACATTGTTTGGCGTTATCGTTTTTCATGAATGGAAAACAACAACAGAAATCATTATCGGAATCATTGCAATCTGTGCAATTATAGCTGGCGCATTATTAACATCAAGAAGGAGTGAACAAGGTGACCAAAAAGACAAACAAAACTTGAAAAAAGGGCTCACCATCCTTTTAATATCAACGATTGGGTATGTTACATACGTCGTTATCATCAGATGGTTTGAAGTAAACGGTTGGCAAGCTATATTACCACAAGCAGTAGGAATGTTTATAGGAGCGCTCGTCTTATCTTTTAGACATAAGCCTTTCAATAAGTATTCCGTCCGTAATATATTAACAGGACTAATTTGGAGCACAGGTAATCTTACCTTATTGCTATCGTTGCCTCTGATCGGAATCGCGACTAGCTTCTCGCTTTCACAGACGGGTATCATCATATCAACGCTCGGAGGAATCTTTTTATTAGGTGAAAAAAGAAGTAAGAAAGAAATCATCTGGGTGATCTCAGGCTGTGTGCTTATCATAGCGGGTGGCGTCATGTTAGGATTTACAAAATCATAGAGGAGATGAACAGTATGTATCCAGATTTAAAAGGGAAAACAGTTATTATTACAGGGGCAGCCACAGGTATTGGTAAGGCTTGTGCACTAAGATTTGGAAAAGAAGAAGCTAATGTTGTCATAAATTTTCATTCAGATAAACAAGTGAATGAAACAGAAGAAATGATTAAGGAAATAAAGAATAGCGGTGGAAATGCAATTGCTGTTCAAGGTGATGTAACAAAAGAAAGTGACATCAAACATCTTATTGAAAAAGCAATCCAAGAGTTTGGCTCGCTAGATATTATAATTAACAACGCTGGTATTGAAAATGAAGTTCCATCCCATGAGCTCACGTTGGAGGATTGGAACAAAGTTATATCTACGAATTTAACGGGGCAGTTTTTAGGATGCAGAGAAGCGATCGACTACTTCCTAGAGCATGATATCAAAGGCGCTATAATTAATATGTCGAGTGTACATGAGATCATTCCATGGCCACATTTTGTGCATTACGCAGCAAGCAAAGGCGGAATTAAGTTAATGACCCAAACGCTCGCACTTGAATATGCTCCTAAGCGAATCAGAATAAACAGCATTGCGCCAGGTGCGATCAATACACCGATCAATGCTGAAAAGTTTTCTGATCCAAAACAAAAAGAGGGTGTTTTAAAGTTAATCCCTATGGGCTATATCGGAGAGCCGGAGGAAATCGCAGCGACTGCAGTTTGGCTAGCTTCAAACCAAGCAAGTTATGTCACAGGTCTAACGCTGATTGCTGATGGCGGAATGACATTATATCCAGGGTTTCAGGCTGGAAAAGGGTAAAAGAAAAAGTCCACTTTTGTAAAAAAGTGGACTTTTCACGTTTTATAAAAGGATTCCAGCTAAAGTACCTACACAAAGTAGAATACCAAAAGCCATATGAAGTAGTGCGGTTAAACCAAGTGCTTTATTTAATTCTTTGGCATCCCATGTGGATATCGCAATCTTTAACCCTTTTAATGCGATAGGAAGAGTGATCGCAGCAATAAGGCTCCAAAGCGGGAGGATGTTTAAGAATATAAGAGCTAATAAACTTACATACGCACCAAGCATTAAGACATAATATTCTAATCGTGATGCTTTTCTTCCAATCAATCCAGCAACAGTTGTTTTGCCGATCTGCTTATCTGTATCGAAGTCACGGAGGTTGTTAGCATGTAAGATAGCCATAACAAGAAGAGCGTTTGGGATAGCCGCTAAAAAGATTTCTGTGTTTAGAGTTAGTGTTTGTGTGTAGAACGAACCAACAACTGCGAGAACACCTAGCGTACTTCCAGATGCGATCTCACCTAATCCGTTGTAAGCAAGAGCATAACGAGTAGCTGTGTAAAAGTAGCCTACAAGTAATGATGGAATCCCGAAATAAAGAACAACAGGGCCGGTAAGTGCCGTTAGAATAAGTCCAACGATAATACTTAACCCAAAGAAAATAAGTCCTGTGATATATACTTGGCGAGGAGTCATCTCTTTACGGTCTATTACACCTGATGGGCTCAACGAACCAGGAATATCCGCACCTTTAACATGATCGAAATAGTCGTTCACTAAGTTTGTTCCGCACTGAAGGAAAACAGCACCAATAAGTGTTAGAAAGAAAGTAGTCCATTGAATGTTTGTCCACTGCAATGCAAGAATTGTCCCGAATATGACGGGAATGACAGAAGCTGTTAATGAAAAAGGTCGGGTCGAAGCAAATATGACCTTAGGATGTATCATTTGTGTTTCCCCCTTTACATTAATAATTATAGTAAAAGTTTGTGAAAGTGTACACATAATTGTCTTATAAAGGGATTGCCTATTTATAGAAAACCTCTACTATTTTTGTGAACTTTCCATTTTACGAGCATATACTTATCTAGGATAAAAAAAGCTTTACACAACTTGGTAAATAGTGTAAGGTTTTCTAAGTAAAGTAAATTTAAAAAAGGAGGTTGAACACAATGATGATGTACATGAATACGATCTACCAACTGAATAAGTCTTTACGTTCGACCGCCACTCAGAGCAGTATGTCTATTTAACTTATTTTAAAAGACACCGCAGGTCGAATGCCTGCGGTTTTTTTGTGTGCTTTTTTAACACCGCAGAGGTTATCTGCGGTGTTTTTTTATACAACTTAAAGGAGGAGACGAAAATGATAATGATTGGAATAACACTGCTGACTTGGCTATTAACGGAGAAAGATTCAACCTGAGGGAAAAAATACGAATGAAACGAAGGAGCTAATAAAGATATGTTTACACTACATTTATTTTTTGTAACAATAACCTTTTCTATTAAGAGGAACAGCCGATCTGATGAGCTTTATGCTCGTGATATGGAAGTTAGAAAACTTTATGATCGTGCTAAAGAAAAGGCCACTTATAATTTGTCTTCATGGATGTAGAAAAGTAGCGCGTGCCGAATCGGCATGCGCTATTCTTTTATACAAGAAGGCAAGAAATAGGATAGGTTATCGGTTATCGCGTTTCCAATACGATATCCAAAAGCGCTTGGTTTTCCGTTAATGATAAATGTTCCTGTCATTCGGTAGCCTTCTTGAACACCTTTATGAGATTGGAAAGTCATCTTAGGAAGTGACACATGCTTTTGATAAACACTTACATAGTTGTCATAACTCTTGTGCTTGTCTTGATCGATGATGCTGCCGTTACCATCAAATATACGAACCGTATCTCCTTCTCTACCAAAGACAGGCTTTTGAACATACTTATCTTTGTTTTTTAAAAACGTGTCGGGTTCAAGGTAAGTAGGTAAAAAATAACGTTCGATCCATTCGTGTTCCTCACTTGAAAAGTAAGGAGATCGTTCTTCATGTAATCCCCAGATGACGGCTAAAATGGCTTTGCTTTGTAATAAAAAGGCTGATGGAGGATTAATAATCGCCAATTTGTTTTGAACCACAAGTTCTGTTAACTGTAACCCTATATGCTCGTTCGTCATTTTATCTACATCTTGAATAAGAAGCTCGATCGGAAATGTCTGCCTATATAAAACATCTATTCTTTTTCCTTTCTGATCGAATAAACCGATTCCCTTTTTTATGACCAATTCTTCCAACGGTACAAACTGAGAGGGGAAGCCAGAAAGATCTTTTAGATATAAGACAGTTTGTTTGTCTTCGATATTTTCATCATGAGCGGTAAAGACAATATTTGGTGCATGCTTCGTCTTTAGGTGTCGATATGCACTTAAGATGGAGGAGCGTATAGCGCTTTTTAATTGCTTCTCTTTGTTTTCGTTAGGATCGTAATATCCGTGATGCTTACAGATCAATCCGTTCACCTTAAAACATTCATAAATAAATGTGGGAGTATCGCTGTTAAACTCCATTATTTTGTGTCCTTCTGGTGTCTCAATTGAGTCAATCCTGCCAATTACCGTTTTAGCTAATGGCATTTGATAGCGAAGAAACGAATTAAGAACCTCTGGGAAACCTAGAAGCTGTAAGATATCATCATCAATATTTTTAGATTGCAGAAGGGAAGCAGTCTTAAATAGTATATGACCACCTCTTTCGCCAAGAAGTTTCGCATCTTTTACAGCGTCTTCTGAAATTTCAGCTGGTTCGTATAGAGCATATTCTTGGCCATACATATCCGCCCAAAATTCAGGTAGCTGATTATAAAATTTTTGTCTATTATCTATATAGGTCATGCGTGAAATTACCTCCAAAACAAACATATAAAACTGTAAACTGGTATGATTAACATAACAAATTATAAAAAGGATGAAAATAATGGAACTAACTTATTTTATCGAAAAAGATAACGAATATGAAGCTTTCTTAACGTATAAGATTCCAGAAAACATGCATAACGATGAAAAATATGCACGGCAGCTCTGTGAATTCTTTGTAACAGGGGGAAAAGAGTATGAGCTACAATCGAATGAGATGAAAGGTAGCGAGGAAATCTTAATCGTAAAGGAAGTAGGAGAAGCTCGACGATTTAATGAGGAAGCGAGTTACAAAGGACGAGGGATATTTTTAGAATTCCGCTCTTATAATTCTTCAGGAGATATGCCAGTACTACATACACAAGCTTTAAATAGCCATTGGGATGTTATACGATATTTGTTAAAAGACGTAGTGGATATACCGGGAAAAGGACAATATTTACGCGATTCAGCTGAAATAGATGAAGACCGTGCTGTTTACGTGATGTATGTTGGAGATAAAATTTAAGCATGTGGCAGATGCCACATGCTTTTTCTTTCCTTAATATGTAAGACATTGAGCGATAACCCAACCAACAGAAACACTTAAAAACATAACAAGAAGACCAACCGCTTTATTATCTGCATCGATCGCTTTTGAGATGCTTGAACGAATTGCCAGGTGTTCTGCAACAAATAAAGCTACGATTTGTGCGATGATTCCGACTGATCCCCAAATCAGCAAATCAACAATGCTCAATGAATTTGCAATCGATGATCCAATGACAAAAGCAAGACCAAAAAGTCGTCCGCCAAGTGATAAAGCCGCAGCGCAATTTCCTTTAGAGATTAATTGAAGTTCTTTCGTTTTTGTTGTTAATTCAAATATAATGAAGCCGACAAAAAGTAATCCAAGCCCTGTTGCAGCATAAAGGGCAAAATTAAGAAATAGGTTTTCCATCTTTACAACTCCTTATAATTTATCCGCCAAATCCTTTACTTCCTCCGAAGCCAGATCCACCGCCTTTGAAACTCGAACTACTTTTGTAGGATTTATAAGCAGAACTTTTTAATAAGCTGCTCTTTCCTTTGTAGTAACTTCCACCATGGTAATAATGACCGAAATAGCGAGAGCCGGGATCATCACATTCGTACACTCCGTCCTCTTCATCCCACTCCCAATCTTGGCATTCAGTATCAGTTGGTTCTGGTGGGATATCTTGCGCTTGATCGTTACAACCTGAGAGCATAACTGCAACAGATGCAGAGGATACACCTGCAATAAGCTTTTTTGTTTTATTCATATCTTCACCTCATTCCATGCTCCATTATAGTATGGATCACTCCTTAATTGAACCATTTATTTCTAGTACGATTGAAAAAACAAAAAGGTTCCCTGGTTTTTAAAACTGTACAGACACACCCAAGCCCAGCATCGCATAATGTTAAGGGAATAGAGAATTGTCTTGGAGGTGCTGTCATGTCTTTAGTAGGTGTGTTGGCTTACTTTTTTAAGGAAGTTATGCTTTTTGTATCATACGTAAAAAATAACGCTTTTCCCCAGCCCCTGTCTGAAAATGAAGAAAAGCAGTACTTAAAAGAGATGGCGGAAGGAAATGAACATGCAAGAGCCATGTTGATCGAGCATAACTTAAGGCTTGTTGCACATATCGTGAAAAAATTTGAAAACACAGGTGAAGACACGGAAGACTTAATATCAATAGGCACGATCGGACTGATAAAAGCTATTGAGAGTTACTCGAGAGGAAAGGGTACAAAGCTTGCAACGTATGCAGCCCGGTGTATAGAGAACGAGATCTTAATGCATTTAAGAGCTCTAAAGAAAACAAAGAAAGATGTTTCCCTTCATGACCCGATTGGGACGGACAAAGAAGGAAATGAGATCACATTGATAGATGTGTTGAAAGCGGAAACAGAAGATGTTGTTGATGCCATCCAATTAAAGATGCAGAAAAAGAAAATTTACGATTACATTCATGTATTAGATGACCGGGAGAAAGAAGTGATCGTAGGACGTTTTGGACTCGATCTTCAAAAAGAAAAAACACAGCGTGAGATCGCCAAACAGCTAGGAATTTCTAGAAGTTATGTCTCAAGGATCGAGAAGCGAGCGCTCATGAAGCTATTTCATGAATTTTACCGCAGCCGCCAGCAATCAGAACGATAAATACTTATCTCTAAGAAGACTGGTAACAATTACAGTCTTTTTATTTTTTTAATCGGACAAACTAAAAAAAAAAAGGAGTTTTTTATATATGGCAAGAAGAAAACGTCAGCCTATCGTTCCAGAAGCTAGAGAAGGGCTCGATCGGTTAAAAGCAAAAGTGATGAGAGAAGCAGGTTATAACGTATCAGATCAGTCGCCAGATGATGTGAAGTATGAAGTAGCAAGAGACATGGGTGTGAACTTACAAAAAGGGTATAACGGCACGATCACTTCAAAAGACGCCGGAAAAGTAGGCGGACAGATTGGTGGAAGAATGGTAAAGGAACTTATTCAGCAAGCAAAAGCGAATTTAGGCAAGCAAGTACGATAACTTGGTGTTTAGATATACAAAATAGGGAATAGAATAGGTAAAAAACCAGGAGGGGTTCTTATGCAAGATGCTGTACTATATGGATCATTCGTAGTAATGCTGGCTTATTTTGTCTATGTTTCAATCGCTGAATAAAGTGTAATGAGTTCTCCTTGCTTAGGAGAACTTATTTTTATGTTTAAGATCCATTATTGAACTTATTTCTATTTTCGATGTAAAAAATAAATCAGAAAAATAAACTTCATAGTCGATTTTTGTTTGAATATTTTTTATAATAAGAAAAGAGTGGAAATATGTACATATGGGGGAGAAATAATGTTATTACAAGATTTAAGACAAACATGGGAACTTGATTCCGTTTTTCCTGGTGGTAGTGAATCTAAAGAATTAATAGCTGAAATAAATTGGACGGAGAACGAAGCGAAAGAATTAGCAAAAAAAGCAGATTCCTTCACGTTTTCAAACGAAAATTTCTTATCATTGATCAAAGAGCTTCAAAGTTTTTCTGAAAGATTATCGACTGCAGGAGCTTTTGTTGGCTGTTTGATCGCTCAAGATGTAAAAGACAAGAAGGCCATGTCTCTTCGAGGTAGATTAGAATCGGTATACGCAGCATTCTCTAACGTGGGTTCAGTTATCGATCAAAAGTTAATGGATATCTCTGAAGATGCATGGAAAGATCTAATGAGTCTTCCTGAGTACGAACATATTGCGTTCTCTTTAAATGAGAGAAGAATGAATGCAAAAGAAAAGCTTGGTATCTCAGAAGAATCCTTGATCAATGATCTAGCTGTAGACGGCTATCATGCTTGGTCAACGTTATACGACCTAGTGGTTGGTAGAATATCAATCAAAGTTAAGATCGATGGAAAAGAAGAAGAACTCTCTGTAGGGCAAGCGGAGAATAAATTTTCAAGTCCTGACCGTAAAGTGAGAAAAGATACGTTCGAAAAATTTGCTCAAGCTTGGGATCATGAAGGTGAGTTCTGTGCAGCGTCACTAAATCACATCGCAGGATTTAGAAACGAGATTTACAAGCACAGAGGCTGGGAAGAAACATTAAAAGAGCCGCTCGCGATCAATCGCATGAAGGAAGAGACTCTTTTTGCGATGTGGAACGCCATCACTTCTCAAAAAGAGATCTTCGTTAAATACTTAGATCGAAAAGCAAAACTCTTAGGTCTAGATAAACTAAGCTGGTATGATGTTGATGCACCATTATCCTCTGCAAATAGCAAGATGAGCTATGACGAAGCTGCTCAGTTTATCGTAGAGCATTTCCGAACGCTCGCACCTAAGATGGCTGATTTCTCTGAAAAGGCATTCGTGGACGGATGGATTGAAGCAGAAGATCGTTCTGGAAAAAGACCAGGAGGATTTTGTACGGGGTTTCCAACAAAGAAAGAGACAAGGATTTTTATGACGTTCTCTGGAACTCCAAGCAACGTTTCAACGTTAGCACATGAGCTTGGTCATGCGTTCCATACGGATGTGTTAAAAGAGATGCCTTACTATGCAACGAACTATGCGATGAACGTAGCTGAAACAGCTTCAACTTTTGCTGAGATGATCGTTGCTGATGCAGCTGTTTCCAACGCAAAAACGAAAGAAGAAAAAATTGCATTATTGGAAGATAAAGCTCAACGTTCTGTAGCATTCTTCATGAACATACACGCTCGTTTTCTGTTTGAAACGAGAATGTACGAAGAAAGAAAAGCGGGTCAATTATCAGTCGAACGTCTATGTGAACTGATGGAAGAAGCTCAAAAAGAAGCCTTTAACGGTGCACTCGATGAGTATCATCCTTATTTCTGGGCGTCTAAGCTTCATTTCTATATTACAGACGTACCATTCTATAACTTCCCGTATACATTCGGTTATCTGTTCTCTGCGGGAATCTATGCAAAAGCGAAAGAAGAAGGTCCTTCATTCGAAGAAAAATATATCGCACTTCTACAAGATACAGGAAAGATGGAAGTAGAAGAGCTCGCACAAAAACATCTTGGCATAGATGTAACAAAGCAAGACTTCTGGTTAAAAGGTATTGAGCTTGCTGCAGCTGATGTAGAAGAGTTTTTGGCATTAACAGAAGAATAAACATAAAAACGGCGGTTCCTTTAAGAGGAATTGCCGTTTTTTTTTTGAGTTTATGGAACATGGAAACTTTGGCTGTTATTGAGCATGAATTGTAAACCTATGCCCAATTGCATATGTAGCAAGGGGGGGATTGAATGGATTATTTGTATCGAAATTTGTCGACTCGCCTATACCTAATGGGATATTCGTTTATACAATGGAACGCAAAATAAAAAGCTTGGCAACATCATGCCAAGCTTTCTTAATAACCTAATATTCATCTTTTTTCAATCGTAATAGTGCTAATCATAAGTACAGATAATCCGAACGTCAAAAACATATAAAGAAATCCTGGTACTAGATCAACCGTCAGATAACCTGCAGCCATTAAACACCCGGCTAAAGTGATAGGCATACCTACAAATGAGCCGGTAAACTCTGTAATGTTAAACCGAGCTAAACGGATCGCACCGCAAACAATAAAGATAATGGTGAAAATCATGCCAGGCACACCAAACTGATGAAGTACGACTTGATAGATTAAAAATGCAGGTGCAATTCCAAATGAGATTAGGTCACAAAGAGAGTCTAATTGTTTCCCAAACTCGGATTCAATATTTAACTTTCGGGCTACCATTCCATCGAACCGATCAAACAAACCGGCTAAGAAGATTAAGATGAATCCTAATTTCAAATCTCCTGAGATCATAAATAATAAAGCTAAAGTTCCTAGTGATAAATTGATCAATGTTAAGAAGTTAGCGGTTTGTCCCTTCACTTTCTTAAACGTTGAATCAATACGCTCTCTTTCGAGCATGAACATACAATCACTCCTCAAACGGGTAACCGGCTAAAACGAAGTAAGTGTGCATCCTACAAAGAATAATTAATTATCCCCTTAAAAATAAACATATCCTTGTTCGTTGCTTAAAAGTATATACCCATTCTAATCATTATATGACAAGAAGAAGATGATTGATAGTACATATTCATTAAGGAGTGTTAGAGCTATTTTTCTTCTCAAGTTCATTGAATACCGTTTTTTCAGAAAGCGGCACCCCTGTTCTGTAAGCCGCTCTTGAAATCATATGCCCAGCTACTGGCGCAGTCATCAGAACGAAGAGAATCCCAAGTATTAATTTTCCACTAAACACATGCATCTCAGACAACACATAGATAAAAGACCCGATCAGAATTCCGGATACTCCTAATGTTGATGCTTTACTGGCAGCGTGAAGTCTTGAATAAACATCAGGAAAGCGGAGTACACCAAGTGTTCCTGAGAAAATAAAAAAGGTGCCAGCGATGAGGAAGAAGCTAATCACGATCTTGATCAATGATAACACCCTTTTCTAAAAATTTTGCAACTGCGACAGTCGCAATAAACGTCAATATTCCGATCAGCAAGATAATATCGTTCAGCTGAACGGTATCCAATATAATTGCCATGATACCAGTGATGGCGATTAAATTAATTCCGATCGTATCAAGTGCTACTACTCGATCTGGATTCGAAGGACCCGTTACCGCTCGATAGAGAAGAAGCAGAATCGAGATGGTCGTTACGAATAAACAAAGATGGACAACAACTGTAAACCAATCTGTCATCGTGTTACCTCCCTTATTGCTTTTTCAAAGGATTCCTTAATGCTAACAATTGTTTCGTTTACATCTGGAAGATCGAGCGCATGGATATAGATATAACGTTGGTCACGTGAGACATCTACAGAAAGCGTTCCAGGAGTTAAGGTGATCAAGTTAGCAAGTAAGGTAATCTCCCAATTTTTCTTAACATCAATCGGAAGTGCTAGTATCCCCGGTTGAAAATTAAGCCGTGGTTTATATACCCATTTTAAAACTTCAATATTAGCTAGTAGAAGTTCTTTTATGAATAGAAAGATTAGATAAAGAATCGCTCTCACATGTTTAAAATAGTACGAATCAGGAATGAATCGATTCAGCAAGTAGAGAAGTGCCGCCCCAATCACAAATCCAACTATAAAACTTGCGAAAGAGTAGCTCTCAGATAAAAACATCCAAATAACGCCGATCAGCAAATTTAGAATAAGTTGAAATGTCATGGAATTACTCCTTTAATACATAATCGATATAGATTTGCGGATCGATCAGACTGTCTGCAGCTGCCTGAACATATGGATAGAACCATTCTGCTCCAACACCAAGCAAGACTGAGATCGCGATCAATACAACTGATGCTGCTAATCCTGAAGTTTTTACAGCTTGTTTAGGTTCTTCTTTTAGCTCACCCCAGAAAGCTCCGATAAAGATGCGGATCACAGAAAATAGGATTAACAGACTCGATAATAATCCTACCCCAGCAGCAATATAATAACCTTCATCCATTGCACCTCTTAAAAGAAGATATTTACCGATAAAACCACTAAAAGGCGGGATTCCAGCTAATATGAGCGATGCGATAAAGAACATCCAACCCATAAGTGGTGCGGTTTTTATATAGCCGCCCATCTTTTTTAGATTTGACGTCCCTGCATGCCAAACGAGTAGGCCGGCAAGGAAAAATAAAGCTGCTTTGATCGCCATATCATGAACAAGATAGTAGATCGTCCCTGCAAGTGATTCTGCTGAGAACGTCCCTATACCTAGAAGCATAAAGCCTATCGCTGGCATGATATTATAAGCGATGATTAATTTAACATTAGATGTAGAGAGCGCACCAATCACTCCGATAATCATCGTAATAGTGGCGATCCAAATAAAAAAGGTGTGTGTTAGTTCAAGTTTGTGAGAAAAAATGAGTGTGAAGACTCTAAGCATAGAGTACACTCCAACCTTGGTTAACAACGCACCAAACAATGCAGAGACGATTGGTGACGGCACGATATACGATTTAGGAAGCCAAAAATACAATGGAAACAAGGCCCCTTTTGTCGCAAAAACGATGAATAGTAAGATTCCGATTCCTGTTAAGATCCCTTGCTGCTCTACTTGGGCAACACGTTCCCCGAGTTGCGCCATATTTACTGTACCGGTAACAGAGTAGAGGAAAGCTACCGTTGTAACGAATAGAATGGACGAAAACAAATTAAGTAAGATGTACTTTACTGATTCCCGAAATTGATGTTTGGATCCCCCGATAATGATCAATCCATATGAGGCCATTAACAAGACTTCAAAAAACACGAACAAGTTGAACAGATCTCCTGTTAAGAAAGCGCCACTCACCCCTGCGATCAGTAAGAAGAACAAAGGGTAAAAGTAATGCTGCACCATCTTCTCCGTAACTGATGATAGGGCAAAAATCGCCGCAGTTAGTGCGATCACATTAACAGCTAGTATCATGATGACGGACAGCTTGTCAGCAACAAGAATGATTCCATATGGCGCACTCCAACCACCTGTTTCTAAAATTAAAGGACCGTCAGAAAACACATGATAACTTAAAAAGATCGATACGCCGAAACTTAACAAGACCACTAGAAATGAAATGTTTATCGTTACTTTTTGTTTTTTATTAAAAAAAACAAGTAAAGCTCCGAAAAACAAAGGTATAAATATTGGCAAAAATACTAAATTACTCATCATCTGTTCCCCTTAGCTGATCCATCATATCTGTCTTATTGCTTTGATAGGTTCGATAAGCTAGTACTAGAAGAAAGCTCGTAACCCCAAAACTTATAACAATAGATGTCAGTATTAGCGCTTGAGGGAGAGGATCTGTATAGTTCTTGACCCCCTCTATTAAAATAGGAGGTTTCCCACGGTTTAATTTCCCCATCGTTAAAATAAACAAGTGAGCTCCGTGTGATAAAAGCGCCGTACCAAGTACAATTTTTAATAACTGTTTCTGTAGTATAAGATAAACACCGGCTGCAAATAACGTTCCGGCAAGTATAGACATAAGAATTTCCATTAATGATTCATGTCTCCTTTATCCCGGTATTTTATCATGGCAAAAATGCCTAAAGCAGCTAGACCAAGTACTGCTATTTCAAATAAAGTATCCAAGCCACGGAAGTCAACAAGGATGACGTTGACGATATTGTCTCCTCCGCCAAGCTTATAAGAGTTTTCTACAAAATATTTTGAGATGCTCTCAAAATATTTAGAGCTATGAGCAGAGATCGCTACTATTGTTAAGAGTGCACCGGTTGAAGCAGCAATAACAAAATCTACAAGCTTTTCAGAAGGTTTCTTGTCAGATTTCTTTAGCTTAGGAAGATGCGCAAAACATAGTAGGAAGAGAGCAACAGTTATGGTCTCAACGATAAGCTGTGTTAATGCGAGATCTGGTGCTCGGAAGAAAACGAACAACAATGAAAGACCATATCCTACAACTCCGATTACAATAATCGCAGCTATTCTCTGTGTCATCCAGATCGTTGCAATGGCAGCAACAGCCATAACAAAACCGACTAACACCTCTGGCCACGTAACAGGTGCTAAGTCATCGAACGCTATTTTAAATCCGTCTGTTACATAGATAAAAATCGATGTAGACACAACCAAGAATACAAGAATGATGGATGTATACAATCGCAATGAACCAGTCATATAAAATTTCGTGAATTTACTTGAGAAACTCAATAGACCGTTTACGATAGACTGATAAACGCGATCGGTTGAAAACTTTCCAGGTACTCTATTATAGATCGGCTGCCATCTTTTTAGAGTTAAAGCGAGAATAGTTCCCACTGCAACAACTAATAGCGACATGTGCAAAGGCGTATTATCAAAACCATGCCAAAATGCCAAGTGAGTAAGCGCATAATCTCCTGTTACTGATGCGACTGCTGGTGCAAGTAACGACTCATTGATCAAATTTGGCAATAATCCGATAAGAATGACAAATCCAATGAGTATAATCGGAGAAATTAGCATACCAATTGGCGCTTCATGAGGTTTTTTCTCAAGTTGATCTAACTTGGCTTTACCTGTAAATGTGCCGAATACTAAATACATGGAATAAACGAATGTGAAGATACTTCCGATTACGGCTAGCCACGGAATCCACTCAGCAAACATTCCAGCAAAACCGCTTGTTTGATCCAATTTCAATGAAGAATCAAAGAACATCTCTTTACTAAGAAAACCATTAAAAATCGGAAGTGGTACTCCAGCCATAGAGAAAGCGCCAAAGAATGCTAGAGTAGCTGAGATCGGCATAAATGTATAAAGTCCACCTAGTCTTCTGATATCCCTCGTACCTGTCTCATGGTCAACAATACCCGCTATCATAAACAAGCTGCCTTTGAAGGTAGCGTGGTTAAAGATATGGAAGATTGCTGCGAGTGTAGCAATACCAGTTCCAAAGCCAAGCATAGTCATGATCATACCAAGCTGACTTATCGTTGAATAAGCTAAAATACCTTTCAGATCAGTCTGACGGGAAGCAAGTATCGATCCTAAACAGAGTGTGATCAAGCCCACACCAGAAACGATAATGAAAAATACATCCGTTCCACTAAAGATGAGTGAGAATCTTGCTACAAGATAGATCCCTGCTTTAACCATCGTTGCAGAGTGAAGGTATGCACTAACTGGAGTTGGTGCTTCCATCGCATCAGGTAGCCAGCTGTGAAACGGAAACTGTGCCGATTTTGTAAAAGCTCCAATGAGTAGCAATATTAATATAGGAATAAACAAGTCGCTCTCAATGATGTCAGATCGATTAGCGATCATCTGTCGTATACTGTTCGTTTCGGCTGTGATGGATAGGAGTATGAGAGCTCCTAACATAGACAGTCCGCCAAAAACTGTTACGAGCATCGATTTTTGTGCACCATATGTGGATCGTTCTCGATAATACCAAAATCCAATTAATAAAAAGGATGAGATACTCGTGAACTCCCAAAAGGTATAAAGTACGAAAACGTTGTCAGATAGAACGACGCCAAGCATCGATCCCATAAATAATAAAAGGTAAACATAGAAAGGGACGAGCTGTTCTTTTTTCGATAAATAAAAGATCGAATAGAGTACAACAAGTGTTCCAATTCCGGTGATTAATAGCGAAAAAAGCATGCTAAGTCCATCCAAGTAAAAACTTAATTGGATGTCGAGTGATGGAATCCAATTCGCGACGCTTTGAACGATTTTCCCTTCAGCCAATGTAGGCAGTTTAGAAATAAACAGAATAAAAAGCACTGCTGGAACAGGCAGAACAAACCAACCAGTATGTATCCGGTCTACTTTCTTAGCGGCAAGTCCAATCAGCAGTGCTGCTAAAAAAGGTATGAGTATGTAGATGTGCAACATGAATACCGGTAAACCTCCTTAAAACCCAAAAATAATCGTCATAGTCCATTACATTGTAAGCAAAACCTTTCCTTTTTAGCAAATACTTTACCGAAGAGAAACTCTCTAATCAGATAGATTTTGCATCTCTTGAATATCCTTCCCAAAAAATACCTAACCTATTTGAGAGGTGATTGAAAATGAGACTACTACATACATACGGAATACTTTTGATTTTGTTTCAACTAACTGGCTGTTTTAATGATTCTATTTATAAAAGGGATGAGACGAGTCCGAAGTTTCAACCGAGAGAATACTACAGAAAGCACGTTAGCTTTTCTGAAGCAGGTGTTTCAAACGCCTCTTCTCTCGCAGAAGAGATAAAAAGAGAAATTACGAAAGATAAATATATTAAACGTGCAGTTGTTGTTAAAGAAGATGGTAAATACGTAGTTGCGATACAGATGAAGTCTTACCACTACAGCAAAGCAGAAACGTTGAGTAAAAAATATAAGCAGGCGTGGGAAAAACAGTGGAAAATTCCAATCGAAATAACTTTCAATCCAGGAGAATATCGAAAAGTAGAAAGAGATTTGGCCACAAAAAAATAGAGCGTATGAATACGCTCTACATTAATACTTGCTGTAATCTAGCATGAAGAGATCTTCTGTCAATCTCTTTCTTTATGAGTAAAATAAAGTCCTTACTAAGCTTCAGTTCTCTAGCTTTTAAATAAGATTCAATCAACAGGTCGTCCGAAAGTTTTTCCATAATATAGCCCTATAGAAGCGGCATGGTCACCTCCTGTTTTTAATAAAAGATGGTGAAACAGTATTCTAAATTCATATAAAGTGAATATGATGATAAGTTCATGTTTTATGTACTTGCTTTATGTACTTTGAAGCTTACCATGTATTGTAAAAAGGAACAACCGTTCGTTTATCCACAGTGTTTGGTGGATAAGTTGTGGGTAAAATGTTAACATCTTTAAGAAAGATAGTGGATACTTAGGTGAATAATGTGAATAAGATTATCCACACTGTTTGAGAGGGGAACAAATTGTCGAAAACTTTTTATTTTATTAAAACTCACTAATTTTAAGTTACTTTATCTAAATGATAATTAAGTAGAAAAACCTTATGGAAAGCTCTTGAAATTGATATATAATGACAGTTATTGTAGAAAAATCGTTTGTACTTCCTTTCATTACTGGTAAAATAGATACGTTGAAAAGGAAACGTGAAGAGGTGCTAGAATGTTAAAACATTTTTTACCGGATCAACATGTTCAGAACATATTGGACATCACACCGGAAATGTTAGTTGAACGAGGAGTAAAAGGTATTATCACAGATTTGGATAATACGCTTGTGGAATGGGATAGACCTGAAGCGACTCCAGAATTGATCAAGTGGTTTACTTCTATTAAAGAAAAAGGTATTTTGATCACAATTGTTTCAAATAATACACAACATAGAGTAAAGAGCTTCTCAGACCCTGTTGGTATCCCTTTTATCTATAGTGCGAGAAAACCAATGACCAAAGCTTTTAAACGCGCTTTAAAAGATATGAAGCTGAAAAATGAACAAGTAGTAGTTATTGGAGATCAGCTTCTTACTGACGTACTTGGCGGAAATCGAATAGGTTTGCATACTATACTCGTTGTACCAGTGGCTAGCAGTGACGGTTTTTGGACAAGGTTTAACAGAAAGATTGAACGCATTATATTGTCTTGGATGAAAAGAAAAGGCATGCTGCATTGGGAGGAATAGGTTTGGAACAAATTAAATGTGTGGGTTGTGGAGTCTCCATACAAACTGAAGACAAAGAAGCGCTTGGATACGCACCTCTTTCGGCACTGACGAAAGAGCTGCCAATTTGCCAGCGCTGTTTTCGTTTAAAACACTATAACGAAATCCATGACGTAAGTTTAACTGACGATGATTATCGAAAGATCGTCTCAAGTATAGGAGATGAAGATGCGTTAGTAGTTAAAATCGTTGATATTTTCGATTTTAATGGAAGCTGGCTGCCGGGACTTCATCGTTATGCAGGAAACAATCCAATCCTTCTTGTCGGAAATAAGCTTGATCTGCTTCCAAAATCGGTGAATCCGAATAAAGTGATTCATTGGATGAAGAAGGAAGCAAAAGAGCTAGGCTTAAAACCGATTGATGTAAAATTGATCTCTGCTGATAAAGGATATGGTATTGAAGAGTTGGCAGAGTCAATTGATTATTATCGCCAAGGAAAAGATGTATACGTGGTAGGCTGTACAAATACAGGAAAGTCAACGTTCATTAACCGTTTGATCAAACAATTCGGCGAAGAAGCTGCTGATTTGATCACAACTTCTCATTTTCCAGGAACGACATTAGATCTCATTGATATTCCACTCGATGGAAGAAGTCACTTGTATGATACGCCTGGAATTATAAATCACCATCAGATGGCACATTTTGTTTCTAAAAAAGAACTGAATATCATCATGCCTAAAAAAGAAATTAAGCCTATGGTGTTTCAGTTGAATGAGTTGCAGACTCTGTATTTTGGCGGACTCGGAAGAATGGATTATATTAAAGGCGGCAAACAGTCATTTGTATGCCATTTTTCAAACCACTTGAATATTCATCGAACTAAGACGGACAAAGCAGACGAACTATATGAGAAACATCTTGGTGACATGTTAGCACCACCTGAAGATACCGAGAACTTTCCAAAGCTAAAACGCTATGAATTTGTTATAAAGGAAAGCAAAACAGATATTGTGATCTCTGGATTAGGCTGGGTAACCTTCCCAGAAGCAGGTGCGAAGGTGGCTATTTATGCACCAGAGGGTGTAGCTGTAACTGTTCGGAAATCCTTAATCTAAGGAGAGATTTTCATCATGATTAAAGCACTTGTTATCGGAGATCCAATCAATCATTCCTTATCACCTGTCATGCAAGAAGCCGCATTTCAGCAAACAGGTATTTCTGGAACATACGAAAAAAGACGTGTGCCTTCTGATGAATTAGAGGCGTTCGTTAATTCTTTGAAAGATAGCAACTATGCAGGATGTAACATTACCATCCCTCATAAAGTAGCAATTCTTCCACTTTTGGATGAGATAGATGAGGAAGCAAAAGAGATAGGCGCTGTTAATACAGTAGTAAATGAAGATGGAAAATTGATTGGGTATAACACAGACGGTAAGGGATTCCTACTTGGTCTTAAAGAAAAGATCAGTAAGCCTCTATCAGATCTTAACGTTCTCTTAATCGGTGCTGGTGGAGCTGCCCGGTCTATCGCTTATGCTCTTAGTAAAGAAGGACCTAAATATTTGGCAATAGCAAATCGTTCAGAAGGACGTCTTCATTCTTTATTAAAAGATTTGAAGGGTGAGCGTATAGAAGGTATGTCTTTACAAAGAGCTGAAGAAAATCTTGCTCGTTTTGATGTGTTAATCAACACGACTAACGCGGGTATGCACCCAGATACTGAGTCGGTTCCGCTTAACCTTAACTTGCTGAAGTCAGACGCAGTTGTGAGTGATATCGTATATAATCCGCTAACAACAAAGTGGCTAAAAGAAGCTGAGGAAAAAGGTGCTACTACAGATAATGGTGTATCCATGCTCGTTATGCAAGGAGCTATGGCATTTGAAAAGTGGACAGGCACTTTTCCAGATACAAATAATATGAAACAAGTCGTTATAGAACAACTCAGGAGGTAACTATGCTTACAGGTAAACAAAAACGTTTTTTACGATCAAAGGCACACCATATCCAACCCATTTTTCAGGTTGGTAAAGGTGGAGTTAATACGAATTTAGTCAAACAGGTTGACGAAGCACTTGAAGCAAGAGAGCTAATTAAGGTTAGCGTGCTTCAAAATTGTGAAGATGATAAGGATACAGTAGCGTCACAGCTTTCTTCTGGTTCAAAAGCAGAGTTAGTTCAAGTGATCGGAAGTACAATCGTACTTTATAAAGAATCAGTCAATCAAAAACGCATCCAACTCCCTTAAGGAGTGACATATGTATGAATAGACAAATTGGACTTTTTGGAGGCACGTTTAATCCACCACATATCGGACATTTGCTTATTGCACAAGAAGCATTAATTCAATTGAATCTAGACGAAGTATGGTGGATACCTTCCTCCTCACCTCCTCATAAAGACAAAGACAATGAAGTCTCTGATGAAGAGCGTATTGAAATGGTTCGAAAAGCGATTGGTAACAATGAGCAGTTTTCCCTTTCTTTGCTTGAGTTTGAGAGAAGTGGACCTTCATATACTATTGATACGATTCGTCTTTTGAAGGAGAAATATCCACAAGAAACCTTCACTTTTATAATGGGTGGAGATATGGTTCATTCTTTAAGTAGCTGGCATAAAATTGATGAGTTAAAAGACCTTGTTGATTTTGCAGGTGTCGGACGTGCAGGATATGATGTTGACCATCATTGGGAGAGGTATCGAGTAAAACATGTAGAAG
This sequence comes from Fictibacillus nanhaiensis, assembly GCF_036213205.1. Lineage (GTDB taxonomy): Bacteria > Bacillota > Bacilli > Bacillales > Fictibacillaceae > Fictibacillus > Fictibacillus nanhaiensis_E. Next base: position 50,921 of record NZ_JARMFC010000006.1, read on the forward strand.
TACCTATTATCGAGATCTCGTCATCATTTATACGTAATCGATCAGGCGCTAACGAGAATATTCGTTACTATGTCTCAGGTGAGGTCTGGAATCATATTAAGGAGAACCGCCTTTATGGAACGAACTAAAGCACTGGAAATTGTGAAAAAACAGCTGACAGAGCACCGTTTTATCCATACGCTAGGAGTGGAAGAGACTAGTCTTGCTTTAGCCAATAAATATGGCGTGGACTTAAAAAAAGCAGAAACAGCGGCAATTTTTCATGATTATGCTAAATTCCGGCCAAAGGAAGAAATGAGAGAAATCGTACGAAGCGAGGGACTTTCAGAAGACTTGTTATACTATGGAAACGAAGTATTGCATGCGCCAGTCGGAGCATTCTTAGTTGAAAAAGAAGTTGGAATAACGGATAGTGACATACTACGCGCTATCTATTACCATACAACGGGCAATGGTGAGATGACTCTGCTTGAAAAAGTAATATTCTTAGCAGATTACATTGAACCCAACCGCCAGTTCAAAGGTGTGGAAAGTGTTAGAGAGATGGCTGAGAACGATCTTGATCAAGCGTGTTTGATGGCCGTTAAAAACACGATTAGTTTTTTAATGAAACAGAATCAAAAAATCTATCCACTCACGTTTGAAGCGTATAATGGATTGCTTCAAGAGATTAAACTAAAAAAAGAGAAGGAGTGCACTGGATGAACGTAAAAGAGCTTATGGAATTGGTCGTAAAGACCGCAGATGATAAAAGAGCAGAGAATATTGCCGTGCTAGATATGGAAGGAATCTCGCTTGTAGCAGATTACTTTGTTATCTGTCATGGTAATTCTGAAAAACAAGTCCAAGCGATTGCTAGGGAATTGAAAGATGTAGCTATAGAGAATGACATTCAGATTCGCCGAATGGAAGGTTATGACCATGCAAGATGGGTTTTAATTGACCTCGCAAACATCGTTGTTCATGTATTCCATCGAGATGACCGCACTTATTATAATCTTGAGAAATTATGGGGAGACGCCAATAAAATTGATGTTGATGCTATAATTGCCCCTCAACAAAATTTGTAGATGAGTTATCAGCGATTTGCCTATCTGTATGACGAACTGATGGAGGATGCTCCATACGCTGAATGGTTGAACTTTGTTAAAACATCTGCTGCTAAACATTTAGAACATGGAAAGCGGTTTTTAGATGTAGGTTGCGGTACGGGTTCGATGACGATTCTACTCGCAAAAGAAGGCTTTGATGTAACTGGTGTTGATCTTTCTACAGATATGTTGTTGGTCGCAAAGGAAAAAGCCGAAGCAGAAAGAGTTAACCTTTCCCTTTTTCAGCAAGATATGCGAGAGTTAGAAGGACTGGGGATTTATGATTGTGTCACGATATTATGTGACTCGCTTAATTACATTTTGACAGAAGAAGATGTGAAACGAACATTTTTTTCAGCGGGAAACCACCTGAATACAGGGGGCCTTCTTCTTTTTGATGTTCATTCTTTACATAAGATCAATGAAATCTTCATAGGGCAAACTTTTGGAAGTAATGAAGAAAAGCTTTCATACATATGGCAATGCTATCAAGGTGAGCTCGAAAATAGTGTAGAACACGATCTATCTTTTTTTATGCAAAATGGAGATTCATACGAACGTTATGATGAACTGCATACACAAAGAACTTTTTCCATCGAGGACTATTGTGATTGGTTAAAAGATTGTGGGTTCGAACCCTTAGAAGTCTCGGCTGACTTTAAAGGAATTGAACCCACTGATGAAAGTGAACGAATCTTATTCGTTGCAAGGAAAAAATAAATATGTTGAGAAGGCAGCCAATGTGCTGTCTTTTTTATTAGTAAGCGGTACAATTACACGTAAAGATTTATTACTTTTCTACAGAATTAGGTGAGATATATGTTGGATCAAGATCCATTGTTTAAGAACAACATTCTAGAGACGATCATCGATAGCGCTTACGAATGGATTGTTGTTGTTGATCATGAAGGAATCGTCCGATACATGAATAAAACGTACTGCGAGTTTTTAGGCGAAGATTCTAAAAAAGTAATAGGTAAGCATGTTACAAAGGTTATTGAAAATACAAGAATGCACAAAGACGTATTACAAGGAAAAGTTGAGATTGCAGATCTACAGTTCATTAGAGGAAATTACATGATAGCAAACCGTATTCCAATCCTAAATGAAGGAAAAGTAATCGGAGCTGTAGGAACGGTAATATTTAGAGATACAGAGCAATGGAAAAGGATGAACTCTCACATAAAAGCGCTTCTTCATGAACTCAATTTTTATAAAAAAGAGTGGGAAGAAATAAATGGTGCCACTTATACGCTAAATGATTTTGCGGGAACTTCAGCAGAGGTTCAAAAAGTAAAGAAGCATGTGAAGAATATTGCTAGTGGAGATCTGTCCGTATTGATCCGCGGAGAGAGCGGAACAGGAAAAGAGTTGCTTGCCCATAGCATTCATCAATTGAGTGAAAGAAGTGGAAAACCCTTTATTAAACTGAATTGTGGTGCGGTGCCAGAGCATTTGTTTGAATCTGAACTATTCGGCTATTCCGAAGGTGCATTTACAGGAGCAAAAAAAGGCGGAAAATTAGGTAAGTTTCAACTTGCAGACGGAGGCACTCTATTCTTGGACGAGATTGGGGACCTTCCTCAAAGTATGCAAATAAAATTGCTACGTGTACTTCAGGAAAAAGAAGTAGAGCCTGTAGGAGCTGTTCAATCTCAAAAAGTAAACGTGCGAGTGATCGCTGCTACAAACCGCTCATTAGAGAGATTGATCAATGAGAATAAGTTTCGCGAAGACTTGTTTTATCGGATAAATGTCTTGCAAATCCAAATACCTCCACTTCGTGAGAGAAAAGAAGATATATGGCCACTCGCGGAAAATTTTATCCGATTGAACTGTGCTGAAACAGGTAAAAGAATCATTAGTATCGATAAAGATGTAAAAGAAGCATTTTTAGAATACAGCTGGCCAGGTAATGCCAGAGAACTTAAGAATTTTGTTGAGGCAGGCATCCAATTGACCCATAGTGACAGATTATCGTTAGATGTTTTTCCGGATTTTTTAAAAGAAAAGCTTGGAATCAATAAGAAACAGATGACACTCAAAGAACATGTTCAAGAAACAGAAAAAAATGTGATCGCTTATTATTTAGAGAAGATGAACGGGGATATTATGCAAGTCGCTAAACATCTAGGCATTGGAAAGACAAACCTATATGATAAGATTAAAAAATATAAAATTCGTTAATCTAATCTACTATTCCGAAAAACCGGAACACTCTTCCGGTTTTTCGGAATAATTCATATTATTAATTAAATGAGATTTCTAAGTGCCAACTATGTTATATTCTAACTTTCTATAATCACAAAGTATAAGTATCACTATATTATTTTTTCCGGTTTTTCGGAAAAATAATATGATGATGTATACCCATTATACGTTTTAATGTTGGCATGAAACTTGCAAATAAATTACAGGGTGTAAATGATATGGAAAGGTGATGATGCTAAAAAAAATGAAAGCGCTTCAAATATGTTGAATTAATAGAATGGGGGAATTAAAAAATGGACATTATTATTATTTTATTAGCTTTATTCTTTTTAATGTTCGTAGCTTACAGAGGATTCAGCGTTATTTTATTCGCGCCGATCGCTGCGTTGTTTGCTGTATTGCTTACTGAACCTGGTCACGTATTGCCATTCTTCTCAGGAGTGTTTATGGAGAAGATGGTTGGTTTCATTAAACTCTATTTCCCGGTCTTCTTACTAGGGGCGATTTTCGGGAAAGTTATTGAAATGTCAGGCTTTGCAAAATCGATTACTCAGTTTGTCATCAAACTGATCGGACCTGCTAGAGCGATGCTTGCAATCGTACTTGTTGGGGCAATTTTAACGTATGGCGGGGTTTCACTGTTTGTTGTTGCTTTTGCACTCTACCCGTTTGCATCTGAACTTTTTAAACTTGCTGATATTCCTAAAAGACTTATTCCAGGTACGATTGCGCTAGGTGCTTTTACTTTTACAATGGATGCTTTTCCTGGGAGTCCACAGATTCAAAATATTATTCCCACATCTTTCTTCGGAACAACAACATGGGCTGCGCCATGGCTAGGGTTTATCGGAGGAATGTTTGTTTTCATATTGGGTATGATCTACCTTGAGTGGAGACGAAGACAAGCGGCGTCAAAAGGTGAAGGATACGGAACAGGTCATACTAATGAGCCTGAAAAGCTGGATTCTGAAAACCTGCCAAATGCTTTTATAGCGATTCTTCCGCTTATTTTAGTAGGAGTGTTCAATAAATGGTTCACGGTTTTAATTCCACAGTACTACGGAAAGACATTTGATTTTTCTGCTATTGGTATGAAGAACGTGCCTGAGATCCAGATACCATCACTTGCTGCTGTATGGGCAGTTGAAGGAGCGTTGATCATTGGTATCGTAACAGTTCTCTTGTTCTCTTTCAAAAGAATTAAAAGCAACTTTAATAAAGGAATCAATCTATCCATTGGCGGAGCGTTACTTGCCACATTAAATACAGCATCAGAGTATGGATTTGGTGGTGTAATCGCAGCACTTCCTGGCTTTACTGCAGTAAATTCGGCGATGTCCAATACGATTAAAGATCCGTTGATCAATGAAGCGGTTACGACTACGACGTTAGCAGGTATTACAGGATCTGCGTCTGGAGGGATGAGTATAGCACTCGCAACGATGAGTGAAACGTATATCGCACAAGCAGACAAACTAGGAATTGATACAGAAGTACTTCACCGTGTTGCTTCTATGGCGAGTGGTGGTATGGATACACTTCCACACAACGGTGCTGTTATTACGTTGTTAGCCGTTACAGGTTTAACTCACAAACAAGCGTATATCGATATTTTCGCGATGACGATCATTAAAACGATCGCCGTGTTTGTAATCATTGGTTTGTATTATGGATTTGGTATCGTTTAAACCATTATTCTAAAAAAGGAGTAATTATTCCATGAGAGCGTTTGTTGAGGGGAAAGTTGTTTTTATTACGGGAGCAGCCAGTGGAATCGGTTTGCAGTTAGCAAAGGCTTTTGCTAAACAAGGAGCAAAAGTTGTGATTAGTGATTTGAATGATGAGAAAGCCAAGGAATCAGCACAACTTTTGGCTCAAGATGGTCTTGAAGCAATCGGACTGGGCTGTAATGTGACCGAGGAAGAAGATATAATAAAAGCGTTGGACGAAACACTGAAACATTTCGGTCGCATCGATGTCCTCATCAACAATGCAGGATTGCAGTATGTATCTCCACTTGAAGAATTTCCGACCGAGAAATTCCAGCAGTTGATCAGTGTCATGCTTACAGCTCCATTTATAGCAACAAAGCATGTGTTTCCAATCATGAAGAAACAAGGATTCGGACGTATCATCAACATGGCGTCCATTAATGGGCTTGTAGGTTTTGCGGGAAAATCTGCATATAACAGCGCGAAGCATGGAGTTATTGGTTTAACGAAGGTGGCTGCCTTAGAAGGTGCACCACATGGAATAACAGTAAATGCGGTTTGTCCAGGATATGTTGACACACCTCTTGTAAGAGGGCAATTAGAAGATCTGGCGAAAACGAGGAACGTAGAGTTAGAAAAAGTTTTGGAAGAAGTAATCTACCCTCTTGTTCCACAAAAAAGATTGTTAGATGTTCAGGAAATTGCAGATTATACACTCTTTCTTTCAAGTGAGAATGCGAAAGGTGTTACAGGGCAAGCGATTGTGATCGACGGTGGATATGTCGCACAATAAACAATAGATAATTTATTGACATTCACTATATTTAGTGTCAAAGTATATAGTACAAACCTATATATGGAGAATTCAGGTGCCGGTTTATCCGGCTTAAAAGGGAATTCGGTGTAATGCCGAAGCTGTCCCCGCAACTGTAATTGTGGACGAAATGGAATAGCCACTGTACAGATCAGTTATTATTTAATGACTGCTGTATGGGAAGGCCCAAAGTAGGAAGAAGCAAAAGCCAGTAGACCTGCCTGAGGACTTCTATTTTCTTTTCCTCGGGGATTGGGAGAAAGAACACCGGCTGTTAAATGCGGACTATTGTCTGGCAAAATACACGTGATTCTTTCACCCTCTTCCTGATGGAAGAGGGTTTTTATTATGACTAAGGAGTGTATTAAACATGAAAATGACAACTGAAAACTCTTTGCTCGGGGAGTGGTTAAGGAGTTGTGTCGAAAATTTTCCGAACATACAAGCTGAAACTTTTCTAAAAAATGCGGGGAAGTTGGAAACTCATGCAGGAGAACAAAGCTCACTTTACAGACAGCTAATCATGGAAGCATTAAATGGATTAAATGCAGAAGAACCACAGTGGACATTCGTGGCATCGCAAATCTATTTAAAGCAGTTATATGAAGAAGTGATGGTCAATCGTGATGAAGCAGAAAAACAGCCATATACAAATCTTTATGGGTTGATCTCAAAGTTAGTAAGTTTGAATATCTATGATGATACCATTCTAACTTCATACTCGAAGGAAGAGTTGAAGAATGCTGAAAACATGATAGACCCTACTAGAGATAGGCTTTTTACATACATCGGACTAAAAACGCTTGCTGATCGATATTTGGCAAAAGGTTTCAACCACGAAATCTATGAATTGCCACAAGAACGCTGGATGCTGATCGCATTATTTTTAATGAGAGACGAAAATCCATCGAAAAGACTTCAATTAGTTGAAGAGGCATACTGGGCGCTCTCGAATCTTTATATGACGGTTGCGACCCCGACTCTAGCGAATGCAGGCAAGAGTTATGGGCAGCTTAGTTCTTGTTTTATTGACACCATCGATGATAGTTTAAGAGGGATCTTTGATTCTAATACAGATGCTGCAACTGTTTCAAAAGGTGGGGGCGGACTTGGTATCTATCTTGGGAAGATTAGAGCTAGAGGTTCTGACATTAAAGGATTTAAAGGGAATTCATCTGGTGTAATACCGTGGATGAAGCAGTTAAATAACACAGCCGTTTCTGTAGATCAGCTAGGACAGAGGCAAGGTGCGATTGCGGTTTACCTGGATATTTGGCATAAAGACATCTTGGAGTTTTTAGATGCAAAGCTAAACAATGGTGATGAACGAATGAGAACGCATGACCTTTTTACAGGTGTGTGTCTGCCAGACCTTTTCATGGAGAGCGTGGAAAAACGCGAGGATTGGTATCTGTTCGATCCTCATGAGGTAAGAAAAATCAAAGGCTATTCATTAGAAGATTTCTATGATGAAACGGTTGGATCAGGAAGCTTCAGAGAAAAATATGCTGATTGTGTAGAAGATGAGAGGCTTTCAAGAAAATCTATTCCTGCTATTGAGATCATGAAACGAATCATGAAGTCGCAACTTGAAACCGGAACACCGTTCATGTTTTATCGAGATACGGTAAACCGGTTAAATCCGAATCCTCACAAAGGTATGGTCTATGCATCTAACCTGTGCACAGAGATTATGCAAAACATGTCTGTAACTGTTGTCACTTCAGAGGAGGCAGAGGATGGAGAAATTGTTATCAGAAAAACGCCAGGAGACTTTGTCGTCTGTAATCTGTCGTCTCTTTCTCTTGCTAAAGTGATCAATGATCAAGTGTTAAAAAGAGTCATTGATATTCAGATCCGAATGCTTGATAACGTTATTGATCTTAATCGTATAGATGTACCTCAAGCAGAACTTACAAATAAGAAGTATCGTGCGGTCGGTGTAGGTACGTTTGGATGGCACCATCTTTTAGCGAAAGAGGGAATAAAGTGGGAAAGTGAAGAAGCCGTTTCGTATGCTGATAACCTTTATGAAACCATTAATTATCATGTAATCAATGCTAGTTGTGAGCTTGCGAAAGAAAAGGGAGGATATCCGGCATTCAAAGGATCAGATTGGGAGACCGGGACTTACTTTTCAAAGCGTAACTATTCCTCTGAAGAATGGAATAGTTTAAAAGAAAGAGTCAATATGCACGGCCTAAGGAATGGATACCTCATTGCGGTTGCACCTAATTCATCAACGTCGATCATCGCTAATTCGACACCGAGTGTGGATCCTATATTTAAAAAATTCTATTCTGAAGAAAAAAAGAATTATAAAATACCAGTAACCGCTCCTGACTTGAATGCAGAAACAACTTGGTATTATAAATCTGCGTTCTTAATCGATCAAACATGGAGCATTGAACAGAACGCAGCTAGACAAAGACACGTGGATCAGTCCATTTCGTTTAATCTCTATGTCAATCACAATATAAAGGCAAAAGATCTGTTACACCTGCATATGCTTAGCTTTAAAAAAGGGTTGAAGACTACCTATTACACCCGATCTACGTCAATTGAGTTAGAAGGATGTGAAAGCTGTGAAAGTTAAAGAAGGTGAACAACTCAATGAGAGAAAAATTTATGACGTACAAGCTCCTAATCGATCTACAGGTATCATAAATGGTAAGAGTTCCAATATTTTAAACTGGGACGATGTGAGATATAAATGGGCTTATCCACTATACAAAAACATGTTAGCTAATTTTTGGACACCGTTTGAGATCAATATGTCTAGTGACAGCAAACAATATGTTAGCTTGAGCGAAAAAGAACAAGATACGTTTAATAAAATCATAGGATTATTGGCGTTCTTAGATAGTGTTCAAACGGATTATTCGAGCAAAGTAGCTGCGTATTTAACAGATTCAAGCCTTGCTGCACTCATGGCCACTCTATCGTTTCAAGAAGTCGTTCACAATCAATCATATTCGTACGTATTGTCCTCTTTAGTACCGAAGTCTAAGCAGGATGAAATATTCGAATACTGGAAAACAGATGCTGTACTAAGAGAGAGAAATGATTTTATTGTTGAAGGGTATGAGGAATTTCTTCATAATCCTACACCTCAAACATTTTTAAAATCTATTATTTACGACGTGATTCTTGAAGGATTAAATTTTTATTCTGGTTTTAGCTTCTTCTATAATCTGGCAAGAAATCAAAAGATGGTCTCAACTTCAACTATGATTAACTATATTAACAGGGATGAGCAGCTGCATGTTTATCTATTTACACAAATTTTTAAAGCCGTATTAGAAGAAGATCCGCATTTAAGAGATGAAGAGCTGGAAATGTTTGCGAAAAACACGTTTCAGCGAGCTGCGGAGCTCGAGATCAAATGGAGTAAGTATATAATAGGAAATTCATTTGAGGGCATCCATGAATCCGATCTAGAAGCTTATATTAAATTCATGGCAAATAAACGATTAAACGAATTAGGATTTAACAAGTTATATCCAGAATACAATAAAAATCCACTTCCTTGGATAAAGGCTTATTCTGATGTGAATTCAGGAAAAAGTGATTTTTTTGAGCAGAAATCGAGACAATACACTAAAGTTTCTGATGAAAATGGTTTCGATGAACTATAGAAAGCCGGGATTTAGGTCCCGGCTTTCTTTTTTTAGGTGTTTTATAATGACGATAGAAATCACTTAAGCTCCTCTTTCACTTCAAACTGCTGACTTACTTTGTCACATTCTTCATGATATTTTTCATGTGTACGTTTAATGACATGATCGAATACATCATCGACCTCATTGCTCAGAATCTTAATACCTTCACCTGTAATACCACCCTTTACGCATACCTTTTGAATGAGTGTAGGTAGCGTATAAATATCCTTCTCAAGTAGTTTCCCCATTCCGATGATCATATCACTTGCAAGTTGGGTTGCCTGAGCTTTAGTGATATCGGTTTGATCGACTGCTGAATTAATAAAGCATTGCAGGACATAACCGATAAACGCAGGTCCACAGCTCGCGATATCAGATGAGATTCGAGTAATATTTTCATCGATTACAAGTGGTGTAGAAATATTGTTCATTAAAGATAGCAGCTTCTCTTTGTAATCAGGGTGACACCTCTTTCCGAATGATACAAGTGATGATCCAGCTAGTGCACGGTTATTAATGCTCGGAATAGCTCTTGCAATATTGCAATCTAGCAGATCTTCCAACTGTTCACAGGAAATAGGACTCGTAATAGAAACGAGCAACTGATGTTTAGAGATGGAGCTTTTATTGCTAGATAGCAACGAATAAAACTCGTGTGGCTTCACACATATGAACACAATTTCAGCAAAACGGAAAACTTCTTCAGGAGTAGTTCCAACCTTCATTTTTGGATAGACATTCTGCAGCCTCTCAGCTTTAGACAGAGTGCGGTTAGTGACCATGAGCCTTGATGGCGATATGGCTGAAGATTCGATAAAAGAAGAAGCAAGAACGCTTCCCATATTTCCGGTTCCGATAATTCCAACCTTCATATCTGAACCTCCTTCCTCTACGTTCAAATTTATGCACACAGTGTATCAAATATGTTTGTTTGCAAGTTCAAGCCTATTTAAGAAGGTGAAATGATGGAAAAGCTAAAGCGACATATGAACTGGATAATTGGAGGTGGAATACTGCTCACACTTGCAATAATTGTATCTCTATTCAATTATTTTCAAAGTGAACCAAATATGACTATAACTTCACAAATACCAAAACAATTGGAACCGAAAACACCAATTACCACTGATCAGCCTAAACGAAAGAATGAAGATAAGAAAGAAGAGACAGAAACTGAAATTATGGTTGATGTTCAAGGAAGTGTAAAGCGTCCAGGAGTTTACGAGCTGAAAGAAGGAGACCGTGTGTTGGATGCTATACAGATGGCTGGGGGCTTTAAAGATGGAGCAGAAGTTCGTTCGGTTAATCGAGCGTTAAAAATATCCGATGAGATGATCGTGTATGTCGCTGAGAAAGGTGAAAAGTATGAGTTGCAACGAGCATTAAATAAACCGATGGAGGAAAACATCACACTCGTTAACATCAATTCAGCGGATGAAACGGTGCTCCAAACCCTAAACGGAGTGGGTCCTGCAAAAGCGCAAAGTATCATCTCCTATCGCGAAGAGAACGGACCTTTTACCTCCTTAGAGCAGTTATTAGAAGTAAGAGGAATCGGGGAAAAGACGATTGAACAATGGAAGAATCAAATTAGTTTTGATTAAGGGTTTTTATTGACCCATTAAAAAACGAATACTACACTTAGGTTATAGAAATTGAGGAGGCGGTTAGCGTTGCAGCGAATATCGTGGAACGAATATTATATGGCACAGAGCCAATTGCTTGCACTGAGAAGTACATGCACCAGATTAGCTGTAGGTGCAACAATAGTAAGAGATAAACGGATTATCGCTGGAGGTTATAATGGCTCGATCTCAGGTGGTGTTCATTGTATTGATGAAGGCTGCTATGTTATAGATGGTCATTGTGTAAGGACCATTCATGCAGAGATGAACGCACTCTTGCAATGCGCAAAATTCGGTGTGCCGACAGAAGGTGCCGAAATGTACGTGACCCACTTCCCTTGTTTGCATTGCTGTAGATCAATCATACAAAGCGGTATTAAAAAAATCTATTATGGTCAGGATTATAAAAATCATCCTTATAGCATTGAACAGTTTAAAGAAGCGGGAGTAATCGTTGAGAAAGTTGAAATGAACTTCTTACCTTCAACATTCCTTGCTCATAAAGCATGATTCCTAGACATGCAGTCTTGAGTGCATGTCTAGGATTTTATGGGATTTGGCTTTCTCGGAATCCTTCGGTAACCGGGTTAGTTTTTGCGGCTTTCCTGGTTATTGTTATCGTTATACAAATCAGAAAAAAATCAGTATACATCCTCGTTTTTCTCCCATTCTTCTTTATTTATTCTCATTATGATAACAATAAAAGTTTCTCAAAGCTTTCCGCGGAACAAATGATGTTTTCAGGCAAAATAAATTCAATCCCCAAAATAGACGGAAACCTGCTACGTTTTGAACTTGTAACGTATAATGAAACGATTGTTGTCTATCATAAAATCAAATCAGCAGCCGAAAAGGACCAGCTCAAAAATCTACGCATAAATCTGACGTGCACGATAAAGGGGAAGCTTCAGGAACCCAGGAGAAATACCCATTTTTATGGAATGGATTATCGTGAATATTTAAGGAACGATAATATTTACTGGATCTTAAAAACGGCACAGTTTGGTTTGAATCAATGTAATGAGGTAAGAGAACCAAGTGTATATGAACAAATAAATACTTGGAGAAGCAAAAGTATTAAAGAATTAGAAAGTCATTTTTCTAAAAACACAGCAGGATTGATGAACGCCCTCCTTTTTGGTTATAGAGATGGAATAGAAGCAGAAACACTTCAGTATTATCAAGGACTAGGGCTGACGCATCTATTAGCAGTCTCAGGGTTTAATGTTGGAATTGTAACTTACTTCTTGTACTTAATTCTTGTTCGACTAGGTGTGATAAAAGAAATAGCTTACATACTGATCATTCTTTTCTTGCCGATCTACATCGTTCTAACAGGAGCGGAGAGTTCCATCGTACGAGCTGGTATAATGGGCATGATTGTTATATTGATCATGATGTTTAGAAGAAAAGTGCACCCAGTGACCCTCCTGTCTTTTGTATGTATAGGGATGCTGAGTTGCGATCCTTCATTTGCTTCAGACCTTGGATTTCAACTTTCTTTTCTAATGACCTTCGTGTTAATTACTTCTAAATATGTTCTCGAAAACTCTTCACCTATTAGGTTGCTAATCATGACTACCTTCATCTGTTCTTTATTTTCCGTTCCGATTATTCTTTATCATTTTTTTGAGTTTTCCTTATTGTCCATTCCGTTTAATGTCATATACATTCCTTTTGTTTCAATGGTTTTGTTCCCGATTTCTTTTTTTATTCTGATCCTTTCACTATCTAACCCAGAATCAATTCTTTTCGTTAAAGAGTTTATTGAATACTTGTTTAATTTTTCAGTCTTGGTCATGGAAAAGGCGCAATCTCTCAAGATGTCTGTGATTTTAGGCAGACCGGCTCACTGGATATTTGCGCTGTACTTTGTGGCGATATTTTACTTTCTTTATAGATGGGAAGTTACTAAGCGTATTCAATTATTGATGACTCTTCCGTTTCTCATGGTCTGTTGTATTCATTGGGGGCTTCCTTATGTGAACCCAAAAGCAACGATATCTTTTATTAATGTAGGACAAGGCGATAGTATTCTCATTGAGCTACCATATAGAAAAGCAGTATATTTGATTGATACTGGTGGCTCAGTCTCTTTCGATCAAGAGGATTGGGAAAAAAGAGAGGAAGAATATGATGTTACGAAACAAGTTGTATATCCTTTCTTGAAGGCTAAAGGTATTCAACGCTTAGATGGTTTAATCATTACTCATGGAGATTTGGATCATGCTGGGGGAGGCGAGTTTCTGCTCGAAAATTTTAAAGTGAACCATGTATTTTTACCTCATAAGCAAATAGGTAATAACATGGAGGCGCTCATCCAAACTGCTGCAGCCAGAAACAAGATAAAAGTGGTGAAGCTAGCTAAAGGTATGCAGTGGGAATCAGCTCACTCTCTATTTTTAGTTTTACATCCTGGATCCAAAGAAAGCACTTCAAATAATAGCTCTATCGTTCTCTGGATTAAGGTGTACGATCGTACATTTTTATTAACAGGAGATATAGAAGTAGAAGCTGAAAAAGCGATAATAAAAAGTTTTCCAAGAATCAAATCTGATGTCCTCAAGGTCGGTCATCATGGAAGTATGACATCTTCAACTGAGTCATTTCTAGACAGTGTTTCTCCTCGATATGGAATTATTTCCGCAGGCGAAAATAACATATATGGCCATCCTGCTCTAGAAGTTTTGAAGAGATTTAAGGAAAGAGGGATTATCATTTATCGGACAGACCAACACGGTGATATTTCATTTGTGGTAGATAAAGAGAGATTAAAGGTTAAAACGGCACAATAAAAAAGGACCGAAAAAATTCGGTCTTTTTTTATGTATTATGCGATTGCTTTTAGAATGACTCCGATGGCGAAGATTACCGTAAAGAATCCAAATGATACAACAAAGCCCATGCCGGAATCAATAAGGTCGTTACGCTTACTTTGTACATCTTTTTCGAAATGGTTCATGTGACAACCCTCCTAATCCATCCTTAGTATACGTTATCATTTTTAAAAAATCCATACTGAAAATGCTTTCTTTTATGTGTTTTATCTAAAACTTACCAAAGATGAGAGTCGTTGTCACCAATATTTAAAAAATGCATAGGATATCCTATTAAAGCTAGCCTCAAACGATTATTTCGTTTTGGTGTTAGTGTTTATCATAAATGAAGGAACAGACGTATGTGCTGTTCCTTCTTTTGCTTGCAAATGCACATAGTTCCTCATAGGATAAGAGGTAGAGGTGAAAAAGGTGCTTACAGTAGAAACGTTAAAGAAGAAGATAAAGAACAAAGAATCATACCCGATCTACCTGATTTGGGGCACGGAAACTTATTTAGCAGAAGAGGCGGTACAAACTATTACAAGCCTTTTGGCTCCTGACGAAAGAGACTTTAACTTAAGTGTACATAATCTAGATGAAATCTCAGTTCAAGAGATAATTGAAGACGCAGAAACAATGCCCTTTTTGGGAGAACGCCGCGTCGTAGTAATAAAAAATGCAACTTTCTTAACAGCTGCAAAAGATAAATCAAAGAGCGAACATGACTTCAAAGTGTTTGAACAATATATACAAAATCCAGCAGACTATACAACGTTAGTCATTGTGGTTCCCCACGAAAAATTAGATGAGCGCAAGAAGATTGTAAAATTGGTTAAAGCACAATCTGAGATGATTCAGGTTTCAGAGCTTAGTAACGATACCGCTGAAAAATGGCTCCAAAAAGAAGCTGTGAATCTAGAAGTCTCTATCGATGGAGAAGCGATTCAACTGCTTCTTTCAAGACTAGGAACGCATATGGCAGTATTAGCAAAAGAAATAGAAAAGATGGCTCTATTTGTCGGTGTGAATGGAGTTATCACAAAGGAAACAGTGGATTCATTAGTAGCTAGAACTCTTGAAGATGATGTGTTTGCATTAGTTGATCATGTAGTGCATAAAAGAACAGAACAAGCTCTTAGAAGCTTTTATGATCTAATGAAACAAAATCAAGAGCCAATTCAAATTCATGCATTGATTACGAGGCAATTTAGAATGATTAACGGCATTAAAGAACTTCAAAAGAAAGGATATGGGGAAAAGCAAATTGCTTCATCACTTAAATTACATCCTTACGCAGTAAAGTTGGCTGCAAAACATGCAAAACGATTCAATGAAGTTTTTCTTCGGAATTGTCTGAATGAATTCGCCGAAACAGATTATAAATTAAAAACTGGCCAGATGGACAAAACACTCTTGCTGGAGTTAGAGATCGTAAAACTCTCACAAGGCTCATAAGTTTGTGACAAACCTCTTTTCATATGATGAAAAGGGGTTTTTTTATGTTCCTAGTATAGTTTAGTGATGGAGGGTATAGGCATGACGATTATTTGTCGAGTTATGACTTGCCGATTTATGTTCAAAACTCGCCGTAATAACTCTAGAATTTCTATAATTATTGTCCAAATATCTAAAATTAGTAAGTTGAATACCCTGCATGGTATAAGTGAATCCTTCATTAGTCCCATAAATGAACCTGTTTTGTTCAATGTACAAACATTCTAAAAGCCAGCTCACATTTAACAGATGAGCTGGCTTTTATAATGAATTGTGCAAAATAAAAAAACGACCTATTGGTGTAAGGCCGTTTTTCGGATTTCATCCTTCAATTTATGCGTTAACACCGTTTAAAGCCTTAGCAAGACGAGACTTTTGGCGAGAAGCTGCATTTTTGTGGATAAGTCCTTTGTTTGCTGCTTTGTCAATCTTCTTAGAAGCAGTAACAAAAGCTGCTTGAGCACCTTCTGCATTGTTTGAAGCTGCAAGTGCTTCAAAGTTTTTGATAGCAGTACGCATGCCAGACTTTAGTGAAGCGTTGTGTGCACGACGCTTTTCGTTAGTTTTTACACGTTTAATCGCTGATTTAATATTAGCCAATCCATTCACCTCCCTAAATGAACCATGAGCAACAAAATTACTTTCCGTTGCAAAAAATAGGACACAAAGTATTCTATCAAAATCGCCCTCTAAATGCAATACAAGAATGAAAAGGAAGAGTTGCGGCAAAAATAAGATAAAGGAAGGTGGTAGATTATGGGTAAAGATTTAGACCTGTCAGCCTATTCTGTGCGAACGGATCTGGCTATAGAAGCGCACGATATGCTTTTAAAAGAAGATGAAGTTGTTAATAAAAGTACGCTCGAGGGTGTCATTATACATGAAAAAGATAGAGATGGTATCAAGATCGTTAGAGTAGAGATTGACGAAAAGGGAGCAGAGACTACCGGGAAGAAGGCAGGTGTGTATGTCACTTTTGAAGTTCAAGGAATTCGTGAAAAAGATTCAAAGCTTCAGGAGCGTGTACAAGAAGTATTTGCGCATGATTTTTATCGGTTCTTAAAAGAACAAGGCATCAAACAGGATGACACTTGTCTCGTTGTGGGATTAGGAAATTGGAATGTAACACCAGATTCTCTAGGACCTTTGGTTGTTGAAAATTTGACGATCACAAAGCACTTGTTCGAGTTAGCACCGGAAAACGTTGAAGAGGGTTTTCGTCCAGTCTGTGCGATTTCGCCTGGAGTAATGGGTATTACAGGTATAGAAACAAGTGATATCATCGATGGGATCGTTAAAAAGGCAAATCCAGACTTTGTCATAGCAATAGATGCTCTAGCTTCACGTTCGATTGAGAGGGTGAACGCCACGATTCAAGTTTCTAATACAGGGATCCATCCAGGATCCGGTGTCGGAAACAAACGTAAAGAGCTTAGCCTTGAAACGTTAGGTATTCCGGTGATCTCTATTGGAATTCCTACGGTTGTTGATGCGGCAACAATCACAAGTGATACGATCGATTTTATCCTGAAACACTTTGGGCGCGAGATGAATGAGAAAGATAAACCCTCCAAATCTCTTTTGCCGGCGGGTATGACGTTTGGGGAAAAGAAAGTACTAACTGACGATGATTTGCCAGAGGAAGATCATCGTAAATCGTTCTTAGGAATTGTTGGTGTATTAGAAGAAGATGAGAAACTTCGGTTGATTCGTGAAGTGCTTGCGCCGATCGGACACAACTTGATGGTCACACCGAAAGAAGTCGATGTGTTTATTGAAGACATGGCCAATGTATTGGCAAATGGTTTGAATACAGCGCTTCATGGTGGCATTGATCAAGGAAATACTTCTTCTTATACACATTAAGTTTTAGTCATGTTTGGACAAGCTTGTGCATAAATTTAAATCGTATATCCCCATGTGGAGGAATGATCATGACAAAATTTATGTTAAAGTGTTTCGGGCTAGTAACTATTCTTTTATTTGGGGTTTTATTTGGTATTCAAAAAGCACACTTTGAAATGGATGAGTTAAAAGGCTCTCCACAAGAAGCTTTAGAATCAAGTTCAAATCCTTCGAATAAACAAGAAGAAACGAAACCGAAATCAGCCTCAGTAACAAGTCATGATATAAAAGCAAAGCAAGAAACGCTAACTAAAATAGATTCCTTTAATGTTTTTTCAGCACTTGGACAAAGACTTACATCGTGGATTTCTTCAGCTTTCGGTGTTATGATCTCTATATTTGGTGTTATCATTAGTGAGATGCTAGCTATTTTTTCACCCTAGAACCATAAGGGATTCTTTCCTTTATTGGTTCTTTTTATTTAGGTGCCATTCAACATTCACCATAGAAATTTTGATGAAAATTAAAAAGAACAGAATAAAAACATTACTAAAGAGTTACTATGAACATAAAACGCGTCTTCATCCTATTTTTTTAGGTTGTGATTGAAACAGATACTCTGTATTGCTATAATCAAAGCTAGTGACTTTTCCTAAAATTGTAGGAGTGAACGTATAATGAATAGAGAAGAAAAATTAAAAAGACAAGCTAAGATCAGGAATTTCTCCATAATTGCACATATTGACCATGGGAAATCCACTTTAGCGGACAGAATTTTGGAAGAAACGAGTGCACTAACACAGCGTGAGATGAAAGAGCAGCTGTTAGACTCGATGGATCTTGAACGTGAACGTGGAATAACGATTAAATTGAATGCCGTTCAGCTTCAATATAAAGCTAAAGATGGCGAGATTTATACGTTCCACTTAATTGATACCCCAGGACATGTAGATTTTACATACGAAGTGTCTAGAAGTTTAGCAGCCTGCGAAGGAGCATTGCTTATCGTAGATGCTGCTCAAGGGATTGAAGCACAGACGCTCGCGAACGTTTATCTCGCACTTGAGAACGATCTAGAGATATTACCGGTTATCAACAAGATTGATCTGCCAAGTGCAGAGCCTGAACGTGTGCGTCAGGAGATTGAGGATGTTATCGGACTGGATGCTTCAGAGGCAGTACTTGCTTCAGCTAAAGCGGGTATCGGTATTCAAGATATTCTTGAACAGATCGTAGCAAAAGTACCGGCGCCACCTGGTGATCCGGAAGGGCCGTTAAAAGCACTTATCTTTGACTCTCTTTATGATCCATATAGAGGTGTTGTTACGTATATTCGAGTAGCTGAAGGTACAGTGAAAGTCGGCGATAAGATTAAGATGATGGCGACAGGTAAAGAGTTTGAAGTACTTGAGCTTGGGGTGTTTACACCAAAAGCGGTTCAAAAAGACTTTTTAACGGTTGGTGATGTAGGATTCTTAACCGCTTCGATCAAAAATGTTGGAGATACACAAGTCGGGGATACGATAACGAGTGCAGTAAAAGGCGCCTCTGAACCTCTGCCTGGTTATAGAAAGATGAACCCGATGGTTTACTGCGGATTATATCCAGTAGACACAGCGAAATATAACGATCTTCGTGAAGCGTTAGAACGATTAGTGTTAAATGATTCTGCTCTTCAATATGAGCCAGAAACATCTCAAGCACTTGGTTTTGGTTTCCGTTGCGGATTCTTAGGACTGCTTCACATGGAGATCATCCAAGAGCGTATCGAGCGTGAGTTCAACATCGACTTGATCGCGACAGCTCCGAGTGTTATCTACAATGTTACGATGACGGATGGTGAGAAGATCATTGTTGATAACCCGGCGAATATGCCAGAAGCACAGAAGATTTCTGTAGTTGAAGAACCTTATGTTAAAGCATCCATCATGACGCCGAACGATTATGTTGGTACGATTATGGAGATCTGTCAAAAGAAACGCGGTATCTTCATGACGATGGATTATTTAGAAAACAACCGTGTAAATGTTTTATATGAGATTCCTCTTTCAGAGATCGTGTATGATTTCTTTGATCAGTTGAAATCGAGTACGAAGGGATATGCATCTCTTGACTATGAATTGATTGGTTATAAGCCATCTAAGCTGGTTAAAATGGAAATATTACTGAACAACGAGAAGATCGATGCCCTTTCTGTAATCGTTCATAAAGATTTTGCGTATGAGCGTGGAAAGGTAGTCGTTGAAAAGCTGAAAGAGCTTATTCCGCGTCAGCAGTTCGAAGTGCCTATCCAAGCGGCAATCGGACAGAAGATTGTAGCTCGTTCAAACATTAAAGCATTACGTAAGAACGTTTTGGCTAAATGTTACGGTGGAGATATCTCTCGTAAGCGTAAGCTTTTAGATAAGCAAAAAGAAGGTAAGAAGCGTATGAAGACCATCGGTCGAGTAGACGTTCCGCAAGAAGCGTTCATGGCCGTTCTTCGTATGGATGATACAAATAATAACAACAAATAAAAAGCAACTTAAGACCGCGAAGGCAATTCTAGCGGTCTTTCCTAATTTATGAGACAAAAAGGCGGTGAACATCTTGCTAAAAGCGGCGTATCTGCATATTCCATTCTGTGTTCAAATCTGTCATTATTGCGATTTTAACAAGATATTTATTCATCAGCAGCCAGTGGATGAATATCTACAATCTATGAAAAAAGAGATGATTCATACAACGACGAGGTTCAAGGATTATGAGATGGAAACCATCTTCGTAGGTGGTGGAACACCAACCTCTTTGAGCGAACAGCAGCTGCAGACGTTCTTGAGTGATGTGAATGAAGTGCTAGGTAACAGATCCCTAAAAGAATTTACAGTTGAAGCGAATCCAGAGCAGACAACAAAAGAAAAAATTGCAGTGTTAAAAGAGAATGGAGTTAACAGGCTAAGCGTTGGCGTTCAAGCTTTTCAATCTTCTTTATTAAAAAAATTAGGCAGAACACATAACAAAGAAGATGTCTATTCTACAGTTACAGAGGCAAGAAAAGCAGGTATTGATAACATGTCGATCGATCTCATGTTTGGGCTGCCAGGTCAAACGATGGATATGTTTAAGGAGTCGGTAGATGAAGCGTTAGCATTAGATGTTCCTCACATTTCTTCTTATTCGCTGCAGATCGAAAAGAAAACCGTTTTTTATAACTTGGCTCAAAAAGGAAAGTTGACTCTTCCAGAACAAGAGCTTGAAGCTGCCATGTATGAATATTTAATTGAGGCACTTGATAAAAAAGGTTTTAAACAATATGAGATCAGCAATTTTGCAATTCCAGGGTTTGAGAGCAAGCATAATCTCCAATACTGGAACAATAACGAATATTTTGGTATAGGGGCTGGAGCTCACAGTTATGTTGAAGGAACAAGAAGAAGAAATGCGGGTCCACTAAAACAATATATGAACTTGGTCGCGGAACATGGTTTTCCGTATATCGAAGAACATCAGGTTCCACTATCTGAAAAGATGGAAGAAGAAATGTTCATGGGCCTTCGGAAACAGGAAGGTGTTTCTGATACGACGTTTATGAGTCGATATGGCAGATCCATGTTTGATATTTATAAAGAACCTATTCAAAGACTCATTCAAAAAGGCTGGCTAGAACAGCGAGAAGACACTCTCGTTTTAACCAAGGATGGAAGACCATTAGGCAACGAAGTCTTCCAAGAATTTATTGGTGTAGTTTTAGATTGACAACGGAGAGTACCTTTTGGTAACTTATATTATAGATTTAGCACTCGCTCTTTAAGAGTGCTAACAAGTGGGGTGATGGTATGTTAACGGAACGACAACTCTTTATTCTTCGTGTTTTAATAGATGACTATATTAAGCATGTTGAGCCTGTGGGTTCCCGTACGATCTCTAAACGAGAGGACATTACCTACAGTCCCGCAACGATTCGAAACGAACTTGCGGACTTGGAGGATCTTGGCTTTCTAGAGAAAACCCATACATCATCTGGTAGAATACCATCTGAAAAAGGATATCGATTTTACGTGGACCACCTGCTTCCTTCTCTTTCTATGAAAGAGAGTGAGATAGGTCATTCAGAATTTTTATTTACAGAAAAGGTCCAGGAGGCAGAGGCATTATTTGATCAATCAGCTAAGATTCTATCAGATCTGACAAACTATACATCTGTAGTGTTAGGACCTAACGCATTAGACATGAAGTTAAAGCACATGCAGATCATTCCGATCTCTTCCCAAGTCGCAGTGGCAATCTTTGTGACGAACACGGGACATGTTGAGAACAGACAGATTGTACTGCCTGATACGATCGAACCTTCAGAACTAGAAAAGCTCGTCAATATTCTAAACGAAAGGCTTGCAGGTGTTCGATTGATAGAATTGAACACACGGATACAAAAAGAACTTTCGGCGGTGTTTAAAAAGCACCTTAAAGATTATCAAAACATGGGCGTATTTTTAGATCAGCTTCTTTTATGGAGCAAGAAGGAAAAGCTTTTTTATGGTGGGAAAACAAACATGCTTTCTCAGCCTGAATTTCGAGACTTAGATAAAGTTAGACCGCTTCTAGATTTCTTAGAAACGCGTGACTTAATGGAAAAGCTCGTGTCATCTACAGAAAAAGGACTTACCATTAGAATTGGTACGGAAAACGAGCATGAAGCGATGAAGAACTGCAGTGTGATCAATGCCTCTTACACGATGCATGGTAAACATATAGGTACGATTTCGTTAATCGGTCCAACAAGAATGGAGTATCAAAAAGTCATCTCTTTACTAGATTCATTATCAAAGGAAATGACGAACATATTAAACGATTTTTCAAATTAGTGGATTACTTTAGGGAGGTGAAAGCATGAACAAAGAGGACATCACTCAAGATCAAACACAAACTGATGTGAATGAAGAAGGAACAGAAACAGAAGAAGTTGTTGTTGAAGAAGTGGAATCTATTACGGAAGAAACTCTAACTGAAGAGCAACAACGTATTTCAGAGCTAGAAGCAAAGCTTGAGGAAGCCAGCCAAAAAAATCTTCGCCTTCAAGCGGATTATGATAATTTCCGCCGTAGAACAAGAGAAGAACAGGCAGCAAGCCTTAAATATAAATCTCAAAGTCTTCTTGAACAGTTATTACCTGCACTCGATAACTTTGAGCGTGCTTTGAAGACTGAAGCTACAAACGATCAGACCAAAACTCTTATTCAAGGGATGGAAATGGTTTATCGTCAACTAGCGGATGCGCTTAAACAAGAGGGTCTGACAGAAATCCCGTCAGTCGGTGAAACGTTTGACCCCAACCTGCATCAAGCAGTGATGCAAGTGGAGGATTCTGAAACAGAGTCTAATACAGTAATTGAGGAACTGCAAAAAGGTTATATGTTAAAAGATCGAGTTATTCGACCTGCGATGGTAAAAGTAAACGCGTAGATAAAACTACATATGAATGATGGAGGGAAAAAACATGAGTAAAATCATCGGTATTGACTTAGGTACAACAAACTCTTGTGTAGCTGTTATGGAAGGTGGAGAAGCGGTAGTTATTCCGAACCCGGAAGGAAACCGTACAACACCATCAGTTGTAGCTTTCAAAGATGGAGATCGTTCAGTTGGAGAAGTAGCAAAGCGACAAGCAGTAACGAACCCGAACACAATCATGTCAATCAAACGTTACATGGGTACAGATCATAAAGAAACAGTTGAAGGCAAAGATTATACGCCACAGGAGATTTCTGCAATCATCCTGCAAAAGTTAAAGTCCCATGCTGAAGACTATCTTGGAGAAAAAGTTGAAAAAGCGGTAATCACAGTTCCAGCTTATTTCAACGATGCTCAGCGTCAAGCTACTAAAGATGCTGGACAGATAGCTGGACTTCAAGTTGAACGTATTGTAAACGAGCCAACAGCAGCTGCATTAGCATATGGACTTGAAAAAGATGAAGACCAAACAATCCTAGTATTTGACCTTGGTGGTGGTACGTTTGACGTTTCTATCCTTGAACTAGGAGATGGATTCTTTGAAGTAAAAGCGACATCTGGTGATAACAAGCTTGGTGGAGATGACTTTGACCAAGTGATCATCGACTATCTAGTAAGCGAATTTAAGAAAGAGAACGGTATCGATCTTTCTCAAGATAAAATGGCTCTACAACGCCTAAAAGATGCTGCAGAGAAAGCGAAAAAAGACCTTTCTGGTGTAACATCTACACAAATTTCATTACCGTTCATCACTGCTGATGCTTCTGGACCTAAGCACTTAGAGTTAAACTTATCACGTGCGAAATTTGAAGATCTTTCTTCAGACTTAGTTGAACGTACGATGGGACCTACTCGTCAAGCGCTTAATGATGCAGGAATGTCACCATCTGACCTTGATAAAGTTATTCTTGTTGGTGGATCTACTCGTATCCCAGCTGTACAAGAAGCAATCAAGAAATTCACAGGTAAAGATCCTCATAAAGGTGTAAATCCTGACGAGGTTGTTGCACTTGGTGCTGCAATTCAAGGTGGAGTACTTGCTGGAGATGTGAAAGATGTTGTTCTTCTTGACGTAACACCACTTTCGTTAGGTATTGAAACGATGGGCGGCGTGTTTACAAGATTGATCGATCGTAACACAACGATTCCAACTTCAAAATCTCAAACGTTCTCAACAGCTGCTGATAACCAAACATCTGTTGATATCCATGTTCTTCAAGGAGAGCGTGAGATGGCAGCGCACAATAAGACGCTTGGAAGATTCCAGTTATCTGAGATTCCACCAGCACCACGCGGAGTGCCTCAAATCGAAGTAAGCTTCGACATCGATGCGAACGGTATTGTAAACGTACGTGCTAAAGATCTAGGTACGAACAAAGAACAATCCATTACGATTAAATCTTCTACAGGTCTTTCTGATGAAGAGATCGATCGCATGGTAAAAGATGCTGAAGAAAATGCAGAGTCGGATAAGAAGAAACGTGAAGAGATCGACACTAGAAATGAAGCAGATCAACTTGTTTTCACAGTTGATAAAACGTTGAAAGATCTTGAAGGTAAGGTAGACGAAGCTGAAGTGAAGAAAGCTGAAGAAGCAAAAGAGAGCTTGAAAAAGGCTCTTGAAGGTGACGATATCGAAGCAATTAAAAAAGAAAAAGAGGCATTGAGCGAAATCGTTCAACAACTTTCTGTAAAACTTTATGAGCAAGCAGCACAACAAGCTCAAGCTCAGGGCGATGCAGAAGGACAATCAACGAAGAACGATGACAACATCGTTGACGCTGATTACGAAGAAGTAAACGACGATAAAAAGTAACCTTTAGCAGATAAAAGTCAAAGTCAGGTCATCTTGACTTTGACTTTTTTTCTGAGTTGAAGATGAGTTCATTGGACTTAAGAACGTAACAAAACCTTTGCAGTTTTCGTCTTGAGTCAGGTGGTATTCAATGGTAAGATAACTTTTATGTGAGAATTCGGGAGTGTCCTATATGAGTAAACGAGATTATTACGAAGTACTTGGATTAGATAAAAATGCCTCAAACGATGAGGTGAAAAAAGCATACCGTAAACTTGCCAGAAAGTATCACCCAGATGTAAATAAAGAGGCAGATGCGGAAAATAAATTTAAAGAAGTAAAAGATGCATACGAAACACTGAGCGATCCTCAAAAGAAAGCTCATTATGACCAATTCGGCCATACTGATCCAAATCAAGGATTCGGTGGCGGCGGAGCTGGTTTTGACGGTTTTGGCGATATTTTTGATATGTTCTTTGGTGGAGGCGGCGGCCGAAGAAATCCAAACGGTCCTCGTCAAGGAAACGATCTTCAGTATGGACTAAGACTATCTTTTGAAGATGCTGTATTCGGTAAAGATACAGAAATACAGATTCCTACAGAAGAATCATGTGAAACATGTCATGGGTCGGGTGCTAAGCCTGGAACAAAGCCTGAAACGTGTTCACATTGTAATGGAAGCGGCCAGCTGAACGTTGAACAGAACACACCGTTTGGTCGTATTGTTAATCGCCGAGTATGTAACCACTGTAGTGGAAAAGGAAAGATCATAAAAGACAAGTGTAAGACGTGTCATGGTAATGGGAAAGTGCGCAAGAACAAGAAGATTTCTGTTAAAGTTCCAGCTGGTGTAGATAACGGTCAGCAGATTCGTATGTCCGGCCACGGAGAACCTGGGGTTAACGGTGGACCTGCGGGAGATCTTTATGTGGTGTTCCAAGTAGCAGATCATGAGTTCTTCGAGCGTGATGGAGATGATATCCTTTGTGAGATGCCGTTAACGTTCTCTCAGGCTGCATTAGGTGATGAGATTGAAGTCCCAACACTCTATGGAAAAGTTAAGCTTAAAGTTCCAGCAGGCACACAAACAGGAACTCATTTCCGCTTAAGAGGTAAAGGTGTAAAAAACGTTCACGGAAGAGGTCAAGGTGACCAGCACATTCAAATAAAAGTCATCACACCGAAAAACTTAACAGAAAAACAAAAACAGCTTCTTCGCGACTTCTCAGAAATCAGCGGAAGCATGCCAGATGAACAACAAGATGGATTTTTCGACAAAGTAAAACGAGCATTTAAAGGCGAGTAAAATCAACCTGCAATACCTAAGTTATACATGCATAAATAAACTTTCTAAACCTCTTTCTAAAAGTTTTTTGTTTTGTATCTATTTACATCTTTGGCAGGTTGATTGAAACGTAAGGTGCGAGACTCCTGCGGGACAGGTGGGCAGGTGAGACACTTAAGAGTGAATCGTACGAATGTGGCTCACCGCCTGCCCCGCGGAAAGCGAGCGGCCTGGAGTGGAAATCAACCACCCTCTTGCAACAGGAATATCTTAAATTTTCTATAAGCCAAACTAACAAACGGAGTTGATATGATGAAATGGTCAGAGATTAGCATCCACACTACTCAGGAAGCTGTTGAACCAGTATCGAATATTTTACATGAGGCGGGAGCTAGCGGAGTTGTGATTGAGGATGTAGATGACCTCTCTAAAGAGCGTCAATCCGTATTTGGCGAAATCTATCAGCTAAACCCATCTGATTATCCTTCTGAAGGTGTAATCTTAAAAGCTTACTTACCTGTAAACAGCTTTTTAGGTGAAACGGTTGAAGAAATTAAACAGTCGATAACAAATCTAGTGAGATACGATATTGATATCGGAGCAAACACGATTTCTATTTCAGAAGTGAATGAGGAAGAATGGGCGACTGCTTGGAAAAAATATTATAAACCGGTTAAAATCTCAAAGAGAATCACGATCACTCCTACATGGGAAGATTACAAACCTGTACATTCTGATGAACTTATTATTGAACTAGATCCAGGTATGGCGTTTGGTACAGGAACACACCCAACAACTGTTATGAGTTTACAGGCTATCGAAAAATATATCGCAGAAGGTGATTCTGTTATTGATGTTGGAACAGGATCAGGTGTATTAAGTATCGCTTCTGCTATGCTAGGTGCAAAACAAGTGGAAGCATACGACCTTGATGAAGTAGCCGTAAACTCCGCACGCTTAAATGTGAAGCTGAATAAGGTTCACACAAAAGTAAACGTAGACCAAAATGATCTTTTAAAAGGTATTGAGGGTCCTGTCGATCTTGTTGTAGGAAACCTTTTGGCTGAAATTATTCTATTGTTCGTCGAGGATACAGCTAAAATATTGAAGCCAGGGGGGTACTTTATTACTTCAGGAATCATACAAGGAAAAAAACGTGATGTTAAAGAGAAGTTAGAACAACAAGGCTTTACAATTGTAGAAGTCTTAGAAATGGAAGATTGGGTTGCGATCGTTGCTCAAAATAAGGAATAGGATAGGAAGTGCATTTCATGCAAAGGTACTTTGTTTCATCAGAAAACTGGAAAGATGACTTCGTTACGATTACAGGGGACGATGCTAAGCACATCTTAAAGGTGATGAGAATGCAAGTAGGAGACAATTTCATCTGCTGTGATAACAAAAGTCGTACATCTTTGTGTGAAATCATAGAGGTCGATGGTAACGAAGTAGAGACGAAGATCTTGAATGATATTGAGAAGAAGGCTGAGCTTCCTGTCTCTGTTACCATTGCTCAAGGACTGCCAAAAGGAGATAAGTTAGAATACATCGTCCAAAAAGGTACCGAACTTGGTGCAACATCCTTCTTTCCATTTTCTGCAGACCGATCTGTTGTAAAGTGGGATGACAAAAAAGCGGTTAAGAAAAAGGAAAGACTTGAGAAAATTGCAAAAGAAGCAGCAGAACAGTCACACAGAAATCGGGTTCCAGACATATTGAATCCTGGTTCTTTTTCTGATTTGCTAAAAATGGCAGAACAGTATAAGATAAAAATCGTTGCATTTGAAGAAGAAGCAAAACAAAACGAAGTCTCTAAGTTTGCTTCTGCTTTAAGTTCAGCTGATATAGGAGACTCAATCCTATGTGTGATCGGTCCAGAAGGTGGCATCAGTGATAAAGAAGCAACCTTGTTAAATGATCATGGATTTTTGTTGTGCGGGCTGGGTCCAAGGATATTAAGGACGGAAACAGCACCGTTGTACCTGTTATCAGCTATATCTTATCATTTTGAACTAAAGGGGTGATCAATATGCCATCCGTTGCATTTCATACATTAGGTTGTAAAGTAAATCATTATGAGACTGAAGCGATCTGGCAGCTTTTCCAAGCTGAAGGATATGAACGTACAGATTTTGATAGTACTGCAGACGTCTATGTAATTAATACATGTACCGTTACGAATACGGGAGATAAAAAGAGCAGACAAGTTATACGAAGAGCTATCCGGAAAAATCCGGACGCTGTTATTTGTGTTACAGGTTGTTACGCTCAAACGTCGCCTGCAGAGATTATGGCGATTCCGGGAGTCGATGTTGTTGTCGGCACGCAAGACCGTTCTAAAATGCTTAACTATATTCAACAATATAAAGAAGAACGTATGCCTATTAACGGTGTTTCAAACATCATGAAGGCACGTGTATATGAGGAACTAGATGTTCCTGCATTTACAGATCGAACAAGAGCATCGCTTAAGATTCAAGAAGGCTGCAATAATTTCTGTACGTTCTGTATCATACCTTGGGCAAGAGGTCTACTTCGTTCTCGTAACCCTGAAGATGTACTTTCTCAAGCACAGCAGCTTGTAGATTCTGGTTATAAAGAGATCGTACTTACAGGTATTCATACAGCTGGATACGGAGAAGATATGAAGGATTATTCATTTGCGAAGTTGTTGGATGATCTTGATAAAAACATCTCTGGATTAAAACGAATTCGTATCTCATCCATTGAGGCTAGTCAGATCTCTGATGAAGTGATTGAAGTTATGGGCAGATCAGACAAAGTAGTTCCTCATCTGCATATACCACTTCAATCAGGGTCTAATACGGTACTACAAAGAATGAGAAGAAAGTATTCAATGGAAATGTTCGGTGAAAGATTAGACCGTTTAAAAGAGGCACTCCCAGGACTTGCGATTACATCAGATGTAATTGTAGGTTTTCCAGGTGAGACAGAGGAAGAATTCATGGAGACGTACCAATTCATTGAGAAACATAAATTTATGGAACTTCATGTATTCCCTTATTCTAAGCGTACTGGTACACCAGCTGCAAAGATGGAGGATCAAGTACCTGAGGATATTAAGAACGAACGCGTACACAAGCTGATCGCTCTCTCAGATCAATTAGCTAAAGAATATGCATCCAACTACGAAGATACAGTTGTGGAAGTGATTCCTGAAGAGGCTTTTAAAGAAGACCCTACCAACAAACTATATGTAGGATATACGCCGAATTATCTTAAAGTTCTATTTGAAGGAAATGAAGAGATGATAGGGAAATTGATTAAAGTGAAAATCACTGAAGCTGGGTATCCTTATAATAAAGGTGTATTTGTAAAACAAGAAAAGGAAGAAATCCTAAAGCAAGCTGTATCAAGCTAACATCCTGGAGTTCATCCCAGGGTGTTTTTTTTATCATACTTAAGGTTTCGGCGTGGTTAATGCACCTTACTGTAAATATTTTTAAGATGCTCGATTTATGTCGAAAAATTTGTTATGATACTAATGGTGTTTAATTTTTTTATTAAGAAAGGGTTTGTTGAAATGAGCAATTTAAACGTTGCAAGAATGATTGACCACACAGCATTAAAAGCTGAAACTTCAAAGAAAGAAATCTTAACTCTTTGTGAGGAAGCTAAAAAATATAATTTCTTTTCTGTTTGTGTTAATCCAACATGGGTTTACACTGCATTCGAACAATTAAAAGATTCAGATGTAGCGGTTTGTACTGTGATTGGTTTCCCATTAGGTGCAAACACTCCAGAAGTAAAAGCGTTCGAAACGAAGAATGCGATTGAAAACGGAGCAACTGAAGTAGATATGGTTATCAACATCGGTGCATTAAAAGATGGCAACTATGAGTTAGTTGAACAAGATGTTCGTGCTGTTGTTGAAGCAGCTAAAGGTAAAGCTTTAACAAAAGTAATCATTGAAACTTCACTTCTTACAGACGAAGAAAAAGTAAAAGCTTGTGAGATCGCTGTTAAAGCAGGAATTGATTTTGTAAAAACATCAACAGGATTTTCAACAGGTGGAGCAACTGTTGAAGACATCAAATTGATGCGTGAGACAGTTGGACCAAACATCGGTGTTAAAGCTTCAGGTGCTGTACGTGACCGCGAGACGGCGTTGGCTATGATTGAAGCTGGCGCAACACGTATTGGAGCAAGTGCAGGAATCGCGATCGTTGAAGGCGGAACTTCCACTTCAGATTATTAATTTTTATTTTTACGCCATTTACCTATTCTCTAGAAGACCAACTTGTTTAAATTAAGTTGACCGCATTGCAAGGATATATTATAATGGCAAAAGATATGTGACGCATCTTTACTTTATGTAAGGGTGGTCTGGAGGGAGGGAAATACAAATGGCAGAAACACGTATTCGCAAGAATGAATCCATTGATGATGCTCTTCGTCGTTTTAAAAGATCCGTTTCCAAAGATGGAACATTGGCTGAAGTTAAAAAGCGCAAGCATTATGAAAAGCCAAGCGTAAAGCGTAAGAAGAAGGCTGAGGCAGCAAGAAAGCGTAAGTTCTAAGCGGGGTGTAAGTTAGTAATATGAGTCTTCTTAAAGAACTAAATCAAGATATGAAACAAGCGATGAAGGACAAGAACAAGCAGAAGCTTTCTGTGATTCGCATGCTTAAGGCATCACTTCAAAATGAAGCCATCAAGCTAGGGCGTGAATTAAACGAGGAAGAAGAGCTTACCGTTCTTGTACGCGAAATGAAACAAAGAAAAGACTCCCTCCAAGAATTCGAAAAAGCTGGCCGCGATGATTTAGTCGCTGGACTTCAAGATGAAATTGCTGTTCTTACGCCATATTTACCAAAACAGCTCACAGAAGAAGAACTTCAAGAAATCGTTGCAGAAACCATTTCTGAAATAGGTGCTACTTCAAAAGCTGATATGGGTAAAGTTATGGGGGCTCTCATGCCTAAAGTTAAAGGGAAAGCCGATGGCGGACTCGTTAATCGTATTGTTCAGCAACAATTATCATAATTGAAATGACAAACGCTCTGTATTTATACAGGGCGTTTTCTTATTTTTGAAACTTTTTTCCACAAATTAACGTAAAATAGAGTGGAGGGGGTGTTAGTTTGTGAAAAGGATTCGACTGCTAATCTATATGCTTTGTCTGATCTGGGGAATATATGGAGTGCTTTCAACTTCACAAGTATTCTCAGCAGGTAAAGGAAAGACAGTTACTTTTATACCTGTAGAACATGAAGTAGAAAGAGGTCTTGAAGCTTTTTTAGAGAGAAGTATTAAAAAAGCGGAGAAAGATGGCACTGACCATATCATTCTAGAGATTTATACTCCTGGAGGCCGAGTAGACGCAGCATTACATATCGCAAAAGTCATGAGAGAATCAGAAATTCCAATCACAGCGTATGTGGTTAAAAATGCTTTTTCAGCAGGAGCGTATATCGCTTTAAATGCTGACCAGGTAGTTATGAAGCCATCTACTACTATCGGGTCTGCCGCAGTGATTGACAGTCAAGGAAATACCGCTGGACAAAAAGCAGAGTCTGCTTGGAAAGCAGAAATGCTTGCAGCAGCAGAGCTGAATGAGAGAGCTCCAATATATGCTGAGGCGATGGTAGATCCTGACTTTGAAATTCCTGAACTTGGATTAGAAAAAGGTGAGTTGCTTACTCTTACAGCCAGTGAAGCATTAAAAGTAGGATATGCAGAAAAAATTGCAGAAGATCGTCAAGAACTGCTAGCACATCTGAATTTGGAGGATGCAAAAATTTTAGAGTCTAATCCTACTTTCGCAGATAAGATAGCACGTTTCGTTACAAATCCTGTTGTCGTGCCTATTCTCTTATCTTTAGGAAGCTTAGGCCTTGTTTTAGAGCTCTATACACCTGGCTTTGGAATTGCGGGTTCTATCGGTGCATTATCATTATTGCTGTTTTTTTACGGTCATATGATAGCGGGTCTAGCCGGGTGGGAAGCAATCATTTTATTTGGTGTTGGACTGATCTTATTGATCCTAGAGTTGTTTTTGCCAGGTGGTATTATCGGTATACTGGGGGTGTTGGCCGTGTTAACAGGATTGATCATGGCAGGTGGATCATTATCAGGAATTTTGATCGCCATTGCAATCGCGATTGTTGTTACAATCATCGGATCATATTTTTTCTTACGATCATTCGGTTATAACGGCTCTTTAAAGAAACTCGTACTATTTGACTCAACGAGCTCTGAAAAAGGTTATCTATCACACAAAGAACGCGATGATTTAACAGGTAGGATCGGCGTCACTGCAACAACATTGAGACCTTCTGGAAGTTTAAAGCTTGAAGATGAGTTCTTAGATGTAGTAACTGAAGGATCATATATTGAAAAAGGCACGCCAGTCAAAATTATTAAAGTTTCTGGAGGACGTGTTGTAGTAAGAGCTATTGAAAAAAATAATGAATAAATAATGAATGGAGAGTGTGTGGATGTTAGAATTCGGATCGATCGCCAGTATCGTAATTATAGGGTTGATTGTTATCGCATTAGCTGTATTATTTACGTTTGTGCCCGTTATGTTATGGATTTCTGCATTAGCAGCAGGAGTAAGAGTAGGGATATTTACATTGGTTGGGATGAGATTAAGAAGAGTTATTCCGAACCGGGTAGTTAATCCGTTGATTAAAGCAGTAAAAGCGGGATTAGATTTAAGTACGAACCAGCTCGAAAGTCACTATCTAGCTGGAGGGAATGTTGATAGAGTAGTAAATGCGTTGATCGCAGCACATCGTGCTAATATTGAACTTAGCTTCGAGAGAGCTGCAGCCATTGATCTAGCAGGACGTGATGTACTCGAAGCTGTTCAGATGAGTGTAAACCCTAAAGTAATTGAAACACCTTTTATTGCCGGTGTAGCATTAGACGGAATTGAAGTAAAAGCAAAAGCCAGAATCACCGTTCGTGCGAATATCGATCGCCTAGTAGGTGGAGCAGGTGAAGAAACGATAATCGCCCGTGTTGGTGAAGGGATTGTTAGTACGATTCATACAAAGACTAAGAATAGATTGTCAGTAAGAATAAGTGATACAATGATTCCATCAGTTGAAATTGTGGCTAGAGTTAATTTGGGACAAGCATCATAGTTAGGAGATGTTAAAATGCGTTTTAAGGGGCTTATACGCTGCTCTGAGTGTTTAAAGAACTATAAGGTTAAAATGTATAGGGATAAGGTTAAATATGCGTGTGGCGGACGCTGTAACTACGGTAAAGACTTTTGCAGCAACAATCCAATTTCAGAAAAAGAGTTGGATTTCTACGTTGATATGAGATATGAGAAACAATTATCAGCAGAGGAATTGAATGAGGAAATAGATGAAATAGTTATGTACCTGGATAAATTTGAGATCAGATACAAAGATGGACACGTTCAATCTTACAATCAAAGTGTGATTAATTTTTAGGACAACACAATCGGAAAAGTAAATTGAGCAGGAGGGAGGAATATTCCCGTGAATCCTGCTCTTTGTCATTTTTGGTAAGGTCTACATTATTCAACTTCTACACGACATGAAAGTCGGGAAGTAGGTACTATTCAGCCAACCATTCTTCCAACTGTTCAGCTCTCTCCAACATCCCGATTAATGTTAAAGTTTCTTCAAGGTCATTGCTTTCAATTGCCTGCCTAATATCCTTTAACATTTCATCCATTTTATCTTTTGTAGTCATAACTACACATCCTCATAGTTTCATATTTTTTACTTATTAATTGTAAGTTAGTTGATAAATATAGATTTTGATTAATTTATAGTTCCATTTATTTAACCTTTAAATTGCCTAAAAACTTAGTAATAATAAAGGATTTCATCGAAAAGTCATACTCTGTATCTCTACTTATCTACCCTTAATTAGTTATATGTATAATTTGAATCTAAACTTTCAGAATGCTGATTTACTATTTCTTTTTCAATTAATGAAAGGAATTCTTCAGTATCAAATTCAAAGTTATTTTCATTAGTTTCAATTTCATTATTATCTGGTAATTTATTTTTCCAAGTGTCAACGAATAATTGATTTAATCCTTGAAATTTTTGCTTCAAATTTCTATCCATCAACCTGCCTTTATAAAAGATATAAGGGGAAATCATATACTTTTTTCCGTTTTTCACTTGGTCATGTTTCTTTTCAAATATTAACTTTTTCTCAATTAATCCTTTAAGTGTTCTTGAGACAGTGGGCTTTGTCATACCACTTAAGTCAATAATGTCTTTTTGAGTACACAGTGATCCATCTTTATTCCTTAGAGTATTATCCTCATAAGTTGTAAATTTCAAAGATAAGAAGACCATAAAGCCCATTTCGCTGAAATTAATAATTCCGTTATCAAAGAGTAATTCAACTTCCTTTTCATACAGCTTAATAAATCGTGCATTGGATGATTTCCATTGTGATTTTGAAACGTCCTTTACATAAAGACTTATTGCTAACTTTTCGATATCCTCAACAGGGATGTCATACTTATCCGAGATTTCGCTTAATTCTTCTTTCATTTTTGATAGTACGATTTCATGTACCATTCTTGCTAACTGTGATTGATTGTAATTCATATTAAAACTCTCCTAAACATATAATATATTTGTTGATTAATTTACTTTATTGAGGTAATGCTTGAGTTCTCTAAATGCTGAAATGAACTTCTTTAATTCTTCTTGATTGTTATAATCCCTTACAACGTCATGTAATTCATTTGTCTTATTGAAGTAGATAGTTACTGATTTGCCTGACTTAGTTTTACCGACTGGATCAATTCCTTTTGACATAATGTAAGCTGCCAAGTTTAACGATTGTGTATAATACATATCTTTCATTTAATTCACTCCTAATCTAATTTTCTCAGTGAAAAGCTCTGCTTTGAACTGAAGGACTGAGCATTCTTTTAGCGAAGTCCATATCTTTTGAACTTTTGTTTGCATTGAAAAAGAGACTCCAAATGAATGAAGTCTCTCCAACAACAAAAAACTTATACAGTAGCACCTGCTGAATCTACCCATGTAGCAGGTGACAATACTTTTGCATATACAGGCTTACCAAGTGTAGTGTCAAAGTACATTTGTCCAACATAGCTAGGTACAGGTCTTGAAGCAGTTACTCCTGACAATCGCATTTCATTCACTTTATTGTCCACAGTAGTAACTGAAGAAGTATCAGCTTTACCATTCCATGTTGCTTTCTCTGTATCAGTCACAAATCTGTTATTAGCATCTTGTGTGATAATACTTGGTGAATGATTAGCAGGATGAACATATTTATTAGCTTGAGCTTCAATTCCTGCAAGTTTATCCTTTTCTGCTTGAGTCGTATGAATAGAACTATTACTTGTATGTGCATTTAACTCTTCAGATGTAGCAGCATTAAAATCTAACATCTGCTTTTGGATTCTATTGAGTGGCATAAATTTTCACCTCATTTTACTTAAAAATAGAAAAAAGATTGTGAAAAACGAAATCTAAAAACCTAGTAAAATTAGGTTTTTATAATTCTAATTCACAATCTTTTTTAGGTTTGTATAAAAGAAATATTTTAACGAAAGTTATTTCTTATCTGGATTCATAAAGATTCCAAGGATCAACGCTGCCCCTGAAATAAAAGCAGTTAACTTTTCAGTTAAAGACAATGCATCAATTTCATATCCCATTAGTGCTCCACCAAATACAACTAAAGCTACAAGTGGGGGAACGATTAATTTCCACTGTTTTTCTTTAACTTTCTTTAGGTTAGACCATAACTTTTTCATATGTATTCCTCCTGATTATTTAAGTCCGAATCTCATAAGTAAATAAGCACCGATTAAGGTTGCTATGATTGTTGGAACAATCTTAAATAATAAGTTACTCATCTTCGTTTTAAACCAATCGGCAACTTTATTATCTGATTGAATCTTTTCAAGTGATCCCACACGACCATCAAGTTTCTCATATGAATCACTCATCTTTTCCATACTGTGACTCATCTTTAACATAGTTTCATTTTGCTTTTGCATTTGTTCATCTTGACGTTTATTGCTTTCAACTTGCATTTCCATTAGCATAGTTAAGCGACCTAAAACTTTATTATCATTAGTCAATTCTTCAATCTTCTTATCGGTATTATCTTGTCTCTCTTCTAATCTGGTAACACGTTGTAGAGTACTTTCTTTGAAGTCATCCAACGATTTCATCCCTCTCAAATTGAATAATTTACTTGCATCACCAACCTTTTCATGTTATATTTAAATGGCTAACATAAGTTGGCTACATAAAGGTGATTATTGACTTCTTAGTAGGTAGTGGATAATCACCTTTGTTGTGTAATTTACTTAATTTCTTGAATCATTTTTTCAAGTTTAACTAGTCTTTCATCAAGTTCTGCCATTACATCTTTAAGGTTACGTCTAACACGATTCATAACTACCGCAGTTTCCTCACGAGTAATATTATCTCCTGGTCTAGTTCCATCGAAATAACCGTTTAGTTTTGCTTCATCCCATTCTTTCTTTGCCCAAGATGATACTACATTAATGTCTCTCATAACTTGTTTTACCTCCTCAATAATATCTTGCTTAGTTGCTGGTTTAGGTTGTTCAGATTTGTTTTCATTTAAATCTTTATATTTAACCCCATAAGCTTCACAGATACCTTTACAAATCTCTGTAGCACATTCTCTTCTAAATGAATCAGATAGTAACAACTTAGCTTCACGCATATTATCCATGAAAGCACATTCCAATAGTACTGCTGGCATATTTGTTTTGCGAATTACCCATAGGTGCGAACCATCTTTTACTCCACGATCTTTTTGTTGTGTACCTTCAGACAAATGCTTATGTATTAAAGTACCAATTCTTTTAGATTCACCTTTAGGTAGAACAAATGTTTCAACACCCTCAGCTTTACCCCAAACACCTCCAGCAGCATTTGCATGAACTGATACATATAAGTCTACATTTCTAGTGTTAGCTAAACGTGTACGAGTTGAAAGGGGAGCATCTGCATCAGTAGGTGCTACCATGTATGTTCTAAATCCATGTCGTCTTAATTCTTGATCAAGATATTTAACTACAACTTTATTAAAAGAGTTCTCGTACATTACTGAACCATCAGGGAAAAGAGGAGTTCTTTTGCCAGGTGTAACTCCGTGGTCTCCATGCCCATCACATAAGGCAATTTCAATTTCATTAGGATTAATCATATTGTTTTCCTTTCTTGTATAATTTACTTTTGAGATAACAATTTATAAAGTTGATTTGGGGTCAATAAAGCAGAATCTTCATATCTACCTATTGTCATTAATAAAGAGTAAACTAACTCCGAACAAATCAAAGAGTTTGGGTTACTCCATAAGTTTAAATCATTCCTTTTCAAAATATCTTTTGCAACTAGCTTTAATATTGTCTGATAGTCATACCACTTTCCACAGAAATCAATTGCATTGTGTACAATAGAATCTTGTTCTTGTTGAGTTAATCTTAAGTCAACTACTTCATAGTTTTTATAATTCATAGGTGTTATTCTTACTTTGGTTGAATATTGAGCTTCCACACAATGAGTATTTGATACCATTACACAAACATGTGAAAACTGCCCTCTATCGAAATAACGAATAAAAGAGGAGATTAAAGAATCCCCTCTAACGAATATAATTTGACCAGCTTTTAGTCCCATACCACATTCACGATTTCTTCATGCGTCTCTGCCGTAGCTACCGATTTCTTTAAACCGTCATACTTAAACAACTGAGTTTGTTTATGAGAAAATCCTTCAAGATATACTAACAACCATTCGTCTCTTAAGTGATCAATATACCCAACATCTTCAGTTTTCCATTTCACTGTTTCAACAGATGGATTGTCAATTAAATAATCTTTCTGACCAATCATATTTGTTTGATCATCTCTATTTGTACGATATGTATGACCATTGGTAGCGAGGAATCCTTCAAGAATTGTTTGTTCGCACATATCGGAAAGTTGTTTAATTTTTATGTCTTTATGATAATCTAATAAAACCTGCTCAGAAACTTCGTTATAAAGAATACCTTTTAATTCTGCAATTCTAGCAGTTAGGTTATTCTTTTCAAATGGAGTAAGAGTGTTATAGCCAACCTCAATCAACCTCTTATCTATTATGTTTAATACACTCATTATTAACCCTCCTGTTTACTCTTCAAATATTCAACTTCTGCTATTAATTCTTGAACAGCTTTAGTTAAGTATGCTACAAGGCTATAGGTTTTTACGCTGTCAGGAATACCTTCTTCAGTTCCTTTGGACACAAACTCTACCGGAAGTTCATCTGCCATGAATCCATAGTCTTTTAATGAATCATCTGATTGATTATTCATATGATATTCATAGATATTTAATTTATTTATTGTGTTTAGAGCAGAAATACCTTTGTCGGAAAGATTGATGATGTTTTTCTTCATGGAGCGATCTGAAATATTTTCAATTACACCTTTAATTGTTCCAGGAGTATAAAAACTTTTGTTGTTTACAACTCGAACCCATGTTGAGTCCTCCATGTAAAACCCACCGCCAAATGAAGAAAAATCGAGATGTTTATTGTCACTAATTTGCACATTTCCGCTAAATGAAGTTATAAATGCATTAGAAGATAGATATGCACAGTTTAAATCTAAATCAGTCCCTGAACTATTAATTCTAGCCATATTGTTAAAAATAATTGATTTGAAACCTGAGTACCCATTACCTAAATGCATGTTGTTACCAACATACAAATCTGTAGAAACGTTAATAGTTACACCTGAAATAGTTCCTCCATTGATGTTGTCTGCACTTAATGTACCCGTATATATACCATTAGCATCAATATAGGTAAGTTTGTTACCAAGCCCATCAATTTGACTTGCATCGGGTGGCGTAACTGAATCCCAAGAAATACTACCACCATACATAGTGATATCTCCTGCTATATGTACATTACCTTCATCATCAACTCTGAAAGTAGATTGGTTGTATGGATTCTTGACATCAATTCCTTTAATCACATCTTCTTTACCTGTTATTACATTAAATCCTGTAAAGTTAATCGTTCGAGTATCTGCGTCAATTAGAGTGAATCCACCCTCATCACGCACTTTTAATTTTCTAGTTACAAGATCCTCAGCAACTAACGTTCCGTTTGTATCAGTGTATAATTTGTCGTTCCATTGTCCGAATTCCCACTTCTGAATTTTAATACCATCTGTAGCGTTAAGAATTGTTCGGTTAATTGTACCCTTAGTAACGGTTATACCTGTTTCTGGATCAAGTTTTATTCCATTTGCACCTTCAGTTATTGTAAGAGCAGCTCCGTCTAGTAAGGCACCCGAACTATCAAAGCGGAAAGTTCCTCCATCATTTTCAATTGCTAAGTTGACACCGAATATAGCCTTACCATATAGACGTTGAGCCACAACGCCCTTCGCTGTAATTGCTAAATCCCATGTTTGACCTTTGGTATTACTGATTGCAAATACTCCAGATTGAATGATTAGCATTTCATCTGGAAAGCGAGGGTTGGTTACCGTAACTCCTTTACGGTCGATAATAACTGAATTGTCTACTCCAGCTAAAATTTTTTGTTTAGTAGTATCTAAATCACTGTTTATGTAATCGTGTATACTTCCTAAATCTTCATAAGCTTTGTCATATTTGTGCTTATTCATATCAACACTTGTTGAAGTAGAATATGATTGATACAACATTTTAATTAATTTGTTTTCATCAGATTCAATTTCTTTTACATTTGCAATTGTAAGATTAATGTCTCCACTGTTGTAATTGTAGTTAATTTCAATAATCTTAGCTTTTACATAGACTCCTAGTTTTTCATACTTAATTGTAATTGTGTCGCCTAAATTGAGTTTATCCCAATTACGCTGTTCTTCAATAACTTCAAGGAAGTTAATAATATTTATATTGAAAACTGTCTGAGGTTTCTTTAAATCATCAAACCGTTTCTTTGCATCTACATACAAGTCTTCATCGTTAAGATAGTTAGTATCTGTCCATGTACGTCTAATAAGATATGGAGAACGTTCGACAATTTGTTCAGGAGTAAAGTTGTTTTCTAATTTGAGTATATTTTGTAGTGTTTCAATTTGAGAATCAATAGTATCAATTTGAGATTCAACTTGATCTAGCTCTAATTGTTTTGAGTCAACTTCTGATTGTTTTGTTGCTAATTGTTGTTGGAGATTTGTTAAGTCATCGCCATTAGCTTTTGCAACTTCCAATTCATCGTCAATGATAATTAGTTCAATTTGGAATTGTGACATTTCATTTTGTTTTGTAGCTAAAGTTGTTTGCTTGGTTTCTTTGTCTGATAATAAAGTAGCAAACTCAGTTCCTTTCGTTTCAACTAAATCCTGATAATCTAAAATTGCATGGCATAATCCATCCGACATGTAGTATGAGGATTGAATAGTATTTCCTTGTGCGTCTCTTTGGAAGGGAAACAGAAAATATTCAAAGGACTCAATGTAACTTGATCCAGTAGGATTTACACGATTAATTCCGATATTTTGGTCGCCTATCGGCTGGAATTGAGTAACCATTTCGTCTGCTTTAAGATTCGTACCCATCGACTTGCTATATTTACCGTAGCCAATTCTTAGCCCTAGATCTATCCCAACTCTCTCTTCTTTTTCTAAATTGATTCTGCGATTGACTGTATCGAATTGAACAATTGCATTAAAGGTTTCTGCAATTTCAAATATAAAATCTAGTACTGTTTTTTCAGGAACATCAAATGAACGATACTTAATATCGAAATCTACATCTATGTCACCGACTGACCAAATTGTATCTCCTAATGCATCTGTCAGTGCTTCCGTTGCGTTTTTAGAAGTAACTTGGTATTCTCGGATAAGTTTATCGTTAAGTTCATAACCAAGAGAGAATGCATGAACTCTCATTACATCTTGACTGTCTTCCATGTTTTTATCAATTTCATTGATCAGGTAATACTCTACATAATTATCAATAACAATTTTCAATTGATATCTTTCTCGAATATTATCAATTATTGGATTACGTATAATCTTATGATTTCTTTCTACATCGTAAGGGACATCGAATGAAATTTCATTTAATCTTCCTAATAAAACTTTATGGTCTGGTGGAACAACATCTTTTAATATCCCTATTACTTCTCGTCTCGGATTACACAAAAATACACGAGGTTTAATCGGTTTAAGAGTTCTATCTATAGAGTAAATATGAAATCCTCCTTTCTACAAATAAAAAAAGAGGACTCATATTAAAGTCCTCTGATAAAAAGTTTCTAATTAAATTGTCAGAACTTTTATTATCGCTTGTTTACTCGATAATGCTCTGTTTTTCATTTCTTTTTTCTGTTTAAAAGTATTATTTTAATTTGAATATGTTATGAATATCTGATGTATAATTCGTTGTAATTAAAAGTGTAACTACTGCACAGTTTGATCCGAATACGTACTTATTCCAATTCCGAGTAATAATAAAATGAATCCCGATACTGGATATGTTTCAATTGTAGAACCAACCAAACTATTGACTAAGAAAATTAAAAATACCGCCAAAGAGGTTGATGCAATCTTTTTATGGATATTATTTGGCTTATTAAAAGTTTTACGAATTAAGATCATGAATATAGACAGGAATAATACGAAAATAAAGAATCCGCCAAAAACACCGGTTTCCATCAATATCTTTAAGAAAAAATTATGACTTGTAACGTGATATTGAAATTCGTATAGATTCTGTAAAGTATCTCCTGCCGAACCAGTACCATAAGCTATAAAAGGCTTTTCTTTTATTAAATGGGAAATAGTTTCCCAACCATGTGATCTTCCTGCTAACCTCGTATCTTCTTGAAAACTTGCAATCGTACCAATCATTCTTATGAAACTGTTCTCCGATAATAAAAAATTAACATAATTGGCTGAAACATATGAGAAAAACGATAACATAGCTATAGTGACAACCGGCAAAATCATTAATATTACTTTAAGGTTCATTTGAAGAATTTTGTATGCTAATATTCCCACAGCTAAAGCAATTAAATTAGTTCTTGTCATAGAGGTATAGCAAGCCATGAACGACAAACTAAACAAGATGAGATAAAAAAACTTACCACGTAATTTTCTTGAGGTACTTATCAAGAACATATTGAGAATTGCCAAAACCGCAGCGAACATACCAAAATGAAATGAACCAGCAAATATTGAAACAGCTCTTACTTTACCAAAAAGCATTCCGGTATAAATATCTGCATTATTCGCCTCTAAAAACAAACGATCCAAATCTGATATAGAGAAATATTGTTTAATTCCAAAAATAAGTACCGGAACGCTAATGATAGAAAACTTTTTAACGAACTTCCTTACTTCATCACTACTATCAAACCCAAGTAGTCCTAAATAAAACAAGATAAACGCTAAAGATGTTTTTCTAAAACCTTGCATTCCTGCTTCAAGTGAAGGGATATTATCGTTAAATATTTGAAAGAAAGAAATCAAAAGGAATGAAGTTACACAAAATAAATAAAACGCTTTACTTTTAGGAACTCCATTTTTAAATAGATGCTTAACTATCAGAAGTATTAAAAGCGCATCTAATCCTGATGAAATAATTTTGTAGCCACCGAATGGTCTAAGAACATTAACATACAATAGCAAACTCACAAAAAGGAAAGCAGTTTTACTATTTAGTTCAATTTTTAAAAATAAAAATAAAGCAATTACACCTACTATAGCCCCGATTATATATATACCAACGAAAGGGGTAGCACTTCCAATTAAGACAGCAGAAATCAGCCCTAAAACAATTACTTTCAGTTCGCTATTCTGGTGATTTAAAACATTGTTTTTCACTTTTAAACATTCCCCTATTGTTTAGTCTTGGAAATTATATACTAGTTACTTCATATTAACAATAGGGGTGAAAGATGATTATCCCTTTAAAAGCATAAACTTCCAGTTCCGATCAGTTACTGTAATAGAAATAGTAGTAGGGTTAGCTATCCTTACTCGAATCGTATCATCAGCAGAAATGAAGGCTGTATACATAACGTCCGTTGTAAATCCACCGATAGGATTGACTACAATTACATCAGTTAATGCTTTTGCGCCAGCGAATGTTATGGTTAGCTCTTTTGTACTGTTTGGATTAATTGTCCCAAAACTCAACGATTGCACTACAACAGGTGCTTTATTCGCACCTTTTGCATCTATTTGCTCAAATGCACCCCATGCGGGTGTCTGCCCAAATACAACCCATCTCCTTTTGTAAACTTCATTGCTATTATGTGGATACCATATCTGGAAATGAAGATCGTTAACCCCGAAACGGTATGTTTCAAGTATCCCTCCTTGATTACTTGGAAAACCACTTCCATCTGCAACAAGAAAATTCGTAACAGATATTCCTGTAGGAAAAGTAGTAACAGGAGTATTAATGTTAATACCTGTTTTAGGTAGCTCTCTTACTCGATTGTCATTTGAATACCCTGTTCCGTCAGCTCCGACCACAAAATAAGGGTTTGATTGTCCTTTAACGTAATCTCCAGTATCTACTAAATTACCTATCACATCCATAGCTTCATTCATGTTCATGATCGGGATATTTAAAGACTTAATGTAGTTAATGATGTCAGCAAGATATTGTTGCTGAGTAGCGTTAAAGTCTGAATGAGCAGGATGTAGTTGAAATATTAACCATTCGTTATTCGCTAATGCGGCATCCACGTGGCTTTTGTAATACTCATACGTATTCGTGTCCGTTCCTGCATCGAAGTAAGACCCAATGGCAACACGGTTCAATCGATATGTCGATAATGGAGCTTCATTTCGTCCATTATATGAAATAGCGCCACATCTATAATATTTTCTAGCAATCTTTCGTACCCTTGCGTCTTCACTTCCGTAGGGATAGATGACAGTGTTAACTTTAAATCCTTTAGACTCTAATACTTCTTTAGGGATTCTCAACTCATTATCTATCTCTGCTTCGGTTGTTAAATTTGCCAATCGAATATGAGTATTAGTGTGACTCATTACCTCCCACCCAAGATCATCATGAAGAATCCTAATCGCATCTTCATCCATGAATCCTGATGTACCAATGAA
Organism: Fictibacillus nanhaiensis; assembly: GCF_036213205.1. Lineage (GTDB taxonomy): Bacteria > Bacillota > Bacilli > Bacillales > Fictibacillaceae > Fictibacillus > Fictibacillus nanhaiensis_E. The sequence goes on from NZ_JARMFC010000006.1 coordinate 94,876, forward strand.
GCTGCTAACAATAGCAATTCCGCAAGGTACTCCCGCAGCTTCAAATATAGGTTTTAATCTAGTCCAATCTTGCACTGTTCCGTCATCAGATACAAAGGATATAATCGGTTGTTTTTTCCTTAAACCCAACCTTAGTGCTCCGTCGAGATTAATTTTTTCACCTTGATTAGTTCCTGATAATAATGTCGTAGTTTCCGCCAACTGGGTCGTAATGTTCTTTATATCAGCAGGTGTATATTTATTCGTTCCATCATTAATAGCCCCCGAGTCCACGGCTTTCCATGTCTGAGAGGCTTCATCAAAATATTTTTGAATAGGCATTAATTACATCCTTTCTTTAATGAAATGCTTATTTTATTTAAATTATTTGGATGTATCTATCCAATCTTTTTTAGTATCAGTGGGAGGAGTAGGTTGAACTTGAGTGTTAGCTGTATCAATTTTGATTACAGGTTCTCTCTTAGTGTTCTTGTTTCTAAATAGAGACATTTACCATGCACCTATCCAGTTGTACTCAATTCCTGCTTCTACAATCACAAAACTCCAAATAGGAGCATCTACGTGAGTTACTTCAAACCCTTGACCGCCACGTAAATGAATTGGACTTCCTCCATTTATTCGGATGCTGCAAGGATTTGTATTATCAAAACTAAATTTATATAGATTATATTTAACCGTCCAATTCGATGGTGGATTAGGTACTAATTCTTGGTTAGCCGTTGAAACTTGTAAACTTCCTGATCCCAAGTAACCCTGTCCGATTTTATAACTCATTTATAACCCTCCGATAATTGCTTAATTTATTTATTAAGAACTAGTATCAATCCACATGCTTAATTTGTTTACAGGAGCTGATAATCCAACATGATAGGGTTGATAATTTTTAAGTTTACTAGCGTCCAATTCATCATTCCCACCTAAATAGTGAGAAGAAGTGTGACCTCTATAAATAGTAATTGCACCTTCAAACCATTCTGCTCTTACTACTACACCTGCTGGAACACCTTCTGATAATGTGAATGAAGTGTCAGTTGTTTCCGTAAAACCTTGACCAACATACTGTTGAACTCCACCAACCCATACTTTAAGATGTTTGCCACCCATAATGTAATTACCGTTAGCTATAGTGAAAACAGTTTGATTAGCTGTAGCAGTCCAGTTTTGAGCGTTTAAAGTTGTTTCATTTGAGATAACTCTCCAATATGATGCTTGAGTAGGTAATACTCCTGCTGATGTATCTTGAATACACATCCAAGTTGCACCGCTATACCAAACTACATTTCCTTTTTTGTAAGCAGTAGAGTTAGAGTAGTCGCCTTTATGTTGGAGATTGTCTCCGATACCTTTGGCGAAATCACCTTGAGTTTTCGCATGATCGCCTTGTAATTGAGCAAATGTAGCTTTGGAATTTGCATTTTCGGTAGCAAGGTTCGCATTTACTGTGGCATCAATCGCAGCATCTTCAGCAACTCTCGCATCAGCAGTGGCATCACGAACTCCATCCATCGCTTCTTTTACTGAAACGACTAATTTCCATTTAGAAGTATCTGTTACTGGATTCCCAATATTATTATCAACAAGAGACATGTAGAGTTGTTCATTTTGAGCAAACTGTACATAGTCACCTGTTTCATAGGAAGTTGTATTTAAATATGTATTTTTAAAAGCGAATCCCGATAGTTTTTTCCACTTGGTTTCATCGGTAGGGGAGGCACCTTTTACATCAACTAATGCCATGTATGAATTTCCTGCATAGTTTACAATGTTACGTCTTTTGTATTGTGTTGTAGAATTGTATGATCCTTTATGATTAAGTGAAGTAGCAGCCAAATCAGCTTCTTCACGGGCAACCTCTGTTGTATCTACTAGAGTCTGTAAAGTTTCAGTTACTTCACCATTCTCTTCACGAGTCCATATTCTTCTTGCAGCTAAATAATTAGCACCTCGACCTTTAAAACTAAATGTTAAAGTTTTACCTTCATGTGCTTGAGAAAAACTTACAACACCTAAGTTATAATCCACTACATAAGTATTTGTTCCAGGAATACCTAAATCTATTTCATTCCAAGTTATTCCGTCACCTGTTACAGTCACACGGTCAAATTTGGAGGGAACTTCAGAAAGTACAACTTTTTGATTGTAAATAGTTTGCTGTTCACTCAAAGAAACAAATGGATCGTTGCTGTCTCCTTTGCGAAGTTTGCTTATTACACTTTTGGAGTTTTCTATTTGCACAATCTAACCTCCTTAGTCAAATTAAAAAAAGAGAGTGCCAAAAGACACCCTCCGTAAAACTGGTATTTTATTTAAAATAAAAATCTCATTTGATAATTAAATTTAATCCTGCATTTACCATAAACTTTGAGATATGAATTTGAGTAACCGCCTAATTCTAAAAACACATCATTATGTGCAGAGTAGCGGTCAAGTTTCAAACTAGATTCAATCTCATCATACTCGTTATTAATTTCTAATATTTCTCCATCAACTAAACCAGTAAACTTAAACTCTTTACCACCATTAGAGGTGTTAACAATCTTTATGTCACCGTTACCGATTTTCTCAATAGTTATCATTGGAAGAACAGGTAAGTCCCCTTTGTTTTCGAAAGTAAGATTACTACCTTCAGATGTATTTTCAGAGAAATCATAAGTCTGTGATTCAATAACGTTAGAATAATACCAAGGGGCATCACATCTCATTTGGACTTGGAGATAACCTTGTTGACATCCGTTGTGAATTAACTTTGAGTCACCTTCATACATACAATAAATAATACGTCTAGGAAGTTCATGAAATTGAAGTGGTACATAATGTGGGGTAGATAACCATCTAGCTACTTCACGAGCTTGTTCATCAGTAAACCCATGTTCAAAAGTAAGAGTAAGGGAGAAGGAGAAAGGCTCATACTCATGACCGAATAAATATGACTTTTCATTCCCTCTAATCTTTTGTTCATTTATTTTACGAGTAGGGAGGAAGTTATCTTCAAACAAACCATCCTCCACACTCGCTTGAATAACTCCCATTGTAGAGGACTCAATTCCATTCAATATGAATCCTGTGGAATGTTTCATCGTCTGATCACTCCTAATCCTCTAAGTTTATTTCCAATAGCACTATAAAGTGTTTCAGCACCTTTTTCTCCACCTTCAAGTCTTTCAATGTGGATACCACCTAGATTTACATCTCCTGCACCTGCTAATTGTGGGGTAATATTAGGTAATTTAAAGTTCTTAAACACATCAGCAAAACTACGAGTGATTTTAACTGCTTCAAGGAAATTGGAAGTGTCCGATTTGCTAAGTACAATTTCTTTGTCATGAAGCATTGCGAAACCTTGACTACTTCCCGTGTAACCACCAGTGTCGAATGATTGATAATCAGCCATAGCTTCAAGGAAGGGGATACCCCACCAAAGTTTAGAGTTACCATTCTTTCGAGCAGCTTCAATAATTACATCGGTTAAATCAAACATCTTATCTTTAACTGAAGCTGTGCCGATACCTTTAGAGATAACATCACGAATGTACTTAGAGAATAATACTTTCTCAGTATCATCTAAATTACCAAATAAAGAACCGTAAGAAGCGTTAGTATTCAATAAAGTTCCACCTGCAATAGCTTCATCTTTATAACCCTTAACTCGACCTGTTAATCCATCTTTAACTGCCTTATCCTTAACTCCAGGAAGTATCTGCGATTCAATAAATTTACTAGCCATCAGTCTCATGTCTGCTTCGGTAAGTTTCTCAGGTTTCCCACCAGTAGGGTTCTTACCACCAACCACATCGCCAAACTTAGCACCATCAATAGTTTCTAGAAGTTTTATAGCCTCTTGTAACTTATCAATTAGGTTGTTTGAAATTGCCTTACCAATCTCACCCATACTTCCTTGAATTGTTCCTACGAAACCATGTAATTGATCAGTCATACCGTTGATGTTTCCAGCAAGGATTTGTTCACGAATACTAGCCCAATACGTTTCATCATTGATTAAATCATCGTAGTACTGATTTATCTGTCTAAGTTTATCGTCTTGTAGACGCTCGAAGTTTTCTAATTCTTCCTCATTTTTTTCTTTCTCAGCATTGATGGATTCTTCTTTTGTTCTAAGCTCATCTTGTAAGTTTTGTTTTCTTAATTCAACTTCTCTGTCGTGAACAAATTCAGCCAAATCAATTTGTTGTTGTTTTAAATCTTCTTCAAGTTTGGCTTTTTTAGCTTGAGCTTCACGAGTGTCATCCATTCCAAGAATGTTAATTTGGTTTTGTGTTTTTTGAATTTCTTCTTGTCTCTTTGTTACTTCTTTGTTGTAATCGTCTTGAGATTCTTGTCTGTCAATGGATTCAAGTTTAGCATTGATAATATCTTGGTATTTCTCCAACTCATCATCAAGCATATCCATTTTATCTTCATGAGCTTCTTGGAATCTATCCAATTCATCTTCAATGGCTTTTGTATCCATGTCTCTTTTTTGCTCATAAAATTCTTTGTAGGCATCAATTATTTCATCTGCCATTTCCTTGTATACATCTTTTAAGCTGTCTTTTAAATCGAAAGAAGTGTCATCTATGTCATTTAATCTGTTTGTAAGCTCATTGATTTGTTCATTAATAAACTTTAAATCTTCTCCAGCTTTCTGCATTTGTGTACGTTTAGCTGCAAGTGCTTTGATAGCTTGTTGTATTTGAACTTTCTCACGTTCCGCTAATATTATTTGTTCTTGGTATGCTTCAATTTGTTTTCGACTACGTTTGGGATCATCCTCATCAATTCTGTCTGCTTGACGACCGATACTGCCTCTACGTTTAGATAATTTGTCCGTAGCTTCATTTAGTTTATTTGTAATACGTTCAATCTCAGATTGTCTAATTGCTTTTTGTATTTCGTCAATCTTATTGCGGATTTCATTCAGTGCGTTCAACTCAGCATAATATCTATCCATCAATAAATGCTTTTGTTCTTGTGTTAAGTTTTTGTTTTTCTCGGCAGCGTGTTGTGTACGCCATGTTAACTCATTTTGTGATTTACGTTGCCATTCCATAGTTCCTAATTGTTTTTGTAATTCATCGGTATATGCTTTAGATAGGGGATCAAGTTTAGCAAGTTTGATTTCATGTGCCTGCAATAATACATTAGCTCGTTCAATTTTATGTGACCATTCATCTAATTCAGCGTTTACCAATGCAAATCTGATTTCTTGTAACTGGTCTTCCATAGAATAGATATCTTGTAATAAACCATTGTAATCAGATCGAGCCTGGTCTACCGCTTGTGCCATTTCCGCTTTAGCATTTTCCGCATCGTAAGGGTTTTTTGTACTACCACCACTACTACTAGAAGTAGATACAGGAACCGAACCACCTTGACCAGCAAACTGCGCTAAAAATCCGTTCGCATATTTTTGACGATGGGGAATGTGTGTACCCTCAGAACGCTCAAATAGTTTGTCAAAAGCAGCAGCTATAGCAGAAGCACTTGCACCTTGATTGGCTTGTAAGTAGTTCATAGTTCGTTTTTCTGTACTGTTTAACTCTTTCCACAAGAAGTTTAATTGAGTTACTAAGTCATTAGAACTTGTACCCATAGAACCTGCGAAGTTATTTAGTGCAGTTTTACGACCGCCTAACCATTGAGCAATACCGAAAGCACCTGACGATCTGTTTAATGCGTTAGGATTCAAACCTGACTCTAATTGAAGATTCCCCATGATACCAGCAGCAACCGCATCTGAAAATCCTTTAGATTTAAAGAAGTTCCAAATAGTAGCTGAGTTACTTCCACCTTTTGCAAAAGAACTGCTACCAGTAGAAACCGCCGCTGAGGAAGAGGAGGATGTTATTGTTCCGCCTATGTCGATGAGTCCCGTAGGTTTAATTTTTCCAGATTTAATCTGCTGTCCAAGTGAATACGCTTGTTCGTTTGTAAGCTTCTTTTTCTTTTCAATTAACTCAATCTCTTTACGGAGTGATTTTTGATAATCATCTGACCATTTAGGGTAGTCATCTTGTATTTCTTTTAATTTTGCTAACTCAGTGTTGAGTTTTTCAATGGCAGTTTTGTATTTGTCTGTCACATATATCTGTCTCTTAACAGATTCAGTATTTTTGTCTTTTGACTTAGTATTCTTGTCAGTAGAGCCTGTGAAACTATCAGTGTAATCAATCATTTTACCTAAGTCGCCAATTACTCTGTCACGTTTGGGAATCTCAATTTGTAAATCAGCCTCAATGGTCTTTATCTTGTTGTACATGTTCATGATTCGTCCATTTGAAGCAATCGCACCACTCTCATTGAGGTTCATTTGAGCCTGTGCATATTCTTCAAGCATTTTGTTCAACGCTTGTAATTCTTGGTTCATAATTTGAACACGAGCATTAGCTTCAGAAGCAGCAGTAACTGTTCGAGCTTCTTCATATGTCATTTGACCATTTGACATTTTTTCAGTTGCTTGTAATAAAATATCATTTGCTCTGATTTCAGCAGAAACAGCTTCAAGACGAATCTCTGTTCCATCAACTAGAGCAGGGTATTGTTCAGCTAAATATTTTTGTGCATTAGCTAAATATTCTTCTTGTTCAGCAGTTTTATTTACTTGCCCTTCCAAGATGCTCATGGTGTTGATTAAAGTTCTTAGGCTGTCAATCTGGTCATTAGACATACCAATTCCAAGAATGCTATTTACATCTTCCATCATCTTTTTAGAATCAGATAATGAATTCTTAAAGTTGTCATATGATTTAGCTGCGTTATCTACTTCTTTAGCTTGATCTGAAATACCATCTTTCAAATCATTAACAATCATCAATACTTGAGATTGAGTAAATCCAGCTTCCGTTAGGTATCTGGTAAAGTAAGTTGTGTCTCCACCGAACTCTTTAGCTAAAGAAAGAAACCTTTCAAGTGCTTGAGTCTTCTCATCGGAAAGTCCCTCTACAAAACCTATAGAAACTTTTTCTGCACCTAGAGAACGAAGCTCATTCATAACTTTCTGTAAGTCTGCATACTTGTTAGCAACTTTATCTACTGTGTCGATATCTTTAATATTAGACTTTTCTTTGTCAATTTGAGATTGTATGTATTTTTGGTCTTCTTTAGTTAAATTTTCTGTGCTTTTTTCAAGCTCTCCATAATATTTAACTTTGTCTTGTGTTAGCTTAATTAGCTTTTCACGTTGAGTCTCGATTTCTCTTTCAAGCTCAAGCTCTTGTCTTCCACGAGCAATCGCTGACAATTCTGTTTCAGGCATTCCACCGACTATACTTAACTTAGAAGTGTCGGCTTTTTTGTATTTAAGACCGTCTAATTCTTTTTCGGCATCCTTAATTTTTTGTAGGGTTTTATCAATGTTGTCGTCCATTTTTGCATTCGATTCTTTTTTATAGCTTTCTGCCAATTTATCTGCAAATTTAATTTCTTGCTTTATGGCATCAACGTTACGGAGATGAGCATTTGACTTGGAGTCTATGTTTTTGGTCAAAATCGGCATCAATTCATTTAAACGGTTTTGAGTTTCAGTTAATTCCTTATCTTCCTCTGCATTTAAAGATGAGTTAGACTGTTTTGCTTTTAAAGATTCATATGATGATACAAGTTCATCAATTTCTTCTTTGTTGTTTGCATAAGATTTGGCAATTTTTTCGTTTTCTTGGGCAGTCTTTTTGGCTTCTTCTCTTTGTTTCATTAATCTTTCAGTAATTTTGGAAACGCCATAGCTAACTGCCATTATTCCTGCGATAGGTAACGCAATTCGTGATAAGAATACAGTTGCAGATTTTAGTGCTCCACCCATGAACAAAGCAGCCCCACCTGCTGCACGACTTGCCAAAGTTAAATTGTAGAGTGAAGTCTGATAAACTCTACTAGCACCTGATGCAATAAGCATCGAATCTCCCGTTCTAGCCAAAGAAGCTGAGAGCACCCCTTGTTGCATAATAGATGCTCTGGTGGTATTATTTAATGCTAAAAATGAACCAGTCCCAAGTGCCATTACAACAGGAAGTAAGCCAAATGTATCTACAACAACCTTGATTCCTTTTGCAAATAAATCTAATGAAGTGACTGCCATTCTAATAGCAGAAGAGTCAAAGGCAGATTGCCATAGACTTTCCCATGTTGCTTTTAATCTATTAATTGCAGCTTCATTTGAATCTAAGTATTTATTAAACTTTTCTTGAGTTATGCCAGCGGAATTAAGTGATTTCTCATATAAGCCAACGGAATCGCTGTATCCCTCCATTAAATTCAAGAAGCGTGCCTGTTGATACGTACCTGCAATAGTTGTTGAAAGGTAGGCTTGTTGTCTAGTATCTAAAGAATCCCATTTAGAACCAACTTCGTCCATCACTGTTCCGAAATTTCTAAACTGTCCGTTAGAATCAGTTAACGCAATACCAACAGCAGACAATGCCTTTGCTACATCATTTATCTTAGTTCCATCTTCTTCAGAAAAACCTTTTTCACGCATGTTTTGCACACGTGCTAAAATACTTTTTATTGATTGTCCGATAGTTTCTGCACCTTCACGAGTACGTGAGGAAACGACAGCTATCCAACTTGAAACTTTCTCAAATTCAATATCGAGTGCCCCAGCAGATCCACCAACCTTTTGGAAAGCTCGACCAATCTCATCAGCACCAGTGGCTGTAGCATCTCCTAGATAAGAAAATACATCCGAAGCCCTATCTGCTGAAACATTCATCGAGTTGGTAGTGGCTGTTAGAATTTCAGCAGCTTTAGCAAAGTCTAATGCTGAAATTTTTGCATACTGAGTAGTGGTATTTACTCTTTCCATAACTTTTTCTTGTGATAAACCTTGACGATAAAACTCAGTCGTTGCTTTTGCAATTTCTTGAGTTGTAACCCCCATAGTGTGGGCTAATTTATTATATTCTTCGGCTAAAAGAGCAACATCTGCTTGAGACTTACCAGTAACGATTGATATCTCAGTTAAAAGTTTATTCAAATCATTAATGTAAGTAATTCCAGAAGAAAAGAAATTCAAACTTTGGAAGAACATAGTTGAAGCAGCCATCCAGCGAAAATTATTAATCATTAAGCGTGCACCTTAATGACTCGCATTTGCGACTATATATTTCTATATAGATTAGACCATATCATGACGAAAAATCGCCCTCTCTGTTTCGACTTATCATTACGCACTTATAAGCCTACGATACTTCCTTTACGGTTTCTCTGGTCGTTGAACGTTTCTCTATTCGAGACTTCGCTGCTGATTGCCTAATTCGATTAATTTTCAAGCATTCACACTTAGGTATATTTCATCCTTATGTTGTAGCTTAATCGACTCTAAAGGTGTCCCAGCAATTAAAAGAGTTTTACTCCCACCTGAATTTAGTTAATGGGAAATTTAACCATAGCAGTTTGCATTGCTTCTCCAAATGACAGTACATGGGAGGAAGAACTTTTTACACTCGCCCCAATTTGTTTGAAGCCTAAATCAACTTCAGATTGCCAATGCCTCATATCCTTCATACTTTGGAAAGCACTTGGGTCTATAGACATCACACGATTTAAATTTGTTTGTAATCCCGTGGTATCTGCTGCATTACCGTATCTGCGAACCATATCTTGAACTTGTAGTTGTTTCTTTTTTTTGTATAAATCTAGTTCTCGTTCAATTTGTAGATTCATTTCTTGCTGTGCTTTGGTTTCTTTATGTGTTTGTTCAATGTTCTTATTTATGGCTCTGTCTTGCTCGATCGCTGAAGCCTTTTGAACCTTTTGTCTACTTTCAATTGTCTTTTGCAATGCTTTTTCCATTTGGAGAGAAGTATTGTCAACTTCTGAGCGATTGGTCATAATAAAGCCATCTTTAATTCCATGAATACCATTCAATTGAGCAAGTTGATATTTAAGACGTTCGACCAACCCATCGGCTTTACGAATCTCTACATTAAATTCCTTTAGGTCATTGGTTACTGGATCAAAGCTTTTATTAACCTTAATAGTTCCTAAATCTTTGAATTGTTTTTTAACTTCCTCGATTGAGGTTACAAATTTTTTAGTATCGGTTAAATCCTTTTCGTTAATTAACTTAATACTTGTTTCTTTTCCGAGCTGCTGCTGTAAGGAGTCTAAATTCTTTTTTACTTTTTCAAACTCTTTAATATCTAAGCCTACTTTTAAATCAAGCTTACCCGAAATTTTATCAAGCTGATCTTGCATTGATTTCTGTGATAAATTTTCATCGAGGACGGCTTTTATTAGTATATTTAGTTCATTACTCATCTCACCACCAACCTTTGCAAAAATAAAAACCGCCAACAACAAGAGTTAGCGGTTAAATCAATCTATACTTTTATTCAATTCTTCTTTTTCTTCTTGTTTAATATTCCACTCATTAAAATCATTGATATCCCTTTGTGTTATAGTATCATCGTTTTTATACTCATTAATTATGCCTTGATAAATAGGTTTAACAAAGAAGAAGAGGAGTAACAATCCTACAATTATAAAAAAGGAATAAGCTTTAATTTTAAGTAATGCTTTATCACCAATGTTCACAAAGAACACCTCTTTAGTTAAATTTTAGTAATTATAACATAAATTAACTAAAGAGGGAAGTGTGTATTTAGTGTGCTTAATTGTTACTTTTTCTCAGCTGGTATGAACACTCATAGCTACAGCAATGTGTTTTAGAATTATTATATTTGCTAATTAACTGAACTTTTTCTTTTCCGCAGTGTTCACAATTGAAAGAAATCCACTTATCGTATTGAGTCTTATCTCTTTTTTCAGTAAGAATATTGATAACATTTCTCATATCTTCTATATTGTAATCTTGATACGGTATTATATTGTTACCATTTAACTTCAGTTCATCAGACTTGTTTAAGTAATAATTAAAGCTGTGAAAGTTAGTTAAATTGCCGCTCAAGTTAATATACTCTATAATTAACTTTTCAATTAATAAAGGGTTGGAAAGTATATCTTGTTCCCACAAATATAGAATGTTAATATTTTGATTATTATTTAAAAATGAATTTTTAGCTTTATCACTCTTTATTCTATCTAATTGTCGTTGATAATTAATTTCTTTGTATTTCCTTGGATCTGCGTGCCAAAAAGTTCCCATTACTTCAATTGCTAAATTGTGATCTGGTATATAATTGTCAATAGAATAGTATTTAACTCCATACTCGTTTACAAATTTGATGTTAAGTAAATTTAAAATTTCGTTTACAATTACTTGACATCCTGTATCTGTATGATTGAATACTCCATCTTCTAACATCTTTACAGCTCTAATTCTGCTTTCTTCTTTCCATTCTTCCCTCTGCGACCAATCTTCTGCATACCATTTTTGAAAACATATTTTCGAGCAGAATTTTTCTTTACCGTTTTCTAACTCTTTAATTTTATAAGGGGAAATCTTACACTCTTTTTTACACATCTTACACTCCACGATTCTCTTTTCCAATGGTATATTATGATTATAGTTATTAGCTTTAACACCAATTAAATATTGAGATTGCCATACATTCTGACAACTGCTTGAACAAGTAACGCTTTTTTCAAATTCACTTCTTTTCACTTTATACGTTCCCTGACATATCAAACATGTTTTTTCAATTTTCTTATCCCTTATAATTCCATTGTATAATCCTACACAGCTATTACTACAAAATAATAATCCGCTTTTACTTTTTTTGATCTGTGAAGGAGTGGTTAAAAATGATTTTTCACATGTACCACATTTAACCTCAACTCTCTTTCTACTTCCTTCTCTTTTACACTTTTCAGAGCAATAATTCGCAGTGTCTTTGCGGTGAAATGGTACCGTATAATCTTTATTACAACTGTTACAAGATTTATAAACTGAATTGTAATTCGGATTATTTTCACCTTTACTATGTTCGCTTTTCCAAACAGATTGACATTTACGACTACAAAACAAATTTTTAGTTTCTCCATAAAGTAATTTATCATGTCTATGCTTACTAAAAAGTGTTTGTTCACCACAATTTTCACAAGGATGAAGCACTTTGGTCGAGGGGTTGTTTGGGTGTTTTTTCATATTTAAAGTTTTACAGCCAACTGAACAAAAATGCTTCTTGTATTTGAACGCTAATTTCGCTATACGAAAAAAGATGGTATTACACACGTCACAACTACATTTTATTTCAATTTTTGATCCTTTATTTAGTTCGTCAATGTTTACTTCAAACTCATCTCTTACAAAAGTGAATATATACCCATATTTCTCAAAATGTTTTCTGTTATTACTATGCCACTTAACCTTAACTTTTTGTCCCTCAACTATCATCTTCTTTTTCCCCTTTCACAATCTTAATCCCCCAAATTAAACTTGTAGGTGCGAGAGTGAAGGGGAATACACTCATTAATTAAAGGTAGCTACTCCTCTAACCGCACCCACAAAAGTTATCAACCTATTCATCTATCCAACTTACATTCTCAAAACTTACTCATCTTCACCAAAGTAAGCTTCCCAATCTATATTCCAGTTATGTACTTTCACGTTATGTAACTTTCCATTCAAATCTTCAAACTTTAATTCTACATTCACAATTCTCATGTCATTCAATTTATAGTTAGCTTCAAGTATTCCTAAGTCATTGGACTCGCTGCCAACCTTCGTACTTACATCCAAGTTGATTATCCCGTATACTTCATTAGGCATTTCAATCTCTCCCTTAAATGGAATTGTTTAACTATCTTTATATTACAATATGCACTAACACATAGTCAATATGTTAAATAAAATAATTTCTGATTTATATTGCCAAATGACTATTGATTATTGCATAATGTATTTAAAGGAGGGAGCAAATTGAATTACATTGTTAATCCAAGACTCTCATATATATTGAAAGAAAAAGGTATGACTCAGATGCAGTTATCCGAATTAACAGGAATTAATCAGGCTGTAATATCCAGGTTTGATCGCAATAGGCAACACATGGATTTACATTTAATCTTAATATCAAAAGCACTAAATGTTCCCATTGAAGACTTATTTATAATTAGGGAAATCGAAGATTGATCTTATCAATTAAAATCCCACTAATGGAAGCTTAATTCAAAAGAACACAAAGACCACTAAAAATAAATCTAGTGGTCTTCCTTATAACTTAAATTCTCAAAAGCATCTGCATATACATCAAACTGCATTGCTTCTTCACCTGAAATTGTACCTTCATAATTCAATATAATTTCACGTACAGTAGTTAACATATCTTTATTGGATTCGCTTTCATCAATGATCCAATCTTCTTGCATTAATGATGAGTATTCCCTGTTGTAAGAATCTACATTGTCCATATTAGTTACTTTAATTTGAACTGTACCTTCATCGTTAGGTATAGTAACCAGTTTTCCATTTTCATCTTTATCTCCGTATTTCTCAATCAGTTCTTGTTTGTATTCATGTAACTCCTGTAAATGTGCTCGTGCTTGTTTTACCAACTTAGAACGTAAGCGAGACTGACGGAAGGGGAGTTCAAGAGAAAGCAAAAAGTCTGCAAACGGCTGAACTAAATGATTTGGAATACGCATAAAATTCCTCCTTGTAATCCTTTAAGGGTATAATTTGTTTATTTGAAAATTTGATTCTTTTCTTCTTCAAAGTCACGAAGATCATAGTGAGCGATAGTAGTTGCTACATTTTCGTGGTGGGCTACGAATTTAGAAACAAGTTCTAATGGAACTCCACTCTCAAGTAAGTAGGTAATACATGAAGCTTTAAATAAATGTGGATTAATTCTACGTCCAAGAATGTCACTTAACACTTCAGAACAGAAATAGTCTGCCCATGATTTAGACATCATTTTACCTTCTGTGCCGTACTTAGTAGAGAATATGTAATCGCAATCATATCCACGTTTTTCTACCCATAATTTCATATATTTTATTGCTTCACGATTGACCATATACGGCTCAATTTTCCCGTCTTCTCCAGATCCCTTTAATCTTACATTGTGGGAATACATAAATGATGCATCTTCAGGAAAATCATAAGATAAAATTTCAGTTTTAAATTGAATTATCTCACTACGTCTTGCTCCTACATTAAAAGCAGTAGATAGCCACGCCATTCCCAACCAATTCTCATCACCTTCAAGAACCTTCATCATTTCTTGATATTCATCGTATGTAACTTTGACTTTCTCATACACTTTGTTCTTTGGGATAGCAGGGAGTCCACGAGTAAAGTTTCTAAACAACTTATAGTTTTCATCATCTTCGGCAACAACATTTTCTATGTAATTACACAATGAAGAAACACATGCTTTTTTAAAGCTTTGAGCAGAAGATGATTGTTTTCGATTGTCACGTAAATAACTCATAAAACGGATGAAATCACGCTTAGTTACTTTATAAAAAGGTTTGTTGTTCATAGATGTTTTGAGATACCATCCGAACTGTTTAAGTCCGCTTAGATATTGTTTCTTAGTTTCAGGCGAGTGATTTTGTACTGAAACATATTCTTCAACTAATGTTCTAAAGTCTTCATTTACTTCTTGCCACATTTGCTCTGTTACTTCTGGAAGTGGTATAGCTCTTTCACGCAACATGTTTTTATTAATGTTACTCATTTATCCACCAACTTATTATATAATTTACTTTACTTCTATTCCTTGTTTTTTTAAACCCTTTATTAAAGCATCTTTTGCCAACCCATTAGCCAATTCTTTCGCTACTTCTTCATGAAACGGTCTTGCTCCTATGCGTTCATCTAAACCATCGTAAGAATAACCTTTTCCATACTCGATGATTGAAGCGATATCTCGACCATCTTCTTCACGTGTTGATCTAACACTCAATGTATTGTCGTTTTCCATATGAGTATCTATGTTTCTATCTTGCAGTAAACCACCCGTTCTATCGTATGTCTGAGGGGTATAAGCTTCATAAACGTCATCAACAATGTGTTCTTTAAGTGAGTTCCTCGCTGTTTTAGAAACTTCAGTTTCCAATGCTTGACGTATTTTTTTATTGATTAAAGCTTCAAGCTCTTTCATATTTTTAGCTGCCATTATTCAACAACTCCAATTTACATTTCAGGTACTTGTTTGTCTTTACCAAACTTTTCAAGGACATCTTTATTTTCTAATTCTAAGTTCTGCACATGCTTTTGGAATTTGTGTTCTAAATTGTTCATGAAGGAATACGCAGCAGTTAACTTAGATGCTTTTTCCCATACCTTATTGATTTCTTCTGTTAAGAAACCGTTGTCAATTAATTCTTGAAAATAGATTGTGTCAATAATTGCATTAAATTGATCTAGTATTTTTGAGGAGTCGTCAGTGATTGACTTTTTGAGGTCTGTAAAGTGTTTGATTACGAGAAAATGAAGGAAATACACTTGGAATTTTTGTTTTTTAGTTTCAGTCATTTCACTCATATGATCCTCGAAAGTATTCATGTGTTGACCATATTCCTCAAGCATATCTTCAATTGCAGAAGGTTTAAATCGAATATTTATGTTTAAAGTTTCACCATTGGAAAATTCAAATAGATGCGTTTCAGAAAAGCTTTTTGTTTCTTTATTAATCTTAGCAAGTGTAAGAGTTGATTTAGGTTTTAATTGTTTCTTTGTCATTAATAATTCCTCCTTAGATTCCTTTATAAGAGTAAAAAAAATAAGGCTCAATCATCTGTGCATAATGATCGAACCTTATTATAGAAAGTATTGTTTCAACTTCCTGCACATCGGAGTTGATACTGAGTTAAATTGCTTGGGAGTTGAGTTGTTCATATTTATCTAGAATTTGTTTAGCTAGTTCTTGTTGGTCAGGCGTTACAACATTCATAATATTAATTCCCTTATTTAACTTGATATTTTGAAGATAAGCAACATCTTCATTATGGATGAAATGATTATTCTTCAAATATTTAATATAGAAATTTAACTTTACTGGAATTAAACTTTGGCTTCCCGTCAACTTTCTTAATGAACTTGCTAAACCTTGAAGTCCTAACTCTTTTAATACTTTTTTGTTAATCGGTAATTGCCTATCACTTACTATTTCAAACAATTTACTAAAAATTAATTCTTCATTCCATTCATATGATCTAGCCACAAGTTTTTTATTGAATTTTTTAGCAAAAGCCAAATAAGTCTTATGTCTTCTTCTTATTTCAATGGAAAAGTGGTTCAATCCTAATTCACTTAATATTAATTGAGTTGGGAGGTAGTCTTCATCCTCACTGTATTTCATAATTTCATTTAAAATTCCTTCATCTGTTAATTGAGATGGAGTTACTAAAAATTCGTTTTCTATAATTTTAAAATTGTATCCTTTTAAAACACTCAACGAATTGATCAAATAATTTTGTATGCCATCAAGATTTTTATGATACATATCGCTGTAGTTAAGAGATATTAAGTTTAAATTATATTTTTGGTAAAGTTTTAATTTTCGCTGCTTAATTTCTCCATATCGTTTACCTATTCCACTAACATCATTTTCTCTGAATCCCCAAAGTTCAACGTGAAATACTTTTCCATCGACACTTTCAATACAAAAATCAGACCTATAGTATCCTTCATTTTTAGGAAAAGGTCTTTGTTCACGTTTATATGGGATCTCGTTATGAATTAAATATTGGGCAACAAGATATTCCAATCGTGAACCATTTAGAAAGCCGTTATCATCCACTAAATCTTTGTCGTCTAAATAATTTAACTTTCGTTTTAATTCGTATATTCCGCCATGATAATCAATATCTCTCTGCTGAATTCCTAGTTCTTTAATGATTTCTTTTTTATGCGGAAATCTTTTGTAAGTATTTATAAAACTATTTATTTCCGTTTTAACATTTTCAAAGTTTTTATAATGATTATTAAAATTGACTGAACAAACCTCATTCCAGTTGATGTTCATTTCACTCAAAAGTTTATTAACTGAACCGTCATATTTCCATATGGCATCATATAGAGTTCTGTCTTTTTCTGCAAGATGGTCAATTGTACCATTATTGTCAATAAACAGTCTAAGTTCATTTTGTCTATTTTGTTTAAAATTCCAGTATCCTTTATCTTCCTTCGTTAACAATCCAAGATTTTGTTTTATTATATTTAGTTCGGTAGTTTTAGCTTGTGTGCATTTTTTACAAGCGTCCTTATTAAGTAGTTCAGACTTTCTATCGTTGTATTCATTATAAGACCTTGGAATTTTTTTATTGCAATAATCACATTCTAATTCTATCTTTATGTTGCTTTTAGGAAACAAATCTTCAACTTTCACAATAAATTTCTCTCGGAATTTTGTAAACTTATATCCAAGAGTTTCATAATGTTTTCTTGTAGTTGGATTCCAACTAGTTTCAACTTCTTTTGTCAATAACATAACTAACACCATCCCTAGTGTATAATTTACCCTTTTAAATTAAATTGGAAGAGAGGTGGGATAGACCCCTCTTATCGGTTTGGCTCATGACTTCCTAACCTATCCAATTTCATCTTACTTGAATAATTCACTTAAGTCAATCATTTACATTGAAAAATTTTACTTTAATGGTAATAATTTTACTGAATGTATATCTTCTAAATCTCCAAAATAGCGGACTAATATTTTCCCGTGAGAAAGATTCTCTTTATCATCTTTTGACAGAGATTCATCAAAATATGCTCGAACTCTCCAGCCACCAATGTTTACAATTACAGCATCATGTTCGACATCATCAATTTGAAGTTCGATTTCTTTGGAAGTCTTCACTTCAGTTTTTTTCTCAACTTGAATATCTAGAGACTTACTATATTTATTTTGCTTCATTTATTTCACCTCTTTAAAAGGGGAGAGGCTAGGGTTTAATCTCTAACCTCATAATTATTAAATAATTTACTAATTAAACGATATCGCTATCACTATATACTACTAGTTCCCACATGTCATCTGAAGTTGAAGCTTTCAAGATTTCCATGTTCATGTCAAGTACCGCAGGATCTCCATCCGCACTAACGTTTCTTCATACAGGCTCGCTAAACCTATACCGCTATTTCTAGCTGCTTTATGTTTCCATAAAGACGAGACTATATCAAAATCTTCAGCATTACCTGTTTAGATTTCACCCATTTCCACTACCCATCGCTTGTAGTGTACGGCTTACGCCTAGTCGTTGCACCTTCCGATTTCTCGGCTTGGCTCAAGATTGTCCACAGCATAATCTGTTTGGAGTTTCCTTGAATTAAGGTGATTTCGATATGATATTTCTATCATAAAGCCCAAAGTTTTAGGAAAGGTTGAAGTTGTCCTCGAACTTAGCATTTGGAATACGAAGTTGACCGAAATATTGAGCTTTAGTAAACTCGTCAGTTACTAATACATCAAGAACTACACGGAATGATTTTCCGAAAGATGTACTCGTTACTTTAATTGTTTTAGCATCAATTGCTGTATTCACTTGATAGTAAACACGGAATTGAGTTCCATTAGCTACGCCAGAATGTACAGTTAGTTCTTTACCAACAATTGAATATTCTTTAGCATTTGTTGCAGGAGTACCAAGAGTAAACTCTTCTCCATTTGTTCCATCTGCATTCAACTTAAATACAGATACTAAAGCACCTTGAGGAGTTTTACTAAGAGTGATTTTGCTTGATGTAACAATTCCAACTTCGTTACGATCAACTTTTTTCACGCCTTCTACAAGGTTGTTACCAGTTAACATTGCGATTGCTTTGTTATCAAAACATTTTGTTATCCTAGAGGTTTTTTATCCTCTAGTTCTAACAGTTCAATTCCTGCTAGTTCAGCATACGTTTTCACCTTCAACTTAACTTGCTAAGGTGTTGCGGACTCGTGGAAGGATTATATCTTTTCACCTTCTATGCGTTGCCCCTGACTAATCTAAGACTAGCCTTCGGTTCAGGTTGGCATCTCAGCGTCCCTGCTTAATTCCGCAATGACTATCTAAAGTATTTCTACTTTAGGCGACCTTTGATAAGTTGATCGCATCTTGAAGTGTAATTTTTGCTTCACGGTTAGTAGAGAAACCTACTAACTTAGAGTTTCCTCGTCCCAAATCATGTTATCCATAAGGCTTTTTATCCCTATGTTCTATACTTTCATTTCAGTATAGTTCAGCATACCTTTTCATCCTATTAATAGGATGGTGCGGACTCGTGGGAGAATTATATTCTACTACCGTAGGTTCATCTCCTATGCGTTGCGTGTGACTACAATATTATTTGCAGCCTTCCACTCGGATTCCCATCTCAGAGTTCCCGATTTCTTCCGCACTCATAATCCTAATTGTTACCAAATAGGACGGCTAACGAGTTAACCACGAGCGTATACAGTTTCTCCAGTAGTTTCTACTCCTGAAGTTTTTAAAGTACGAAGTGTTACAATTGCTTTACCAGAAGTGAGGTCGAAAAATGAAGCTTCCCCACATTCCTTGATCGCCCAACGATTAGGTGTTGCCATTGATATATCATCCTTTCAGAATGTTGTTTAATTTATTTTGATAATATTTGCCCAATTGATTTTGGACAAATCAATATCCTTACCATTGATAGTTCCTGCATAAATGCCACGCATTACATTGTCATAATTCTCAATGCTTTGCGTTCTAGAAAAACCATCATAAATTTGATAAATAGTTAAATCCCAAATTGAGTTAATATTTATCGAATGAGACTTCCACGCTAACCCAGACACTAAGCTATGTAAGTTAATAGACTCTTTCTTCTTAGGTGCTTCAGCTTTAATCTTTTTTAACTTTTCAATAAATTTACGTGCCATTTCATTTCCTGGGTTGTACGCTTCTTCCTCTTTCTTTTCTTGAAGATTATTTATCTTCTTTAATAGTTTCTGCATGGTTTCAAGTCTTTCAGCACTCAAAACTCGTTCCTCGTCAATTTCACCCAAATAAAAAAAAGCATAATTCTCATTAAAGAAGAAATTAGCTTTCTCATTAAAGAACAACTCCAAACCCTTGATGAACATTTCTCTAAAATTAATATCTTGATAACTTACAGCTATCAACATTTCATAATTAGATGCATCTTGGTCTTGTAATTGTTCAATATTCGTTTTGTCGAAAAGAAGAACGGATAAATGTTGATTATAAACGCTCTCATCCATATTCACTATTTCTTTGAGGGGCAATTGTCTCAACTGTCCAAGTCCATCAATACTGATAGGTAATCCTGCCAAAAGTTTCAACTGAATATCAGATTCCACCATAACTCATCACCTAATAATTCTCACTAGCAAACTCATAAACTAAGCGATAGCCTTGATAATCTTTTGGAGCATTGATAGGTTGACCACCTTTAAATAGTACCTGACCTAATCCTGCTATTCTTTGACCAAAAACTAATTCATTTACTCGTTCACATATCCACTCATTTCTTAAATCCATATTCTGAAAATCAGAATGGGTAAGAACATCAAAGTTGAATTGTTGATTAGCAAATAGAAAGTTCTTATCGGTCGGTCTTCTTACGCCAGGATAGATAAACAACCTACACATAGCTTTCTTTTCTAAATCGGATATCTTAGGGGCAGTCATAATATGAGCATCTATAATGTCCCATTTTTCATCCTCATCCTTAGATAAAATATCATTTTTACTCGGATCTAGAGGATCGTCTAGTCTGTTCTTAGGCTTATAATGGAGTAGTCTTAAAATGATCTCATCATTGTAAAAACGATTGGAAATATCTAATGTGTACTTTTTAAACTTAGTTGCTTCACTCATCAGAAACCTCCCTTTCACAATGTAAAATCATCAAACCTACACCTTCAACCGACTGACTTCTATCTATACCTACAATTTGATATTGTTCACCATACATCTCAAATTCCTTATTTTCAGCAATCGCATCATTCACTGTGTATGGAATGGTAACAAGTATCTTTCCATTTGGTAACTGAATAGATTGACTGTCGTTAGGGAGATAAATAGTTGATTCAACAATACAAGGTAGTAGGGTAGGGGGCGATATTACGGTTTCATAGACTGGTCTTCCTGTTCTTGGATCATTACCGATTTTAGTTTTAACTTCTGTACCACCAGGTAAAGGAAACTTTGAGTTGCAGAGTCTTATGGATGCTTTACGATAAATCTTGTTATCATCAGGTTTACTGATAATAATCCAATAGTCATCATTAACTAAAAGAGTTTTTCCTCTTTCAATATCTGCAATCTGACCAATAACGTGCTTAGTAGTTCCTTGTTTATCAGAAAAGCTATTGTAGATTAAGACTTTTTTATCAGTGCCATCCATTTGAACGGTATAGCCCTCAAAACCATCTAAACCATATTCAAAAATCAACTTCCCATCATGAGCAATCTTGTCATTAATTGAGACATTGTGATAATTACTATAATCCTTCATCTTCATCACCAACTACTATTAAAGTTGATAATTTAGAGATGTCAGCACTCATAGTAAGCACCAAGTCTCTAATCTCAATAAGCTCATCATCAGACATTAACTTTTTACCCAAATAGTTCTCAAGCTTGTAAAGTAAGGAATTATTTCTTTTTCCAAGTCTTTTGCAGTAGCTTTCCAAAGATTCATAAGAATTTTGGTCGTGAGAATCAGATACTTTTACTAACAGTTGACTCATAGATAATCCTCCTCCGAATTCATGATAATTCGATCAATCATCTTTTGTTCTTCATAAATAGAGGATTCTATAGACTTCAACTGACTTGAAAAGTTTTTAACCCCTACATCTTTCATAAATGGCTGGAATAGGCTTTGAAAGTAAGTTTTTTGATTCACAAGAAAGAAATATCTAATATAGTGCGAAAGGATAAGTAAGTGATCATTTGTCATTACTCTATCTACTGTTTCAGCCTGATCATCCCATTTCATTTCTTCACGTAAACGATTATTGAAGTGTCTTATAGCGTTATGAATAGCTTCATATATCTTTTCGGG
Source organism: Fictibacillus nanhaiensis (assembly GCF_036213205.1). Classification (GTDB taxonomy): domain Bacteria; phylum Bacillota; class Bacilli; order Bacillales; family Fictibacillaceae; genus Fictibacillus; species Fictibacillus nanhaiensis_E. The sequence goes on from NZ_JARMFC010000006.1 coordinate 116,765, forward strand.
AAGTTGCGGAATATCAATATCAGATGCCTTACAGTTATTGAGAAATGACTCCCAAATTTCATCATAAGAAGTCATTTGAATTCACCTCTTATACTTCATCAAAAAGGATGTCTTTTTTAATGCCAAACCAGTCTGCAAGGAAAGTTAATTTAGCATTGCTGTCTAGTTTAATTTCTTTTGCAGTGTCAATGAAAAATTTCTTTTCGTCTTTATTGGTAATTTTCTTTAATTCGGCTTTCATTTTGTTGACATTGCCTTCAAGAATTTTGATAGCTTCTTCAGTGGAATGAGTATTGTTTCGGTATTCTTCAAGGTCGTCAATATTCTCAACTATTTCTTTAGCTTCTTTATTCTCTTCAATAATTGCTAGTTCACCGTCTCGAAAACAAACGCTGTTCATTGTTAACCATTCTACAACTTCTTGCGGAATAGGTTTAATGTCAACTTTTTTACCTTTGCTACCTGACCAAGAATATACTTTAGTGCCACCGTTCGTAATAAAGTTAACGATATATGGTGATGTACGATATCGTGCAATTTTGATTTCTGACATGTTAAATTCCTCCTAATTATCCTAAGTTAAATTAAAAAAAGAGGAGTAAAAATCTACTCCTCCAAGATTAAATATTAAAGTGCTACAGCAGCGTCTTCTTTGATTTTAGCAATTGCTTGACCGAAGATAAGTTGGATATCAGCATCTTGAGTAAGCTTCATTTTGATACGCTCATCTTCCATATCCATTTCAGTCATTTGACGAAGAGAACCAAACTCAGTTACAACGAATGGTTTTTGTGCAGCAGAACCAGCAATCATGTAACCAATGTTTACTGGAAGTTCTGTTTTGTCGTTCTTTTCAGTGATGAATGGATTCACAAGGTTCATAGCATCAGTACGACCAATTTCAGATACGTTTAACTCACGAACTAAGTCCTCACGAATACGATCTGTTAAAAGCTCTTTGTTAGCAGCATTAGCTTGTTGTTGAGCAAAGTAATCTACAAGAAGAGTATCAGCTACGAATACAGGGCGACCACCAGCTACACGTGAAAGAGTAGAAGCAACTTTGTTGTATTGAGCTAGAGTAAGGTTGTTACCACCAAGAACATTCTTAGATGGGATTTCACCAGCAGAAACAGCAGCGTCAATAAGTTTAGCAATTTCATTGAAGTATAGGCGTAACTTTGCATTAGCAATATCATCAACTAAAGCTTTAATGCTTGCTTCAGCATCTTGAACCATACCAAATGGCTCGTAGTAGAAACCAGTAGAGAAAGTCTTAGGTACAGCTACTTCTGATTTCTTGTTTTCAACACGAACCAAGTCAACTCCAGAACCGTTAGCAGACCAACGAACTTTAGCTTTGTTCTTTTGTGGAATTTCATACTTCACGATTTGATCACGTTGAGCTTGCTTGTAGTTAGCAAGAAGTCCAACCATATCAGATACCATTGGTTTCGCTAGTTGATCAGCCTGTTGTACAACAAGTGTGTTAAATTGGTGAAGCATAGATGGATCTGGAGTAGCGTCACCATTTCCGAATACACGCTTTGCGAATTCTGTGATATCTTGAATGTCGTTACCTTCAGTTTTCCCGTTTACTACACGAGAGAAAAGACCTTTTAATTTTTGAGTATCTAGTGCCATTATATAAAATCCTCCTAATAATATAATTAAATAATTTGTTTTTAAATTAAGCTTTTGAAACTTCTAAACGAATAGTAGCTTTTCCTAGAGAGTAGTCCATGTCTTTTTCATCAGAAACTACTACGAATTGAGCAGAAGATGTAGCATAATCTGCATGTGGTGTACCAGCAGCAGAAACAATGTACTTTTTAGATGCAACATCAAAGTGAGCTACAAGACCGTTTGCAACAGCAGAAACACCAGCGTTAAGTGTGAATGCAGAAGTGTCAAAACGAGTGTAACCTGGCTCAAGAATTACCACACGAACTCTTTCTCCAACAGCATTGTAGAAATCAACAAGTTCTTCACCCATGTAACGTGCTTCTGGAGCAGCTACAAGATAAGCTTTGTTTCCTTTTGCAGCAAGTTGCTTAACAGTACGTTCACCGTTCGCATCGAATCCAAGCTCACCAAGAGTGAACTGATCAATATCTGCACCAGTTACAATTGCACCGTGATTTACAGTTTTGATTTTCAGGTTATTTAAGTTACCAACTTCTCTGTTTCCTTTAGTTTGTAAAGCGATTTGTTGACGAGTAGCCATTATTTATTTCCTCCTATAATTGTTTAATTTATACTTATAATGAATAACGACTTTCAAATGAATCTGAAGTAGGAATTAAGTTCTCTCTCTTACTTGCAGTTTCTCGGATAGTCGAATCTTCTTTCTTCGGTAAAACAACTAGATCAACTAGCTTTGAATTTAATTGGAAGATTGCATTTTTACCTTCTTCACTTTCATTTAATGAAAGTTTGATTAGGTCTTGAACTTCTTCACTTTCAAACTCAGACACAGCGTTAACTGCTTCAAACTTAGCTTTATAAATCTCTGATTTTTCATTTAAAGCTTTTTCAAGTTGTTCTTTTTCAACCTGTTCTTTAAATGGCGTTAATTCTTCTACTTTACTATTAAGTGAAGTAATAGTTTCAGTAGCTTCGCCAAACTTAACTTCAACATAAGCTTTCTCAGTTTTCAATGTCTCAAGTGAAGTGTTAGCCTCATTTAGTTGAGTCTTAGTTGTTTCAAGTTCTTCTTTAGCAGAGTTTAATTCACTTTGAAGTTCTTGAGTTTTTTCAAGTGCAACCCATTTTCTTTCTTCCACAACTTCAACTTTAGAATCGAAGTCGATAGCTACAGTATCATCTTCATTTTTCACGTAATTATATTGGTATTGCTTATATTCCTCTTCAGATTCAATAGAAACGATGAATCTATCATCAAAACTATCAATAATCCAAGTCCAATATCCTTCTCCTAATTGAGCATCAAGTGCTTGATATAATTTTGAACGAATATCGGAGTGAGAAAGTTCAAATACCTTTTTAAACATATCAGGCATAGTTTCCGCCTCCTTTTTCTGATTTACTGCTTGTGCAACCAATTTATTAAATTTGTTTAATTCATTAAAACTTAGTAATTTAGATGAGTCATAAGCAGGTAATACAACTTCATGCTCTCCACGTTCTTCCGAATTAAGAACAGCATGACCTTCAAAGTAAATAGGGGAGCGTATGTACTCAATACCATCTTCAACTGTAAAGTTTGAATACAAAAATTCGCAACTAGTGTTAATGTTTATTCCTCTTGAGTACCATTCAAGTAAAAGATCACAAGCGTCACTGAATCTCGATTTCCACAAAATAGCATCTGCTGCTAATACTTCTCTTTTTTCTTCACCTTCACCAATTTCAATTATGTACCCTTCTGAAGTAAAGGTTCCAATCGGAACAGTATCCATTTCAAAAGCAAGATTGCCATGTTTATTTTCTGCTAGTGTAAGTTCGTGACCTCCAAAAGCATCTGTCTTTGTATTCGCTTCATCTACTCTATGATATTTAGCAACAATAGGCTTATTATTAATTGTAGGAGCAAATTCCAGTGCTACATCTTTGGTGACTATTGCGTTATTCCAAGACTTTTCAAAATCAAGAATTATGAATGTACATGGAATTGCTGTAGGATCAACACTTTGCTTAATTTCATTAAGTTGAAGTTGGCATAGTAATTTTTTGTTTGTTTTATCCAAGTTCATTTCTCACCTCCTTTAAAGGATAAGATGATTTATTTTTATGAAGGAGTGTTGTTACCGTTTGAGTCTTTAGATTTTTGAGTATTATCATTCAGTGAGTCATCTTCTGGAGGTCTACCAGAGTCTTCATTTGAAGTGGTGTGTGTGCTCTTATAAGGAGTAATCTTGGATTGTAGTTGAAGCACTTCAGTTTCATGAAGAGTTTGCTCAAGATAAGATTCCCAAGAAATTCCTGGTAGCATATCAACGATATGTTTAGTTGACCACCCTTTGTCATTCATCTTTGATAAAATGTCCACTTTCTCTTTAAGGGTTAATGGAGTTTCTTTATCATAAACAATATAGGAATTATCTCTTTGGCTTGCAGGAAGAATGATATTAATAAGTTTCTGATACACTTCTTGTTCAATATCCTCAAGTAGTACCCCAATACGTTTATATAAAGTGTCTAAGTTCATTTTACTTGCAGCGAAGTTACCACCAGATCCATTTAATATTGAACCAGACAAACCATATGCAGATTGAATATCTCCATTGATATGTTCAAACTTCTTACCGTCAAGACCATCAGATTTAACATCTGGAAATTCCAATTTAGCGAAATCAGGTACTGCTACAACCGTTACTCCGTTAGCTTGATTCTTCTCTAACGCTGATTTAACTCCACTATGAACCTTTTGCTTAACGCCTTTTGGTAGTTTCATATTTGCATAATCATTATTCTTTTCGTTTGTACCAATGTGACCAATGGTTAAAACTGCAACAGCATTAATAATCTTATTGGCAATGGAACTCTCAACATCTTTAAGTTTCTTCTTGTGCAAAACATCGTATAGACCAGGAGTAACCCAAGATGTTCCCAAACCTTGATTACGCTTAAGCTTTCCAGTCTGCAATACAAACGTTCTATCTTGTGGAAGATATATGTGTTTTTTGCCTTCTGTATCTTGCAGAAATGCGTCATAGTCTTTTTGTGAAACATATGGAGATAAATTCTCTAATTGTGCTTTACGATAAGAATCTGACATACCTTTAAACCAATTCATATCAATTACACACTGCCATTCTCCATTTTTTCTATGAGCAGGGAAGATGTGTGAAATATCATCGAATATGTAAGGGTAGGGGTTAGACTTAGAACCCAACCATATACCTACTAATGTTCCTGCTGTAGAAGTCTGCTTAAGCAAATCTCTAGTCAACCGTTTATGCTTGACTTTGTGTAAAGCTTTATTTACCATACTGTTAAACTTGTCTTGTTTTTTATCTTTTTCAAAAGAGTCAATCTTATAGTTTAAAGTAGGTAATGCTTCAATCAATTCATATAGCTGATGAATTTCAGCAGAAGAAATATAAAAATACTGTGCTAAATCTTCAATTTCTTTCTGAAATTGATCGGGATTTGCGAAATATTTTTTTAATTTTTCTGCATCTACTTCATTAATGATTCCTTGAGAGAATAACTTTGTTACAAATCCACTTGCAAAGGTGGATGCATATGTTTGATAATCATTAAGCATAGTTTTGTATTCTTCAGATTCAATATCAATCTTATTAATTTCTGTCATTGGTTCACCTCCTTGTAGAGTGAGTGAAATAATTATTGAATAGTTTACACATTAAAAATAGATGAAGTCATCATCTTCATCAAAGTTATCCTCAGATTGTAGATTTTCACCCTCTAAGACTTTTGCAAGGTAATTCGCAAAACTCAATGAGCTGTACCTATCTTTTCTCTTTCCAGATTTCTCTTTGATTTTAATAAATCCGCCTACAATTTCATGGTCTAAGTTAACTAACTCATTAACCATTAAGGTTGTTTGTAAATAAGGCAACTCATACTGAACTCTACCTTCAACACCAGCAGACTGATAATGTTTTTTATCAGATAAAAAATCTTTAGCTTCAATCTCACTTATTAATAGTTCAATATTTGAACTTTGGAGATTAACCCTTAAAGAAGTTGCTATTTCATGGTTCAGTCTGTTTCCAGCTTTTATTGAAAACACAACTGGTAATGGGTTAGGCGACTTCGCTCTTTTTCTCATTTCGTCATCGTTTAATGAGCACCAAGCCTCATATTCTACATCTCTTTGCTCGTCATAAAGTACTTTGACAAGTGCGTCATATATAGACATTCCATTTCCGTGACAGTCAAGTGCTATATAGCTTGCTTGAAAATCTTCAAACAATTGCTTGATTCTTATTGCTTGATCATCTGTGTGGCTACCTTCAATAGTTTCAATATAGGCAACTTTTCTTAAGTACTTGTCGCCATTAGGAATTAATCTCAAGCAAGTCATTACAGTCGCATCATTAGTGTTTCCACCCATTAAGGCAACGTCAACGCCAATCACTCTAATTTCACCATCTCTAAGTTTTTCTTTTTTCTTATTCTTTTTCACAGAATAGTCTTCATTAGAAATGGGGTAAAAAGGATTCTTTAATTTTCTATTCTTAGTTATATCTTCTAACTTAAATAGTGCGTTAGAGTTCTGACCGTACATTAAATTTTCATATTCCATCATAAAGCCGATTTCATCAAAATCAGAACTGTCTCTTTCTTTCTGAATTCTTTTTTTACTCAATAGCCCATGATGAATTGAAGTTAAGTAGTCCAATGAAAATACAAAAGTATCTTTTCCTTTTAACATCATATCTCTTGCATTCTGCATGGATTTCCACATCCAATGCGAAGTGTACCAAGCTGATGAAATATATACCTCAATATTTTCTTCAGTTAAATGACTGTATTCTTCTTTCTTTAAATATGGAGGCTGCCTAAATACGTTTAGAAAAGGTTTCAGTACCGTATTAAGGATATTTTCATCAATCATCCGAAATTCTTCCAAAATTAGGATGTTTCCGCGATACCCCCTTGAGTTTTCACTAGAAGTTACCGCTTCAATTGTTGATCCATTATGAAAAATTACTGAAGCATCATTTGATGAACTTTTTATCTGTTTTATTTCTCTAGCTAGATTTGGATATTGCATCAATTCTTTTTCAATTTTTTCAGTAATTATTAATTTTCCTTGTTTTTTAACGCCACTTGCAATTATTACCTTTGTGTTAGGATATAGTACGCACCTTGAACATGCAAAAATCGCAATCATGAAGGATTTTGAAAGTCCACGAGCTGCGATTAACATGAAAAAAGTATTGAGATTCATAAAGAAAAGTAATAATTTTTGAAAGAAAAATAATTCGATGCCGAAATAATGTTCTATAAATCTATGTAAATTCAGCCTATAAAAAGTAGTCCATTTCTTAATTTGAGTTCGCATATTATCGCTTTTTGATAAATTGTCTTTTGTTTTATCAACACTTTTAACCTTATCTAAATAGTTTTGACCTTTTGAGTTTTTATTACGTCCAACTTCATAGTTTTTTATTCCAGCCATTAGTTGTCATCCTTAACATTAAAGTCTTTTGAAATGTTAAAAATGTTTTTAAACGGACGAACAAACCATTTATCAATATATTCTTGAAATTTATCGTAGTCTTGATATATTGGTTTATTTTCAAAAAACTCACAAGGCTCATCATTTTCTATAGTTTTAATCCAAAGCCCATATGCAGACAAACCTTTATCGTCATTCGCACCAGTTGATTGAATTGGTTTTATATTTCCGTCATTATGTAATTTTGAAGATAGCTCCATTAAATCTTTAAATACTTTTATATTACCTGAAGACAACTCTTTCTCAGCTTGTAAATGAACTTTAGCAATGTTGCGATACAAGTTAATTTGAACAGGTGTGTCTGTTGCATAATTATGAGAATACTCTTTGTAAAAGTTCTCAAGATATTCAATATCATCACCGGATAAATTAGATGAGCCCCATTTTTTCTTTAACTCATCATTTGTTGATGGGGAATTTGAGGTTGTTTGGTATGAATCATCTTCTTTAAGATCAACTACTTTTTCAGAAGGAGTTTCGCTTTCTTCCCAAGTCAAATCTCTATTTTGACGTAATCCTAAATTTTTCATATATATTTTAAATATATTTTTGTTTGCTTTTTCTGCTTCTGAAATAGATGATTGCCACAAGTGAAGAATAAATGGCTTATCTAATCTTCTTAATGTGGTTTTCACCAGACCTAAGTCATTATAGTTGTCACCAACTTGATCCCAAATACACTGTTTACATGCGTGAAGTTTTCCAGTTAATTTGTGAAACGGTGAGCTAGAATAATAAAAATCTCCTGGAGATTTTAAATTTCCGCAACAAGCACATTTACTTTTTTTTCCTTCCATTGTAACCACCACCTTGTTTTCCTTTGAAAAAAATAAAAAACTCTCATTCCAACACATCTCTTCAAGTAGAGCAGGGGAGATGTGTTGAGTGAAAGTTCTTAATAAAATTAGGGTTAGATTTATTTTATAATTGAATAATTTGTTTAAAAAAGTTCTTTAATTAAAATTTCTTCTATGTTATCAAAGTCCCAATAGGGAATGCGGATAAGCTTAATATTATTTTTCTCACAATATTCATTTTTGATTTGATCATTTCTTTTTAAGTCTTGGAAAGACAGCATTGCAGATTCATCGGAACAGCCTCCGAAATTTGAAGGGTTAAAATGTTGTCTTCCATCATATTCAATAATCGTATGTACTTCATTAGATTGCATTAGCACAAAGTCAAAAGGTAATGGTTTACGAATACCCCTACAGTCACTGAAACTGTACTCTCTTTCATGTACAATATTTTCACTGTCTAAAAACTTCTTAATTCTCAGCTCGCCCATTGAAATTGAAGATGAGCATATATCACATTTCTTTTTATTTCTAAGGAAGTGGTATCTAGGAGTCTGAAAATATTCTCCACATTGACATTGTAGGGTAAGGATATGCCTAGCGTGAATATACCCTTCTTGACTTTCAAATTCTATTAATTTACAATGCTCAACTTCTTCTTGATTACTAAAAATGTTAATAAAATCAGCCACTTTAAGTAGTCCTTTGCCACATTCATTACATTGACGCTTTCCACCAGACTTAAACTCATGAAAACTAGTTTTGAATAATTCTCCACAACCGCATTGAAAATCTATGTTTAGTCTAGAATTTATATATTCGTCTTCTGGAGTAATTATTTTACAATTAGATTCACTTATGTTTTCAACATAATCCTTTATATCGAAGTAGGGTATAGTCTTTCTTTCAGAAAGTTCTTTTCTGTAGCATTCGTTACATCTTCTAGTTTTTCCGTATTTAAATAATGAAAATGTATTTTCAAAAGGGTTTCCGCAAGAGCATTCGATGTCTAATTTTTGCGATGCATTTTTATAATTTTCAAAGCTAGTTAGTAATCTACAGTTGAATTTTAATAAATATTCTTCTACTTCTACATATGGAATTTTTGTAGCTTGCCCTCTATTAATATAACCACAATCATTACACTGTCTTTTGTTTGAGTGTGTAAACATTGAGCTTGTAGTTGAAAATTCGTTACCGCAGTGACATCTTAATAACAATTTACTTGTACTATTTTTATAGTTTTCCAGAGATGATATAAGTACACATCCACTATTGCTATCAATTTCAACAAATAATTTGAAGGCTCCGTAAATTTCTTTTCTTTGCCACTCTTTTATACAATTTTTACAGCAATAGTATTTTCTTTTTAAAAAGTCATTAAATCTTGTTTTAATTATTCCTTCATCACAGCACTTGCTTTTAATACTTATTGTTTCACTTTTATTTTTAAATTCTTCAAATGGTGTGATCAGTGAACAACCTTTTGACTCTACAAAATTTAATACCTCTTGATACACAAATGATTTAGACAATTTTTTATCCACCTTTTTATACGAGTTTTTTAAAACAAAAAGACTGCTATTTAAAAGTAATAGCAGTCAAATCATTTTTAAGTTTTTCTGTGCTTTCGAATACAAATACTGATTCATTTGGCTTTAATCTGTTTGGCTTTATGTCAATTATTTTATTACCTTTATGTAAAAGTGTTCTTGCTATAGAAGGCTTGATTATAATTTTAGAATTCATTTGCTCACCTTATTCAATAAGACTGTCCACAATGCCCAGCTCTAGTGCCTGATCTCCAAAGAGATACCATTCCTCGTCTTCTTTTTCTTTGTAGAGTTCAGCACTAATTTTCGTATTATCTAGAATGAATTTATTCAGCCTCTCATCTAAACCATCATAATAAGCCATTGTCTGTTTAGCTTTCTTTGAACTTGAGGAAAGTTGTAAACTTCCATCATGAAGAAGAATTGTAGTATTTTCATAACATTTTCTCTCATGACCGCCAATTAGCAATAAAGCTCCCATTGAAGCACAAACTCCAATTCCAACAGTGACTACCTTTGTCTCTGACGATTTAATTGCATCAATCAATGCAAGACCTGACACCACGCATCCACCATTTGATGAGATGTAGATAGTGATTTCTTGTTTTTCATCTGGACTTTTGCCTTTATCTTCATCATTCCATCTCAGAATCCAATAAACAGCTTTATTAATGATACTTAAATCTACTTCACTATTTAGGTATATCTTACGTTCTTTTAGACCTAGCCAATTTTGGTATTCTTCAATCGAGTTCGGTAATTCTTGAATAATTTCCATATACTGTTTATCAAAACTAATCTCTTTCAAAGTATCCACACTCCTCTTAAGTGTGGCATCGGATGAGTTTGTTACCCATCATACCTATAATTAAATAATTTACTTAAAATAAACTTTTATAATTCACAATCTCCGCAATCTTCTTCACAATCACAATGTCCATCCATATCATCTATATGCTCATCTTAAGTTCAATATCTTGAATTAAGGATTCACGTTGCCCGTTTTCAAAAGCGATATCATGTAGAGCTTGAAGGATACCAATAATGTCATCAAAAGAATCCGAACTAACTATATCTGTAGCCATATCATGAATCATGTGACAGGTAGACAGCATACTTCCTCATTTTTTAGATCTAATGGTTGCATTAAGCACGACCTTTACTTTAATTTAAAATCAAAAGTTTCTGTTCTCCCTAGACCACGAACAATTTTCATCATTGTAGCACCAGCAGGGGCAGTCTTCTTCAATTTCATACTATAATCATCAATTCCGCAGATGGAAGGGTGTTGATAGAACTCAATATTTTGCATTCCATCCATTCCAACTGTCTTAGTGTGAGTATTATGTAAATGACCAGTTAGTAGCATATGTATTTTCTTATTATATGTAGTAGTGTAATCTCGGATTGAATTTTGAAGATTCTTCTCATCTTGACCATGTGTAGCTAATACTTTAGTACCTACAATATCCACATAAACAAGTGGTTTATTTTTATGTATAGTTATGTTTGGATTCTTTTCTAACATACTCTCCAAATGCCAATTGATAATCCTAGCTACATTCTCATTAGGGAAGTCACCTTTGCTTGATCCTAGTGGACGAATTTCATCATGATTACCTTGAGTAGAATAATAATCTACATAAACATGTTTAGATAATTCATTTAGCCACACAACCATGAAGTCTGCAAATCCCATTTGAGAGTCCATAATTCCCAATTGAAGTGATTGTAAAGCTGACATTCTAAGAATTCCATCAATACTATCTGCTAGATTGAAGACATTTAAATGTTTAATGTTTTCTTTTTCTACTTTATGTAGTACTTGATTAAGTAAATCCCACATACGATTTTCAAAAATTTCTACATTGTACTCAGCAAGAAGTTCATCTTCAAGTCCAAATATCTTAAGTTCCTTACCATAATGAATATCTGCAAAGTTTAAAACCCAATCGCTATCAGTCACATTATACGAAATCTTATAATTTGGAACTTCTGGAAGATTGCGTTTAGAAAGTATTTCTAAATACTGCTCGTAGAACAATTCTGAGCGACCTTGATCACGAACCCATTTATTAATTTCATTTTTAGTCGAAGATAATTTAACTCTTTCCATCTGAAGTTCAAGTTTCTTTTGAGTTAGTTTATCAAGAATTTCCTCATCTTCAATATTCTCAACTTGTTTATTATGTAGGTTTTCGGTCATTTCCTTGTATGCATAAGATAGCTTTCGCAAGTGGTCAGGTGAGCAATTTAGTTTAAGATAATCAATGATCTCAGACCAGTCTAAATCAATCTCTTTATTTAATTTAGACAGACACAAGCGAACTTTATGATCGAATTCAGATTCTCCATCTTTTCTTTTTAGAATAGAATCAGTCATTCAATCACCTACTCGTTATCTTTAACGGGAAGTTCGTCTTCTTCTTTGATGCTAATTGTTATTGTTTTCCCGTCAAATTCAGATAAAAGATCTTTTAAGTCATATGTATTAATTGAATCTTTAGTCGCTTCCTCAATTTCCATTACACCCATATCGAAAAGACCTTTTAGCTGCACAGATTTTAATCTTTTAGCCATTTTTGTAAATCCTCCTTAAATTCCTTTAAATAATTTACTCTTCGTCTAACAACTCCGCTAATTTAGCAGTGTCACTACGTTCAGTTTTATCTAGTGTCACAAGTCCGAACAGATGCTGTCCCTTTAACTTTTGTAAAGCCTTGAGTCCACTATTATTCTTGTAAACATCTTTATCAGTCTGTTTCAAATCACCATTTAACCATAACTGAGAACCAAGACCTACACGACCAACTAATAATGTTGCATGTTCCTTGGTATTGTTTTGAAATTCAGTCACGTAAATTATTGAGTTTTTGATATCACGACCACGCAGACTTCCCAAATGTTGAATTTCAATCTTCTGTTGTCTAAGTAACATCTCTAAACCATCAATCCCACCAACATGATCTGCGAGTGGCATAGCAAATTCAATAAGCTTTTCATTCTTATCACCAGGTAAAATACCAAGAGTAGGGACATCAGCTAACTCAACATTATTTCTAGCCCAAATAATCTTATCCATTTTTCCACTTTCAATAAGATCGAGAGCATGTTGAATCATCAAGTAGTCCTTACCGACACCATATTTACCCATGCAAGCTTTAATTGTTATGTCTTTGTTTTGCAGTAGGTCAAAAAGCATTTCTTGTTTCTTATTAATTGGTTTAACCTTGTCTCCAGTAAATTTACTGTGTAGAGGTTTATACTTTAGTTTAATTAATTTCTCACCATCAAATTTAAAACTATCAATAAATTCATATCCGTTAGGAATGCCATTATCGTTATAAGTAGGTTTCTCTTTATCCCAAATGAACAGATATTGATTTAGAGATAAGTTGAATACATTTCTTTCTGGTAGTTCATATAGACTAGCTAATAACTCTTGATCTTCACTAGATGATGATATATAGATTTCATGTACTCCAGTGTATTCATCAAAACTATAGCCTTTTGATTCAACATCAAGAACTTCAATACCATATCCTCTTGCTTTAATATCAAGTAATAAGTCAAAGGTAAGTAAAGAGTAGTTCTTCTGTAAGCAAGCTTCGATAATTTTATTATCAGTATAGTTTTCATCTAAACGTAAATCTTGAACTTGGTAGTCCATGAAATCAAATACTACATTATCCTGATGTTGCTTTAAATATCTTGTTGCTCGTCTAGCTCTATATGCCAAATCTTTATTCATATGTAATTTATGTTTCTCTAATTCACGAATAACGTGACTTAAAACCACAACTCTATAATCATGTATAATTTCTGGATTCTCCAATAGTACATTTGTGTCCAAGCATACGAGTTTATCCATAATAGTTACCTCATTTGGGTAGATTTTTGTTGTGGTGGGAGGAACATATCCTCCCATGCGTAACCACAGAATACAATTGAGCTTTCTTTTATTTGGATGCTCTACCAAAATTTTTAGTATTCACCCTTAATGGCGGTGAGACACCTTTTGTTCATATATTAATTGAATAATTTATGTTTAAAAATTTTCTTTAAATGCTTTACTCACTTTAAGTGTAGGAACACGTTTAGCTGGTACGTTAATCTCTTCGCCAGTTTTTGGATTGCGAGCTGTACGTGCTGCTTTATCAGCTACTTTAAAAATACCTAGATCAGTCTTAACTTGACCATGTTCAACTAAACCTTCTACGATTGATTCAGATACCACATTAAGAACAACCTCTGCATCCTTCTTTGTGACATCCAATTTTGTAGCGATAAGTGAAACTAATTCCTTCTTGTTCATTTATGTATCCTCCTTGTTTATCCTTTTAAATAATTTGTTTAAAATGTTTTGGGAAAAGGCTAATAACCCTTAAAGTGCCGTTAGTTTTCGCCTTTTCCCTTATAGACCATTATCGGTAATATTTGAAAAATGGCGGAAACGTTGGTGTATCAATGATTGCGCTAAACACTTAATTTTCAATGTGTTTATTTTGTCTAGTGCTTGATTTATTTTTATGCCAATTTTCACGCTTTGACTTTTTATGGTTTTCTTTTGCACAGTTTTCGCAAAATCTTTTTGCTTTTACTTTTTCAATCTCTGTTCCGCATTCCATGCACTTTTTCATTCCATGTACGTTATTTTCTATGTTTCTAACAATCTCTTTTCCGAAACATCTCCATAAGGTATCTTTATGTTTACTGTTCTTTTCATTAAACAGAAATTTCACAAGTACATCAGAGATGTAAAAAGGATTGTCTGCAAGTTCAAGCAACTTTTTCCTGATTTCTTTATATACTTTTAATTCAGTTTGCATATTAATTTTGTCATTGTCGTTTAGTTGATTTTTAATTTCCCATGATTTGCTATGATCTTCTTCTATGTATAACTGTATTATTTTTCGGCTTAACTCATCATCTGTTTTTTGTCGTTTGTTTCTCATTAATTGTTTGTAGTCAAATTTTCCAGCAATACTAATAAAATTAATTCGCTTGTTTGGAATCGCTGTTGTCAATCGGTTTAATGTGCTTTGATTAATTTCCTCAACCTTATTAACTTCTTTATCTTTGGCAAATTGAAAGAAGAATGGAACTTTTTTCTGTGTGAATTTTTTAATCTTTTTTGAAATCTCATCTGATCTACTCGGCATCCAAAGTGTTTTTGCATAATCTATGACTGCATTATTCTCCATGCAAAGAATTTTAATTAGGTTGATTTCATCTTTTTTTAATGCAGTATTAGAATTCCATATCTTTGTAATGAGGTTGCTTATCTCTCCGATATTTTTTGAGTAAGCAGCCTTTAAGCTATTCACGATATTCTCATTTGAAATCCTAGACTTTTTAGCTGTAGCCAGTGTATATTCCAAAGGCACAGTATTAGTCATTTGTCTTTCAGCTCTGTTGACGAATAGCGGATCACTCACAATTAAAGCGTCATCCCCGTCCACATCAAACATAAGTTGCTTTGAAATCATATCGTGAACGCTAGTGTAGATACAGTTGCTAACAAACCATTCATCAGTTTCACCATTTAAAACATTTTGTCTTACACAATGTTCCCTGAAGAGGTGAGGGCTACGCAAAACATCTATTTTTCTACCATTATCATAAAGTTTACAACTAACTTCGCCATTTTCAAGTAGACCATTCGGACTTTCAATTCCAGCAAATAGCCACTGTGCAAAGGCAAACAAATCAGGTGAAATATATGCTCTTTTAGTACCTTCAAGTAAAATCTTGCCTGACTTAGCCTCTTTCACTAGGCTCTTTTTTCTGTCTTTAATGGTTTGTTTACTGTGTTCGTCATTTAATAACTGTGGATATAAGGATAGTGCTTTTTGAAAATAATTTTTTTTAGAATTTGAGCCATCTGCCCCTAAAAGTCTAAGCATAGTATCTTTATTCTCACCAATGTCTAAAATATCCGAAACAGTTTTACTTGATAACTGCTTTAGTTCGGCATCTGAAAAATTCAAGCTCTGTATCATTTGATAATTAATTGGCTTATCTTCAAAAATAGTTTCTTCCACTTTACATATAGATGATTCACAATGGAATTGTTTAAAATAGGACTTATATTCATCCCAACTTTTATAATAGGAATGAAGTTTGAATTGAGATTTTGTAAAGATGATATTTATATTGTCCTTTATTACGTCATACTCTTTACCATAAATATCTTTTACGATGCACTTAGCATCAGGATACTTTCCAATAAATTTTAAATAATCAAAGGGGATCAAAAGTCCTTTGAAAAATGGCATTCTGAACTGAAAACTTTTATTAGATTGTGTAGGTAAAATTAAGCCGGCACCATCCATAAAATTTATTGGAATTGATTTTTCAACTCTTTTAATCTTGTAGGTTTCGTGATTTATTAAATCTACAAGTCCAGTAACTTCCAACTCCATATCATCAACAACAATGGCTTCATCAATATTAAAATCGTTCCATGTTTTTGAAGCAGAGTTGGTCAAACTTAAGTACGCCTGGAATTTATTTTGATTAATTCCTCCTTTCTTATTTATTTTATTTACTGATAAACCACACATTAATTTGTTTCTTACTTCTTGCTTATTTTTATTTAATGATTGTGATCTTACGAAGCAAGATTTTTTATTTCTTATTTGACCAGCAGAACTTGAAAAATACTCAAATTCTTCTCCGTTTAAGATAAATCCGTTTTTTATTAAATCTTCAAAAATAGAATATCTGTAAGCTCTGACCACAATAATTTCTGTCGTTAATTCATCTGCGTGAATATTTAGGCTACGGGTTAGGGTGGACTCAAATAAAGAAATCTTATTTGAGTCTCTTAACGATTCTTGTCTAAGGGTTCGCTTCCCCTTATGGTTTAATCCTTCGGACTCTAACTGGTACTTTAATTCATTGATGTATTTATTTAGATACTGTTCTGAAATATGTAAAATTGATTTTGGATTCGTTTGATATTTGTTTTCATCCTCATTGTAAATGATGTATTCATCAATTTGATTGTAGAATATTTTATTTTTATTTATGAATTGTAAAAGTTCAATCTCAATATTCTTTAATTCAGTTTCAACATCTGATTCATCTTGTTTTTCAAGCAGTTTGTTTGATTCATCTTTGAATTTTTTTAATGGTTTCAATATTTCTTTCAATATAGCTTTGTATTGCTTAGTTTTTATTAATTGTTGGTCGATTTTATACTCTTTATCAGTATAAAAAGATGAAGTGTCAACGCTGTAAATATAAATCAGATTATCTAATGTCATTAAGTCACTCCTTTACAATTGATTAATTTACTTTAAATTTATTTCATTTTCAATTAGGTAATCTAAAGCAAACGCCCAAACAAGCTTCTTGTTAGATTCATTGCATCTTCCTGCTGAATTTGCCATTCCGATGCAATTTTTTGTTATTCTGTATGGATCTGTCATTCCAACGTCAACCGCAGCCTCTTTAGCAGAAACATAAGTTTTACCTGTATTTATACATATAACTGGCTTTTGAATATTTGGAATGTCTTTTTCTATGTACTTAAATGATAATTTCTTATTATATACTTTTGAGAAAGATAAGCCCGATTTAATTTTTCCGTTACATATATTTCGGATAATAGTATCGACTATCCCTGTTTTCTTTTCTGCGTCTCGTGCGGTTAGAAAGATATCTCCAGTATTCAAACAAATTATAGGCTTTCTTGTTTTGCCTAATTTCATCTTAAAGGCGGTCTTTCCATAATAAAATCCATCTCCGCCAATTGTTTGATTGTACCCGAATTCTTTCTCACTTGATCTATAATATTTAATCCAATATTTTTCTTTTGTATCTAGTTCTTCTTTATTAAATGCAAAATCAAATTCTTCATTTACACTAAATGAATCGAATCCATTTTTCTTAATTGAAGAGTAAAGGTAGTTGTTTATATTCTCACCATATCTTAGTTTTCTTTCAAAAGAATTAAAAAGTCTTTCAATCCCTTCACCTTGTGCTTCATATCTACCTTTAAAACCTGTTTTTCTTGTGGTTTGACCTATGTACACTTTATTGTTTTTTATATTATGTATCTTATAAATGATTCCGTAGTAATCATCATTTTTGTTCATTTATTCTCCTTCATACTCTGATTTCATTTCAGCAATCACTGATTTTAATGCGTAATTTGTTCTATCTAATTTCCCAGACCAATGAAAGTCTTCATAAATTACTGATTCTTCTTGTGTAGCAATGCCTCCTTGAATTTTGTCTTCCAAGTATGCAATCACCTCAGATGCTCTCCATCTATTCTTCACTGTCTCCACCTCCTGACTTCAATTCTACGTTCGATTTTATTCCTATTTCATTAGGTTTGAAATGTACTTCATACCCTCCGAGTGTCTTACTATTCCTAGCTACTATGTATAAATTTTTCCTTATAGTTCATTTATAAAAAACGGCAACTTATTTCTTATGTAAAGATTTCATTCTTTCAGCAGCTTTTTGCTTCTGTTCTTCAGACATAACCCTGACATTCTTCATAGAGACTTGCTTTTCACTTAATGTTCCTCTAACTGCTACAGGTCGATCATCCTCTGATTCTAGGATTCTCATTTCACCAACTGACATTAGTTTACGAATATGCTTTGGTACATTACTGTAGCAATCCCATGTGTTGTCAGCGTAATTGTAGACAAGTACGGTTTCCATTTCTTCCTTGCTTCTGCTCATTTACTCACCTCCAATCTATAGGTTCTGACTTGAGTATAATTGAATAATTTACTTAAGTCAATCAATTCCAAGAATAAATTGTAAATTTATAAAAAACTTTAAATTAATTTGTAATTTTTCAATATGTACGTGCAATCACAACTAATCCACTCCATATGTATATCTCAAGTATCACATTATGTAATACAGACAAACATGAGTAAACTTGTCATTGCTTGACTGTATTACTCCAATATATAAGGAGGTATTACTATGATTCTAGGGGTAGATGCAGGGAATAGTTCAATTAAAATTTGCTCGCAATTTGGATTGTTGAAATTTCCTTCAGCAATAGGGGAAGCAAGGGAGTTGAATTTAAAACAACAACATGGAGAGGATGATATTTACTTTGAACACAATGGAAGAAAGGGTTTTGCTGGTACGTTAGCTTTATACGAGTCTGAATTTTGCGGAAGTATCATGGGCGATTCAAAAGCTCATAGTGATACGCTTCTCAGGGTACTTATTGGAATCCACAAGTATCTAACAAAATACAGGCTGAATTATAATCGGTTCAAACTGGTATTAGGTCAGCCTATTTCTAAGCACACTCAGGAAGAAAAAGAGTTTATAAAGACTATGGTAAAAGGATCGCACACTATCTCTGTAAATGGAGTCGAAAAAACTTTCTACATTCTTGACTGTCAAATTGCTGCCGAAGGAGCAAGTTCTTACTATTCGTCATTATCACACGAAGGACTTGTTAGAATATTAGACATTGGAAGTGCAACAATTAATTATGCAACTATTCTAGACAACAAATTTATAGATAAAGATTCAGGTACATTGTCATTTGGTTGCAACACTAATAAAAGTAACGATTTGTATCAAATGGCAAGAGGTATAGTATCGAACGTTTCTAAGAAGTGGAGCAGAGAAGACACAGTATTAATTGTAGGAGGCATATCTGAAACTGCTTGTTCATATTTAAGTGCATACTTTCCAAACGCAAATCAACTACTGCCGATTCACAACAACGAATATGCAGATTCCATCTACGCCAATGCGGTTGCATTTTACAATATAGGGGTGAGCATCTATGAGTAGAAAAATCAGACCAATCAGCTTTAACTTGGATGATCCTCATGAGTATCAGATGTATGAAGAAAGTATGAAGCTGCCTAACTTCTCAGGATATGTTAAGCGACTGCTATTACAATCCTTGCTAAACGAACAACAACCTGTCTATAATCAACCAACTAAACCAGTAAACAACTTGTCTAGTAAACAACAAATCAATCAAGAATATCTCAGTAATTTAATCTGAAATTTTCGTTACCCGACATCTCAATTTTCATTACCGCAAAATGTTACCCGAACGTTACCCACCGCATTCTATCGTTTTTCGTTACCGAGGTAACGTGATTTTGAAGAGTGCAAGAATGCGGTAACAAGTTTAAAATTAGGAGTGGAATTAAAAATGAAATACAACATCACATCAAAATTTCAACAACACGAAACATTCCGTTCACATGGTCACAACGGTTTGGATTTAGCAATGCCAAATCATTCACCTTTACGCTCATTAAAAGATGGAACAATTTCTAAAATTGTTGACTACAAATCACAGAATGTTGGAAAGGGTATTTTTGTCAAATGGGAAGATGGAAAGACAGCTATCTATGGTCACTTATCTGAATACGGAAAATACAAAGTAGGGGATTCCGTTAGAGCTGGAGATATAATCGGATATTCAGGAAACAGTGGTCATGTTGTAGGAAGGCATGGTGGATATCACCTTCACTTTGGATTAAAAGAAGACGGGCGGTTTATTGACCCGTCTCCCTACAGCGATGCTTTGCAACATATGAATGATCCATCATTTTTAAATAAATTAATCGCTAAACATGAAACTGTATCTCAAAAGAATTTCTCATTTTCCGATTGGTTCAATAATGACATCTACTCATCGTTTATGGAAATCAAGTTAAACTTGATTAATTTACTTTTCTCAATTGATTATTCGCTCATCATAGAGCACTTCCAAAACTTGTTTAAGTTGTTCTCTTGATAAGCCTGTGCGTCTAATTACATCTTCACTTGCATTTTCAAGGTAAATTTCCCAAGTTGGTCTTTTGTAAGTGAACCAATTCATACTCATATATTATCTTCCCTTTTCAATGGTTTCTGAAATGTACTCTTCAACTGATTGCCCGTCATCTTTTTTGAAAATTAGCATGTTCATCATCTCCTTGAGTATAGGTTGAACAATAATTAGGAGGAATATTCATGGAAAAAGAAAGAATTTCAATTGAATTAGGCTTTGATAAAGAAGTGATTGAAAAGATTAACAACTTTATTCAATTCATCAACACCTATCATAAAATTTACAAAAACGAAGACTGGAAGAAAGGTGCATTGGAAAACTTTATTAGGGGATCGGTAAATCGTGAAATAGAGAAAATAGAAAATTTAAATCCCAAATTAACAGGTATCAATAAAAAGATACCGAAAGGAGTTCTTAAAAATAGAATAAAGGAAATCATGAAAGAGAAAAAGATTAAACAATTGGAAATGGCATCGATTACTGGTATTGATAGAAGTAATATTAGTCTTATTATGAATAATCACGTACAACCGACATCAGATCATTTGATCAGAATCCATGCTGCGTTAAATTTTCCACCTTTAGATGAAATGTTTTACAGAGAAGAGAGCGACAAGTAGTTCGCTCTTTTTTTATTTTTGTTAAGTTTACAACTTTTGAAAATTATTGTAGTAGGACAATTTTCAACAATCATACACTTGAATACAATGTATTATCAAAACAAACAGGAGGAATTTAAGATGATCGGAACATTAATCTGCATACAATCAGCGTGTGTATTGGTATCGAGTGTACTTACTTACAAAAGAACTAAGAGATTGGTAACTTTGGAATTAATTAAGAAGAATAGAAACGGATTCAAACATTATCGAGTAAAGGGGATGTAGAGATGACACCAGGCGTAATGTTTGTAGCAGTAATATTGATCAAAGTGTCTACTTGCATGTCGGTAGGTTTAATTCTTTCAGAAGGAGTTAGGCGATTTCACAATTTCGAGATGAAAGATAAAAAGAATAAAAAAGGAGGAGAAGAAAATGACATTCACTTTGAAAATTTACGCCAAAGAGTTAGAGAGTCACGTAACGTACAATAATCCTCTAAAAGAAATTAAACAAAATTATGGATCTAATACAATTGGCGATTTGGTTTTTTTCGTCAAAAGTCTACCGAGGGAGGTGAAAGAACTCAAGAAGAAAGACAGGAAAGTATTAAAAAAGACATTGAGACTAACATACCTAACATGCGTGTCACTATTGGCACTAACCAATCCTACATTTGCAGCAACTACTACAGTAGCAACTGGAATGATGCAACCTGCCGAGATAATGGAAATAATTCAGTGGATGATAAAGATATGTGCAATGGTAGGAATCGGTTTATCTATTCTGTGTCTTCAAATTGCATCCGTTATGAGGATATTCAGAAAGAGGAAAGAAGCAATCGAGTGGTCGAACGACATAATCAAAGGAGCAGTACAGTTGGTTCTCGCTCCAATACTAATCATGTTAATCGCATACACAGCGTATCTCCTATTCTCAGGATCAAGTTGGTTCGTGAAACCTTTCTAAGAGTCGCAAAACTATACGTTATTCCTTTTGCAGCAGTAACTACTACATCTCTATTTGCAAATACACCTAAAGCTTCAGCACAAACACTGATGGAAAAGGTGACTAGTGTTAAAGCACCACTCGGTCATATGATTGGTAAGACTGAAAAAGCTACAGAAATGAAAGAATTCTTTGAAAAGTGGAATGTGTTAGCTGATATGGTCAACACTACAGTAAATTTCTTCTCGCACCTTCCAGAAACTATTGCTCAACTGTCTGTTAATCTACTAGCTAAACTTTATGAGTTGCTGATGATGTTAATTCAAACCCCACTATTCATATTTGACAATCCTTACCTTAGAGACGCAACAATGACGTTTTCATTCGTAGCAATGGGCATAGTAACTGTTCTTACAATGATTGAATCCATTAAAAAGATTACTAAACGAGATCACACAGACTTTAAATCTATCTTAAAGAGATATGGAGTAGCAGTAGTCGGAACAGGATTTGCACCATTCTTATTCAAACAGAGTTTCGCTTTAATCAATTGGGCAACAGAATCTATTACAAAAATAGGTTCGGCAGGTATTCGTTCTGAAGGAATGATGAGCTATGAAAAACTAAGTGGATTTGATACAACTGTACTTTTAGGATTCGATGTAATGCTTATTGCTTTAGTTGTACCGATAATCTTTCAAAATGCACGTAGGTTTTTCGACCTAACATTCCTTACAGTCATGACACCATTAGCACTTAGTTGTTATGTATTTGATGACTACAAATATTTGTTCTCAAAATGGTGGCATAGAATTAAACACTTAGCATCTATCCAATTAGTATTTGCAACATTCATTAGTATCATGGGATTGATTATATTCGGAATACCTGCAACTAGTGGAAGCTCATTCCTCGTCAAACTGTTAATTATCGCAGGAGGATTTTTCAGACTTGCAAATGCCCCCACTTTAGTTAAGCAACGTATAGATATTGGAGATGAAAGTTTAGGGAAGTCAGCAAATCGTACTACAAGCATGTTAAAGAAAGGAGTTGAATTAGCAGTATTTAAAAATCCTAGAGCATTATTAGCAAAGTCTGCTGCTGAAAAAGCAACTAAGATTGCTAGTTTAAGAAAGAAACATGGTCAACGATTTGTTAAAAATCTAACGTAAAGGGTGAAAATCAATGACTGGATTAGAAACTATCTTGATCTACAACACAATAATTATCGTTTCCAATACCATCATATTAGCCATGAACACGAAACAACTCAGAGAAAGTAGAGATTAGTATGTTACGAATCTTAAAGAAAGGAACGGATAAACCAAAATCATTACTTGCTTACAACTTTCCATTAACCGAAAGCAAACTGAACACCTTGATTGATTCACCATTATTAGAGGAAGGGGTATACTCACTTGAACTGTTCAATGGTGAAAGTGTTTTAGTAGCCCCCTCCCTTTATAGAGAAGGTGAATCAGTGGAAGTTCCTTATTTTCCTAAATTCAGAGTTTCGCATTACCGAATCACACTTGATAAACCATCATTCTTACCACTATATATCAACGAATCATCTAGCCTATTTAAACAGATTGCAGCGATAGATGAATCTGTTCATGTTCAGTTGGTATTCCAGAAGCTAAAAGACAATCACAAAAAACAATTCATTGAGCAGTATAAAAGTTATTTAGAAGGAAATGATTTACCTTTTAGTAGTTCACTAATCAGATCCTTTCAAACAAATGCAATTAAAGTGTTATCTAAAGTAGCCAATTACAATATGAAACGTGAATATATTCCCGAAATTGAACTGAAAATCCTTGAAAAAGGGTACAAATTTGAGATAAAGGTGGCAATTTTGAGTGAAAAAACGGATATTTTTGAAGAAAAACTACAAAAAATCATCAAAAATATGGATTTTTATAATGAATTATCGTTTGAACGGATAGATTATCACGAAAATATGAGACAAAGAGAGTTTTCACAATACGCAAATGGTCAGATACTTTGTGAATCTGAGTTGAAATGTATGTTGCTCGGTGAATATAAAGCAGAAGTGAAACCGTTGATACAGGATGCGATTGAGAATTCTTTGGAAGAGGTGAGTAGCGAAAGAACATCAACGAACTTCATAGATATGTTACCAGTTGGAGTTAAAAAGGAAAGACCGTTTGATGACGCTACTATTGGAAAACGACTTCTACAATCAATAAAGAGGGTGGGATTGAAAAATAACACTAAGTTTAAAATTGTCAGCGTTCAACAAGGAGCAACATTGCAGAAAATAACGGTCAAATTACCAGAAGGAGTAAATTACACAGAAATAAAAAAGAAAACTGAGGACTTGCAGAATGCATTCGGCACAGATTCATTTTCAATTGAGCATGGTGAAGAGCCTGAAACAATATCAATATTAGTTCCATGCAATGAAAGAGATACAGTTCATCTTAAAGAACTAATGATGACAAAGGAATTTGAAGAGTTTTCTAAAAAAGCACAGTTACCGTTTATAATTGGAGTCGATCCTGTTGGAAATTTAATATGTGTGGATTTAGCCGAGATTGTTCATTTACTTGTGGCAGGTCAGACGGGAGGAGGTAAGTCAAAGTTTCTTAATCAACTAATCTTAACGATTTTAATTGTAATGAATCCAAAAGAGATTATGATGTATCTAATAGATCCAAAGAAAGTTGAGTTTAAACAATTCGGTTCATTCCCTCAAGTGCAAAAAGTAATTACAGATATGAGTGAGGCAGCGATTGTTTTTGCTTCACTTGAATTAGAAATGGAATCCCGTTATGAGAAAATGGCTAAAGCAGGATACAAGAAGATAAGCGAATACAATAAGAAAGCCAAAAACAAAATACCGTACATTGTCGTGGTAGTTGATGAGTATGCCGATTTGTTCCATCAACATCCTGAAGTGGAGGGATATATTCAAACATTCGGTGGAAAAGCAAGAGCTGCTGGCATTCATATGATTATCGCTACTCAATATCCGTTAGCTGATGTAGTGAGTAGTATTATTAAAGAAAACTTACCTTCACAGATTAGCTTTAGATTGAAAAGTAATACCTCTTATAAGACTGTCTTTGGTTCAGGTATTCCTTACACATTACTTGGTAAAGGAGATGGTGTTGCAAGAATAGAAGGGCAACAAAAGGAGTTTATGAGATTTCAAAGTCCAGTTATCACAGTTGATGATACGAAAGAGGTTCAAGTATGTGAGGAAATAGCTAAACTATTTAGCGAGGAAAGATTAGAGGGTATAGGTTTGGTTAAACAAGAAAAACCGATTGATCAATTGAAACGTATAATTGCAAGTAATAAAGAAACAAGAATCAAAGAGCTTCAACAAGAATTGGGCATAAGAATAAATGTAGTTAGCGAATTGATGAGGTGTTTAGTCGATGAAGGATGGTTAGAAAAAGAGGAAGGGAAGAAAGGATATAGTATTGTAGCAAGCGATGAAGAACTGGATAAGTGGAGATAGGGAATGGTCGAGGGACTGTTCCCTATTTTTATTTTAAAAAGCATTGACTTAAATCAATTATTCAATTATATTAAGAGGGTAAACCAGTTTACAAAGGAGGTGTGATTAGTGTTATCGGGTAAACAATTAAAGATTCAAAGAATTATTAAAGAGATTCAAGCAATGGATATTGCATCAGAGTTGAACGTTAGTAAGACATACATAAGTTTAATGGAAAAAGGCGAACGGAAGATTCCTTTACATATATACAACAAGTGGGTTGATATTTTGGGATTGTAAAATAAATTAAACAATAAAGGAGATGTAGAATGAGTATTGAAGCAAAAATAACCCCGACAAGAGAAATGTATTACAGTGACAGTTCAAGTTATGGCATATACGCATGTGAAACAAAAGACAGAGCAGGAATCAAAATTAATAAGTATGGAAACTTCTCAATCAAAGGGAATACGGTGAAGCTTGAGATTGGTAATGAGTACAATGCTAGTTTAATTGAAAGAGAAGATAAGAAGTATGGTACATATTATGAAATTGAATCAATCTTTGAGGATATTCCAACAGATGCAAGTAAGCAGCGTGATTACCTTCTGTGTGTATTAACTGAGAAACAGGTTGAGGAGATATATAAAACGTACCCTGATCAAGATATTATCCAGTTAATCAAAGATGATAAGTTTGACATTGATAGAGTAAAAGGCGTTGGACTTAAGACTTACGAAAAGATAAAGGATAAGATTATTGAGAACTTGGAGTTCCAACAAGCATTTGAATTTTTATCGCAATACGGAGTAACGAACAACCTAATTATCAAACTTGTAAAACATTTTAAGTCAGCGAGTTTATTAATTAAGAAGATGAAAGACAATCCGTTTTCAATAACTGAAGTCAGTGGAATTGGATTCAAGAAAGCAGATGCTATTGCTTTATCAATGGGTACACCTTCTACTGATGAATTCCGTATTCTATCTGCAATTGAATATATGATTCAAGAAGAAGGAAACGGTGGGCATACATATTGTAAGATTGATAAGTTGGTGGATG
The DNA here is from genome assembly GCF_036213205.1 of Fictibacillus nanhaiensis. Classification (GTDB taxonomy): domain Bacteria; phylum Bacillota; class Bacilli; order Bacillales; family Fictibacillaceae; genus Fictibacillus; species Fictibacillus nanhaiensis_E. The sequence continues at coordinate 143,165 of NZ_JARMFC010000006.1, forward strand.
CTGTATATGAATTGTTAGGTGTAGATATCAACTTAATCAATGAGCAAGTAAAAGATACGAATACTGTAATTGTGCTGGATGATAAGATTGCTTTAAAGAAAAATTACCGAGCTGAACAATACATAAGTAACCGATTGAAGGAATTACTAAAACAATCCACAACCTTGAATATTGATGTGGAAAAGTTTATTGAAGAACAACAAAAGAAACATAGTATTCAATTAACCGACCAACAAAAATCATTGTTTGAAATTGTAAAACACAATAATGTTGCTTTATTGGTTGGGTACGCAGGTGTAGGCAAAAGTCAGATTACAGCGTTACTTATTGATCTGTTAGATCAACTAGGGATTACTTATAAACTTCTTTCACCTACTGGCAAAGCTGCTAAGATTCTTTCTAATTACACGCAGCGTCCAGTTGAAACAATCCACAGAGCAATCGGATTAGGTGAGAAGAAAGAACAAGAAGCACAAAAGTTAATTGAAGAAGAATTTGTTATTGTAGATGAACATTCAATGACTGATGCTCAATTGTGTGCAAAGTTATTACGTAAATGCACGAATGAAAACCTAAGATTGTTATTCATAGGTGATGAAGCTCAAATTGCGAGTGTGTCAGAAGGAAACCTTTTACATGATATGATGCATAGTGGAGTCATTCCAACTGCAAAGTTAGATATTGTATTCCGTCAAAAAGAAGGTGGAATCTTAGATGTTGCAACTAAGACACGATTAGGGGAAAAGTTTGTTGAGAACAGTTTCTATGGATTAAAGGAATACGGAAACAATTGTACATTAGCAGCAGTCACTCAAGATAAGATGGAAGGTGGATACAAGTATTTCTATAAGGAAATGTTGAAGGAGTATGATCCTGAAGATATTACGATTGTAACCCCTACAAAGAAAAGTTCATTAGGTACAGTTGAAATAAATAAATCTATACAGGAGATTGTTAATCCTAGTGATGGAAAGAAACAAGAAAAGGAATACGGATTCAATAAGACGATATTCAGAGAAGGAGATCTAGTTATCAATACAAAGAACTCCTACAAGATTCCTAATATTTATGACAGAGCAGTGGACATTGTAAATGGGGATATTGGAAAGATTGAGAAGGTTGATTTAAAGGAAGAAGAATTAATAATTGATTTTGGATTTGATAAAGTACCGATACCCTTTAAGAAACTAGACCAACTGTTACATGCATGGTGTTTAACAAAGCATAAAATGCAGGGTTCCGCCAACAAAATAATTATTGCTATTGCTGATAAGTCACAAAAGTTCCAGCTTAATGCTAACTTAGTTTACACTGCATTCACAAGACCAACAGACAGATTGATTATATTGAGTCAGGCAGATACATTAAACTTTGCATTGAAAAAGTTTGCGAATAAACAGAGAAGAACATTCCTAAAGGATATGTTAATGAGTGAGGGGGAGGTATCGGTTGAATGAGATTATAAATAAATTAAGCTACAATGAAAAAGAAACTAAGATATACATTCCAAATGAGATATTTAATGACCTGGAAGGATTACATGTCAAAGGTAGCAGTCATGTTGCCTTTGCATATTCTTTTTACTATTTAACGAGTTGGTTATATAGATATTGCAAGTACGGTCAGATTGAAATTGATACGAAGATGATAAAGGAATTGTTAGGTTATCATCCTGACAATAAAGTGATCAATTACATTATCAAGAAGAATGGTGTACTCGATGAATTAGGATATACCATGACTACAACTGATTACCCTGTAGCATGGGAATACGAAGATGGTTTGGAGTTTGTGTTGCTCAGTGATTTAGATACAGATGCAAAGAAAATGCTTCAAAGTAAGAAAGGTAAGAATTATAAGATTAAGGTTCCAATTAAAGGTATATGGAGAAGTAAGGAAAGTGAAGAGGAAGGAATAGAGGATGGTACATTTTATGAAGTAGATAATACACACTGTGTTCCATTTGAAGTATTTATTGAGTGCATGGAGAATGATCAGTTAGGATGTATTGGATTCTATTTATACTGTTACATGAAAAGTAAGTATCAGATATTTGAAACAGGATATGATGTATCTCTAACTGAACTGGAAAGATGTACGGGATTGAGTCATAAAACATTGTGCAGGTATTTGGATAGATTGAAGAAATATAGAATGATAACCTGTGATGTACAAAACTTTGTACTTGGATTGGATAAAGGAGAAAGGAAATCTAATACATACCATGTGAATGACTGGGAGTTGTTTAGTGATAAGCCAATGAGTTATGTAAAAGCTCAAGTATTAAAGTTGGATGAATATCAGAAAATGCAGGAAGAACAATGGGAATTTTAAAAAGGTTACATTTTGACACTAGACTTAATATAAATAATTAATAATAAATATAATAATAAAATTTACAACAATTCAAGTTTATTATTAATCTATATTATATGTAGTGTCAATTTTTAACCTTTTTGATTTTCTGAAATGTAGATAAGGTTGAGGTGAGTTATTTGGATATCAATTTTAGGATAGGGCAGCTTATATGCTGCTCTATTTTTATTTGGTGTGAATGTATCCCCTATGGTTAGATCAGGATGGAGAGTTGAATATGAGATGAGTAGTTTACCAGTTATCGTATGTGTATCGTAAGGGGAAAATATGTGAGTCGTGAGTACGATAGAAAATGGATAGGTGAGAGAGGATAAATGTAGATAGAATAAGGGATTATGGGATGTTTGATAGGGCAGAATGGGAGGAAATGATGTGATGTTATCGTTAAACCGTTGAGAGAGTAAGGGTGAGAGGTGTTTTTAGTTAATTTGGAGGAAAAGTGGGTAATTTCAGGATTGCAAAAGTACAGTAAAAATGGGGATTGTTATCGTGGGGAACGATAGATTTACGATTCAATTTAGGGTGAAAATGGGTAAAATGCGAGTCGTCTGAGAAATGAGTACGGTGTAAAAGTAGATGTGCTATCCGAACATTTGTTCCTATAAAAGGGTCTATAAATGTAAAATACGCCCCCTATATTGGTATCAAAAGGTAAACAGAATATCCATTCTAATATACTAATCTTTTGTAAGTGAGATATTTGCAGCTATTCTAACTTGATTTACTCAGCTTTACTCAACTATCCAACATATTATAAATTTGTCCAGGCTCATGATCCTTTTTTATTTATTTATGGTTAGTATATAAGCAAATCGTTATATAACATAACTTTAGTCAGCAGTGTGATATATAACCATTTGCTTATATGCTTAATCATTCATATAATAGTTTACTTATATTATACTTATCCACAAACTTACTAACATATACACAACTTATTCAACAATCATCTTACCCATAACTTTTCCTTATCACTCTTCCTATTCTCCATAAGCAAACACAATCAAAATAATTTATTCAATTATCCTATTTCCACTTTACACCTACACTCATTCCATGTTATATTATATATGTACATACTTTTCCACTTCTAACCTATCTTCTCATTTCCTGGAATCTTATGTACAAATTATGCAAATATCAAAAGGAGGAATAATATACACGTATGACAATTATAAAAGTAGTTGATTCTATTATGGGATCTGGAAAGACTTCAGCAGCTATCAATCTAATGAAAGAAGCTCCAAGCGATAAGAACTTTGTATTTATTACACCGTTTCTTCCTGAAGTTGAACGTATTAAGGATAGTATAGACAAGGATATAAGGAGGTTTCACGATCCTAAAATACATATGTCTGAAGGTAAACTAAATACTAAACTAGATTCATTACATAAACTATTAGCAAACAACAAAGATATAGTATCTACTCATGCATTATTTAAACGAGCAACAGACGAAACGAAAAGCCTTATACATGCAGGTGACTATACATTAATCTTAGATGAAGTAATGGACGTTGTAGAACAATTAAAGATAAATAAGAACGACTTAGAGTTATTATTTAATCAAGAATTAATATACTTAGAAGACGGCTTTATCAAATGGAATGAGAATAAGAAAGACTTTGAAACTAGATATGATGATATTAGAGACATGGCTCTAAACAATAATCTAATATACTTCAGAGAAACTATTCTTATATGGACGTTTCCAGTTGAAGTATTCAAAGCATTTAAAGAAGTTTATATACTTACATACCTATTTGATTCACAATTACAAAAGTATTATTATGATCTGCACGATTTAAAGTATGAGAAATACATAGCTGAACAAGTAGAAGGTAAATACATAATTACTAATAATGAAGCTAACACCAAACACATTAAACAATCCATAAAAGAAAAAATAAATATATATGAAGGTAACTTAAATAATATAGGCGATGAAGACTTTTCTCTATCTAGTTCATGGTATGAAAAGAAAAGCACTCACACAAAAGGTAAGCTTAAAAATAATATAGGTAACTACTTTAAGAATAAGGTGAAGTCATCTAGTGAGGAAGCTATGTGGACTACATTTAAGAAACAAAAGGATAAGTTAAAAGGTCAAGGATATACTAAAGGGTTTGTGTCATGTACTGCACGTGCAACAAACGTTTATAAAGATAAGAAAAATTTAGCTTATACTATTAACCGTTTCATTAATCCAATAATATCAGGATTCTTTAATGAGAAGGGTATAGAATTAAACCAAAACAAGTATGCTTTATCTGAACTTGTTCAATGGATATGGAGATCAGCAATAAGAGACGGCAAAGAAATAAATTTATACATACCTTCCAAACGTATGAGAAAATTATTAATTGACTGGTTAGACGATAAATTATAAATAATTTAAGTTAGAATATCAAATGTTCTAAAACCTTCTAAAAATGCTAAAAAAACATTGATATTATTGGCTTTTTGAAAGTTAACCCTTAAAGGAAACATATAAATAATATATTCAATTATAGACATATCCATTTACTATTAGTAGGTGAATATGTCCTTTTTTTTTAAATTTAAAACATATGAATGTTGCGATAGTGCTGCAACATTCTGTAAGTCTTCACAAGTTCAGACTTACGTTTTTCTCTATAGGGGAAATGTGGTCTAATTTTTTATTTATCTTCCTTGTCTCCTTTTGTCGAAAACTTTTTTCCTCATTTCAAAACAAAATACGCAACAATACTTGTAATGTATCATATAATATTGTATAATCTTAAGTAAGGAAACAAAATAAAATCTTCACTAAAGGAGATCAACAAAATGTTAAAAGTAAAAGCTGGTAAATTTGCAGGAAAAGAAATTACAAAGGTAATCAACCAAAACGAAAAATTTGCAAAGGTAATCATTGAAAATGATACACAAGTAACAATCCCAGCTTCAAACATGGAAGAAGTAAAAACTGATTTAGTCATTGAAAATAGAACTTACAAAAATGTATTATGTGCAGACGGTAAAGAAAGATTTTTAATTTTTCACAATGATGGATCAATAGAATATTGTACAAATAAAAACGGCAAACCTTGGGGAGTAGGAAGACTTATCAAAAGAGAATCATTTTTACAACTTCCTAAATGGAGCACTGAAGAAATTAAAAGATTAATCAAAGGAGAATAAAATACACAATGATTAAAGTATTAGTAAACAAACACGGCAGTAAACTTTTACATGCTGCCGTTTATGATCAAACGACACAAAATGCAAAAGTGCTTTGCAGCGAAGCGAATTACTTAGGAATTATAAACGATTACACATTACCAACAGTAAATAATGTAACTTGTAAGAAGTGTATAAAATTAATGAATACATAAAAAAGGAGTTACCCAAAATGAATCACACAAACAACCTAATCAACCTAACAAACGAACTTCGCTCACATTCTATAACCTGCAACCTAGAAAACAATACTCTTTACCTTCCTACTCTTTCATTATCACTTGAAACAGGATCACAAATAAAAATATACGATTCACAATTTAACATTGTAGCAACCTTTAAAAGTCCAGTATCAGCTATAAAGTTTATCATGGAAATAAACAAACTAAAAACACAACTAAAGGAGCAAACACAATGAAAACCTATATTCTTTCTGTATTCACTGTTTTAACTCTTCTTATCACTCATGAGCAGTTACAAGCGCAACCTACTCAGCAACCTAACACAACAAAACAAACCTACACAATTCAGCTTATCAAACCTGAATCAAAAGAAATCTATGCAACTTCTAACAATCCTAAAGATAACCTATATCTTGATCAAACTTACTTCAATTCCAGCTATAAAGAATTAGAAAAGATTGTAGTAACATTTGATAATGTCGGTGACATTGTGGAAGTTGAAAGTAAATAATTTGTCGAAAACTTTATAAGTATAAATTACACAATTATATCAATTTATAGTTGTGTTTTTTCTTGTTATGGCATATAATATAATTAAGAAAACAAATAACGGAGGTTGTAAAAATGAAAACTCCTAACGAATACTTAGAAAACACTTTCAAGTCACTTGAAACAACTGAAAAATTTCAAAAATGGATTACTGCAAAACAAGTCAACTTTTTCACAAATGTATGTAACCTAAAAAAATCTAGTCACTTCAGAGCAAATCAAACATCTAGCCTTAATTATGTTGGAGAAACTGATAAATACAATATTAACATCTATATAAGCCCAGTAAATAAAGCTGGATCAATCACAATCATTAATAAAACTATCCAAAACGAAAAAACAAAAGAATTAAATAATGATAGAATAAATGAACTAAATGAAAAAATCATTTACTTAAAAACAACTATTGAAGAAGTTGAAAAAAAGCCTTTAGAAGAATGGAACAAATTTGATAAACTATACATTCCAGGAATGAAAAAGGATCTTGAAAAACACTTAAAAGAAGTAGAGCAACTACAAAGATAAGCCTCTATAAAGGAGGCTTTCCTCTTCTTTTAATATAAATAACATATTCAATTGTAACAATTTGTAATTGTATTTCTTTCCATAATGGAATATAATAGTAATAGGAAAACAAATTGAAGCCTAACGAGGCAAAAGGAGAAATTAAAAATGACATTTCATCTTACTGTAAATGGGCAGCTTGAAAAGTTTGATAATCTGGAAGGGTACTACTCTAGAATTGCATTTTTAAGAGGCAATGGCTTTAAGATTGAGTACGCTGATCAAAGTGAAAATGATTGTATGGCAACAAACTAAACCGTCTTAACTGGCGGTTTCTCTAGTCTGTAAATGCAGCATTTTACACTAATTTGTCGAAAACATTATAAATAAAATACGCAAAACTAGTAAGTTTTTCTTGTAATCATATAATCTATATTGTATAATTTACTTAAGAAGAAAAATAAATGCTGATCACTCAGCCAAAGGAGAAAATTAAAATGTGGACTTACAAAAAATCAAACTTTAAAGCTCAAGGATTACAAGTTTATACGGCGTATGCATTCGGTGAATTTAGTCACTATGTTCATAAAAAGCCAGTTTATCAGCTTCAAGAAAAAGAACGTTGAAAGGCATTGAACGTAAAGAAGTAAGATTAAAAGGGAAATATCACTATCAGCAGTTTTTTAGAGGTTTTAATGGAAGTTTAATTACTACACTAGGAGTCTTCATACATATAAGTGATACACTCACACCTTCACGCATTGAATTTAACAAGAAGTTTATTGAAAACGGTAAATACAAAGACATTATCTCTGTAATCAAACATGAATGTATCCACTATGCAATGTATATGTTGGGAAGACCTTTTAAAGATTGGGATAAAGAATTTGAAAAAGAATTACAATTACACGACGCTGCACCTAATACACAAGATATCGACTATTATGTTGAGAGGAATGTAAGAGTATATAAGTGTAAATGTAGAGAACACATTCAGTTTGCAATAATAAGTCCTAGTGTATGCACCAAATGTAATTACCGCTTGATCTACCAGGGAACTAGAAAACAATTGGCTTAGACAAGTCTGAATTAAAGACGAGTTTTATCGAAGGTTTAAATAGCCATAATAAAGGGTATCTTAAACAAAAGAAAGGTGTGATACTCTATGAATACCATCATAAACATAAAAGCTTTAAACTGGTTATTAAAAGCAAGAGCCAAATACAGAATGTTTTGGATTGGGCGGTTTTGTTGTATTCTCATGGTCACATTAGTATTATACATCGCATCGAAGGTGAATTTACATTTCTATACACTATAAGTTGGGGATCAGCCTGTATACTAATTATTGGATTAGATGTAATGGCTTTAGAAAAGGAAAAAGAACATAAATAAAATCATACCTGATAAACAGGCATATATAAATTTGTAAAAAAATTAAAATAAATTACACAAAAATAGTTGTATTTTGGTAAGTTGTAGCATATAATGGTAATAGATAAACGAAGGAGATGGTTAATTGAATAAATGCACAATTGATAATTGTAATGAATCGCAATATTGGAAAGGTTTTTGTTCAACACATTATGTATACTTTAATATGCATGGAGATGCTTTACATTTTGAAAAGCTAAAAGAACAGAATAAAGGAAAGTTGCATAAAGCATTAGGAAAGATAAAAACACCATATGAAAACAATCATAAAGTTAGTTATTGGGGATCAAGAATATAAATTATGCAGTCATTGTGACGAATGGATATTAATGATAGCTGATAATTTTTATCAAACCAAATCAAACAAGGTAGACGGATTCCATCCATATTGTAAGAAATGTGCAACAATAAAATCTACTGCATGGCAGCAATCAATTGACCCTGAACGTAGAAGAGCATATTTTAGAAAATGTGATTCATCTGATAGACGTAAAAAGATTAAAAGCGAGAATAATGCAAAACGAAGAGCAGAAGGCAAAGAGAAAACTTGGAGACAACAAAATAAAGATAAGTTATCCGAATATGGCAAATTAAGAAGAATGAACAAAACACATGAAATAACAGAGGAAGAATGGATCGAATGTTTAGAATTCTTTAACTACAAATGTGCGTATTGTGGAATGACTGAAGAAGAGCATTATAACACGATTGGACAGCAGTTACATAAAGAGCACGTAGAACATACTGGAGCCAATGACATCACTAACTGTGTTCCTTCATGTAAGAACTGCAATAGTCAGAAATGGGAATTCGATTTCCACGACTGGTATACAGAAGATAAATCGCAATACAGTAAACGAAGATATAACAAAATTATAAAATGGTTAATGAACTTTATCGACTCTGTATAAAATCCACATTTGATTCGACAATAACTTCTTGATCACTTGAAAGGAATGTTTACAAAAAATGCAAACTTACAAAATATTTATCAATGAAATAGACTCAGGAACAGTCAAAGGTGATAACATCAACGAATTCCTTGTCAAGTATTATCCAACATTCAAGCATAAAATCAATCATGGAAAGAAGTAAGATTGACTGTAGATGTATTAGTACTATTGCAGCAAAGATTTAAAGCTATATAGACAGTAAATTATTTAATAATGACTATCTTCTAGGGAGTGCACACTACACTCTATCTTCAACCTCTTCATTTGCGATTTGTTTTAGGGCAAAGTAGACTCCGACTACAAACCCTGCTTTGCCTAGAGGATAGTCTAAAACTCAAATAAAAGGAGACTGATCACAATGAAGCCATTATTCATTCGTGTAACAAATAACAGTGGAGTTTTAGAGGATTCAATTGAGCATATGATTGGTGAGGTTTATAAAGTATTTGATACTTACCAGTATGAAGATGAAGGCAATTTAGGAATTGAAGTAAATGACAACGTTGTACCGATCTTTGCTGATGAATATGAAGTTGTAGAGTGGGCTTAAGTATTAGAAGTAACAGGATGGGGTTATAAGACAACTCTATCCTGTTTATATATAAACCTATAACTAATTAAGGGAGAGATTTATTGTGAAGAAGTTCTTTAAATGGTTGGGCATTATCTTTGTTGTATTAGTAATTATTAATATGTTTACAGGTGGAGATGAGGAAACACAACCTACAACTAATAATACAGAGTCTACAGAAACAGCAACTAAACCAGAACCAGCAAAGAAAGAAGAACTTAAAGAGGAGCCAAAAGAAGAGGAAGCAGTAGAACAAGAACCTGCTAAACCTGAAATGTCAGTCTCACAAGCAAGTGCTGTGCAAAAAGCGGAGGCGTATATTGATATGGGAGGTTTCTCTAAAACAGGTCTTATCAAACAATTAGAATTTGAAAAGTTCTCCAAAGAAGATTCTGCATTTGCTGTAGAAAATATTGATGTGGATTGGAATGAGCAAGCTAAGATTAAAGCTGAAGCTTACATGGATATGGGTGGTTTTTCTAGACAAAGCCTGATTGACCAACTAAAATTTGAAGGATTTACAGATGCAGAAGCTACTTATGGAGTAGATCAAGTTGGACTCTAAGAACTTAAACTATTGTATATACAATATAATACGTACAATCATAAAGAGACTATTACTTTAGTCTCTTTATTTAGTTGTGATAAGTTCATTTAATAGTACATAGAATTTAGTTATTGACAAATATTTACCACTAATTGTAATATTATGAGGTAAGTTGTTCTTTGTAAAGAACGTATACGTATTTATACCCAGGAAAAAAGTTTTATAAAAAGTTTCTCAAAAGTATTTACAAGTAATAACATTTGGGTGTAGTATACGAAGTGTAGGAAAAATAAACCAAAAACGAAAGGTTGGGATTTGTAATGCCAGTATTCACTTCAAAGATTTTTGTAGGACTTTTAGCAGGTAGCGTAACTTTAGGAGGACTTGGTTTAACATTCGGAGGAACAGAGATACTTAGCAACGCTTCAAGCTATGTTGGTCAAACAGCTAACAAGATTGTTCAATATGAAGCAAATGAAAATGCACTAGTATCAAAGATTGATAATTTAAAAGCTGATGCTAATTCAAAAATTGCAGATGCCAACTCGAAGATCGCTTCTAAGAATCAAGCTATTGCTGATCAAAAGAAAGCTATTTCAGACTTAGAAGGTAAGAAATCTCAACTTGAAGGTGAAATTGTAGATTTAAATAACACGATTACTGGGTTAAATGCAGATATTCAGAAGTTAACAAGTGACCTTACAAAGTCTAATGCTGATCATGAAGCTACTAAACTTCAATTAGCTGATAAATCTGCTCAACTAGATGCTAAAGTTGCAGAGCTTGCAAAAGCTAATGAAGACTTAACTAAAGCTAATGCAGAAATTCAAAGACATTATCAAATTGCTCAAGATGCACTTAACAAAGCACAACAAGCAGATGGTGTAGTAAAACAACTTGAAGCTGAAGTTGATAAAGCTAACGCTGAAGTTAATGCACACGGTGAAGCAGTAGATGCAGCTAAATCTAAAACTGATGGAGCAGAACCAATTAACGTTGAAAAAGTAGACACTACTCTAACAGAAGTAGTTGACTCAACTCCAGCAGCAGAATAATTCCCAACTCTAGGCATGTATACAAATAAATAGTAAAGAAGTATGATAAGGTGGAGGCATAGTCCTTCACCTATTTCTATACATGTCAAAGGAGAGAAACTAATATGGAGGTAGAGAGAAAAATTAGAAAAATAGGGAATTCTTTAGGAGTTCATATTCCATCAAAGATAATAAAACAGATGGAATTAGAAGAGGGAGATATAGTGTATATCTCTTATAAAGAAGATAAGATTGTAATCACTAAAACTACAGATGAACCTACAGATGAATTAAAAAACAAGGTGATTCAGATCCTGGATGAATACCTACAAGAAAACGAAAAGAAATGAGACTCTACATTTAATGTGGAGTCTTTTTATATGTCTCAATATTATATAATCACAACTTTTTACAGAATTAATTGTAACTTTGTAACAAGACAAGTGCCTACTACATATCCTGTAATCATAAGAAAACAAATTAAACAAAACTTGGGAGGAATTAAAGTGAATATTTTAAACATCGAGGAACTACATGAATCTGGTGATTATATTCATTTAACATTTAACATCTATCTAGAGGGTATGAGATTCAGAGAAGTATATACAAAGTTTTGCCGAACTACTGAAACAAGTAGAAGTTACTTTGTATTACATGGAAATGTCTGTCAGGATATATCCCTCACAACTTCTGAATGCGACCAGATTAATTCCTACATCCTTTCTGAATTATTACAAACTGTTTAGAGCTATCTGTTTTGGATAGCTCCTTTCTTTACCCTTTACATGAATACCAGCTTAATAGCTTCACCTTTATTGAGTTCTATTGCATACATTAGTTTCGTGTAGGTATTGAAGTATTGATCATGTTTTAGTTTAATCATTGCAGCAATACTCTTTTCCATTATGAATCTGTTTTCCTTGTATATTTGCATGAATGTATTGAAGTCCGTTCTATCTTCTATAAGTAACATTAACTTATATCTTTCCTCAGTCTTAGTTGTAAGTACATTTATATAGTAGCTTTTCATCTCTTTATTCATTTCCATTGTCATAATGTATCATTCCTTTTCATATTGTAATAGTAGTCGTTTTGTTCGACTTCTTAGTGTATTCTATTCGCTTTCTTGGTCACTGTGACAACCTTTAGACTCATACCCATGCCTATTTTGAAAGGAGATAAAAGTATGTATAAACCTGATTACAAGCCATTGTGGGTTACAATGGCAATGAAGGATAAGAAGAAGAATGACTTGAGGAAGGATCTTGGAATGTCATCTTCTACTATTTCTAAAATGGTAAACAATCAATTTGTAGCTATGAGTGTAATTGCTCAGTTATGCGATTATCTAAGCTGCAACATTGAAGAAGTAGTACAGATGAAACCAGGTGAGTAATCATCTGGTTTAGTTTCTAAAAATAATTGGAAAAACTTTCATCAAAGTAGTTGACTTAAATGAATTATTCAATTATACTCATAATAAGAACACAGCAAGGATAACTTACATAGTATGAAAAGGAAAACAAATTAAAAGGAGGAAGTAAAAATGAGAGCTTTAAAAACGGATGTATTAGAGCAGTTACCTACCTTAGAATTACATTGTGATTTTGGAGAGTTGAAGTACGTAGAAGATGATGAAAAGATTTACATCAACACTAATGATAAAAGGGATAAGAAAGTTAATTATCTTTTTAAGAACAGGGATAGAGAGTGGATCACTGAAGAATATAAATATCTACAGTGGAACAAGTGGTATAATTAAAACTGAACAAAAGAGGAATTTTAAACAGATATAACAAATGAAAAACGAAGAAAAACAGAGATAATAGAAGAAAATAAAAGTTGTGACTATTCAAAGGAGGAAATACAATGCCAACAAAAATTGATGAATATTTAGTCAGATGGGTCGATTTGAAAAATGGTATCTTCAATGAAAAAGAAGTTAGCTACAGCTATATGAAAGATTGGCTAACTAATAAAGATCACATTCAGGTACTTCACAAAGAATATGTTAGAACAGTTAGTTTGGTCTGAAAAAAGAATAGGAGTGAAAAGATGAAAACGGGAAATTCATTAACGGTAATTATAAATACACTTATGGAAACTTTTGAATTTGATTATGAGCAAGCAGCAACTGTAGCAATAAAAGTAGTTAAGGATTTAGAAAGTAAAGACTTCCAAATATATTATAATTGGAAATGAGAGGGTGGAAATATGACAAACGAACAAATGGAATTACATATCAAAGGAATATTTGAAAATTGTAATGGTTTAGCAGTACAGCATGTAGTAGCTTTGGAAAATGAAATAAAAAGACTACAGGAAAGAAACAAGTTTCTGGAATCATTGAATGAAAAAAGCATCGAAGAGGATTTAAATGGAGAGTGAACTAAAACATCTACTAGGGAAAAAAGTAACAAAAGTAAAAGATAATGACCTTTATTTTGAAGATGGAACTATAATAGAATTTCATCCATATGAAACATATGTATATGATCCAGTTTGTAAATGCCCTTCACCAAAGAGACAAGTAAAAACTCTTGAGGGAAAAGAGGGATACGTAAAGGATGTTATTTGTATAAAGTGTGATAAGCCAATATACCGTTAGGGGAAATATAATGAAAGTAACTTATACAACAACGAATAAAAAATCTTGCAGACATGATAATGGCTGGTATGAAACTCTAAAGTTTTTATGGTTTACGAATAGATTTTTTGTTTGTACAGATTGTAAAACATTAATTAAAAGAATGGAGGAATAAAAAAATGAAAGTAATGGTGACTTATAAATTAGTCAAAAAAGCTGAAGAGTGCGAGAAGTGTGGCGGACATGGAGAATTAGAGTACGACAATGGAGTTGGCATTTTAACTTACACTTGCCCTGTTTGTAAAGGTGAAGGTGATACTATTGGAGCGTAAGGATGCTAATAAGGTAGTTGAAGAATTGCAGGAAATGAGAAGGTTAGATGATGAGAAATTCGCTATAAAAGTTCGTAAGGTGTTGTGCGAGTATGAACGCTTGAAAAGAGAAGAAAAACTAAAGAATGCTTTAGGACATATGTGAAATGTACAAAGAATTATTTTCACATAAATATTTTAAAAATCATCCGTATCTATTTGATTTAACTAAAGCGTTAGAAGAGTTAAAGGATGATATTGAATATCGTATACAGGAGTATGGCTTATTAATTGAGGGTTACCGTTTTGAGACTACATTCACGGAACCAAGTGAAAAACAAGAAAAGTATTTGTTAATTGTTAAAGCATTTAGAATAGAAAATGACTTAAAAACTGAATAAAACAGTTGTTTCTTACAGTTTTAAAAAGGAGGTTGAGAAATGGAACAGAAAACAGACCATATCCTAACAAAAGAAGAAATTTACACATTGATTGAAAATGCGAAAACCATGAGCAAAGGTGAAGAGTTTTCCGATTTGATTCAAGTAACCTACACGAATGCTTTAAGACTTGTGCAAGTTTTAAATAACATTGACAAGGTTTACTGGAAGGATATCACAACAAAGAATTTTACATTGACTAAAGCAGAAGTGTTTAAAATGTTTAAGCAACTTTTAGATGTTAGCGGAATAGATACTAAAGGTAGACATCTTTCATGGCACTCAATCAGATCGTCACGAATTCATCATTTAGCAAAAGAAATGAAAATTGAAACTGAATAAATGAAGTATATTATTGAAAGTTAGAAGGGAATTGATATGCAATGGAAGAGAAATATGTAAAACTACAACATGTTAAGGAACTGCTTAAATTAATTAAAACAAGGGACAGTTTCCATGACTGGTCTGATGAGTATGAAAAATTTGATCAAAAAGTAAAAAATACTATTGAATGGTTAGAGAGAAACGCTAAAGAAATTACTGTATAAAACACTTACTTTATTCTATTAAAAAAATAAGGAGATGATTAAAATGCATGTGATCACAACTGAAATGAAAAAGGAGTTTGTTAAATGGCTTCTTAACACTTATCAATTGGCTCAAAAAGAGCACACATGGTTACTTAACTATCTTAGCTCAACTAACGAGCAACTTGAAAAAGTTCATTTTGTAGATGTATTTGAGGATACTCATAAAAAACGTATTATACTTCACACTAATTGCTCTCATAAGCCTGGGCATTTTGAATTTAACTTGAACGGTAATATATTGGGTGAGCCTGAAAAGACTTTCCACAACATTAGACGTAATCCAGAAGAACATGTATTTGTTAAACTAATCTATAGAGACAAGGCACAGAGCATGGAATGGGGAGATATTTGTGAAGCATACAGCACTCCTAAATTTACAGGCTTTGAAGTTGCTGCACAGTTAATTCTAGATCAATCATTTGAAACATTTAATATTATGCAGTTACAGAAAGAGATTGATAATGCCTTAGAAACAGGCGATAAGGCACTATTTATGAAGCTAACAGACCAGCTATTACATACAGAAAATAAACTTGTAAAATCTTTCTAAAACACTAGACAAGAACAACTTATTCAATTATACTCAGAGTAGATAAACAAATTACACAATAGTAAAGGAGTTAAGAAACAATGGAAAATGAAACGTTAAGTTTTGGTCAATATGCTTTCTACCTATTTAGCATTATCTTCTCAATATTGTCAGTCTTCATGATCTCTGGAGCATTGTGTAAGAAGTTTTTACTTAAGAAAATTGAACAAATGGAGATTGACACAGGGCAACAATGAAATGGATAATAAAGGTATAAAAAATAAACTTTGAGGTGATACAAATGGGATTTTTCGAATCACTATTTAAAGGAATTGTAAAAGCGAAAATTGAAGAAGCGAATAGGAGCCCTGAAGAACAAGAGTGGGATAAACTTGCACCAATTGTAATAAACGGCATCAAAAATTTTTATATCGCCTACTATGATCACGGAGAAAGAAATCCCGATGAACTACGAAGACTATATAACCATTTTAATGAACCACTTACCGTACTTACAAGAGATGAAAATATAGTAAAGTTGTATTTTGAAAGACTACAACACATGCAAAGTGAAAGTGTTAAAATACTAAACAGCGGTTATTTTTAAAAGAATTTGATTTACTTAGGAGGAAACAATATGGAATGCTCTCACTGTCACAAAGAAATGTCAGAAGTAGTTACATGTATACCTGTTCCTATCCCTTGTAATGGAGTAGATTATCTTCCTGTAAAGTATGGAAATGAAACAGGCGTATGGTCAGACATGGCTGATAAACATGAAAACTGTCCGGATTGCGGAGTCAAAAAAGGCGGTTATCATCACCCAGGCTGTGACATTGAACGATGTCCTAAATGCAAAGGTCAGTTACTTACTTGTGATTGTATGGATATGTAGTCTGAATAAATGAATTGTTTTATCGAGAGGAGAAATAGAAAAATGACAGAAACTCAACTGTTTTTATTAAGAAGTCACGCAGAAAAACACAATGATCCTGATATGCTATGGTTAATCGAGCAAGCTGAAAAGGTATGGAAGCTAGAAGAAGCAATTAATTATGTCTTAACTGCTGAGCCAAGTCATTATCACAATATGAAGAACATGCTTGAGGATTTTAAAACGGTTATTAACATGACAATTAAAGATTAAGATTTCTGTTTAAAGTACGAAATTTACTTGAGTTAAAAATAAAAAGAGAAGGAAGAGGAGAGTGGGAAAAATGAAGTTAGAAGAAATAATGATTGAACATATAGAGGAAATAAATAAAGATATAAGAAAAAATCTCGGCAATAGCCACAGAGTCGAACTATTAAAAGCTAAATCCACTGCATTATTGGCACTTGCGATAAACGAAAAAAGCGAAAGTAACGAGGAGGTATATTAATGACAAAACAGGAAGAGTGTGACCATTTAATTGAAATGGTTGCCAGAGCAAGGATGTTAGCTGCTCAATCTAAAAGCAATGTAGTTGGCATAATGTTAGATATGGTGGAGGTATACAGTGACACTATTGTTGAACAACTCGGACTTACAAGTGAATTATTTAAAAATGAAACTACAAAACGCTATAACGAGATAAAATCTAAATCAGGTGAAAGTATATGATATTAAAAAAATTCTTAAATAGAAAAAAGAAGAAACAAACTACATTCTGTTATTGTCCAAATTGTAACTATGAATTAATCGGGAATAAATGTTTTGTAAGCGATTATAATTTAGTAACGTATAAATGCAAGCAATGCGAATGTATATCAATGTGGCAGTTTGACACGCCTGTTCCTATTTTGACCAAATATACTTGAATGAAAAGGAGGATATAAATGAAAAACCACGAAAAAGTTTACCAAGAATTTTGGAAAGCTATTGTTGAAAACGAGGACGGCACTCTAAATGTTGAACAAATTAAGAAAGAACTTGCTGATTATAGAGTTTTGTTGAAAGAAGTACCTAAAGTATACGATGAACTCGCAGGTTTCTCTAAACCTCACACTAGAGCAAGTGTAATCATTAGTGCTGTAAATGACAGAATGATTGATAAACAAATGGCTTTTAATGATTTGACAATGACAGCAGAAAATGGAGAAGTAATTTTAACTGTAGATAAACTGAAAGAATACTTTGATATTTCATTAGAGCATTAACAAAGGAGGTATGTTGAAATTGGATAATAAGTATGAGTATGTGGAATTTTTACTCGGAAGCAATATAGAATATGTTGTTAATAGATTGTTTGATTATAGAGAAAAAGGGAAATTGGTTGTAACGAAATTTAACGGAACCCGCCTGTATTCCGATACAGTAACAATGGATGAAGCATACAAGGCAATCACTGGTATGACAAAGACGGAGTTTGAGAAATATCTATCAAATTAATAAAGGAGGTAACATCATGTCAAAATTAGCAATCGCTGGCAGCGAGTTCTTTAACCCTGTCAACATTAAAGAAAAGTCTAGATTGATGAAGAAGATTAAAAACCAGTACAAAGATCACAAAGTGTACTTTACTATTGATGAGGATTTATTAATCTACTCTACACATATTCATGAAAGTGATGCATACAAATTAAATTAAGAAATTGTAAATAAATTATTTAAAAATGTTTGACAAGCATACAACCTGCATGATAAGATACATATATAGGAAGTGAAGGAAATAAATGATCTAAAGCACTTTAACTGAAACAGGAAATAAACGAAACTAAAAGGTAGATTAAACAGTAATATGTTTACATGTTTCCCAATACCACAATAACATTAAAGTGTGTAAAATGGACTAGTAAGGAAGTACTAAACTTTAGTTAACCATACCCGATCTACAGTCACAGCACAAAGTTAAATAAGGTTATGAAAATGTGCAAAGGGGTTGCTTGGAAAATGTCATTAAAAGCTAAATTAAAGGAAATTTGTTCTCAAGATAAAGGACTGGCTCTTAAGATTTGTGTGAATGCTGGACTTGCGAATGCTACACCACTTTACAAGTTTTATAAGAACCCTGATAAAGAAATGGAAAGTTTCAAAGTTCTACTTTCTATAGTTAGAGCAGTGTTTGAAAGTAAGGAAGTTTCAATGATGGACAGCTACATATCTACTCTAGATCCTAAAAAAAGAACAGCAAGATATTGTCTTGAATACACAAATATGAACAATATGACTGAAACTAAAATGTCATTAATTCATAAAATGTTAAAGTGTACCAATGTTGAAAGTAAAGAATGGGCAAAGCTATATTATATCAATCATTTAAGCACATACACAGCATTGAACGAAGATGACAAACTTCAAGTTCTAACAACCCTTAAAGAAGTGACTGGTGAAGAGTATGAGGTTAATGAAATTTTCGAAGGAAATTCAATTTTACCTGCTACTATTGAATTTTTATTAGATGAAGTACATCCTAAATCAGATGAAATGAAAGTCTTTAAAGGTATTGAAAAAATGTATTGCTACTATGATGTAAAAAACATAAGTGCAATTGAAGGCTTTAAAAAGAGCGTAAATGTAACACTACTTAAAGTAACCGATGAATTTATGAGAGATGTGTTATATTGCAAGCTTAGTTTAATCAGCATGGGGATCGCACTGCATACTAACGATATCACTAAGATAAGAAAAAACTACGAAAATATTGATCGTTTCCAATTTGACCTTGATAAAGCTAAATACAATCTTATGCTTGGCAACTCTTACATGTTTGAGAGTTATGACAAATCATATGAACTACTATGTAAAGCTTTAAAGTATGCTTACGATTCAGAATGTGAATTCAGAATTACTGATACAAAGAGAAGTATTAACTTTTTACAGAACTACTATAATAAAACGAGTTTATACATTGATAGCAATAGCTCAGCAATATCAGATATACATGAGTACGCTTTTAGTTTAATTAGAAAGAATAATCCAGAAGGCTTAAGAATTCTTGAGAATATGGATCTTGAGAAATTAACTGATCACAATAAAGGTTTTCACTTTTTCTTAAAAGGTCTTGCAACAAACAATATTGAGCACTTCTGGACATCTATAAAATCTTTTAATAAAACAAATGAAAAGTATTACAAAACTATCACGCTTATAGAACTAAAAAAACTAGGTATTGAGAACCATATATTAGATGTAATGGCAGTATAAGTATGGTATTATTTAACTGTAAGCTTTGAAAGGAGGTGAGAACACATGAAAAAAGCACTAGTAACTTTAGTTTTAGCAGCAGTAATGGCATTTGGAGCAGGATCTGCATCAGCGGCAGAGTTAGAGCCAATTAAGTCTTATGGTATCGTTTCAGATCCAGGCGGTGGCGGAGGTCGTTAATTACAACGGCTTTACAAGAGTAAATTATTTAACAAAAACACCTAGAACTACATAAGGATACTTCAATCTCCTTTCTGATATTGTTTTTTCCCAAATAAAAACTATCCATTGGTATTGAGATTGAAGTATCTATAATAAATTACACAATTATAAACAACTAATAAAACTATAAGCACTGGACATTGCCTTTTCAATAGAGGGTAGTGTCCTTTAGTATTTTTAAGACTTAATTCCAGAAATCACAAAAATTAAAAATCGGAACTTTTGACAACGAAAACAACTTTGCCGGGGAGCAAGTGGGGATATAATAAACTATCATAAAGGGGTTTGGATGAATATGAAAAACGTACAAGTGTTGACAAGTGAAATGAAAGAACTTGAGGTAGTATTAGAGGTTAAACATGCTGAGAAAGACACTGTTCACGTTTGTATGTATTGCTGGCAGCCTACAGCAACAGCTTACTGTGAGTCATGTGAGACATCTACAGAGCTTCAAAATGATCCTTTCTTAAATACATCAGAAGAACTAGAATACAGCGTTGCAGTAGGAAGTTAGGTTTAAATACCTAGCTTTCTTTGTCATTTAAAATAAATTATGTAAAACTAGTCAAAAAGTATTGCAATTGGTGTTTACTGGTGGTAGTATAAGGGTAAGATTAAAAACAGAGAGATATTACATAACTTACTCTTAAACATAATATCACTGGAGGGTATCCAAAATGAACGTTGGAAGAATGATTACAGATGACTTTACAAAGAGAAGATATGAAAAGATGTACAAAAGTTTCTATTCTGGTAAAGAGTATTCTAAAATTGAAAGCATTGATACTTACAGAGCATCACTTAATCCGAGAGCAAGGGTAGCTACTCAGATTAGAAGAAAGCAAATTATTTAATTGTAATTTATTATATCAGAGGAGTGATTAGATGGATAACGAAAGTATTAATATGTATCAGAATTTCTTTACACAGTTACCAAATGGAATTGATTTAAGGAATGATTCGATTAGAGAAGAAGATCATTGTGAGGAAACTAAAATTAGAGTAGAGGAGAATTAATATGTGTTATGCGACTAAATATATTAATCAACTTGAGCAATTGGTTAGAGATATTAAAGGTAAACATAAGGAACTGGGTAAAAAATTATCTGCTATTGACAAACAAGTTAATGTTTTCTATCACGATTTAGAACAACGACCAGCGTTTAATGCAGTAGAAGGCTACTACATAGCCAAAGACTTACAGCTTTTACTTCAACAGAGAAGAGTAATAAAGAGTGAACTTTTAAGATTACATACCATGATTAAGTCTTTGGAAATTAATCATGTTAGATCTAAATTACCTAAAACTATCAAAAACGTTAATGAGTTAGTTGAAACGAATTCAAGATATGAGACTAACTTCAAAGAAGAAGCATATATGGTATTGCATTAAACAAAGACTTAAATGGGAGGTGATTATATGTGGTTAGTAGTAATCGAACACTTAGGAAAGTCGTACATATTTAATTATTCTACATCTATGGATGCAGATAAGAAATTTTTAGAAATAACTACTGATTATGAAGGTAGTAAAGGAATTAGGGTATGTAAGGCATTTGTAGAAGAGTACTGGATCTGAGAAAAGGAACGGGAAGTTATAGGATGAATAAAATAAGGATTAGGAGAATTGTTAATTCCCTAATCCACTGCACCCTGCTAGTTTGGCGACTGAGGGTGGATTACTTCTGTAACTGCTTTAGACTGCCAATTAGCTTAATAATTTAAACATATAATAACATGATAATTTTAGTTTTGCAAAGCTGATGAAAGTTTTAATTGAAATGAGGTGATTAAATTTGATAGTAGAGCTGGTTTTGCCATCATTTTTTATAATATTATTTGCTGCACTTATTATTATAGGAATAAGAATGGCAAAATTTAAAGGGTTAGATGCAAAGACTAAAGGGGCACTTGTCATATTAGTTTCGTTTTATTCAATAATCCATTTGTTGCGTAATATTGTAATAGTTATTATTTAAAATTTATTACCTATATAGATTATACAAAAAAGGACTTGGTTTGAAGTTAGAAGATTGCATAAAGTCTTTTAAAAGGAAAATAATTTCAAAGTAAAAGGTTGCTTTTATCGAAAATGACTATAACAGGAAGGGGAAAAAAGAATTGGAGAATGAATTAATTAAGATGATTCAGATACAGGATAAAAGGAATCAGCTACTTGATGAAATAATTGAACGAGCAATTAAACGAGAAGGTCAACACATTATGGAAATTACAACAGACATTAAAATACTATGTGCAAAATTAGAAAAAACAATTATTGGAATTATTGATTAAAAGAATCTTTTTATCATGAAAGGAGTGATGCTCATAATAATTCTAATTATCATGGGGCTATCATAAACAAAATAAACTAAAATTTGAATTGGAGTGTATTGATGTGTTAATAAAACAAAAAGAATTTACTGAGCAATTTAAAAAGCCATATTCTAAGGTGAAATGGTTGGCGAAAAATCCTCAAAATTCGGCTCAGCTAGTTGTGCCTTATTTGCTACAAGAAGGATATGCGATTATGACAGCATATCATATGAATGAAATTCTAAAGGTGATCAGGACTTTAAGAGAGCTGAACATCGAATACACAATGAAAGTAGTAGAAAACAAAAATGTAACAAGTGGATACTACTACGAGTTTACAAGACCCAGCTTTTTTGACGACAGAAAGTAATACTACATAAATTAAGTAATAATTAAAATCATGATAGCCCCTCATGATTAGAATAGGAGATTTTTATGAATAAAGAACTAATGACTTATGTTAATACAATTAAAACAATACTAGACAGAGATTAATGGAAAGGAATCTGTTTTCTATGACAATGGAGAGTGGTATTCTAGGGAACATTGTAGAGTGATTAGCTTGGATGAGCTTCAGGATTATGTATTAAAAATAACAGATTCGGAGAATTAAAATGGATATTAAAAAACCGATGACAAAACAAGAAATTAAGTTATTTCGTAGAAGGGTAGACAGTTTTCTGCTGCCACTGCAAAACGATGTGTCTGAAATGCTTAAGTATAACTTTGAACAATTGCTTCAAAGAATAGAGTACTTGCAAGATAAAAATGTGATTAATCAGGAAAAAAGTAAATGAATTTCAAATTTATAAAATCCCATGAAAACGGTGTTTATTTCTTAGTTTTTACAACAAAGATGTTCAAATTAAAATGGTTTACTGACTACGGATTTTGGTTTGTTTATATACATTTTGGAAAGAGGTTTTACAGGGTCAGTAATAATGGATGTCTATCTGGTAAAACAAAATAGCTTGAAATAATTAGAGGGAAGGGTTAATTTAATGAGCCTGAAACAAGCGTTATTAGAAACCATAAATGAAAAATGGCAAAATCAAGAAGCTAGTGAGGACAGTTATTTAACAAACGTAACTATACATAAAACTTTAGCAGAGGCAATTAAATTGTTGGGTGAAGATGTACCTACAGAATTTAATCCAAATAAATTCAACTATATTGAAACTGATGAATATTGGAAGCTTCAAATTGAAGTTGCTGAACAAGAAGAACTTATAATTTTTCACTATGAATGACAAGTGATATCATTTTTACCTAAAAAATATTACTTAAAAGGAGAGGTATTAACAATGAAGCCGTTAGAAGAACAATTAAAAGATATGATTGATTTCCTTAAAGAGCAGTCTAAAAAAAGTAAGGATTTTTCCAAAGGACTGTTAGAAGTTGGAGATGAAATTAATGCACAATTTCATGATGGTGTAGGGGTTGGGATTGCTCAAGTAGTACATGAGTTAGAATGTATTGTTAAAGATCAAGAATCAAAGTAGGAAGAGGAGCTGAATAAATGGCAAGTATATTATACGGATTGTTGCTAGTTTGCTTATTGATAATGTCTATTTATAAGTACATTAATGGAGAAATCGAAAGTGCCTTGTTTTACTCAATATAGGTTGTAGGAGTAATTATTGCCAAGCGTTGGGTGGAATTTGAAGACTATATAAAGTCGTTTAAAAATAAAAATAAAGACATGTTTGAATAAAACAGATATTTTAAAGGGAGTGATGAACTATCAATAAGAATAAATGTTTAGATCTATTGTTAAATAAGTGGGAATTTGTATCGGTTTATGATGCAATTAACGACAGAATAAAAGCTATTGAAAATGCCAGTAAGTCAAATAATCATGTCGGTAAAGAAATAGATCTACATAATTTAAATTCCGTAAAGCAAAAGATGAACCAATTAGGTAAAGGTGGAAATTAATGATAACTAAGATGAGTATTATTTTAATGGTTTGGCTCAGTGTTGGCTTTATTGTGAGTCTAAAATTTATTTATATAGATAAAAAATTTAACTCTAATTTTTTTGAGAAAGCACGGAATAGAATTAACGCATCAAAAGAAGATGAAGTTTTTGCAATTGTTTTTAACCTATTCACAAAAAGTAAAATGACATTCATTGCAGCTATAACTTTGTTAGGTATTATTCCAATGATTCTTGATTTATTAGCAACATTTAAGAAACAAGAGAGGTAGTGATAATTATGTATAAAGACATGGTTGAACTTATTAAAGTGCCTGATAGTTATTATATAGAGTCAGAACCGAAAATTATGATTTCCAAAAAGATCAAAGACCAGCTTGAACAAAAAAGAAATTTCCATAAGAAAGCTGGCTCAAAAAATAGGCTTGAAGCACCCTCAAATCATTAGAGTAACAAGCATTCAAAATTATAACATTGACACATTGCTTAAAATCCTTAATGGATTAGATTTAGAGTTGGAAATAAAAACTAAAAATAGTCACAAATGAAAGACATGTATTCTAATTAAAATTACCCTTTCATACAAAAAAGAACAGGGGGTCAGTAGTTCCCCTGTTCCTCTACTAATAACTTAGGTTTCCACGCCTTCGCTATTAGCCTTCTCGTTCAGCGTTTAGAACGAGGTGTAATAATGCTTAATTGATAGTATAACACGATAGTTTTATTTTATACAACCTATAACAGAACGGTGGTGAAATGATGTCGAACTGGTTTGATCCAACTAAAGCTAAATGGTATCACAAGATATGGTTGTATCCTTTTATAGTTGTTGGTAGCTTTACATATAACGTATTTCAATGGCTGAAACGCAAAGTAAAATAATTAAAGAAGGAGTTTTATAATGAAAGAATATAAGAAG
This sequence comes from Fictibacillus nanhaiensis, assembly GCF_036213205.1. Lineage (GTDB taxonomy): Bacteria > Bacillota > Bacilli > Bacillales > Fictibacillaceae > Fictibacillus > Fictibacillus nanhaiensis_E. Next base: position 168,494 of record NZ_JARMFC010000006.1, read on the forward strand.
TTACAAATTATTAAGCATGCTCTGCAATATTACATAGAAAGACCTGAAGCAAATAGTAAAGACATACTTGTCGAGAATAGACTTCTTGATGAAATTACACTACAGGTCAACGAACTTAAAGTGCAATTTAACATTCGATAAAATAACGATTTTAATGAAAGTGAGGTATTAAGTTATGGATAAAGAACTAGCAATAACTATACTGACAAATAGAAAGAATGGACTGTTGGATGCAAAACCATATTTTTCTGAAAGAGTAGCAATACAAAAAGCTATTGATGCAATTAATAAAGTTGAGCAACAAGAAGCACAGATTGATTTACTTCTAACAATTGTAAATGGTTGTGAGAAAATTGCTGAGAAAACTGGAGACACATGGATCACTCAATACATAACAGATTTTAAGAATGATGTTATTCAAGAAAGTTCAAAGTAAAGTCAGTATTTGATTCAAACTTAAAAAGCAAATAAAACGTGAGGTGAATAATGAACAAAGTAATTAATAAAGAGACTGCCGTATTTATATTACAAGCTATTGAAAAATTATCATTAGCTATACTTACAGGAGAATATGATAATGAAGAAATTGATGGGATCAACCAAGAAGCTGGAATACATCTGTATGATTTGAAGAAAAATAAAGAGTAAATTACACGATAAAACTTATATTCCACGGGAATGGATGAAAGGAGATGTACAGCTAATGAAATGCTCTGATTGCGACAATGAAAAAGTGATTGAACAAATTAACATATTAATATTTAATAAACCAATTTGTCAGGATTGTGTGGACTATAGAGAAAACATGGCATTGGCTCAAAAAGTTAAAGAGAGATTCGATGATATAGCAAAGCAAATGGAGATAATTAAAAACGGATCGAGAGAATTAGATAGTAAAATTGAATCGTTAGCTAAAAAATTTAAGTAAAACAATTTTATAGATTGAAGAATCACAATTTAATTTCTAAAAAGTTGTAAACAGACAACTTCACGCAGCATACACTCTAATATAAGCATAAACAACTTAGAGGAGAGTGTGCATAATGAAAAAAGTTTACAACATCACGAAGGGTAGACTTGAAGTCGATATTCTTGAGGAAGTAAATTTTGTTGAGATCAGTGAAGAAATGGCTGATTTTATGACTGACCATGGAATTAAAATGACCGACATCTTCCAATTAGCACACGAAAGATTAGAACAAATTATACAAAATACAGTATCTGATAAATTAGATGAACTAGAAGATTTTGATCTTGATGTAGATTCTGCTAAAGAACTAGATGAAATTATCACAGATGATATTGACTGGTCGGATGAAGATTAATGGTTGTTATTTATGTGAAAGCCTATTGTGGAATTTGTGGTAAGGAAACGGAGATGACTGATTACCTAAGATGTATTGAGTGTGAAGAGTAATCGACAAACTATATACAGTGTTTAAGAGAAAATAAACACTGTATATATGTACATAGTTACTGTGTAAATCTGATTTTTTATATGATGTGAGTAAAGGAGATTAATAATGCAAAACGAATACGAAGGTGAATTAGAATCTAAAAAAGGATATTGGGCAGACGTTCATTATTATATGGAACAAAACAATTGTAATAAAGAAATAGCTATAAAAGCTATAGATAAAATATATGATGACTTTGTGAAAAAGAGCAATGAAAATTAGAGGAGTGTGCATACAATGGATTTATTTGAAATAGGTGATGAAATAAAATGGATTGGACAGTTTATTAGAAACCATTCGGAATGCTTCCAAAGGGCATACGATAGACTTTAGGCAAGCACCATACAATAACGATTCAACTTTATTGCAACACCTATTAAATGAAAAAATCACGGAGTTAGTTAATCTCCGTAATTTGTAGATAATACGACTCGATAAAAGATTCATTTCATCTTAAATATACGTAGTAAAAAGACATATGATCTATTTCTTTGTAGAATAATTATAGAAGAAGAGATAGGTAAAGGAGTGTAATTACTATGTATAAAACAATACAGGATATTGAAAATGATTTACATTTAACTCACATAGATACAATCAAGACATCAGGAAAATTCTTACGTTATATAAACTGGTCTATTTTAGTAGCAGTAATTATATTTACTCAGATGCCAAATGTTACTGACTTCAACTATAGACCAGGAACATTAGATGTAATATTATTTGCAACGTTAATCACTTTTCATGAATTGAGTCATTACATTGTAATTAGAATTTATGGCTATAAAGCAAAACTTAAATTATTTTCTGTGGAGATTGAAAGTGCAATCAAACGAGAGCATTTATTAGTATTTCTGATTTCTCCAATGGCAATTTTATCGGTTGTTTATTTAATCATACTTTTAATTTTTCCATCATTAACCATGACTGCCTTTATTCTGATAGTAGCTAATTATTATGGATCAAGAAGCGATATTGAGCAATTTATTACTGTAAGAAAAGCTAAAAAGAACACTGTAATAGGAAGACTGAATGACGGAGAGATATTAGTATTTGCAAAGAGAACGATTAAAAATAGCATATAAACACAGCAAAACCCCTCCAGCTCCTTGTTATTCTGGTAGGGGTTCTTATTGGGATGAGTCTTGGATGACTTAATAACAGTATGGGTATAAACGCTACTTGTTATACAAATATTGATAAATTTATTGATTATTCCCATAGCATGTATTATACTTAAGATGTGTCTAAAAGGAACAGAGATTCTGTGGTGGTTAATATGCAAAAAAGTCAAAAGCAATACCTTGAGGTAACACTTGAACTTAACGGTTTAGGTTTACAGAGCACAGAAGAAATAAGTCATTTCCTTGGAGAACTGTTTCCAGTTAACCATAGGGGAGAGGTTCTTGGTAAATGTCGAGTGATTGACATAGAAGAGAAAATAATTACAGCCATTGAAGAGAACTAGAATATCAAAGAGGGATCTGCTCAAGCAGATTCTTTTTTTTTTGTTTATTTATAAATAAATTAATCAATAATTGTTTACACTAGAATATACTGTGGTATACTTAAGATAATATAAAAACTAAGGGAGCGATAACATATGGTACACGATCTGTACGATTACTTAAAACGGAATCTTGAAAAGATGGATGATAAGCAGCTTAGAAAAATGGAACGAGAACTACAAGGAATTGTATTTCTGATTAAACAACAAAGAGCTAGTTAATAAATTATACGATAGGGAGTGTGATTTGGGAATGTCAGCAGAAAAAGTTGTAAGGTTAACTAATGAGAAGTTATTTGACGATATAAATTCATTTTTTGTAGAACTTGATATGAATAAAAAAGAAGGAGAAAAGCATTCAAGTACACGAGTGTCATATGAAAGTACTATTAGACAATTCTTTAAGATAATGACACCAGCTAAAAAGGATTTAGAACATTTAACAGAAGCTGATCTAAATTTCTCTAAAGCTGATATCAAACATTACAGAAGTCATATGAAAGAGAACCTGGGATACAGTAATTCCACAATTAATAAGAAGATGACTACCATGAAATCTTTATATGAAGAGTTGAGATCAATTGATTACGATGTTAATCCGTCAATATTTAAACTAAAAAGACTTAAGACGGTAATTAATAGTTACGGTGAGTTATCTCATACAGAAGCTGATCGTTTTGCTGAAGCTGCGTTATCTGAAGCTAAATTAGGATATTTAAAGCATTGTATGATTTTATTTGCCACTAGAACAAGTTTTAGACTGAATGAAATACTCAATATCAAATGGAGTGACTTTGAACTTGAGAACGGAGTTTATAAGGTTAAAACAGTTTTAGCTAAAGGAAACAAAGAAAGAACAACTTCTATATCTGAGAAATTATATAACAAGATATTAATTTTAAAAGAAGAGAATGAGAAATTCGAACAAACTAAACAAAGTGAATATGTATTTCCAATCTCTGAAAAATCAATAAACAGAATGATGACAAGATTAAAGAATGTTTTAAATGTTAGTCCTGAAAGAAATGTAGTATTTCACTCATTTCGGGCTGTAGCCATTGATTTTGCTTTCGAAACAGAAGGGGTTGAAGCAGCCATCAAACATAGTGGGCACAGCAATTATGACGTTCTCATCAAGCATTATATCAAGAATAAGAAGGACTATACACAAACACCTGGAGTAAAAATGGATGAAGAAATGGATTGGAGTTTTATGGATCAAATGAGTGTGGAAGATTTTAAGGAATTTTTTAAACAATCAAATCAATATAAATTGTATACAGATCTGAAGAATTTCAAAAGACTCGACAAATAGTGGTAAAATAATCCAAACTTTTTAGAATAAATTTATCAAAAATTGTTTACAATTTAAACAAACATAATTAAAATTGAAATTAGATAACTGGAAAGGTGAGATATGAATGATTAAAGAAAGAGAAATTCTTGAAGAGAATTTGATACAAGTTTTAGATTCTATAAAAACTAAAAGAAAATTGGTAAATCAAATTAAAGAAGAACTTTCTCAATATGACATTATGCACGGTGAAACTCAAGGATATATTGGGAATGCAAATGAAGTGGTTCCAGAATTAGAAGTCTCAATATTAGCTTTATTAACAGAAGCTGTTTACAAAGCAACAAAATCTCATTCTATATATCCCAAAGAGTATTTTGGTGAGTCAGAATTAAAACAAGCAAGACAATATGATGCTTCTTTAGAAAGACCTAGTGATCAAGTTACACTTCCTTACACAATTGAAGGAGCAACACAAGTTGGTAATAATGCATACTTAGTAACGATGGACATTAGAGAGATATATAAATTCATTCCTAGTCTTTATTATAATTTTGAGGTTCAACGTGAAGCATCTTACATGAGAAAAAATGATGAAATTATTCCAACACAAACCGTAAATATGCAGAATGTTAAAGAGATTGCTGAGCATTTAAAACAAGGTACGTTAGTGCCGACTGTATTGGTCTGGAATTGCGCGACTAGAACGGCTAATAGTAATTTAGGTGAGATAGTTTTTAATGCAAAAAAAATGACAATTGAAATTCAAAGCGGTACTAGAATTGATATTGTTGATGGTTATCATCGTATCTTAGGATTGCAAAAAGCATTAGATCTAAACCCTGATTTAGAATTCAGGTTTGGGATTTTAATCACAAATTATTCACAGAAAAAAACGGCATCTTATCAAGCTCAACTCGCTAAACAAACACCCATCAGCAGAACTCGTGTTCAAGAACTTGAGGCAAATCGTTTTAGTGACACAGTTGTGCAGCAACTGAGAGATGAATCTGATTTAAAAGGAAAAATCTCACAAACCCACCGAATTCACTCTTTAAATAGTGAAGTAGTTACTTATAATGTTTTAGCAGATACGATTGATGAAGAATTTGGGAAGCAAATGAAAACCAAAATGGATGCTTTGGATGTAGGTGATTGGCTTACAAAATATTTTGATTATATAGTAGGCTCATTTCCACAACAATTTATTGAGGATGTGCCTGGTAGTAGAAAAACATCATTGGTAGCAGACAATAACTTTTTTATAGGCTATATAGTTTTGGCTCGTAGAATGATGACTAATAATATTGATCCAAGTAAAATAAGAGATATCTTAAAGGGAATAGATTTTAATAGAGATAATCCAAAATGGAAAGAACTTGGAATAGTAAATGAAGATAATACACTAAATAATACAAACACAATAAGAAAAATTATTAAGAAGTATTTTGAAGAAATTGATATAAATTAATTATTTATAGAGGAAGTGATTGTAATGAATTCACTATACAACGAAGATATTAAACGTAAATTCCTTGAAACTTATGAAAATGAACAAACTAGAACAACTATTGAATATATTTTATATAAAGCACAACCTATGGAAGAAATATTAGGTAAGGACATCTACGACTTTACTCGCAGCGAACTCGGAGTTGTCATTCAGAATACCGATCCTTTAAATTTAACAGTAGCTAGATCAACAGGTAGACATTTAACACAATATATAACATGGGCAATGAAATATAGAACTAGTTCAAGTAATTTAAATCCGTTAAAAAGTGCAGATGCAGAATGGTACGAACAATTTGTAAGCAAGAAGAAATTATATATGTCATTTGAAGAGTTAAAGGAACTTGAAAACAAATTAGTAAATGCACAAGATGTAGCACCAATGATTTTATTATTTGAAGGCGTAAATGGTCAAGGTTCATCTGAATTACTAAATCTCCGCAAACAAGACGTTGATGCTAAAACAAATGTATTGCAATTAAGAGAAACAGATAAAAATGGTCAACTTATTAAAGAACGTGAAGTTACTGTATCTGATTATTGTATGAGAATATTACAACAAGCAATGAAAGAAACAACTTATAAGAATAAGAATGGTAACGCTATTCGTGGTGGAGAAGTAGAACTTGTAAATAATGAGTTTGTTATTAGATCAGTGAACAGAAGAGTTAAAGATGTAAACGCTCCAGCAGACAAACACGCTATATTTAGACGTTTAACAGCTATTAGTGAAATGTTTGACTTACCATACCTTACACCTAAGTCTATAGAACGTTCAGGAATGATTTATATGGCTAAAGAGCTGTATGTAACTGAGGGTGAACTTGAGAAGGATCAATACTATAAGATATGCGAACAATTTGGAATGAAGAAAGCTAAAGTAGGAGATTGGATAGGATACAACCTGTCATTCATGAAAGAATACGTAAATATGCAAAACATTACAGAATTATACAAGTTAGATATTGCCAAATAAAATCTATTAAGTTATACTCTATTTAAGCCAAACGTTTGTACTGGCTTAAATAAGATTACATAAGTAAAATACACAATAGTTCCTGTTATCGAAACATAAAATATTGGAATTTTTTCAAATAGATAATATACCCTCATAAAAACAATTTGAAACACGAAATATTATAAATTTGAAAAAATACTACTATTCGACAAAATTAGTCAAAGACAACCATTGATTTATGGTATAAAATGTTATAGTAGTAGTTTGTTTAGTACAACAAATAGTGTACTTATAGGTAGGACAATAATCCTAAAACTATTGTCCCGATGCCTACTTTACTTGATTGTCATAGAATACAGATCACTCATGTCACATTTTAGTACGAAAGCAATTAAATAGGCTGTGCTAAACGACATTTTTCGAGTGCCACGTGTATAATCTGATATTTGGGATTTAGCGATTCCAGTCTTATCAGCGAGCTGGAGTTGTGTCCATCCCCTACTATCAAGTAGATCTTGGAGTAAGCATCGTCCGATGATGGCTTTCATTAAATCGGATACCTCCAAACTACTCAAAGTATATTAATAATAGCAGATAATCAGAAAAAATGGAAAGATTTACACGTTGACATGTCATATTTAAGCAAATTTAATGCTAAATTAAGTCAAATAAAAATAATTTCCATTAAGCTAGTATTTCCAGTATGTACGTTATATAATAGATTTACGAACAGACGTTCCTATTTCAAGGAGGTGAAGATCTAATAATGAAAGATACAACGTATGGGGTTTGGGGAACAAATAATGAGGAGTGTGTTGTAATGAAACAATATGAAGCAACTTTTGATCTGGTAATGCCTGTGACAATGAGGTTTAATGCTGAAGATATGGAAATGGCTGAAGAATTTATGAGCAACCTTCAATATAGAATTTTGCACGAAGGAACTAGCTTTTTAAAAATGATTGAAGGAAGTGTACATAAGGTACAGCATATAAGCGACCCAGAAGTAGATGTTAAGGATATAGAAGAAATAGAAAAAGTCGCTGATCTTTTGGGGAAGACCAACGACAAAAAGTAAGGATATGTAATTTGGTATTTGTTTGACAAACTTATAATAACATAAAGACAATGAGAAATGCTATCACTTGTTTACTTATTTTACACAAATGTAATATTTGTTTCGAAATAAAAGTGATAGCATATTTACTGTCGTCTGACCTCTTTATATCTTCGATATACTCTCAAATGCTCTTATTCTTACAACGAATATTCAGATAAAACATCTATTTTACATTAATTAAAATAAATTATTCAAAAGTGTTGACGTGGGATTGATAGTGGTTTAATATCAAAGTATAAACATTAAAGATAATAAATGGAAAGGAGATAACGATGGATTTAGCAACAAAGAAGATACATAGTGCTATGGAAAGTTTACAACTGGCAACAAACAACTTAGAGAACGGTAATAAACGTTTATGTGTTGGTGATCTGGATTTTGCAGAATCAAAAGTATTTGCAGCTAAGATGATACTTATCAATCAGGTTAAGGATGAAGAAGGGAAATTTTAAGGAAGATTTGAGACAAAATGCGACATAAAGGGGATGTGAATTTATGAAGAAAAAAGAATTGGAAGATATTCAGCAACATTATAAATGGGAGAACATTACGACTTTCCCAAGAATGAATGATGATATAAAAAGAAAGCTTGAATATGGAGATTATTACTCAAGATACGCTATAAAAAGAATTACGGAATTAGAAAGTTCTGTAGACCAAACTTTTAATAAATTACAAGACCTAGCAGACAAAGATTTAATAAATTCGAAAGTATTGAATGAGATTTCTCAATCACTGTGTAGGGTTGATTAAGATGGAAAAAAAGTATTTTTATAGCAATTGTTTCTTGGAATCTGTTAAAGCCTGGGTTAAACAACCAATGAATATAACAATCAAAAAAAGAGGCACTTGGAAAATGCTATATCGAAAGAAAAAGTTCCCTCATTTTTATTGGTTAGACAAACAAACAGGAAAACATTACGATTTTGCAAGAGATAAAGAGTTTCTAACCTTTAAGGAACAACTTTTATTCAAAGGTTTTGTAAGAGAAATAAGATACATGATGTTTTTTGGTCATTAAGGAGGATTAGTTTATGTTTGGACTTAGAATTGAGTTTAGGCACGAAACACAAAAAGCATATGGTAAGTATTGTTCTCATACTCGTGGCAACGGAAAAGAACCTATCCCTTATCATTTGTTTTCGGATTATTATTCAAAAGGTCTAACAATTAAGGAAATTTTTCAGAAAGTGAATGTAAGATAAATTTTTTGTTATTACGCAGTTCGAAGAGAATCTGTCATAGGAGGTTTTAAGATGGATTACTATTTTGATGAAGATTTTACAAATACATCATTATCACAAGGCTGGGAAATTTGGATTGATGAAAATGGTAATACATTAATACCAGTTGAAGGTGCTTTGCATTTCTAACACAATAAAAGTTAAATTTTATTCAAAATATGGGTGATGGAAAACAAGAGGAAAACGGAGATATACGAAGAAAATAAAAGTTGTGACAAATTAGAAATGAGGGATTAAGATGGGATACATTAGACACAACTCAATTATAGTTACTGGAGGTGGTTATCCAGAAGCAGATGAAAAGTTTTATCAGGCTCACAAAAAAGCAAGGGAGCTTTTCGATTCTTTAGTATCAGAAATAATCGAGGGATTAACAAATGGTTATAAATCATTTTTTGTAGCTCCTGATGGAAGTAAGGAAGGCTGGGAATTATCAAATCATTATGATATTAAGAGGCAAGAACTTTATTCATTCATTGATCTACAACAATATGGAGATGGTTCTAATCCAACTCAATTTGTTGATATTGGATTTGATGAATGTAATGAAGTAGAAGTAGACAGAAAGAAACGTAATCTACGTAAATGATGCATCTTTTACATTGAAATGAGTTTTTATTTATATGATAATTATAAAACGAATATGACTTAGTATTATTGAAGGAGGATTAGGTTTGTATTATGTTTATGAAAATCATTTAGACGGTTCATTTTATATAAGTGACCAGAGTTATAACTTTGAAGAACTATATTGTGACAGATGTGGAGATTCAGACAGGTTGATTGAAGAATTTGATAGGGAAGAAGAAGCATTAAAATTTGTAAACAATGAGGAGGATTTATAATGGACAAAGAATTTAAAGAGCAGTTATAATGCTCATTTTTTGAATGATCATTATAATATTGAAGTACTGGACAGTGAATATGTTCAATCTGTCGTTCAAAGACTTTATGATGAAGTTATTGAACTTAACCGAAGACTTGAGGACGTTACTCTTCAAAGAGATCAATATAGGAAAGAACTAGTTATAATGGAATTTAGAAGGAATCCTTCTAAAAAATATTAGACAAAACACTTTTTGTAGGAGGTTTAATAGATGAAAGAAACAAAATATGATGCAACCTATAAGTTAGGTAATACAACAGTTAACATAGTTGCACCAAAAAATCAGACCAAGGAACAGATTGATAAAGTGTTAGAAGAATATTATTCAGCAGGTAGAGCTATTGTAAAAGAAATGCAGGAGAGAGAATATGCAAAATATCTCAACAGCAAAAAGTAATATTGGATTCCTGTTAAAAAAGATTAGAGGTAAGGATTCACAGTTAAGAGTATCAATGAAATTGAAAGATGTTCTTAACTGTGAAATTTCAAGAGAAGCAATATCTGCATATGAAAATTATAGAGCAATCTTACCTTATGACATCTACATGGCTTATGGGCAATTATATGGAAATACTCAGTTAATTAAAGAATTGGGGCAACTACTGGGATATACTGATGAGACGTTTAGCAATCTTTGTATCGGAGATAGAGTGGCAATTAAGCAGAATGATAAATACCGTATAGATGTTGTAAGCAAGATTAATGAGCGCAAAAGTATTATATTAAAATTCTCTAAGTTAAGTTTTAATTTTAACGGTGTTCTAGTCGATAGTAATAGTCAAGGCTTAATGATTGTCCCTGTTACAAATGAAGTATTAGATCATATTAAATACGAATCATTGCTGAAGACAATTGAGAATTTTGACTTTAAGAAACTATCCAAAGAGAAACTGAAAAGAGTAATGGAAATAGTAAACGAGTGAAGTGTTTGGATGTTTTTTATAAATAAACGGAAATTCAAATAAATTAGACAGAATGGAGGAAATAAGATGATTTACTTATTAGCAATAGCTGCTGGTGCAATCTTGCCTAAATTCCTTTTCCCAAAAGTACCTTATTTTTGGGAAGAAAATGGATTTACTTATAAACCAAGACATTCTGCAAAAGAGGACGTTCATGAATAGATTAAAATTTAGAGCATGGGGTCAAGAACGTCACGATTTGTACGGTAAAGGTATATCGTATTCTAATCTAGAACTGATGGATGATTCAATTCTGTTTAGATTTAATCATTTTGAAACAGACGAACCCATTATCATGCAATTTACTGGAGTTTACGATATGAATAACAAAGAGGCATATGAAAACGATATTGTAATTGTTCATCATATGATGGTTGAAAACATACCCTCTTATAAGGCTGAAGTAGTTTGGGATAAATACAGATTCGCTTTAAGAAATTTGGAATATGATAAGTTAAATGTAAACAATACTGGATACGGTTTATTCGGAGGTATTACAACTTACGCAAATTTAGATTTATTTGGGGTTAACTTAAATATTATCGGCAATAGATATGAAAATCCTGGATTATTAAAAGAAGGTGATTTTAATAAATAATCTAATTGAACGAGCTAGACAATTGAAGACTGGGGATAAGATTACTATAACTATGAAAGATATTCTAGGTGATTATTACACTGAAAAAATCACAATCGCAAGAGATGGAATTGAACATCATGGTTATATATCTGAAACTGGTGGATCATGGGGCTTATATCAAGTAGGTGAGACTAAAATCCCTTGTTATGAGGTCATCGTTAGACGTTATCGGAAACAGAGTCGCACAAAGATGAGACTTAATTATCATGTATATGATTTTAAACATGGATGGGAGGAATAAAACATGGAAAATTATTTAGATCTTCAAATAAAAATTGAGATTTATGAAGAAGCACTTGAAAAGTTAAATGAATTAGCAATATATTATGATTCTAGAGGATGGGCTCTAAACCCTGATAAAGTCGGAGAGATTGTTGCTAATGCATTAAAATTTAAAGATTAATAAATTAGAGGCACTGCAAAATTGTTAGTAATTTAATAAAAAACGGAGGCGTTACAATTGAAAATTAAAGTAGAAAAGGTAGAATTTAAGCAAGCAAACATGGATGGTGTAAACGTTCAAGAGTGTGCAGATATTTACTTTTATGTTAATAAAGAAAGACTTAGATTTAGCGGAGTCTTTAGAATGAGCTTAGAAGAGTATAAAGAGGAAATTGAATGGATAGAGAAGAAAATTGAAAACGCAATATTTATCCGAGAAAAATAAAATATTGAGACAGGCATCCATTTAGAAAAAAAAGAATAGGAATAAATTAAACAAAAATAAGGAGGAATTAAAATGAATCAAGAGCAAATTAATGAGTTAATAAAAACACAGGAGTTTAAATACAAAGAAACCTATGACAAGTTTGAGATTGGGGGATCATGTAGAGTTGTTGATGTCTAGTAGTTATGAAGATACATTACCAGTTGGTGTAGAAGGAGTAGTACTTGATAAAAGTTATAATAAATTCGGATGCGATTTGAGAGTAGATTTTGAAGGATATGAAACTTGAGGGGACAAATGTCAGTCCCCTTCTATATGACTTTTATATAAATTAATCTATAAACTTATTCATTTGTGATAGTAGGTGAAGGTTTGCATACATTATTGATACTAATTATGATATACATATTATTAGGTATTATTACAGTTTTATATTTAATAAAAAATTCCAGAGATGGATGTTGGCTTTTAATTCCGATTTTCTTTTTGGTATCCATTGTTTGTTTCCCATATATGATTTATTACTATATTCAAGAAAAAAGAAAATACAAGAATGGTTGATTAACTGAATAAAAGCATTCTTTTAAAGAAAGGAGAAGAATTACATGGGTAGAGAAAAACGAAATCAAGAGGATTTGTTCAATGATATTGTATCGTTAAGTTATCAAGTAGGTAGCTTAAAAGGAATTGTTCAGAACGCTGGAGTACCAGTGGAACAAGAAGAACTTTATCAATGGTCTGAAATGGTCAATGATGCAATCAATAATCTCAGTTCGCTCAGAGAAGATGTAATTAGATTTTACCAAGATTGAATAAAGCATGGATTTTAAGCAGAGTAAATTAATTAAAAGGGAGATGAAACATTTGGATATAACTTTAGAAGAGATAGTAACACGAGGCTGCATGACATGCGATCTAATGGGTGATGACTTTATCGGTGTGAAATTCGTTGGGGAGGATTCTCAGTTTTGGAACAATTTAATCCAGGATAAGACTAACACAATGGAATGGGATGACATTATTGACTTCTTCACCTTAAAGAATCTGCAAAATAAATTCAAAGTGCTTGAGTATGATTATGATACTTGGAATCAAGCTGATTAGATAAAAACAATACTTTACTTTAACTCAGGAGGTGAATAGCATAGCTAAAACTGATTTAACAACTCAACTGGAAAGACAGATTTATTCAGCCACCTCCAAACAAGGAACATTCGGCTGCTTTGAGGTTACAATTGGTTGGTTTGGTAATGAACGTGTGGACTATATTACATATGATACAAAAGGAATATGGAGATGTTTTGAGGTTAAAGTGTCTAAAAGCGACTTTTATAGTAAAGCAAAGAAGACATTTGTTGGTCACTTTAATTATTTTGTCTTACCAGATAAGGAATTGTATGAACAAGTTAAAGATGACATTCCAAAGCATATAGGTGTTTACATAGGTAATTGGTGTGTTAAGAAACCAAAGAAGCAGGAGTTACTAGTTGATGAGCAGGTTTTGAAAGATTCAATGATTAGATCATTAGCTAGAGAATTTGACAAACAGTTTAGAAGTGGAAATCCTAATGTTGTAGATTCTCTTAATAGGCAAATTAATTATGAAAGAAAAGAGAAGGACACCTATAGAATCAGGTATCAAGAAATGCACAATAAAATATATGCGAAATACGGTAGAGATTGGGATAGGGATATTCTATAAAAGTAAAATAATTAAAAGGAGATAATCATATGAAAGTAAAAGCACTAGGAGTAAACGGAGCATTCACTCAGTATTATCATAATAATTTTGTATTTGAATTAGGAGATAGGAAGCTATTAGTCGATGCTGGTACAACTTTACGATACAGCCTGAAAGCATCCAAGTATAAAGAAACAGACATTACAGATGTATTTATCACACATTTACATAGTGATCATGTTGGTGGGTTAGAAGAATTCGCTCAACGTTGCAAGTGGGTACACAACCATAAGCCTAACCTATGGATTCGTGCTTCAATGAAAGAGAAGTTTGAAGAAGTAGTTGGAAAAGGATTGTTTACGGATGGATTAACACTTGATGACTACTTCAATGTATATCCTGTTGAGGTTGGATATAAGAACGCTTTTAAGATCGGTGATTATCTCATTGAACTGATTGTCACCGATGAATTACATGCTCAAAATATGATGTCTGTAGGACTTAGAATTGATTCACCTGACAACAAGAACATTATCTACACAAGTGACATTGCTAAACATGAGCAAGCAGCATTTTATGGCTTGATTGATTCAGAGACAGTTGCACTATTCCATGATGTTTCAATGATAAAGAACCCTGTTCATTCTTATATTGAAGATGTTGTTGACCATTATAAGAACTGGATTTCACTTGATAAGATTTATGCTATGCACTACCAGGATGATACTAACCTATTTGAAGCAACTGACAAGTACGGTATCAATTTTGTTGAAGAAGGTTTCTATTACGAGTTTTAATTAAAAGTAATTTTTTATTCAGAAAGGAGAAGTAGCATGAAAGACTATGAAAAAGTTTACGATGAGTTCTGGAAAGACCTAGTTGAAAATGAGGATGGTAGCCTAAACTTAGATCAAGTAAAAAGAGAATTAGCCGACTTCAGATTATTAATTCAAGAAGTACCAAAGGTATATGAAGAACTAACAGGATTAAGTAAACCACTGACACGAGCTGAAGCGATTTTGAGTATTGTAAATGATAAATACATAAGGAAAGAATACATGCTTGATGATATTTATGATATGGCTGATGAAGATGGAAAAGTAAGCGTTGAAACTCTACAACATTATTTAAAGTAAAAGGCACGATTTATCCAGTTATAGGAGGTGTTAACGGTGAAAGGAATTGAATTACCTTATGAAGAATTCATTTTAAAATCTATGCAAGACACTCTTAATAACTACTTTCCATACAGAACAGAAGGATCAGCTAGGATTAAAGGAAAGTCTAAGATTTTCACTCATGACCAGATACATAAATTAATTAATCTCTTACATCCAGTTTATCATGATTTAGGAATTGAAATTAGAATACAAACTTCAAAGTTTAAAACTTTCATAGAGTTGTTTGATATGAGGTATGACTCAACCTTTTTAAATCTTAACGCCATCAAAAAATTTAATGGTCAAGGTGCATATGCAGAAATTGATAATAAACTTTGGATGTTTGAATACAACATACACAAAAAAGAAAATTCAGATCTTAGAAAACTATGTGCTTTAGCAACGTTATTTCATGAAATACGTCATGCATGGCAATCTAAATATAAACCTCATCTTTTTGAGATTCCGTATATAAACGTAGGGGAACATGGTTATAAGTCACAACCTATAGAAGTTGATGCTGAAAGCTTTTCAGCAAGAATGATGACAAAGCATAATAAAGAGATCAGTGAGATTTTAGGTATTGATTTCAAATGGAGCTATGTTATGTGGAATCTAAATGTTTAAATCATATTAACTTTTTATCTTAACTAAAGGAGAACAAATTATGCAATTCCAAAGTCGCAAAACTAAACATACTAATAAAGGGAGCAAATTACATATGAAAAAATCAGTTAAATACACAGCAGTAGGATTAACAGTGCTTGCACTATTTGGAACAGGAACATTTGTAGGAGCTAACACAGATTG
Organism: Fictibacillus nanhaiensis; assembly: GCF_036213205.1. Lineage (GTDB taxonomy): Bacteria > Bacillota > Bacilli > Bacillales > Fictibacillaceae > Fictibacillus > Fictibacillus nanhaiensis_E. The sequence continues at coordinate 184,392 of NZ_JARMFC010000006.1, forward strand.
GAAATCAAAAGTAATTAATGATTCATACTCAGGATTTTTAGACACAGCATCAGACAAAACGGATGAGCTAACTAGTGATGTGTCTGGAGATATCAATGAGAAGGTACAATCTGAAATCTCAGGCACCGTAGACAAACAACATGAAGAACTTGAAAGGTTACTAGACGAGTATTATAAGCTAAAGCTCGCTGGATACACGAACAGCGAAGAATATAAGCAGCTTGAACAACAGATCATAACCATTCGTACCAATGTCTATGAGAGCTATAAGAAACGTATTGATGAAGCGTTTGTTGGAAAATAGAACTTCTTTTTTCTCGATTATACTCGCTCTAGCTCACTAGCACGAAGATAAATACACGATAAAATGATGATTTTACTTAAATATAAATTATTTAAAAATATGAGAGTAGGAGATTAAAATTAATGATTATCAATAAAATAATTAATGATGATGCTTATAAAGTTTTGCAGACTATTCCTGATTGTTCAATAGATGCAATTGTAACAGATCCTCCATATGGATTGAGTAAGGAGCCAAATATTTATGAAGTATTAGAAAAATGGATGAACAACAAAGAATATAAGCATCCTTCTAATGGATTTAACGGTAATGAGTGGGATAGTTTTGTTCCTAACCCTTTATTTTGGAAAGAAGTATACAGAGTATTAAAGCCTGGAGGTCATTTAATTAGTTTTTCAAGCACAAGGACTTATGACTTATTGGGTATTAGTTTAAGACTGTCTGGTTTCGAGATTAGAGACATGATCGAGTGGTTGTACTTTAATGGGATGGTCAAGAGTAATGATATAGGTAAAATGTTTGATAAAAAAGATAACAAACAACCTGAAACAATCGGATTTAAAGTTGAATTAAGTGGTAGATGCATGGCTATCGAACCCAAAGCCAAAGAAATAAAATGCAATCCTGACAAAACTGATAGAAAGTATGGTGTAGATAATCGTACTTCCGCAGAAAGAAAAGTTGTTAAAATACCTACAACAGATGAAGGAGTCAAATGGGATGGTTGGGGAACACTTCTCAAGTCTGCTCATGAACCAATGGTACTAGCTAGAAAACCTTTAGAAAAAGTTGGTTTATGTGAAAACGTATTAGAGTATGGAACAGGAGCTTTAAACATTGATGAATGTAGATTTAAAGAAGAAATAAACCATGATGTAGGTGTTTATAAAAAACTTAATTTAAAACACTCAGAAACAATTAATGAAAAATACAAAATACATAAAGATGATCAAGATAGAAAATTCGTTGAACCTTTAGGGAGATTTCCTACTAACTGTATTACTTTGGAAAACAATGAATTCTATAGTGAATTTTACAACATAACCCCCAAACCCTTATCAAAGAAACCAACAAGCAAAGACAAAAATTCAAACTGGCAAGGAGATCAAATTAATCTAAAAAATAATCACGTTACAGTTAAACCAGTAGATTTGATGGCATGGTTAATCAAATTAATTACACCTAAAAACGGTATTGTACTTGATCCGTTTGCTGGGAGTGGAACAACACTAGTCGCTGCAAAAAGAGAGGGTTTCAATTTTATTGGAATAGAAATGGATGAGAAATACGCAGAAATCGCAACGGAGAGAATTAAATAAAAGTAAACGTTCATCAAAAAGGAGGAATGAAATTAATGAAGGAACATGAATCGAAAAAAGAGTGTATTAAAAACTTACTAATCATCGGAAAGATTCTTTATTGGACTGGAGCTTTAAAATTAATTCCAAACAATAGTACATATTGTAATAAGAAGCGTTTCGGCACAAGATTCAGAGCTTTTCATCCGTTATCCTGGCTAATGATTCTATTAACTTTAGTATTAAATGGGTTTAACAAAGAGAACTTCAAAGACATTAAAAAGGAAATTGTTAAGTGGTAGATCAGTAATAAAAATAATTCCAATAAACTTTCCTAAAACACTTTACATAAATGAATTATTCAATTATTATAAGAGTAAACCTATTGAGAGGAGGTGAGAAAATGCAAGCGAATATTCTTAAGTTGACTCCAACGGCATATCAACAGTATATCAGTTCTGTGAATGGGAATGAAAACATTTCATTTGATCAGGCAGCGAGGAAACTGTCTAGAAATGTACATTATGTAAAAGATGTCACGCCAGACAAAAAAGTTAGAAGCTGGTTCGATGTTACTTACTTATATGGGAACTTAGATATAACGGTTAGATTCGGGAAGATTGTCAGTGTAGTAAATTATAAAGGGGCAGGAGCAACATTGGAAATTGATAAAAAGTACTACAATACACTGAGCAAACTGTACCAAGTTGAATCTAAGTTTAAGTACAAATATAAGAACAAATTAAGTAACAGAAAGTAATACATATGCAAGTTTCATCGAAACAAGAATTTTATACAGAAATTAAACTATTAATGGGAAAATCAAGGAGGAAACATATAAATGGCAGAAATTAAGACAAAGCACGGATTACCTGAAACAAAAGGACAATTTAAACTACGTGGGAAAGCAACTGGATTGCAACGTGATAAAGCGTTTCAACCTAAAACAACTAAGACTAACAAGAAGATGCGTATTCTAAACTTTGGTGTTGAAACAGCTCCAGAATCAACTGTTTATGTAACACTTCAAGGTATGGAACGAGATGATGTTTACTACGGTAAACGTTCAGAAGTAAAAGGTCAAAAAGGTGAAACTCGCAAAGTTCCATGGGCTGATCGTCACACGCCACCAGGAGAAGGATTCCGATTAATGGGAATCGGTGTAGGGCTTGAAAAAGGCGAAGATGGAAGAAATGTAACAAATACGCTTACTGAATTTGACGCTGCTGAAGAAGTATACAACACTCTAAATGATGATGAATTTGTGTTTGTTCGTGGAGATATAGAGTTTTCTTCTTTTAAAAATGAGAAAGATGAAGTATCTCGTAACAAAAAGTTTGCAATTAAGAACATTTATGGCTCAAATGACATTGACTTTGATGCAGAGGATTTTGCGGAAACATCAGAATTCAAACAAAAAATCATCTTCATGGGAATTCAAAAAGCAGAAGATGCAAATGATCCACACTTCATTGTAGAGGCTCAAATTGTTACATACGGTTCAATTGAACAAACTGAATTCACTGTTCGCAATAACGCTCTTGCTAACCAATTCCGAAAGATACTAAAACCTTATACAGCAATTGAAGTTTGGGGTAAAATCTTCAACAAAGTAGATACAGATGAAGTTGAAGAGGCGAGTGGTGCTGTATGGGGAGAAGAAGACTCTTTCAAAAAGGTTACTAAAAATTACATTCGTGAATTAATGATTGTAGGAGCAGATCCAGAGACGATTGATACTGAAACTTATACAGAAGAATCAATTGAAAAAGCTATTAAAAAGCTTAACTCTCAAGGTCAGGTTGAGAAGAAGAAAGAACAAAAGAAAGAATCAGCAAGTGATTCATGGGGTGAAGGCTCATCCGATATCCAAGATGACGATCTTCCTTGGTAAAATATAAAAAAATTATACAATAATACATAACTAAAATTCGGAGGTAATTGAATGGCAACAGCTAAACGTGGCAGTACAGTAAAAAAAGGACTTAAATTCTTCTTATATGGTAATCCAGGAACTTGGAAATCATCATTCTCTTTGGACTTCATGAAAATGAAGTCTGAGGAGGGCAATCCTCTTAGAGTTCTTTACATTGACTGTGAAACAGGGAGTGTAGATAACTACTTGGAAGATTTAGAGGCAGAAGGAGTAAATCTTGATAATCTTCTCTTAGTTTACACGACTAACTATTCTGAAGTTGAAGAATGGGCAACAAAAGCAATGAATGATGAAGATCTATACATAGATGACGATGAAGGTAATTCTGAATTAGTACTTGATGCTGATGGGAATCTGTTCCGTGCAGATGTAATTGTAGTAGATGGTATTACAGTAATTTTTGATAACGTAAAGTTCGCTGCTATCAATGTATCAGAAAAACGTGCCAAACTTAAAGCGAAATCTCAAGATAAAACATCTACTGAGCAATTCGTTGCAGAAGCTACAGCAGGACTTGAGTTTAAGGATCATGACAAGATCAAGATGAAGGGTAAGCAGTTGTTACGATCACTTGTTACTGGCACTGATAAATATGTTGTAGTAACTTCTCGTGAAAAAATGAAGAAGGCTATGCAGAATGTTGATGGTAAAATGCAGCTTGTAGAAATCGGTAAAGTACCTGATTGCTTTGACGGTGCTGAATATGAATTCTACACAATTCTTAACAACTTTGAGGATGATGATGGAACAATCAAATCTCAAATCATGCGTAAAGACCGTACAAAAGTATTTGCTCAGAATGAGATTATTGATGCTCCTACCCCTATCTACTGGCAGTCAGTAATTGATGGGAATAAAGGCAAAAAGACAAATGTACTTAAAGATAGCTTTGCTGACAGTGTATCAAAAGACGAGGAAGTTCTTGCAAAAGGAATCAATAAACAACAGAAAGAATCTACTCCTGATACAACTGCTGAAGTTAAATTGGAGACAGTTGAGGATTATCAAAAGGAAATTGATCGAATTATCAACTCTTTAACTCCTCAAAAGAAAAAGGCAATGTTACCAAAAGTTAAAGCTGCTAAATTAAATCCTAAATACCAGGAAACAACTGACCTTGAAGAACTAAAGAAGTTCCACTCATTATTAACTGAATAAATAAATTAACTAAATAAAGGGGAGTAATAGAAACATTGTTCTCCTTTATTCTTTTGTAGAGGTGTACTTATGAAGTATAAATGTAATTTCTGTGATCCCACGGTTACAAAGAAAATGAAAGAAGAAGGTATTAAACCAACAAAGTCTATAGATACAGAGAAAGACGAATTTGTTAAAGATGACAAAGGGAAATATTATCATCTTAATTGTTTTAAAAATCATTTAGCTAAAAGGAAAAAGTTAGATGAATCTGAAATTGAAAAACTTCTTTTTGAACGATTAGAAATTACTAAACTTGAAAATCAAGAAAATGAAGAAAAAGATAATTTTCTGCAATGGATTATGGATTATTATGATGGTTCGTTGCCAGCATATTTTTTAAAGAAGTTACAAAGTGTTAGAGATGGAAGTCATCAAGGGTTAAATGAACCGATTGACTACTCAACATTGCTGGACATCTACAATCACATGGAAAAATACTTAAGAAAAGTTGCTGCACAAAAGAACATTAGGAATGTGACACAGCAAATGAATTATGATTTAGCAGTTGTAGTGGGAAATTATGGTGACTATAAACGCTACAAAGCTAAACAAAAACTTGAACAAGATAAAACTGAAGTAGCAAAGAAAGCAGTTAACGAACAATCAAAAATTAAAACTGCATTGGATAAGAAAAAAAATAACGATGGAGACAGTTTCAGTCTTCACGATGTACTTGATGATATTTTACTTTAAGAGGTGAACAAATGACCACAAGCGTTGAACCATTTGATTTAGCAACTGAAGCTCTTTTTATTGGATCACTTTATTCTAATCCAATTCTGATTGTAGAGTATGAAAGCTTAGTCAAATCTAAATATGATTTTTATGATGAAGACACTAAATTCCTATACAACTCATTTGAGTTATTTTATAAAACATTCTCCCAGGAAGTAACTGAATCAAAGGTTACTATGTTCATGAAGCAAGATGAGGAAAGATGGAGTAAATTTCGAGAAATTGGTGGATGGAAAACAATTGAAAGACAAATGGAATTAGCAGATACATCTGACATCCTTAATTACTTTCACATTGTAAAGAAATATTCTCTTATTCGTGAGTTTGGCAGAAAAGGATTCCCAGTAGAGAAACTACTAAATAACAAGCATTTTCACAAAATGAAACCTGACGATATAGTAAATTTTATGAGTTATAACATTAGCAATATAAGTACTGTCATAGGTGGAGGTAATTCTGCTGTAGTATTAGGAAATGATGCCACAAGGAAAATTGAAGAATGGAGTATAACACCTGATATGGGTGAAGAATTTCCTTTTGAAGCATGGACTAACCTTTTCCGTGGATGGAGAACAAAGAAACTTATACTTGATGGAATGTTAAGTAATGAAGGTAAATCTAGAAAAGTAGCAAGGATAGCAGCATACATGAGCTTACTCAAAAAACAACCCATGCTTATACTAGCTAATGAAATGGATGAAGATGAATTCTTTGCAATGATGCTTTCAACTGTTATGAATAGTTCTGAATTTGGATTTAATTACAACATTCCAGAGAGAAACGTTTTGCTTGGAAGTTATGATGATGACGATCAGTATCAAAAGGCTTTAGAAGTAGGTAAATACATAGAAGAAAATACAAAGGTTTACTTCCTTGAAATGAATTCTTACTCAGATGAAGACTTGAAGCGTGAGATTAAAAAGTACTCACTATTAGGAGTGAAATACTGTTTTTACGATACACTAAAGGGCTATAAAACTGATGCTTGGGACACGTTAAAGCAAACTGCAACCTTATTAAAAGATATTGCAAAGGAATTGGATATCGGTGTATACGGGAGTTTCCAATTATCAGATGAGGCATCGAGTTTAGATATTGAAGATTTCACATCAGGAGTAATAGCCAACAGTAAACAAATGAAGCATATCTGTGACCACATGCTAATAGGTAGACGTATTGAGAAACATAAATATGATAAGTACTTAATTACAAATGAGTGGGGAGAGTATCCGCTTGATCAAAACAAAATGTACTACGGTACAAAAGTCGAAAAGAATAGGGGCGGAGCCAAAGGTTTAATTGTCTTATATGAAGTAGACTTAGATATGAACACTTGGGTCGAAGCTGGATACCTCAAAATAGTTAAAAAGGATAAGAAAAAGAAAGAAAAGTAGAGTGGTGATTGTATGGATGCTCAGGATTTAAAAGACAAAATCATAAGTGATGATAAAGTAATTGATATTCTGGAATCACTTGGTATGCATCACATAAAAGAAGTAAACGGAAAGTATCTTACCTGTGGAATGCCTGATGGGAATAGGCAAAACAGTACTACAGTATATTTAGATAATCTCCGTGTAGAAGCTTACACTAGAAATATTGTAGATGCTTATGGAAACACCGACATTATTTCATTAGTATCTTTTATTAACGGTACATATTTCTCTGAAAGTATGAAATGGATATGCGATGTTTGTGGTTATGATTATTATGGTCAAGAACAAAAGAAATCCCGATTAGCAGAATGGGTAAAAGACATGTGGAAGGTTGCCAAAGAAGGGGGAGAAGATGACGGAGAGAAACTAAAGCCTATTGATGAAAAAATATTAAACTACTTTGGGAAATATGGTAATCCATTATTCTTTAAAGATGGTATAAATTATGAAACACAATGGGAATTTGGATTGGGTTATGATCTTAACTTCCATATGATCACTATTCCCATTAGAGATGAACTAAACTTCCTTGTTGGGGTAAAAGGGAGACTATTTAAAGAAGAGATTGAAGAGTGGGAAGATAAATATCTCTACATACAGCCTTGTGCTAAAACTAAAGTTTTATACGGATTAAATAAAACTAAGCCATACATAAAAGAAATGAATGAAGTTATCGTTGTTGAGAGTGAAAAGGCAGTTATGCAGCTTTGGTCAAGAGGAATAAAAAATGCTGTTGCTATCTCTGGACATAAATTAAGTAAAACACAAGCACAAAAACTTACTCATCTTGGAGTACCAATTGTTATAGCTTATGATGAAGGTGCTGAGATTGGTAAAGATGATAAGATTGATAAAGATTTTTATCCTAATGAGTTTAATAAATTCCTAGACACTCAAGAGGTTTACTGTATCTATGACCGCACTAAAAAAATTCTTGATGAAAAGGAAAGTCCGAGTGATAATCCTGTTAAATGGAATGAATTATACAATAATTATAAAATGAAAGTAAGAGGGTGATTGAATGTTTAAGTACCGTTTAGTTGGTGATAATGATTACACTTTTGATATACAAGGAACTTTATTTAAGAACAGAGGTATCAATGATATTGATGCCTTTTTGTCTTTATCTAAAGATGTCACTCATGATTATCGTTTATTGAAGAATATTGATAAAGCTGTTGAGTGTCTAGAAAGACATTTGGAATTAAAGAGCAACATTCTAATTATTGTAGATCCAGATACAGATGGATACACGAGTGCAGCAATAATGTATCAATACATCAAGTTAATAGATAACAATGCAAAATTGGAATATGCCTTACATAATGATAAAAAGCATGGATTCGATAATATAAGTATTCCTGATAATATTGATTTGGTCATAGTACCAGATTCGGGAAGTAATGATTTTAAGCACCATAAATCTTTAAAAGAAAAAGGAATTGACATCATAATTCTTGATCACCATGAAATTGATTATGAGAGCCATGATGCTATAGTTGTGAATACTTTGCTAGGTGATTATCCCAATCATCAATTAAGTGGAGCAGGTGTGGTTTATAAATTTTGTCAAGCTCTAGATGAATTATATTGGAGCGATTATGCCGATAGATTCCTTGATTTAGTGGCATTAGGTAATATAGCTGATTCTATGTCAATGATGGAACTTGAAACTAGATATTATGTGCAGCAGGGATTAAGAAATATAAAGAATGTATTTTTTAAAACATTGGTTAACAAACAAGAATACTCAACTAAAGGAAAAATGAATACTACTAATGTTAACTTCTATATATCTCCTTTAATAAATGCCGTAATCAGAGTAGGTGAAATGAGTGATAAAGAAGATATGTTTAAGTCGTTTATTGGTATGAATTATCTTGTTGACTATACACCTAGAGGTAAAGATAAAGATACAATTCAAGTTCCTCTCACTGAAGATATGGCTAGAAGATGTGCGAATATCAAGGCTAAACAAGGGAGAATGGTAGAAAAAGTAGTAAATGAAGTTGAGAAACTTATAGTAAATGATCAGTTGAATAATAATAAGGTGATTTTTATACATCAAATAAAGAATGTTGATGGTGGACTTACAGGATTAATAGCAAATAAAATTGCTGATAGCTACAAAAAGCCCACTATTCTACTAAGTCATTGTGATGACAAAGGCTATTTCAAAGGTAGTGCAAGAGGTTATGACAAAAGCAAATTAAAGGATTTTAAAGAAGTAGTATTGCAATCAGATTTATTTGAGTGGGCAAAAGGACACGCAAATGCTTATGGACTTTGTATAAACAAAGAGAAATTAACTGAAGTTAATACAAAATTAAATGAAAGTCTTGAATCTTATACCTTTGAGGATGAGTATGAGGTGGACTTTGAGATTCCAGGAAGATCACTTAATAAGGACATTATTTTTGAAATTAGTGAACTTGTAGATGTTTGGGGTAAAGGCGTTGAAGAACCTTATATATTGATTAAAGATATTCAGACAAGTGATTGTGATGTTTTATTGCAAGGAAAAAACGAGGATACAATAACTATTTATTTAGATGATATAAAGTTAATTAAGTTCAAATCATCTAAGAAATTTTATGAAGAAATTATAAATTCAAAAACTATAGATGTACTTGGAAGAGCGAATATAAATGAGTATAACGATAATCAATATCCACAAGTAAATATTGAAGCAATAAATATTTATAAATAAATTATTCAATTGTATTGACTTGTGTTTATTTCCGTTATATACTTTAATTACCAACTGAAAGGAGTGAATGAATGAGATACAACAACTACCATAAACACACTCATTATTCCAATATCATTACACCTGATTCTATTGTAAAACCAGTCGATTATGCAAAACGAGCTGTAGAGTTGGGACATACAACACTCTGCACAACTGAGCATGGATATGCTGGAAACGTCTTTGAATACTATGATGTTGCTAAAGAATACGGTCTAAAGTTCGTGTTCGGAATTGAATTTTACTATGTAAATGATCGGTTTAGCAAAGACAAATCCAACAGTCATTTAATGATCTTAGCAAAAAATCATCGTGGAATGAAGCAAATGCAACGAATAATGTCTGAAGCTAATAAAACAGGATACTACTACAAGCCCAGAATAGATAAAGAGTTATTATTCTCGCTAGATCCAAAGGATGTTGTTGTGACTTCAACTTGTGTCATCAGTTACGTGAGTAAGCATGAAGATTATGATTTAAATTTTATCAAACCTCTTCATGACTATTTTGATCAAAACTTTTATCTTGAGTTGCATGACAATACTCACCCAATGCAAGTTGAATACAATAAAAAGATTTTAGAGTTACATAATAAATATAATATCCCATTCATACACGCTACTGATTCACATTACATTTATCCAGAACAAGACAAAGACAGAACTGAGTTTTTGAATGGGAAAAACATTTATTATCCCGAGGAAGATGGTTTCATTCTCGACTATCCTGATTCAGATGCAATATTTGAAAGATATGAACAACAAGGAGTCTTTACAAAGGATCAGGTTGAAGCAGCATTAAAAAATACTTTAATCATTGATGAATTTGAAGATATAAAACTCGATAAAGACGTTAAAATGCCTTCAATTTATCCGGGATTATCTCATGAAGAGAAAGTTAAAAAGTTGAAAACTATTCTTAAAGAAGAATGGGAAAAAGATAAAATTCACATTCCTTCGGAAAGACATAAAGATTATATTGAAGCTATCAAATTTGAGACAGAAATAGTTGAAGAAACAGCTATGGAAGATTACTTTCTACTCAACTATGAAATTGTGAAACGTGCAAAAGATAAAGGAGGAGTACTTACAAGGACTGGGAGGGGTTCAGCACCTTCCTTTTACATCAATAAGTTGCTTGGTTTTACTGAAATTGACCGAGTTGATTCACCTGTAACACTTTATCCAACACGCTTTATGAGTAAATCAAGAATTCTTGAGACAAAATCTCTTCCTGATATCGACTATAATACAGCAAATCCTGATCCTTTTATCGAAGCGTCAAAAGAAATCCTTGGAGACGACAACATTTACTACATGGTCGCATATGGAAAGATGAAGGATAGTGCAGCATTTAGAAATCTTTGCAGGGCAAGAAATCTTAAAATGCAAGAATACAACGATGTTGCAAAGGATCTAGATAGATACAAAAATCATGAAAAGTGGAGAGAGTTAATTGAGGAATCTAAGAAATTTTTAGATGTAGTGGATAATATCTCGCCTCATCCATGTGCATTTCTTCTGCTAGACAAACCAATTACTGAAGAGATTGGAGTCATTAAAATTGGAGATGAACATTGTGCTTTAATTGATTCAGGAACTTCAGATTCATGGAAATACTTTAAGAATGATTTTCTTACGGTAACTGTATGGCAGATCATTTCAGAAGTATATGAAGCAATAGGAAAACCAATTGATGATATTCGTCAATTAAATAAATTAACCTATAATGACGAAAAAACGTGGGAGCTTTACAAAGAAGGGATAACTGCAACACTTAATCAAACTGGAACAGATTCAGCAAAACCACAGGTAATGCAGTATAAACCTCAGTCAGCAAGAGAATTATCAGCGTTTGTTGCAGGGATTAGACCTTCATTTGAGAGTATGAAACATTTATTGCTCGAAAGAAAACCCTTTTCCTATGGTATTCCAGCGTTTGATGCCATCTTAAAAGAATCTGACAACTTTGTACTCTATCAAGAAAACATTATGTCAGCTCTTGTATATTCGGGGTTTCCTGAAGATGAAACCTATGGATTACTTAAGGCAATTGCCAAAAAGAAACCAGGAATTATTGAACCAATTTATGAACGTTTCATTAATGGGTTCGTCAAACAAACAGGCAGTTTAGAACAAGCTGAGAAAGTATGGAAGATCATTGAGGATGCGGTAGGATACGGATTTAACTCAAGTCATGCTCTATCTGTTGCATATGATTCGCTTTATGGAGCATATCTAAAAGCTAATTATCCTTTAGAGTATTACACAGTGATTCTAAACAAATATGAAAATGATACAACAATGACTGATAAAATCTATAAGGAATTACCGTACTTTGGCATTAAAGTAATTCCAATACGATTTGGTAAATCAAAAGCTCAATATTCACCTGACAAAGCTAACAATAATATTGTTAAAGGAATAGCTTCAATCAAGTTTTTAAATGAAACAATAGCAGAAGAATTGTTGGAGATTGCAGAAAATGAATATGAATCGTTTCTTGATGTGCTGATTGATATAGAGGAGAAAACATCCTGCAACTCAAGACAAATGGAAATTCTCATTAAACTAGGATTTTTTGAACAGTTTGGTGGAAATAAAACGCTGCATGAATTGTATCTAAAGTTTAAAGAACGATACAAGAAAACACATAAGGACAAAACAAAACAACAACGTATTGATGAAATTAAAGAATTTGCTTCTCAATTAATAGATGAAAGTATTCCAGTACAAGATCAGATACTTTTTGAGAAGGAAGCATTGGGCTATGGTCAGACAGCATTTCCAAAAGTACATAAGTCTTATGTAATGGTCACAGAAATTGATACAAAATATTCTCCAAGAGTAAGCCTGTATCTAATGAATGATGGAACTGAACGACAACTTAAGGTCAGCAAGAAACACTTCTACAATGAGCAAGGTGATCCTTATTTAGAGGTAGGAGATATAATCAAGGTTCTAAAAGTTAAACAACAACCAAAAAAGAAGCTCGTTGATGGTAAATGGGCTGATGGAGAAGTGATGGAAGACTGGCTACATGCTTGGGAGATGTCTAAAAAATACAAAAGCAACTAGAGGAGGAATTCATGAATAAACCCATTAGAAGTAAATTATTTAAAAATATAATTTTATCCAGTTTTGTAATCAGTATATTGATTGTTTTGTGGTTCATAGCACTATATGTAGTGGTAGAAAGTAGAGAAAAACCAGAAGTAAAACAACATAAGACTATTCAACCACATAGAATCACTAAAACTTATCCTGATTATAGTGTAAACGAGCAATACATAAGCACATTGAAACAAGTATCACACGAAGCAAAACTAAAAAAGCTATCTGATGAGAAAAGGAAGGTGATGAAAAAGGCTGTTGTGGTGAGTAGATCCAAGAAGCCTGAAAAATGGTACAAATCAAAGCACACAGGTTCAATAACTTTTTATACCGCAGGGTACGAATCGACTGGTAAATCACCTGGAGATAAAGGATATGGAATTACTGCTTCAGGCAATCAAGCAATTGAGGGAAACACGATAGCTATGTCAAAACAGTTCCCATTTGGGACTAAGGTGAAAATTGAAGGATTCCCTCAAACATTTACTGTGCAAGATCGTGGGGGAGCTATACAAGGGACAGATATAGATGTCTTTGTCACTAGTTTAGACAGAGCAATTGAGTTTGGGAGACAGGAGAGAACGTTTTACATTCTAAATTGAGGAGGTTATATAATGCCTAGAACATATAAATATAGAATTGGTGATTTAGTAATAGTTAATGATAAAGCTGGTTATGATTTACCGAACACAGTAGGTAAAATTGGCACTATCACTGAAAAGCTAAACAATATTAGCTACGATTACTTTGTTCAATTTGATAATGGTAACGGTACTAAGTTCTTAGAGTCAGAGTTAGACAGACTGTATTATACTCCAGGACAAAAAGCAAAACATAAAATAAATGAAGAACTAGTCACTGTAACTTATGTTGATTATCCAAACAAGCAAGTTGAAGTTATGTTTGATAATGGAGCATATGCGGTAGTTGGAATGTTAGAAATTGAGAAACTTGAGGAGAGTGTTACTTTGGAAGATGTAAGCATGGGTAAATTTCAAAAGTTAGCTAATGACATTGGAGCTTTCACAGATAAGAAGAATCAGCAGTATGGATCTAGTGTGGATGCTACATATAAGATGATTCAAGTATTAATGGAAAGATATACATATGATGAAGGTCAATACTTAATCCCTAAAGAGTTATTACAGCATCTCTTACTTACTGTACGAGTAATGGATAAGCAAAATCGTATCTTCAACAATCCATCTGGTAAAGGTGACTCAGAATCACCATGGAAAGATGTTACGGGTTATGGACTAATCGGAATCGACATGGTTGAAGGTAATGAACAAAATAAACAATAATGTTGAAATGCTGTTAGATAAATATGGAGACTTAGATGATATACGTCTATGTCTTCTGTACTGGCAGCAGATTGATCAAGTAGAAATGAATAAAGAGTTCATATCTACTAAACCAGTTTTAAATGCCACTTCTCCAAAATCTATATTGGATGCTAAAAGGTGGATTGAGGTAACTAAGGAAGATAATGAATGAGATATGAATTATGCCCTGAAGCAGAGGCAACTCATGTACGAGTCACAGAAAACATACATGAAATGGATCTGACTGTTGGCGAGGTTTACGAAATACATAGAAATGAAGAACCAGGTTTTGAAGGAGAAGAAATGATTCGTGACAACAACGGAGTATACAACTGTAGCTTTTCTCTGGTTGTTGAAGTTGATTGGCTAAAGAAAATCTGAATCAAACATTGATTTTAATTAGAAAAAAGGAGTGATTTATTATAGAAAACTTAAAAGTAATCGAATTATTTGCTGGAATTGGTGCATGGAGCAAAGCTTTAGAGAATTTACAAATCCCACATGAAATAGTGACTGCGGTAGAATTTGATGAGAGAACAATAAATAACTACAATCTAATACATAACTCAAATTTTGAAGCATCTGATATAACTAAAATAAATGAAAAAGAATTACCTGACTGCGATATAGTTTGTTACTCCCCTCCTTGTCAAGCATTTAGCCTAGCAGGTAAACAATTGGGGTTTGAAGACAAAAGAGGAGTTCTTTTCTTCGATGCACTAAGAATAATTAAAGAAAAGAAGCCAAAATACGCATTAATGGAAAATGTTAAAGGGCTAACTCAAAAGAAATTTAATGCAGAATTTAAAGAGATGCTCCTAGAACTAGAAGAAGCAGGTTATAAAAACTATTGGCGAGTATTAAATGCGAAAGACTATGGGATTCCTCAAAATAGAGAAAGAGTTTTTGTAATTAGTGTAAGAGAGGACATTTTGAAAGACTTTTCGTTTCCAGAGAAATTTGATAGCCCATTAAGATTAAAACATTTACTTGAAAATGACGTAGATGAAAAATATTACATAAGCGAAGAACGATTTAAAAAACTGTTGGAAACAGTAAAAGAACAAATTAAACCAGCTCCAAGTGGAATCACTCAAGTTACGCAACCTAAATTCTCTCAGCAAAGAGTCTACAGTTCAGAAGGTATTGCTCCTACAATAGCAGCAGGAAATTTAGGCGGAGGTAAGGAACCTTGTAAGATTATTCAAATAGGGTTATTGGATATGAAAGGCAATGAGCAAGTCAGAAGAGTATACGATCCAGAAGGTTTATCTCCTACATTAAATACAATGCAAGGAGGGAATAGGCAGCCGAAAATAATTGTAAACGACACTTATTTTGACATTGATAATGACAATCTTGTTTTATCAACCGCCACTGAACCAAAAAGAAATTATAAACTTAGAATTCGTAAATTAACTCCTAAAGAATGTTTAAGATAGATTAATGGGCTTTTCTGATAAAGACTACTTAAATTTGAGGAACGGTAAAGTTTCAGATTCTCAAATGTATAAAGTAGCTGGTAATAGTATTGTAGTAGATGTGTGCGAATCTTTATTTAAACAATTATTAAAGTAAATTATACATAAGATTATCTGTATAAAATTCTAGTTTTAACGAAAGAGGTGAAAAAATGATAAATGCAGTAGCTTTCGGCATGTTTTTAACTTTCACTATGGATAATCTGGAAAAACGTCAGTATAAATGGGCTTTTTTAACTGGTAGTCTGACTTTAGTTAACGCATTTGGAATGTACCTACATATAGTTTAGTTAAAAGAACACTTTTATGCAGAAATAGAGGTGTAGAATGAGATCATTAGAATTAATTCTCGGTGCTTTCATCATGATCTGTTATAAACAAATTAAACAAAAGGAAGGTGTAAAGTAATGTGGAAATTTGAAATTGGAGAAAAGATTATAGTTGTAAATTCTGAGGTGACTGGCACTGTCTTGCAAATGAGAAATAATCATTTTGTCTGTAAAGACTTTGAGACTCATGATCGTGAATACTACATTCAATTAGCTGAACATAAGCGTATGTGGTACAAAGAAAAGATGATTGATAATCTGGATAAAGACATTGTTAGAAAGTTGATTAGTCATTCACTTGAAAAAGCTGAACCTTTCTTAAAACAAAATCAGATTGATCACATGCTTGATAATCGTAACTTTGATGGTTTGAAAGACCTTACATAAAACGATTGACACTTTTACCACTCCTTTATATAATATAAGTAAATTACACAATAATTATAAAGAGGTGGTAAAAGTGTTTAGTGAAAATGAAGAAGTCGTATTCTTAGATAATGGTATTATCGAAAATGGAATTATTGTTCAAATTATCAAGGATAGTGCTCTGATAAGTTTATCAGAAAGTCGGATGTGTGTTAAGCCATTATCAAAACTATACAAGAAGGAGATGACTAATTGAATAAAAGAGTAGTGGAGTTGTTCGCAGGTGTCGGAGGATTTAGATTAGGATTAGAAAAGAATGGATTCGAGGTTGTATTTGGATCACAGTTTGAACCTGGTAAAAAGAAACAACATGCATTTGATTGTTACTCAACAAGATTTACAACTGGCATTCACTCTAATCAAGATATTGCAACAGTAACTTCAGACGATATTCCAGAGCATGAAGTATTGGTAGGAGGATTTCCTTGTCAAGATTATTCAGTAGCAAGAACACAAGCAAATGGATTAGAAGGTAAAAAAGGAGTTCTGTTCTGGGAGATTGAGCGAATAGTAAGGGAGAAGAATCCAAAGTTTGTATTACTTGAAAATGTAGATCGTTTGCTTAAATCTCCTGCTAAACAAAGAGGAAGAGATTTTGGAATCATGTTGGCAGCTTTCAACAATTTAGGATATGGTATTGAATGGAGAGTTATCAATGCTGCTGATTATGGATTTGCACAACGTAGACGAAGAGTATTCATTTTCGCTTATAAATTAAATACAAATTACGCAAGTGATAATGACGAGTTCTTTGATTCGAAGTTTCCTGTTGAGTTAGTCAAGTCAGAAAGTGAAACAGTATTACATAATGATTTAGTTGAGATGAGTGAAGAGTTTCAATACAATTTTATGAATTCTGGAACTATGGTGAAAGGGAAAGTACATACATATGAAATTGTACCAAAAACTACACCTTCATTAACTTTAAGAGATGTTTTAGAAACAGAAGTTGATGAGAAGTATTATCTAAGTGGAGACTTAGAGAAATGGCAGTATCTTAAAGGAGCTAAGAAAATCGAGCGTGAAAGTGCTACAGGTCATAAATACATATTCTCTGAAGGTGCTTTAGCATTTCCAGATCCATTAGATAGACCAGCTAGAACGATGCTAACAAGTGAGTCAAGTAAGAATAGAAGTACTCATGTAATCGAAGATCCACAAACAAAACGACTAAGAGTATTGACTCCTGTTGAATGTGAACGATTAAATGGATTTCCTGACAATTGGACTGATTCAGGAATGACTGAAAAATTTAGATACTTTACAATGGGTAACGCATTAGTAGTTGGATTGATTGAAAAGATGGGTAAGAGATTGAGTGATATCATCGACAATGAAAAGTAAATACCTACAAAGAGGTGACACATGAAAAAACGTAGAAGACTAATTTTGTTCTTCATTGCTCTGACAATAGCAGTAACTACATATTTCAATTTAATACAAAATAGATTAGAAGCACAACCAATCGTGCAGAAACAATTTCAACAAACAATAAATGTAAAGACTATCCTAAATAAACTACACAAAAGAGCAACTTTAATCTCATTAGAAGGATCAGTCTCAAAAACATATGGTCAAACAGATGACATGTTCAATACAGGTTGGAATTGGATTGATAAGTTAGGTAATAAGCAATACATTATTAAAGCAAAAGGTAAGTTTACAATGGGTATGGATTTATCACAAATCACTCAAGATGATATTCTCATAGCTGGCAGCACAATCATTGTTAAACTACCTGAAGTTAAACTACAAACACTTGAGTTACCATATGAGAAAATGACAATACATAATGAAGATGGAATACTACGAAAAGAGTTCACACAGAAAGAAATCAAACTCATACATACTGAGATGACAAGTATTATTATGAAGGATATCAAGTCTGACAAAGACATTTATGTCAATGCAACTGAAGACGCAAAGAAGTTTCTACGTATATTCTTGATGTTAATGCCTGGAGTAGATGAAGTTAAGTTTTCATATTAGGAGGTGTTAGGATGAATGATTCGCAGCGAGAGAACATTAGTCACCTGCTTGATCATGTAGAAGACCGTCTATTCAAGTTATCCGACATATTAGAAACTGAACTCGAAGATGGAGAAACATATAAAAAACTTGATGCTCTTTTAATTAAAGTAGGAAATGAGATTAACGAGATTAAAGATTGGCTGTATTAGTCTTAGATTAATATAATTAGAATATTCACAACTTTTATTTACTCTTATTATCATTCGTTTACTCTGTTTTTCGTTAATTAATTTTGTATAAAACAAATATTTTATTGAGTGAAATTCGTGATTGGCTTTACTAAAAATAAATTGGAAAAAGTTTCTGAAACAGGTTGACTTAAATAACTTATTCAATTATTATAAAGGTAACGACAAAAGAGTAGGGGTTAAAACTTCTGCTCTTTAATTATAAGAAAGGAGGAAAATGAAATGTATACAGAACAAGAAGCTAAACAAGTTAGTCAGGATAGCATTAGTTTTGGATACGATACAGCAAAAACCGAAGCAATTACATGGATGATCAACAGAATTAGAACACTGGATGTCATGAAAGATACATATGAAACGTTTGGGAATAAAGACGCAGCAAGTGAATGTGAAACTAGAGCAGATGAGTTGTTTAAGCTTTTTGATTATTTAACTAAAGATTAACAGTAGAAATAAAATGCGGAAGCAAAGGGGATAAAAAAATGGAACATTCAAATGCAGGTAAATGGGTTTATAGTACAAGCGACGAGATTTTTAGAACTAACGATTACTCTGATACAAAGGAACAAGCAATCGAAGCAGGAAAAGTGGATTTAACTTGGGAAGGCGAATGTCCAACATTTTATGTAGGACAAATCGAGAATGTTGATTTTGCTTTATATGTAGACCCCGATGGAGTTTTAGAAAATATAGCTCAAAGCGTGTATGACGAAGTTGGAGAGGTTGCAGAAGATTACTTGCGCCATGTTGATGAAGAGCATTTTAAAACATTAGAAGAGGACTTGAATAATGTTTTACGTCAATGGATGGATAAATTCGGCTATAATCCTAATTTCTTTAAAGTGACAAATATCGAAAAAATTACTGCATAGTTCGTTGAGAATCTACACGAAATACATCTTTTAAACAAATTAAACTAAAAGGAGAAATGTAAAATGAAATCACATACTGCTGTATTTATGGGAGTAAAAACTAGAGCATCATACTATGTAGATAAAGGTGGTTACAATAAGTTTTGGGATGAATGGAGAGAACCACAGGTTGTAAAAGACTATCAAAAAATAGGAGAAGTTGAAATTATTAGAGTTGAACTCGATGATCCTCCATTAAATCAAGAAGATTATATTTTCATAAATAAAATAAGCAAAAAAGTAAGAGTTAATCAAAAGGTACGTTCAACTAATAATGAGTTTATCTATTATGTTGACCATGTTGTAGAAATTGTAGAGGATGCGTCTACTGAAGAAAGCAAAGTTAAAGCAGAAGAAGAACTAATTGAAAGCATGGAGATTTTTAATAAGAAAAAGCTAGAATCTTCAGTGGTCGAAGTTCAGACAGACCAAGCAAGGAAAAAATGGTACGAAATCTGGAAGAAAACTAAATAAAACAGTTATTTTAAAGTGAGGTGAGTCAATGTATAAGTCATTGCAGACAATCATTTTGGAAGATACATTCGGTAGAGATAATCAATATCTTAAAGGACACACTTACGACTTGAATCACAGCTACTGGACATCTGAAAACATTAACGGAAGAAGTGTTCAATCTTTTCACTCTCAAAAAATATTGTCTGATGAAAATATAAAACAATACTTTACTTACATAGAGCCACAAATTATTCGTGGTGGGCATGGACATAGAACTTTGGGGAGTGATTAGAATGATTATAGGTGGTCGAAGAGGTTGTGGAAAAACTACTGAGTTAATTCACATTGCAAGTGAAAAAGATTTATATATTGTTTGTGCCAGTTATCAACGTGTAAAACATGTAGCAAAATTAGCAGATAAACTTGAATTGAAAATAAAGTACCCTATCACGATTGAAGAACTTCCATTGAGGAGTAGTTTTATTAAGGAAGTGTTAGTGGATGATATGGAAGATGTACTATGCAGCTTGATTGGTAAACCGATCTACAAAGCTTCAACTAGTATGGAAATACAGGAAATGTAAAGTAAAATCTCTATTTTATCAAAAAGGAGTGAGGACATGTCAAAAGAAAATTGGCAAAAAGGCTATAAAGAAGTTAAGAACGTTATACACAATGATATAGGTTTAACAAAGGAAGAGATTAATGATGTGTTTCGTAAAATTGCAAAAGAAGAGATTGGTAATCTTGTATCTTTAAAAAGCGATTTTATCTATCTTGTTTTACGACAAGTTATTCGTGAAGAAATGGTGAAGGCAGTTTCAGAGCATAGGTATCCTAGAGTATCTGGCAATATGTTTAGTTATGGTATGAATGGAAAAGGTGAAAACTCATTCAAAGACTATATTAGTGGTGTTATGAAAGAAGAAATTACTAATGAGTTAAGAAAACAGTTTGATATTAGCTTGAATATTGATAAAAAGATTTGATAAAATTCTCATTTTCTACAGAACCAGAAGGGAGTCGTTTAAATATGTATACAGAATTGCTAGCGATAAATGAAAAATTAGAAGAAATAAAGAAAAAACAAAATAGTATGGACGAATTATGGTCTAGTGAGTATCGTGCATTAATTGATGAAGAATTAGATTTAATTCTACAAAAGAAGAAAATTTTAAAACTAGATGAATAAAAAGTAAAATACACAATAAGGAGCGTTGCTAATGACAATCGAACAACGATTTGAACACTTTCACAATACCAATCCCCATGTCTATGAAACTCTGGTTAGATTAACTCGAACTGCTAAGTTAAAAGGTAAAGAGAAAATTGGCATTGGAATGTTGTGGGAAGTACTACGATGGGAAAGTTTCATACATACGCAAGATGATAAGTTTAAACTAAACAACGATTATCGTAGTCGATACGCAAGAATGATTATGGATAATGAAAAGGATCTAGCTAACATCTTTGAGGTACGTGGACTTAGAACAAACTAAGGAGGTGTGAAATGACTACAATTATTCTGTGTTCATTAATTTCATTCATTATTCTTTTATTGTTTGAACTACGTACTCAGAAAAAAGAACAATACAGTAAGGGATATTGGAAAGGTGTAGAAGATACATCTGTATCATATGGAATGTTATTTAAAGCTATTGAAGAGGAGGAATTTGATGAGACAACTAAGGATTACGAATAAGAAAGTTGAGGATATTCTAACACAATATCTAACTAACATAGGATACGAAGTAGTTGGGACATTCTCACATGTAAAAGGTGTGACTGTAGATGTGTTTAATGAGGATGTATTTGAGGAGTTTGAAAAGTCACTCGTTGAAGAGGAGGACTATCATTGAGAACTGGATTGTTTACAGATTCAAATGGTGTGAGAGTAGAGATACATATTGAAGAGTTACTGAACTTGCAGCAAACGTTGAATCAAATTGATGGAACTAATCTACATACATTCATTACGCAAGTACATAATGAGCTGAAGGTTAAGTTTAATCATGCGTATCTGTGATATTTGTGAAGAACCTTGTAATGATGTACACGGTATTCAATTCTCAGATAAGTATACTAGAGTAGAGTATCTTGGTCATGCCAAGTGTGTTAATGAACGCTATGAACAGATCAATAAGATACGTGGAGATAAGTCAGTTCAAGCAGTTTTAAAGAAATTAAAATTAATTGATTAAAAGGCTTGTTTTAAACAAATTATTCAATTATACTCAAGGTAATAACTTAAGGAGGTGATTGGATTTGAGCTTCAGAGAAATCATGGAGGAACAATTGTTTGACGCTGATAAGCATACTAAAAATGAATCTATCAGACAATGGGTAACTGTTGAGAAAGCAATTGAATTACATGTAAGCATGTACTGGGAATAACTAAATAATGAAGGGATGAGGGTGGGCATGAGTAGATTATTTGTTCCAAAGAATTCAATCGTAAAGATTGAGCAAATGAACGAATCGTTTGAATTAGAAGATCAATATGGTAAATATCAAGGTCTTGAATCTGATTGCGTTTGTACCAGAGAAGAAGACAAAGGTAAATTCATCTTAGCGAAAGATTACATAAGTGAAAATTATGTTGAAGTAAAGAAGGTTGAACAACCTGAGAGAAAGTTTACATATGAAGACATGGCTAAAGGTTATGCAGAAATGGCTAACTTAGATCAGGAAGAAACTTGGACTTACATAAAGAAAAGTGACGATGAACTAACAAGCAACAAAGCGTTTTAAGAAAGTAAACATATATAAATTATACAATAGAGGAGTTGCTGAATACAGTGACAGTCATTACAAAAGACAGAAAATCACACATTTCCAGAACGCAGTTTGATAGAGAGCGTTTTGACAGATTTATTGATGAAATAATCCAAGACAGCCACAGAGAATACAATCAATCTGACATTGAAGATTTAAAAGTTAAAGTGGTTGACAGTGTTCTAACAAAGAAAGAAATTGAAGCCGTGAAACTATTTGATCTAATTATTCGTGAATCTAACGACTTAATTTCACCCAAATCACCAGAATACACATATTTATCTGCTTCAGCTTTAAGAAGAAAGATTTACAAGCAAGCGTCTAAAAATCGGGGATTTGATTATCACAAAGGGTATGGAGATTACTATTCTCTTATCATTCAACTAACTGAGCAGGGTTTGTATTCAGACCAAATTCTAAAAGCATATACAGAACAGGAAATTAGAAAAGCTGGGAAGTTTATTGATATGGAAAAAGATAAGCTTTTCAGTTATGCAGGACTTTATATGATGCAAAACACTTACCTTGTAAAAGGTTACAACGGAGAGTTTTTAGAGCTTCCGCAAGAAAGATTTTTATCTACTGCATTATATCTAATGAAGGATGAAAAGAAATCCAAACGACTTGATCTTGTTAAGGAATCTTACTGGGCATTGAGTAATCACTATATTGGATTAGCTACTCCTTCACTAAAAAACAGTGCAACGCCACATGGAACATTATCATCTTGTCATATCGTAACAATGGGAGATGATTTAGATAGTATTATGAATTCACTACACCAAGTAGCTAAATTTAGTCAAAATGGTGCTGGCTTGGGAATTTACCTCGGATTTTTAAGAGGTAGTGGAAGTTGGATTAGAGGATTTAAAGGTAGAGCAACTGGTATAACTCATCCATCAAGATTGTTAAGCGTACTTGCTGAGTATGTAAACCAATTAGGAGCAAGAAAAGCAGGAATTGCTGCTTACTTACCAGTATGGCATTTAGACATCTTTGACTTTTTAGATTTACGGTTAAAAACAGGTAGCCAAGAAAAACGAGCACATTCAATTAAAACTGCGGTTTGTTTACCTGATGAATTTATGAGACGTTTGCAATCTAAAAAGACATGGACGATTGTAGATCCTTATGAAGTGAAAAAGAAGCTTGGATTGGACATTAATAAATTGTATGACAAAAAGAAACTTCAAAGCGGAGAAGAGCCTAATGAAGAGTATCATGCATTTACATATTTCTACCGTAACGTAATTGAAACAGCAGATTTAGAACTCAAGAGAGTAATTGCTGCCACTGAAATCTACAAAGCTATTTTTACAGCACGTAAAACCAGTGGGACACCTTACCTCTACTATAGCGATACTGTAGCTAGAACAAATCCTAATTCACACGCAGGTATGCCTTATGGATCAAACTTATGTAGTGAAATTTGTCAGAATATGTCATATGACGTATTAGAGGACGATGAACTATTGGAAGATGGTTTTGTGGTAACTAGGTCATTAGGGGAAGGATTAGTTACTTGTAACCTTAACTCACTTGTTCTTCACAACGTGTTTGGTGATGAGAATGTTGACTTACAAAGAGTTGTAGACATACAGTTCCGTATGCTTGACAATGTAATCTCTTTAAACCGAACAGTAGTTAAACAAGCAACTCAAACAAACAACTTATATCGAGCTGTCGGCGCAGGCGCATTGGGCTTAGTAACTTTAATGACTGAAAAAGGTATCAAATGGGATTCTCCCGAGTCAGCAAAGTTTACAGATGAACTGTTTGAAAAGTATGCAAAAGCAGCAATTAGAGCTTCACATAAATTAGGCATGGAAAAAGGTAGCTACCCTAAATTTGAAGGTTCGGAATGGAACACTGGTGATTACTTTGATAAGCGTGGATACGATTCTCCAGAGTGGCAAGAGTTGAAGGAATTGGCTAAAAAGTCTATGCGCAATGGTTATTTAATGGCTATTGCTCCAACATCTTCAAATAGCATTATTATGAATGGTTCACCTAGTATTGATCCTCTTTATGAAGTTGTTTATCGAGAAGAAAAGTCAGGCTTAAATGTAATTATTGTACCTTCTAATTACAACAACAAAACAAAGTGGTATTATCAGTCAGGTTTCCAGATGGATGAAATGTGGGCAATAAATGTAATATCCGCAGCACAAAAACACATTGATCAGGCAATTAGCCACAATATGCACGTATTAAAATCAATTAAAGGTTCTGAGATGCTACGCTTAGATATTGGAGCGTGGGAGAAAAACTTAAAAACAATTTATTACACATATACAGAAGACTATGAACGTGACGAAAGTTGCATCAACTGTGAAGCGTAAAGGAGAAACAAAATGACAATACAACCTTTTAGAGTGTTTGATGGTGGCAAACCTAATGTTGCTTCAAAAGTATTTGGCGGAGATGCAAGTGGAATAAGAGACTGGGATAATATTAAATATCCTGAAATGTTAGAAATTAATAAACAACTATTTGCAGAATATTGGATTGAAGATGAGGTCAAATTAGGAAAAGATTTAGAGGATTATAAGAACAAATTAAACAATAATGAACGAGAGGTGTATAACTATATCTCTGGTAAGTTAAATTGGCTAGATTCAATTGCAACTGATTTTAATTTTATTCTTGGCTATCTTTGTACAGATCCAAGTGTACGCTCTAACATTGCTCTAATAAATTCTTTTGAGCAATTACATAATCGTTCTTATCAATACCTAACTGCAACAATGCTTACGCAGGAACAGAAAGAACAAGCGTTTGAACATATTAAAACTATTCCTCAATTGGTTAAAAGAAATGAGCATGTAATTAGTAAAATTCAAACGTTGGTTGATGAAACTAAGCTACACATTCAAGAAGACGCAGAGTTAAATCAAGAGTTTTTACAAACTATCTTTGAAGGCATCTTGGCTAATCTTGTTCTTGAAGGACTTTATTTTAGTGGAGGATTCGTATATTTCCACTCATTAGCACGAGATCAGAAGATGATTGAATCGAATAATATGATTAATCTTATTCGTGCCGATGAGACACAGCACTCAGTTTTCTATGGAATGTTGTTACAAATTCTGATGAAAGAAAACCCAGGATTAAACACCAAAGAGAATATGAATTTCGCAGTGGAGTTTGTAAAGAAGGCTGTTGAATTGGAAAAAGAATGGGCTACCCATATATTTGCCAATATAGATACTTTACAAATCAAAGAGTACAACGATTATGTAGAGTATTTAGCAAATGTGATTTGTAGGAATGCAGGGATTGAACAGCCATTTCCTAATAATGCTGAGATTAAATCACGCTGGATTATCACATATGGAAGTAAAAGCAGAAGCGACTCTAGTCAGATAGTAACAAGAACAGACTTCTTACAAGGCAATGCAATCAATTACACACATGAAAGTGGAGAGGACTTTGACCTCTAAAGCGTTAGTATATTACTCCTTAAGCGGAAATACAAAAGGATTGATTGATACATACAAATGGGATGGATTTGATGTTTACAATATTAAACAATCTAAAACTATTCCCTTTAATGTCTATGAAACAATTATTATTGGGACTTCAACATGGGGGAACGGTGTTCCTCCTAAACCTTTCTTTGAAATAAGAGACGAGTTAATAAGTCTAAAAGAAAAAGAGATTGGATTGTTCGGGAGTGGTAATTCTCACTATGAACACTACTGTGGAGCCTTAGATTTACTTGAACAATTGTTAGGAATCAATAATAAAATTATCTTCAAGTACAAATTTGAAAGTTACCCTACAGAAGTAGCAATTAGTAAATTTAAAAGAATAATGGAGGTGGTAATTTGACCAAAAAAATAAACCTGTCTAACGGTGGATTCGCTTTAGTTGATGATGAGGATTTTGAGTGGCTGAATCAATGGGTTTGGAGAGAAGAAGAGGGATACGTTGTAAGATGCTCCACATATTCAAACGGAAAAAGAAAGAAAATTAGAATGCACAGATTAATAATGGGATATCCCGAAGGACTTGTAATAGATCATATTAATCGAATAAGACATGACAATAGAAAAGAAAATTTACGCATCTGTACTATTGCTCAAAATGCAATGAATATAGGTAAAAATGAAAATCTTGGAACTGCTTCAAAATACAAAGGTGTTAATTTTCGAGAAGAAACGAAATGTTGGAGATCAAAAGTAAGAGTTTATAAAACTACAATCGAGGCTGGTAATTTCACCAATGAAGACGCTGCTGCGAATGCATATAATTACTATGCTAAACTTTACGGGGGAGAATTTGCAAGTTTAAATGATGTTCCCTATATGCCTAGAAGTGAGTGGGAAAAGTATAAAACAAGCAGAAAGAAAGCTAAAATCACTTCAAAGTATAGGGGTGTCGGATGGAATATTATTAGAAAGAAATGGAGAGCGTACGTTGGGTATAAGAACAAACAATATGATGTCGGTTTTTTTGAAGATGAGCATGAGGCAGCAAAAGCAAGAGATAGGTTTATAGTTGATAATGGTTTTGATTTACCACTTAATTTTACATAAACAAATTATTCAATGGAGGAAACAAAAATGAAACTAATTAAATTTGAAAAACAAAATTGTCCAGCATGTACTATGGTTGAAAACTTCTTATCTGACCAAGGGGTTGAAACTAAAAAAATCAATCCGTTTGATAATCCTGATTTAGCTGCTCAGTATGAAATCGGTTCAGTACCAGTTACCATATTGTTAAATGAAGAAGGAACGGAAGTCGAGCGATCAATCGGATTCAAACCTCACGAGTTAGAACGTATTATTTCAAAACTTTAAAAATAAATTAAACAATAGAGGAGATACATGTATGAAACAAAACGACAAAGTGTTTATTCACAAAACTAAAGAGTCTGGAAAGATTAAATATCTAAATGATAAAGAGGTGGGAGTTGAAGTTATTATCAGTGAAGATAAGGAACAGCAAACACGTACAGTTAAATTAGTAAAAGTTAAACCTTCAGAAGTATCGTTATATCGTGAGAAACCTAAGAAGTATAACCCTAATGAAATGTTCTACATGGTTCAAGACTTCCATAAAGCATTTGGTCACATTGTAACTGATAAACC
Source organism: Fictibacillus nanhaiensis (assembly GCF_036213205.1). Taxonomy (GTDB): domain Bacteria; phylum Bacillota; class Bacilli; order Bacillales; family Fictibacillaceae; genus Fictibacillus; species Fictibacillus nanhaiensis_E. The sequence goes on from NZ_JARMFC010000006.1 coordinate 212,184, forward strand.
TACTCCTATCCCTCTTGAGGTTGCATTACCGAGAGCAATTTGGACAGCAGAAGAATTGGTTGAATTCTTATATGCAACTGTTGAGGGAGACGTTAATCAATTCGTTCCTACAGTAGATAAATTTATTGAAGGTATTAACAAAGCAGCAAATAAACTTGTTTCTAAAGCTGATCCAATTGAAGATGTATTAGTAGCTCAAGCAGATGCTCTTACAGATGTTGAATATTTCAATCAAGGTTCATTTGTTGTAGCAGGAGTTAAACCATTCCCACTATTCAACATTGTTCAGCAAGCTAATATGGGGAAATTGTGGGAGAATGGAAAGCCACGCTATCGTGAAGAAGATGGAAAGATTGCTAAACCGCCACACTGGGAGGAAAGATTCGCTCCTGAAGGACGTTTGAAGAAGGAAATAGAACGTCAATCTCGTTCACTTTAAAACAGCAATTTTACATTGAATCTGAAAGGAGGTGATATGATGAGTGAAAAATTTGATATTGCATTTCAATCTTTATTTGACAACATCTTTGATTTAGGAATGCACTTGCAGGACAGAAACAAATTAACCGACATAGAAAGAAAGTTTCTAAACGCATTAGATAACTATGTTGATGCTTTAGATGAGCTAGAACAAGAACAAAAGTAAATTATTTAATACATATCGGGTGACGACCTATCGTCAAAGGAGACAAATTAATATGAACGATTTTAAATTTGCAATGGAAACTACAGGTTCAATTATTGAAAAGATGAAACAAACTCGGTTGGAAAATGACAACCGAAGCTATAAAACGCTATCTAATACACTTCAAGAAATTATGCATATATTTTGGTCTTCCAGAGCAGCTTTAGATAAAGTTTTTCTGTCAATTCTTAGCGAAAAACTCGAATCAGAAGTATATCGATTGCAAAAAGTAGCAAATGAATCTATCGGGAAAGGCGACTATAAAAGTCATCATGATTGGGTAATAGCGTATCAAAAAATAACGAAGCAGCTAGAAACTATTCAAACCTATCTTAGAAGAGAAAAGTCTCATGAAAAATTAGTTAGTGCCAAAAGAATTAACCATTCCGAACTTCAATCAACACATAAAGACTGCACTATCGTATCCAACACTCAAAGCGAAGCATTTGAATTGGGCTTAAGGAATATAAAAAATACAGATTCTCTTGTTTGGAATGCTACAAGTAGAAGCAGACTAGAAGCGGACGGGATTAAGTATACTTTTCATGGACTAAACAAAGATTTATTAAGAGGGAAAAAAGGAGATTTACTTTCAGTTGATAGAAACATTCCAATTAGATCATACATGGAAGTGATTTTACCTATAAAAGAAAACTTCACTGAAGTAAACATCATTAAGTAAAACCATACTTTTAAACAGTTGGAGAGGAAAAATCTCCTCAGTTTTGGAAATTCCCTCTCCAGTGTGATTACTATAACGATTGATGTAGCAAATAGTGCTACGAAATTAATATTTGTAATAAACATTTTTTTTATTCATTTAAAAATAAAAAAAATGAAAGCTACAATTAACGGCATTGTAGTTGAAGGTACACCAGAAGAAATTGTTAAATACGAAAATCTCAAAAAATGAAGTAAAACAATCAACAATAAATATTAGCCCGATTAAAATTGATAGCACTGATGCTTCTAAGTTTTTTAGAACTGTAGAGGCTGGAATTTCAGCGAAATACTAATTCAATAATACATAGAAAATTAGAGAAGGGGATATTCTCCTTCTCTTTTAATAGGAGGAAACAATGAGTCAATTTGACCAACAATACAACGAAATTATACAAGACATTATCGACAATGGTATTTGGGATAAGGATCAACAAGTCAGAACTAAATGGATAGACGGAACTCCAGCCTATACAAAAAGTGTAATCAGCAAACAAATCACATTAAACAATTCAGAAGTTCCTATCCTCACAACAAAGAAAGTTGCCTGGAAAACAGCAATTAAAGAAATGTTGTTGTTTTGGCAGCTTCAAACTGTTAAAGAGAAAGATTTCCATGAAAACAAGGTCTACATTTGGGACGAATGGTTTAAAGATGGTTCAATTGGAAGGAGTTACGCTTATCAATTTGAAAGTCATAGACATCACATTAGAGAAATAGTAAAGGTTGAGAAACGAACTAAAGACTTTTACGGTAAATTAAAAGAAATTGTTGTAGGAGCTAAAGAATACCCCAATCCAAATTGTGACGATGAATTATGTGGTAAAGTAATCAGGAGTCAAAATAGTGGAGATTTTATTGTTCTAGATGTTTCTAAAGGAGACAGAGATAATCACTATTCAAAGATCGCAAGAGTTCAGTTTTTAAAAACAAATTATGTGACAACCGCAACTAAAGGTAATGCTGTAAAGGGAAAGGTAAAGGATGTATATTACAGAAGAGTAAAAAATGTTGGTTACGAAGGTAACTTTGAAAGTGTTAAAAACTATTCTAAAGAAGAAGTGGAAAAGCATAGAAGAAGATGGACTTGTATGTTGGGGAGATGCTACGATCAAAATAATAATAGATATAAAAACTACGGGGGCAATGGCGTTTTTGTAGACGAAAGATGGCACTCGTTTGAGAACTATCTCAGAGATATTAGAGTCCTGCCTCAATACATACTGGCAAAAGAGAATGATTTTGAAAACTACCAGTTGGACAAAGATTATTATGGCTCAAATTGCTATAGCAGGGAAACGTGTGTGTGGATAAGTTCAAAAGACAATGTAACATATAAATATAAGCCTTTCATGCTAATTCATCCAGACAATACCGAAGAATTATTTCTAAATATCACAGATGCACAACTAAAATACAATATTAGTGACTTATCTCCTATTTTAGCTGGGAAAGTCGGAAGAAAATTTACGAAGGGCTACACAGCTAAATATATTAATGATGAATTAAACTTATATCGCTATGAATTGTCCAAAAATCAAGTTTTTGAATTACTACATAATATCAAAAATAATTCATCATCAAGACGATTGTTAACAAGTTTTTGGAATCATGCAGACGTTGATAAAAAACAATTGCAGGAATGTGTGTGGCATACTCAGTGGTTAGTTAAAGAAGGTAAACTACATCTAATTGTTGGTATCAGAAGTAATGATATGGCTTTGGGGAATCCGTTCAATGTGTTTCAATATTATGTGTTGCAGCGTATGATTGCTCAAGTTACTAGTTATCAACTAGGCACACTTACCTTTAACATTAATGATGCTCATGTATATGAACGTCATATAGGATCATTGAACGAACAAATACTCAGGGAACAATTTGAAGCACCTACACTATGGATTAACCCTGATGTGAAGAATTTTTATGAATTTACTATTGATGACTTTAAACTTGAAAACTATAAGCATGGAGATAAATTAAACTTTGAGGTGGCTTTATAATGATTACGTTAATCGGTGCATGTGGTCTTAATCGTGAGATTGGACGTAACAATAAACTACTATGGCATTTACCAAATGACTTAAAATATTTCAAGCAACAAACAGAAGGAGATGCAATCGTAATGGGTCGTAAGACGTATGAATCAATTGGCAGCAAACCTCTTCCTAACAGAGCTAATATCGTCATGAGTGGAAATCCTTTTTGAGATGACCATAGAGTAGTTACTTCAATGTCAATTGAACAAGTTTTCCAAGCTACTAAAAAGGATTTGTATATTATTGGAGGACAGTCTATCTATGAACAATTCCTACCTTACGCAGACAAAATCCTACTCACAATTGTAGATCACAAATTCCCTGAAGCAGATTCATTCTTTCCAGAGTTGCCTTATGAATGGATTGTGGAAGATTCTACTCGACACTTAGCTGATGATAAACACGCTTATGATTATTACTTTGTCACATACAGAAAGAAAAAAGATTTACTACAAAGAAGAAAATAGCTTCCATTTTCAGTTGACTAAACTAAATTATTCAATTATTATTAAGGTACAAGATAACTCTTGTGCCTATTAACTTTATATTAGGGAGGTGAGGAATTGTTATACGACATCAATAAATTACTTCAATCACAATATAAGCCAGTTAAAAAGTTCGCTTGGTTTTTGTTTGAAAGAGAAGAAAAAGATGTTTTAGATCAAAACGACATAAATGAATTAACCAACATGATAAATGAGTTAGATACATACATAGATAAGAAAATAGAAGAAGCATTTGAAAATGGCGAGGATGAAATGCTCAGAGCACATGCATATTACGATAGATGTGATTGTTAATTAACTGGGGGGCTAAGTGACTTATGAAAGGATCAACTAAATACCAACTATTAAAGTCTGATTATGAACATGCAAAGGCAGAAATTAGTCTTAAAAATAAGTTAATTAAAGAATTAAGAGAAGAAGTTAAACAATGTGGATATAAGTTACAGTATGAGGAATATCTCACTGACGAAGCTAATAATTACTCAGATTATTTAGTAGGACTGTTAGATAAAACGTTCAGGCATTTAGATAAAGATACCCCATTATATTTATTAGATGAAATTGCAAATGTGATTAAAGCAAATTCGGTATAGGAGGAAATGTAAAATGCATGGAAGAAGTGAAGTAGAATTCAAAATAGTAAAGGATGATAGAATATGTTTAAAGCAATGAAAGAAATTCACTTGTACTCAAAAGTTAACTTAGAGGACGCAGTTAAAGCTTGTGAAACACTTGGATTAGCATATCAAATTGAAACTTTAGTTCAAGATGCTCCCAAAGGGCAGTTCTTTTTTAATTATAATATCACTGATAAGCATCGTTACAAGATAAAGATAGGGGAATTACTTACAGAGGAGAATAAGTAGAAATGGCATTTATTAAGGACGAAAAAGTATTAAGTAAACTATTTAACAGTATAATCAATGAAGATGAAACTAAGCCGTTTGATCAAGTCGTAAAAGAGCTTTACGAACAAATTGAATATACCAGAAGAATGTCTTACAAGAATGGATATGAACAAGGTAGATTTGATGAAAAAGCTGAATTTATGAATCAAAAACATGAAGATTATGAAAGGAAGTAAAATAATGAAATTACATTTAGAAGGAATGAAAACTTACTGTGACATGTACTGGGATAATGAGGAAGTTAATATAGATTTAGCTAATAGAATTATTGTCAATGTCCCACATCTTATAAATCACATAAAGCATCTAGAAAAAGAAAACTCATGGCTATATGGAAGACTCAACTTAATCTCTGACATTATTGAAAATGGTCGCAATGAGGTCAAGAAATTTCAGGAATAATAATTACCATCTCGAAACTCTTTATGCTAAAGTCTCAATAATTTATAATAAGACTAAAATGAGTTGGAGGGATTATTATGATAGAAAGAAGAACATTAACTGTATTAGAAATTGCTGAGTACTTGGGAGTTTGTGTAGATACTGTATATACCATGGTTAAAGAGAAACAGATTCCTTACATAAGAGTTAGAAGAAGGATATTGTTTAGCGCAGAAGCTATAGACCAGTGGATAAGAGATCAAGAAAAAAGGTCTTTAATGTATGAGTAATCAGACTTGGAAAGAAGTAGGAAAGTATTTAAAATTATTACGAGGAAACATGACGCAACAATCCTTTGTTATGAAATATAATATTCCTTATTCTAGAGAGTCAATTTCTAAATATGAAAATGGTACTAGAAAATTTACCAAAGAATGTTTAAAGTACTATGAGTTAATTTTCAAAAATGCAGATGAGGTTAACTGTCTAAAGTTAATACTGTCCCAATCTGAAGGTAAATTAGATGAATAAACTTAATAAACTGAACACTAAAGAAGTAAAAGATACGCATGAACTGCTCTCGCACATTGAAGATGAAATTAGGAAAGTAGAACAAAATGTAAAGAAATTTGAACCCGGAAGTATGAACTGTTCATATGAGTACGGCAAATTAACAGCCTTTGTAAGTATGTTTTGGATTATTCATAAAATGATCGAGGAGGAAGAAAAATGAAAAGATTAACTGACGAGGAAATAGACGCTATTCGTAAACGTGTTGAATTGGCTTCAGCTTCTCCATGGTCTGTCGGAGAAGACTCATATCTATGCAATGCTGGATTTTGGACTGATGATATTGTAATATCGCCAGGAATTACTGCTGAAGTATATGATAAAGATGATGCTGAATTCATAGCAAATGCACGACAAGATATTCCTTTACTATTAGAAGAAATTGATCGGTTAAAAAGACGTATCGAGCGGTTAGAGAATCCACAATGCGACAGTCAAAAACCGATAGTGGGTGAAGTTTCATCTTCTGATAGAATGATACGTGAAATTGAAGGTATTGATAATGCGTATCTTTGCTCAGTATGTGAAAACGTCTACGAAGATATTCAAAATGCTATTGATTGTTGTCATGAATGTTGGTCTGAAGATAATGAAACTATTGAAGCGATGAATGATTACTACGAAAATACAAGCGAATATCCAGATGAGGATTAATTATGAGTCTTGCTATTTTCTTTTACTTCATTGTAGGTTCTCTAGCAATATATGTAATACTTTGGAATATTGTATATAAAGTTAATACAATGCGAGCTAAGAAAGGGGATAATTCTATGACTAGAGACAGGTTACCAAAAATAGAAAAGAAACTTCGTACCCTTGATGAAATTCAAGCACATGATATTCGGTGGTTAGTTTCAGAAATTAAAAAACATAGAGAAAGTCTTGATACTCCTTTCAGCTTAGAAAATCAACTAAATGCAATAAAAGATATAAACTCACATTTAAGTAAGAAAATACAGAAATTAGAGCTATGGTTAGAAAACAAAGAAATCAAATTAGACGCTGTAGAATTTGCACACACAAACGCCCTTATAGAAATTGAGTATCTTTTAGACACACTAAGAAAAATTGATACGCATATTAAATCAGCCGAACAACCGCTACCATATATTATTAATACACTACAAGAAACATTGCCTGAATACAAAGGAGATAAATGATGGATTTCAAAAAAGTTACAGAAATGTACATAGACGGAAGTATTGGAGCGACCGAGATCGGACTGTTAATTAAAGAATATGATAAAATGCAAACCAGACTAAGAAGGCTTGAATTTGTAAAGTTGCATTATAAAAGTTTATCCGAAATGTATCAAGACGAATGCTACAAATGGTATATAAACTATCATGATATATACAAAAGTAATGTCGATTTTGTTAATAATCCATTTGATTTACTCATTGGAATCTTGGAGGAGAATTATTCCGAAATTGATTTTAAAATAGTCATCGGAAATCAATTGACAGATGGTAAAAGAACATTAGGATATACATTGTTTCCTGAAGATGGGTCAACCCCGTTAATTGAAATTCACCCAAGTCTAAGTATCCAAGATGCTACTGAAGTTCTTGCTCACGAGGCAACTCATGTTATTACTGGTGAGAAAGTCGAACATGGTGAGGAATGGAAGAAAGTTTTCAATAGAATTCATGAATTGTTTGAAGAGGGAGTCAATGAAAGGTTTTAAAATAATAAATTAATTAAAGGAGAAAATATAAAATGATTAAAAAATTTAAAGCAATTATAGAGGTTGAACTAGAAATACATGAGTATGATTTTAACGAACCAGAACGAATCGAAAACATGGAAGAATATGATTACTTTGTAGGGCTATGCAGAAATTCGACTGCATCTTTTGTAAAAATACAAGAAATTTAATTAAAGGAGATAGGTTGTATGGAATGGAGAATCGGATATGAAATAAGACCAATGAGAGGTATTTATTTTCAAAATGTAATAGCAAACACTCAAGAAGGTGCTATCGACTTCTTACAATCGTTAAACGACTACGATTTAAATATTATTAGTGTTCATGAAGTAAATAATAGAGAGGGTTGACTAATTTATGAAGATTGACCTAATGTATGGATTGGAACAGGAAGTAAAAAGGATTGCTCAAGAAGTATACAATCAGAATAATTTGAGTACAGGAAGTCAAATTACCGCAGAACAAAAATTACAAATTACCAACCTAGTAAATTATTTAAAAAAGAGCATTGATGAAGAAATTAAAATACATAGTATTGCTAGTGATTATAAATTGATCAGATTACATGGACAATTAAGTGGGATAGAAAATGTTTGTGAACTGTTAGGCATAAAAGTATAAGATATGTAAAAGAAGAAGTAAAAAGACTAAAACCTTCTTCTTTGGGATGTGGTTGTCCCCCGACAATTCTATCACTTTGAACCCTTATACGATGTCTTTTGTGTTAATTTTAACATAATATCTAACAAAATATATAAGCAAATTTATCCAAATATAATACCAGTCAGTGGATTCATAATACAATCTAAAAGTTTGTGAAAAACAACACTCAAAAAAGCCTGTTATATCAACGTTTTTAAAATAAATTCACAATCTTTTTTAGTGTAAAATGGGACTTTTATTCAAAGTTAGAAAGGAGATAACGTTATGGAGAAACTAATGGAAAAATGTGAAGAGTTGTCAAGTCAACAAGTAATAGACATTATTAAAGCGTACTATACGAAATACGGAAGAAACTGGGATGATTTTGCATATCTCCCTAAGATTGAAGATGGAATGTTTCATGGATTGGATGTATATAAAAAATTAAAGTAAATCGTGAATTTTAAATTGAAAGGAGATATATATGGAAGTATTGGCGACTGCAAAACTAGGCTACTGGACAGGTGAATCAATTATAGCAGGAAGAGAAAGGCTTGAGCTGATTGTTAAGTTTAAAGAAAAAGGACTATTCAAAACAAAACTCAAAAAGACTCTAGTTTCCACTTGGCAAATCAATCAACCTCTAGCTATTAAAGAATTAAAATCTATTGACGATTACTTTGACGAATGTGAGAAGTATTTGAGAGATGAACATCTAGTTAGAAAAGAGGCTGAAAAAATGGTTATTAAATACTTCAAAGAGAAGTTTGCTGATAATAAACGGGATATTAGATCGGGTAATATTCAGGACAGAGTACATAAAAGAGACAAGATTGAAGTAAAAGTTTCGATCAAATAATAGTTTTTTACAGAAAGGAGAATACAAATGAAATAGATTAAGCCGAACTCACATCTTGAATTAAAGACATATGGTGAATTAAGATTTTACGGTTTCGTAATGGCACTAATAGGATTTGCTATCGGGAAGGCTATATAAAATGAATGACGCTTTAAGCAAATTAATTAAAGGAGATTAGATCATGATTACAATTGAATCTGAAGTAGGAAGGTATATGAACTTTACTGATTTTGACGCTGCAATAAAATTTTCTGAAGTTGAATATGGTTATGAAGGTGAAGCATGGAAACAAGTCAAAAATTCAAATGACTTTTATCAACTTGAGATGTTTTTAAATGAAGATGGAATCTTCGCAGACGTAGAAGAAAACTGAACAAAAACTAAATTTTAATTAAAGGAGAAGAAAAAATATTATGACAGTCTATAGTGGTGAATACCAAGATAAATTAAAAAAGCAAATCAAAATTTACAAAAAGAAAAAACGTTTAATACAATTTTCGGCATTGCTAGCTAAACTTAATGAAAAAATTTTCGATAAGATTGAAAAAGCCAATGAAGAATTATCTTTAATTGAAAAAGAATATGGATCAGACGATAGCTTAATGATTTCTACATATAAAATACATAATAAATAAATTAAACAATAACTAAATAAAACTGATGTTTTAACACACATGAAACACATTATTTGTGTACAGGAAGGAAGAAATAGTTTGAATAGATGTAAAGTAGAATTTTTTCTTAACGATAGGGAAACTGCAACAAAGTTGTTCACTCATTGTAATGAAATATTAGATAATAAAGAGCTTGATAATGCAATTGAAGTTATGTATAGAATTATTAGAAGTGATGTAGATAGATATTTGCAAAAGTAAGATTAATGAACATTTCGGGATGATGTAAAAGAAGTCTTTTAAACATATACATAAGAACGAACGTTCGTGTTATACTGTTTTTAGAGGTGAATTGTTTGAAGCATAAGTACGCAGGATTACACACTTACAAATGCAGAGGAATCATGAAGTGGGCACCATTCCAATCAATTCCTGGTTATAGCAAAATGGTTCATGATGCGGTTCACAACTTTGACGATGAGGAGTTGACTTATGATGATGAGTATCGTATTTCTCTTGATTATGCTCTTAGCTCATGCAATGAGAGCAGTAAGAAAGCTGCTGTAAAATATCATGATGGCAAAAGATATAGATTAATCACAGGATATATCTCAAGCTTTGATAACGGAGTTTTAGAAATAGCATCTGAAGAAGGTATATATGTTGAAATAGAAGCAAGTAAAATCTCGAATATAGAGCCACTTTAGTTAGTGGTCATTATAAGTAAATTACGCAAATGTAAAGGAGTAGTAATTAATGTCCTTGCAAGCATATGAAAACTATTTAGTTTACATGATTCAGACAAAACTACAATGCGAAGTACCAGAAAGTCTAAAGCATGACATAGTGACTTCCTTATATGAATACGGAGAATTTGTAGGTTCTACATATAAAAATGAAAAAGATTATTGGCAAGATAAATTCTTCAGAGGGAAGGGGAAACGCTAATTGGCAAAAGGAACAGGCAAACTCTTTGAGGAGGAAATTCAGACTAGTAGTGCAGAGCAGAGAATATGGTTCTTTAGGGTTCGAGATGTGAATCCAATGGCTATCAAGCCTGGCTATAAGACTGCTGAGAATCCTTATGATTCGTTAATATATTACGATGGTCACTTATTTCCAACAGAACTCAAATCAACTAAAGGTAAATCATTACCGTTTAAGAATATCAAGGATCACCAAATAGAAAGTTTAATCAAGTCCAATACATATGATAGACGAATTATTCCAGGTTTCATTATTAACTTCTCAGATTTAAATCGAGCATTCTTCTTACAGATTGACGACTTCATGGAATACATGGAACACGCCAAAGATAACCAAAAGACATGTAGAGGCTTTAGTGTAAACGATAAAAGTTTAACGTTAGATTACTGTGAAGGAATCGGAATTGAAATCACTGGTCACAAGAAGAAGGTTAAAATGAGATGGTATGTTAATGAATTATGTAAAAATATAATTAATAAATACAAGTAATAGGACAATCAATAAATCGAATACATACATATTAGAGGTGAGGAGAATGGAAAAAGACAAAGTGTCCAAAGGTGGTTTTAACTTTAGTTTTACATATACGAATGAAAAAACCTATAACGATTATGTTAAAGAATGTTTTAAAAATGTGAACGTAGAAGATTTATTAGAGAAAAACAGTGTAAATGTGTCAAAAGAAACAATCGAATAGTGACGATTCATATACCATAATGCTATAATTTTCTTATGGTATTTTATTTTGAAACGGAGGAGTATGAAATGAAAAAGGCAGGGATATACGCACGGGTATCTACAGATAAGGATAGTCAGGCTTTAAGTAATGATCACCAGATATCATTTTTGAAAAAGTGGGTAGAGAATGAAGGGTATGAGGTTTACGATGTTTATATAGACGAAGGATTGACTGGTACATCTACTACTAAGCGATTAGCGTTCAGAAGACTATTGAAAGATGCGAAAGAAGGGAAAATTGATTTTATTGCTGTAAAGTCCATTACACGTTTTGCACGTAATCAAATTGATTCTATAAAAATTGCTCGTGAATTAAAAGAGCACAATGTAGGTATATATTTTGCACAAGAGGCTATGAACACCCTTATTGACGATAAGCAATTAGGATTGTTTGCTTGGTTAGCTGAACAAGAAAGTAGACAGACATCTGACCGAAGAAAATTTGGTGGAAGAGAAGCACAAAAAAATGGAAGGTTTATTAGCAATAGACCTCCTCTGGGGTATAAGTCTATAAATCAAAAATTAGTAATTGATAAAGAAGAAGCACCCATTATTACAAGTATTTTTGATTTATACGAATCTGGCTACGGGTTTGCAAAAATCGCATCAACATTAAATGAATTAGGGTACAAGACAAGAAGAGGATATCCATTTCGAGCCGATAAAGTCAAATATATACTAAAAAATCCTGTTTATAAGGGACAGTTTATAGGAAATAGATTTACAAAAACGGATATGATGAGTAAGCAAATTATAGAGAAATCTCAAGAGGATTGGATCATCATTGAGGATAATCACCCTGCGATTATTGAAGGTAAACAATATGAAAATGTTCAAAAATTAATTAGTGACAAAAGTTTTATTCAAGGGAAAAAATCTAAGGCATTATTCTCAGGAATTATAAAGTGTAAAAATTGTGGGAATAGTTATTTCAAAGTTGGAAGTAGAAAAACTGTTAGAGGAAAAGAATATGAGCATTTTTATTACGCTTGCAGTGGAAAAAAACAATTAGGTAAATCTGTGTGTGATTCTAAAAACATTCCCGAAACTTTATTGAAGGAAGTTATCAGTCATCGCATAAAACATCTACAGCAAGATAGTGAAACTTTGCAGCAAATAATTGATGGGACTCAAAGTAAGATTATTACTAAAAAGAGTCAAATGAATTCCAACTTAGATACCATCGAAAAAGAATTAGACAAAATTGATAAAATTCGTAAAGTCATGTTAGACAAATTATTAGAAGGTGTAATTACAGACGATGTATACAAAATGAAAGAAGCTGAAAACAAACAAAAAGCAACTGAATTAAATAATAAGAAAAATCAAATGCAATTTACGGATACAGAACAATTATTTAAATTAAACATGAAAAAGTTTATGAATGCCATCGAAGGGTTTAAAGATATTGAAAAAATGAGTAACTTAGATATGCGAAACCTAATAGATGTGATCTATGTGGATGGAGAAGACATTGAGATTGTTATGAAGATCCAAAAGAGCGAATTTGACGCTAAAGAGTTCTTAGAGTTTGACCCAATCGTTAGTACAATTGGTTCTTCTGCTACTCACAAGAAAGTACTTGAGAATCCAGATCTGATCTCACAGACAGTTTTATCAAAAGGACTAGATGCAGGAACGGCTTTTGAGATTCTGTCCATTGATATTGCTGACATAGATATTGGCAAGAACATCGGAGCGGAACTTCAAACAGATCAAGCAATGGCAGATAAGAATATCGCTCAGGCAAAAGCAGAAGAAAGACGTGCAATGGCTGTAGCGAAAGAACAAGAGATGAAGGCAAAAGTACAAGAGATGAGAGCGAAAGTTGTAGAGGCAGAAGCAGAGGTTCCAATGGCATTAGCAGAAGCTCTTCGTTCTGGTAACATGGGTTTTATGGATTATATGAACATGAAGAACATAATGGCAGACACGACGATGCGTGAATCAATCAGTAAATCATCAAACCCTGATAAAGAGAATGATGATAAAGGGCGGAAGTTGTAACTATGAATATCATAGAAGCGATTATTGAACTTCTACTTGCAAATATCGCTTTTGTTATTCTGATTGCAGGCGGCTTGTATAGTTTCTTTAAGCGCCAAAAAGAAATGAAGGAACCGAAACGTTCGGAACCGAATCGTCGTAAAAGAGAAGCGCCTAAACAAACTGTTTCACCTTTTGGTCTACCCGCTGAGCCTCGAGTGAAAAAAGCAAAAGAAGCGATTGAGAGAGGAACGGCTAAAATGGCTGAGAAAGTATATGAACAGCCAACCTATAAACGTCAGGTTAAACAGGCAGAAAAAGTCTCTAATCGGTACCAAGATAAAGAAGATAAAATGATGAACGATTTTAAAGTAGATCAACATGAACTGCAAAAAGCAGTCATATGGTCAGAGATTCTTTCAAAGCCTAGAGCGTTACAAAAGCGTTCGTAACAAAGAGATACTTGTAATTAGAGTGATAGTTTCCCCCCTTCTCTCATAAAAATGGAGAGAGGGGGTTTTTTTATGGGCAAATTGCGGCAGCAAGTAAACAAATGGATGATGCAAAACCTTGAGCTACCAGCAGATGTAGTGATGGATTTACCCCGGATCACGATGATTGGACAACTGCACATATATATTGAGAACCATAGAGGAGTAAAGGCATTCTCCAATGAACAACTCACACTCAAGCTAAAACAAGGCATGCTTCATATAAAAGGAAGTGAGTTTGTTATTAAAACGATCTTACCTGAAGAAATCTTATTAGAAGGTACGATCTCTTCTGTCGACTTCGAAAACGAATAAGACTGTATTAACAGGGAGGGAAAAGATGAAAACGAAATGGAACCATTTGAAAGGGTATGTAAGGATAGAAATTATTGGACAAGATTCTAGTACATTTATCAATACGTGTATTCAATCAGATATTGGAATATGGGATATACAGCCACTTGATAACAACCGCGCGCTCGTCTCCATATCTGTCTCAGATGTACAAAAAGCAAGAAGGATTTTAAAAGAAAACAAGTTAAAGATCAGGATCAAAGAAAAGAAGGGTACACCATTTCTTCTAAAAAGAATGTGGAAGAGAAACGGTTTTATCCTTGGTATGCTGTCGTTTATCTTATTATTATTTTTATTATCTAATATGATTTGGAATATAAATGTTACTGGGGCAAATCCTAAGACAGAATACGAGTTAAGAAAAGCAGCAGTAGAACTCGGAGTAACAAAAGGTAAATTTATTTTTTTGTTGCCGAATGTTAGAGAGATACAGCGAGATCTAACAGAAAAGATGGATAACGTGACTTGGATCGGCGTTACTCAGCATGGTACTTCTTACCGATTTGAAGTTGTGGAAAAAGAGATTCCAGAAGCTAAGCAAGTTACAGGGCCAAGACACCTTGTCGCCACAAAAGAAGCTGTTATTCACTCTGTATTCGTCGAAAAAGGACAACCTATTGTACGTACTAACGACTATGTAAAAAAAGGATCATTATTAGTCTCTGGTCTAATCGGTAAAGAAAAGAAGCCGCAACTTGTAAGTGCGAAAGGTGAAATTTGGGGAGAAGTTTGGTATCAAACAGAAGTCGAGGTACCTTTAAATACATCTTTTCAAACCTACACCGGCAAATACAAAAATAGGCATTATGTTTCACTTTTCGGACTAAATGTTCCTGTTTACGGATTTTCAGAAGGAGAATTTAAAGATAAAACGGAAACACTGAATGAATCCCCTCTTTATTTAGCCAAATGGAAAATGCCCTTTTCATATATAAAGAAGGAGATTAGGGAAACAGATGGAGTAAAGCGTTCTTATACGAAAGCTGAAGCAATTGAAGTAGGGAAAAAGATGGCAAAGAAGGAACTTACAAAAAAATTACCTGATGAAGCAAAAATTAATGGTGAAAAAGTTTGGCAACAAAACGTCTCGAATGGTAAAGTTAAACTAACGATGCTCTACCAAGTAATTGAAAATATTGCATCTGCACAACCTATACCTATCCAACAAGGAGAATGAGTAGTTTGTCAGAAACGAAAAGACTTAATTCATTACAACTTGAAAATACGACAGAAGCAGCTTCACTTTTTGGGCCGAACGATGCTTTCTTAAAGGTGATTGAAGACAAGCTTAACGTAAGTATAGTCACTAGAGGAGAAGACATTTTAGTCTCAGGTGAACTGAATAAAGCAGAAATGGTTGAAGAGACTTTGTTTGTATTGCTGAAATTGGTGCGAAAAGGTATCAAGATCTCAGAAAGAGACATAGTTTATGCTGTTCAGCTTGCAGAAAAAAATATGCTGGATGAATTAAGTGAGCTTTATGAGGAAGATATTGCTGTTACCGCTAAAGGGAAACCAATTCGTGTAAAAACTTTAGGGCAGCGTCATTATGTGCAGTCCATGAGAAAGCGCGACCTCGTTTTTGGCATCGGTCCTGCTGGTACAGGAAAAACCTATCTTGCGGTTGTTATGGCCGTCAATGCTTTAAAAGATGGTAAGATGAAAAAAATCGTGCTTACTCGTCCTGCTGTTGAAGCGGGTGAGAGCCTAGGGTTTCTCCCAGGTGATCTTAAAGAAAAAGTAGATCCTTATCTACGTCCCCTCTACGATGCTCTACATGACCTGCTGGGTGCTGAGCATACAGAAAGGCTAATCGAACGTGGTACGATTGAAATTGCTCCGCTCGCGTACATGAGAGGCCGTACGCTTGATGAAAGCTTCGTTATTTTAGATGAAGCTCAAAATACTACACCAGAACAGATGAAGATGTTTATAACGCGTCTTGGTTTTGGATCGAAGATGGTCATCACAGGAGATCTTACGCAAATAGATCTTCCACGTGGAAAAGAATCGGGATTAAAAGTAACTGAAAAAAGGCTTGAAAGCGTTAAAGGTATCGATTTTATATACTTAAAACAATTGGATGTAGTTCGCCATCCGCTTGTGCAGCGAATTATTGAAGCATATGAAACATACGAAGACTAAGGACTCCATCCTTTCTGGAGTCTTTTTTCTTTGTCTAAATGGATACTCCCTACCTTATACATTTATGTAAGTAGTATGTGTGGAGGGATTTAGTGGCAAATTGAATAAATAAACCAACTAATTAAGCTTTTCTTGTTGAGAAGTACCATAATTGACCAACTTTTGCTAAGATTAGAATAGGATGTACAGTTTAAGGGGTGGTAACGTTTGGCCAATTTCAGGCATCTTTTGTCTAATTACTTTCGTTTGAGTGTAGCAACGGTATCCTTTATCGTAATGGGAATCATTCTATTTTCCCTGTTAGTCAGCAACGTAACTCCTAATGTAGTAAATGTTAACGTCTATGAGCGTTCACCACGGGACATTCAATCACCGATCACCATCCCGTTAGAAGACCAGACACAAGCCAGAAAGAAGCTCGCTGAAGAAAGTATTAAGAATGAGTACACGTTTAATAAAGACCTCGCCTTAGTACAAGCGGAGGCATTAAAGGATTTATTAGATATCGTCATAACGATTACCGAATCTGAAGAAAAGAAGAAAAAGGAAGATGAGGCTACTCTTTCTTTAGATCAAAAGGTTATTCAATTAAAAGATTCTATTGATAAGTCTGACATATCTGATGAAACGTATATTGCACTCGCTGAAGCGAGTAAAGCAGAATTGAATAATGTGAAAAATTTAGCTCCCGATGTTGTGAATAAAGTATTATCAGAACCCGTAATGGTCGAAGAAGTGGAAGAGGCAAGAAGTGAAGCTGTTCAATTGATACGTGATAATAATCTCCCTTATTCACTTCGAAATGCAACAGAAGAAATTACGAGGAGTTTTATCATAGCCAATAGAACGTTAGATACAGAGAAAACACGTCAAAAACGTAAAGAAGCAAGCGACAAAGTAGAAGAAGTTGTGATTAGAGAAGGGGAAGTTCTCGTTAAAAGCGGGGCAGTAATCACGCCTGAAATCTATGATAGGCTCAAAAAGGTTGGATTATTAGATCAGGAAATGAAAACGTATCCTTATTACGGATTGTTCCTTTTTGTACTGATCGTGATGGCTGGTTTGTATTACTTTATGAAAGAAGAACGTGAGAAAGAGCATTTTCGCAAATATGTAACCATCTATGCCCTATTGTTTACGTTAACACTAGTTGTGATGAAAGTACTGAGTGTTAGTACAGAACTTGGTCTCATGAGCCTCATGTATGCTGTCCCTGTTGCGGCAGGTGCGATGATGATTAAGATGTTGTTCAACGAAGAGCTTGCAGTCGTGTCTACGATTATCTTTGCGTTTAGTGCAGCATTGATCTTTAACGAACAAACAGCCGGGAATTTTAATTTCATAATGAGCATGTATGTTTTATTTAACGGCATTTCAGGTATCGTTTTTTTAGGCAAAACACAGCAACGCTCGAAAATCTTGCAAGCTGGATTTTTCGTTTCTTTTATAGCCATCCTAACAGTAGCGAGTGTGTTATTGCTGCAAAACGGAAAATTCACATCACTGCAGATAGGGTTAGATCTTGGTTGTGCAGCTATATCAGGATTTGTTTCAGCAGTGTTAACACTAGGACTTCTTCCGGTCATAGAATCATCGTTTAACATATTATCTGTAACAAAGTTAATTGAGCTTTCGAATCCTAACCATCCTATTCTTAGAAAAGTACTCATGGAAGCACCAGGGACGTATCATCATAGCATTATGGTCGCCAACCTGTCAGAAGCAGCATGTGAGTCTATAGGTGCTAACGGTCTACTAGCTAGAGTAGGATCTTATTACCACGATGTTGGAAAAACAAAACGGCCGCATTTCTTTATTGAAAATCAGATGAATATGGACAACCCGCATGATAAGATAGCGCCACAATTGAGTAAGACCATCATCACAGCACATCCTTATGATGGAGCAGATATGCTCAGAGCAGAAAAGATACCGAAAGAGATTATTGATATCGCTGAACAGCACCATGGAACGACGTTGTTAAAATTCTTTTATCATAAAGCAGCTCAGCTAACAGATAAGGAAGTAGCAGAATCAGATTTCCGATATCCAGGGCCAAAAGCGCAGACGAAAGAAGTTGCAATCATCGGGATCTCAGATGCAGTAGAAGCTGCTGTTCGATCGTTGTCGAAACCTACACCAGTTAAAATCGATGGGATCATTCGAAAAATTATTAATGATAGGCTAGAAGATGGTCAGTTCGATGAATGTGATATCACGTTAAAAGAGTTAGACATAGTCGCAAAAACACTTACAGAAACGTTAAAAGGAATTTTTCATTCCAGAATTGAGTATCCAGAAGAAACAAAAAAGGTGGAAAAACAATGATGCTACATGTAGAGTATTTAAACGAGATCGATGAAAACAGTTCTGAATTTCAAGAGTTATTAAGCAAAGTTCTTGAAAAAGCGGCGGAGATGGAAGAAACAGGTCAAGCGGAAGTATCTGTAACGATTGTGACAAAAGAACGAATCCAGGAAATAAACAATGAATACAGACAAAAAGATAGTGTAACAGATGTTATCTCTTTTGCTATGGAAGAAATGGGTGAAGATGAGACAGAGATCATCGGCGGAGAAGAGACGAGATTCTTAGGTGATATCATCATCTGTCTTGATGTAGCGAAAGAACAAGCGGCAGAATACGGACACTCTCTTGAGAGAGAGATGGGCTTTCTTGCCGTACATGGCTTCTTGCATTTATTAGGCTATGACCATATGAACGATGAGGATGAAAAAAGAATGTTTGGAAGACAAGAAGAGATTCTGGAGCAATATGGTCTAAAAAGATGATAGCTTGGAAAAAGTTGTTCTCGAGTTTTATTTTTGCTTTTACAGGAATAATCTCAACGTTTAAATCGGAACAAAATTTTAGAATCCATACCTTTGTGAGTGTAATCGTGATTATTTTCGCGATTGCACTTGATTTTTCTATAGAGAGGTTCGTCCTCTTATTTATTGTAATTGGAATAGTACTATCGCTAGAGCTTGTAAACACTGCGATAGAGAGCACGATCGATCTCATAACAGAGAAAAAACATCCGCTTGCGAAGAAGGCAAAAGACGCCGCTGCAGGTGCAGTTTTGGTTTTTTCAATATTTGCTGTTATAATCGGTATACTGCTATTTATTGAACCACTGATAGATAGTATGAAGCTATATTTGTTAAGAAGGTGAAAGAGTAATGAATAAAGAACAATTGATGGAACAAGCAAAACTTGCACGTGAAAAGGCTTACGTACCTTACTCTAAGTTTCAAGTAGGTGCAGCTCTACTAACGGCTGAAGGTAAAGTATACAATGGAGCGAATATTGAGAATGCAGCTTACAGTTTAACGTGCTGTGCTGAACGTACAGCATTATTTAAAGCGTATACAGAAGGTGACACAAAGTTCAGCGCAATTGCGGTTGTAGCAGATACGAAGCGTCCTGTGCCCCCATGTGGAGCCTGCCGTCAAGTTATCTCTGAGTTATGTCCGCCAGAAATGCCTGTTTATTTAACAAACCTTAAAGGTGATGTACAGGAGATCTTAGTAAAAGATCTATTGCCAGGTGCATTTTCACCGGAGGATCTAAATGATTAAAGAAGGCTTTAAATCAGGTTTTGTAACGATTATCGGCAGACCTAACGTAGGTAAATCTACACTTTTAAACAAAGTGATCGGACAGAAAATCGCCATAATGAGTGACAAGCCTCAAACAACAAGAAATAAGATACAAGCGGTTTATACAACAGATGAATCTCAAGTCATCTTTATTGATACACCAGGTATTCATAAACCGAAGCATAAGCTAGGCGATTTTATGACAAGAACGGCACAGCAGACATTAAATGAAGTCGACCTTATCCTGTTCGTTATTAATGCTGAAGAAGGATATGGCCGTGGTGATCAGTTCATTATCGACAGACTTCAAAATGTGAAAAATCCAGTCTTTTTAGTCATAAATAAAATCGATAAAGTACATCCTGATCAATTATTGCCGCTTATAGATATGTATAGAAATAAATTAGACGTTGCTGAAGTCGTGCCGATCTCTGCACTTAACGGCAACAACGTGGACACGCTTTTAGAACAGATCGTTTCCTACATGGAAGAAGGGCCGCAATTTTACCCTGAAGACCAAGTAACCGATCATCCAGAGCGATTTATTACGGCAGAATTGATTCGTGAGAAAGTTCTACATCTTACACGAGAAGAGATTCCTCACTCCGTAGCAGTTGTTATTGAAGAGATGAAAGAACGGGAAGAAAAGAACGTTGTGTTTGTTAACGCAACGATCATCGTAGAACGTTCGTCGCAAAAAGGAATTATCATCGGAAAACAAGGAAAGATGCTAAAAGAGATTGGAAAAAGAGCAAGAGCAGACATTGAAACCCTCTTAGGCTCGCGTGTCTTTTTAGAATTGTACGTAAAAGTACAAAACGACTGGAGAAATCGTCAAAAGCAGCTAACCGAGTTCGGTTTCAACGAGGATGAGTATTAATTTTTACTAAAGATCATACTTTTATTTCTAAGTTTGTCATCATTGTATGGTTGATTGGAATGCAGGATGCGAGACTCCTGCGGGACGAGTGGGACAGGTGAGACCCCTCAAGGTGCGTAGCGGCGAGGGGGCTCACCGCCCGCCCCGCGGAAAGCGAGCATCCGGAATGGAAATCAACCACTTTCAAATTGGTGAATACAGCTAAAGTAAAAAACTGTTAAAATTTCCTTGACATGAAATAAACAATTAAGGTGAACCTAGTTATTACAGGAGAAAAACAAATAGAAAGGTGTGTCCAAACATGAAAGAATTTACTTGGAAAGTATTCTGTGAAACGGGCAGTATTGATACCTATTTGTTATACAAAGAGCTAGACCATGAAATAACAGCACTATCAGCAGTTATTCCTTATGAAGAGTCTCTTGAGGAACCTCCATTTCATTAATAAGTAACTACGGTGCCTTCTTAGATTTAAAGAGGGTGGTGATTTACCTTGCTTTATAAAGTGGAAGGAATCGTCATTAAAACCGTTCTGTATGGTGAATCCAATACGATTATCACTTTGTATACAAAAGAATTTGGGAAAGTCGGCGTGATGGCAAGAGGAGCCAAAAAGCCCAAAAGTCGCTTTACTTCCATTACGCAGCTTTTTACATACGGAATTTTTGTTTTTCAAAAAGGCAGAGGGCTTGGAACTTTACAGCAAGGTGAGGCGCTGTCCTCTTTCAGAAAAATAAGAGAAGATCTAGTTAAGACAGCTTATGCGGCTTACTTAGCAGAACTTTTAGATAGAAATACTTCTGAGGATGATCTGAAACCAGACCTTTTCGGATGGATCAAGCAGTCCTTAGAATATATTAATCATGGTATCGATCCCGAAGTTATTACCTTTTTATTTGAAATAAAAATAATGAAAACGAGTGGAATCGTACCTGAACTGAGTAAATGTGTTTCATGTCATTCAACTGAAGGTGATTTTTCTTTCTCAATCAGAGAAGGAGGTTTTCTTTGTGAAAGATGTTCATACAAAGACCCTTATCGAATGCGAATTTCAAGGAGTTCGGTAAAGCTACTCCATATGTTTTATCACCTCGATCTTGCAAGGCTTGGAAATGTCTCCTTAAAAATGGAAACGAAGAGAGAGCTTCGAATGTTATTTGACGCTTATATGGACGAATACTCAGGTGTATTTTTAAAATCAAAGAAGTTTCTGAAACAATTAGATGATTTATCGTGAAAAACTGTGAAGCTTTTATTCTTTACAGTTTTTTTAGTTCGCTTTCTCCATCAAATAGGTTATAATAATGAGAATAAGTATAACACATTGGATGCGGCAAAAGGTGGTGTACACGATCGAACTTAATAAGAGGCAGCAAAAAATCATTGAAATTGTTAAAGATAACGGGCCAATTACAGGTGAACAAATTGCAGATCAATTAGATCTTACAAGGGCTACACTTAGACCCGATCTTGCCATTCTAACAATGGCAGGATATTTAGATGCAAGGCCAAGAGTCGGTTATTTTTATACAGGGAAGACTGGTTCACAGCTTTTAACAGAAAAAATAAAAAAGATAAAAGTTGCTGAATTCACATCGATGCCTGTGGTTGTACAAGATTCAGCTACGGTCTACGAAGCTATCTGTACGATGTTTTTGGAGGATGTTGGAACTTTATTTATTATTAATAGGAACGGACATCTTGCTGGCGTAGCATCGCGAAAGGATTTATTAAGAGCAAGTATGGGGAAACAAGAGATCAATAGTATTCCGATTAACATTATAATGACAAGGATGCCTAATATTACATATTGTTTTAAAGACGATTATTTATTAGATATCGCACACATCTTGATAAGAAAACAAATCGATTGTCTTCCAGTAGTTAAACGCTCAGACGATGAGAGCGGTTTTGATGTTGTAGGTAGGATTACGAAGACGAATATTACAAAGGCTTTTGTTGAACTAGCACATGACGAATTATTATAATTGAATGGGGAGGCCAACATGACAGGACGTCCTATCGTATATGTCGTTTCCGATTCAGTCGGAGAAACGGCAGAGTTGGTTGTTAAAGCGGCCGCGAGCCAATTTAATTCAAATGGAATAGAGATTAAGAGAGTGCCTTATGTGGAGGATAAAGAAACGATTGATGAGGTAATCTCATTAGCGAAGGACCATAACGGGATCATTGCTTTTACCCTTGTAGTGCCTGAAATAAGTGAATATGTTTCTAAGCAAGCTGCACTTTACAATATCCCTACAGTGGACATTATGGGTCCGATTATGAATCAACTGCAATCTCGGTTGAATCAAGTTCCGAGATATGAACCCGGAGTCGTGCATAAACTGGATGATGATTACTTCCGAAAAGTAGAAGCTATCGAGTTTGCTGTAAAATATGATGATGGCAGAGATCCTAGAGGAATTCTGAAAGCTGATGTAGTTTTAATCGGTGTTTCCAGAACTTCAAAAACGCCACTTTCACAATACTTAGCACATAAACGGTTAAAGGTAGCAAATGTACCCATCGTTCCAGAAGTAGAACCGCCAGAAGAATTGTTTAAAGTATCACCAAACAAATGCTTTGGTCTAAAGATTACGCCTGAAAAATTAAACGACATACGCAGAGAACGTTTAAAAGCGCTTGGTTTAAACTCTGAAGCGAACTACGCTAACATGGAAAGAATCAAGCAAGAGCTCATCTACTTTAATAAGATCGTTGATCAAATTGGATGCAGAGTGGTTGAGGTATCCAACAAAGCGGTTGAAGAATCTGCTAATGTGATCTATAACTTGTTCCAAGGAAAATCATATAAATAAAGCGCAAATCATTGCGCTTTTTTATTTTCATCATTTTACTGGTAAAACACAGAGACTTTTATTATAATATTACATTGTGATTAAATTTTATAACTTTGTCCAAAATAGTGATAAATTGAGTATGCTAAATTTAAGCAAATACTCTTATTTGAAGGAGAATAACTGTAAAAGTAGAACTTAAGAATATGGAAAAAATAATTGGTAATGTATTTGTAGATGCAGATGCTTGTCCTGTTGTTATAAAGGAAGAAATATTTAAGCTCTCCAAAATGTTAGATTTTGAACCCATATTCGTTACATCCTATGCTCACGCAAGTAGCGCTGAACAACCAGGTCGTTGGATATTGGTTGATGCTAGTCCCGAAGAAGTTGATCTTTACATACATAATCATTCTAAAAAAAATGATCTTGTTGTGACTCAAGATCATGCCCTCGCAAGTCTTCTTCTTTCAAAAGGGGTTTATGTTATCACCCCGAGGGGGAAACAATTTCAAGAGAATGAAATGGAGCAAGTTCTTCACGAACGTTACATGGCTGCTAAAGCTAGACGTTCTGGTAAGCATTCAAAAGGACCTTCTAAATTTAAAAAAGAAGACACAGAAAGATTCTGCACAGTTTTTTGCGAAATCCTGTCGAAAGTTGAAGGAAAATAGAATTGTGCCACGAATATATATCTAGTGTCTAAAAGAAACAGAGATTCTGTGGTGGTAATATGGAACGTATACCTGAGGATTTAATAGAGAAGGTCAGGTCATCAAATGATATTGTTGACGTGATCAGTGATTATGTTCCTCTTAAGAAACAAGGCAGAAATTATTTTGGTTTATGTCCTTTTCATGGGGAAAAATCACCATCCTTTTCTGTCTCACCTGAAAAACAGATTTACCATTGTTTCGGTTGTGGAGCAGGAGGCAATGTTTTTTCTTTTTTGATGAACATTGAAGGGTACTCTTTTATTGAAGCTGTAACGCAGCTTGGAAAAAAAAGTGATATCGAACTTCCTCAAATTCATCAGCAAAACTTCTCCGAAAAAAGCTCTGACGAAAAAAAGGCGATGACTGAGATTCATGAGTTGTTGGCTAAATTGTATCATCACTGCTTACTTCACACAAAACAAGGAAGGCCAGCTTTAGAGTATTTGGAGAACAGGGGGTTCACGAGAGAATCCATAGAGCGGTTCCAAATCGGTTTTGCCCCAGATTCTTGGGAGACCGCATCACAATTTCTCCAAAAGCGAGGAATGGATCTAAACATCGCTGAAAAAGTTGGGTTGATTGGAAAGAGGCAATCTGATGGGAAACCTTATGATCGATTTCGAAATCGAATCATGTTTCCGATTTGGGATCGTACAGGTGCGGTCGTTGCTTTTGGCGGCAGGGTTTTAGACGGAAAGGACGAGCCAAAGTACCTTAACAGTCCAGAGTCAAAAATCTTCCAGAAGGGGAGAACTTTGTATGGTTTAAACCTTGCACGGGCGGAGATGAGACAGAAACAGCATGCTGTCATCTTTGAGGGTTATGTGGATACAATTGCAGCCTATAGAGCAGGAGTTACAAATGGAGTTGCTACATTAGGTACCTCGTTAACGGATGATCATGCAGCCATTTTGAAACGAAATGTTCAATCTGTCACAATCTGCTATGACTCTGACCGAGCAGGAGTTGAAGCTGCGTTTCGAGCTTCAGAAATATTAACAAAACAAGGCTGTACCGTGAAGATTTCACAGATGCCTGACGGAATGGACCCCGATGACTATATCTCGCAATTTGGAAACGATTCGTTCTTAACGGATATAATAGGGGCTAGCCTAACTGTTATGGCATTCAAAATACAATATTACAGACGTGGTAAAAACCTTCGGGATGAAGGAGAACGGATGATCTATATCGAAGAGATTATCCAGGAAATTGCGCGTCTGCCAAAAGCGGTTGAACGAGATCATTATCTCCGACAGATCGCATCTGAATTTAATCTGTCATTAGATGCTCTTAAACAGCAGCAGACACAGACTACGAAGCAACTGCAAAGGTCTAAGGATAACGGCCCTAAAAAGCGGGATAATAATTTTAGAATACAAACACTTTTGCAAAAGTCATTGTTGCCGAGAAATCTGAATGCTGAACGTATCGTTCTTGCACATATGTTAAAAAGTGAGGAAGCTGCTTTTTTAATTCAAGAAAAGTTGGATTCGGGCTTTAATGTTGAAGAACATAATGCGATTGCTGCTTACTTATATGCCTTTTATGAAGAAGGAAATAAACCCAATGTTGGGTTGTTCATGCAGCGTATCGATGATGACAAATTAAGGAAATTAGCTTCAGAATTGGCGATGCTTACAATCAGTGAAGAGCTGAATGAAATAGAGCTCGCAGATTATATTCGTATTATTTCTAGCTATCCTTTATTGCGGGAGATACAAGAAAAAGAAAAGCAGCAAGAAGACGCAATAAGAAGGAATGAAATAAAACTGGCAGCCCAAATTGCCCAAGAAATTATGAGAATGAAAAGATCTCTTAAATAATCGGGATGTAGGATGGTTGAAGTTTTGGAAGGAGGGGATCGAATGGCTGAGAAACCAAACCGTCAAGGAACGGAAGGCGAATTAACCATCGATCAAGTTAAAGAACAATTAGTTGAGGCCGGTAAAAAGCGAGGACGGCTAACATATACTGAAATCACAAGTAAGCTGGCACCTTTTGAACAAGATTCAGATCAAATGGACGAATTCTATTCATATCTCGAAGAACAAGGTGTTGAAGTTGCTGAGGCGTCCGAAGATGCAGAAGACGATGAAGATCCTAAGTTCGAGATGGAAAAAGAGGAAGAAGAATTCGATCTTAATGACCTAAGCGTACCACCTGGGGTTAAGATCAACGATCCTGTCCGTATGTACTTAAAAGAAATCGGACGTGTAGACTTACTTTCAGCAGATGAAGAGATCGAACTAGCAAAACGTATCGAGAACGGTGATGAAGAAGCTAAACGCCGTCTTGCAGAAGCTAACTTACGATTGGTTGTAAGTATTGCAAAACGTTATGTTGGCCGTGGAATGCTGTTCCTTGACCTTATTCAAGAAGGTAACATGGGATTGATCAAAGCTGTTGAAAAGTTCGACTATGATAAAGGATTTAAATTTAGTACGTATGCGACTTGGTGGATCCGACAGGCGATCACCCGTGCTATTGCTGACCAAGCTCGTACGATTCGTATTCCTGTTCACATGGTAGAGACGATTAATAAACTGATTCGAGTTCAACGTCAGCTACTTCAAGATCTTGGCCGCGAGCCATCACCTGAAGAAATCGGTGCTGAGATGGAACTAACTCCTGAGAAGGTCCGTGAAATCCTGAAGATTGCTCAAGAGCCTGTCTCTTTAGAGACACCTATTGGTGAGGAAGACGATTCACATCTTGGTGATTTTATTGAAGATCAGGATGCATTAGCCCCTTCAGAAGCTGCTGCCTATGAACTATTAAAAGAACAGCTTGAAGATGTTCTAGATACCTTAACTGATCGAGAAGAAAATGTTCTTCGACTGCGTTTCGGACTTGATGACGGACGTACTCGCACACTTGAAGAAGTAGGTAAAGTGTTTGGAGTAACGCGTGAACGTATTCGTCAGATCGAAGCTAAAGCACTCCGTAAACTCCGCCATCCAAGCAGAAGTAAACGATTAAAAGACTTCTTAGAATAGAAAGTTTGCCCTAATTTGGGCAAGCTTTTTTTATTTCTTTTATTTTACTTATTATTCCACTTCAATGCAAACTCATCAAAAACTCATTTTGTTATACTGTTTTCTACGAAATTCTATTTTTTGCTTGCTTATTCTCCTTAATGTTAAATTAAAAATTCTTTAAATCTTGTAAAAATTCAGCCTTTATATCTATAATAAATATGAAAGCGCATACAAATAAGAGCGTAAATTTATTAAAGGGTGGGATGCAACCATGAATTTTACATTAACAGAAGAGCAGTTGATGATTCAAAAAATGATGAGAGAATTTGCAGATGAAGTAGTAGCACCGGGAGCTGAAGCAAGAGATAAAAATAAAGAATTCCCGGTTGAAATTTTTCAAAAGCTTTCAAAATTAGGAATGATGGGTCTGCCTTTTCCTGAAGAATATGGTGGTGGCGGAGCTGATACGATAAGTTTTGCAATTGCTGTAGAAGAGCTAAGCCGCGCTTGTGGATCTACTGGAATTACATATTCTGCACATGTTTCATTAGGTGGAGCTCCCTTAAATCTCTTCGGCACTCACGAACAAAAAGAAAAATATCTAACACCAATCTGTACAGGAGACTCTCTTGGAGCATTCGGGTTAACCGAACCAAATGCAGGTTCTGATGCTGGTGGTACAGAAACAACGGCGAAAGCTGAAAATGGTGAATGGGTCATTAATGGCTCTAAATGCTATATCACGAATGCGAGTTATGCAAAACATTTAGCATTAACCGCCATTACAAATAGAAACGGAAACGATAAAGAAATCTCAGCCATTATCGTACCAACTGATGCTAAAGGTTTCCGTGTTATCGATAATTACGAAAAAATGGGTCTTCACTCTTCTAATACCACTGAACTTTTTATGGAAGATGTGAGAGTACCAGAAGAAAACTTATTAGGAAAGCGTGGAGACGGCTTTAAACAGTTCCTGGTGACGTTGGATGGAGGACGAATAGGAATTGGGGCGATGGCGGTTGGAATTGCACAGGCGGCCTATGAGAAGGCTCTAACATATTCAAAAGAACGCAAACAATTTGGGAGATCGATTTCAAAGTTCCAAGTTATTCAATTTAAGCTGGCAGATATGGCCATGAAGATCGAGCTTGCGAGATTAATGGTATACAAAGCGGCCTGGCTTAAAGATCAAGGTAAGAAGTTCTCTAAAGAAGCTTCGATGGCAAAATTATATGCATCAGAAGCGTGTATGCAAATCTGTTCTGAATCTGTTCAAATTCACGGAGGTAATGGCTATATGAGAGATTATCATGTGGAACGTTATTTCAGAGATGCTAAACTTCTTGAAATTGGAGAAGGTACTTCAGAAATCCAACGCATCGTTATTGCAAGAGAGATTGGCTGCTAATATTCATTAAAAGATGAAGTGATGGGGTGAATTATGGCTGAACTAATGAAAGTAACTGTAGGGGATTGTTTAAGGAAACAAGCGTTAGAACAAAAAGATCAAGAAGCTATGGTTTACAGCAAACTAGGAATTCGCTACACCTATCAAGAATTTTATGAATTAACGACTAAGGTTGCCAAAGGTTTGATGGCGATGGGGATTGAAAAAGGAGATCATATAGCTGTTTGGGCTACGAATGTTCCCGAGTGGCTACTACTTCAGTTCGGTTCTGCACGAGCTGGTGCTGTTTTAGTAACGGTAAACACGAATTATCAATCTTCTGAATTAGATTACTTGTTGAAGCAGTCTGATGCAAAGGCTTTATTCTTTATAGAACAATTCCGAACTACATCTTACAAAGGTATGGTGGACTCCGTTAAAGACCGCATATCGGAATTTCCTGTATTGAAACATTTTATCCAGTTGGATACTGAATCTTCATCTTATGAGACCTTTTCAGATATGTTGGAAGCAGGTAGTGTTATATCTGTTGAAGATCTTAAAGTGAGAGAAGCATCTCTACATTGTGATGATGTAATCAATATGCAGTACACGTCAGGAACGACAGGCTTTCCAAAAGGTGTCATGCTGACTCATTACAATATTGTAAATAACGCAAGACAGATTGCGGATAGCATGAACTTAACGAATGCAGATCGATTATGCATTCCTGTACCATTCTTTCATTGTTTCGGTTGTGTACTAGGTACCCTTGCAGCAGTCTCAGTCGGAGCTACGATGGTACCTATTGTGCAATTTGATCCTCAGGAAGTTTTAGAAACAGTTCAAAACGAAAAGTGTACAGGATTGCATGGAGTACCTACGATGTTCATCGCAGAATTAAATCTTCCTGATTTTGATTCTTACAATCTAGGCACACTACGTACAGGAATCATGGCAGGATCACCTTGTCCGATTGAAGTGATGAAGAAAGTTATCGGTAAGATGGGAATGTCAGAGATTACAATTGCTTATGGCCAAACGGAGTCATCCCCTGTTATCACTCAAACCAGAACAGATGACCCAATAGAACGCAGAGTTGAAACGGTTGGAAAGAAGCATTCTCAAGTTGAAGCAAAAGTGGTTGATCCGATCACGAATCAAGAAGTGAACTATGGTGAACAAGGAGAACTTTGTACAAGAGGTTACCATGTTATGAAGGGCTATTACAAGATGCCACAAGCGACGAGCGAAGCGATTGATTCTGATGGATGGCTTCATACAGGAGATCTCGCAACTGTCGATAAAGAAGGCTACTTTAGAATCACAGGCCGACTAAAAGACATGATCATACGTGGCGGTGAAAACGTTTATCCGAGGGAAGTAGAAGAGTTTCTCTATTCGCATCCTTCTATATTAGATGTACAAGTGATCGGGGTGCCAGATAAGAAATTTGGAGAAAAAGTAGCAGCGTGCATTCAGGTAAAAGAAGGGCATACACTTTCCGAAGCTGAACTGAAAAATTATTGTAAAGGAAAGATCTCGCACTTTAAGATTCCGGAATATTATCTCTTTCTTGATCAGTATCCGATGACCGCCTCTGGAAAAGTACAAAAATTTAAGCTTAGAGAACAAGCGATCGAGACACTGTCAGTTATGCATGAATAGCCACCAGTAGTGTGGCTTTTTTGTTTTTTGTACCTTCTTATTAAAGCAAATGACTGAATCTACAAAAGTTAGGAAAAAAGTTTAAAAAGTTAATGCTGTGACAAAACTGGGAAAAATAGAGTTTGTACTTCCCAAGTAAACGCTTTTACAGTACAATAGGTTATGGATTGTTACTATACATATTAAGTTTATTAAGATCACAACACATGTAGTGTACAGACGAAGGAGGAATTTGCATGAAACGTAATCCACTCATTCCTTTTGCCATTATTGGGGTTATTGGAATTGTTCTTATGCTTACAATGGGCGGATATGGGATCAACAAAATTCATACAGCTAGTCAAGATAAAGAAAAAGCTGCTATGGATCCGGAAGCTATATTTAAACAAAACTGTGCTTCTTGTCATGGACAAAACCTTGAAGGTGCAACAGGACCAGCACTTGATAAGATTGGTGGCAAGTATAAGCCAGAAGAAATTGCCGATATTATCAAAAATGGTAAACCAGGTGGAATGCCAGCTGGTGTAGTAAAAGGTGAAGAAGCTAAAATACTAGTTGATTGGTTAGCAGAAAAAAAATAAAATAAGAAGAGCTTCTTGTGATTTTAAACAAGAAGCTCTTTTCTTTGTATGATCGAACAAAAATCAAGAGAATACGATTGTATTTCAGTACTTCTTTGCCTTCTATTACAACATATGATCAAAGTTTGAAAATACTAAGACTGAATAAACTAATTGAAACGGTGATGAAAAATGAATTCAGATAAATTATCAAATCGACTCGAGCGAGTTGCTTCATACGTACCTGAAAACACAATATTAGCAGATATCGGTTCTGACCACGCTTATCTTCCTTGTTATCTTGGATTGAAAAAAGTAATAAAAAAAGGTATCGCAGGTGAGATTACTGATGGTCCTTATTTATCAGCTAAAGAACAGGTGAATCTTGATAAACTAACCGATGTAATCGAAGTAAGAAAAGGTGATGGACTTTCCGTACTAAACCAAGACGAAGCAGAAGTTATCACAATTTGTGGCATGGGTGGGTCTTTAATTACATCTATACTTGAAAAAGGAAAAAATAAGTTAGGGCGTGCAAAACGTCTTATTCTTCAACCTAATATTGGATCAAAAACAGTTAGAAAGTGGCTATTAAAAGAGGACTGGGTATTAATCGATGAAGAAATCTTAAAAGAAGATGGTAAGATTTACGAGATTCTTATAGCTGAACGTTCTGGTGAACAGCCTTACACAGATCATAAAGAAGCAGAATTATTATTCGGACCTTTTTTATTAAAAAATCAGAACGAAGCGTTTAAAGAAAAGTGGGCAGGGGAAGTCAAGCAATGGAATGCGATATTGACTCAGATGCAAAATAGTTCAGGAGTAACAGCAGAAGAAAAAAGAGAAGAACTAAGAAGAAACATTAAACACGCAGAGGAGTGGATTTCTTGAGTAAATGTGCAAGCGGACAATATATCATTTCTCTATTAGAAAGTTTCGCACCTAAAAAGATGGCTGTGGAAGGTGATCCCATCGGCTTGCAAGTAGGTGCATTAAATAAGCCTATAAAAAAAGTGATGATCTCACTAGATGTTTTAGAAAGTGTAGTTGATGAAGCGATCGAAGGTAAAGTAGATCTCATTATAGCTCATCACCCTTTACTTTACCGTCCATTGAAAAAGATTGATATCAGCACATCAAAAGGAAAAGTTATCGAAAAATTAATCAAGAACGACATAACGGTTTACGCAGCACATACTAACTTGGATGTTACTGCGCTAGGTGTGAATGAATGGTTGGCTGATCAATTGCAATTAACGAGCACCGAGGTGTTATCTACAACATATGAAGATAAACTCGTAAAGTTATCTGTGTTTGTACCTCGTACTCATGAAGAACAAGTACAGTATGCCATTGGTCATGCAGGAGCTGGACATATCGGAAATTATAGTCACTGTTCGTTCTCTAATAATGGCATCGGTACATTTACTCCACTAGAAGGTACGACACCTTTTATTGGAAAACAGGGTAAATTGGAGAAGGTAGAAGAAGTCAAAATTGAATCAATCCTGCCAGAATCTATTGTTAAAGTGGTTGTTTCAGCAATGAAAAAAGCACATCCATATGAAGAGGTAGCGTACGACCTCTACCCGCTCTTGAACAAAGGGGAGGAGCTGGGTATTGGAAAGGTTGGAAAGCTTCCTAAAGCAATGGACCTTCAGGAATTTGTAGATCATGTGAAAAATGTATTTGGAATTTCGAGTCTTCGTGTCATACAAGGCAAAAAATCTAAGATTAACAAAGTAGCCGTAGTCGGAGGAGATGGGAACAAGTATATTTACCCAGCTCTTTATAAAGGCGCAGATGTATTAGTAACAGGAGATATCTATTACCATAATGCACATGATGCACAAGAAGAAGGTCTTACAATTGTGGATGCAGGACATCATATTGAACAAATCATGAAGAGTAAGCTTAAGGACTTCTTGAAACAAGAATTAATTAAGAGTAAATATGAGACGGATGTTGTACAATCAAATATCATCACTGATCCTTTTACGTTCATGTAAGATCTAGTACAACAAAAAAGAAAAGCTGGGTTACGCCCAGCTTTTCTTTTTTATGACTTTTTCTCTTTAACTTTTGGAAGGATGCGATTAAGTGTTACCTTACGCTCCTTTTTCCATGTTTCTTCATTTTGAGCATCATAGTTCTTTAAAAAATCAATAACTTCTTTTGTAATAGGGGTAGGGGTTGAAGCACCAGACGTGATTCCTACCTTTTTAACACCTTCTAACCAACTTAGCTCGATCTCAGATACATCAGAAATTCGGTATGCTGTAGTTCCTGCAATTTCTTCTGAAACTTGTGCCAAACGATTTGAGTTGTTACTTCTAGGATCGCCAACTACAAGAACAAGATCACAATCACCTGCTTGGTTTGCAACAGCTTCTTGTCTGACCTGAGTGGCGAGACAAATCTCTTTATGAACTTCTGCAGAAGGATATCTCATAAGCAGTCTTTTGATGAGTTCAGCAACATCCCATTGACTCATTGTCGTTTGATTAGTGATGAGTATTTTTTCGCTTTGAACGTTTAATGATTCTAAATCATCCGTATTTTCTACAAGATGTACGATATGTGGGGCAATTCCAATCGCGCCTTCGGGTTCAGGGTGCCCTTTTTTACCGATATAGATGATCTCATAACCTTCATTTTCTTTCTCGCGAATAAGGTCATGCGTTTTTGTAACATCAGGACATGTAGCATCGATCTCATACAAGCCTTTTTCATGAGCGATCCGTCTCACTTCTGGTGAAACACCATGAGCTGTATAAATAACTGTGCCCGATTCAATGTTTTTAATGATATCCAGTCTGTTGGACCCGTCTAATGTAATGATCCCTTCATCTTCAAAGGCATCTGTCACATGTTTGTTGTGAACGATCATACCAAGTATATAGATGGGTCTAGGCAATGTCGGATCATTAGCGGCTTGGCGGGCCATGACCATTGCGTCCACTACGCCATAACAATATCCTCGTGGAGATATTTTAACGATTTCCATATTGGATCTCTCCTTTATTTCAAATAAAAGACAGCACAGAGATCTATGCTGTCTTGGGAGATTTACTTCTGTATGTTTTTATTATAAAGGAGAGACCATAAGAACTCAAACACTATACTCATACATATAGTTTCGGCCCCGATAAGTGGTAGCCTTTAGGTACGTTTGTTTTAGGAGCTGATGGGACAGTTTTTGTAGAAGTTGCTGTTTTTTTGATCATGGTTGGTGCCTCAGTCTGTGTGGATGTCTTGGAAGACTTAGGTCCAGCCACAACCACCTTTTCTTCAGTTTCTGTCTTTCCTTTTTCTTTTTTCTCGTTTTTCCTAACAACGTTTTTCTTAGCTTCACTTTTTTCATTAACATTTGTTTCATTCGTTTGATCAGTGTTTTCCGGTTTTTCGGAGGTATCTGCCTCAGTATCTTTTTCTGCCTTTGAGCTCGAACCGCTTTGGAAGTCTTTAATAGCTGTCATGATGGAAGGCAGATTTCTCATTGCAGGACCATATTGTTTGATCATAGGTCCCATCGTCTCAGCGACTTTTAAGACCTTTTGCACGTTGTTTAACATCGTAAACACACTTGTTCCACCTGTTATACTTCCACCGCTGCCAATCGTCCCCAAGAACCTGTCGACAGAACCCACCTGACGCGGCATACCATTCATCCCATTCATGTTTTGAAGATAAGGATTTACTTGAAAGGGTTGCATAGGATGCTGAGGTTGATTTGGATATCTATAAAAAGGCTGCATAATTCCCCCTCCTTTCCAAAATAATACGCTCATATATAGAATATGAAAATAGAAAAACATGTGTGATATTTATCCCTGTTTTCTTATTAATCTTAAGGATGGTTGGCTTAAATGCAAAACTTACTCTATAATACTAAAAGTGAAGAATTTATATTTGAAAAGAAAAGGTGAGCGTATGAAATCTCCGTTTGAACGGTTAAAAATAAACGAATCGCTCCAGACTGCTTTAAGCAGTATTGGATTTGAAAGACCAACTGATATTCAAGAGCGTGTAATTCCTGGAATTATCAACGGACAAGACATGATCGGACAATCACAAACAGGTTCGGGAAAGACATTTGCGTTCCTGCTCCCATTGATGCATAGAATAGACATCACAAAAGACGAAGTACAAGCAGTAATCACAGCTCCTACTCGTGAGTTAGCACAGCAAATTTATAATGAGTTTCTGAAGATTTCTGAGCATATGCCTGAAGATAAACAGATCCGCGCAAAAGCAATTGTTGGTGGAACGGATAGAAAGCGTATGGCTGAGAAGCTTAAAACAGTACCTCAATTAGTGATCGGAACTCCAGGTCGTATAAAAGATTTGGTAAACGCACAAGAATTAGTCGTATTTACGGCTAACATGCTAGTAGTGGATGAAGCTGATCAGATGCTCGATATGGGCTTTATTGAAGATGTAGATTTGATCGCTTCTCGTATGGCTAACGAACTTCAGATGATGGTGTTCTCTGCGACAGTTCCAGAAAAGCTACAGCCATTCTTGAAAAAATATATGCAGAATCCTAAACACGTTCACGTTGAACCACAGCATATTACTGCAAAAGATATCAAGCACGTTCTTATTCAAGCAAAACACAATGACAAACTTCCTACACTGATCAAAACAGCAAGAAATTATAATCCGTATTTTGCGATTATATTTGCAAACACAAAAAAAGCAGTCGATGAGATTGCAGATGCTATGAGTGCTGAAGGAATGAGCGTTGAACGTCTTCATGGTGACATTCCGCCTCGTACAAGAAAGAGCATCATGAAACGCGTTCAGAAAGCTGAGTTTCAGTTCTTAGTAGCAACGGATCTTGCAGCTCGAGGTATTGACATTAAAGGTGTCAGCCACATCATCAACTATGAATTTCCTAAAGATCTAGATTTTTACGTGCATAGAGCAGGAAGAACGGGTCGTGCTGGAATGTCTGGAATCTGCGCATCTCTTTACGAGCAGACCGACCAGCATTCTGTTCAAAAGTTAAAAGAGAAAAAGATTGTTTTCCATATTGAGCAATACAAGAACGGTGAATGGGTACCTGTGAAGCCGAGCAAAAAAAGTACAGGTGCAAAAGATCAAGATGGCGTTTATGTACCAAAACCACGAAAAGTAAAGCCAGGTTATAAGAAGAAAATGGATGAACAGAAAAAGAAACTTATGAAGAAGAAAAGAAGAAACATCAGATAGTAGGTTAGGGAAGAGGGGAAAATATGATTAAACTAGGATCTCACGTTTCTTTGAGCGGTAAAAAAATGCTTCTCGCTGCGAGTGAAGAAGCGGTTTCATATGGTGCCAACACATTTATGATCTATACGGGTGCACCCCAAAACACAAGACGAAAAAAAATTGAAGACCTTAATATCGAAGCAGGAACGAAACACATGATCGAGAACGGCATCGCTGATATTGTTGTTCATGCACCGTATATCATCAACATCGGAAATGCTGTGAAACCTGAAACATTTGAGCTGGGAGTCGATTTCCTAAGAAGAGAGATCGAACGAACTGACGCGCTTGGTGCAAAACAGATCGTACTTCATCCAGGAGCACATGTTGGAGAAGGTTCAGAGATTGGAATCAAGAAAATCATCGAAGGACTTAACGAAGTATTGACGAAAGAGCAAAATGTTCAAATTGCTCTAGAAACAATGGCCGGTAAAGGATCTGAGTGCGGTAAGACATTCGAAGAACTTGCACAGATTATTGATGGTGTAACGCTTAACGAAAAACTTTCTGTTTGTTTTGATACATGTCATACACATGATGCGGGTTATGATATCGTTAATGATTTTGATGGTGTATTGAACCAGTTCGATAAAGTAATCGGTATGGATCGTATTAAAGTTTTCCACATTAATGACAGCAAAAATGTAACTGGAGCTGCTAAAGACAGACATGAAAATATTGGCTTTGGACATATTGGCTTCGATGCCTTAAATTACATCGTTCATCATGAACAATTTAAGGATATCCCGAAGATTCTTGAAACACCTTATGTAGGTACAGATAA
Organism: Fictibacillus nanhaiensis; assembly: GCF_036213205.1. Taxonomy (GTDB): domain Bacteria; phylum Bacillota; class Bacilli; order Bacillales; family Fictibacillaceae; genus Fictibacillus; species Fictibacillus nanhaiensis_E. Next base: position 249,158 of record NZ_JARMFC010000006.1, read on the forward strand.
AAACAACAAAAGACCTCCATATAAATTAGAGATCGAGATGATCAAGGCAAAAACGTTTGATCCAGAACTTCAGAACAAACTGTTAAACGCTGAATAATAAAAAAAGCCACACATCTGTGCGGCTTTTTTTGTTTACCTATCAATATACGTTTGAATTAAGTATTGGATATAGTTTGCTTTTTCAGGGCTAACTTCTTTTGCGATGGTAGCTATGATCATCTTTCGCTGTGATAGATTTTTGATATCAATCGTCTGCCTTCGCAATATGTTTACGATCTGTACGGCTTCTTTTTGTGAAATGGGAAGCTGATATTGCGCGGCTAGTGAGATCAGTTCGTTCGGACTGATTGAATTAAGTTTCTGATTTACAAAATGTACAATGATTGGATTCATTTAGAAACCCCCTCCCGACTTTCTCATTGTATGAGGGAGAAGGGGAGAAAGTGCTAAAAAAGACTTCGGAACATTGTCCAAAGTCTTTTTGTTTATTTTTTTATACAATTGTATGAAGAATAAAATTCATAAAGAATAAAAAGGCGATTACATACATCGGTGCTGTCACCTGTTTCTTCTGTCCTGACATCCATTTAACAAGCGGATATGCGATGAATCCAAATGCAAGACCATCCACGATGCTGTACGTTAAAGGTATCAGCGCAATAATAAGAAATGATGGAAACATCTCTGTAAAGTCAGCAAAAGGAATATGCTGAATCTGCTGAACCATCAGACCGCCAATGATAATTAAAATAGGAGCGATAGCCCCATCAGGAATATAGGCGATGAAAGGTGCTGCAAACATGGAAAAAAAGAACAACACAGCAACTGTAATACTTGTGATTCCTGTTCTACCGCCTTCTTGAATTCCAGATGCACTCTCTACCGTTGAGATTGTTGGACTAGTTCCAAATAAACCGGAAACGATAGATGAAGCAGCATTCGCTTGGAAAGCTTTTGGAAACTTTTCTTGATCAGGTAACAGGCCATACAACAATCCCATATTCTCGAATGTGATGATCATGGTTAATGAGAACGTTGCAATCCAAAAGGAGAGCTCTGTTATCCCTGAAAAATCAAATGCGAATAACAATTCACCAAACGGCTTAAAGGAAAATCCTTCAGACATGCCTTTAACTTCTTGTGTATGACCCATAAAGAATCCAATAAGAGTAGTTAAAGCAATCCCGATTAAAAAACTTCCTTTAACGTTTTTTAGAAACAATGCCAGTGTGACAGAAAGACCAATTACCGTTAGGATTGCATCAGGACGATCTAAATGTCCTAACTTTACAAAAGTTGCGGAGCTCGCTTCAATGATTCCGCCTTTTTGCAGTCCTATAAACGTTAAGAATAGCCCGATTCCTACTGTAATGCTATGTTTCAATGATTGAGGAATACTTTTTGAAAGTATATCCTTTAAAGGCGTCGAAGCTGCGATCAAAAAGAATATCCCAGACATGACGACAGCAGCAAGAGCTTCTTGCCAGCTTAAATTCATACCTTGCACGATGGTATACGTAAAGAACGCGTTTACCCCCATGCCAGGTGTTAATACGATCGGAGCCTTTGCATACAGCCCCATGATCAGACAACCAACTACAGAAGTTAGGATCGTAGCGAGAACTACCCCCTCATATGGCATCCCAGCATCTGCTAATATTAGCGGATTAACGACAATAATATAAGCGATGGTGAAAAATGAGGTGATCCCTGCAAGTACTTCTTTCTTTAGTGAAACTTGATTTTGTTCCATTTGTTCCTTCCTTAAATCTTAAAACATCCCTCTCCCACCCAGCAGTTTCCTGCCAGAGTTGATTATATAGCAAATGTAGAAATATGGCTAGAGAAAATCGTTTACAATCTTGTGTCCACACTATATAATTTGACTTAAGTAAAAAAGTTGCCTAAAGGAAACATTTACTTATGAAAAAAAATCACTTTCCTTCTATTCGTTTCATACAATTGTGAAGGGATTAATTTTTTAATTTAAAGTTGCGCTTGGGCAAAAAAAGTTACTCGACGAAAAAGGAGGTCTTTTTCCATGATACAAGCATTAAAGATCGATCATTTATATGTCTCTTACTTAGGAAACCAAGTTGTAAAGGATATATCTTTCTCAGTTGAAAAAGGTAATCTTGTGGGAATTATCGGACCAAACGGTGCTGGTAAGTCCACTATGATGAAAGCCGCTTTAAACTTAATACCAAAAGACAAAGGTGATGTTCAGGTATTTGGAGAGTCACTAAAAAAATGGAGAAAAAAAATCGCATATGTTCCGCAGCGTTCAGATATCGATTGGGATTTCCCAATCACAGTATTTGACGTGGTACTGCTTGGAACGTATCCAAAATTGGGATTGTTTAAGCGTCCTACAAAAAGTGATAGAGAATGGGCTTATGAATGTTTGAAGACGGTTGGTATGGAAACGTTCAGTAATCGACAGATCGGCGAACTCTCAGGTGGCCAGCAACAAAGAGTATTCCTTGCTCGAGCACTCGCTCAAAAAGCAGAGTTGTTCTTTCTTGATGAACCATTCGTTGGAATTGATGTTGCAAGTGAAGAGACGATTATTCATATTTTGAGAGATCTGAAGAAAGAGGGGAAAACGATTCTGGTCGTACATCATGATTTAAGTAAAGCAGAATCTTATTTCGATCACTTACTGCTATTGAATAAAAATATGATTCATTATGGTGCATCTGAAGAAGTTCTTCAGCCAGAGGTGATCACAAAAGCTTACGCCAATCAGTTCTCATTTCTTCAGCCTAAAGGAGTGAATGTGACATCATGAGTATTTTTGAATTCTTTCAAGCGTTATTTCAATATGAATTTTTACAAAAAGCATTATTTACCTCAGTCATTGTTGGTATTATTTGTGGAATCGTTGGTTGTTTCATCATCTTACGAGGCATGGCATTGATGGGGGATGCGATCTCTCATGCGGTGTTGCCTGGTGTTGCGATCAGTTACATGCTAGGAATTAACTTTTTCTTCGGAGCGGTTATAACAGGGGTTCTTACTGCGATCGGAATCGGATATGTGAGTCAGAACAGCAGGATCAAACATGATATGGCTATAGGAATTATGTTTACGAGTATGTTTGCTGTAGGAATCGTGATTATTACGATGATGAAAAGCTCTGCAGATCTGTATCACATTCTCTTCGGTAACGTTCTTGCAGTAAGAATGAGTGACATGTGGATCACACTTGGAATAGGTGTACTGGTAATCGGGTTAGTTGTTCTATTTTATAAAGAGCTTCTTGTTTCAACCTTCGATCCAACGATGGCACAGAGCTATGGATTGCCGAACAAATGGATTCATTATTGTTTAATGGCTGTATTAACGATGGTCACGGTAGCATCGCTGCAAACGGTAGGGATCGTTTTAGTAGTTGCCATGTTGATAACACCAGCAGCTACGGCTTATCTCTTAACCAACCGATTGTCTGTCATGATCTATTTGTCTGCATTAATCGGGGTCATTTCTTCAGTGTTTGGCTTATATTTCAGCTTTACGTATAACTTGGCATCAGGAGCTACGATCGTATTAGTTTCAGCATTTCTTTTTGCACTCGCGTTCTTCTTTTCCCCATCACAAGGAATCGTATGGAAGGCGTACAAATCTAGAAAAAACAGACTAGAGCTGTTAGAGAAATAGGGAGGATGATTGTATGTTTAAAAGAATGACAAAGCTCTTTTTAGCAGGGGCATTATTAACGGCTGCAGCTGGATGCAGTGTTGGTGGGAATGATTCAGAAAAGGTAGAAGTCGTAGCTACTTATTCTATCATCTATGACTTAGTTAAGAATGTAGGAGGAGACAAGGTAGAAGTTCATAGCTTGGCACCTATTGGTTCGAATCCACATGAGTATGATCCGCTTCCAGAAGATGTTTTAAAAACAACGGATGCAGATGCAGTTTTCTACAATGGACTTAATCTCGAAGAAGGAAATTCATGGTTTGACAAATTAATGAAAACAGCTGATAAAGATGGTAAAGATGCACCAGTTTACCGTGTTAGTGAAGGTGTAGATGCAATTCATCTAGAATCTAAAGGCCTCGAAAAACAATATGATCCACATGCATGGATGAATATTGAGAATGGAATCAAGTATGTAGAAAACATTCGAGATGCATTGATGAAAGAAGATCCGGAAAACAAAGAGTACTATCAAAGTAACGCTGAAAAATATATTGGTGAACTAAAAGCTCTTCATGACAAAACTATTTCAGAGTTAAATAAGATTCCTAAAGAGAAGCGAGTACTTACTACAAGTGAAGGGGCATTTAAATATTTTGGAGAAGCCTACAATATGGAAACGGCTTATGTTTGGGAGATTAATTCTGAAAATCAAGGTTCACCACAGCAGATTAAAAGCTTAGTCGACTTTCTCAAAGGAAGAAACGTTCCAGCTCTGTTCGTTGAAACAAGCGTTGACGCTAGAAGTATGGAAACAGTATCAAAAGAAACAGGAATTCCTATTAAAGGGAAAGTCTTTACGGATTCTTTAGGTAAGCCTGGTGAAGATGGAGACACTTACAAAAAAATGATGGAATGGAATACAGAAACCATTATTGAGGGATTAAAATAAAACATTATGAAGAAGCTGAAAATGATTCAGCTTCTTTTTGTTTTTATTAAACAATGCTATATAATACGTAAAGTGAAGTTTCCAATAAAGGTGGAAAAAGGTATGAATATAAAAGCAGTCTGTTTTGATATGGATGGTGTGATTGTAGATACGATGCGTCACCATGTTGAAGCATGGCGTCATGCATTTAATGAAAATGGTTATGAACATGAAGAGCTCGTATTTTATTTAAGAGAAGGAATGCCAGGAAAAAATACGATTAGAGATGTTTTTGAACATTTCAATATTGTTATAAACGAAGAGAAGGTTGAAGATATATACGTACAAAAAAGAAACTACTTTAAGAAACACGCACAGTATGAATATATTGAAGAAACTGTGTCAACGCTTAAAGCTTTAAGTAAGAAGCAAATTCCAATTGCTGTTGTTACAGGAAGTAGAAAAGAATTTGTTTCTGAAGTTTTGAGTAGATTACCTGTTACTTTTGATATAATTGTTACTGGGGATGATGTAAAAGAAGGAAAACCATCTCCTGAACCTTATCTGTTAGCTATGGGTCGATATTCCTTTAAGCCATCAGAGTGGCTAGTTATCGAAAACGCACCATTGGGTATACAATCTGCCAAAGAAGCAGGTGCGTATTGCTTAGCTGTTGAAACGACTCTTGATGCAAAGTATTTAAGAGAAGCGGATCAAATCATCAGACCAAAAGATTTGCTGCACAATGTTATGAATCTCATAAAGCTATGAAATAAAAACGCGTTTAGGCATGCTCACAGAGCATGTTGTTTTACTTTGTTCATAAATCGTGTATACTATGAGACAGTTTAAATCGTACTCATTACTACTTATTTTTCATTTTAATTTTTTATTTTCTCACGGAGGTTACTCATGAATAACAATATAGGATCGATGGCCATTCGTGTAGATGATTTATCATTTCATTATGGCGATAAAAATGTTCTCCAGCATGTAACAATGGAGATTAAAAAAGGATCTTTTCTTGGACTAGTAGGCCCGAATGGTTCAGGTAAATCTACACTAATCAAATGTATTTTAGGTCTTCAAAAGCCTCAAGAAGGAAACGTTTATTTATTTGGGGAAAAAGTAAACAAATTTAATGACTGGGACAAAGTTGGGTATGTTTCACAAAAAGCGAATAGCTTCAATACAGCCTTTCCTGCAACAGCGTTTGAAGTTGTATCGATGGGTCTTTTCGGTAAAGTTGGGTTGTTTCGATTTTTAAAAGCATCAGATAAGAATAAAGTATGGGATGCGTTAAGATCAGTGAACATGGATCAGCATGCCCACCAGAACATTGGTGAGTTATCAGGAGGTCAACAACAGCGTATCTTTATCGCGCGAGCTTTAGTCAGTGATCCTGAACTATTAATATTGGATGAGCCTACCGTTGGAGTAGACACAGAATCATCAGACTCTTTTTATAAGATGCTTAAAGAATTGCATCGTGAGAATAACATGACTCTTGTATTGGTAACTCATGATGTTGGAGTAATGACAAATTATGTAACGGATGTAGCTTGTTTAAATAAACAGATCCATTTTCATGGAAACACGAAAGAGTTTGAAGAAAGTTCTTCTGAAAATATGTCTGCTTTTTATGGTCATCATGTTCATGTGCTTCACCATGATCATGGTCACGAGTAAGGGGAGGAACACATGTTACCGTTTTTAAAATATGAATTTTTACAAAATGCCTTTTTAACAGGAATTATGGTCGGTTTGCTAGCTCCTGTATTGGGGGTTTTTATTGTGGTAAGACGACAAGCTTTAATAGCAGATGCTCTGTCTCATATCACCTTAGCGGGTATTGCTGCCAATTTGCTGTTAGGAAAATGGTCATCATTCTTTGCTGCCGCTAATCCTATTTACATGGGTATGGCTTTTTCAGTAGGTGGAGCTATATTTATTGAGCAGCTTAGAAAAGTATACAAGCACTATGAGGAACTTGCTATACCTATTATCATGTCAGCAGGAATCGGTTTAAGTGTTATCTTTATCTCAATGGCAGATGGTTTTAACACAGATTTGTTCAACTACTTATTTGGCAGTATTATTGCCGTTAAGTCATCCGATGTTTGGACAGTTTTTGCAATTCTTGTTGTTGTTCTTTTGTTTGTTTTTTTTATGTACAAAGAATTATTTGTCTTATCTTTTGATGAAGAGCAAGGAAAGTTATCTGGAATTCGAAGCAATTGGATCTTAGTTGCTTTTATGGCGATAACAGCTTTAGTTATTGCAGCATCTATGAAGATCGTAGGAATTTTGTTGGTATCGGCACTCATGACGTTGCCAGTAGCTGCAAGTATACGGATCGCCAAAGGATTTAAACAGGCCATTTGGCTCTCGGTTCTATTTGGTGAGATTTCAGTAATCTCTGGTATGTTTTTGTCATACTATCTAGATCTTGCATCAGGCGGAACGATTGTTTTATGCTTAGTTGTCATTTTGTGCTTAAGTATTCTTTATAAAAAATTTACAGGTTCCAGAAAGGTGGGTCACTTGTGAAATTTGCGATGACGATTGAACAGGCCATGGAGCTTTTAAAGAAAAAAGGTTATAAGTATACAGAAAAAAGAAAAGATCTTCTTTCCTTGTTTGCTCGTGAGAAGAGATATCTTACAGCTAAAGAAGTTCAAGAATCACTTAAAGACAAGTACCCTGGGCTTAGCTTTGATACGATCTATCGAAATTTAACCACTTTCGTTGAGTTAGAATTACTTGAGGAGACCGAGTGGGAAGGTGAGAAAAAGTTTCGCTTTACGTGTTCACATAATGAACATCATCACCACTTAATCTGTCTTACATGTGGAAGTACTAAGTCAATTCATTCGTGTCCGATGGAAGTGTTAGATAGTGAATTAAATGGCTTTGATGTGACAGGTCATAAATTTGAGATCTATGGTTATTGTGAAACGTGCAAAAATTGAACTTTTTATAACGAAAGAAGTATGTATCTCCTTTTATTTAGCCAAGCTAAGATGAAAGGAGGTTTTTTTATGCCTGAAGTTAAATGTAATGTTTCGAATTGTACGTACTGGGGTGAAGGTAACAACTGTGTAGCAGATGCCATTCTTGTTGAAATCGACAAGCATGCAAATATGTCTGTTGACATGAGTGCAGACGGTAGCCTCCATGGTGATGCAGCTCATAAAGATGCTGCCCACGATACTGCTGAAACATGTTGTCATACGTTTAGAGCAAAACATTAATCAAAGAGGCCGAAACTGGCCTCTTTTTCAATGTCCATAAACTAACATCTATGAAAACGTCACTTTAATGCCATAATAAGAACGCTCCTTAACACGATAAGAGGGGGAAACATCATGGCATACGAAAGAGATGAACGTACTATTAATAACGATGCAGCATTTCGTGAAGAGATGGCTGCGGAGGCTGTACCGGTTCCTGTAAGAAGTGATATGACGTTACCTGAGAACGAGAGACCTCGTTATTCAGATAGAGACGACGATCATAGACATGAACACAGAGAGTCACGGGAGAAAGCAGGAGGTAAAGCGACTGGAATCATCGCAATCATCCTATCTGTTTTATCTTTGTTCATACTTCCTGTGTTGTTTGGGGCAGCGGGTATTATTGTCGGATTCATTGCCAGAAGACAAGGTGCACATTCGCTTGGTAATTGGGCGATCGGAATAGGAGTCGTATCGATTATCATTTCGTTGTTTTTTGCACCATTCTTTTAAAGGAATAAGGAGCAAAGGAGAAGCTAACCGCTTCTTCTTTTTTATGTATGTAAAAATTGAAGTGTAATGATGGAGTGTTACACAAAAAATTACTTCTACAATCTGACTCAAAAAATTACTTCTACAATCTGACTACATTAAAAAAGCTCCCAATAAACGGGAGCTTAAGTCATTTATACTTTCTGAGCCGCAGCTTCAGCTTTTAATTTTTCTTCATGTGCTTTTGCTAAAATGTCGACTTCTTTCTTTAGTTCATCTAGAAGCTGATCTTCTGGAATCTTCCTTACGATTTCTCCGTGGCGGAATAATAATCCTTCACCACGCGCTCCAGCGATTCCGATATCTGCTTCACGAGCTTCTCCAGGTCCGTTTACGGCACATCCAAGTACAGCAACTTTAATAGGTGCACGTACGTTTGAGATATACTCTTCAACTTCGTTTGCGATCGAGATAAGATCAATCTCGATACGTCCGCAAGTCGGACAAGAAATCAATGTGGCAGCATCGGAAAGAAGTCCGAAAGATTTCAAAAGTTCGCGTGCAACCTTAACTTCTTCAACAGGGTCTGCGCTTAACGAGATGCGAAGAGTGTTTCCAATCCCTTTATGGAGGATAGCCCCAAGTCCAGCAGCACTTTTAACGGTACCCGCAAAAAGTGTACCTGATTCTGTAATCCCAAGGTGTAGAGGATAATCAAAGGCTTTTGCCGCTTTTTCATAAGCTTCAATAGCCAAGTTAACATCAGACGCTTTCATTGATACGATAATATCATGAAAATCAAGATCTTCTAAAATCTTGATATGGTGTAGAGCACTCTCGACCATACCATCAGCTGTAGGGTAACCGTATTTCTCGAGGTATTTCTTTTCAAGTGAACCTGCATTAACACCAATTCGAATCGGAATCCCTTTTTCTTTTGCAGCTTTTACCACAGCTTCGACCTTTTCACGGCGACCGATGTTACCAGGATTGATTCTAATCTTGTCAGCTCCACCTTCAATGGCTTTCAGCGCAAGTTTATAATCAAAATGAATATCTACAACTAGTGGAATATTAATTCTCTTCTTTATGTCTGCAATAGCTTCTGCAGCACGCATATCAGGACATGCAACACGTACCACTTGGCAGCCTGCCTCTTCCAAACGTAAAATTTCAGCTACAGTAGCCTCAACATCGTGAGTCTTTGTTGTTGTCATACTTTGTACAATAACCTGATCAGTACCACCTATTGTTAAGTTTCCTACTTTCACAGGTCTTGTTTTAGAACGGTGGGTGATTTCACTCATAGGTGAATCGCTCCTTTTTTCAAATTGACAGTATTATTCTGTCCTATCATCAGTTCATTTTAGCAGGGAACATTTTGTTTTGACAAGTAATGTTATCTCACTTACTTAGAATATAAAGGGAATTTGTAGGATTTACCTAATTGTATATGCTCTGGATTCACACCAGGGTTTAATGATTTGAAATCTTTGATCATGGAAACAATGGAATAATTTTTATTAGAATTAAGTTCTTCTACTACAGAGATTAACGTATCTCCAGGTGTTACTTCATACGTTTTGAAAGTTTTTTTATTTTTCTCTAGTTTCTTTTCTGTATGTATTTCAGCGTTGGCAGGACTCGACTGTGGGAGTGTCCCAATCTTTAAGTCATACGCTACCACATATAAGATAAGCATAATTACACAAACTCTTATAAATCGTTTCATTATTTCCCTCTCCTTTCGCATATGTAACTATATGCTTGTCCATGTTTTTTATGACAAGTTTAAAGTGACTTCACTTCTATGTTTGGTGTAAAATGGAAAGGCAGGAAGGACAGAAAAAATAAATTTCTGCGTATCTTTGTAGTTGTACCGATTGGAGAGGTGAACGTTATGAAAAAAGCAAAAGTACTTGCTCTGCTATCCATAATGACTGCAGCGCTATTTATTGCTCCTTTAAAAATGTATGCTGATGCTGTACCTGGCGACATTATCGTTACGTTAGGTGAAAACTTAACAGAAGAACAAAAAAACGCACTTTTAAAAGAAATGGACGTACCTGCTGATGTAGAATCTGTTGTTGTTACAAACGAAGAAGAACATCAATACTTAGGTAATTATATTTCAAAAGCGCAAATCGGATCAAAAGCGATCTCGTCGACAAAGATTACAATTGGTGATAAAGACCAAGGGTTGTCGGTCAAGACAAATAATATTAATTGGGTAACCGAAGAAATGTATATGAACGCTTTAACAACTGCAGGTGTAACAGATGCTGAGATCTATGTAACTGCACCATTTAAAGTTTCAGGAACAGCTGCTTTAACAGGTATCATAAAAGCGTACGAGTCTACAGCGCAGATTGAAATCCCGGAAGCTCAAAAACAAGTTGCTAATGAAGAGATGGTAAAGACTGCAGAACTTGGTGAGAGAATCGGAACGAAAGAAGCTACTGAGCTAATGACACGTGTTAAAGAAGAAATTGCAAAAAATCCGGTACAATCAGAAGAAGATCTACGAGCATTAATTGAAAAAGTCGCTAAAGACATGGGGATTGAACTAACACAAGAAGAACTAAACGGGCTGCTTGCGTTGTTCGAAAAGATGAAAGATCTAAATATCGATTGGGATCAAGTTCAAAATGATTTAAAGAATATTAGTGAAAATTTAGGAGATTTCTTAAAAGACGAGGAAACACAGTCTTTCTTCCAAAAAATTATTGATTTCTTTATGGCCATCATTGATGCGATCAGATCACTGTTTAAATAAAACTTAAAAAAAGCGGCTTTCGGCCGCTTTTTTATTTTTTTCTTGGAATTTTAGTTATAGAGAGAACACAAATCAGAAAGGCTAACATCCAAAACCAAAAAAATGAATAGGGGATATGTATGTTAATAAAGAATAGGAATGTTAGTAATACCGATGGAATGGTGATGGAGTAACAAGAAAGTACCCAAAGATGTCTGTATGACTGTTTTCTTTTAAGCAGTTTGGCAACAGGAATGGCTAAGACAGCTAGTATAGAAGCGCCAGAAAACAATATTCCTGAAAAGAGAACATACATCACTATATATATGACAGCAATAATAATAGGGTAAATGCCATCCAATGTTGAAGCAAAGTTTTGCATCTGATCAGGATTCAATCCAAAACTCTCAAAATTGTTCAAAGAATTATTTTTAGACATAAGACCAACTAAAAATAAGCTAAAAACAGGTATCATACATAACAGTGTCAACAATAATACATAGAAGATGGTACTGCCCACCCCTAAGAAACGGAAATTTGCGATGGATTTGAAAGACCACAAACTCTTAATAAAACGAATATGTAATTTCATGTGAGAAGCTCCTTTAATTGTTAGCATCATTAGTGTACATGAACCGAGAACTTTCGACAATACGCTTCAATTGTAAAGGTAATGTTACAAATGCTCTGATTTTATTTACACAAACAACACAAATAGAGATAATGGCGTAGGTTAATAAAAGATAGTTATAAGGAGCTGTAAACATTGAATTATCAAGAAATGTTATTTCAATTTATCGGAGGATTAGGGATCTTCTTATTTGGTATTAAGTACATGGGAGATGGCCTTCAAAATTCTGCAGGAGACCGATTACGAGAAATACTTGATAAATTAACAACAAATCCTTTTATGGGAGTTTTAGCAGGGATATTCGTAACAGTTTTAATTCAAAGTAGTTCAGGGACGACTGTTCTTACTGTCGGACTTGTGAATGCTGGTTTCTTAACATTACGCCAAGCTATTGGTGTTATCATGGGTGCCAATATCGGTACTACGATTACATCCTTTATTATCGGTATTGACGTAGGAGAATACGCTCTGCCGATCATTGCGGTTGGTTCGATCTTAATCTTCTTCTTTAAGAATCCTAAATACAATTATTTTGGACAGATTACATTTGGTTTTGGTGCACTGTTCTTAGGGCTTGAACTAATGGGAGACGGTATGAAGCCACTACGCAGTCTTCAGTCATTCCAAGATCTAACTGTTTCTATGAGTGATAATCCGATCCTTGGTGTGGTAATAGGGACTTTATTTACGGTAATCGTTCAGTCTTCAAGTGCCACAATCGGTATATTGCAAGAACTTTATTCACAAGACATGATCGATTTAAAAGCTGCACTTCCTGTGTTGTTCGGTGATAATATCGGAACGACGATCACAGCTATTCTTGCAGCGATTGGAACAACAGTTGCAGCAAGACGTGCTGCTCTAACACATGTTATCTTTAACTTACTTGGAACACTGATCTTCTTAATCATACTTGTTCCATTCAGACATTATATTGAATTTCTATCAACGAAATTAGACTTAGAACCTGCAATGCAGATTGCCTTTGCTCATGGAACATTCAATGTGACTAACGTTCTGATCCAATTCTGGTTCATTGGAGCATTAGCTTACATCGTTACAAAGTTAATAAAAGGTGAAGATGTTCTCATCGAATACAAAGCAAAACATCTCGATGAAATCGTATTAGAAACGGCACCATCATTAGCTATTAGACAAGCAAAACAAGAGATTATTCGAATGGCTAATTATTCACAGAACGGATTAAAAGAAGCGATCACATATTTGAACGAAAAAGACAAGAAGAATGCAGACCTTGCTCTGCAATATGAGGAAGCGATTAACAACTTAGATCGCCAAATCACTGCATATTTGGTCAAATTGTCTGCTCATCCATTAACTCCACAAGAATCGAACGAACACTCTATGCTATTAGATACGTCTCGTGATATAGAGCGTATTGGAGACCATATGGAGAATATTATTGAGCTTGTGGATTATCAGTTACGCAACAATGTACGTTTAACAGATACGGCCAAACAGGACCTTGATGAAATGTTCACGTTAACCGTTTCTACGGTTGATAAAGCGGTTAAGGCACTTGAAGAAGGTAATGTTGAACTTGCTAAGGAAGTCTTAAGCTTAGAAGACAAAATTGATAAGATGGAGCGTACACTTCGTAAGCAACACATCATGCGCATGAATGAAGGCCAGTGTGATGGAAATGCTGGTATCGTCTTCGTTGATATAATCAGCAACCTTGAAAGAATAGGCGACCATGCTGTAAATATTGCAGAAGCAGTATTAGAGAAGTAAAATGAAACCAAGAGACTTTTTTAGTCTCTTGGTTTTTTTAAGTTAATGTTTTATAGACTTTAAAGGAGAAATACATATGGATATTTTATATTGGATCATTATTGGTCTAGCTTTTGCTATTAGCTTTATTGCGTTAATCTATCCCATCTTACCGGGTGTATTATTTCTTGCGGCAGGTTTTATCATCTATGGATTTGCGTTTTCGTTCGAACCGTTCACACCATTCTTCATCATTGTTCAAGTGTTATTGTTTATCAGTTTATTTGTCATTGACTATGTAGGAAATGCATACGCAGTGAAGAAAAAAGGCGGATCAAAGGCAGCACTATGGGGAAGTACGATCGGTTTGATCGCAGGACCATTTGTTATTCCGGTCGCAGGGATCTTGATTGGACCATTTATAGGCGCAGTATTAGCAGAACTTCTTTTTCAAAAGAAAGGACTTAAAGCCGCTGTATCAGTAGGGATAGGGACTGTTCTTGCTTTTGTCGGAACCACACTTATAAAAGTGCTTACGCAAGCAATAATGATTGGTTATTTTTATTTCCAAGTCTTATAATACGCTCTTGCTAATTATGTACCACCATGCTATATTATTTTTGTTCTGAAAAAGCACAAGTGTTCGTTTTAACTAATTTTAAAAATGTTATTGACTTTAAATGAGACATCGTGCTATAGTAGTTCTTGTCCTTAACAAACGTTAAGACGTTATTCCACAGTAGCTCAGTGGTAGAGCTATCGGCTGTTAACCGATCGGTCGTAGGTTCGAGTCCTACCTGTGGAGCCATTTTGGCGGTGTAGCTCAGCTGGCTAGAGCGTACGGTTCATACCCGTGAGGTCGTGGGTTCGACTCCCTCCGCCGCTACCAAAATGTTTTCTTTACTCACGATGGCGGTCGTGGCGAAGTGGTTAACGCATCGGATTGTGGTTCCGACATTCGGGGGTTCGATTCCCCTCGTCCGCCCCATAACATTTACATAAGTTTCTCCATTGGACCCTTAGCTCAGTTGGTCAGAGCGGTCGGCTCATAACCGATTGGTCGTAGGTTCGAGTCCTACAGGGTCCACCATAATCGAGGAGGTATACCCAAGTCCGGCTGAAGGGATCGGTCTTGAAAACCGACAGGGGTTTAACGACCCGCGGGGGTTCGAATCCCTCTACCTCCTCCATTACATATTTTTTGTGAAAAACCGATACTAGTTTTATGAAAATTTGGCTCGATAGCTCAGTCGGTAGAGCAGAGGACTGAAAATCCTCGTGTCGGCGGTTCGATTCCGTCTCGAGCCACCATACATATAAAACATCAACCTTACGATTAGCTTGTCGTAAGGTTTTTTTATGTTTAAAAAGGGTACAGTGTTTAAGAATTGAAAGTTCGTTATAAATTTGATAAGGTAAACATGTTGAATACTTTCTAAACAAGAAAGTTGATTAAATGGTTTCACTTTTCAAGTCATTCTTGAAAATGAACATAAAAATTTTACATATTATGAGGAGGAAATGAACATGGCTAAATTTGAACTTCCTGCATTACCTTATGAAACAAGTGCACTTGAACCACATATCGACAAAGAAACAATGGAGATTCACCACGGTCGTCACCACAAAACATACGTTGATAACTTGAATGCTGCTCTTGAAGGGCAAGCTGAGTTTGAAAACAAAAGCTTAGAGGAGCTTCTAACTAATCTAGATGCTCTTCCGCAAAACATCCAAAATGCTGTTAGAAACAATGGCGGTGGACATGCGAACCATAGCTTATTCTGGGAAGTGATCGCACCAGGTGGAGCGAACACACCTTCAGGCGAACTTGCTGATAAGATCAACAACAAATTTGGAAGTCTTGATGCATTTAAAGAAGAGTTTGCAAACGCTGGTAAAACAAGATTCGGTTCTGGTTGGGCTTGGCTAGTAGTAAGCAATGGAGAGCTTGAAGTAACTAGCACTCCAAACCAAGATACTCCTGTTATGGAAGGAAAGACCCCTATCCTTGGACTTGATGTTTGGGAGCACGCTTACTATTTAAAATATCAAAACAAACGTCCTGATTACATTTCAGCGTTCTGGAACGTTGTAAACTGGGATGAAGTTGAAAAGCGTTATAACGAAGCTAAATAATTATGTAACTAAGCCGCTGGCATGCCAGTGGCTTTTTATTATGCCTTTATCATGAATTTCATAATGGTCAGATAGTGATACGAGTAATTCATCTAGTGTGAAATTGCCATCACCAAAGGGAACGGCAGATTGAACAACAAATACATTCTTAGCTTGAAAGTACCAAAGTAAAAGCTGATCTGTATTTTCATTCTTAGAACTTTGTAAGGATTGAAGTAAGAGTTGTTCATCAACAAGATCAAATATCCAATACTCAAACAAATTTATCCACTCCTTCTTTGCAATATGTTGTTTTTAAAAAGTATTGTTTTTTTGAATTCATTCTTTGTTCTCGTTTTATGCAAGTTAATCGGAGTGCAAGGTTGCCTGCCTGTAAGAAGCTACTCGGCAAGGCATTTGATTGAGGTAACTTTGCAAAAAAATCCAATTTCTTTAAAAGTGAATAGCTCCTATCGTCTTGAAAGACACTAACGACGAAATGTAAGGGGGCGAACACATGAGAATCAAAAAATTCATGGATACCGACCAATACCCTAGGGATTTGTTTTTACTGTTATTTGTAGGTGGATTGTTCACGTTAAGTACGGCTCTATCTAATACATTTGTTAACATATTTCTTTGGAAACAATCGGGTAAGATCACGGATATTGCCTGTTATAATCTATCAATTGTAGTTATGCAGCCTATAGCATTTTATCTGGCAGGCTGGTTTGCTAAAAAGATCGATCGCGTAATCGTACTTAGAATCGGGGTCCTGATCCTTGCCTTGTTTTACGTCGGAGTCTTATTAATGGCTTCAATAGCAAGTCATTACATCATTTTATTAGGAGCCATGTTAGGCTTCGGGTTGGGATTTTACTGGCTAGCATTTAATGTGTTAACTCTGGAAGTTACAGAACCAGAGACTCGAGATTTTTTTAATGGATATTTAGGCGTCTTAAATTCGATTTCAGGAATGATCGGACCTCTGAGTGCGGGTTACATCATTACTAGGATGGACAAACATCTGGGGTATGAAACAATATTCACGATCTCGATGGCTTTATTTTTAATAGCTGTAGTGATCAGTTTCTTTTTGAAGAGGAGAAAAGCAGACGGTCTGTATGGAATCCGAAAAGTTTTACAAGAACGTAAACAAGATCGAGCATGGCTGCAATTGTTAAGAGCACACTTTTTTCAAGGATTTCGTGAAGGGACTTTCATCTTTCTAATCGTCATCTGGGTGTACACAGCTTCAAAAAGTGAGTTTGCCCTTGGTACGTATGGGTTTGTACAATCTTTCGTGTCATTTATCGGCTATTATTGTGTGTCACATTACCTGAATCCCCAAAATCGTATGAAAGCGATATTTGGAGGTGGTCTGTTGCTCTTCGTATCTCCATTCATGCTGTTATTTCCAATATCATTTACCATTCTTATCATTTATGGAGTTTCTGTATCGATCGCATATCCTTTGTTGTTAGTACCGTATGTTTCATTAACGTATGACATTATAGGAAGATGCCGAGGTATACATGAAAAAAGAATTGAATATATCGTTGTTCGTGAGATGTACCTGAATGCAGGTAGAATAGTCTCTATTCTTACGTTTATCATCGTTGTTCATCTTCTATCAGAAGAAAGAGGCATTCCGTTTTTACTTCCTATTCTAGGTGCAGGACACTTTTTCATTTATTTCTGTTTAAGAAAAGTTTCGGTCCCTTCCCTTAACTCCTCAAAAACAATTGAGATCGCTGAAACGCAACAAGATGGTAACAATCCAAATAAACAATGATTATCTTTTGACATAATTGCCTTGGTAAGGATACTATTATTATGTAGATATAATTACCGGTCCACTTTAGACACCTTCTGTTAAGGTGTCTGTGCTGTTTTTAAGGGAGATTTACAATATTATGAAAACAAAAGATAACAAGAAGAAAAATCATGTTCCGATTCGCATCAATGCCTTATTCCTTTCTGTATTTTTTCTCTTTTCCGTTCTAGTACTTCGTCTAGGTTATGTGCAGATTGTAAAAGGAGAAGAATATCAGCGTACCGCATATTTAACAGAAAATGTTACAACAAAATTGGATGCTCCGCGAGGGAAGATGCTTGATTCTAACTATCGTGTAGTTGTTGATAATGAACCGGTTTTCTCTATTACATATACGAGAACACAAGAATCTGATTCTGAGGACAGACATCAGTTAGCACAGAAGCTGGCAGATCTTATCGATAAAGGAACAGATGAGCTGACTGAGCGAGACAAAAAAGACTATTTTATATTTCTGAACGAAAAGCAAGTAGAGTCTAGAATCTCTAAAGAGGAAAAGAAAGATACACCTCCAGAAGAGTTATACGATTTAATGCTAGAAAAAGTAACAGAAGAGGATATCAGTTCATTTACTGAACAAGAACTTGAAGTGTTAGCCATAAAAAGTGAAATGGACCGAGGCTATACTTTATCTCCACAACGTATTAAGATTGGCGCGACCGAAAAAGAGATTGCAACGATCAGTGAACATTTACCTGAGCTAGAAGGAGTGGACATTAAGCCAGATGCTGAACGCTCTTATCCGTTTAAGAATTCATTTCGTGATATGTTTGGCCAAGTAAAGCAAATTCCTAAATCGAGAATGGATTATTATACTTCTCGAGGAAATGATCGTAACGATATGGTTGGAACGAGTTTTCTTGAAGAACAATACGAATCACTACTTCGCGGTACGAAAACGAAGATTAAATACGTAACCGATAAAAAGGGGAACCCTGTAGGAGATCCTGTTGAGGAAGAAGGGGCAAGAGGTAGCGACCTAGTATTAACAGTAGACATGAGTCTTCAACAAGAAGTCGAGAAAGTCATTGAAGAAAAATTAACAGACGCCATCCGCGGAAAAAATGCATACGCCAACAGTAAATTAGACAGTGCGTATGTTGTGATGATGGATCCAAATACAGGTGCGATCCTTTCAATGGCAGCAAAAGAATATGATCGAAAGACCGGAAAGTTTAAAGACATCCCTTTTGGAAACGTTTATCATTCTTATGCAATGGGCTCAACTGTTAAAGGAGCCACTGTACTCACTGGCCTTCAACAAGGTGTCGTTTCACCAAATACTGTAATAAATGATGCGCCACTTACATTTGGAGATGGACGATCTTTAAAGTCGCACGAAAGTATGGGTCCGGTTGATGCTGTAGAAGCGTTGGAGCGCTCATCTAACGTATATATGTGGCATATTGCCATGAAACTTGCAGGGTACGATTATTCAAATAAACGGTTTAATGAAAACAAAGTTCAAGAAGCGTTTGAAATTTTAAGAAACTCATACAGCCAGTTCGGACTTGGTGTTCCAACTGGAATAGATCTGCCTTCTGAAGCGACCGGGTATAACACTGGAATGAGCCGAGAACTATCTCAAGCTATGTTCTTCTCTATCGGACAGTTTGATACGTACACACCGATGCAGATGGCTCAATATGTTTCGACGATTGCAAATGGGGGATTAAGGATGCAGCCACACCTCTTGAAAGAAGTGAGAGAGCCATCCGTTGATCCAAATAAATTAGGTAAACTTCAGTACCGATTTGAACCAAACGTTTTAAATAAGATTGAGATGTCACCTAGTCAGATTAAAGTTGTCCAAAAAGGTTTTTATGAAGTGATGCATGGTAATAATGGTACCGCCGCTTGGAAGTTTAAGAATAAAGATTATAATCCAGCAGGAAAAACGGGTACCGCAGAGATTGATAAAGCTACAGGAATTGTTAACAAGACGTTGATTGGATATGCTCCTTATGAAAATCCAGAAGTAGCATTTGCTGTTGTAGTTCCTGATATTAAAGAAGGAAATACGAATAGTGAAATTGCTGAAGGTGCTTTAGATGCATACTTCTCTATGAAAAAAGAAGGCATTCCGACTAAACCTGAAACAGTAGATGAAAATCAAGTTGAACCACGCTAATTATGGCGTGGTTCTTTTTTGTATAGATAAATTCGTACTGCAAAGAATAAGAACATATTCATGGATAAACCAGTCTTAACAATACCTTTACAATTCATTAAAACGTAGTTCACATTCAAGGTTTATTGTAGAACATGTAAGAAAGAAAACAAGCTTTTAAAAGGGGTCATGACCTGAGAAGAAATTCTCTAACATGATAAGACGAAATCATATTTAGGGGGACCTATCAAGATGAAGAAAATGAAGTCTGTGTACCTTTTAGCAGTAATGTCGCTAATCCTAGTTTTCGCAGCAGCATGTGGAAACAAGAGTGAAGAAGGAGCTGCTGGCGGCGGAGATCTTAGCGGTAAGATTAAAATTGATGGATCTTCCACAGTATTCCCGATCATGGAAGCTGTTTCTGAAGAGTTCCAAGCTGCAAATCCTGATGTTCAAGCACCTGTAGGAGTATCTGGTACGGGTGGAGGATTTGAAAAATTCGTTCGTGGAGAATTAGATCTTGCTAACGCTTCTCGTCCGATTAAAGACGAAGAGAAAACAGCTGCAACAGATAAAGGTATTGAATTTACTGAATTTGAACTTGCTAAAGATGGTTTGTCAGTAGTTGTTCCAAAAGAAAATGATTTTATTGATCATTTAACATTAGATGAGCTTAAAAAGATCTTCCTTGAAGAAGGCGCTGCAAAAACATGGTCTGAGGTTCGTGAAGGATGGCCGAATGAAAAAATTGAAATTTATGCACCAGGTACTGATTCTGGAACATATGATTATTTTGATGAAGTAATCCTTGAAGAAAAGCCAATGCGCCGTGATGCACAACTTTCTGAAGATGACAACGTATTAGTACAAGGTGTAACAGGTTCTAAAAATGCTATCGGTTTCTTCGGTTATGCATACTACCAAGCAAATAAAGAAAAAGTAAAAGCTGTTCCAATCGATGGAGGAAATGGTCCAGTTGAACCAACTCCTGAAACAATTGAATCTGGTGAGTACGCTCCACTTTCTCGCCCGTTGTTCACATATGTAAACAACAAATCTCTAAAAGATAACGAAGCAGTGTATGAATACATGAAGTTTGCTCTTGAAAACTCTGGTGAGCTTGCATCATCTGATACAATCGGATATGTTTCTCTTCCAAAAGAAAAATATGAAGAGCAAATGAAAAAGCTTGATGAGCTTGCAGGGAAGTAATCGTCCTTTATTGAAATAAAGGGATAGGATTATCATACAGGGTGAGGAGTCATACAACTCCTCACCTTTAACCTGTTTAGTATTGTCGAATTATAGGAGGTCTTGTTGGTGTCAATAGATAAAACAAACCAAAAATCAATCCGCTCTATGATTCAGGAGAATAAATCCTCAAGAAGTCAATCGGCGGTAATGGAAAAGGTAGTTCCAAAAATCTTTTTGATCTGTGCAATCATATCTATCTTTACAACAATAGGTATCGTTTTTACTTTGTTAACAGAAACTTTTACTTTTTTTAATCGAATCTCAATTGTTGAGTTTATTACAAATACACGTTGGTTCCCTTTTACTTCTGACGAAAATGCAGACTTCGGAATCATTGCTCTTATCATGGGGACATTGACTGTAACAGCCATTGCCATGGTTGTTGCTATTCCGGTTGGTCTTGCTGTAGCTATATATTTAAGTGAGTACGCATCAGCTAAAACTAGGAAGGTTATTAAACCCATTCTAGAAGTACTAGCTGGAATCCCTACAATTGTTTATGGATTTTTTGCACTCACATTCGTAACACCATTATTAGATAAAGTTATTCCCGGTGGAATTTCAATTTTTAACGCATTAAGTCCAGGGATTGTTGTAGGAATCATGATTATTCCGATGATCGCTTCGTTATCTGAAGATGCGATGAATGCAGTTCCAAACTCAATGAGAGAAGGAGCATTAGCTTTAGGTGCAACACGTTTTGAAGTTGCAATGAAAGTAGTTCTTCCTGCTGCTCTATCTGGAGTCATTGCTTCGTTCGTGTTAGGAATCTCAAGAGCGATCGGTGAAACGATGATCGTAACTATTGCAGGTGGTTCACGGCCAACAGCAGATATTAATGTCACAGAGTCGATTCAAACGATGACGGCTTATATCGTACAAGTCAGCCAAGGTGACACGGGCTATGGTACTACTATCTATTACAGTATATACGCTGTAGGGATGACATTATTTGTGTTTACGTTAATCATGAATCTACTTGCTCAGTTTATTTCCCGCAAGTTTAGGGAGGAATATTAATGCCTTTAATTAATAAAGAGTCTGTTAAAAAGAGAATGGGGAGTAGAATAGCTGCTAATGGTTTTGCTAAGTTTTTATTTATATTAGCAACGTGCTTTTCCCTTTTAATATTAGGCGTTCTTATTTACAGAATTTTATCTGAAGGATTACCTTATTTAAGCTTAGACTTTATCACCAACTTTGCTTCTCGTATGCCTGAACGTGCAGGGATTTGGGCAGCATTACTTGGTACAATATGGATCATGGCAGTTACAGCACCGGTTTCATTTATTTTAGGCGTAGGTACAGCGATCTATTTAGAAGAATATGCAAAGAAAAACGCGTTTACTAAGTTTATACAAATAAATATTTCTAACTTAGCTGGTGTTCCATCTATCGTGTTTGGATTACTAGGTTTAACGATTTTTGTTCGTTTAATGGGCTTGGGTTCGAGTGTCCTTGCAGGAGGTTTGACGATGAGTTTGTTGATCCTTCCTGTTATCGTAGTAGCCTCTCAGGAAGCAATCAGAACGGTTCCAAGAGAAATTCGAGAAGCTTCTTTCGGTATGGGTGCAACAAAGTGGCAAACAATAAGAAGAATTGTTTTTCCAGCTGCGCTTCCAGGTATTTTGACGGGTACAATTTTAGCGTTGTCACGTGCGGTAGGTGAAACGGCACCGTTATTAGTATTAGGTGCACTTGCTTATGTAGCATTTGTTCCCGAAAACTTATTTTCACAGTTTACGGTTCTACCGATACAGCTTTACAACTGGACAAGCAGACCGCAAGAAGATTTCCATATGCTTGCAGCAAGTGGAATCATCATATTGATGATTATCTTGCTAATCATGAATTCGATTGCCGTATTTATTCGAAATAAGTTTCATAAGCGCTTCTAACAGAGAGAAGGAGGACAAAAAACATGGATATTACGATTAATAAAAAAATGGTTAATAAGAGTGAAAAAGAACAGGATTTTACACCTGTATTTAAGATAAACAACTTAAACTTATGGTATGGGCAAGATCATGCATTAAAAGATATTAAATTTGATATTCCTGAAAAGCAAGTTACTGCAATCATCGGGCCATCTGGTTGCGGTAAGTCAACATTTATTAAAACGCTGAACCGAATGGTTGAGATGGTTCCAATCGTTCGTATGTCGGGGGAAATTGTATATAGAGACAAAAATATCTTCCAACCTAAATATGGTGTAGAAGAACTTCGTACACAGGTTGGTATGGTGTTCCAAAAACCGAATCCATTTCCTAAGTCTATATATGAAAATGTAGCTTACGGTCCGCGTATTCATGGGATAAAGAATAAAAAAGTATTAGATGAAGTTGTTGAGAAAAGCTTAAGAGGTGCAGCGATCTGGGATGAAGTTAAAGATCGTCTGAATGAAAATGCATACGGTCTTTCTGGTGGTCAGCAACAACGTCTATGTATTGCAAGATGCCTTGCGATTGAGCCGGATGTAATTCTTATGGACGAACCTACGTCAGCCCTTGACCCAATCTCAACACTAAAAGTTGAAGAACTTGTTCAAGAGCTTAAAAAGGATTACAGTATCGTTATCGTTACGCATAATATGCAGCAAGCAGCTCGTATTTCAGATCGTACTGCTTTCTTCTTAAATGGAGAAGTAGTGGAATATACAGACACGAGCACATTGTTCTCAAATCCATCAGATAAGCGTACAGAAGATTATATTACTGGACGATTCGGTTAATAAAAAGAGAATAGGAGTGAGATGAATGGTTGTTCGTGAAAATTTTCAGCTTCAATTAGAAGAAATGAAACAATCGATCGTACAAATTTCTAAATTGGCAGAGGAAGCTTTAGAGCTTTCAGTCGAAGCATTAAAAAATCAGGATCTCGACAAAGCTTTGCAGATTATTGAAAACGATAATCGAATCAATGTACTTGAAGATGAGATCAACGATATGGCCATCTTACTGATAGCTAAACAAGCACCTGTTGCATCTGATTTAAGAAGAATCATTGCGGCGATCAAGATTTCATCTGATATTGAGAGAATGGCTGATTTTGCTGTAAATATCGCCAAATCTACAATTCGTATAGGTAAGCAAGAGTTGATCAAACCGTTAGAGGAATTGCCTAAGATGGCTCATCATGCGATTCATATGCTTACAACAGCTACAAAAGCATACGTGGAAGAAGATGTAGCACTAGCGAAACAACTTGCTGAACTAGATGATTTTGTTGATGAAACTTACGGAAAGATAATAAAAGAACTCTTAGAGCTTATGACAAAAAATCCAGAACACCTATCGCAGATCAGTCAGCTTCTGTTTGTGTGCAGGTATATCGAACGTACTGCTGACCACGCTACGAATATCGCAGAAAGCATTATATTTTTAGTAAAAGGAAAAAGATACGGTCTAAACGATTAAGCTTATCTTTTAATTAGTAGCTTTTTCACTTGTATTCCTTTACCTTTACTAGGCATCTATAAAAAAGCTATACCCTTAAATAAAAGAGCAAGCACTGAATCTCTCTCACTCAGTGCTTGCTCTTTATTATGTACATTTATGAACTTGTAATTTCTTTCGCGATCTCATCAAAGCTCATCTTACTGTTTACTTGGTGAGATTCAGCTCTAACTGCACCTTCTAAATTATTTGTGCGCAAATATTTTAAGAACTCATCGCTATTTTTAATTATGTTTTCTTTTTGCAGAAGGTCGCATACTTCTCCAGTGCTCATTCCTTGAGTAATCGTTAAAGTCATCTGATAAACTTTTTCTTCCTCTTTTGGAGGAACAGTTTTTGGTTCTTCTTTTGCGACCGGAGCCGCAACTGTTTCAGTATCTTTAAGTGAAGAATACTCTTCCTTTGAAATTGCTAATTCGCCTTTTTCAGAAAGATATTGAGCTACCGACTCTTCTGTTAGTTCAGAAGTTTGATCAGCATCAGCCGTATAATAAAAACCAGCTAAAATTCCTGTTGAAAGGATAATACCTGCTGAAAATCCGCGAAGGTTTTTGCTTGTCATACCATTACCCCTCACAAATTAGTTCTTATCGTTAATCATCATTTCGTCTTCAAGAACTTTTAGTTTCTTTTTTATTTGATAGATTTCTTTCATTAACTGAATAGTAAAGTTCTCAAGTTGAGTTTCAACTGACGTTTCCTTGTTTTTTCTAAAGGAAAGAATCAAAAGAATAACACCTACTAGTAACAATCCAAAAATAGCAAACTCCATAATATCCTCCCTAATTTAAAGCTATACCCTTTACTTTTATAACATAGTATTCTGCTGTGGTATAGGTTTTTTCGCAAAAGTTTACACAAATTACTACAATTCGACTATATTCTCAAGCACCCCAGATGTAAAAGTAGATGTGACTTCAATGAAAACGACATTTTTTGTCTTACTTTGTCGAATAGACAGAATAATCAGAGAAGTAAATCGGTTACAAAAACTTTACATATTCGGAAATCTCAAGTGGGGTAAGGAAGCGCCATTTTTCGACTTTTTTGACACATTGTATATAAAAATATCCAGTGCTACGATAATAAAAAATAAGGTAATAGAAACTCGATTATTAGAATAATAAATTAGGATGAGGTGATGAACTTGATCGAAGATATTGTAAAACTAAAGGAGAATGGTTTAACTCTTCAAGAGATCGCACAAAGAATGAACATGTCTTTAGGAAAGGTCCAGTATCGCTGGAATAAATACCGACAGCAGCAAACACCATCGAATCATGAACTTCTATCTCAACCCGTTCTAAAAGAAGAGAAGTGGACGATGCCGTTTGAATATGAAGAGACGAATGTTCATCTGATGCCAAGGACCCCTGATAGCTTGTATGTTTATTGGAGTTTTTCTCAATCAACAAAACAGATGGCCGAACAGCATTTTCGTACGAAATGGGAAGATCTCCCTTCGCTGTTGAAAATCTATGACGTAACAGACATTGATTTCTTTGGCCATAATGCTCATCGTACGTTTGAGGTTGAGCTTCCGCCTATGACTAACAATTGGTTCCTTCAATCCTTAGAACCTGGAAGAACATATATCACTGATATTGGTACGCGTACGTTTGATGGCAGTTTTTTTACCCTGTTACGATCAAATCCTGCAGAGACCAGTCCTGCACTTTATAACAGTTTACATGATGAGAAGATTGACAGATGGAAACATCAAATTGTAGACCAACCTGAATGGCTAGAAAACTTTTCAACTTATTCATATTATCAAAAAATTAGATAGGAGAGTAAAACATGTCTAACGGGTATTTTTCATTAGTCTTGCACGCTCACCTTCCTTATGTGAGGCATAAAGAAGCGAATCGATTAGAGGAAAGATGGGTATTTGAGGCACTTACTGAGACATATATCCCGTTGTTATGGGTACTCGAAGAACAGCCTGAAAACCTGTCTTGGACCTTATCATTCTCATCCCCTTTATTGGAGTTACTGAACGATCCAGTCATACAAAAACGGTATCTAGAACATTTAGACCTTACGATAAAACTTGTAAAAAAAGAAAAAAAACATTCTACCAATCAGGAAGAACAAAAGATTATTGCTTTTTACGAAGAGCGCTATAAAAAAATTATGGAAACCTATCAAGAATTCAATTGTAAAGTTACAGATGCTTTTAAACGCTATATGAATCTTGGGAAGGTTAATTGCATTACTTCCTCTGCAACCCACGCATTCCTTCCCTATGTTCAAACTGAACAAGGAGTTAGAGCTCAAATTTTTGCAGGTGTTCAAACATTTGAAAAGTACTTTGGTGAAAAGCCTAAAGGGTTCTGGCTGCCTGAATGTGCTTACTCTCCCGGAGTAGATATCGCGTTAGCAGAAGCAGGTATTCAATATACATTTGTAGACGAAGAAACTTTACTCAGAAGTAAGCCCGTTCCATCTAAAGGAATCGGAGCCCCTGTTTACTCTCCTCATGGGGTGGCACTGTTCTCGCGTAACCAATGTATCTCAGAAACGATTTGGAATTCTTCTGTCGGTTATCCAGGAGATTTTGATTATCGAGAGTTTTATCGAGACGTTGCCTATGAGAGAGACAATGAATATATAAAAAGCTTCATTCATCCGGAAGGGATTCGAGTCGATACGGGTCTTAAGTATTGGAGAATAACTGGGAAAACCGAGAACAAAGACTGGTACCAAAGAGAATGGGCATGGAATAAAGTACAGAGTCATGCTTATGATTTTTGTCACCGCATTACAGAATATCTACATACCAACGAACAATCTTACCCTCCTCAACTAATAACTGCACCATTTGATGCAGAGCTATTTGGACATTGGTGGTTTGAAGGCCCAGAATTTTTACTTCAATCCATGAAAGTTTCAACAGAACAAAACATCACGTGGATCACACCTCAAGAATTTTTAATAAGGCACTATCAAGATTTAGAGACTGTAAGACCATGCTTTTCAACATGGGGCAGAAATCAAACAGGTGAAGTATGGCTGAATGAGTCAAACGCTTGGATGTATAGACATCTGCATCATTGTGAAAGAAAGCTGGTTCAGCTCGCAGCACGTCTTTCAAATGAAAAACCAAATATCGTTGTTGAACGATATGCAGATCAGATGGTTCGCGAATGGATGCTTGCTTCAAGTTCTGATTGGGCTTTTATCATTGAAGGTAACAGTGCCACAGAATATGCAAAGTCAAGATTTCAAGAACATATTGAAAGGTTCCATGAACTGAATCGTTCGATTGAAAATGGAACGTATCATCCAGATGAAATAGCAAATTTTGAAAACCAATACCCTTTCATACGAACAAAAGATTTGTGGCAATTCTTTAAGAATAAACATGACGAGTACGTGGCGTCCCAATATAACGAACAAAAAGCGGTGGGCAAGAAGAAAATATTAATGCTTTCATGGGAATTCCCACCTATGGTAGTGGGGGGATTAGCCCGACATGTATTTGATCTATCCCGAAAATTGGTAGAGCAAGGAACGGAAGTATATGTTATTACTTCTTCTGTCCCGGGATATCCGGAACACGAAGTAAATAATGGTGTTCATGTATACCGTGTAGCTGGAAAACAGCCGAATTTTGAATCGTTTTTCCATTGGACAGGGAGTTTGAATCTAGCCATCACTGAACAAGCACTAGCTCTAGCAAATAAGTTTGATTTTGATTGCATTCATGCACATGATTGGCTCGTTTCAGTTTCGGCACTAGCCATTAAAAAGGAACTGAACATTCCTTTAATCACCACCATTCATGCAACAGAACATGGCAGAAATAACGGGATTACTTCTCCCCTTCAATATGAGATCAATCAGAAGGAATGGGAACTAATGGATGGGTCAGACACTCTAATCGTCTGCAGTGACTATATGAAAAATGAGTTAACAGGGGTTTTTAGCATACCGGAAGAGAAGATAACAATTCTACCAAACGGCATTGATCCAGAGCAGATCACTTATCGATCTAGTCCTTCTAGTGAAGAAAAGAAACGCGATGACCATGAACTTCTTCTTTTCTCGGTGGGCAGAGTTGTAAAAGAAAAAGGATTCCAAACGATTATCGAGGCTGCAGATATATTAAGGAATTCGGGTAGAAAAGTCAGGTTTGTTATTGCTGGAAAAGGCCCTTTATTGGATGAACTAAAAGAAATGATCAGGCAAAAGAGCTTAGAGGAATATGTACATCTAGCAGGATTCGTTAGCGATGAGGAAAGAAATGAATATTTTGCAAAAGCTGATGCTGCTATTTTTCCGAGTCATTATGAACCGTTTGGCATTGTTGCGCTCGAAGGGATGGCTTCAGGAAAACTGACCATCGTTTCTGATACAGGGGGATTAAGAGAAATTATTGATCATGAAAAGACAGGGTTAAAAGTATATCCTAACGATCCAGAGAGTATAGTGTGGGCTGTTGAATATATCCTTAGCAACCGTGAACGCTGCCAAGACATAGCTAAGAACGGCGAGGAAATAGCTAGAACGGTTTTCAGTTGGGATTCTATCGCAGAAAAGACATCAGAACTATATGAGACAGAACAAAATCAAACAACAAAAGTGGGAGGTATTGTTTAATGAAGGGTGTAATTATGGCTGGTGGAAAAGGGACACGATTAAGACCACTTACATGCAATATGCCAAAACCAATGGTGCCGATGCTTCACAAACCTGTTATGGAATATGGTATTGAGCTTCTTAAGAAATTTGGCATTACAGATATCGCCGTTACCGTTCATTATTTACCTGACGCAATCAAAAATTATTTTGGAGATGGTCGCGATTTTGGTGTGAACCTTCATTATTTTGTTGAAGATTCTCCTCTCGGAACAGCAGGATCCATTAAAAATGCTGAAGAATTTTTAGATGAGCGTTTTATCGTGATCTCCGGTGATGCATTAACAGATTTTAATCTTGCTAAAGGCATTCAATTTCATGAAGATAATGATTCGCTCGCTACGATTTTTATGAAACAAGTTGATTCACCATTAGAATATGGTGTGATTATGACCAATCAAGAAGGAAAGATCATTCGGTTTCTTGAGAAGCCAAGCTGGAATGAAGTTTTTAGTGATACGGTTAATACGGGTATCTATGTACTTGAACCAGAAGTGTTTAATTATATTGAGAAAGATGTACCTGTTGATTTTAGTAAAGATTTGTTTCCGCTACTAATGAAAGAAGATAAAAATTTGTTTGGTTATCAAGCAGAGGGATATTGGTCTGATATTGGTAGCCTGCAGCAGTATCGCCAATCTCATTACGATATGTTGAACGGATTGGTTGATCTACCTTTTGCAGGGGAAGAAAAAGAGTCGGGCGTATGGATTGGTGAGAATGTGTTTATTGAAGATGGAGCCTTAATCGAAGCACCTGTCAGCATTGCAGATGGAGCGGTCATCAGGAAGGGCTCTCATATCGGAAAGCTATCTGTAGTTGGAAAGAACAGCGTAGTTAGCTCAGGAAGTTCTTTGAAGAAAACGGTCTTATGGAACGATGTTTTTGTAGGAGATCAGTGTGAATTAAGAGGAGCAACGATCGCGAACGGTACAAAAGTAGAAAAAGACGCATCTATTTTTGAACATGCTGTAGTAGGTAACCATTGTACAATCGGTAAAAACGCGACGCTTAAGCCAGATGTTAAGATCTGGCCAGAAAAAGAGATCTTTGAAGAAGCTCTTGTTCACACCTCAATCGTATGGGGGAAAAAAGCTACAAAATCTTTGTTTGGATCTAGAGGCGTTTCTGGAATCGCAAACGTTGAGATTACACCAGATTATATCGCAAGACTAGCATCAGCTTATGGAGCTGTACTTCCTTATGGCTCACAGATCATCATCGCAAGTGACTCGCATGACTTTTCGGTTATGATTAAACAATCTTTTATTCAAGGACTTCATTCTTCCGGGGTGCACACGCTTGATATTAGTCCTACTGTTGCACCGGTCGTCCGTTTCTCTATCGAAGAAGAACGTTTAGAAGGCGGTGTTTACGTAAGATTCTCAAATCCCACGGGAGAGAAACAACTGATGATCGAATTCTATGATAATAAAGGACTTCCGATTCACTCAGATCTTGAAAGAAAGATAGAGAATGCGTATTGGCAGGAAGATTATCGACGTGCATCTTTTGATCGTATTGGAAAAGGTGCCGTACAGGCGAATAAACATGAAGATTATATTTCCGCTCTTTTAGAAGAAATACAGGAAAAGGGTATTCAAGAAGCCAAGTTTAGAGTTGTGGTGAATTACAACCACCAGCCTTATCTAAACTTTATTCCTAATCTTTATAATCGACTGAACTGTGAAATCCTTACCGCGCCATATCAAACGAAACCAGAGGAAATGGCATCCTTTGTAAGAGTAACAAATGCTAATATCGGTGTTTTGATCGGAGAAGCGGGTGAAACATTGCGTCTCATAACGGAGACAGGTGAAGTGTTGGATGAAGAGACTATGCTTGCTCTTTATGTTTTCACAGCATTTTCTCAAGGGAAGCAAAAAGAGATGGCTATCCCTGTATATGGATCATCTGCTCTGGATTCCATCGCAGAACGTTTAAAAGGAAAGCTGATTCGCACGAAAGCTAACCCACGTTCTATCATGGAAGTAGGTGATGGGGTTCTTAATTATCAATACGATGCTCAATACGCGTTTGTTCATATCTTAGAGATCATGGCGATGCAGAAGATCACATTATCTGAACTCGTAAAGATGCTTCCAGATGTGCATATGTTAAGAGAATATGTACCTTGTCCAAAAGATAAGAAAGGCCGAGTAATGCGCAGGCTTATGGAAGATATCCGTGATAACAATGTGGAGTTGCTTGATGGTATTAAAGTTTTCCATCCTGAAGGTGGCTGGACGCTAATCCTTCCAGACGTAGAACAACCTGTTTTCACAGTATACTCCCAAAATATAGACCCTGAACAAGCGAAACAAGCGGCATCACAATATATTGAAAAAATACAGTTGTATCAGCAGGTGTAACAGATGCCAAGACATTTGGTTATAGGAAATGGGAAATTGTTGATCAATTTAGATGAATATTTGCAGATCAGAGACATCTATTTTCCTTACGTCGGTCAGCAAAATCATGTGCAGGGGCATGTTAATCGTCTAGGAGCCAGTATCAATGGCTCCTTTTCTTGGCTTTCTTCAAAGGAATGGGTAATCGAGCCCGGATATCATTTAGACTCGCTCGTTACACTCTCATACGCAAAGAACAAAAAAGAAGGCATAACGCTAAAGATTGAAGATGCTGTGCATCAAAGAGAAAATATGTTTATGCGAAGAATCACCGTTTTAAACGAATCCAATGAAGAAAAAAGAATCAAACTTTTCTTTCACCAAGATCTATCTATTTATGAGAATGAAGTGGGTGACACAGCTTACTTTGATCCTGAAAAATCTGTAATCATCCATTATAAAAAGAATCGTTACTTTTTGTTTGCAGCTTCATTCGATCAAAAGGGAATTGATCAGTATACAACAGGGGTTAAACGATTCTTAAGTGCAGAAGGAACATGGAGAGATGCAGAAGATGGTCATCTTCATGTGAATCCTATCGCGCAAGGGTCAGTGGATAGTACTTTTTCGGTTCAAGGGATAGTTCCTCCACACGGAAAAGGAGACGTGAACTATGCTCTAACCGTAGGCAAAAGTAGAGAGGAAGTATTCTCGCTCTATGATTACCTCATGGAGATCGGCCCATCTTTAACATTAGATAAGATCGATGTGTATTGGAGGAGATGGGTAAACAAAACAAAGATCAATCCGTGCAACCTTTCTGATGAACTTCTTGATCTTTATAACAGAAGCTTACTTATCATTCGAACTCAAACCAATGAGAACGGTTATATTATAGCTGCGAATGATTCCGATATTCAGCATTATAACCGAGATCACTATAGTTACATGTGGCCGAGAGATGGGGCGCTAATCGCAGCCGCAGTCGCAAAAGCGGGATTTCATGGAATGGTAAAGAACTTCTATCGCAGATGTGCGGATGTTTTAACAAAAGAGGGATATCTTCATCATAAATATAACCCTGACGGTTCAATTGGATCATCATGGCATCCTATGATCGATAAAGAAGGGTCTAGCCAATTGCCGATTCAAGAAGATGAAACAGCACTCGTACTATGGGCATTTTGGGAACATTATAAAGAAACAGGAGATATCGAGTTTGCTCAATCTCTCTATCGGTCACTAGTCCGTCCGAGTGCAAGATTTTTGCTTCAATATATGCAAGAAGAGCTAGACCTTCCGTTACCTTCTTATGATCTTTGGGAAGAAAGAAGAGGAATCTTTACCTTTACAGCAAGCTCTGTATATGGTGGTCTTATGGCTGCTTATTCTTTCGCAACGTTATTCGGTGAGGATGATCGTGCAGAGAGATACAAGAAAGGTGCAGACCGAATAAAAGCAGGGATGGAAAAACATTTGTATGATGAGAGTTCAGGAAGATTTTTAAGAGGGATCTATCTGCTCGATGACAACGCCTATAAAAAAGATTTCACGATGGAATCTAGCATGTACGCTCTCTTTGCGTTCGGTGTATACCCTGCTGATGATGAACGTGTTGTTCGAACGATGCAGCAGATGAATGAAGAGTTGAGCATTAAATCCGGTGTAGGTGGAATTGCAAGATACACGAATGATTATTACTTTCAACAAACGCATGATATGACTAGAGCGCCCGGGAACCCTTGGCTAATCTGTACATTATGGCTTGCTAAATGGCATGTTCAATGTGCGAAATCACTTCAAGATCTAGAGCGGCCGCATGAAATTTTACGTTGGGTTCACGAACATAGTTTTTCTACAGGTGTCTTACCAGAACAACTTCATCCATTTACAGGAGAGGCTTTGTCTGTTGCTCCTCTCACATGGTCACATGCCACATTTATAGATGTTCTTAAAGAATATACGAAAGTCTATGAGAAACTTTCACAAAACTCACTTGCTCGTTAGAAAAGAATTTGTTATCATGTTATGGTATGGTTTAATAGAGAATATGACTGTTAGTAACCATGATAATGTACTTTGGTAAAGATGTGGAGGGAAACAACAATGCGTGTAAACATTACTTTAGCTTGTACTGAAACTGGTGATCGTAACTACATCACTACAAAAAACAAGCGTACGAATCCAGACCGTTTAGAGCTTAAAAAATACAGCCCGCGTTTAAAGAAATACACAGTTCACCGTGAAACGAAGTAATTTCACGTAGAAGCGCCTGAGACCCATGCAAATGAGGGATCAGGCGTTTTTTCATGCAATCAAACTCATGATAAGATATATTCATCACGGTATAGAGGTGTTTAATACATGAATAAATCACAATGGCGAAAAGCGCTAAAACAATTGTTGCTCTCAATGGGAAAAGAAGAAAGAAAGGTAAAAAGCGAAGCAATATCTAATCTCTTATTTCAAACAGAAGAATGGAAAACAGCAGATTGTTTTGGTATTACAGTCTCACGAGGATTTGAGCTAGATACCTCGTACATCATAAACCAAGCATGGCGTGAAGGTAAGACTGTCGCTGTACCAAAATGCTACTCTGAACACAAACAAATGGAGTTCAGAAAAATTCATTCCTATGAAGAACTAGAAAATGTATACATGGATCTATATGAACCTAAGATAGATGTTACTTTGTGCATAGAGCCGTCTCAAATGAACATGATCCTCGTCCCAGGACTTGTATTTGATAAAGAAGGATTCAGAATTGGTTATGGAGGCGGATATTTCGATCGCTACTTACACTCATATGATGGTTCTAAACTTTCACTTGCTTACACCTTGCAGACTACGGATTCCCTTCCACATGAAAACTATGACATTCCTGTTGATTCGATCATTACGGAAGATGGACGGTTTAAGTAGATGATCTTCATACTTGGAGGTATCGCTTTACTTTCCATATTGTCAGCTTTATTTAAATGGCTAACGATCGCAGGAAGTATAACAGCGTTTATATTGGGAGTAATTATTTATCATGCGTTTAGTTGGCAAGGTTTGACCATACTCGGTCTCTTCTTCATAACTTCCACACTTTTAACTAAATGGAAGAAAGATAAGAAACAGGATCAAGACGCATTACACACCGAAGACAAAAAGGGGAGGTCTCTTCTTCAAGTACTTGCTAATGGTGGAGCAGCTCTACTTGCAGCAATAGGTCACCTGACCCTTTCAGATCCTGTATGGCTTATTGTGTTCGCAGCTACCTTTGCTACAGCTACCGCGGATACATGGGCTTCAGAGATCGGCGTCCTGTCAAAGAAAAGACCGTTTCATATTAAAGAATGGAAAAAGGTTGAACCTGGTTTATCAGGTGCCATATCGAGTCTAGGTACTATTGCAGCAGCGTTAGGAGCTTCTTTAATAGGTTTCAGCTTTTATTTACTCTATGATTCATCTATTACTATCGGGTTTTGTATTGCTTTCTCTGGATTCTTAGGGAACTTCGCAGATACACTATTTGGGGCATGGTTCGAACAAAAGTACGTTTGTTCCAATTGTAAAAGAGAAACCGAAAGTCACGTTCATTGTGGGGTTAAGACAATAAGAATATTTGGGTATCCTTTTTTTACAAACAATCTTGTGAACTTTTCTTCTACAATCATTGGTGGTTTAATTGCGGGAGGTTTATACGTATGGATCATGAGCTGACTGTTATAGGGGTTGTTCTTGCAGGCGGTGAATCTAGAAGGTTTGGCAGTCCAAAATTGTTCGCTAAATGGGGAGATACTACTTTTTTTGAAAAAGCGATGAACGCAATCGCTCCACATTCAGATGGGCTCGTAGCTGTCGTTCGTGAAGAATGGATAAAGAAATTAGACCAAAACCATTCTTATGCTGCAGAACTCATTTCCGATGTTGAAGCTTTTAAAGGCAAAGGTCCTTTAGCGGGAATATACAGTGCGATGATGAAAAGGAAAGGTGATTATTATTTGATCATCCCTTGTGATATGCCTATAATGACCAGCTATATGTACGGAAAATGGTTGGGTTTTGTTTATGAGGATCCGAAGTATGATTGTATCGTTCCCGTTTTGAATGGAAAAGTGTATCCGCTTAACGGCTTATACAAGAGAACATGTCTACCAGAAATAAAAAAGAATCTAATGATGGATAACTTAAAGGTTTTATCCTTATTAGAAAGTAAACAAACGAAATACATAGAGGTACAAAAAGAAGAGGCTCGCTTTTTCGAGAATGTTAACACGAAAGAAGATCTTTTAAATCTAAGTGACGAATAAAAAATGCAATCCAAACAGAAAGTAGTAACAAGGAGGTTTTCACATGAAAGGATTTGTGATAAAAAGCTTTTTGATATTCCTTGCTATTATGCTCGGTTACCGAATGAGATACCGTTTGATGAATAACGCGCTTGGTAACCCTTTGATCCGTCGTTTCTTAGTTGGGAGTGCTATGTCATTTCCTGGCTTGCGTTCTAAAATGATGGATGAAATCATTTAATTATGCAAACAAAAAAAACAGCATTCTTCTTTGATCTTGACAATACGCTGTTCGATTATGAAGCCTCCTTTAAGAAGGCTTCTTTATTTGCATTCCGTTCCATCTATTCTTCTGGAGAGCAAAATACGAAGATAGAAGAAAAATGGTTTATCCACTATAAGTATTTTTGTGATTCCTATTGGCAGGCGTATGAAAATCACAGGATTACTCGAGAAGAATATCAAAGCAAACGTCTGTTATCTTCCTTACGTGCAGCAGGATTAAGGAATTTTAGTCATTTAGAATTACAAAAATTTCAACAACTGTTTGAAGTGAATATACATTTATTTGTAGAACCCTATTCATGGATACGTGATATCTTTCAAGTCTTAACTCGTTACGAGATCGTATACGGAATCATAACTAACGGAAGTACTATTGTTCAAAGAAATAAAATAAAACAACTGCAACTACATATACCCGATAAACGGATATATATTTCATCGGAAATAAAAGTGGCAAAACCTAGTCCGGAGATCTTCCATCTTGTAAAAGAGAATACGACAGCATGTGACTTTTACTATGTTGGTGATTCTTATTCATTAGATATGGTCCCAGCTATTCTTGCAAAGTGGACTGCTATATGGTGGAATCCATTGAGACTTTCTGTAATGAATGACAATAATCCTCATCATAATTGCTACTCCAGCAATGAACTAATAGAGACCATCAAAAGATGTATTGAATGAGCTGGATGTTCTCCCCGTTTGATGTTTGGAAGAGAACGAATAGATATTTTTTGTCTTTACTGATTAAGATGAAAGGCATCGAACTTCCTATTGGACTTACTTTTTGTCCATTTTTTGTAGTGATTCCTAAAAAATAATTTTTGTATAAACCTTCCCACAGCTTTCCGATAATCTCCTGACTTTTGGATGGAGAGAAGCCAGGTAGTGGGTTGCTATTATAATCCGTTAGCGATTCTAATGAGATTACGTAATAATCGTTAAGATCAATCTGATAGAAGTTCGTTGTTTGTGTGAGTGTTTGTTGTAAATATTTATTTGTTTTTTCATCGAGTTCATTTTTAGCTTTTCGTTCATCGTTATCTTTAGCGATCTTAAAACCTGAAAACGTTTGATCCAGTTTTGCTGTATATAAAAAATCATTGCTCATTCTCTGTACAGACCGATACTTCTCTTCACTAAGGTGTATTTCTCCTTGGTGGAAGGAGATAGCCTCCCATAGCCCCGGTATTGAACTAATAATGTCTTTTTCTAGGTCAATCTTTGAAGCGGATGTTTTCCATTCTGTCATCTTGTTATTAAGTCTTCCGTTCTCAAAAATCATCGCAATATCCTGTCTCAGATAAACACGTTCAGAAGTCTCTGAGTTTACCTTCCAAAGCACGTCATATTTTGATGAAGTTCCATTTAGAAAAGATAGCTTCGTTTCCGCTTTTTTAAAAGAGAACGTATTATCTAATGGAAAGAACGTTATACTTTCACGTGCCTCTTTTTTGACAAACGGCTGGTAGATGATACCTATTACAAGTATAATAATTAACAGATAAATTGAAATTTTCCACTTCATACAAATTAGCCTCCCTTTCGGACAACTTGTTCCTAAATTTTATGCAATTCTGTCCAATTTAGAAGGGAAGTTCAAGAAAAGGTATGAAAGGGTAAGCGAAAGGGGTTAGTGTAATGGAAATACAAACAGAAGAGATCGTGAGTTACATTAAAGAACTCGTACATATCCCAAGCCCGTCTGGTAATACAGAAGCTGCAATCGAGTTTATGAAATCATTCTTTGAAAAAAATCAGGTGTCATTCAAAACAACGAACAAAGGCGCGGTGATTGCTACCATTTTAGGTGAGGATGATTCGAAACACCGCCTGCTGACTGCACATGTAGATACATTAGGAGCTATGGTGAAAGAGATTAAAAGCGATGGACGTCTAAAATTAGACTTAATCGGCGGATTTTATTGGAATACGATTGAAGGTGAATATTGTACAATACATACGAATTCAGGAAAAACCTTTAGCGGCACGATCATGATGCATCAGACAGCTGCTCATGTATATAAAGGAATGAACGAATTAAAACGGAATGAGAAAAACATGGTCGTTCGAGTGGATGAAGAGTTTCATACTAAAAAAGATGTCGAAGAGGCGGGAATCTCAGTAGGAGATTTTGTCTCTTTTCATCCAAGGTTTGAACAAATGGATAGTGGATTTATTAAGTCTCGTCATCTTGATGATAAAGCTAGCGTAGCGATTTTGATGCATGTAATCAAACAGATCAAGTTAAATTCGATTAAGCTGCCTTACACAACCCACTTTTTGATCAGTAACAATGAAGAAATCGGATATGGTGGTAATTCGAACATACCAACTGAAACAGTCGAGTATTTAGCGGTAGACATGGGGGCAATCGGTGACGGTCAGGCAACAGATGAATTTACAGTAAGTATCTGTGCAAAAGACTCTGGGGGACCTTACCATTATGGGTTAAGAAAACACCTTGTAGATTTAGCACAAAAACATAATATCGGATATAAAGTAGATATCTATCCTTACTATGGTTCAGATGCAACAGCAGCTATTCGTGCTGGCGCTGATATTATGCACGGACTCGTCGGACCAGGGATTGATGCTTCTCATGCTTTTGAGCGTACACACATCAAGTCATTAAAAAATACAGCAGAGCTTATTTACGCATATTTGAAGTCTTCTCTAGTTTAACCTTTAACCCCTTAGCCCATTAGCTAAGGGTTTTTCTTTTTTATTCAATGTCACAATTGAAATAATAAAAGAGTTTATAGCGATCGATCGTATTTGACCTAGGTATGAAACAAGAGAAGAAAGTGAAGGATGATAGGCAGAGGAGTGATGTAAAAAATGTCATATCTGCCCAAAAAACAACCTCTTTCACCAAATTTTGATGAAAACGTTCAGTATATGAAAAATCAACTAGGCGTTGACATAAGTTTTGATTGTATTCATCTTGACTTAGAATATGCCGGAAGAAGAATGGCTTTATTTATGGTAGATGGATTCGTTAAGGATGATATTCTACATTACTTAATGAAGTTACTAGCCGACCTTGAGCCTGGCCAACTAGATCCGGACCCACTTGTGAAGCTGATGAAGACGTATCTGCCCTATATAGAAATCTCTACTTCTGATGATTTGAATCAAGGAATCGATTGGGTATTAAGTGGACCAACCGTTCTGATCGTTGAGGGAGTTTCGGAGATCCTTCAAATCGATGCTAGAACATACCCGGTACGAGGACCCGAAGAACCGGATGTTGAGCGCGTTGTTAGAGGTGCAAGAGATGGTTTTGTGGAAACAATCGTATTCAATACCGCACTTACGAGAAGAAGAGTCCGTGATCGTTCACTACGAATGGAATACATGAGCATAGGCAGGCGTTCAAAGACCGATATATGTATCTCGTATATTGAAGATATTGCAGATCCGCACATTGTTGAACGTATTAAGGACTCATTGAAAAAAATCGATACAGATGGGCTTCCGATGGGTGAGAAAACAGTCGAAGAATTTATTTGTGGCCGGCATCTCAATCCTTATCCGTTAGTGAGGTATACAGAACGACCAGATACAGCAGCCGTTCATTTGTTTGAAGGACATGTCTTAGTTTATGTAGATGGATCACCATCTGTTTTAATTACTCCAACAACATTCTGGCATCATCTGCAGCATGCAGAAGAATACAGGCAGAAACCGGTCGTTGGTGCTTATTTAAGATTTGTTCGATTTTTAGCCGTGTGGATATCCATCTTTTTATTGCCATTGTGGTATTTGTTTTCCGTGCACAAAGAACTATTACCCGTAAACTTATCATTTATAGGCCCTGAAGAGATCGGTGTTGTTCCATTATTTTTGCAGTTTGTAATCATCGAATTAGGTATGGATATGCTGAGGATGGCCACAATTCATACGCCAACATCTGTATCCACTGGACTAGGATTAGTCTCAGCTATAGTAGTCGGACAAGTAGCAATTGAAGCAGGTTTATTTGTTAATGAAGTAGTACTCTATATCGCCATAGCTGCAATTGGAACATTTGCTACTCCGACTTATGAACTTAGCTTAGCAAATCGACTATTAAGACTTTCTTTGTTAGGTTTAACTGCAT
This sequence comes from Fictibacillus nanhaiensis, assembly GCF_036213205.1. Taxonomy (GTDB): domain Bacteria; phylum Bacillota; class Bacilli; order Bacillales; family Fictibacillaceae; genus Fictibacillus; species Fictibacillus nanhaiensis_E. Next base: position 289,015 of record NZ_JARMFC010000006.1, read on the forward strand.
TGTTAGGTGTACCAGGATATGTTATAGGCTTTACCTTGGCCGTTCTGTTCTTTGTATCATTCAAATCCTTTCATATCCCATACCTTTGGCCATTCATTCCTTTTAATCCAAAAGCAATAAGAGATGTGGTCTTAAGAATCCCTATGCCGTTAAAGAACAGAAGGCCAATCGTATTACACCCGAAAGACCCTGATCGGTAATCGTTAAGGACAGCTGACGTTTTCAGCTGTCTTTTTCTATGTTAATTATGTGCAAAGGCTTGCATTTTTGCCTATATTATTTGTTATAATGACAAAGGTGATTATTATGAAAACAATGTATGATGTTCAACAGCTATTGAAAAGGTTTGGAACTTTCATATATACGGGAAATAAGATAGCTGATCTAGAGTTAACACAAGACGAAGTCAGAGAACTATACGAACAAAAACTTATTGATGTAAACGAATTCAAAAATGCGATCATCATTATTCGAGCAGAACACAATAAATTACAATAGAGGATGAGAAAAGATGGAGAAATGGTTAGTTGGTGTTGATTTAGGTGGAACGACAATTAAAATTGCTTTTGTAACATTAGACGGTCATATTGTAGAGAAATGGGAAATCCCTACCAATATAAGTGAAGATGGAAAGCATATTGTTTCAGATATTACTGAATCTATCCATTTAAAGCTAAAAGACTTATCACAACCAAAAGAAAAGCTTGAAGCGATTGGAATGGGCGCACCAGGTTTCATTGATATGAAAACAGGATTCATCTTTCATGCTGTTAACATCGGATGGAGAGATTATCCGTTAAAAGAAGAGCTAGAAAAAGCAACAGGTCTTTCAGTTATTGTTGATAATGACGCTAACATCGCTGCAATTGGAGAAATGTGGCGAGGGGCAGGTGATGGTGAAGGAAACCTACTGATGGTTACTCTAGGTACTGGAGTCGGTGGCGGAATAATCGTAAACGGACATATCATGCACGGAACTAATGGTATGGCTGGTGAGATCGGTCATATTACGGCTATACCAGCTGGTGGAGCACCATGTAACTGTGGTCGTACAGGCTGCATTGAAACGATCGCTTCAGCAACAGGTATCTCTCGCATTTCCAAAGAAAAAGCGCTCCAAGACGCTTCTTCGTCTCTTCATACATTAATAAAAGAAAATGGTGAGTTACAAGCTAAAGATGTTGTCGCAGCTGCTGAAAAGGGAGATCAAGTAGCGATTGACACGTTGGAAGAAGTAACATTTCATTTAGGATTAGTGATAGCAAACCTTGCTAACAGCATTAACCCCGGTAAGATTGTCATTGGTGGTGGAGTCTCTAAAGCAGGTCATACCTTAATGGAGCGATTAGAGCAGAAATTTAATCAATTTGCACTCAAGAGAGTTGCAGAAGGTGCTGAAATGAAAGTTGCTACGTTAGGCAACGATGCGGGCGTTATAGGAGGAGCATGGTTAGCTAAGCACAATCGTTAACTTAGCGTCGAATATTTTATAGGTAAAAAGAAGGAAATTTTTTCTGTGAATTTCACTAAAATAATTTGATTAAAACGTATTAAGGAAGTACTTAAAAAAAATGAGAGAAAAAGCGAACCGCTTCACTGTGGTTCGTTTTCATTTTTTTGAAACTTTTTTGGTACAAATTCGTCTAATGGTTTATGGATTTAAAAAAGGGGTAAAACTAATATAGTTTTGTTGTCCTATTTGTCAGAATCTTGAAATAGTACGTTAGGGTATTGAATTCTTGTGTGAAACCATTTAATATACTCTTTATGTAATCCTTTGATTAAGGTTTTGTAAATTTGTAAAGGATGAATTTACACTTATAATCAATGCTTACCGGATGCAAAGAGAGACAGTTAATAGGGATTAAAATGAAAAATCGAGAGTTCTTTTTGATTGAGGAGGTCAGAGAACATATGAAAGAAAAAATGAAACAAGCTTTTGCTGAATATAGATTTTTCTTTATCGCAATTGCTTTATTATGGATTAAAACATTTATCATTTATAAAACTGCATTTGAATTGCCTATGGACAACAAAGTTCAAGAGTTAATTCTGTTTATTAACCCAATCAGTTCTATTGTTCTTTTCTTAGGTATAACACTTTACTTTAAAGGAAGAACGCATAGAAGGATGATCGTAGCAGTCAGTGCGATCATGAGTTTTGTTATGTATGCCAATATGGTGTTCTATCGTTTCTTTAATGACTTTATTACCATTCCAGTCTTGTTCCAAACAAGTAACATGGGTGACCTTGGTAATAGTGTATTTGAATTGATTCAACCTACTGATTTATTAGTGTTTATCGATATCGTTATTTTGGCTTATTTCATGAGACGAGCTGATTACCGACCTGCACGTGCTTCACGCAAGCAGATCACGATTACTTTTGCTGCTGCAATCGTATTTTTTATCGTGAATGTTGGTATAGCGGAGACTGAAAGACCGCAATTGTTAACTCGTACTTTTGACCGTGAAATGTTAATTAAAAACATTGGTTCTTATAACTATCATATTTACGATTCCATCATTCAATCTAAAGCAAAAGCACAGCGTGCATTTGCCGATGGAAGTGAAATTACAGATATCGAGAACTATTCACGTGCAAATTACAAAGAACCAAATCCTGAGATGTTCGGTAAAGCAAAAGGCAAGAACGTATTCGTAATCTCAGTAGAATCAACACAGAACTTTGTTATTAATGAGTCTGTGAACGGTAAAGAGATCACTCCGTTTATGAATGATTTGATTAAAGACAGTTACTACTTCCCGAACTTCTATCACCAAACAGGGCAAGGTAAAACGTCTGATTCAGAGTTTTTATTAGATAACTCTTTATACCCACTTCCAAGTGGAGCAGTTTTCTTTACACACTCTCAGAACCAATACAATGCGACACCAGAAATTTTAAAAGAGCAAGGTTACTATTCATCCGTACAGCATGCTAATAACAAAAGTTTCTGGAATCGCGATATCATGTATGATAATTTCGGTTACGACCGTTATTATTCATTAAAAGATTTCGAGGTAACTCCTGAGAATTCAATTGGATGGGGCTTAAAAGATAAAGATTTCTTTAAACAATCTATACCGCATCTAAAAGAGATGCAGGCGATGAACAAACCGTTCTATACGAAGTATATTACGTTAACGAATCACTTCCCGTTCACATTAGAAGAGGAAGATGAAATGCTTCCTGAGTGGACGTCTAACGATGGTACAGTTAACCGATATTTCACAACGGTTCGTTATACAGACGAAGCATTGAAAGAATTTTTCGCTGATGTTAAAGAAGCTGGTCTTTATGAAGATTCAATCTTTATCATGTATGGTGACCATTATGGAATTTCTGAAAACCATAACGATGCAATGGGTCAATTCTTAGGAAAAGAAATTACTCCTTTTGAATCTACTCAATTGCAAAAAGTACCTTTAATCATTCACATGCCAGGGGAAAAAGGAAAGACAATGGATACAGTTGGTGGACAGATCGACCTTAAACCAACAATTCTACATTTGTTAGGTATTGATACAAAAGGTGACATTCAGCTAGGCTCAGATTTATTCTCAAAAGACAGAGAAGATTTTGCTGTCCTTCGTGATAATTCATATATCACTAAGGATAATGTGTTCACAGATGGTAAGTGTTATGACAAAGCAACGGGTAAACCTGTTGAAGGTGAGAACAATGCTTGTGAACCATACAGTGAACGTGCTAAGACTGAACTTGATATGTCTGACCGTATCATTTACGGAGATCTATTAAGATTCTACGATAAAGATAAAGCAAAAGATAAAGCTGTTAAACAAGAAGAAAAGCAAAAACAGTAAAGATTTAGAAGCACTCAACTTCGGTTGAGTGCTTTTTTTCTGCATATCTGCTTAGAGAGAACATACATCTTTAAGAGGAAGGTTTAAAGGGAGGGCTCTGTTTGGAAATTGTCATGCGTAACGGCGATTCATTTTGGTATTACTCACGTCTATTATCTATCCCTTACGTGTTGATCAAAGACTCTAATCCTAACGTAACAGCAGCGAATATGCATGCAGGGGAGAGCGTAGAGATCCCTGGAATGTTTTTAGAAAAATATAAGATAAAAAATGGTGATACCTTTTTTTCAATAGCTGATAAATTCGATATTCCTCTGGATTCCTTATATTTAGTTAATCAAACCGTTAAACCGAAGGAAATATTTACAAAGGATATCATCAATATTCCTAGAGTGTTACCATATTCATCAATTAAATGTCAGAGGAAATACAATACAGCTGCACTAAATCATGATATAGATAAACTTCTCAGCATTTATCCATTCATAAGAAAACAAGAGATTGGTAAATCTGTTCTTGGCCATCCAATAGTTATGCTTATAATAGGAAATGGAAAAAGAAAAGTGCATATCAATGGTTCATTTCATGGAAACGAGTGGATTACTTCAGGAGTTCTGATGAAGTTCATTAATGAGTATGCTGCTGCACTATCAAGTAATAAAGTTTTGAATGGGTACAAAGCTGAAGATTTATATAGGGATACTACACTTTACGCCGTGCCTATGGTCGATCCAGATGGAGTCGATCTCGTATTAAATGGTCCACCTGAAAATTCTGATTGGAAAGAGCTTGTTTTAAAATTAAATAAAAGAAGCAAAGACTTCTCAGGATGGAAAGCGAATATTCGGGGTGTAGACCTTAATAATCAATTTCCTGCAAGATGGGAGCTTGAACAAGTGAGAAAACCAACTTCTCCTGCTCCAAGGGATTATCCTGGTATCGCTCCATTAAGTGAACCAGAAGCTAGGGTGATGGCAGAGGTGACAGAAAAATACAAATTTGACCGGGTGGTAGCTCTTCATACGCAAGGAAAAGAATTATACTGGGGCTTTGAAGGGGAAGAGCCTATGCCCATATCAGGAAAGATCGCAGAAGAATTTGAGAGGGTTAGTGGGTATAAAGCGATAAGGTATGTGGATAGTTATGCGGGCTACAAAGATTGGTTTATCCAAGAATACAGAAAACCAGGATTTACGATTGAGCTCGGAATAGGGGTTAACCCACTTCCATTACGACAGTTTGATAAGATCTATGAAGATACAAGGGGAATCCTGTTAGCAGCTCTTTACATGTAAAGCTGTTTTATAGTCTTCTTCTGGAATCCAAGATTTTCATGCTTCCTCCAATCAACAGTCAAAGAAGGAAATAATAAAGATTTGAAAACAAGAATCTGTTAGAAACCGCCTTAAGAAAGAAAAAACCATCAGAAACTGATTTCTGATGGTTTTTTGAGTTCCTTTAATGGCCAGTAGAGCCGCCGCTGCCTACTAAAACGTCCAGAACAGTCATGACTGTAAACCAGCCAAAAACTGCAAACGTTAAAAAGGCAAAACCTGCTGCCATTAAATTTTTAATTTTTAACGAACGCAATAGTCCCAACGCAGCTAAAATAGCTACTAAGCCGAATATAATGGCTAATCCCATTATTCTGTGCCCCCTTGCTCTGGAGTAATACCAATCCTATGTATAACGCTTTCACACAGGTACAACCTTGTATTATTTTACTTGTTTTATTCGGGTTTGTCGAGTGCACATTGGAACAAAATGAACTCAATTGTTAGTTTATAGGCAGAAGCCCACTTTTTAACAAGGGGTTTATGGTGATTATCAATAATAAAATACAGATGGTTTTTATTTGTGAACTCAGCAATTAATTCTTCCTCTGCTTGAAGCAAAAACATCGTTTTTTCTTGTTCTTCTCCTTCCTTGATATAAAAGACACATATCATATCAAGATAAAGATACGTTTGATCTGAGTCAGAAGTAAATCCATAATCATCAAATAACAGAGTCGTTCTTATAGGTTTGATCGAAAGCAGTGGTATGGCTTCAAAAAGGTAATCATCTCTTTGAGAAGTAATGATCAGATCTTCTTGTTGATCATGCACAGACATAGGAGCGGGCATATCCAAATTTTCGTATCCGAAAAATACTTTCATGTGTTTCCTCCGAAATAATGTTTGTTTTAGTGTAAGATAGAAAGTAATAACTTGCAATTGGAGGCTAATATAATGAAGTGGAAAAAGTTAACGGTAGGCCCTGTACAAGAGAATACATATATTATCTACAATAATCAAAACGAAGCTATAGTCATCGATCCTGGCAGTGAAGGAAGAAGAATCTTACAAACATTAGAATCATTAAATGTAAGACCTTTAGCTGTTTTATTAACTCATGCTCATTTCGATCATATCGGAGCTGTCGATGACGTTCGTGAAAAATATAATATTCCTTTGTATGTTCATAAAAAAGAAGCAGATTGGCTGAGTGATACAAAAAAGAACGGATCAAAATATTTTGGTCAAAGCATCACAGCTAAGCCAGCAAGCCACATCTTAACGAATCAAGACAATACCTTAAAGATCGGAAGTTTTTCATTCGAGGTATTAACGACTCCTGGACATTCACCCGGAAGTGTTTCGTATTATCTGAAGAGCAGTGGAGCTGTTTTTTCAGGTGATGCTTTGTTTGCGGGGAGCATTGGAAGAACAGATCTGCATGGTGGGGATCAGGATCTACTGATCAATAGTATTCATGAAAAGCTGCTTAATCTGCCAGAAGAAACGGTCGTTTTATCAGGTCATGGGCCAGAAACAACAATTGGAATGGAAATGGATAGTAACCCATTTTTAAGCGGGTTCTGATCGTGTCACTCTCGAGCTTGCTGCAAAGAAAAATAAAACAATTTGAATGGATAACGATGGCTGAGTTCATGGAGCATGCTCTGTATCATCCGATAGAGGGTTACTACATGAAAGAGAACACGAAAATAGGTAAAAACGGGGACTTTTATACGGCTAGCCTTGTGTCAGACGTATTCGCCAAGGTGTGGGCTGATTTATTTATAAGAACGATAGCTGATAATAATCTTGATCCAATAGTCGTAGAATTTGGTGGAGGAAGTGGTCATTTCGCTCGACAAGTTCAAGATAGTTGGTCATTAACATCAATCAATCACATTTCATATGTAATTGTAGAACCCAGTCCGTATCATAAAAGTTTATTGGAAACAAAGTTATCTGGATTTCCAATTACGATTCTATCTTCATTGGATGAATTAATAGTGCGATACCCATCATTTAAAGGGATTATTTTCGCTAACGAAGTTCTTGATGCGTTTCCACTTCGAATCTTTCAACAAAAAAATGATGAGTGGTATGAAAAAGGAGTCTCTCTTCTCAAAAAAACTGAAGATCTTTGTTTTCTTTATAGGAAAATGGAGGACCCTTCTTTAGAAAAGAAATTAGGTGAAATCTTTTCTACTAGAGACAAGACTAATGACCTTGAGGTTTCCTTTTCCATGCTCACTTGGCTAAAAACCATTTACGAATGGATAGAAAAAGATACTTGCTTATTTTTTGTCGATTACGGATTGATAGGCGAAGAGTGGAACACTATACATGTAAAAGAGGGAAGTATAAGGGGGTATTATCGTCATCAAATAAAAAAAAATCCGTTAGCATTTCCCGGGATGATGGATATTACGTATCATATAGATTGGAAACAAGTGATAAAAGCAGGTAAAGATTCTGAAGTAACTACATTACGTTTAAAAAATCAAGGAGATTTCTTATTAGAGGAAGGACTATTATCATTGTTAAAGGATACACAGAGTCTTGATCCATTCTCAATAGAAAATAAGAGAAATCGGGCCATACGTTCATTCCTACTCGATCATACACTAGCGAATGGATTCCAAGTTATACAACAAAAAAAGCAGACCGTATCGTAACGGCCTGCTTTTTTGTAGCTACTTTAGAGAACTGATTAATGTCCTCCGCCAGCGCCAGGAGTCATCATAAACGTTGACCAGTATGTAAAACCAACAAAGAAAACAGTTAAATAAGCACCAAAGATATAAATATACATACGCTCAGATAAGTTCAAATACCCTAAAGAAACGAACATAATCGTTTGTCCTAAGAACAATAACGCCATGTCTTGCATATCGCCTAGATAAGCCATGACTCCGATGATTCCAGTCCAAAAGCCTAAAACCTTATACATTCTTGACATATGTATCCCCTCCTTTTTTCGCCAATACTTGTATCCTTTAGTATTATATATGAGTTTCCACTCTCTTGTAAATGCCAATTGTAAGCGGATAAATACACAATTAAAAGATAATTCATGAATATTAGCTGTTTTTTGGTTTATTATGCCTCTTTTAAAGGTAATGTAAACCAAAAGGAGTGAGTCTTATGAGTTCAATAACATTCTACACTTACCCAAGCTGCACCTCGTGCCGTAAAGCGAAAATGTGGCTTAAGCAAAATAAAGTATCGTTTGATGAAAGACACCTATTCAAAGAAACCCCATCGGTTGAAGAACTTAGAGAACTGTTGAAGCTTACAAAGTATGGAACAGAAGATATTTTGGCTAAAAGAAGTCAGTCCTTCAAATCACTTGATGTCGATATCTATGATCTTTCAACCAACGAACTATTAGCATTATTGACTAAAAACCCAAAATTGTTGAAGCGTCCATTAGTGACAGACGGGAAACAGCTCATTGCGGGATATAGTCCTGGAGATATGAAAAAATTATGTACAACAAAAGAAAAAGAACACATTTCTAGTCATGTGTCCTGAACATAGCACTCTTTGCTTTTAAAGAGTGTTATTTTTTTTTGGCTGGGCTAGCTGGATTCGAACCAACGCATGACGGAGTCAAAGTCCGTTGCCTTACCGCTTGGCTATAGCCCAATGCAACAATACTAGTATGAGCTCTGTCGAAATTTATATGCATTCATTTATAAAAAAATGCAGGAATTGTCGTTTTATGACAGAAATAATAAACTATAAACAAAAAGGGAGATGATACCACTTGCCGATAAAGTTGTTAGGCAATTCAATCCTTCATGAGGCAGCAGTTCAGAAAGCATCAGACATTCATTTTATACCGATAAAAAGGGGAGGTATCGTTCAATTTCGTATAGATGATCGGCTGATTGAACACAGAACTCTTACGCAAGAAGATTACATTAGGGTGCTCGCACATTTTAAATATTCCGCAAGAATGGACATTGGCGAACATCGAAAGCCTCAAAGCGGTTCAATGGACGTTATGATCAATAATCTAAATGTACATCTTCGGTTTTCATCCATACCATCCGCATTTAATGAATCACTCGTCATTCGATTACTTCCTCAACAAGAAACATTAACTCTTCATGAACTATCACTTTTTCCTCACGTGTTCCAAAAACTACTATCCCTAATTAAACGATCCAGCGGTCTCTTATTATTTTCTGGCCCGACCGGATCAGGTAAAACCACTATTTTATATTCCTTGCTTCATCACCTTCAGAAAAATTACAAACGTCAAATAGTCACACTCGAAGATCCCGTAGAACGCAAAGTAGATTCATTTCTGCAAATGGAAATTAATGAAAAAGCAGGTCTGACATATGGTGAAGGTTTTAAGTCATTATTGCGTCACGATCCTGATGTGATCATGATCGGTGAGATTAGAGACGAATCAACTGCAAGACTTGTTATTCGCGCATCATTGACGGGGCACCTTGTTCTGTCTACAATGCATGCTGCAGACTGTATTGGGTGTATTGAACGTCTTCGAGAATTTGGTATACAAGAAACGGAACTGCAACAAACATTGATGGGAATTGTATCTCAGCGGCTGATCTCCATACCATGTTCTTTTTGTGGAGACGATTGCGTAGATTTTTGTTTTAAATCCAGAACTTATAGAAGAGCGGGAATTTACGAGATGCTTTGTAATCAAGAATTATTAACTTCTTTAAGTAAGGAGAGTCGTGATAAGTCTGCTTACAAAAATCTCTCATTTTCCTTTAACCATGCCTTTGCAGCAGGTTATGTGACAAAAGAGAGCTATGAAAGATGGATGGGGGGGAGAAACAAAAAGTGATAAGAAGGGGCTGGAAACGGGCTTCTCAAGGGACGTTTCTTTATAAGCTTGGTTTTTTGTTAGATCAAGGCTATACCATTAACAAAAGCATTGAACTCGTCAGGTCTCAGCTTCCACAAAAAAGGCGTGAAGTTGCTGATACTATGCTAGAGATCCTTGCTTCTGGAAGTTCTGTTATCGAGATCTTTACCCCATTACAATTGCCAAAAGAAGTAGTAAGTTCTTTATCTATAAACAGCGCGAATGGCAACCTAACGAGAAGTCTCATGGAAAACGGTACTTTCATGAAGAAAAAAGCTGAATGGCGTGCACGGTTGACCAAAGCTATAAGATATCCCCTCTTCCTTCTATTCCTAACAGCTTGGATTGGGATCGTGTTTTATCAATTCTTATTTCCTCAATTTTCAAACCTATTTTCATCATTGGAAGTCGAAACCCCGATGTTTACTACATGGATGTTAACTTTTTTAGGGATTATACCACTCTTTGGAGTAAGTTTCCTCACCTTATGCATCACATTATGGATTGTTATTATCATGATGAGAAAGAAATCAAAGCCTTCTACTCAGATGGATCTACTCATGCGAGTTCCAATCTTAAGAAAATTTCTTGTTTTATTGAATACTCACTTCTTCAGTGTGAATTTCGGCTCGATGCTGCAAAGTGGTTTATCCGTTTCAGACGCCCTTTTTGTTATGGAGGATCACTTAAACAATGGTTTTTATAAAGAAGAAAGTCAGAGGCTTCACAAAGGTCTCATGAACGGCGCTGAACTAAATGATCTTTTGCTTGAAAAACCTTATTTTACGAGTGAATTGGCTGAAATTGTTCGATTTGGATTAGCTCATGGTGAACTTGGCAGAGAGTTAATTTCATATGGCGAATGGATTTTTAAAGAGCTAGAAGAAAAGATCTATTCATCGTTGCAAAAGGTTCAACCCATTTTATTTGCAGGAATCGGAGTGTTTGTCTTACTGATGTTTGCCTCGATGTTATTGCCTATGTTTACACTCATGGAAGCATTATGAGGAGGATGAAAATGAAAAATGAAAAAGGATTTACTTTGATTGAAATGATGATCGTGCTTTTAATCATTTCGGTGTTGATGCTTATCGCTCTGCCGAGTATGACGAAGAACAACAGTCTCGTTAAATCATTAGGGTGTGAAGCGACCATTGATCTTGTGCAAGGACAGGTTGGAGCGTATGAGGCAGAAAAAAATATACTGCCAACGATCGAAGAACTACATGCCGGAGGATATATTGATACAGTAACATGTCCGGACAAAAAACCATTGCTAATCGACAGTCAAGGAGTCGTTTCAGTGAGCAGTGAAGAGTGAGGAAAGGGTATGGGCACATAAACAAAAGTCAATTAGGTTTTAGTTTGATAGAAGTTATGATCGTCCTTCTAATCATTGCCACGATCGGTGCTGTTTCGTACCCTTCTTATGATAGTTTTAGAAAAAACCGGGAGACCGAATACTTTATCCGAACGTTCCAAAAAGATATTGTCCACATGCAGCAAAGAGCTGTAAATGAAAATCGAATCTATAACTTATCGATCGATAATGAAAACCATATGTATGAAATGCGAGGAAACGGTAGTAAAGAGCCTGTAAAAAAGAACATTCCTCCACACATCTGGTTTGAGAGCTTTTCGATGTTATTATCTGTGCAATTTAACCAGAATGGAAACATCAGCCGTGCAGGGACACTTTATATTCACTCTGCTAATACTTCATATAAGATGGTTTTTCAATTGGGTAAAGGCAAATTTTATGTTGCAAAACAATAATGGTTATCTCCTTCTTGAAGCTATGTTTAGTGTTTTGTTGTTCTCAGCAGTGTTTTCAATCTGTTTACCTTTCATCTATATTTCGTATCAAGAACAAAAAACATCTGAGCAACTATTATATGCGATGACAGAAGTAGATCATGCTGCTGCAATGAGTAGCATGAAGAAGCTTGAGACAGATGAGCTTGTTTGGATAGTTGACGGAATAGAATATAAGCTAAAAACAGGAAAAGGTGTGACGGATGAATACGAAACATGTATTTCGTTCAAAGCTTCTAACCAAAAAGATTATAAAACATGTGCAGGTTCATTGTAGATCTACAAAAGACAAAAACGGCTATACGCTTGTAGAATCCATAATTGCTCTAAGTGTCATATTCGTAACTGCTTTTGTAATTGCCCTGTTATTAACACACTTACAAAAGCATCCGCAATCTGTTCAGTCTGAAGAGGCCGCTTTATTTTTTTCCATGATTGGAAAAGAAATTAGAGAAGCAACGACTGTTGAGGTGAAGAACAACGCGTTATTCATTACATTATCAACGGGTGAAGTGATCAGTTTCACACGTTATCATTCTCTTATACGAAAACAAGTGAATGGATTGGGGCACGAAGTTTGGGTTCAAAATATTCAAGAGATGAAAGTAGAAGAAATAGAGGGTAGCTTTGTGAAGGTTACGCTGACGGATAAGGATGGGAAACAGACACGACGTGGTTTTAGGAGAATAGGTGATGAATGAGAGAGGAATGATTTATCCGTTAATCCTTACTCTTTGCTTTATCGTCTTAATTTTCTTTAGTTATCTAACAGAAAAAGTAGCTTCAGAACGGCATTTTGTATATATGCAAGAAGAACAGCTGAGACAAGTGCGGCTGATCCAGCAAGGTGTCGATCGAGCAATCGTTTTGGCAGATAATCTGACAGTTTATCCATCAGAACGTATATATAACGTTTATGAGGGGCAACTAAAGATGATGGTTACGCAAACATCTGTTGATGAAGTGATGTTTATGATTGAGGCTGTTACAACTCGGCAGTCTACAAAAAGGGTAAAAGTGTATTATAATATTACCCAGAAAAGCGTTACAAAATGGGTGGAGGGTTAAATTTGAACACCATATATTTAATAGGTTTTATGGGTTGTGGAAAAACATCTGTAGGAAGAGAGCTATCAAAACGCTTAGAGGTTCCTCCTTATGATGTCGATTCAACTGTTGAGAAAGATCGAGGACAAACGATAAAAGAAATATTTAAAAACGAAGGCGAAGAGGCGTTTCGTAATTACGAGTCTCTTGCCATTCGACAACTGCCCATACAGCATGCTGTTGTTATGACAGGAGGCGGAGCGGTCGTAAGAGAAGAAAACTTAACGTATATGAAGAACAATGGAATCGTCATCTATTTAAAGACAAGTTTTCCTGTACTTTGGACTAGGCTGATGAAAGAAGGAGAGAAAAACAAGCGGCCAATTCTTTTAACGTCTTCAAAAGAAGAGGTACAGAAACTCTTTAATGAGAGAAGTAAACATTATGAAAAAAGTGATATTGAGATTGTCACAGATCGATTAACAACTGAAGAAGTATGCCATCAAATTTTAGAAAAGTTAAGCCGTTTAAATACACAATAATTGGCCTAAACTAAGAAGTGATTGCTTCTATAAGGGAGTTTTGCCAATGGCCGCAGGATCAGATGTTATCAAGTTTCTTACACAGAGAGTCGTAAAATATTTGGACGAGCCAAAATCGGTAAGAAAAGAAAGGCGTATCACGAAAAAGAATGAGCGAGAGCCTTTACTCACTTATTTATTTGGTGTTGTTCCGATGGGGATTGGTCTAGTGTTTCGTAGAAAAAGAAAGAAATAAGGCTGGAAAAAGGAAGAGCCGGGATACAGTTCCCGGCTCTTATTTTTTATGCAAGATAGAAAAGTCCCCCATTAATGATCTCCACAATAATTTGTGGTTCATATTGGGTACGAAGTGCTTCTTTTTCAATGTGATAAGCTTCTGGTTTCGTTAAAGAATCCTCATAGAAACTCTCTAGTAGTTCCAAATCTTCATTCCATCTTTTTTTAGCATCTTCTGCCCACGTGTGATCATCTCTATCTATGACTTCCTGAATTTTGTTTTCCAGTCTTTTTATCGCACTCTGAGGCTTAATAAAAGGAGAGAGCGTATAACAAAAATCCGGTATTCTCTTCGTTAACAGCATTTTTTGAAGACGTTGGTGAAAATGATCTTCAATCGTTCCGTTGATAAGTTGAATGCCATATGACAATACTTGATCTTTTTTCTGATCGCACTGATATGTTACTTTAACGTTTAAGCATAGCCAGGGTTGTAGGGGTACTTGTGCTCCTTGCTGAGGTACAGATTCATACAGCCGAATGAAAGAGGCGAGCTTTTTTGTCGATCCAAAGATTTGATGAAGCCTTGGCGATCCAAAGTGGATAAATTCACCTTTTCCATCAGGAGCTTGCTGTTGACCTGTTACTAGAGTCAGAGTCATCGGATTAGGCGTGCCTCCCGTTTTCTCGAGATAGTGCCAGTAGAACGGACGATTCATTAGAACTTTATCAAGTTCAGTGGTCAGTTGAACTTTCATATAACTAAAATTCTTCTCTTGAATTCGGCATTCGTTCGCATCAAAATATCGCTCAAGAAAGCGATGAATCTCGTGTTGCTGCATGCTCTTCCCATCCTTTCTGCTTGATTCCGCCATCGAGGTTGATCAAGGAAGCAAGGTTATCCATCTTTACGCGGATCTCACCTTCACTTTCAGACGTATTCATGATGTCCGCAATATGACGCTCTATGTTTTTAATTTCAAATTTCGTTAAAATTTCATCAAGTTCCCCAATGACACTCTCAAACAGATTGATCTTGTTATAAAGCAAGTTTAAGATGTGCTCTTCAATCGTATTCTGAGTAGCGAAGTTATAGATATGAACGTCACCTTGCTGACCGATACGGTGGATACGTCCGATCCGCTGCTCGATCCTCATCGGGTTCCACGGCAGGTCATAATTGATGATATGCTGACAGAACTGCAAGTTAATTCCTTCACCACCAGCTTCCGTTGCGATCAATACTTGTGCTCGTGTTCTAAAGAGATGAGTCATCCAATCCTTTTTGCTTCGCTTAAATCCTCCTCTAAACGGCACTGAAGAGATTCCATGCTGTTGTAAAAACCATTGTAAATACAGTTGAGTGGCACGGTATTCTGTAAAAATGATAACCTTTGAATCAATCGATTGAATCAGTTCTAACGCTTTTAGAGCTTTAGAATTTTGATCAACAAGTTCAATTTTTTTCATTAATTCTAAGACTCGCTGTTCCATTAAGGAGTTTGAAACATCTTTTTGAAGCATATTTTTTAAAGTTAGAAAAACAGCTTCACGCGAACTGCATGCTTCTCGCTGCAGTGTTACGATTGAGAACTTACTTCGGTCAAAGTAAGAGTCTTTTTTTAGTTGAGAGATTTCATCATATAGATCACGTTCTGTTTTTGATAATGTAATAGGAATAGTTTGAACAAGGCGCTTTGGCCATTTAAGACCAGTCTCTTCTCGTCGATTACGAACCATCACCTTATTTACGAGCTGCTTCAGCTTTTCTTCATTTTTTAATGAATATTTATCCTCTTTATAATCTTTGTCAAAGTTCTCTCTATTTCCTAAATGGCCAGGCTTTAATAGAGATACAAGATTAAAAATCTCCTCAACTCTATTTTGAACCGGAGTAGCTGTTAATAGTAAGCAGAACTTCTTTTTTAATAACTGTACAAATTCATAGTTTTTCGTTTTTTTGTTCTTTAACTTGTGCGCTTCATCGATGATAACAAGATCATAGTCTTGATTAAGAACGATGTCTCGATGAGGTGCTCGTTTTGCAGTATCAATGGAGGACACGACTACATCACATTGTTCCCATACATACGCTTTTTTCTGAGCGATAGCAGGAATAAAGAACTTTTGATTCAGCTCGTTCGTCCATTGAATAACGAGTGAAGCGGGAACGAGGATCAAAATTTTCTTAGCGAGCCGGCGTATCATGTACTCTTTTAGAATCAAACCTGCTTCAATCGTTTTTCCTAGCCCTACTTCATCTGCCAAGATTGCTTTTCCGTTCATCTGTTCAATAACGGTAGTCGCAACGTCCAGCTGATGAGGCAAAAAAGTCATCTGTGGGAGGTGATCTGGAGCTTGAAGGCCTAAGAATTCAGGAATTGCTAGGTGGTGTTCTGCTTCAAGTGCTAAGTTATATAATTCCCAATTGGCCCAAGGTCCATCTTCTTCCACACGCTTTAAAAAGTCATCATGCCATTCTCGCTGAAACTGAACGTCGATTTTCATAAGAGATTTCCTTTCTTTAAAAAAGTTCGTTGCCTTTCCTTTTGTAAAAATGATAGGATAATAATGTAGTAAACATAGTAATAGTATGTGCGACCTTGGACAATAACATACTCGCGAATGAAAGTAAGAGGAGAGACTGCGTTAGCGGCGCCGAAGGAGCAAACAACTGTGAAACTCTCAGGCAAAAAGACTCTTGCTAGACGCATCTCTGGAGAGTGCTTTTTTATAGATGAAAGCCACCAACGAAGAAACTCAGGGGAGTTTACTTGAGAAACTTACAGGTTGCAGGACAGAGGATCCCATTATGAAGGGGTCTTTCTGTCCTTTTTTTTGTCCAGAAAAGTCCGAAAATTTTTAAGTATGAAAAAGGAGGAATTCACATGGCTACATTGTTACGAACACCGTTATTTGAGACATATAAAGAACACGGTGGAAAAGTAATTGATTTTGGTGGTTGGGAGTTGCCTGTTCAGTTCTCAAGTATCAAAGAAGAACACGAAGCAGTTAGAACGAAAGCCGGTTTATTTGATGTTTCTCACATGGGAGAATTTGATGTTCGAGGACCAAATGCCTTATCGTTTCTGCAATATACAATGACCAATGATGTTTCAAAACTTCAGAACGGCCAAGCGCAATATACGGCTATGTGCTATGAAAACGGTGGTACAGTTGATGATCTTTTGATTTATAAAAGAGATGAGAACGATTACTTGCTCGTTGTGAATGCCTCAAATATTGAAAAAGATTTCGATTGGCTTATGAGCAAGAAGCCTGAAGGAGTAGAACTTGTTAACGTATCTCCTGAATATGCGCAGCTCGCGATTCAAGGGCCAAAAGCAGAAGAAATTCTACAAAAACTTACGGATACAAATCTTTCTGAGATCGGATTCTTCCGTTTTAAAGAAGATGTATCACTAGCTGGAATATCTGCTCTTGTTTCTCGAACAGGATACACGGGAGAAGATGGCTTTGAGATCTATTTAAAGACGGAACATGCAGAAAAGCTGTGGAGATCCGTTCTTGAAGCAGGCGTTGAAGACGGCTTGCTCCCAGCTGGACTGGGGGCGCGCGACACTTTACGCTTTGAAGCTAAACTTGCTCTATACGGACAAGAGCTTACAAAAGAGATCACACCGATCGAAGCTGGAATTGGTTTCGCCGTTAAAACGGACAAAGAAGCAGATTTTATCGGAAAAGAAGTTTTAGCAGAACAAAAGAAGAATGGGGCACCAAGGAAGCTCGTCGGCATTGAAATGATCGATAAAGGTATCCCGCGTTCTCATTATGAAGTATACAAAGGTGATGTGAAGATCGGTGAAGTTACTACCGGTACACAATCACCAACACTAAAGAAAAACTTAGGACTTGCTCTACTAGAAAAGAATTTCACGGAGCTTGGAACAGAAGTAGAAGTACAGATTCGCCAAAAACGTTTAAAAGCAAAAGTAGTCGCTTCACCATTTTATAAAAGAGGAAAATAAGACATTTAAGGGGGAGAAACCATGACGTTCCGCTATTTGCCGATGACTGATCAAGACAAAAAAGAAATGCTTGAAACGATTGGAATCGAAACGACAGAAGATCTTTTTCAGGATATACCAGAAGAAGTTCGGTTTAAAGGACGCTTACAGATCGAGGAAGCTTTGTCAGAACCTCAACTAGTTAAAGAGATGGGCCGCTTGGCTGCATTAAACAAAAATACAAAAGATCATGCTTCCTTTCTAGGAGCTGGTGTTTATGATCATTACACACCATCGATCGTGAACCATATGCTTCTTCGTTCTGAGTTCTACACGGCTTACACGCCATACCAGCCTGAGATTTCTCAAGGTGAACTTCAAGCGATCTTTGAGTTCCAGACGATGATTTGTGAATTAACAGGTATGGATGTTGCTAACTCTTCTATGTATGATGGTGGAACTTCACTTGCGGAGGCTGGATTGCTATCAGCAGCTCAGACACGCAGAAAGAAAATAGTTGTATCCAAATCCGTTCACCCAGAATCTCGTGCAGTTCTGCACACTTATGCAAAAGGACAGCATCTTGAAGTAGTAGAAGTGGATACAGAAGATGGTGTTACTTCATTAAATGCATTACGTGCTGAAGTTGATGAACAAACAGCATGTGTGATCGTTCAATATCCTAACTTCTTCGGTCAGATCGAGCCGTTAAAAGACATCGAAGAAATCGTGCATAGTGCAAAAGGAATGTTCGTGGTTTCTTCAAATCCGTTGGCACTTGGCGCTCTAACTCCTCCTGGTAAGTTTGGTGCCGATATCGTAGTCGGTGATGCACAGCCGTTTGGGATCGCGCAAGGTTTTGGCGGACCACACTGTGGATATTTTGCCGTAACAACTAAGCTGATGCGTAAAGTTCCCGGCCGTTTGGTAGGTCAAACGGTTGATGAAGACGGGAAGCGCGGATTCGTTCTTACTCTTCAAGCGAGAGAACAGCATATCAGACGAGATAAAGCGACAAGTAACATCTGTTCGAACCAAGCGCTTAATGCACTTGCTGCTTCAATTGCTATGACAGCACTTGGAAAACAAGGCGTTAAAGAAGTAGCGCACCAAAATATACAAAAAGCTCATTATGCGAAAAAAGTTCTTGAGGAAAAAGGATTCAAGACAGCATTTACTGGTCCTTTCTTTAACGAGTTTGTTATTGAGTTAAAGTGTACAGCTAAAGAAGTGAATGCAAAACTATTAGAATCTGGCATTATAGGTGGCTATGATTTAGGTCTTTCTTATAATGAACTAAAAAACCATATGCTTTTAGCAGTTACTGAAATGAGAACAAAAGAAGATATCGATCAGCTTGCAAATGTATTGGAGGGATTAGCATGCGTACAGAACATCAGTCATTAATTTTTGAATTGTCTAAACCAGGTCGAGTAGGGTACAGTATCCCTGAACTTGACGTTCCAGAGATTAACGTAGAATCTATCATCCCTTCCGATTATTTGCGTACGGAAGAAGCGGATCTTCCTGAAGTATCAGAGCTTCAAATCGTTCGTCATTACACAGCATTATCCAATCGTAACCATGGTGTGGATTCTGGTTTCTATCCATTAGGTTCATGTACGATGAAATACAATCCTAAGATTAATGAAGATGTAGCACGTTTACCTGGTTTTGCACACATCCACCCTCTCCAAGATGAAGAAACGGTGCAAGGTGCGATGGAGATGATGTACCGCTTGCAAACATCACTTGCTGAGATCACGGGTATGGATGAAGTGACGCTTCAACCAGCTGCAGGTGCACATGGTGAATGGACAGGTCTTATGATGATCCGTGCTTTCCATGAAGCAAACGGTGATTTTAATCGTACAAAAGTAATCGTTCCTGATTCAGCACACGGAACAAATCCTGCTTCTGCAACAGTTGCTGGTTTTGAATCGATCACGGTGAAGTCCGATGAGCGCGGTCTAGTTGATTTAGAAGATTTAAAACGAGTAGTCGATCAAGATGTTGCGGCTCTTATGCTTACAAACCCGAATACGCTTGGTCTTTTTGAAGAGCATATTCTAGAAATGGCAAAGATCGTCCATGAAGCTGGCGGAAAGCTGTACTATGACGGTGCTAACGCAAATGCGATATTAGGATTTGCTCGCCCGGGAGATATGGGCTTTGATGTTGTTCACTTGAACCTGCACAAAACATTCACCGGCCCACACGGTGGCGGTGGACCTGGATCTGGACCAGTTGGAGTTAAAGCTGATCTGATTCCGTTCTTGCCTAAACCAGTTCTAATTAAAGAAGACGACCTTTATAAATTTGAATACGATCGTCCACAATCGATCGGACGAGTTAAGCCTTTTTATGGTAACTTCGGTATTAATGTACGTGCGTTTACGTACATCATGACGATGGGGCCTGACGGTTTGAGACAAGTTTCAGAGAACGCCGTATTAAATGCTAACTATATGATGCGACGACTTGAGCCACATTTCGATCTACCGTTTACGCAGCACTGTAAACATGAGTTTGTATTATCAGGACGTCGTCAGAAAAAACTTGGCGTAAGAACGCTTGATATCGCAAAACGACTCTTAGACTTTGGTTATCATCCGCCAACGATCTACTTCCCGTTAAGTGTGGAAGAAGCGATCATGATCGAGCCGACAGAAACGGAATCAAAAGAAACACTCGATGAATTTATTGAGAAGATGATTCAAATCTCAAAAGAAGCAGAAGAAACACCTGAATTGGTTCAAGAAGCTCCTCATACTACAGTTGTTAAACGACTGGATGAAGCAACAGCTGCGAGAAAACCAATCTTAAAATATACGAAACAAGTTTAAACACAAAAAAGCAGCCCGGATGAATTTCCGGGCTGCTTTCGAACGTTTAGTTTGATTTTACACGGCCCGTCCATTTGCGGAAGCCGCCATGTAGGTGATGAAGTTGGCCATATTTTTTCTTTTTAAGAAAATTGGCTGCACGAGCACTTCTGAATCCACTTTCACAATATAGATAAACAGGCTGATCGCTGCGCACTTCTTTTAAGCGCTGTCTCATTTGAGAGAGAGGAATGTTACGTGCTCCTAGTATATGTCCTTTTTTAAATTCTTCAGGCTCACGAACATCAATCAGCTGAGCTTTTCGATAACCTGCTTTAAACTCTTCCTCATTTAACGTCGTTAGAAATCTCTTCTGATATAACCCCATACCAATCACATAAATTAGTAGAGCTACTACAATACCTGCTAAAACTATCCATCCCATAACGCTTGCACTCCTTTAAACAATCTACCACAATTATAGCGGTGCTGGGCTCTATAGGCAAAAGAAAAATCTGACTTTAAGCGATTGTTTTGACACATTCGCCGAATTTGGTACACTAGTTACGAATGAATGGCAGGGAGACGAAAAACGTGGAAAAAGAAAACTGGTATTATATCGATTCTGGAAATTGCGAACCTGCAATTAATATGGCAATGGACGAGGCACTTCTAACTTGGCACAGTGAAGGAAAGATTCCACCTGTTATCCGCTTTTACGGATGGAATCCAGCAACTTTATCGATTGGTTACTTTCAAAAAGTAGAAAAAGAGATTAACCTTGATGCCGTAAAAAAATATGGGCTAGGCTTTGTTAGACGCCCAACAGGAGGACGCGGAGTTCTTCATGACCAAGAACTCACGTACAGCGTTATCGTATCTGAGTCACATAAAGATATGCCACAAAGTGTAACAGAAGCTTATCGAGTGATCTCAGAAGGTATTAAGGAAGGGTTTCAAGGTTTAGGCTTGGATGCTTATTTCGCTGTTCCGAAAACTGAAGAAGAGCGAGAAGGTTTGAAGAATCCTCGATCAGCAGTATGTTTCGACGCTCCTTCGTGGTATGAATTAGTCGTAGAAGGAAGAAAAGTAGCCGGTAGTGCTCAAACGAGGCAAAAAGGCGTGATTCTACAACACGGATCTATCCTTCTAGACTTAGACGAAGACAAATTGTTTGATCTGTTTAAGTATTCCAGCGACAGATTAAGAGAGAGAATGCAGACAGCATTTAAGAAGAAAGCTGTAGCGATCAATGCACTTCTAGATGTTCCTGTTACAATTGATGACGCGAAGACTGCCTTTAAAAAAGGCTTTGAGGACGGTTTAAACGTAAACCTTGTGCCGTATTCGCTTACAGACGATCAGTTGGCAGAAGTAGAACACATAGCCGAAACTCGTTATGGTAACAATGAGTGGACGTTCAGGCGTTAATATTGAAAAAAATCGAAATCTCATAGAGATCTCGATTTTTTATTTTTTGCACCAGAAAAAAGATGTCAAGATATTAATTTTTTTTGGAAGTTAGAAGGATATTTTGAAAAACACGAGTTTGTACGGCTTTTCAAAACTACCAAATTATACAAATCTAGAATAAAGCCAATTCATTGATAAAATCATAATAAATTTACAGCAATCATGGAATTGCTGTAAAATCCTCATGATTTTAAGTTTGACAATTTTTTTTCTTTGACATGAGGTTTACGTATATATAGTATAAGGGTAGAACTTATACATACAAGATATAGATATGCATCCGTATGTGATTTTAATAGAGGAGGAGAAATATGGACACAGTCGCAACTGTTAAAAAGGGTATTAACATTGACGCTCTCAACAGTGATATAGCTCAATTTCCACAAGTGCACCCCGTAACTTCTACGATGAAAACAACACACAAAGGTGTTTCTAGGCTGGTGATGCTAGACAGATACAGCTTTAAAGACACAGAGAAGAAAACGTTAAAACCGGGTGATTTTGTTGTATTAACAGTAAAAGAGGACCCGAAATTTCCAGCAAGAGGGCTCGGATTTATTCAATCTGTGAACTGGGACGATAAGAATGCGGTCGTATTGGTTGAAGATGAGTTTAAAGCAGTACTCGAAAAGCCAGAAGAAGCTGAATCTGGTTTGATCACGCGTTCACTTGATGTGATGGACAAGCCGTTAGAAGTTTACTACGAGCAGATCGCGCTCAGAAATGCAACAGGCTTAGCATCTGTAGAAACGACTGAGGAAAAAAGACAAGAATCATTTCAGAAGTTTTATAAAGAACTTTCTGAGATGAACTTTGTTCCTGCAGGACGCGTTTTATACGGAGCAGGTGCAGAAACGGATGTAACGTATTTTAACTGTTACGTAATGCCTTATGTAAAAGATTCGCGTGAAGGCATCTCTGATCACCGTAAGCAAGTGATGGAGATCATGAGCCGCGGCGGTGGTGTTGGAACGAACGGATCTACACTTCGACCGAAGAACGCTTTAGCAAGAGGCGTAAACGGAAAATCCTCTGGATCTGTATCCTGGCTGGATGATATCGCGAAGCTGACGCATCTGGTCGAGCAGGGAGGAAGTCGCAGGGGAGCCCAGATGATCATGCTGGCCGACTGGCACCCTGACATCATCGATTTCATTATTTCTAAGATGCAAAATCCTCGCATTTTACGTTACTTAATTGAAAATACAAATGACGAGAAAATTAAACAAGTCGCACAAGATAAATTAAAATTTACACCGCTGACACCAGCTCAAAAAGCGATGTACGAAGGAATTCTAAGGTATAAGGATATCCCAGGTACAGGTGGATTTGACTCAGACGTTTTACGCGATGCTGAGACAATGCTTCGCGATGGAGGAACGTACAGCGTTCATAATTCTGAGTTCTTAACTGGAGCGAATATTTCAGTTACGATCACGAAAGAATTTATGGAAGCAGTAGAAAGTGACACTGAGTATCTATTACGCTTTCCAAGTGTTGAGGCATACACGCCTGAAGAGATGAAAGCCTACAACAACGAGTGGCATGAGGTCGGAGATGTTCGAGTTTGGGAAGAGAAAGGCTATGGTATTCGAGTATACAAACGCATCCAAGCTCGTGAACTTTGGAACTTGATAAATATTTGTGCCACATACTCAGCTGAGCCAGGAATTTTCTTTATTGATAACGCCAATGACATGACAAACGCTACAGCATATGGACAAAAGGTTGTAGCAACGAATCCGTGTGGAGAACAACCACTTGCACCATACAGTGTCTGCAACCTTGCAGCTGTAAACCTTGGCAACATGGCAGACAAAGAAAACAAAATAGTCGATTTTGAAAAGCTGAAACAAACGGTTGAAGTTGGGGTACGCATGCAAGACAACGTTATTGATGCAACACCATACTTCTTGGAGCCAAATCGTGTTCAAGCGTTAGGTGAGCGTCGTGTAGGATTAGGAGTAATGGGACTTCATGACCTTTTGATCTATTGCGAGACCGTTTACGGATCTGAAGAAGGAAACAAGCTTGTTGATCAAATTTTTGAAACGATTGCTGTTACGGCGTACCGCACTTCAATTGATCTTGCTAAAGAGAAGGGAAGCTTCCCGTTCTTAGAAGGCGATACAGCAGAAACAACTAACGAGTTGCGTAAACGATTTACTGAAACAGGTTATATGAAAAAGCTTCCTGAAGATGTACGTGAAGACATCTTAAATTATGGGATTAGAAATTCTCACTTGTTAACAGTGGCTCCTACGGGTAAACTGATTGCCCCGAGTGTTTGTAAAAACGCTGCGTAAACTTGGCTATATGCGGGAAACTCTGAGTATCCTTTTGTACCAGTACCTTGCCAGTACATATTATGGTAAAAATCAAAAGGTGCAGACAATCCGCAGGGAAGTCATGGCTGACCCCTCAACGACTACATGCCGAGCACCAGAAACTTCATGTTTTTAACACCTTGGAATACCAATGCAAAGGTGATTGAAAATGGAGAAAAATTGTTTGAATTGCAACCAATTAATAAAGGTTAAACCAAGTCAATATGATAGGAAAAAATACTGTTCACGAAAATGCAAAGGTGAATATCAAACGAAATTTCCAATAAATCAACATTTATCCAAAAGAAAAAATGTTGAGTGTAACTTTTGCAAAAATAAATTGCTTCGAAAACCGTCAAACATATTTGTAACAAACTTTTGTAATCACACTTGTAAAGCTAATTACCAACGTTTAAACAATAATATTTTTAGCCATTTAATTAAACGAGTAAAATTACAATGTAAAGAATGTGGGAATGATTTTTATCTTACTCCTTACAGTGCTAAAACCGCGGTGTATTGTGGTAATGAATGCTCATACAAAGCAATATCTCGGAATGCAAAAATAAACTTTACTAGAAATCGTAAAGTAAGTTGTGCACTTTGTTCTAAAGAGTTTTACAAGAAACAAAGTGTTATCAAAAACTATAATTTTTGTAGTGGATATTGTATGGGTGTTTATTATTCTGAGTCCGGTTTATTTTCTGGCCAAAATAGTGGAACCTGGCAAGGGGGAGATACCAATTATTACGGTCCTAACTGGCGTAAACAAAGACGGGAAGCAAGAAAGCGTGACAAATATACTTGTCAAGACTGTGGTTTAACAGAAAAAGAACTGGGACATGAACTTTCGGTGCATCACATAATTCCTTTTAGAAAGTTTGAAGGGGACTGGGAAAAAGCAAATAGGCTTACCAATTTGATAAGTCTTTGTGAACACCCTTGTCACAGGAAAAAGCATTCAAACAATCAACTGGTTGATGATATAGTCTGATCCTTATGGCGACATAAGGAGTGGGTACTAATAATCCCACCCTCTGAAAAATCAGAGAGTAACAAAAATGAGCACAGGAACCATGGTTGGCGTCTCAACAGGATTAGAGCCTTACTTCTCATTCTCTTACTTCCGCAGTGGTCGTCTTGGGAAGTTTATTGAAGTGAAAGCTGATATTGTTAAAGAATTTTTAGACAACAATCCAGAAGCAAACGAAAATGAGCTGCCTGAGTGGTTTGTTGCCGCGATGGAGCTTGCACCAGAAGCACATGCAGACACGCAATGTGTCATCCAACGTTGGGTAGATAGCTCGATCTCAAAAACGGTTAACGCTCCTAAAGGTTACACGGTTGATCAAGTTCAAAAAGTTTACGAACGTCTTTATAAGGGTGGAGCAAAAGGTGGAACGGTTTACGTTGATGGAAGCCGTGACTCACAAGTTCTTACACTAAAAGCAGAAGAGACTTTTGAACAAACTGAGATCGATCTAGGTATGGAAGAAGAAAAAAGTAAAGTTGTTATTTTAGATACGATTACTGATCTTCGTTCTACAGATGTAACCATCGGTAACGAAGTTGGAAACACTTGCCCTGTATGTCGTAAAGGGAAAGTGAAAGAAATCGGTGGCTGTAACACATGTACGAACTGTAACGCACAGTTAAAATGCGGTCTATAAAAAGAAAGGGAAGGAACTGGAAATGTTCCTTCCTTTTTCTTTTGTGGTGAACTGCACATACTAACTCCATCATTTGTGATAAAAATTGTGGGGTGTATGACTATGGCAGGTGCCAATAAACCGTTTATGCCGCAGTTGATCTATTTTGAACCGCGTGCACTTGAGTATCCACTAGGTAAAGAACTGTATGATCGTTTTAGCAAGTTAGAAGTTGAGATCAGAGAGACAACATCACATAACCAAATTCGCGATTTGCCAGGAGATAATGATTTTCAAAAGTATAGAACAGCAAAATCAACGCTCGTGGTTGGTATCAGAAAAACGTTGAAATTTGATACATCAAAACCTTCTGCAGAATACGCGATCCCTCTTGCAACGGGATGTATGGGACATTGTCATTATTGTTATCTGCAAACTACACTCGGCAGCAAGCCGTATCTACGAACTTATGTGAATACAGATGAGATCTTTGCTCAGGCTGAAAAGTATATGCAAGAACGAGCGCCAGAAATCACGCGGTTCGAAGCTTCATGTACATCTGATATTGTAGGTATCGATCATCTTACTCATAATTTAAAAAGAGCGATTGAATTTTTTGGGGCCACCGATCTAGGAAGACTTCGATTTACGACAAAGTATCACCACGTGGACCATCTACTTGATGCAAAACACCAGGGTAGGACGCGTTTTCGTTTTAGCGTAAATTCACAATATGTGATTAAGAACTTTGAACTCGGAACAAGTCCGCTTGAGGAACGTATTAATGCTGCTATAAAAGTTGCTGAAGCAGGATATCCATTAGGATTTATCGTGGCACCTCTTTACCTTCATAAAGATTGGGAAGAAGGCTATAAAGAACTTTTTGATATCTTGGAAGCGAAAATTCCTAAGCATCTAACGAACGATCTTACGTTTGAGCTGATTCAACACCGTTTTACGAAACCTGCAAAACGAGTTATTGAAAAAAACTACCCAAAATCAAAGCTTGAGATGAATGAAGAAGAGCGAAAATATAAGTGGGGAAGATATGGGATCGGAAAATATGTTTATCAAGATGATCAGGCGACAAGACTGCGTGAAACGGTAGAAAATTATATTCATACGATGTTTCCTCAAGCTAAGATTGAATATTTTACTTGATAAAATGCAGAGACACCTTCCCTTGTCACGCTTACCATTCTATAGTATCCTTTTTATAGAGACCAAGCTGGTTTAGTATAGGGAGTGAACAATTTGCCGCCAACCCCAAGTATGGAAGACTATATAGAACGCATCTATGCCCTAATCGAAGAGAAAGGCTATGCTAGGGTATCAGATCTTGCTGAGAACCTAGAAGTGCATCCTTCTTCAGTAACCAAGATGATTCAAAAGCTCGACAAAGGCAAGTATGTCGTTTATGAAAAATACAGAGGCTTCGTTCTTACACCGAACGGAAAAAAACTCGGAAAACGTTTAGTGTACAGACACGAGTTACTTGAAGAATTCTTAAAAGTTATTGGGGTCGACCAAGAAAACATCTATCAAGATGTTGAGGGTATCGAACATCATTTAAGTTGGAACGCTATTGATCGAATTGGAGATCTTGTTCAGTTTTTTGAAGAAGATGAAAATAGGATAAAGTTATTAAGAGAAGTTCAAGCGAAAAATGAAGAACAAGAACAATCATAAATTTTATGGTTGTTTTTATTTTGGAATTTTTCTGTTTGCTGCGGTGAATGAAAACACAAGTGGACAGTATTTTGTAAGAAGTGGACAGTAAAATTTAAAAAGTGGACAGTATTTTTCTTAGAGTGGACAGTAATTGAAGAAAACTGGACAGTATTTTTTAAAAAGTGGACAGTAAATCTAATCTTTTAACCTACACCGACAAATCAAACGCTATGACAAAAGACTTTATTTTGAAGAATCGGTTATAAAGGACATCTTCTGCTGATTAGGATAATAGTGGAGGAGATGTTTATGCGAATTGATGGTGTTTTTTCAGGTGGAGGCATCAAGGCGCTTTCGTTGATTGGTGCTGTTGAAGCTGCTGAGAATCGAGGTCTTAGTTTTGAGAGGGTAGCGGGGACAAGTGCGGGGGCATTGATGGCTGCTTTGATCAAGGCAGGCTATACGGCGGGTGAAATGAAAGATATTATTGATAAATTAGACTTTAGAAAATTTCTTGATACAAGTAAAACAATAGTACCTGTACCTTTTATGAACTGGTTGAAGCTATATTGGAAACTAGGGCTGTTTAAAGGAGATTATCTGGAGAACTGGGTAGCTTCTCTGTTAGCGGCACGTGGAATTGTTACGTTTGCTGATATTCCTTATGGCAGTCTTAAGATTATTGCGTCTGATATTTCCAGAGGTAGGCTGATCGTATTGCCAGATGATCTCGAGGAATACGGTTTATTGCCAGAGCGTTTTCCGGTAGCACGAGCGGTAAGGATGAGTTGCAGTCTGCCTTATTTCTTTTATCCGATAAAACTTTTCAATCGTGTTGGACAAAAAAGTTTTATTGTTGACGGAGGTGTTTTGAGTAATTTTCCGATGTGGCTTTTCCAAAGAAAAGACAGGGTTCCGGTTCGCCCAGTGCTCGGTTTTCAATTGAGCTCTTACATCAACGATCATATTCCAACTCACAATGTGAAAAATGCGGTTCAGCTATTTAAAGCGTTGTTTGAAACGATGATGCAAGCGCATGATAACCGATATATCGATTCGCATGATGCTCGGGATATTATTTTTATGCCAGTCAAGCATGTATCTGTTATCGACTTTCAATTGTCTTCAGAAGCGAAGAATGAGCTTTATACGTGTGGTCACGATCGAGCTGAGCAGTTTTTGCAGAGCTGGATTGTAGGTAAGACTTATCCTAATCCAGCATATAAAAATCGAGCCTAATCCTTAAAAGGAGGCTCGATTTTTTTTCTTGTTCTTTTTTCCTTCGATCACGGTTAAGTGATGTTCACGTGTTTTCTTTCTCTGAGCGGAACTTTTTGCAGTCTTTTTGCTCGAAAACAACGGAGAGGCAGCCTTTGGTGGTTTTTGGTTGGTGCCGTAACGTTTCTGAGATTGTTTGACTGCTTTTCTATATTTGCCGTTTACACCCGATGAGGTTCTCCGAAAGATAAAGTAAAACACGGCGACCACTGCTGCTCCGATCAGAATGGTTGTAAATAATTGGCGAGGTGAAGTGACTAGTTGATAAAGAATACCGACAACAGCCAGTGAAATAACAAACCAAATGATAGGATGCAATCTTCTATTATTCTGTTGCAACAGGTTCACCTCCTTATGATTAAACGATTTTACTTGCGTTAAGTTCACTTTCATAGGATGCGTCACGACGTAACATTTCATTAAAAGAAATAATAGAAACTTCAATTTGTTTTTCATCTGGTTCTTTCGTTGTTAAAAGTTGAAGCCATAAGCCTGGATAACCTAGGTAACGAAGAACAGGAACATCTCTTAGTTTATTTGTTAACTGTAATACTTCAAAAGATACCCCTAAAACCACAGGAATAAGCGCGAGTCTGCATAAAATTCTTAGCCACAACGGATCTGATGGAAAGAAATAATAGATGAACATGCCGACGATCACGGTAAATAGAATAAAACTGCTGCCGCATCGGTAATGAAGCCTTGAATGCTTCTTTACATTTTCAACCGTGAGCTCGTCTCCTGATTCATAGGTGTTGATCACTTTATGTTCAGCTCCGTGATACATGAAGACTCTCTTGATCGCAGGTGTTAAAGAAACGAAATAGATATAGCTTAATAAAAAGATAAACTTGAACAGACCTTCTAACAGATTCTGTCCTAAGTGCCCGGGTACGATAAAACGAAAAGCTTCTGCTAAAAAAACGGGTACGAGCGTAAAAACAAATTTTCCAAAAAGAAAAGATAGGACACCGATGATGGCTAAAGAAAAGAAAAATGCAAATTTAGATGGTTTTTCTTCTTCCTCTTTTTCTTCTTCACCGGGGTTAACACCAAACCGCTCAGCTGAAAAATTTAAATGCTGAGTCCCATTCATACTTGCTTCAATAATGGCGATAAATCCTCTTAAGAAAGGAATCTTCTTTAATTTTGATAAAACTGGAGAAGGTTTTTTCTTAAGTTCGAAATACTCGATCGTATCATCATTTCTCCGTATTGCCGTTACATATGTGTGCTTTCCGGCAAACATAACCCCTTCTAATACGGCCTGGCCGCCGTAAGCGGGCTTTTTCTCTGTTGTCATGTTGAACCCCCAGCCTAAAGTTTTGTAGGTACTTTCTATTCTACAGGAAAGCGGGATATTCCTCCACAAAGGATGATTGTATTTTTCCCATTTTATACATGTTTTACACGGAATATGATTGGTTAAGAGTGTGAGAAGTTTGGGCATTGGTTTTGTGGACATACTAGAAGTGTTGGAGGTGGTCGTTAATGAGCGATTCAAAACTAGAGCAAAACAAACAAGAATCACAATCTTCATTCATGAGCAGAGTCGTTGGTGTTGGTTTCTTTGGAGGCTTACTCTGGTCTTCATTTGGATTTATCGCCTACTACTTAAATTTTTCAAAAGTGGGGCCAGCACTTGTTTTAGCACCATGGGCACTTGGAAAGTGGAAAACAGAATGGATAGGTCAACTCATCAGTATTTTGATTATTGCTTTACTTTCGATCTTAGTTGCAATCGCGTATCGCTATGCGTTTGCCAAGATTAAATCCATGTGGGCTGGTATCCTATTCGGTGTTGCACTATGGGGAATTGTCTTTTTCTTGCTTCACCCGATTTTTCCGGGATTAGAACCAATGAATACGATAGGTAAGAACACAATTACAACAACGCTGTGTATTTATATACTATATGGTGTTTTTGTAGGTTACTCGATCTCGTTTGAATACAGTGAACGTCATGGCCAGTCCCAAGGAAACAAGGAATCTACACAAAGTTCTTAACTATTCAAACGATCAGACGCTATGATAGAATGTTTTATGAACATTCTATTTTTTTATGCAAAGGCTAGGTGTTTCAGATGAAAAACAGAAACTTTCTTGTTATTAACGGACCGAACTTAAACCGATTGGGAAAACGGGAGCCTGGCATATATGGCAAGCATACATTGGAAGATCTAGAGGCGGAACTTGTATCTTTTTCAAAAGAGCTACTTATGGATACTTCGTTTAAACAGAGCAATAACGAAGGAGATATCATTGATTTCATTCACGGAGCTGAAGGTGAGTTTAGCGGTATCGTTCTAAACGCAGGTGCCTATACTCATTATAGTTATGCGATTCGAGACGCGATTGCCAGTGTGGATGTCCCTGTAATCGAAGTCCATTTATCAAATGTGCATGCTAGAGAGGATTTTCGACGTGAATCTGTTATTGCTCCAGTCACCATTGGACAGATTTCGGGTTTTGGTTTTGATAGCTATAAATTAGCTCTTCAAGCATTTCATAATCAACTCAAGGGGGATACGTTATGAATCGCGTAGAACGTGCAAGAGGTTTATTCGATACGTTTGATATTGACGCACTGTTAGTTACATCTTCTTCAAACCGTTTTTATTTGAGTGGTTTTAAAGGAAGTTCAGGCGTACTATTGATCACGAGAGAAGAAGCTGTTTTAGTAACTGATTTCCGATATAAGACTCAAGCGGCTGAACAGGCGGCAGGTTACCGTGTTGTGATGCACACCGATCCGATTCCACAAGAGATTGCAAAGTTAACGAAGCAGCTTTCTGTACGTAAGCTCGGTTTTGAGCAAGACCATGTTACATTTTCAACATATCGTACATATGAGACACAATTAGATAACAATACGACTGAACTCGTTCCAGTATCCGGTCTTGTGGAAAAGTTGCGCTTGATTAAGGATGAATCAGAGATTAAGATAGTAAAGGATGCAGCGTCTATTGCCGATGCCGCTTTTTCACATATTATCGAGTATATTCGCCCGGGACTTACTGAGCGAGAAGTATCAAATGAATTAGAATTCTTCATGAGAAAAAATGGAGCCATCTCTTCTTCGTTTGATATTATTGTGGCTTCTGGCTACCGATCAGCCCTTCCTCATGGTGTTGCTTCGGATAAGAAGATTGAAACGGGTGAATTGGTAACCTTAGATTTTGGAGCATACTACAAAGGTTATTGTTCGGATATCACTCGTACTGTAGCCATCGGAAATGTTTCGGATGAGCTTAAAGAGATCTATCAGGTCGTATATGATGCACAGATGCTAGGTATGAAAGGCATTAGACCAGGAATGACAGGTAAGGAAGCAGATGCTTTAACACGTGATTACATCACTTCAAAAGGATATGGTGATTACTTTGGACATTCTACAGGTCATGGAATTGGCTTAGATGTTCATGAAGGGCCAGCTCTATCCATGAAGTCTGACACGATTCTTGAACCAGGAATGCTTGTAACAGTTGAACCAGGTATTTATATTTCAGGACTAGGCGGAGTTCGGATCGAAGACGATGCACTCGTTACAAAAGATGGCAATGAATCACTTACCTACTCTACTAAAACCCTTTTAACGTTAAGTTAAGGTTATTTCAGGAGGATAAAAACATGATTTCAGTAAACGATTTTAAAACAGGATTAACGATTGAGGTTGACAACGGGATCTGGCAAGTTCTTGAGTTTCAACACGTAAAACCAGGAAAAGGCGCAGCATTTGTGCGCTCTAAACTTCGTAACCTTCGCACAGGTGGTATCCAGGAGAAAACGTTCCGCGGTGGAGAAAAAGTAGCAAAAGCTCATATTGAAAACCGTAAGATGCAATACTTATATGCATCAGGAGATACGCACACGTTCATGGATAACGAATCTTATGAGCAAATTGAACTTCAAGCTTCTCAAATCGAATACGAGTTGAAGTACTTGCTTGAAAATATGACTGTTCATATCATGACGTACCAAGGTGAGACGATTGGTGTTGAACTTCCAAACACAGTTGAATTGGTAGTTGCAGAGACTGAGCCTGGTATCAAAGGAGACACAGCTTCTGGTGGAACTAAGCCAGCAACGCTTGAAACAGGCTTGATCGTACAAGTTCCATTCTTCGTAAACCAAGGAGACAAGCTCATCATCGATACAAGAAATGCAGCTTATGTTTCTCGTGCATAGTCTATAACTTTTAAACCTCATTCCATTTTTGGAGTGAGGTTTTTTTGGTGTAAGCAGTTGGCAGGTGTGATGTAGTATGCAACGAACTGGATAAAAAGTTTGATCGGGTTGAGGGTATCTGCCATCTGTTAATCGTCGGATCATGTAGACTCGCGGATATATGGCAAAAACTCGAGGAATCAATCACAAAACTCGTGGAATCAAATCCGAAAATACAAGTATTTTAAGGACTTTTATTAAAAATACCCCCATCTGTATTAGCCGCAGCACAGTTTTTGAAGTAAGGAGCTCACTGATTTGGTTCGCTACATTAAAAAACAGCAATTATCTGATTGGAATAGCTAAATTTCATCAGATAACACTGCCTCTCATTTGAAATGTCTCACTAAAAAGAATAGATTCCACAGATATTTACTAACTATCTATCAAAAGCATCCTCTATCTTTCCTCCTAATTTCAAACCTACCTTTATTGGCATAAAGCTTAAATGTCTGCCATACGTTTATAGTACTAGCCTCTTAAAGGAGAAATGGGTCATGGAGACGATCTTTAAACTTTTTCCAGATACAATACAACAAACACTAAGAAATTTGCCATCATCTGTCCTTCAATCTGTAGAAGAGGTCAGGGTTAGAATTGGACAACCGATGGAAATCCTTTGTTCCGGTAAACCAATCTACCCGACCGAGCGTCCAATCTCGGCTGAAGAGTCACAAGTATTGCTCAATCGGTTAAGTCAGCATTCTCTTTACGCACTTGAAGAGGAACTAAAAAGAGGCTATATCACTATCTCAGGCGGTCATCGTGTAGGACTAGCAGGGAAGGTGATCACTGAACAAGGATTCGTAAAAGCCATTAAAGATATTAGTTCGTTAAACGTGAGGGTAGCAAGAGAGAAGATTGGAATGGCTGAACCGTTAATTTCATACCTCTACCAAAAAAAATGGCTCAATACATTGTTGATTGGTCCGCCGCAAACCGGGAAAACCACATTGTTAAGAGATATTGCGAGACTAGTTAGTTGTGGTGTTCCGCGAAAGAACATTCCGTCTTTTAAAGTTGGAATTGTAGATGAGCGCTCTGAGATAGCAGGTTCAATAAAAGGGGTACCTCAACATACCCTCGGAAGGCGAGTGGATGTTCTTGATGCATGTCCGAAAGCAGAAGGGATGATGATGCTCATCCGGTCGATGAGTCCTCAAGTGATGATCGTGGATGAAATCGGTCGAAAAGAAGATGGTGAAGCAATATTAGAAGCGATGCATGCGGGTGTTCAAATGATATTTACCGCACATGGCAGCTCCATAGAAGATGCACTGAAACGACCGGTGATGAAACCATTGGGAGATCTTTCCTTGTTCGAAAGGTATGTTATCTTGAGCCGTGATAAAGGGCCGGGAACCATTCAAAGAATCTATGACGGAGCATTGAATGAGATCTATAAATCTGGTGGTGCAGCATGATGAGTTGGATAGGTGCGATCGCTATTCTTTTTGCCACAACGATCTTTGGTTTTGAGTGGGCAAAGCGAGTAAGAGAAAGGCCGAAGAAGTTAAGAGAATTAAAAGTAACGCTACAAGCCTTGGAGGCGGAGATCATGTACGGATCTACCCCTCTTCATGAGGCATTTTTGCATATTGGAAGGCCATTAAAAGAACCATTGTCCACTTTTTTTCTTACCATATCAGAGCGATTAGCAGAAGGTGAGCTTTCAGTGCAAGAAGCCTGGGATCTTCAGTTAGCTGTTCTGGCAAAGGAAACCTCTTTTAAAATTGGTGAGATCGAAGTGCTTCGCCAATTTGGGTCGACACTTGGCCGTCATGACAAAGAGCATCAGCAGAAGCAGATTCAATTGACACTTGCTCACCTTAATCGCGAAGAAAAAGAAGCAAGAGACATACAAGAACGTTATGAAAAAATGTGTAAAAGTCTTGGCGTTCTAATGGGGCTTTTAATCGTTATTCTCTTAATGTAACAAGGAGGTTTCACCGATGGGATTGGATGTAAACGCAGTGTTTCAGATTGCTGGGCTTGGCATAATCGTCGCGATGCTTCATACCGTTTTGAAGATGATCGGAAAAGAGGATTATGCACATTGGGTCACTCTTTTAGGATTTGTTGTTGCCCTTTTTATGGTCATAACTCTTTTAGATGATTTATTTCAAAAGGTAAAAGATGTCTTTTTGTTTCAGAATTAAGGAGGGAGCCAGATTGGAAATAATCCAAATTGTTGGTTTTGGGCTGGTTGCTGCTTTTTTAGCCTTAGTTCTTAAAGAACAAAAAGCAAATTTTGCTTTTTTGGTCACACTCATGGTTGGAGCAGGTATCTTTTTCTTTTTGATCGATAAGATCGGACAGATTCTAGCGATGCTTCAACGACTTGCAATCAACGCAAACGTTAATATGGTCTATGTTGAAACGTTGTTAAAAATTATCGGAATCGCTTATATTGCAGAATTTGGTGCCCAGATCACACGTGATGCAGGTCAGGGGGCTATAGCATCTAAGATCGAACTAGGTGGGAAGATACTGATTCTTGTTATGGCGATTCCGATTCTAACGGTTATTATCGAAACTGTGCTGACGCTTATTCCGAAATAAGAAAGCGGGTTGTAAAGATGCAGAAAGTGATGGTGCGGACAAGCCTTTTCGTATTTCTAATCTTCTCTTTCATCCTAGTTGGTCCCATAGAATCCGTATCAGCGAACTCAATTACTTCAAAAATGGTTGATCAACAAGTATCCTCCATGCAGCTAGATGAAATCAAACAATTTTGGGATAGTATCACACACGAATATGGTGGATTTTTGCCAGAAAGCCAAAAAGGAACCCTTCTTGAATTTATTAAAGGTGAGAAAGAATTTTCGATAAAAGGCTATATGACCGGTCTTTTAAAGTTTATGTTTCATGAACTTGCTGTTCACGGAAAACTGCTTGGAACTCTAATCCTACTTACCGTTTTTAGTATGCTTCTTCAATCCATCCAGAATGCTTTTGATCGATCAGCGATTTCAAAAGTGGCGTATGGAATTATATATATGGTCTTGATTATTTTAGCTTTAAACAGTTTTCATGTTGCCATCACTTATGCAACAGAAGCCATTGATAACATGTTGAGTTTCATGATAGCACTCATACCTCTTCTTCTAGCCTTGATGGCAACTGTTGGAAGCATCGCTTCGGTCGCTTTTTTTCATCCGGTCATCTTGTTTTTAGTAAATACTAGCGGTCTTCTGATCAAAAATTTTGTTCTACCACTTCTTTTTCTATCGGCACTATTAAGCATCGTTTCTACAATGTCAGAGCACCACAAAGTCACACAGTTGGCCAAGCTGTTGCGGAATATCAGCATGGGAGCGCTCGCCTTTTTTTTCACTGTTTTCCTAGGTGTCATGAGTGTTCAGGGTGCAACAGCAGCAGTGGCAGATGGGATTACGATCAAAACGGCAAAATTTATTACAGGAAATTTTATTCCGGTAGTCGGCCGTATGTTTACAGATGCAACAGATACTGTCATGAGTGCTTCCATCTTGCTTAAAAACTCAGTTGGCATTATAGGGGCTCTATTGTTACTTCTTTTAGCTATATTTCCGGCCATTAAAGTTTTGATTCTAGCTTTTATATATAGCATGGCTGCAGCCCTCCTTCAGCCTTTAGGCGGTGGGCCGATCGTTGAATCATTAGGCATAATCGGTAAGAGCGTCATGTTTATCTTTGCTGCCCTTATGACTGTGTCTATTATGTTCTTTCTAGCAATAACGATAATAATCGCAGCAGGCAACGTTACGCTGATGGTTCGATAGGAGATGAGTCATGGCATTCTTAACGGAGTGGATAACTAACATTATTATTCTTGTATTGTTAGCGGGAGTTATCGAGCTGTTGTTACCTGGAAATCAATTTCAAAATTATATCAAGATGGTTGTAGGTTTGCTCATACTGCTTGCTATGCTCTCGCCACTGTTCAAACTAGTCAATTCAGATCTGGATCAAGTGTTTCTCGCCATGGATCTACCAACTGCTGCGAAAGAAGACGAAATAAAAAATTCGATAGAAGAGAATAAAAGTGAAATACAATCCGCTCAACGTGCATATATATTAGAGCAAATGGCTGTCCCAATGAAAAAACAAGTTCAAGAGGAGTTGAAACTGACTTATGAATTAGAGATTGTCGATCTTCATATTCGAACGGAAATCGGTAAAGAGCCGTTGGAGGCTGAAGATATAAGGGGTGCCAAAGTGGTACTAGCCAAGTATCACGACCAAGCAGAGATATCTGAAGTATCAGAAGTGGATGTAAGTGTTTCTGATCCAGAGAGAAAGGAATCACTCGAACAACCGGTTTCAAGCGAAGTCATTCAGTTCCTAGCTAGGGAGTGGCAGCTGGATGCAGACCAAGTTGATGTACATTTGGAAGGGGGAGAGGAGTTATCCCAATGAAACGTTCATTTTGGGAACAGATAAAAAAACGGCTGCAGCTGAGTGATAAAGCAGGGAATAAACAAAAGTACTTACTTGTCTTACTTCTATTGGGAATCTCTCTTATGTTTATTAGCAAGATGATAGACTCCCCTGCTCAAAAAAGTTCATTAACCGGGCTAGTGCCAGAAACGAAGGTTAAATCTGAGGCTGTTTTTAAACAAGCGAAAGAAGTTACAGACAAGAATATCAAAACGTATGAAGACCGTTACTCAAACGAACTGAAAGATCTACTAGAACAGATGCAAGGGGTAGGCAAAGTTTCTGTGATGGTAGAACTATCCGCAACAGAGAGAAAAGAGTTCGTTACAGATGATAGCACACAAAGCCAGACAACATCGGAAAATGATAAAAACGGCGGCAAGAGAACGATAGAAGATCAAAAGATAGATGAAAAAGTAGTTATCATCTCAAATGACGGAAGAGAAGAGCCGATCATCGTCACAACAGAAAAACCAAAGATTAAAGGTGTGGCTATATTGGCACAAGGTGCAGAAAACATCCAGACAAAGTCTATGATCATAGAGCTCGTTAAAAAAGTTTTTGATATAGGTAGTGACCAGATTTTCGTAGGACCAAAAAATCCTGAGGGGGAATAAACAAATGTTATTGAAAAAACAAACCGTTTGGCTTTTGACTATGCTTAGCTTAATCATTGTGTTGTCTGTGTATTACATTACTGCACCTGGTGGAACGGATGATCTTGCTTATTTAGAAGCAGGAAAAAAGTCAGGTAAGGAAGCGACTGTATCAGGTGTTGCCAACGACGATGTGTTCACTGCTCTGCGCCTAGAACGAGATGAAGTTCGTGATGAGATGAGCGCTGATTATGTTGCCGTTGCAGGATCTGAGGACGCATCTGCTGAGGTTCAAGCTGATGCATGGGCGAAGATGACAGAGCTCCAGTCACTTACTATGCAAGAATCAACAGTAGAAACGTTGATTAAATCGATGGGATTCAATGATGCTTTAGTAAGCACGATGAACAATGAGATCAAAGTAATCGTAAAAGCTGATAAACTATCGAAAAAAGAAGTTGTTGAGATTATGAATGTTGCAAACGAACACCTTGGTAGCAGCAAAACAGTAGCAGTTGAATATCATGCAAACAAATAAATAGTCTTACAAGAGTTTGAAAGCCGGAAATTCCGGCTTTTTTCTTTTTGTGTTTTCATGATATATTGGATAGAAACTTAAAGTGTCATTCAAGTTTGCATTTCTTTGTGACGGGAAATGATAGAAAAAAGTAAAGAGTAACCGTAAACGCTTACAATGCATGACGTAATCGTGTACTATTAACTTGAACATGATTCTAATGTATCCATGAAAAGATAAATGTGGTATATTACATGTGTTAAGACCTAGTCACAATAGAAGGTGCTAAATAAAAAATCTAAACTGGATAGGATTGTTAAAAGGAGTAGAGATCATGCTAAAAATACAAGAAATCCGTGAATTGATTAAACTTATTGACAAATCAAGCATTAATGAATTCAAATACGAAAATGATGGTTCTAAGATTGTTCTTAAAAAGGATAGTGGATCAGTAGTTTCTTACGGAGCAGAAGAAGTTGTTTCTCAGCCTATAGTGACTCAAGCGCCACCTGTAAAAGAACAAGCTCCAGCAGCTGAAACAGTTAAGCAAAATACAGAAGTTAAGCAAGAAACAAAACAGGCAGACGAAGACGCTAACTTACATAAAGTTGTTTCTCCAATGGTGGGAACGTTCTATGCTGCTTCATCTCCAGATGTAGATGCATTCGTTAAGCCAGGAGATAAAGTTTCAAAAGATAGCATCGTTTGTATAATTGAAGCAATGAAATTATTCAATGAGATCGAATCTGAAGTGAATGGTGAAATCGTAAAAGTATTAGTAGAGAACGGACAATTAGTAGAATACGGACAACCTCTGTTCCTTGTGAA
The DNA here is from genome assembly GCF_036213205.1 of Fictibacillus nanhaiensis. Lineage (GTDB taxonomy): Bacteria > Bacillota > Bacilli > Bacillales > Fictibacillaceae > Fictibacillus > Fictibacillus nanhaiensis_E. Next base: position 328,373 of record NZ_JARMFC010000006.1, read on the forward strand.
AGCAGAATAGGAGGGTATGTCTATGATTAAAAAGCTATTAGTAGCAAACCGTGGTGAGATTGCTGTAAGAATTATTCGCGCATGCAAAGAACTTGGTGTTGAAACAGTAGCCGTTTATTCAGAAGCTGATAAAGATGCCTTGCATGTCCGTTTGGCAGATGAGGCTTATTGTATCGGACCGACTGCTTCAAAAGATAGTTATCTAAACTTCACTAATATTATGAGCGTTGCCACACTAACTGGCTCAGAAGCCATCCATCCCGGATATGGATTCTTGGCAGAGAACGCTGACTTTGCAGAACTTTGCAGAGAATGCAATGTAACGTTTGTTGGTCCAAGTGCTGAAGCAATAAACAAGATGGGTATTAAGGATGTTGCAAGAGCGACGATGGCGGATGCTGGTGTTCCTATCGTACCAGGTTCTGAAGGGATTATTAGGGACAAGGAAGAAGCCATTGAACTCAGCAATAAAATTGGGTATCCTGTAATTATTAAAGCAACAGCAGGCGGTGGGGGTAAAGGGATCCGCGTAGCTAAGAATGAAACGGAACTTTTAAAAGGCATTGCGATCACTCAGCAAGAAGCAGCAACTGCTTTTGGTAACCCGGGTGTGTATATTGAAAAATATATCGAAGACTTCCGTCATGTTGAGATACAAGTTCTTGCAGATAACCATGGAAATGTTATCCACTTAGGAGAAAGAGACTGCAGTATCCAAAGACGTCTTCAAAAGCTTTTAGAAGAGACACCATCTCCAGCTATCTCTCCATCAAAACGCCAAGAGATGGGTGAGGCAGCAGTAAAAGCAGCTGAAGCCGTTCAATATTCTGGTGCTGGTACCGTCGAATTTATCTTTGATCATAATACTGGTGACTTCTATTTCATGGAGATGAACACTCGAATCCAAGTAGAACATCCTGTAACTGAGATGGTAACGGGAATTGATCTTATCAAGGAACAGATAAAAGTGGCTTCAGGTCAGAGATTGCGATACAAACAAGAAGATGTCGAGTTTGATGGCTGGTCGATCGAATGCAGAATTAATGCAGAGAATCCAGAGAAAAACTTTATGCCATCTGCTGGGAAGATTGAAATGTATCTTCCACCAGGCGGTCTAGGTGTTCGAGTTGATTCGGCAGTTTATCCTGGCTACACGATCCCACCATTTTATGATTCTATGATCGCTAAAGTTATTACTTACGGTAATACTAGACAAGAAGCGATCGACCGTATGAAACGAGCACTGAGTGAGTTTGTTATCGAAGGAATTCATACAACCATTCCGTTCCACCTGCGTCTGTTAAACCATGAGACTTTTGTGAATGGTGACTTTAATACAAAGTTTTTAGAAAATCATGATTTAACTTCAAAAAGCGAATAAGTACGGAGGTGTTTTAATGATGAACGAACTATCATTTGAAATGGAAAGTTACTCATCAGAATTAGGAAAAGTGGAGATCTCACCTGAGGTCATCGAAGTTATCGCAAGTATTGCAGCTTCTGATGTAGAAGGTGTGGCTTCCATGAGAGGGAGCTTTGCAAGTGGCGTAGTTGAGCGACTTGGGAAGAAAACGCATGGCAAAGGCGTTAAAGTTGAACTTTCAGAAGCCGGCATTTCTATTGATGTATACGTATCAATGAAATATGGAGTTGCAATTCCAGATGTGGCTCAAAAAATTCAAGATTATATCAGACAAGCTCTTCTAGACATGACAGCACTAGAAGCAACAGATATCAACGTATTTGTAGTTGGTGTTCAATTTGATTCAAAAGAGAAACAGAGTGAAGCACCAGAAGTAGATTATTAAGAAGATCAAAGGGTGAGGTTTTACTTGCCCTTTGGTCTTTTTTCTTGTTGTTTATAGTGTGATGAAAACATTCTAGTTGAAGCGGGGGTATAGGCGGTGTAACAGAAGTCGACTGATGTCGACTCGCCGGTATATGGGCAAAACTCGCCGGATTAAGTCCAGAATTTCTAGAATTATCTCGTAAAGTTACAAAATTAACAGTCTAAATACCCCACCTCGTATCCACTTTAAGAGATTTAGAGTGCTGAAAATCGATAGCTTTCAAAGAGCCCACCTAGAAATAAAATAAAATACTTTTCATTTATCAAGTGACTCTCAACAGATTGAAAAAAACTGAATGTTCGGAAGGGTTAGTAAGTCCATTGTTCGGATTGTAACGAGTCCTAACAATATGGTATTATGCTAGATAGAAATTGTTCGCAAATAGAAAGGAAGTCGGATTATGAAACGCAGACTTGCCAGAGAAAAGGCATTTCAATCGCTTTTTCAAATTGAAGTAAGTGACATCTCAGCTAGTGAGGCTATGGAGCATGTTTTAGAAGGAGAGCCATCAGACGAATTCTTAACAAAGATGGTTCATGGTACAGTTGAAAAGAAAGAAGAAATCGAGCGTTTTCTAACGCCTTATTTAGAGAAATGGAGCTTTTCAAGACTAGCAAACGTGGAGCGTGTCGTTCTTCAGATGGCAGCTTACGAATGGTTGTTCATGGAAGAGGTTCCAAAGAACGTAACATTAAATGAAGCGATCGAAACAGCAAAAATCTTTGGCGGTGAAGAAGCAGGGCGTTTCGTAAACGGAGTCCTAGGAAAAATAATCAAAGATATTAACAATCAATAATTAAATAATAAAAACCAACTACTTTTGAGGGGGACTTTAGAATGGCTGTGTTAGACGGAAAACAAATTGCGAGAGAGATCAGAGAAAAACTTGCAAAAGAGATCCAAGACCTTAAACAAGAAGGAATTGTTCCAGGTTTAGCTGTTATTCTAGTAGGCGATCACCCAGCGTCTCGTTCGTATGTACTAGCAAAAGAAAGAACATGTAAAGAGCTCGATATGCATTCGGTATTGACGGAGCTTCCTGAATCTATTTCTGAGAATGAATTGTTACAATACATTCAAGCGTTTAACGATGACGAACAAATTGATGGGATTCTCGTACAACTTCCCCTTCCTTCACATATCAGTGAATCAAAAGTAATTGAGGCGATTTTGCCTGAAAAAGATGTAGACGGGTTTCATCCGATAAATATTGGAAGGATGCATGCAGGAGATGAGCAAGCATTCATACCTTGTACTCCACTTGGGATTTTAGAGATGGTTAAACAAACCGGTGAAGATATCTCAGGTAAACATGTGGTAGTTGTAGGCAGAAGTAACCTCGTTGGAAAGCCGGCTGGTCAGCTTTTCTTGCAAGAAAATGCAACGGTAACGTTTTGTCACTCTAGAACAAAAAATCTTCGTGAACAAACATTACAAGCTGATATTTTAATTGCGGCGGTAGGAAAACCGAACCTTATTACAGAAGATATGGTTAAAGCAGGTACTGTTGTCATTGACGTAGGTGTAAATCGCAAAGAGGATGGAAAGCTTTGTGGAGATGTTGACTATGAGGCTATTAAACCTAAAGCAAAACATATCACTCCTGTTCCAGGAGGCGTTGGTCCTATGACGATCACGATGTTAATGAGCAATACGGTTCTTGCTTCGAAATGGAGAAAGAAGCTAAAGGAAGTACATTAATGCAGAACAACAATCGGTATGTTCCAATATCGGCTGTAACCCGGTATATTAAGAGACTATTTGAAAATGACGGTAACTTACAAGATGTTTGGGTAAAAGGTGAGCTATCCAATGTTAAGCTCCATAGCAGGGGGCATTTGTATTTTACGTTAAAAGATGCAAACAGCAGAGTTTCGGCTGTTATGTTTGCAGGAAACAACAGATATTTAAACTTCAAACCTGAAGAAGGAATGAACGTTTTAATTCAAGGTTCGTTCTCTGTATATGAGCCTCAAGGGCAATATCAGCTATATGTCAGAACCATGCAGCAAGACGGCGTTGGCAACTTGTTCTTAGCATACGAAAACTTAAAGAATACGTTAGAACAACAAGGGCTTTTTGATCCAATACATAAAAAGCCGCTTCCTAAATTTCCTTCGACGATTGGTGTGATCACTTCACCAACAGGAGCTGCTGTAAGAGACATCGTAACTACCATAAAACGAAGGTTTCCGTTAGCTGCTGTCACGATCTATCCTGTACTTGTTCAAGGACCTGGGGCCGCTCCATCCATCGTTCGCGCGATCGAACAAGCGAATGCTTTGAATGCTTCAGATGTTTTAATCGTAGGACGTGGCGGAGGTTCGATAGAAGAGCTATGGGCGTTTAATGAAGAAAGTGTTGCAAGAGCGATTTTTCAATCACATCTGCCGGTTATTTCGGCTGTAGGACATGAAACAGATTTTACGATTTCAGATTTTGTAGCAGATCTAAGAGCACCAACACCAACAGCTGCTGCTGAGATGGCTGTACCTCATCTAGATGAATTAAAAGATCGATTATTCCAAAGAAATGTTCGTCTAAAAAGAGTGATGAACGAGTTCGTAGCCGGTCATCAACAGCATTTATCACGTCTTCAAAAATCGTACGCTTTTAAATACCCTACACAATTGATCAAACAAAAAGAGCAAGAACTTGATCGGTGTATGGATCAATTAAAACGTACAGTTGGGAGCTTTGTAGATCAACATCAGAATCAACTCTCACAAGTGAAGCGTCAACTTTTATTGTTTTCACCTAGAGGTCAGCTTCAAAAGGCAAACGAAAGAGTCGTCTCTTTGCATAAGACATTGCTAAAAGAAACAAACCGTCACGTAAGGCAGCACCAGAGGGATTTTTCTAACAAGATCTCTAGGCTCTCTTCCCTTAACCCTCTGGCAGTTATGGACAGAGGATACAGCTTGACCTATAAACAAGGCAAAGGCGAATTGGTTAAGTCCGTCTCACAGGTAAAGGCTGGAGATGCATTAACGATAAAGTTAAAAGATGGACAGATTGATTGTCACATCACTGGAACGGAGGCGTCTTTTACGAATGACTGAAAAAACAAGCAAAATTACATTTGAAGAAGCGATGGTACAGCTTGAAGAAATCGTTGAAAAACTTGAACAGGGAGATGTTCCTTTAGAAGAAAGTATCGATCTTTATCAACAAGGAATGAAGCTCTCGAAGTTATGTCACACAAAATTACAGAACGTTGAGAAGAAGATGGATACAATTCTGCATGAAGATGGAAAAGAAGAACCATTTGCTATTCAGGAGGAAGATCATTGATAGCGTTTGAACAATATCTTCGAGATAAAAAATCTTTGGTTGAAGAACAGATGGTCGGATACTTGGGTAAGCTAGATGCTCCAGAAACATTAAAGAAATCGATGTTATATTCTATTTCTGCAGGTGGAAAGCGAATACGTCCGATTCTAGCTCTTGCCGTTATGGAATCTTTTGAAAAGAATACAGCAGAAATAGCTGATATTGTTTGTGCCATTGAGTTTATTCATACGTATTCTTTAATTCATGACGATCTTCCTTCGATGGACAATGATGATTATAGAAGAGGGAAGCTCACAAATCATAAAGTTTTTGGAGAGGCTCAAGCAATTTTAGCAGGAGATGCTTTATTAACCGAGAGCTTTAGCTTGATTACGAACAACTCTTCTTTAACATCTGACCAAAAAGTTCAAATGATCGCTGTTTTATCAAAAGCTGCTGGAGCAACAGGTATGGTCGGTGGTCAAGTAGAAGATATAGAGGGAGAGAACAGAGACCTCACGTTAACCGAGTTAGAAAGCATTCATGAAAAAAAGACTGGTAAAATGCTAGAATGTTCAGTGATCATAGGGGGAATTGCAGCGGGAGCTTCTGATGAAGATCTAATGCACCTTACAAACTATGCACGACATATCGGAATTGCTTTTCAGATTCAAGATGACATCCTTGATGTAACAGGGAATCAAGAAGAAATAGGTAAACCTGTTGGAAGCGATGAAGCGAACTTGAAAACGACATATCCTAAGATTCTTGGTCTTGATGGCGCAAAGAAAGAAATGGAAAATCATATACATATTTCTTTGGAACATTTAAACAAGATCAATGGAAATACAGGCATATTAGCGTCCATTGCTGACTACATTATAAAAAGAAACCACTAAGAGATTGTTGCAAAATTGGAAGTATGATATGATATTATTTGCTTTGGAGTGGTGCAGTATTCTAGTCAGCCCCCCATTCCTGAAGGCGGGCCTAAAAATCCGCCAAAGGGCACATCGATGAAGTTCCTTGCATTGGCTTGAGGCGCCCAGCCTTGGGTCATCGCTGGGAGTTAAGGTTGAAGGGCGATCCACAATGGCATGTGGGCGATGACCCTTCTTCCGCGGAGGCCCCCATATTTGCGGTTTGTGTTCAAAAGACCTTACTGCGAAATGGGGTTTGAACCTGCTTTGCTAATTTTCTTGTTCACAGGAAAAAAAGGCGAGCAGCGTAGCCTGCCTTGAGTGGAGCTTGAGGGGATTATGGTGTGAAAAGCCTGTATCGGTTGGCCGCTGATTTTGAGCTTTATACCATATGAAATCTTCTCTGCAAAAGAGGCTAGGGAATGTGCGCGAGGCTGTTGAGGAAAACTCCTAGACTGTTCTGCCCTGACACCTTTTAGGGATTATAGTGCGGACTAAGTGGTAATCTAGTCTAACGTTTGGCGACAGCGTTAAGAAGAGAGTAAAGGGAAACCGCGAACATGGCGACATTTCGTACTCTTCTGGGAAAACCTACTGGACCTAAGCCGCAGTCTTTACTTAATAAGGTGACCACTCCCTATTACATAAAGTGACCAAAAAGTGAGGAGTTATGCATGAAGCATTCCTTTACTAAAACACTCAAATGGAGTACAAGCATTGCCGTTATCACTCTTGTGTTAGCGGCTATTTTTACAGTTGTATCCTCTTTTTTGTTAAATGGAGTTTCGTGGGCGATAGGGATGGGAATCGTCTTTCTAATCGTACTAACGGGGGTTCTGTTTGATATCGTTGGTGTAGCATCCACAGCTGCAAAAGAAGTTCCGTTTCATGCGATGGCATCCGAGAAGGTTCCCGGAGCGAGACATGCTATAATCATTACAAGGAACGCAGATCGCGTAGCGAATTTTTGTAACGATGTTATCGGTGATATCTCTGGAATCGTTAGCGGAACAGCATCTGCTGCAGTTGTAGTAGAACTTACACTTTCTATGGGAAATAGTTCTGGGTCAAACTCTGAGTATTTGATCTCGATCATCTTCACTAGTATAGTGGCTGCACTTACAGTAGGAGGCAAAGCATTAGGGAAATCATATGCAATCAACCACTCAACCTTTATTATTTTTCAGGTTGGGCGTTTATTATATTTTTTAGAGGAAAAATTAAGAATTAAACTGCTATCGCCTGCTAAAAGAGAGAAGAAAAGGCGTTAATGGAAAGAGAGGCATATTCCATGAACCTGGAAGAAATTCAAGATCCTCAGTTTTTAAAAACGTATGAAACTGAACAATTAAATACATTAGCTGCCGAAATCCGTTCTTTTCTAATTGAAAAACTTTCAGTTAGAGGAGGACATCTTGGTCCTAATCTTGGCGTTGTAGAACTAACGCTAGCTATGCATAAAGTCTTTGACAGTCCTAAAGATAAGTTTATTTGGGATGTTGGTCATCAAGCTTATGTGCACAAGATCCTTACGGGAAGAGCATCTCAGTTTGATACTCTTCGTCAGTATAAAGGTCTGTGTGGTTTTCCAAAGAGAATTGAAAGCGAACATGATGTTTGGGAGACGGGGCACAGTTCAACGTCACTTTCCGCTGCAATGGGTATGGCGATCGCTAGAGACCTCAAGAAAACAGATGATAAAGTTCTTGCGGTTATTGGCGATGGTGCTTTAACTGGTGGTATGGCTTTAGAAGCGCTCAACCATATTGGTCATGAAAAGAAAGACTTAATCGTTGTACTAAACGACAACGAAATGTCTATCGCACCAAATGTAGGAGCTCTTCACAACGTTTTAGGACGTATGAGAACAGCTAGAAAATACAACAAAGCAAAAGATGAACTAGAATCATTGATCCGTAAGATACCTGCGTTTGGCGGAAAATTAGCCGCAACTGCAGAACGTGTTAAAGACAGCTTGAAGTACTTGTTAGTATCCGGCATGTTTTTTGAGGAATTAGGCTACACTTATCTAGGTCCAGTAGATGGTCATGATGTGGACGATCTTATCGAAAATCTAACATATGCGAAGAAGACAAAAGGTCCTGTGATCATTCACGTTCTTACGAAAAAAGGAAAAGGATATGAACCTGCTGAAAGTGATAAAAAAGACAGCTGGCATGGTGTAGGTCCTTATAAGATTGAATCAGGTGAACAGATCAAACCACAGCAAGTAGGGCCTTCTTATAGCGGAGTTGTTAGTAAAACACTAGAGACTCTTTCACATAAAGATGATCGGATTGCAGTAATTACACCTGCCATGACCATAGGTTCTAAGTTAACAGATTACGGCAAAGCGTTCCCAGATCGCTTATTTGATGTTGGGATTGCTGAACAGCATGCAACAACAATGGCAGCTGGACTTGCGACACAGAATATGAAGCCTGTTTTATCGATCTATTCTACGTTCTTACAGCGTGGTTACGATCAAGTTGTTCATGATGTAGCGAGGCAAAATTTAAATGTTGTTTTCACAATAGATAGATCAGGTCTAGTTGGTGCTGATGGAGAAACGCACCAAGGTGTATTTGATATTGCTTTCTTGCGTCATATTCCAAATATGGTATTGATGATGGGAAAAGATGAAAATGAGCTTCAGCATATGGTTTACTCTGCTCTTAAGTATGAAGATGGTCCAATTGCGATTAGATTCCCTAGAGGTAACGGTTCAGGTGTACCGATGGATGAAGAGTTTGAAAACATCCCGATTGGATCATGGGAAGTGCTTAAAGAGGGAGACGACGTTGCGATTTTAACGTTTGGAACGACGATTCCAATGGCTCTAGAGGCTTGGGAAATACTTGCTAAATCAGGTGTCTCAGCACGCGTGATCAACGCCCGTTTTATTAAACCGCTTGACTCAAAAATGCTAAAAGAACTCTACGCGGAAAACATGCCTGTTTTGACTCTGGAAGAGGCTGTTCTGCAAGGTGGGTTTGGAAGTGCGGTTTTAGAACATGCGGCTGATCATCAGGCAAATGTTATTATCGACCGTATGGGTATACCAGATTGCTTTATCGAGCATGGCAGCGTAACAAAACTGTTAGAAGAGATCGGGATCACAACACCTGATCTAGTTGAACGTGTGAAAGCACTTGTTAAAAGAAAGGCAGAAAAGGGTCTTCTTACATGAAAAAAGAACGTGTAGATGTACTGCTTGTCAATCGAGGACTTTGTGAAACACGAGAAAAAGCCAAACGTTCTGTTATGGCAGGCCTCGTGTATTCAGGAACGAACCGAATGGATAAGCCAGGAGAAAAGATAGAGCAAGATGCGCCTCTTCAAGTTAAAGGTGATGTCATTCCTTATGTAGGAAGGGGCGGACTTAAGCTTGAAAAGGCACTTCAGATCTTTGATTTTGAAGTTAAAGAAAAGATTGGAATGGATATAGGAGCTTCAACAGGTGGATTTACGGATTGTGCTCTTCAAAACGGAGCCTCCTATATTTATGCGATTGATGTTGGCTACAATCAACTAGCATGGAAGCTAAGAAATGACTCTAGAGTAGCTGTGATGGAAAGAACAAACTTTAGGTATGTAACACCTGATCAGCTCCAACATGGGATTCCTCACTTTGCAACGATTGACGTCTCGTTCATTTCTCTACGAATTATACTTCCTGTGTTGACTCAGCTTATGCCAACTGGAGATGTGATCGCTTTGATCAAGCCTCAGTTTGAAGCAGGGCGTGAAGAAGTCGGGAAGAAGGGAATCGTTAGAGATTCGAAAGTCCATAAACGTGTGATCGAAGAGATTACTGATTTTGCCCGCAAAACGGGAATTAATCCTGTTGCTTTGTCCTTTTCACCTATAACTGGTGGGGATGGTAACATTGAGTTTCTAATGCATGGAAAAATGAATAGTGAGGACTCTCAAACAATAACTTCAGAACATATTGAGGAAGTTGTTAAGTCTGCTCATGAAACATTAAAGAAAGAGCGAGAATAACATTTACTCGCTCTTTTTATTATTCTATAAATGAAAAATTTACATCCTATGCACAATAGTATAAGATAAAGGCAGAATGTGACAGTGCAAATTGAGGTGGAATCACGAGTGAATAAAGGACAACGACATATAAAAATACGTGAAATGATCAGCAATCATGATATTGAAACACAAGACGACTTGGTGGAACTTCTGAAGAAAGCAAACTTTAATGTGACTCAAGCAACAGTTTCCAGAGATATTAAAGAATTGCATCTTGTGAAAGTACCAATGAACGATGGTCGCTATAAATACAGTCTTCCGGCTGACCAAAGGTTTAATCCGCTGCAAAAATTAAAAAGAACGTTAACTGACAGCTTTATTAGCATTGATTATGCAGATCACCTAATCATTATGAAGACACTTCCAGGTAATGCAAATGCCATTGGAGCGTTGATCGATAAGCTAGATTGGGAAGATTTAATGGGAACGATTTGTGGCGATGATACAATCTTAATTATTTGTCGTTCAAAAGAAGTTAGTTCTGATGTATCGCAGCGCTTTTTAGATATGCTGTAATTTTTAAAATAAGGTGTGATGTAATTGCTGGCAGAATTAAGTATTCGTAATTTTGCTATTATTGATTCTTTGAGTGTTTCTTTTAAAAAAGGATTAACCGTATTAACGGGTGAAACAGGAGCAGGTAAATCCATCATCATAGATGCGATCGGACTTTTGATCGGCGGCCGAGGTTCTACAGAATTTGTGCGCTATGGAACTCAAAAAGCAGAGATTGAAGGCTTGTTCCATATCCATCCAGGTCATCGTGTTTACGATAAATGTGAGGAATTTGGTATTACGATTTCGGATGAAGATGAGATGGTTGTGCTTAAAAGGGATATAACAGAGAACGGAAAAAGCATTTGCAGAGTAAACGGAAAGCTTGTTACGCTGTCTGTTCTGAAAGAAATCGGACAGGCATTAGTAGATATTCATGGACAGCATGAAACACAATATTTGATGCAGCCTGATAAACATCTTTTTTTACTCGATAGTTTTGGTGATAATGGTTTTAAAAAAGAATTAAACACGTATGAACAAACGTTCCGAGATTATAAAGAAATCAATAAGCAGCTTTCTGAGCTTTCTAGAAATGAACAAGAGATCGCACAAAGAATAGATCTCCTCGAATATCAATATCAAGAAATTGCAGGTAGCAATCTCATTCCTGATGAGGATGTTAAGCTAGAAGAAGAAAAACGTATGCTTTCGAACTTTGAAAGAATTCATGGCTCTCTTCAGGATGCATACCATAATCTTTATGGTGAAGGTAAGGCACTGGAGTTAGTCTCAAGTGCGTTAGCTGATTTCTCGCAAGTCGCAGCACTTGATGAATCATTAAAAGCTGACGAAGAGCAATTTGGCAACAGCTTCTATGTCCTTGAGGAGCTTACATATAAGATTCGGGATATGTTTGATTCATTAGAATACAATCCGGAAAGGCTCAACAGCATTGAGTCGCGTCTCGACGAATTAAGTAAACTTAAACGAAAATATGGTTCTTCTGTAAAAGAAATGATCCATTATAGTGAAAAGATAAAAAAAGAGTTAGAACTTATTCAAAATAAAGATAATCATATCGAAGAACTCAAAAAGAAGCAGGATAAGCTTGTCGCTAAACTTGAGATTTCAGGGAAGAAGCTGACGAAAAAGAGAGCGGAGACCGCAAAAGTCTTAAAAAACAGCATTCAGCAACAGCTAAAAGAACTTTATATGGAAAAAACCAAGTTTGAAGTCGTGATGAAGCGAATTGAGGATAATCAGTTTTTGAGAACTGGATTGGATTCTGTAGAATTTTATATATCACCAAATCCTGGTGAGCCCCTTAAACCGTTATCTAAAGTGGCATCAGGTGGTGAGCTCTCAAGGATCATATTAGCCCTAAAAACGATTTTTTCAGAAAATCAAGGAATTACCGCGATAATATTTGATGAAGTTGATACTGGAGTTTCTGGACGAGTCGCTCAAGCAATAGCGGAAAAGATCTACAGAGTTTCTGTTGGTTCACAAGTGCTTTGTATCTCTCACCTTCCACAAGTTGCAGCAATGTCAGATACGCATCTACACATCTCTAAAGATACGTTACAAGGAAGAACAGTTACGAAGGTTCTTACGTTAAAAACGGATGAAAAAGTAAATGAAATAGGCAGAATGATCTCAGGTGTTGAAATTACAGATCTTACAAGGCAGCATGCTAAGGAATTGTTAGAGCTTGCAGCGTCCATCAAAAAGACATCATAAACTTTATTCATGAAAAAGCTATCCATTTAAGGAATAGCTTTTTCTTTTTTCTTGGTTATAAACTCAAGGTCCGTAGGCTAAATTAAAGGTACAGCCATGGTGAGGGTGTGAGCTTGGAGCGAGGAGAGTGTATGATGTATAAGGATTTACTTCGGCGAATGATCGGCGTTATTCTCCTTGGAAGTTTAGTGGGAATCGGTTTTTTGTCTCCTGTGCGTGAGTATGTATCACTGCCAGAATCGTTTACCTTTTTTGAAGGACAGCATGTGATACAAGCCCTTCCTGTTGGAACAAATATGAATCAGGAAGAAACAAATATTTATACGACTGCAATGGAAAGCGAACATAAAGTTTCGATACAAGCCAAAACAAACGGTGATAGCATGGCAACTCTCGAAGCAGCAAGTTTTCCCATAAAAAAGATGAATGTAAAAGTGTTGTCTGATCTTAAAGTTGTGCCTGGTGGACAATCAATAGGAGTTAAGTTAAATACTCTAGGGGTATTGATTGTTGGGCATCATCTTGTAAACACAACAGCAGGAAAACAGTCTCCAGGTGAAATAGCCGATATTCAAGTAGGAGATATTATTACCAAAATTAACGGAAAAAATATTAAAAAAATGGGAGATGTAAGCCCATTTGTTAAACAATCTGGGGAAACTCGAAACCCTTTAGATGTAACCATCATTCGAGACGGTAAGACATTTCATAAAACACTTACTCCTCTGCAGGACAAGAATGACCAGTCTTATCGTATAGGACTATACATTCGTGATTCAGCAGCAGGTGTGGGTACGCTAACCTTTTTTGATCCTGCGTCATTTAAGTATGGTGCACTAGGTCATGTGATTTCAGATATGGATACTAAAAAACCTATAAAGGTAAACAACGGAGAAATCCTTGGTTCTACCGTAACCTCCATTGAAAAAGGTTCGAATGGTCATCCAGGAGAAAAGTTAGCGCGTTTTTCCAAAGACCAAAGAGTCTTAGGGGATATATCAAAAAACAGTCCATTTGGTATTTTTGGTAAATTAAATGATACGTTATCGAACGGTGACTGGAATAAACCGTTGCCTATTGCCCTATCTCATCAAGTAAAAGAGGGACCAGCGAAGATTTTAACTGTCGTTAACGGTTCAAAGGTACGAGAATTTGAAGTTGATGTTGTAAGCTCTGTTCCGCAAAAATTTCCCGCAACAAAAGGAATGGTCATTAAAATTACAGATCCAGAACTTTTAAAAATTACCGGGGGAATCGTGCAAGGAATGAGCGGCAGCCCAATCATACAGAACGGAAGAATTATTGGAGCAGTTACACATGTGTTTGTAAATGATCCAACATCTGGTTACGGCGTTCATATCGAATGGATGCTAGACGAAGCCGGAGTAGATATCTATAAAGACACAAAACAAGCGAGTTAAACCGAAAACCGGTAGAATTTTACCGGTTTTTTATTATACCTGGCAGTTGTACTATTATGGTTTCATCGGTTAGCACCAGGACTTCTCAATTTTATTTTATAAACGATATAAACTATAGACAAGTTACTTTGATTAAGGAAAGATTCAGGGTTTTCACCACTTGCCCTGTGGAATCATTCATTTAATTTTAGATAATTTAGACAATCCTATGAAAATTTTGTATAATGAGGGATATAAAGAAAATTCGACAAATCTGCATGTTGGGAATACAATAACTGTCGAAATTCAAAGTAAATTGAAGATAACAGCTCTATCTGCTACAAAAACAAAATAATTTTAAAAAATTTAAAACAAAATAAAGGGATTTAAGATTTATTGTTGAAATATTACATTGGGAAAAACAAGAAATTGTTGGATGGGGAGGAAATGATGGTGCAAAAAATTAAAGTTTGTCTAGCTGATGATAACCGTGAACTGATTAGTCTTTTGAGGGAGTATCTTTCAAGTCAAGATGATATGGAGGTAATCGGGGTTGCTTACAACGGTCAAGAATGCTTATCCGTTTTAGAGAATAAAGATCCTGATGTTTTAGTTCTAGATATTATCATGCCTCATTTAGATGGATTAGCTGTGCTTGAAAAGATCAGATCTAGTGATGATCTTCCTCAGCCGAATGTTATCATGTTAACAGCATTTGGTCAGGAAGATGTTACGAAAAAAGCCGTAGACTTAGGTGCTTCATACTTTATCTTAAAACCATTCGATATGGACAATCTAGCGAGTCAGATCCGTCAAATCTGTGGATCAGAAAAGTCAACTGTACAACGCGCATCCGGAAATAGTCGAAACAACTTCCAATCAACAATTAATAATAAACCGCGCAATTTGGATGCGAGTATTACAAGTATCATTCATGAGATCGGAGTTCCTGCTCATATTAAAGGTTACATGTATTTAAGAGAAGCGATCTCAATGGTTTACAACGATATTGAATTATTAGGATCAATCACAAAGGTTCTGTATCCTGATATCGCAAAAAAATTCAATACAACATCAAGTCGTGTAGAACGCGCTATACGCCATGCTATTGAAGTTGCATGGAGCCGTGGAAACATCGATAGCATCTCATCACTGTTCGGCTATACAGTATCCATGTCAAAAGCGAAGCCAACGAATTCAGAGTTCATCGCGATGGTCGCAGATAAACTAAGAATCGAACATAAGGTCATGGCATAAATACTTACTTAAAAATAACCATCTCTCAAGTATGAGAGATGGTTATTTTTTTCTATATTTTAACTGAACTTTATTTCTTTTGCGGTCTCTATAAAAGATAAATCCGCCTACAAAAGCTAAACCTGCTAAGAAGCTTAACAACCCAGCGATGAATTGTAGCCATAAGAACGGAAACGGAAACTGCAAAACTCCAAACAACGTGTCTCTCATCCATTTGATGCCCATCACGGCCATGATTCCAGGGATCAAAACTATTACCAATGCTGCATATCTGCTCATGAAGAATTCACTCCTCTACAAGTCTTATTGTACATAAAGTTAAAATTATTGTCGATGTAAAATAAGTTTGCAAACCCTTTCATAGTGAGCTATGATAAACATGTGAAAAATATTGCATGTTATAATGGAAAGGTGGGTTAATTGTTGCAAAGGATCATATTGCTGACAGCACAAGAAGAATCTGAACTGGTTCAACTGGTTAATCAATCTGAACTTTTTGAACTTGTAGCTATTTTGCAAGGATCTCTTCAATCGTTGCCGGCCAGTTTGGATAACAATCCAATAATTACATATTCTTCGGCGCCAAATGAAGAGATAGACGTTATTGTTTATTCGGATTCTCTTAAAGAAAGCGCAGATTGGTTATATGAGAATAAGTATCCTACGTCAGGGAAATTGACTACTTCTCAATTTCGATTTCTGTTATCCATTCCTAACCACACAAATAATAAAAAAGATTTCGGGCATCTGCAGCAGCTCAAAACCATATTAGACAACACACACGATGGCATGATCGTGATTGATCATGATCTAACAATCACTATTTTTAACAAGAGTGCTGAAAAAATGACAGGTTTATCGAAAGAGCAAGCTGTTGGAAAGTCTATTCTAGAAGTAATGCCTAACAGCCAGCTTCCGCGAGTAATGGATTCAGGCATAGAAGAAGTGAACCAAGAACAGATTTTAGCTAATGGTACGAAAATCTATACAACGCGCACTCCTATCCTCAATAATGAAGGACGAAAGCTGGGTGCATTTGCCGTCTTTAAAGATATAACTGAAATTGTTGATCTGGCAGAGGAAGTAACGAATTTAAAAAGCATACAAACGATGTTAAGATCCATCATTCAATCTTCCGAAGAAGCTATTTCCGTTGTTGATGAAGAAGGAAAAGGCATTATGATCAACCCTGCATACACAAAGCTCACAGGTTACACAGCAGAGCAAGTGATCGGAAAACCTGCAACAACTGATATATCTGAGGGTGAAAGTATTCATATGCAGGTTCTAAAAACACGAAAGCCTGTGAGAGGTGCTCGATTAAGAGTTGGGCCAAACCGGAAAGATGTAATCGTAAACGTTGCCCCTGTTATCGTAGATGGCCTATTAAAAGGCAGTGTAGGTGTTATCCACGATGTTTCAGAAATTAAAGGACTTACAGAAGAATTGAACAGAGCAAGACAGATCATTCGTACACTTGAAGCAAAATATTCCTTTGAAGATATTATCGGTACGTCAGAAGAGATGAATTTTGCGATCGATCAGGCTAAGCTTGCGGCTTCTACTCCAGCTACTGTTCTGCTTCGCGGTGAATCTGGAACAGGGAAAGAGCTTTTTGCTCATGCGATACATAATGCAAGTAGCAGAAAGTTTAACAAGTTTATACGTGTCAACTGTGCAGCGCTATCTGAATCTTTGTTAGAGAGCGAACTGTTTGGTTATGAAGAAGGAGCTTTTTCGGGTGCATTAAGAGGCGGTAAAAGAGGGCTTTTTGAAGAATCGAACGGTGGGAGTATTTTTTTAGATGAAGTGGGAGAGTTGTCGCAGAACACACAAGCTAAACTGTTGCGCGTGTTGCAAGAAAATGAAATCAGACGTGTTGGTGGCACAAAAGCGATTCCGATCAATGTGCGTGTTATCGCCGCAACCAATGTTAACCTTGAAAAAATGATCGCTGATGGCACGTTCAGGCAGGATTTGTACTACAGATTGAACAGGATGCCAATTTATATTCCGCCATTAAGAGCAAGAAACAATGATATTTTACTTTTAGCTTATCACCTTCTGCAAAAGTTAAATCAAGATTATGGGAGAAACATTGACTTTATCAATAAGGATGCCGAAGCTTTTTTATTAGCCTATCATTGGCCGGGAAATGTTAGAGAGCTTGAAAACGTTCTAGGTAGAGCGATCATCCATATGAGTCATACTGATACACAGATCAATCGAAGTCATATTTCGCTGCTATCTTTAGAACCACCAAAAAAAGAGAATGTTCATCTGCAAGATATGCCCGATGAGTCTGATGTTGAAAAGACTTTGGCTGAGCAAATGGATGCGGTTGAAAAGCGTATTTTAACAGAAGCTATAGAGAGGTTTCGCGGCAATAAAACGAAAACAGCTAAATCATTAGGTATTTCACTTAGAAATTTTTATTATAAATTAGAAAAATATGATCTTGATGAAAAACTGCGCAAATAATTTCATGCAAATTCTTGCAATGTATTTGCAGTTTACTGCATAGTTGAAATATAATTACTACATTTTTAGCATGTTAAATAGTTGGCATGAAAATTGCATAGATAATTAGGCGGTTAACAAGGGGGGATAGCATGCGTTTACAAAACTTGGTGAGCCAAGCCAAACATCAACAAGAGAAACCAGTCATCGCAGTGGCAGAAGCTGGGGATCAGGAGGTTTTGGAAAGCATACTGAAATCATATAAAGAGGGGCTCGCCCATTTTATTCTGTTTGGAAACGGCAACAAAATTTCTGACTGGTTAGAAAGAAATGCAGATATTCCGTTGGATGGAATAAAAGTTGTAGCTACCGATACATCTTCAGCTGCATTAATGGCGGTAAAAGCTGTCCATGATGAAGACGCTGATATTTTGATGAAAGGGCTTATCTCAACTTCTGCTCTTTTAAAAGCAGTCTTAAATAAAGAATTTGGTCTGCGTACAGGCAAAGTGTTATCTCATGTTGCTGCATTCGAAGTAGAAGGTTTTGAAAAGTTGATCTTCATCACAGATGCTGCCATGAACATAGAGCCTGACCTTAATCAAAAAGTACAGATTCTACAAAATGCTATTGATTTTGCGGCTAAAACTGGAGTGAAGGTTCCTAAAGCGGCTGTGCTTGCAGCTGTAGAGAACGTTAATCCTGCTATGCAAGCCACATTGGATGCAGCGAGTCTAACTGTTATGAATCTTAGGGATCAAATTACAGGCGGTATCGTTGAAGGTCCATTGGCTTTAGATAATGCAATTTCGAAGGAAGCTGCAGCTCATAAAGGGATTACAGGAAGTGTTGCAGGTGATGCAGACATCCTTCTCGTTCCAAATATTGAAACGGGAAATGTACTGTATAAATCGCTGATCTATTTTGCTCGTGCGAAAGTTGGAGCTGTGATCTGTGGTGCTAAAGCGCCGATCGTTTTAACATCCCGAGCTGATTCAGCAGAAAGTAAATATTATTCTATCGCTTTAGCTGTAAACTCAGTCATCACTGATAATTAAATCTTAGGAGGAAAACACTATGGAAATTTTTAAATATATGGAAACTTACGATTATGAGCAAATGGTGATCTGCCAAGATAAACAATCTGGTCTAAAAGCAATTATCTGTATTCACGATACGACACTTG
Source organism: Fictibacillus nanhaiensis (assembly GCF_036213205.1). Lineage (GTDB taxonomy): Bacteria > Bacillota > Bacilli > Bacillales > Fictibacillaceae > Fictibacillus > Fictibacillus nanhaiensis_E. Next base: position 347,004 of record NZ_JARMFC010000006.1, read on the forward strand.
GTCCTGCACTAGGCGGAACAAGAATGTGGACATACGAGACTGAAGATGCAGCGATTGAAGATGCACTTAGACTTGCTAAAGGCATGACTTATAAGAACGCAGCTGCAGGTTTGAATCTTGGAGGCGGAAAAACAGTAATCATTGGTGACCCTAAGAAAGACAAAAACGAAGAAATGTTCCGTGCGTTCGGTCGTTATATTCAAGGACTTAATGGACGTTATATTACAGCAGAAGATGTTGGTACAACGGTTGAAGACATGGATCTTATCTATCAAGAAACACAATTCGTAACAGGTGTATCACCTGCTTTCGGTTCAAGTGGAAATCCATCACCAGTAACAGCTTACGGTGTATACCGCGGTATGAAAGCTGCAGCAATGGAAGCGTTTGGAACAGATTCTCTAGAAGGAAAAGTGATCGCTGTTCAAGGTGTTGGACATGTTGCTTACACACTATGTAAACACCTTCACGAAGAAGGTGCATCATTGATCGTTACAGATATCAATAAAGAAGCTGTTCAACGTGCAGTTGAAGATTTTGGCGCAAAAGCAGTAGAAATTGATGAGATTTACAGCGTAGATTGCGATATCTTTGCTCCATGTGCACTAGGAGCTATTATTAACGACGATACGATTCCACAGATCAAAGCTAAAGTTATTGCAGGAGCTGCTAACAACCAACTGAAAGAAACACGTCACGGTGATGCGATTCATGAGATGGGAATCGTTTATGCACCTGACTATGTAATCAACGCTGGTGGAGTAATCAATGTAGCGGATGAGCTTAACGGCTATAACCGTGATCGTGCTATGAAAAAAGTAGAAACGATTTATGACAACATCGCGAGTGTTATTGAGATTTCAAAGCGTGATAACATTCCAACATATCTTGCTGCTGATCGTCTTGCAGAAGAGCGTATCGAACGCATGAGAATGTCTAGAAGTCAGTTCTTATTAAATGAAAGACATATCCTGTCAAACCGATCTCGTTAAGAGTTCGTATCAATGGAGGTTTGAAACGTGCATCAAAAAGAATATCGCATACTAGTGATCAATCCGGGGTCAACCTCTACTAAGATTGGAATTTTCGATAACGAACGGCCAGTATTTGAAAAAACGATTCGTCACGATACAGAAACCATCCATTCGTTTGATTCTGTTATTGATCAGTACACTTTTAGAAAAGAAACGATCTTAGAAGCCTTAGATCACGAAGGCATCAATATTTCAAAGCTGAGTTGTGTAGTCGGCCGCGGTGGTTTGTTAAGACCGATCGAAGGTGGAACTTACAGCGTCAATGAACCGATGCTTAAGGATCTGAAAAATGGTTACGCTGGTGAACACGCTTCGAATTTAGGTGGAATCCTGGCATTTGAAATAGCAGAAGGTCTGAACATTCCATCTTTTATCGTAGATCCGGTTGTAGTCGATGAGATGGATGAGATCGCAAGAATTTCAGGTGTCCCTGAAATGGAAAGAAAGAGTATTTTTCACGCGTTGAATCAAAAGGCTGTTGCGCGACGTGTTGCGAAACAGTTGAATAAATCTTATGACGCTCTTCGTCTTATTGTCGTTCACATGGGCGGAGGGATCACGGTAGGTGTCCACAAGGATGGCAGAGTGATCGATGTAAACAACGGACTACATGGAGAGGGACCGTTCTCTCCTGAGCGTGCAGGCACTGTTCCGATAGGTGACTTGGTATCACTCTGCTTCTCTGGCGAATATTACGCAGAAGAAGTAATGAAGAAGCTTGTTGGGCAAGGTGGTCTTGTTGCTTACCTGGGAACAAACGATGCAAGGACCGTTGAGGAAAGAATCGAGAACGGTGATAAAAAAGCAGAGCTTATCTATGACGCGATGGCTTATCAAGTCGCTAAAGAGATCGGATCAGCAAGTACCGTTCTCTATGGACAAGTTGATGCGATCATCTTAACAGGCGGTCTTGCTTTTGGAAAAGAATTTGTTAAGAAGATAACAGACCGCGTTGAGTGGATTTCAGATTGTATCATTCAGCCGGGAGAGAATGAGCTTCAAGCGTTAGCAGAAGGTGGCCTTCGTGTATTACGAGAAGAAGAAACAGCAAAGATTTATCCGGGAGGAAAAACGATTGCTAGAGTGTCACTGGATTAACTAACAGCAAAAGGAGATATGAGCGATGTCAAAAGACTTTGATTTGGTCATATTGGGCGGAGGGACTGGCGGCTATGTAGCTGCCATCCGAGCTGCTCAATTAGGAAAAACCGTTGCGGTTGTTGAAAAAGGAAAGCTTGGGGGTACTTGCTTACATAGAGGTTGTATACCAAGTAAAGCTTTATTAAGAAGTGCTGAAGTTTACAAAACAGCTAAAAAAGCTGCAGACTTTGGTGTTGATATAGAAGGACTAGGCTTGAACTTTTCAAAGATGCAAGAACGTAAGCAATCAATTGTTAATCAACTGCACATGGGTGTACAAAGTTTGATGAAAAAAGGAAAGATCGAAGTCTATGAAGGAATCGGTCGTATTCTAGGACCTTCCATCTTTTCTCCGATGCCAGGTACGATATCCGTTGAGTTTAATGATGGTACTGAAAATGAAATTCTTATCCCGCAGAACGTAATTATTGCAACAGGTTCTAGACCGCGTTCATTACCAGGATTAGAGATCGACGGTACTCATGTTATGTCTAGTGATGAAGCACTCCAGATGGAGAATTTGCCATCATCAATCATCATCGTTGGCGGGGGAGTAATCGGGATTGAATGGGCGTCTATGCTCAATGATCTTGGAGTGGAAGTAACGGTTCTAGAATATGCTGATAGAATCGTACCGACAGAAGACGAAGAGATTTCGAAAGAAGCAGCACGCGTTCTTAAGAAAAAAGGCATCAAGCTCGTAACGAGTGCAAAAGTCCTTCCTGATACTTTAGAAAAAGGCGAAGGCGTAATGATCTCGGCTGAACATAAAGGCGAGACAAAACAATTTAATGCTGATAAGATGCTCGTTTCTGTAGGACGCATGGCGAACTCAGAAGGTATCGGTTTAGAAAACACTATCATTAAAGTTGAAAACGGATACATTCAGACGAATGAATATTTCCAAACCGCAGAGAGTCACATTTATGCGATTGGTGATGTAATCGGGGGTCTTCAGCTTGCGCATGTAGCTTCGCATGAGGGGATTACAGCCGTAGAACACCTCTCTAACCTGAATCCTGAGCCGATCAACTACGATAATATTTCGAAATGTATCTATTCAAGTCCAGAGATGGCAAGTGTCGGTCTTACTGAGAAACAGGCAAAAGATCAAGGCTTTAACGTAAAAGTCGGAAAGTTTCCTTTTAAAGCGATAGGAAAAGCTCTTGTATATGGTGAAAGTGATGGGTTTGTTAAGATCGTAGCAAATAAAGATAACGATGATCTTTTAGGCGTTCATATGATCGGACCTCACGTAACGGATATGATCTCTGAAGCTGGCTTAGCGAAAGTTTTAGATGCAACTCCGTGGGAGATGGGTCATACCATCCATCCACATCCATCTCTATCAGAAGTATTTGGTGAAGCAGCGTTGGCTGTTGAAGGAAAAGCGATCCATTTCTAAGGAGGTAAAACAAATGGCAGAATTACGTCACGAACAATTAGGCTTAACCAATGAAGATGTAATCCATATGTATAGAACGATGTTATTAGCAAGAAAAATTGATGAGCGTATGTGGTTATTAAACCGCGCTGGAAAGATTCCTTTCGTTATCTCGTGTCAAGGTCAAGAAGCAGCACAAGTTGGTGCAGCGATGGCTCTAGATAATGAGAAAGATTTTGTGTTGCCGTACTACCGAGACATGGGTGTTGTTTTACAGTTTGGTATGACAGCGAGAGATCTTATGCTTTCTGGTTTTGCCAAAGCGGAAGATCCTAACAGCGGCGGTCGCCAGATGCCAGGGCATTTTGGTTCTAAAAAGCTTCGCATCGTAACAGGTTCTTCGCCTGTTACAACTCAGGTTCCTCATGCTGTAGGAATCGCACTTGGTGGAAGAATGGAAGGGAAAGACCTCGTAACGTTCACAACGTTTGGTGAAGGATCTTCAAACCAGGGAGATTTCCATGAGGGAGCAAACTTTGCTTCTGTTCATAAACTTCCTGTTATCTTTATGTGTGAGAACAACAAATACGCAATCTCGGTTCCAATCTCTAAACAGCTAGCTTGTGTGAACGTTTCTGACCGTGCGATCGGTTATGGTATGCCAGGCGTAACAGTGGATGGGAATGACCCACTAGCTGTTTATGAAGCTGTAAAAGAAGCTGCTGATCGCGGTCGACGTGGTGAAGGTCCTACTTTAGTTGAGACAGTAGCGTATCGTTTAACGCCTCACTCATCAGATGATGATGATCGTGCGTATAGAACTCGTGAAGAGGTAGAAGAAGCGAAAGCAAAAGATCCGATTCATACGTTTGCTGCTTACTTAAAAGAGAATGGTATCTTAACAGAAGAAATAGAAAAACAGATCTTAGACGAAATTCAAAAAGAAGTGGACGAAGCTACAGAATATGCAGAGAACGCAAAATATGCTAATCCTGAAAGCGCACTTCTTCATGTATACGCAGAGTAAAGGGGGAAAACGAGATGCCGGTAATTTCATATATTGATGCTGTAACACAAGCGATTCGCGAAGAGATGCAACGTGATAAGCGAGTATTTGTAGTAGGTGAAGATGTTGGTGTACGCGGAGGAGTTTTCCGTGCGACGACTGGGTTGATCGAAGAGTTTGGAGAAGAGAGAGTTATCGATGCTCCACTCGCAGAGTCTGCTATTGCAGGAGTAGGTATCGGTGCGGCCATGTATGGAATGCGTCCGATTGCAGAAATGCAGTTTGCTGACTTTATCATGCCAGCAGTTAACCAGATTGTTTCTGAAGCTGCTAAGATCCGCTACCGTTCGAACAATGATTGGACGTGCCCGATTACGATTCGTGCTCCATATGGCGGTGGAGTACATGGTGCGCTTTATCACTCACAATCTGTTGAAGCGCTATTCGCAAACGTACCAGGCTTAAAAATTGTTATGCCTTCTACGCCTTATGATGTAAAAGGACTATTGAAGTCTGCGATCCGTGATGAAGATCCTGTTCTTTTCTTTGAGCATAAACGTGCTTACCGACTGATCAAAGGTGAAGTGCCGAGTGAAGAATATACACTGCCTATCGGAAAAGCGGATGTGAAGCGTGAAGGTGAAGATATTACCGTTATTACATACGGATTATGTGTACACTTTGCCCTTCAAGCGGCTGAAAAGCTTGAAAAAGACGGAATTTCAGCTCATATTCTTGATCTTCGTACTGTGTATCCGTTGGATAAGGAAGCGATCATTGAAGCAGCTTCCAAAACAGGTAAAGTGCTTCTTGTAACTGAAGACAACAAGGAAGGAAGCATCATGAGCGAAGTTTCAGCCATCATCGCGGAAAATTGCTTGTTCGAATTAGATGCTCCTGTTCAACGTCTAGCTGGACCAGATGTACCGGCGATGCCATATGCACCAACGATGGAAAAGCATTTTATGGTTAATCCTGACAAAGTAGAAAAAGCCATGAGAGATCTTGCGGCATTTTAACAATAGGAGGGGACTTTAATGGCTACAGAAAAAATTACTATGCCCCAATTAGGGGAAAGTGTAACAGAAGGTACGATCAGTAAATGGCTCGTTCAGCCGGGTGATACGGTAAAAAAATACGATCCATTGGCTGAAGTGATGACAGATAAAGTTAACGCAGAAGTTCCATCATCTTTTTCTGGAACGATAAAAGAACTGGTTGCTGGCGAAGGAGATACACTTTCAGTTGGCGAGTTGATCTGCTATATCGAAACAGAAGGAGAAAGCGGAGGAAGTGCACCAGCATCTTCAACAGAAGACAAGCCTGCTGAAACAGCATCTTCTTCAACATCACAGAGTTCGAATTCTGCTAAGCCTGCACCGAACGTCGATCGAGTGGCGAGAGGACGTTTTTCACCAGCAGTAGTACGAATGGCATCTGAACATGGCATCGATCTAGACCAAGTAGAGGGATCAGGACAAAGCGGAAGAATCACTCGAAAAGATCTTCAAAAGATCATTGATTCCGGTCAGATTCCTACGAAAGAAAACAAGCCAGCTAGAGAAGTTGTTTCTGAAGCACCTGCTTCTTCTCAAGAAACGGCTCAACCTCAACAACCAGCGCCAGCATTAAAGCCGGTCTCTATAGACACAATGCCTGGTGATATTGAGATTCCGGTATCAGGTATCCGTAAAGCGATCGCTCAAAACATGGTCCGCTCAAAGCACGAAGCACCTCATGCATGGACGATGGTTGAAGTGGATGTAACGAACTTAGTAGAATATCGTAATTCTGTAAAAGGTGATTTTAAAACAAAAGAAGGGTATAACCTTACGTTCTTGCCTTTCTTTATCAAGGCTGTTGTAGAATCACTAAAAGAATTCCCGCAGATCAATTCGATGTGGGCAGGAGATAAGATAATCCAGAAAAAGGACATCAATATCTCAATCGCTGTTGCAACAGATGATGCACTGTACGTTCCTGTCATCAAACATGCTGATGAAAAGTCTATTAAAGGAATCGCACGCGATGTTAAAGAACTAGCTGATAAAGTAAGAACGAATAAATTAGCTGGTGACGACATGAAAGGCGGTACATTCACCGTAAATAACACAGGTTCTTTTGGATCTGTGATGTCAACGCCGATCATCAACTATCCGCAAGCTGCTATCTTGTCTGTAGAATCAATCGTTAAGCGTCCGGTTGTGATGAACAATGGTATGATCGCAGTGCGTGATATGGTTAATCTTTGTCTTTCTCTTGATCATCGTGTTCTTGATGGTCTCGTATGCGGACGCTTCTTAGCTTCAGTAAAAGCACGTTTAGAGAGCATGACAAAAGAAAACACATCCATTTATTAAAAAATGTTTTTTTCAGGTTTATGCGGGTTTTATTGCGGGTAGAGATAACTATCAACACCTCCAAACCCCATAACCCCCTAAGAAAAGTGCCGTACATGTTACGGCATTTTTCTTTTTTATATGTCCAAAATTGAGTACAATAAGAATGAAAGGAGCTGATTACGAATGAATTTTCAATTTAATCTTTTTAATGATGTAGTAGAAACGGCTCGTAAAGAAATGGTAGAGGCTGGCTATACGCAGCTATTCAAACCAGAAGATGTTGAAGAAGCTTTTAAAAAAGAAGGTACAACACTTGTAATGATTAATTCCGTTTGTGGCTGTGCTGGAGGAATCGCACGCCCTTCGGCTTCATATTCGGTAAAACAAGACGTTCGCCCGGACCATCTTGTTACGGTATTTGCCGGACAAGATAAAGAAGCAACAGAGACAGCGCGGTCTTATTTTACAGGCTATCCACCATCATCCCCTTCATTTGCTCTATTGAAGGATGGAGAGATTCAAATGATGGTCGAACGTCATGAGATCGAAGGCCACGAACCGATGGAAGTTGTAAACAAGCTAAGAAGTGCTTTTGAAACGTATTGTAAGTAGGAATATGAAGTATGTATGAACGAAAACTGGCTCGAAATTGAGCCAGTTTTTTTATTGCTCATAAAATGTGGGTAAAGCATAGGGTTTATGAGCGATTCTAGAGATTAGTGAGCGATTCCAAGGATTTATGCTCAATTCCAAAGATTTATCAAAGATCATAGAAATCAACGCTCACCATCCACAATAACTCACTCTTAATCCAATCCAAGCTCTTTTTTAACAGCCCAAACATGAGACGTATGAAATAGTAGTTCTTCAGCTTGATCAATACTCATCCACACTAACTCATGATCTTGATCTAGGGGATCATTTGCATACTCCCCAAAAGAACCTGTATAAAAATACCCATCATTCATCAGATATTCACCTTGTCTCGTTTTAAAATATTGCTTTGCATTTCCCACAAATTGTTCCATCTGAAAAGTAAATCCTGTTTCCTCGATACATTCTCTTTTCAAACAAACTACATGATCCTCGCCAGTTTCTATACCACCACCTGGTAAGAATCCTTTGCCGTTCTGAACCATGACGGCTATATTCTTATTTTCATCCAAAACTACAGCATACACTGCTTCTCGCATTCGATATATAACATCTTCCATCACTTCACCAAATCGCAAGTCAATCAACCACCTTACCTGAATGTATATAAATACATTCAGAATTATTAAAATACTTAATTTTGTATGTTTATGTGTTAATATTCATTTTAACGAATAAATATAAATGTTTTGTACAGGGGGATCAACAAATGAGAAGAAATCTATTTAGTATTTATTTTATCATAGTACTTGCGTTGTTAGCGGGATGTGGAGCAGTCGAAGAAAAGAGTTCTACAAGCACTGGGAGCGATTCGTCAGAGAAGACGTTAGTGATGGCTACTTCTGCTGATTATCCTCCATATGAATATGTGGAAACAGCAAAAGGTGGAGAGATCGTAGGCTTTGATATTGATGTTGCGAATCACATCGCAAAAAAATTAGGATACAAGGTTGAGATAAAGGACATGGACTTTAACGGGTTGATTCCTGCATTAGACAGCGGCAAAGCTGACTTCGTAATCGCGGGTATGACACCTAATGAAGAACGTAAAAAGACAGTAGATTTTTCAGATGAATATTATGCAGCTCAACAATTAATCGTTACTAAAGACAAATCCATTAAAAGGGTGGCAGATCTTGAAGGCAAAACAATTGGAGTTCAATTGGCTTCCATTCAAGAAAAAGAAGCAGATAAATTGTTAAAGGACCATAACTTCAAAGTTGTTCAGCGTAACAAAGTAACAGAATTGGTTCAAGAAATGAAATCAAACCGAGTTGATGCAGCGATTATTGAGGATGCTGTTGCTTACGAATTTTTAAAGAAAAATAAAGACCTTTCCTCGTTCGCACTTCCGAACACAGATGCTGCAGGATCGGCAATCGCTTTTCCTAAGGATAGTGAGCTAACAAAAGAGTTTAATGCGGAACTTCAGAAGATGAAAGAAGACGGTACATTGGACAAGCTTGTTGAAAAGTGGTTCGGTGTTAAAAAATAGAGAAAGAGAGTGGTAGGCATGAACTTGGATTTTGCCCAGCTCGTGCCTTCTATTCCGTATATCTTATACGGAATATGGGTTACGTTGCAGTTCGTGGCGGTATCGTTAGTACTTGGATTTATATGGGGGACCGTACTCTCCCTTTTTAAAATAGGTAAGATCACAATCTTAAGATGGTTTGCTGATGCATATACCTCGGTCTTTAGAGGAACGCCGTTAATTTTGCAAATGCTATTGATCTATTATGCAGTACCTCAGCTAACTGGAGTAGATATAGGCGCTTTTTCGGCAGGGGTTCTAACGTTTGCTCTTAATTCGGCCGCTTATATTTCAGAGATTATTCGTGCCGGTATCAATGCGGTCGACAAGGGACAGAAAGAAGCTGCGATGGCATTAGGTGTTCCGTATCGGACAATGATGTTGAAGATCATTCTGCCACAAGCCTTTAAGAATATTTTACCGGCATTAATGAACGAATTTATTACACTAACAAAAGAATCAGCGATCGTCTCTGTTATCGGTGCACTTGATATTATGAGACGAGCTCAAATCGTTGGCGCGAGCAACTATCGCTTTTTTGAACCATTATTACTAGCGGGTCTTGTTTATTATCTGTTAGTAATGATGTTGACATTGGCTGGTCGAGTTATGGAGAGGAGGCTTGCGAAGAGTGATTGATGTTCAAGGGTTGAAAAAGAGTTTCGGAAATAATGAAGTGTTAAGAGGAATATCAACTTCGATTAAAAAAGGCGAAGTTATCGCTGTGATCGGGCCTTCGGGATCAGGTAAGTCCACTTTTCTTCGTTGTTTGAATCTATTAGAGATACACGATGAAGGATCGATTAAGATAGAAGGTAAAGACATAAACGAGATGGAATTACATCTTCGTAAAAAGGTAGGAATGGTATTTCAACATTTCAATCTGTTTCCACATCTCACAGTTTTAGAAAACGTTACATTCGCTCCGTTGCAAGTATTAAAGATCTCGAAAAGCGAAGCTGAAAAGGAAGCTTTAGATCTTCTTAAAACAGTTGGGCTGAGTGATAAAGCGAACAGTTATCCTTCTAACCTTTCTGGCGGACAAAAGCAGCGTGTGGCCATAGCGAGAGCACTCGCTATGAAACCTGAAGTTATGCTTTTTGATGAACCGACTTCTGCTCTAGATCCAGAGATGGTAAAAGAGGTGCTACAAGTGATGAAGAACCTCGTCAAATTAGGCATGACGATGGTTATAGTGACACATGAGATGGGCTTTGCAAAAGAAGTTGCTGATCGCGTTCTGTTCATGGATGACGGGAAATTAGTAGAAGATCAAGAACCAGCTATTTTCTTTGAAAATCCGAAAACAGATCGAGCTAAAGCTTTCTTAGAAAAAGTGCTATAATGCTTAAAAAAGGACTTCTTAGCTGAAGTCCTTTTTCGTTTCTGAATTTCTTTGAAGTATGGAAAAATAGTACAAGTTGCAGAACGAGATGGGAAAGAAGGCATTCATTTTATGAAATTTACAATTGGCTATCGAACTTTAAAGACTGCAATCGGAGCAGGAATTGCTATCGCCTTAGCAGAGTGGCTAGGATTAGACTTTTATACGTCAGCCGGTATTCTAACTATTCTTTGTATTAAGATAACAAAAAAGAAATCGATCATCTCTTCATGGGAAAGATTTGCCGCTTGTATACTTGGAATAGGATTTGCGAGTGCGATCTTCTCACTGATCGGATATCATCCTTATGCTCTAACCATTCTTTTAATTCTTTTTATTCCAACACTCGTATCACTAAATTTGAAAGAAGGAATTATCACATCGTCAGTTATCATCCTACATTTATACACCCTTCAACAGATCACATGGGAAATCGTGCTGAACGAATTTAGCATCATCGTTATCGGTATAGGTATGGGACTGATCATGAATCTCTATATGCCTTCAGTAGAAAAAATACTGTTAAACATGCAAAGGGAACTCGAAAAAAGATACAAAGTTATCTTTCATGAATTTCATTTGTATTTAGCTCATGATAAACACGAATGGGACGGAAAAGAGATCACAGAATGTGCAGATCTAATCTCAAACGCGAAAAGCATTGCCTTTCGTGACATTGAAAATCATTTTCTACGCTATGAAAACCAGTATTATCACTACTTTAAGATGAGAGAAAAACAGTTTGAGATCATTCAACGAATGCTACCCATCATTTCTTCCATTGATAAGACATATGTTCAGTGTGAAAAACTAGGAAGCTTCTTCGAGCGCCTAAGCGCTGCTGTTCACCCAGGAAATACAGCCGTTTTGTTCTTAGATGATCTAGAAAACATGAGACAAGAATTCCGGGAGATGCATCTGCCAAAAGACAGAGACGAATTCGAAACACGTTCAAAGCTCTATCAGTTACTTCAAGACATCGAGGATTACTTGATCATCAAAAGTAAATTTAAGAAGTAGACCTAAAGTTTTTTGATTGCAATATTTTCATTTTTGTTTCACTTTCAAGATTAAACCTTGTCAATTTTATTTACTTCTCTTCATTGAAAAGTCGATCGGAGTTTAAGGTGCGAGACTCCTGGGGGATCAGCGTGCCTTCTGCTTGAATAATCATCTCGTAAGGCATGCGACGAGGAAGATCACTTCGGTAGCATTGCTAGTAGACGCAGGAGCAGATATGCTTCTAAGAATACATAAGAGGCTCACCGCACGCCCCCCGGAAAGCGAGCACCTGAAACGGAGATCGACTACCCTCATCTGGCTAAAAGAAAAAAACCAACAAAGCAACTCATGACTTCCCCTGCATTTACAAATACTAAGTAAAAAATGACAGGGTGATGAAAATGGGAAAACTCAAGTTAGCTTTTATCTTGTTATTTTCACCAATATGGCCGATCGGAGACGCACATGCTTTAGGAGATCCTTATTTAATCATTAACAAAACATCCAACAGACTTGCATACGTTGAAGATGGGGCCATTAAAGAAATCTATAAAGTAGCAACAGGAAAGTCAAAGGAACTAACACCAGAAGGCGAGTTTACAATCACCGTAAAAGCAGTTGATCCTTATTTTCGAAAAAAGGATATACCAGGTGGCGATAAAACGAATCCACTCGGCACACGATGGATCGGTTTTGATGCAAACGGAACGGACGGTCGCACCTTCGGAATACATGGAAATAATAATCCATCTGCCATTGGAAGATATGTTACGGCCGGGTGCATTCGTATGTATGAAAAAGATGTTCAGAGACTCTACAGCAAATTAAAGATAGGCACAAAGGTAAAAGTGATACACTCCCAAAAAAGTTTTGATGAAATCATAAAACAGTAACGTAAAACCCCCAGTCCATAGAGGACTGGGGGTTAACTATTTTATAAGAAAAAAGCGACTCCTGTTAAAAGACTGCTTAGAACGAGACAGATGATCATAACATACACAATCGTTTTTATAAGTTTTTGATTCAAAGCCATTACCCTCCTATAAACATTTCCATCTTAATTGTATCGTGTTTGGAAAGCAGAAACAAGAAATCCTAAAAGACCAATCTGCAAATTTAGTCGAAAATTTGCGCTTACAAGCAGGAAAAAGCGCTTACAAAACGAAAGATATTATGTTGAGACTATTTTGTTTGTTAAACAGGAGGCTTCTAATGGATAAACAACAGCGTATAAAAGAGTGGCAAGAAAAGACCGAACAATCAATGAATAGATTTCCAGAACGAAAAGAGAGATTTCATACTTCATCTGATATAGAGGTTGAAAGGCTGTATGGTACAGAGGCAGAGCATTATCCGATGGAATCATTAGGACTTCCCGGAGAATATCCTTACACACGTGGTTCTCAATCCACCATGTATCGTGCAAGGTTCTGGACGATGAGACAATATGCAGGGTTTGGTTCTGCTGAAGAAACAAACAAGCGTTTTCGCTATTTGCTGGATCAGGGGCAAACCGGGCTTTCTGTAGCATTCGATCTTCCTACACAGATCGGGTATGACTCTGATCACTCGATGTCACGGGGGGAAGTAGGAAAAGTGGGGGTAGCCATTGACTCCATCGAAGACATGGAAGCACTTTTAAAAGACATTCCGCTCGATAAGGTAAGTACTTCGATGACGATCAACGCACCCGCCTCTGTCCTGCTCGCTATGTATATCGCTGTTGCTGAGAAGCAGGGAGTAGGTCCAGAAAAACTATCAGGAACGATACAGAATGATATTTTAAAAGAATACATCGCACGTGGTACATATATTTTCCCTCCAAAGCCTTCCATGCGATTGATCACAGATATCTTCGGCTATTGTCAGGAATTTGTGCCAAAGTGGAATACGATCAGCATCTCTGGCTATCACATTCGAGAAGCTGGGGCGAATGCCGCACAAGAACTTGCTTTTACGATCGCAAATGGACTCGCATATGTAGATGCTGCGATAGAAGCAGGGTTAAATATTGATGACTTTGCTCCACGGTTAGCTTTTTTCTTCAATGCTCATAATCAGTTCTTTGAGGAAGTTGCGAAGTTCAGAGCAGCTCGTAGAATGTGGGCTAAACTTATGAAAGAACACTATGGAGCTAAGAATCCGAAGTCATGGCAGCTGCGTTTTCATACCCAAACAGGAGGCTCGACCCTAACTGCGCAGCAACCGGATAACAATATCGTACGTGTTACAACGCAAGCACTATCAGCCGTCCTAGGAGGAACGCAGAGTCTTCATACGAACTCACGAGATGAAGCACTTGCACTTCCTACAGAAGATTCGGCTCGAATCGCTCTTCGTACGCAGCAGATCTTAGCGCATGAAACAGGTGTAGCTGATACGGTTGATCCACTTGCGGGTTCTTATTACGTAGAACATCTAACAGATGAGCTAGAACGAAAAGCAAATGAATACATTGAAAAAATCAATCAGATGGGTGGCGCGGTTGCAGCTGTTGAACAAGGGTATATGCAGCGCGAGATTCACCATACGTCCTATGAAACACAGAAAAAGATCGAGAATGGCCAAGAAATCATCGTCGGTATGAATAAATTTAGTATTGAAAATGAACCTCAGCCAGAACTATTAAGAGTTGATCCGACTTTAGGAGAGAAACAGAAAGAAAAGCTACAAGCACTGAAAGCAAAGAGAGATCAGAACCGAGTGAGCGCTCAGTTGGATTCATTACGTGCTGCAGCTAAAGGTGATGATAACTTAATGCCGATCATTGTTGAGTGCGTGAAATCATATTGTACGATCGGAGAAATATGCGGTGTGCTTCGAGAAGAATTTGGAGAGTACACAGGCGTCTAAAAATAGAGAGGAGTGGAGAAACGATGAAGAAAACAATTCGTGTACTAATTGCAAAACCAGGACTCGACGGACATGACCGAGGAGCTCTTGTTGTTTCTCAAGCATTAAGAGATTATGGAATGGAAGTCATTTATACGGGGTTAAGACAAACACCCGAGCAAATTGCGGCTGCTGCTGTCCAAGAAGATGTGGATGCGATCGGCTTATCTTGTCTGTCAGGCGCACATAACGAACTTTTTCCAGAAGTGATGAGGCTTCTTCATGAAAAAGGAGCAGATGATATCATCGTTGTCGGTGGAGGTGTAATTCCATGGGAAGACATTCCGTTCTTAGAGTCCAAGGGGATACAAAAAGTATTCACGCCAGGAACTCCGACGATCGAAACAGCTAAGTTTATTGAACAAGCAGTCTATAAACGTGATGGGATCGCAAAAACGGTGTTAACAGGAGTGACGCCAGAACGGATCGATCATATTGGAATCGCTGTTAAATCACTAGATGAAGCACTTCCATTCTATGTCAATGTTCTAGGTCTTACGCTTGAAGCGATCGAGGAAGTTCCTTCACAAAAAGTGAAAGTGGCTTTCATAAAAATCGGTGAGACAAGGCTAGAACTGCTTGAAGCACTAACTGCAGAAAGTCCTGTTGCACAGTTTATTGACAAGCGTGGGCAAGGTGTACATCACGTTGCTCTTGGCGTTACAAACATACAAGACCGCATTGATGAGATGAAATCAAACGGGATCAAGATGATCCATGACGTTGCTGTACCAGGCGCAGGTGGTGCGTCAGTTGCCTTTATGCATCCTTCTTCCACTCACAAGGTGTTGTTTGAGCTTTGTGAGAAGACGAAAAGTAAGGAGGAAATAAAATAATGGACATCTATGACAAGATTAATGAACTTTATGAAAAGAAGACAGAGATTGAATTAGGCGGCGGTGATGACCGCATCGATAAGCAGCATGAACGTGGAAAGTTAACGGCACGAGAACGAATCGATCTTTTACTTGACGAAGGTACGTTTGTTGAACTAAACCCTTTCATGGAGCATCGTTCACATGATTTTGGCCTTTCTGGAATGAAAGCGCCGGGAGAAGGTGTAGTGACTGGCTACGGAAAGATTCATGGTCGTCCCATCTATTTATTTGCTCAAGATTTTACGGTATTTGGTGGCGCTCTTGGAGAGATGCACGCGAAAAAGATCGCTGCGGTTATGGATCTTGCAGCTAAGAACGGAACTCCTTTTATCGGGTTGAACGATTCAGGAGGTGCTCGTATACAAGAAGGAGTCATGTCTCTTGATGGGTATGGACACATCTTTTATCGAAACAGCATCTATTCTGGCGTGATTCCTCAAATCTCCGTCATTATGGGACCTTGTGCTGGGGGAGCGGTGTATTCTCCAGTGATTACTGATTTTGTGTTTATGGTAGAAAAAACCAGCCAGATGTTTATCACAGGACCAAAAGTAATCGAAACGGTTACAGGGGAAAAGATTTCTTCTGAGGATCTAGGTGGTGCTGAAGTTCATGGATCTAAGAGTGGGAACGCACATTTTACTGCACCATCGGAATCAGAAGTGTTAGAAGATGTTAGACGTTTAATCTCATACCTTCCGCAGAATAATAAAGAGAGAACGCCTGTATTACCTTGGGGAGATGAAGAGGATGATCGCCCTGAACTCACAGAGATCATTCCATTTGATTCAACACGCCCCTATGATGTAAGAACAGTTATTCAAGAAGTAGTGGATAAAGACTCATTCATGGAAGTTCATGCTCAATTTGCAAGAAATATAGTTGTAGGTTTTGCAAGGATAAAGGGTGAAGTGATAGGATTAGTATGTAATCAGCCAAAAGTCATGGCTGGAGGACTAGACATTGATTCTTCAGATAAAGCATCGCGTTTTATCCGTTTATGTGACTCTTTCAATATTCCAATCATCACGTTTGAGGATGTAACAGGATTCTTTCCTGGCGTAAAACAAGAACATGGTGGCATTATTCGTCATGGAGCAAAAATTCTTTATGCATACTCAGAAGCGACGGTTCCAAAGATAACGATTATTCTTCGAAAAGCATATGGCGGTGCATACGTCGCTTTAAATAGTAAATCTATTGGAGCAGATTTAGTATTTGCATGGCCGAATGCAGAGATCGCTGTTATGGGACCACAGGGAGCTGCGAATATCATCTTTGCTAAAGAGATCGAACGAAGCGAAGATTCTGAAGCGACGAGAGCCGCTAAGATTGAAGAATATCGTACGAAGTTTGCTAACCCATACATCGCTGCTGCAAACGGGATGGTAGATGATGTGATCGACCCAAGAGAAACAAGGATCAAGTGTATTCAGGCGCTTGACATGCTGCGCAACAAGAGTGAAGACAGACCTTACAAAAAGCATGGAAATATACCACTATAAGAAGCGAGGGAATACATAAATGGTAAATGCAGACCGTTTGTTAAACGAATTTTTAGAGCTTGTTCAAATTGATTCAGAGACTAGACATGAAAAAGAGATTTCAATCGTTCTTAAAAAGAAATTTGAAGAACTTGGTGTTGAAGTTTATGAGGATGATGCTGAATTAACGACAGAGCACGCAGCAGGAAATTTAATCTGTACGTTAAAAGGAAATAAAGAAGGCGTTGACACAATTTATTTCACTTCTCATATGGATACAGTAACTCCTGGTAACGGAATCAAACCTTCTATAAAAGACGGTTATGTCGTAACGGATGGTACTACGATTCTTGGAGCGGATGACAAAGCAGGTCTTGCTGCTATGTTTGAAGCAATTAAAGTGCTAAAAGAAAAAAATATCTCACATGGTGATATTCAATTTATCATTACGGTCGGAGAGGAATCTGGACTAGTCGGCGCAAAGGCAATGGATGCGTCAAAAATCACAGCTAAATACGGTTTTGCTCTAGATAGTGACGGCCCTGTTGGAGACATTATTGTAGCGGCTCCTACCCAGGCAAAAGTTCGAGCGAAGATCTATGGAAAATCTGCACATGCTGGTGTGGCTCCAGAAAAGGGAGTATCAGCTATAACGATTGCAGCTAAAGCGATCGCTCGCATGCCACTTGGCAGAATTGACGAAGAAACTACGGCAAACATCGGTCATTTTCATGGTGGAGGAACAGGAGAGCAAACTAATATCGTATGTGACACTGTTTTTGTACTAGCTGAAGCGCGTTCATTGATCAACGAGAAGATGGAAGTTCAAACAGCAAAAATGAAAGAAGCTTATGAATCAGCTGCTGCAGAATTAGGCGGTCGTGCAGAAGTGGAGATCGAAGTGATGTATCCTGGATTCAAGTTTGGTGAAGGTGATCATGTTGTTGAAGTTGCTAAAAAAGCAGCGGAGAAGATCGGACGACCTCACAGACTTCTTCATAGTGGTGGTGGTAGTGATGCGAACATTATCGCTGGTCACGGCATACCGACCGTAAACCTAGCTGTAGGTTATGAAGAAATCCACACAACGAATGAAAGAATGCCGATCGAGGAATTGACGAAGACTGCAGAAATGGTACTTGCGGTAATCGGAATAACAGCAGGCGAATAAGAAATATGACGAAACTTGGCGGATTTTCGCCAAGTTTTTATTGTTTAATAGGCCTTGTTGCCTGTTTTTGTTGCTCTTTAAAACAAAATGTCGCAAAAAGTTGACAGTCACTTTATGATTTATGTAAGATGTTTTTATCATAGAAATGAAAATATTGGTAATTCAAAAGAATCTTATTTCGGGGGAGGAAATGGGATGAGTCAACTATCTGACATGCATATGATGGTGAATTACATGCGTGGCGTTTATAAAGTTTTAGAAGAAGATTGGCAGAAAGCAGCGAAAGCCATTGGATTAACTCAGGCCGAGCAACATATTTTATGGATCGTTTCACTAGAAGAAGATATTACGATCTCTAAGATCGCTTATTACGGATTGTGGGATGTATCTACAGTTATGCAAGTGATCAAACGCCTAAAAGATAAAGGTTATGTGAGATTAGAAAAAAAGAACGATGACCGTCGAATATCTTATGTTTATTTAACAGATGAAGGATTGGTAAAACATAAGGAGTCTACGAGCTTCAACTGCCAAATCTATGGTTTCCTTCAAAAATGGATGGAAGATGAAAGTAAAAAGGACTTCTATCGAGATCTTATTCAATTACATAAAGATTTAAACAAGCATTTTCATGGTGAAGAGTTTGTTGAATGGGTAGAGGATACTGGAAAGCGGCTTCACAAGACAAGGTAGATAACCTTGTCTTTTTCTTTTGCTTGGACATCTTTCCTTTTGTTTTTAATGTCTGATCTAACATATACTAATAGATAAGTTTTGATAAAAGGAGTGTTCATGTGTATCAGTCTCCTGGGTCTAAAAGAAGAATCATATTTCATGTTGACATGAACAGCTTCTATGCTTCAGTAGAAATGGCTGAAAACCCTAATCTTCGAGGAAAGCCAGTCGCGGTAGCAGGAAACGTAGAAGAACGAAAAGGAATCATCGTAACATGTAGCTATGAAGCGAGGGAAAAAGGCGTTAGAACAACGATGCCACTATGGCAAGCTAGAAAGCTTTGTCCCAATCTTGTTGTTGTTCCTCCAGACTTTGAAACATACAAAATGTATTCATCACGCATGTTTCAGCTTTTGCAGGAATATACAGAAAAGGTAGAGCCTGTTTCCATCGATGAAGGCTACATGGATGTAACAGACTGTCAAGAACCACTTGAAATGGCAAAGGAGATTCAATCCAGATTGTTGAATGAGCTGAACCTGCCATCATCAATCGGTATCGGTCCTAATAAATTTTTAGCGAAAACAGCTTCAGATATGAAGAAGCCTCTCGGAATCACAGTTCTTAGAAAGAGAGATCTCAGTGAAAAGCTATGGCCGCTAAAAGTAGGAGAGATGCACGGAATTGGTAAGAAAACAGAAGAAAAGTTAAATAAATACGGTATCATGACAATAAAAGATCTCGCAGATGCCGTAGATTATGAAGTAAAGGCTCGTTTTGGCATCAATGGTATAAAGATGAAAGAAAGAGCAAACGGCATTGATACGCGTCCAGTCGATCCAAGTGCTGCAAGTGATTATCGGTCGATCGGAAATTCTACGACATTGAGTGAAGATCTTATTTCAGTTACGGAATCAGAAGCTGTTTTCAAAAAGCTCGCGGAAAAAGTATCTTCTCGGCTAAAAATAAAAGGATATGTAGCACTAACCCTCGCTATCACCATTCGCTATAGCGATCGGAAGACGATTACGAGAAGTACGATGCTTGCTAACGGAACACAGCATTCAGGAGATATCCGTAAAACAGCAGTTCAACTCTTTCGTCGACATTGGAATCAGGAACCTGTTCGATTATTAGGTATTACCGCTACAGAAGTGGTCGAAAAAGAACAAGCTACTTATCAGCTTGATCTGTTCTCTGTAGAAAAGAATGAAAAAGATGCACTGCTTCATGATGTATTATCTTCTATCGAGAGAAAGCATGGAGAGGGTATCATTAAAAAGGGAAAAAGTAACAGGAGCTGATCGTTCATGATCTTAAAGAACAGCGTGATAAGAACAGTAATGTGTATTGTTCTTTGCCTCGGGCTTTTTATTCTGTTTGCCTCTGTCTATAAACAATCAAGAGTGGAAGTTATTGATGTTTGGACGATGAAAAATGTGTCTGTCATCCATCAGCCTGTTTTAAATGAAGGTTTTACGTTCCTGACAAACATCGCTTCAAGGCCATATCAATTTGCCATCTTTATCTTTTTTGCAGTAATTTGGCTGATCGGTGAAAGAAAGTGGATAGAACCGTTTGTGTTAGGCGTTTGTCTAATCGGAATTCGCTTTGAAAACCAATGGTTCAAAGATTGGTTTGAAAGAGATAGACCGATGTACGATCGTGTTATTGAAATTACCGGTTATAGCTTTCCAAGCGGGCATGCTATGATCTCCATCGCTTTTTTCGGTTTGCTTTCTTATCTCCTCGTCCAAAATTATTCTATTCTGTTCAGATATCGAAAGTTTATGTATGGAGTTACTGCCCTATTTATTGGATTAGTTGGTTTTAGCAGAGTATATTTAGGTGTACATTACCCTACGGATGTACTAGGTGGTTTTGCTGCCGGAGGAACTTGGCTATTAATCTGCGTTCTGCTGTATAATGGGCTGAAGCATGTTAAGAGGAATGTATCATTGAAATAAGAAAAGCTGACTCTTTAAAGAGCCAGCTTTTAATGCTTACCAACCACGTTCATATTGTTTTGGGCTTTCAATCTCTGTTCCAAGATCTTGTGCGGCTGATCGGGGCCAATATGGATCTTTCAAAAACTCACGACCGATAAAAATAAGATCAGCTCGCTTGTTTTGTAAGATTTCTTCCGCCTGCCGGCCTGTTGTGATCAAGCCAACAGCTGCGGTTGCGATACCAGCTTCATTTTTAATCTTGTCTGCAAAAGGAACTTGATAGCCAGGAAACGTCGGAATCTTCGCAGGTACAACAGCTCCTGAACTGCAGTCAATAAGATCGACACCATCTTCTTTCATCCACTTCGAATAGGTCACAAAATCTTCGGGTGTATTTCCTTCTGGGTGATAATCATTCGCTGAAATACGAACAAACAGCGGGCCTTCCCATTCTAATCTGACAGCAGCAATGATCTCTTGTAAGAATCGGTAGCGATTTTCTTGGCTGCCTCCATAAGAATCAGTTCTTCTGTTAGACAGAGGGGAGAGGAACTCATTGATCAAATATCCATGCGCCCCATGGATCTCGATTACATCAAATCCTGCTGTCTTCGCTCTTTTTGCTGCACTTCGAAATTGATTCACGGTCTCTTCGATCTGCTGAAGTGACACTTCTTCTGGTGTCTTCATTTTTTCAGAAAACGCGATAGCAGAGGGGGCGATGATCGGTCCGTCTATCATAGCCTTGCGTCCTGCATGGGCGATTTGAATCGCTGCTTTTGAGCCGTTTTCCTGAATAGATGAAACGAGTTGAAACAAACCTTCTACATGGCTGTCATCCCAAATTCCTAAGTCTTCAGCACTTATTCTTCCTTGTGGGCTTACCGCTGCTGCTTCTGTCATGATCAGCCCGGTTTGACCCATTGCTCTAGACGTATAATGAGTCATGTGCCAAGGAGTCACAACTCCATCTTGTTCATAACAAGAATACATACACATAGGTGACATGACGATCCGATTCTTTAACGTTACATCACGGATGGTCAATGGTTGAAACAATAACGGTTGAATATAAAACAACTCCTTTTTCTTTAAGACAAGCTTTTTGAGCATCATTACTTTTCATTCTCATTGTAGTACGTTTAATCACTATTTTTGAAGAAATCTGCTCTTGGAATGTGGTGAAAGGCTGTTCAACACATCTCTTGCTAAAATCGGATAGTCGGTTATGATCGCTTCAGTATTCCACTCGAAAAAATACTTCATCCACTTCTTACTGTTAACCGTATAGGGACGAACAGGAATATTATTTCTTTTAAAGCCTTTCATGATGTAAGGGTGAAGAGATTTATAGTTGGGATGTGCACTTTGTGAACAAACGGCCTTCACATACTCCCAAGGTTCAAATAATCCAGAAGAATATAGAGGCGCCGTCTGTACATATTTGTTCAATCTTCTGATCTTGACTAGACTATAATGATTGAATGACGAAATCACTGTTCGATCCATCATCCCGTAGTGTTGCAACAATTGAAGTACCTTTTCCTCGAGCCCGTTGTATTCTACGATATTGTTTTTTAATTCAATATTAAGCAACATTGGGAGTGGTGTTATCCATTCTAAAAATTGTTGAAGAGAAGGAACGGATTCTTTATTAAATTTTTTTGAAAACCAGCTGCATGCATCTAATTGTGAAAGTTCATCATAGGTGTAATCGACAACATAACCTTTTCCATTAGTTGTCCGATCTACTTTCTCATCATGAATGATGACCGCTACCCCATCTTTAGAAAGCTGCACATCAAGCTCGATCCCATCAGCGCCATCTTTAAATGCTTTTTGGAATGCAGCCATTGTGTTTTCTGGACAATCCTTACTAGATCCTCTGTGAGCAAATATATAGGTCAAGCATGTAAGCTCCCTTCATAAAAAAGATATAGACAGTATAAGGTAAATGAAAACGGAGATAAAATGAAAGGGTTCGTAAGACTGTTTTTGTAAGCTTTGTTTCTTTCGGTAGTAGTTGATTTCTGTTCCAGATGCTCGCTTTCCGCGGAGCAGACGGTGAGCCACTGCTTCTACGCGTCCTTAGGAGTCTCCACCTGTCTAGTTGTAGTTGCTAGCCCCTCGAGGTCAAAAGTTGAGAGAACCACTTCTACATTTCGAACTGACCGCTCGTCCTATAAGAGTCCGCAACTATCACTTCAATCACCTCGCATGAAGAAGAGGAAAAAGGAAACAGCCTGCTATTCAATCTTTTATCAAGATGGTTTTTTTCAGTTATTGTACTTTAGTTTGACTTATAAACTAAGGTTCCTAAGTGCCTCAAGCATTAACTATACCCATCACTGATTAGGTTGATTGGAGTGAAAGGTGCGAGACTCCTGCGGGACGAGCGGTCAGGTGAGACACTTAAAGGCGCAAAGCGGCAAGTGGCTCACAGGTCGCCCCGCGGAAAGGGAGCACCTGAAACGGAAATCAACCACTTTCATTAGGAACAAAGTTATAGCCAGAATGAAAGAAACCCTTCCTGTTTGTAGAGGAAGGGTGAGTTATTTTCTGCGTCTAGAACGCTTCTTTTTTTCATCTCTGTTGTGTTCTTCAACAGTGGCTCCTTTTTCTGTCAGCCAGTGGATAAAAACAAGCTCTTTGTCAGTAAGAGATCGTTTTGTAAATTTTTCAAACTGAACGCGCAATTCAAGGTATCTTTGGGAAATTTCAACTTCGGTCACACAAATCCCTCCCTAAATCTAGCTCTAGCTTCTACTTAGATGATAAAGAGAAAGTAAAGGGCTTGTCAATTTTTTCTAATCGTCAATTTCTGCAGAGAAAATCAGAGAATTGGTGCAAAATAACGAAAAGGAGTTGATATGATGAAGGTTTCTATCAAGTTATTCTGCTTGATCATGGCCGGTTTTCTAGTGTGTAGTTCACTTCCGATTACAGTCTCAGCAGAAAGTGCAAGGGTACAAGAACCCGCTTATGCAAAATGGGGAAGGCTCGCTGTTTTTGAAACAGGGAAACGCTACCCCGATTATGATATCGTAGATTATTTATATGTTGGAAGAACGATCACTCAAAATGAAGATATTGTCGAAAGATTTAAGCTTTGGATCAAGAAAGGTTCTTCGGAAAAGGGAGTTATTATTTCAATCACGCTAACTCCAGGCGGTGTTTTTAAAACCATTTCATTTCAAGAGACAGCCCGTTAACGATTAGTTCATTCTCCCAAGTTCTTCAGACCGTTTTACTGCTCTTTTGATACAAGCTAAAAAGGCGTCTTGAACTCCGTATTGCTCTAGTTTACCGATTCCCGCCTCAGTCGTACCGCCAGGGCTAGTTACTTTTCTTCTAAGCTCGATTGGGGAATCTGTTGTTTGTTTAAGCATAAGTGAAGCACCTAAAAGCGTTTGAGAGATCAAAGTCTTTGCTTCTTCTTCGGAAAGATTTAATTCTTCAGCCGCTTTTTGCATAGCTTCAGCAATATAGTAAACATAAGCTGGACCGCTTCCTGAGAGGCCTGTAACGATATGAAGTTTTTCTTCTGGTACAAGTGTAACCGTTCCGATTGTTTCAAACAGCTCGAGAGATTTTTCAATATGGAACTGCTCTGCATATATTCCTGAGGAGAGTGCAGTAGCAGAATGTCCGATCGATGCGGATGTATTTGGCATTGCTCTTATGATAGGGTTTTGAAGTTGAAGCCAATCTGTTAACGTTTCAGTGGATATACCAGCCATAACAGAAATGATCAGCTGATGAGTCTTAACAAACGGCTTGATGGTGTTCACTGCATTATGCGCATCTTTTGGCTTCACTGCAAGAATGATAATATCAGCATCAACAACAGCTTCTTCTATCGTTGCAGCGGGTACTACACCATACTTAACTTGTAGCTCACTGACTCGTTGTATATTGTTTCGATTTTTTATTGTGATTAAATCAGCTTGCCATTTCTCTTTTTTGATCAATCCTTCCATAATGGCCTCAGCCATCGATCCGGCACCAATAAACGTTATTTTTTCTGTTCCCACGGGTAATCCCTCCCAGAATTTTGAGTATAAAAAAACTCCCAGTCCTATATAAAGGACGGATGGGAGTGATCCGTGGTACCACCTTTGTTGGCATGATTGCTTGCCCGCTCAAGATGTCTATATCGCAGAACTGCGCCAGATTTCTCCAGATTGCTCCAGGGCAGGTTCAGTAATTCCTTTACGGTGAAATCTTGCAGCCTATGGATTCCACTCTCTAAACGGAGGAGATTACCTACTAATCCCTTTCAACGCATTTATTTATTGGCCATATTTGGCATTTCTTTTATATTTTAAAAAACATTATGCTATGATTTCTATATGTATGTCAACTAGTTATTTTATTTGGAGGAAAAGATGAATCAAAAAACAGCAATTATCCCGATTACTCTTCCTACACCATTTGATGTAGGTCCTGTAAACTGTATCCTCCTAAAAAGTGATGCGGTTACGCTTGTTGATTCCGGAACAAAAACCGAAGAAAGCAGACAACAGCTCATCTATACTCTTAAGGATCACGGGCTCACTTTTAAAGATCTAGATTATTATATCTGCACTCACTACCATCCTGATCATGCGGGCCTATCAAAAGAGATTCAAGACAATGACGTTCAGACCCTCATGCTTAAAGAAGCTGTTCCTTACGTGAGTGGAGACAGTCATTTTATTGAACAAGGAGAAATGTTTTATACGAATCTCTATCATTCTTTCGGAGTCCCTGATGCTCTTGGAAGATTAGAACTTTTAAAGCTGCGAAAGTATCGTACGTTCTCAAGTGCGTTTGTTCCAGACGCTCTGCCTTTACCTGGCGATGAAGTGCCTGGTCACGAGGGATTTATCTTTTTAAAGACGCCCGGTCATGCCCCAGATCATCTTTCTCTCTATCATGAAGAAGACGGCATTTTAATCGGTGGGGATGTACTGCTGCCTCATATTTCGTCTAATGCCCTATTAGAACCTCCTGCTTTGAATGAAACCGAGCGGCCAAGAACATTGCTTCAATACCGTGAGACGTTGCAATACCTATACACGCTGAACTTACAAAAGGTATACCCTGGACACGGAGAGCCATTTGCGAATGCAACACAGTTGATCACAAAACGCTTACACGATCATACTGAGCGTGCAAAAGCGCTTGAACATCTTTTGAGCGATGAGCCGTTAACCGTTTTTGAACTGTGTCAGCGTCTGTTTCCAAAGCTATATGAAAAGCAGCTCGGATTAGTAGTTTCCGAAGTTGTTGGGCACCTCGATCTGCTTCAAGCAGAAGGTAGAGTGCGAGTAGAGGAAGAGAACAAGATATCACATTATCGCAGAACAGGAGTTATAAGATGAGTACATTAAGAAATAAAGTCGTGTTGATAACAGGAGCATCAGGGGGACTCGGTGCTCACCTTGCTATGGATGTTGCTAAAAAAGGAGCAACTCCAATCCTTACTGCAAGAAGAGAAGATCAGCTAAAAGTGGTACAGGAAGCGATCTTAAAAGCTACGAATGTAACAGCGCCTTATTACATTTTAGATGTTTCGAACACAGACAGCGTTGATGAAGTTTTTTCAGCGATCCTTCGTGAACATCAAAACATACATATTTTAGTGAACAACGCGGGTTATGGCATTTTTGAAGAGTTTGTTGATTCGCCATGGGAAAATATCGAAGGGATGTTTTCAACGAACGTTCTTGGGCTGATGGCTTGTACGAGAGCTGTTCTACCTCACATGCTTCAAAGAGGAAGCGGTCATATCGTGAATATTGCTTCTCAGGCCGGTAAGATCTCAACACCAAAATCCAGCGTGTACGCAGCAACGAAACATGCTGTGTTAGGATTCTCAAACGGGTTGCGTTTGGAAGTCGCACACAAAGGGGTAGACGTAACAACCATCAACCCTGGACCGATCGCGACCAACTTCTTTACACTTGCTGATCAGTCTGGTAATTACGTTAAAAACGTTCAAAAGCTTATGCTTCAGCCTTCACATGTTTCAGAAAAAATCGTTAGAGCGATGGAGCGTCCCGTTCGTGAGATCAACCTGCCATGGTGGATGAACGTAGGAAGCACGATGTATCAAGTGATGCCAAAATTGATTGAGACACTAGGTGGGAAATCGTTTAGACAGAAGTAAGTTTCAATAATATTATTATGTAAACAAAATTGAAGGTTGTAAGACTTTTAGAGCTGGTGACGGAACTCGTGGATTGAAGTCCAAAACTCGTGGATTGGAGCCCAAAACTCGTGGATTGAAGTCCAAAACTCGTGGATTGAAGGCCAAAACTCGTGGATTGAAGTCCAAAACTCGTGGATTGAAGCCCAAAACTCGTGGATTGAAGCCAGAAACTTGTGGATTGGAGTCCAAAACTCGTGGATTGAAGCCCAAAACTCGTGAATTGCAGCCCGAAATCATGGATTACCGATTAAAACCTCATCGATCACAGTCCAAACTTCACACACCATCATCAAAATAAACAGGTTCCCTCACCTAACGGCGGACCTGTTTATTTGTTTGCAAAATAATCATATACAGCGTCCTGAATGATGCTGTAAACAGCCTCATTTTGATCTGCCTCATGCATCTGGCGTAACACTTCTTCTTCGAGACTTCTCCATTCTTCATCCGTTAATATACAATCTTCTTCTTCCCATAAATAATCCTTCAACGATTGTTGAATCATTTTTCTTAGCAATAAGCGGTTCATTTCTTCACCTGTCTTTCCCTATAAATCCTAGACTTTTGGCTTAGAAACGTCAATCTGCGAAATTTGCTGAAAAAATTACCATTGTTATAAGAACATACATTCGGTTAAAATGGGTATACATATAAAGAACAGGTGTTCGTAAAAAAGAGAAAGGGGTGTGTCGAATGAACTATGATGAAATGCCTAAGCGCACCATCCTATGTATGGATATGAAAAGTTTTTATGCAAGCTGTGCTGCTGTTCGCTTAGGATTAAATCCGCTGACATGTCATTTGGCAGTTGTAGGGGATACGGAGAGACAGGGAAGCGTTGTGCTTGCAGCATCACCGAGATTAAAGGCTGATTTTGGTATTCGTACGGGGAATCGGCTGTTTGAGATTCCAAAGAATAAAAACATAATAGTTGTAAACGCGCAGATGGCTTATTTCCTAGAAAGGTCGATGGAGATTACGAAGATGCTGCACCGCTATGTTCCGCCAGAGTCAATTCACACATACAGCGTGGATGAAAGTTTTCTTCAAGCTGACGGAACAGAAAGGTTATGGGGAAGTGCACAAGAACTTGCTGAGAGGATCCGCCGTGACATCTGGCGAGAGTTTGGATTGCCATGTGCGATTGGAATCGGCCCGAACATGCTCATGTCAAAGCTTTGTCTCGATCTTGAAGCGAAGAAAAAAGGAGTAGCACAGTGGGGGTATGAAGATGTAGAGAAGAAACTATGGCCTCTATCTCCACTAAGTCAGATGTGGGGGATTGGTTCAAGAGTAGAGCGGACTTTAAACAGGATGGGGATTGTAACAGTCGGTGACCTCGCGCATTATCCTCTTGAACTTTTGGAGAAAAAATTCGGGATCATGGGAAATCAGCTTTATCATCATGCATGGGGCATCGATCTGTCTGAAATCGGTGCGCCCATCATGCAAGGTCAGGTCAGCTACGGAAAAAGTCAGATTTTACTTCGGGACTATACGGATATAACGGAGATCAAGCATGTTATTTTGGAGATGTGTGAAGAAGTGGCCAGACGTGCGAGAAGAGCAAGAAAAGCAGGACGGACGATCAGTTTTGGGTTAGGATACAGCAAAGATGAGGGTGGCGGCGGCTTTCATCGCTCTAAATCGATCGATCAGCCATCTAATATTACGATGGAGCTGTATGAAGTGTGTCTAGAGCTTCTTGGAACCTTTTATCAGGGAGAGACGGTGCGTAAGATTTCAATCGCTCTTTCTAACGTCTGTGAAGATACAGAAACACAGCTTACTTTGTTTTCTCTAGACCATCCAAAGAAAAGAAAGATCGGCTATGTCATGGATGATATTCGGCAAAAATACGGCTCCAACTCTCTTCTGCGGGCTGTTTCTTATACAAAAGGAGGAACAGCATTATACAGAAGCCGACTTTTAGGCGGACATAAGGCATAAGGGGGCGGAAGAACGGTGATTCGTGACAGAGGAACGATTAAGTGGACAGCGATGATGCTGCCGGAGCATGTGAAAATGCTAAGAGAGCATCAGGACGGTCTGGACTACGGAAAAAAGCCAGAATTAGATGAACAAAAGTACGAAGAATTTAATGAGACAATCTGTGTTGCAATGGAAGAGAACCAAGCGCTGAAATTTACGTATTTTGAAAAAGGAAGGGTGCTCGAGCTCATAGGCCATGTGCATTATATAGACGAATATAAAAAAGAGTTTAGGGTGTTAAATGAAGAGAAAAGAATGCATATCTTAAAAGTGACTGACATTATGGACGTTGAATACGCATAGACACATAAGAAATATAGGCATCAAAAAAAACAGCAAAAACTAACAGAAGATAGTTTTTGCTGTTTATTATTATCCAAAGATTTGAGTTAAGTAAATCATGATCAAGAGCCCGGCAATAAATGATAATGTAGCAGAGCGAGCGTGACCATCGCCATGGCTTTCAGGAATGAGTTCTTTGTAAACGATAAAGAGCATGGCACCGGCTGCAAAAGAAAGACCATAAGGGACAAGATTCTCTACATATGAAGTAAGAACATACCCAAGCATCGCCGTAACGATTTCAACCGCTCCCGTTAACGTTGCAATAAAGAACGCTTTTATTCTATTCATTTTTTGATGAATTAAAAAAAGTGCTACAAGCAGCCCTTCTGGTGCATTTTGAAGACCGATTGCAAAAGCGATCAAACCGCCAAGACCTGTATTTTCACTAGCATAACTGACACCTACAGAGAGCCCTTCAGGCAGGTTATGCAGTGTAATTGCTGCAATCACAAGAATAGCCTTCGAATCAATGCCTTTAAAAATCTTAGAATGATCGAGATCAACGTGTGGAACGAACCTTTCTAACAGCAAGAGTGTTAAAGTACCGAGTGTAATACCAATCGTAAGTACGGTTAAATTTGATAGTTCAAGAGCTTGAGGAATCAAGCTGAACGTTGAAGCAGCGACCATGATACCTGCGGTAAGAGCAAGCAGTATGTCGCGAAACCGGTGAGTTACCTGAGACCAGAAAAGAACAGGCAGTGCACCAAAACCGGTTGCTAATGCAGATAAAACACTTCCAAATAAAGCAGCTTCCATTCTGTTACCCACCTTAGTCAAATATCCAATTTTATAAAAATAGTCATATGGCTCTTTTAGTATACCGCCAAATCCTTTTTAATAGAAGTAAGCGCCATTTTTCATTTTTAAAATGCGCTTCTATCGGAGAAATAAGAAGGTGACAATTTTGAAAGTCATAATCATTGACCCGGGCCATGGAGGTAATGATCCAGGAGCGGTAAACAAAGAGCATTTTGAGAAAATATATAATCTGGCAATCGCCAAAAAAATACAAGCTAATCTTCAAAACAACTATGAGGTGACGGTCATCATGACCCGAGCGGATGATACAACTGTATCATTAGAGGAAAGAACGAATTTAGCAAACAGCAAGAATGCAGAGCTGTTTGTGTCTATCCACCAGAATATTGGCGGAGGAGAAGGCTTTGAAAGCTATGTGCACCAGCGTGCAGGTGTTGAAACGAAAAGGATACAAAATGTTTTACATGCATCAGTCGCGGCTGTTATGAGTAAGTACGGTGCGCGCGACAGAGGGCAAAAACAAGCTGATTTTCACGTGCTTCGTGAAACGAAAAAGTCTGCTGTGTTATTAGAAGTACTTTTCATGGATAATGAGAAAAACTTGACTATTTTAAAAAGAGAAGATTTTCAAAATGACGTATCTGTGGCAATTGCAAAAGGAATCGCACAAAGTCTTTCACTTCCCAAAAAACAGGTACAGATTACACAAACACAAATCTTTAATGTAATCGCAGGTGCGTTCGAACAAAAAGAGAACGCGGTTAATCGTGTATCGATTCTAGCTAAACAAAACGTTACAGCCTTTATTGATGAAATAGACAGCGGAAACAAAACCTATTACAGAGTTCAAGCGGGAGCTTTTCAGAATAGAGAATACGCAGAGGATTTTGCTAAAAAGATTCGTTCACATGGTGTAACGGATGCTTATGTGGTAGAGAAAAATACAAGTGAGCCGCCGCCAGTCCAAGAACCGCCAAAGCCAAATCCAGAGCCTCCAAAGGGACTGACTATACAAGGCTCATCGTTGCTATCTGCAGAAGAAATGGATGGGTTTGTAAAGAAAGTCAATCCCAACGCGCCATCTGTAGCTGCTCTTTACGTTCAGATCGGACAAGCGTACGGAGTCAGAGGGGATGTAGCATTCGCTCAGGCTATTCAGGAAACAGGGTACTTCCGCTTTGAAGGAAACGTTAAGGCTTCTCAGAATAATTATGCAGGAATCGGTGCCACAGGTAAGAACGAATCAGCCGTGTTTAAGACTCCTCAAGAAGGTGTTTTAGCACACATCCAGCACTTGTTTGCTTATAGCTCTACACAGCCCCTACCAACACAATATCCACTTGCTGATCCTAGGTTTCAATATGTCCAAAGAGGCAGTGCTATAACTTGGGCGCAATTGAACGGAAAATGGGCCATTCCAGGCACAACGTACAGTACAAAGATATTGGAGATTTATAAAAAAATGCTAGATGAGGCGAAAAGACCGCTGCAAACAAGAATTAACTCTATAAATGCAGTACTGAACGAATTGTAAAAAATGGATTTTGCGAGTGTTTCATTTTAAACAGCAAAAAAATAAGGCTTCGCATGAGATACAACTACATGCGAAGTCTTATTTTTTAATCATATTTCATAAACTTCCTACTTATGTTGCGGCGAACAATTTGCATTGGGGTGCGAATTTCTTCGAGCCACACTATTAAAGTAAGGAAGAATTAGCCAAAAAGGAGTAGCATGTTATAAAATAATGATAAAAACAATAAGATTAAGATTTACAGCTTGCAAAAAGTCCAGACGAAAGTATTTTTTCTTTTAGCTCAGTATTAGGCGGGTCGCAAATAATTTCAACAAGATCCTCTGGGTAGATAGATAATGCGATGATACCGAGAAAACTCTTTCCGTCGGCCGTTCGGTCTCCTTTTTGCACATAGATAGATTCTGTAAAACTGCCTGTTAATTCAACAAGTTTAGCAGCACGCTCTGCATATATAGGCCGAGTTGCTTTTACAATCATAATAGATGACCTCCTTTGCCAATCACACTATGTATGGATATGTGCATAAGAAGGAAAAATGCTAACTAAATGAAACTTTTACATGGAGGAAATATGAAACCTACAAAAAAATGGCTATATCTTTCGTTATTTGCTGCGGGAATAATCATTTTATTTCTCTGGTTGCAAAAAAATTATAAGGGATTTAGTCCTGAAGAATTTAGAAATTGGATCGTTCAGTGGGGATGGATTGCACCTTTCATCTTTGTTGTGCTTTATACATTGAGGCCGTTTGTGTTATTTCCATCTTCCATATTTGCCATAACAAGCGGTTTGTCTTTTGGATTTTATTGGGGATGTCTATATACATATCTCGGATCGCTAGGAGGAGGACTCCTTACGTATTTCGCGATCAACCGCTTTGGCCGTTTTAAGAAAAATAAACAATGGAAAAACGAAAACTACGAAAAAGTACGAAATAAAATTGAAAGAGAAGGTATTCGTTTCGTTCTATTGTTAAGGTTGCTTCCGGTACTAAATTATGATTTGGTAAGCTATTTAACGTCATTAACAAAGGTGAAGTTTAAAGACTATGCGATAGCTACAGCAATTGGGATCATTCCTGGAACAATCGCTTACACGTATTTAGGTACCTCCATGACGTCGGGAAGCAAAAAAGTCGTTTGGATCGGCACGACTCTTTTATTTGTTCTAGTCGGTCTACCCCTGATTTTTAAGAAGAAGATGAAAGCAAAGGTAGGATTATAGGTCTTAAGGATGTTGTTCATTGGGTATTAAGTTTCTAAGCAGATTGCATAATTTCAATGGCTTTATTAACTATATTTAGCAGTAACTTTCACTTTTTGAGAGCAGATTTGCTTCATAGCCGTAAGCCTCCTCAAAGAAATGATTGCTGATATATTTCCCATAAGTAAGGGGACCAAAACAGGGTCTTAAGTCCTGATGTGCAAAAACGTGAGAAACATGTAGTTCTTTAGAATATGAAAAAGAGTACAACCGTAAGTAAAACCTAGGCTGTACTCTTATTTTTATGCGTTTAATTTCGTTTTTTCACGCTTGGCCTGTCTTCTGAAGAATAACTCATATAGAACAGGTACGATGATCAATGTTAATAGTGTTGAAGTTGTTAGACCACCGATAACAACGATTGCTAATCCTTTAGAGATAAGCGTTCCTGACGACGTTGTCAATGCAAGTGGAATTAATGCTGCAATTGTCGCAAATGCTGTCATTAATATCGGACGTAAACGAGTTTTACCAGCTTCTAATAATGCTTCGCGAACCGGCATACCTTTAATTTCACGGTTTTGTCCGATGCGGTCTACTAATACGATCGCGTTCGTCGTAACGATACCGATCAGCATAAGTATTCCGATCATCGCACTTACAGACAATGGTTCATTGATCAAGTATAATCCTCCGATTGCTCCAACAGGAACGAATATGAGGGAAGAAAGGATGATGAACGGAATGCGTGCTCGACCAAACGTGATCAACATCGTTAAGTAAACGAGACCGATCGCAACTAACATCGCAAGACCAAGATCTTTGAACGTATCCATCGTTTCTTCGCTTCCTCCGCCACCTTCTGTGGATACAGAAGAAGGAAGGTCTACATTACCTTCAACGCCTTTAATAACGTCTTGTGTTACTTTTTGAACGTTGTCTCCTTTTACTTGTGCAGAGACTTGCGCATAGATCTTACCATCAAGCTTTTGGATTCCAGTTACTGTATCTTTTTCTGTAACTTCAGCAACGTCTGAGATCTTAACTGGACCAGATGAACCGAATACAGTAAGGTCCTTGATCTCATCTAGGGATTTAACTGCTTCGTCATATTCAACTTTCACATTCTTTTGATCGCCGTCTAATGTAAGTTCTCCTACTTCAACAGGTTTCGTTACATCTGATACAGCCCCTAGAATAGCGAAGCCTGATACGCCTTTTTCAGCTGCTTTTTCGGTATCGATATCAACAGCCCATTGTTTTTGCGTATCTTTAAAGTTGTTGGATACATATTTGATCGAATCAATCGTCTTCATGTACTCTTCAACATCACTTGCTGCTTTTTGCAGATCTTCTAAGTTGTTTGAATATAGATCAATATTGACTTCGTTATTAGCTGGAGGCCCGCCGCTTGAAACTTCCTGCAAGCTGATTACGGTTCCTTCTGCTTTTTCGTCTGTGATCTCTTTAATATCTTTTTCTAGCTCTCTTAATTCTGTATCAATGTTTGCTTCTTTTTTGAGGTTCACAAAATAGTTGGCAACATTTTGACGCTTAAGACCGGTTTGGAAATCACGAGAACCGATACCAGCTGTTACATCTTCAATAGTATCGCGCTTAGAGAGGTACTCTTCAACTTCTAAAGACACTTCGTTCGTCTTTGTGACGTTTGTACTTGCAGGTAATTCAACGTTAATCGTTAATGTTTTTTGCTCTTCATTCGGCAGGAACACCATTCCAAGCTTTGTTGCAAGGAAGAAAGATCCGCCTAAAAGAATGAATGAAGTGAGAAGAACTAGAACTTTATGGTTCAATGAGGCTTTGATCAATTTTTCATAACCACGCTGCAACGGACCATCGTTCTTTTCTGGTTTTACGGTTTTAAACGCATATTTTGCTAATATAGGTACGATCGTAACAGCAACGATCAGTGATGCTAATAATGCAAATACAACGGTTAAGGCAAACGGTAAGAAGAACTCACCTGTAATACCACCGACAAGACCAAGTGGCAAGAATACAACAACGGTTGTAATCGTAGAAGATACGATCGCTTTTAAAATTTCACGCGTGGAGTCAATGATCAGCTCATCACGGTCGTAGTCACCATCCGTTTTACGGATTCTTCTAAAGATATTCTCGATTACCACGATACTATCATCTACAACGCGTCCGACGGCAACTGCCATTCCACCGAGTGTCATAATATTTAATGTGATATCAAGACGGTCTAGGAAGATAGCTGACACGAGCAGTGAAAGCGGGATCGAGATGATCGCAATGATGGTTGCTCTAAAGTTTCGAAGGAAGATAAGTACTGCTAATGAAGCGAATAATGCTCCAAACAATCCTTCTTTAACAAGTGTGTTTACAGAATCTTTAATACCTTCTGCCTGGCCGAAACCAACAGCATAATCTAACTTATCATCGTATTTATTCTTGTTCAGGACTTCTAGTACTTTGTCAGCAACTTCGACCGTATTTGCATCTTGTTTCTTTGTTACGGCCATAGAGAGTGAAGCTTTTTGGTTATATCTTGTAATCTCACTAACATCATCTGTTTCTTTAACTTCAGCAAGATCACCAAGCTTTAAGCTTGCGGGTGCTTGAGCTGCTTGTGCTCCACCAGGTGCGCTTTGTCCGCCTGGAGCACCTGGAGCTCCAGGTTGACCTGTTTCACCAGGCGCTCCGCCGTCAGCTCCACCTGGAGATTGTGCAGGTGCGCCTTGACTTGAGGGAATTGTAATCTCCTTAAGTTCAGCAACCGTATCGACCACTTCTTCAACACGAACCGGAACTGTAATCGAGTCATCGGTTACGGTACCAGCAGGGAATGAAAGGTCACGGCTGTTGATCGCTTCTTTAACGGCGTTTAAGGTGATGCCGGCTTCTTTTGCTTTTTCTTTATCAAGTGTGATTGAGACGAATGTCTCTTTAACACCACCTACAGAAACGTTGTTCACACCTTGAATCTTTTTAAGTTCTGGAACCAATTCGTCATTAACGAATGCTTGAATGTTTTCTCCTTCTTTTTCAGGGAATAGAGAAATATTGTAGATAGGAATGGTTCCAAATGAGAAACGACTTACCTCCGGTTCTACATCTTCAGGGAGCTCCGTTTCAGAAATAATGGATTTGACTTGATCTTCTACTTCATCCATATTTGCGGTAAAAGGGAAATCCATACTGATGATAGATATACTTTCGTTTGAAGAACTCTTAACGGTTTTTACATCCTCTACTTGCTTCAATTGAGTTTCAAGTTTGTCTGTTACTTGTTCGTTCACATCTTCAGGAGATGCTCCTGGATAAACGGTTTGAACGGTCAGTTGTGGAAACTCAACATTTGGGAGCAGGTCCACTTTTAAATTCGTGAACGAGAAGACTCCACCAACAATAAGTAAAAATGAAAAGATGAATATTGCTACTGGATTTTTTAAACTAAATCGTGTTAACCAGTTCATTGTTTCCTCTCCTACGTATGTTTTTATTTTTCATATGTGTATTTTCACATATGTGTTTATCTATAATATAATAGCTGTATAAGATTTATATCAAGTATTAAGGATAAAAAAATTGTGAAAAATGTGTTACAATGCAAAACAGTACAGAAAGAAAGAAGGGTATCAAATGGCGTTAAGGTATGCGCTGTTAGGTTTATTGGCGAAAAATGAAGCAACAGGTTACGAGCTAACACAGCAATTTAAAGAAACAGTTATTCATTTTTGGACAGCTCATCACACGCAGATCTATAGAGAACTTTTAAAGATGGAAGAAGAGGGACTCACACAATCTAAGACCGTACAGCAGAGTGATTATCCTGATAAGAAGATATATGCAATTACGGACAAAGGTTTTGAACAGCTGCTTGAATGGATGCTGAATAAACCAGTAAATGTACCAAAGCTGAAAGACGATTTGCTATTAAGGGTATCCATGTTTCATTTTATACCAATTGACAAAGCGATTGCTTTTTTAGAAAAGAGTAAAGAACATCATCAGATGGGACTGATGATGACGAAAAAATGGCAAGAAGAGCATTTTCCAAAAGGAACGTATGGAAAAAACGAACTTGGCGAGTTTTTAACAAGTGAATACGGCATTCGATATATGGAAAGCTGGTTATCATGGTGTAACTGGGCGATTAAAGTTCTAAAGAAGAAAGGTGAGTCATAAGCAATATGGACATTTTATTTACAGATGCAGCATTGACCCGATTGGAAAAAAAGATACAGGGAAAAACAGGATACCTGAAACTCAAACATGATACAGAAGGCTGCGGTTGCGTAGTAAGTGGTGTTGCTGCTCTTGTCTTAGTCGATCAGATAGAGGACAACGATACAAAAATTGAGACGAATGGTCCAGATCTTTTCATGGAGTACAATACAGCTGTTTTCTTTGCTGAAAAGATGACGATTGATGCTCCTTCTGGCAATCACTTTTCATTAAAAAGCCCTGGAGAGACGTTGAATCCTTCAATGAAATATTACGATAGAACAAAGCAAAACACGGGCATGTAAGAAGCCCGTGTTTTGTTTTGTTAATGTTGAGGAACGTTCTTTAACAGTTGAAACTGTTTGCTTGAAACTGGTTTTGAAAGAAGAGGAGATATGTAGGCGGCAGCTTCAAGCAGTTTGTCTAGATGGATACCTGTTGATATTCCCATCTGAGAAAGCATGTGAACAACGTCTTCAGAGGCCACGTTACCTGAGGCTCCTGGTGCGAACGGACAACCGCCAAGTCCTCCAGCAGATGTATCGAAGCGGTCGATGCCAGCTTGAAGACTCGCAAAAATGTTAGCAAGAGCCATTCCTCTCGTATCATGAAAATGAGCGGTTAAAAGTGTTGTCCCGCGCAGATGATGTTTTAAAAGAGTGAACAGTTCAAGACACTCTGAGGGATTAGCCATACCGATCGTGTCTGCCACACTCAGTTCATCAACACCCATCTCTTCAAAGTCCAGACAAATTTTTAATACGTCCTGTTCATCGATCTTTCCTTCGAACGGGCAATAAAAACTAGTAGATATACAAGCTCTCACAAAAAATCCTCTGCGCTTTAAATCTTCAATAAGAGGTCTTAGTTCGTTCATGCTCTCTTCTGTTGATTTGTTTATATTCTTCTTATTGAACGTATCACTGACACCTACGAATACAGCAATATGTTTGACTCCAGATTCGACAGCTAATTCGATTCCTTTTTGATTTGGAGCAAGGACAAAGTTTCGATGTTCATCAAGGCAGCTGTCGATAATTTCAGATGCATCTTGCATTTGAGGAACCCATTTCGGTGAAACGAATGAGGTGAGCTCCATTTCTTGAAACCCCGCATTTTTTAAGAGTGAAATGAATTTTATCTTATTCTTTGCAGGTATTAAATTCTTCTCGTTTTGAAGGCCATCTCGCGGCCCGACTTCTATAAGCGTAACTCGTTCAGGTAAGTCCACTAGTGTAAACCCCTTTCTCGAAAGCGTTTTCCTACTGTTATTTTAACTAAAAAAAATCGTCAGTTGCAACACATTTAATTTGTTATGGTATGATAAAAAGGAATTTTCAGAAATTTAAAAAGAGATCTACAAGGAGGAGACTAGTCATGGTTTCAAGGGAGAGAGACGCAGTAGTTGTAAGCGCTGTCAGAACGCCGATCGGAAGCTTTATGGGAAGTTTCAAAAATGTTGCCGCAACAGATTTAGGAGCAATCGCGATTAAAGATGCATTAAAAAAAGCGGGTATCCCACATGATTCAGTAGATGAAGTCATCATGGGAAATGTTCTGCAGGCTGGCCTCGGACAGAACCCAGCCCGACAAGCAGCCATTAAAGCTGGATTGCCGAATGAGGTATCCAGTATGACGATCAATAAAGTATGCGGTTCAGGTCTTAAGGCTATTCATCTAGCGTGCCAAGCGATCTGGCTGGATGAGGCAGATATTATCGTTTGCGGCGGGATGGAAAACATGAGCCAAGCTCCTTATCTTTTGAACGGAGCACGAGATGGACTTCGAATGGGTAACGCTCCTATGGTAGATTCCATGATTCAAGACGGATTATGGTGTGCATTTGGTGATTATCACATGGGAATTACAGCGGAAAATCTATGTGAGACCCATTTATTGTCTCGTGAAGAGCTAGATGAGTTCGCAGCGGAAAGCCAAAGAAAATGTGCACAAGCTCAAGAACAAGGGAAATTTAATGACGAGATCACACCGGTTGAGATTCCTCAACGTAAAGGTGATCCGATTATAGTTGATACAGATGAATATCCAAAGCCGAGTTCAACGGCTGAAAAGTTAGGAAAACTTCGCCCTGCATTTAAGAAAGATGGCATGGTAACAGCAGGTAATGCGTCAGGCATCAATGACGGTGCTGCAGCACTTGTTGTGATGAGCAGAAAGAAAGCCGAAGAACTAGGACTGAAACCGATTGCCGTCGTAAAAGCAAACGCGAGCGCGGGTGTTGCACCAGAAGTGATGGGCATCGGACCAGTGGAAGCCGTTAAGAAAGTGTTACAGAAAACTGAGTTAAGCATGAATGACTTTGATCTTGTTGAAGCAAATGAAGCATTTGCGAGTCAATCGTTAGCGGTTGGTAAGGATCTTGAATTTGATAAAGAAAAATTAAATGTGAACGGTGGAGCGATCGCACTCGGGCATCCAATCGGAGCAAGTGGTGCAAGGATTGTCGTGACATTGCTTCATGAGATGAAACGCAGAAATGCAAAACGAGGACTTGCAACACTCTGTATTGGTGGTGGCCAAGGGGTAGCATCGGTCTTTGAGAACGAAGAAAAGTAAGTGACTGATTAAAGAAAATGATCGCATGAAAAGGAGAGAGAAAAATGAAACCAATATTGAACTCAGCACTTGAAGCTGTAGCAGATATAAAAGATGGATCTACACTTTTGGTAGGGGGTTTCGGGCTTGTTGGAATTCCTGAAAACTTAATCTTAGCACTAGTAGAAAAAGGAACGAAAGATCTTACCGTCATTTCGAACAACTGTGGAGTGGACGATTGGGGTCTCGGCCTTCTGTTAAAAAACAAACAGATCAAAAAGATGGTAGGTTCTTATGTGGGTGAGAACAAAGAGTTTGAAAGACAAGTATTATCAGGTGAGATAGAAGTAGACTTGATTCCACAAGGGACACTTGCTGAAAGAATTAGAGCAGGCGGTGCAGGAATTCCAGCGTTCTACACACCAGCTGGAGTAGGAACACCGATTGCTGAAGGTAAAGAAACACGTACGTTTAACGATAAGGAATATTTGCTGGAAGAAGGAATTGTAGCTGACTTCAGCTTGATTCGCGCAGCAAAAGGAGATAAAGCAGGGAACCTGATCTATAACAAAACAGCTCGTAATTTTAATCCGATGATTGCAGCAGCAGGAAAAGTGACGATTGCTGAAGTGGAAGAGATTGTTGAGATCGGTGATCTGCACCCGGATTACATACATACACCAGGTGTATATGTACAAAAAATGATTGTCGGAACTCAAGAAAAACGCATTGAACGACTCACTGTAAAACAAGGGTAAGAGGAGGGAGACCATTATGAATATTAGAGAAAGAATTGCAAAAAGAGCCGAAAGAGAGATCGAGTCAGGATTCTACGTAAATTTAGGGATCGGAATGCCAACGATGGTAGCTAATTTTATTTCCGACAATAAAGAGGTTGTGCTACAGTCAGAGAACGGCCTTTTAGGGATCGGTCCTTATCCGCTTGAAAGTGAGGTTGACCCCGATCTGATCAATGCAGGGAAGGAAACAGTAACGGCTATTAAAGGAGCTTCATATTTTGACAGTTCTGAGTCGTTTGCCATGATTCGCGGTGGTCACATTGATATCGCGATATTAGGCGGAATGGAAGTTTCAGAGAATGGAGATTTAGCCAACTGGATGATTCCAGGAAAGATGATAAAAGGAATGGGCGGGGCGATGGATCTTGTGCATGGAGCAAAGAAGATTATCGTCATCATGGAACATGTGAACAAAGCTGGTGACAGTAAAATCTTAAAACAATGTCAGCTTCCCCTTACAGGTAAAGGTGTCGTAGAACGAATCATTACAGACCGTGCTGTTATGGACGTTTCTGATCAAGGTCTCGTTTTAAGAGAAGTAGCAGAAGGATACTCCGTAGAAGATGTAGTAAATTCCACCGAGGCAAAGCTAACTGTTGCAGAGGATGTTAAGCTAAACGCTTATTAATAAGACCTTTTCGCTAAATGTCATGTTACGAAGAAAGTTTATGATTAATACAAGGTTCTTAATCTTTTAAATAAAGAGGTGCTACAACATGGCTATCTATCTAATAGATGGGGCTAGAACGCCGTTCGGATCATATGGAAAATCATTGACCGGTGTAAGTCCGACAGACCTAGGTGAGATATCTGCGGTAGAGGCGATGAAACGTGCCAATATTTCCCCAGCAGATATAACGGATGTAGTTTATGGTAATGTTATTCATTCGAGCAAGAATGCCGCATATGTAGCGAGACATACTGCCCTAAAAGCAGGAGTGCCATCAGATGTTCCTGCCATGCTCGTCAACCGCTTATGTGGCTCTGGCCTGCAAGCAGTCGTTTCAGCCATGCAGAACCTACGTGATCAGGAAGAAGGGATAGCGCTTTCTGGAGGCATTGAAAATATGTCGCAGTCGCCGCACGTTTCTTTTCACCACCGGTTTCATAATCAAAAGTTTGGTCCGATCACGTTTGATGATATGCTTCTTCAGACGTTAAGTGATGAATATATCGGGTGTGGCATGGGGATAACAGCTGAAAATTTAGCGAATCAATATTCCATTACAAGAGCAGATCAAGATGAGTTCGCAAGTCTAAGTCATAGAAAAGCGGCTGAAGCTAGAGAGAGTGGAAGATTTAATAAAGAGATCGTTTCAGTACCTTTAAAAAACGGAGCTCTCTTTACAGAGGATGAAGGGATCAAACCTGAAACATCTGTTTCTTTGCTTGGAGAGTTGAGACCATCTTTTCAAAAAGACGGAACAGTTACAGCAGGGAATTCGTCTTCTATTAACGATGGCGCCGTGTCGCTTATTCTTGCTCACGAGAAATCGGTTAAAGAAAAACGTTTAAAACCGCTCGTAGAGATCGTTTCGTGGGCAGTAACAGGGGTCGATCCATCGGTGATGGGAATTGGGCCAGTACCTGCGATTCAGAAACTGCTGCAAAAAACAGGTCTTTCCATCGATGACATTGGTTTGTTTGAAATCAACGAAGCATTTAGTTCTCAATATTTAGCTGTAGAGAAAGAATTACAGTTAGATCGTGAAAAAACGAATGTAAACGGAGGAGCGATTGCACTCGGTCACCCTGTAGGAGCGAGTGGTGCAAGACTGTTGCTATCATTGAGTTATGAAATGAAACAACGGCAAGAAAAGTATGGAATAGCAAGCCTCTGTATTGGTGGTGGGCAAGGAATTGCGATGCTACTAAAACTAGTATAAAAAAGTCCCGTGGAGCGATATCGCTTCAGCGGGACTTTTTCAATTGAATCATTCTCGGTGTGTATCATAGATTTCAGCTGGAAAAAGGGAGCGCAATGACTCTAACTCCCCTTCACTTAAAGGTGTAGAGTTAAAGGTTTTAATATTTTCTAAAAGTTGTTCAACAGAGCTTGCACCAGCAGCTGCAGTTGCCACCGGCTTTTGTCGCAACACATATTGCAAAGCTGCATGTATGATGTTCTTATCACTTAAGACATCTTTAAACTTCTCGATCCTGTTTTGTATTTCAGCGCCGTTGTAATGAAGAAACTTACCGTCAGCACTCTTTTGAAATGCTTTTTCACTCAACCAACCTTTTGCAACAGGACCTCTGGCAATAACGCTAATATCCTTTGAATCCAGATAAGGAAACAGTTCTTCAGGACGTCTATCCAATAAACTGTATTGCATCATAATACTTTGAATATTCGAGTTCTCTGCAAAATATTTAATGGTGTTTGGCCTTATTGATGAAATCCCATAATAACGGATATATCCTTCAGACACGAGTTCATCAAAAGCCTCGATCGTTTCATCAAGCGGATCATCAATCGTCCCTCCGTGAAGTTGGTAAAGGTCAATATAATCGGTTTGTAGACGTTTCAGGCTATCCTTTAACGCAGATTTAATATAAGCTTTCGAAGGATTCCATTTCCAACCATCCCCGTGTTGACTCCAATCATTTCCGCCTTTTGTAGCAAGAATGATGTCTTGTCGAACATCTTTTAGTGTTTTGCCAATAAACTCTTCATTCCACCCAAACCCGTATAAATCGGCTGTGTCAAAATAGTTAATACCATGATCGA
Source organism: Fictibacillus nanhaiensis (assembly GCF_036213205.1). Lineage (GTDB taxonomy): Bacteria > Bacillota > Bacilli > Bacillales > Fictibacillaceae > Fictibacillus > Fictibacillus nanhaiensis_E. The sequence continues at coordinate 389,870 of NZ_JARMFC010000006.1, forward strand.
GCGCAGTCTTCACGATTTTCTCGTTCTCGTTCCCAAGCTCAGGAGCAAGTGACATACATCCTAAGCTTAGTTCACTCACATACAGATCAGAAGAACCTAATCTTCTTTTCTTCATCCTTTTCACCTCTACTTCATTCGATTTGTTTCTGTCCTAAACCTATCATAATGCCCTGGAAAAAGAAAAAACTCCGCACAAAAAAAGATGCGAATAAAAAATTCACATCGTCAGCCGTCAAGGTGCGTTTATTTTTTCGGAGAAGTGGCGTTGATCCAGTCTTGAACAAGTTCATGCTGCTTACTATAATTTTGTAGCATATATTTGATCTGCCATGCCTTACCTACGAGCGTGATTCCTTTAGGTTGAAGATAGATCTTCATCTGCTATGCCTCCCTCATGGTCCTATTAAATGCAGTATTCCAAAGTATGATAGACTTTATGTAGAAAAGAAGATAAATAGACCATTGGAGTGTGGAAAATGGAAAACTTATATGAAAAAACAGTAAGCAAAGAACAGATATACAGTGGGAAAGTAATTGATCTATATATTGAAGAAGTAGAACTACCTAATAAAGAGTTAGGGAAACGAGAGATTGTTAAACACCCTGGAGCAGTAGCCGTATTAGCAGTAACAAAAGAAGGTAAGATGTTGATGGTAGAGCAGTTCCGCAAACCACTCGAAAAGACGATCATTGAAATTCCAGCAGGTAAGCTTGAAAAAGGAGAAGATCCTTTAGAATGTGCCAAACGTGAATTGCTAGAAGAAACGGGTTTTGCTTGTGAATCTTTGGAGTCCATAGGATCCTTCTACACTTCTCCAGGATTTGCAGACGAATTAATCCATCTGTACTATACGAACACTCTTACAAAGCAAGGTGATCAGATGACAGATGATGATGAATTCTTAAATGTACTTGAAATAAGCGTAGATGAAGCGAAAGAATTAATGAAACAAGAAAAAATTCACGATGCAAAAACAGCTTACAGTGTCATGTATATGGAGTTAACTCGTGCACTTAAAAAATAAACTTCTACAGTTCTTTGCCGATATGCACATACATATCGGCGCATCTCGAACGGGTAAAGCGGTTAAGATTACAGGTTCAAGATCCTTGACACTCCGTAATATCCTACGTGTAGCCAAACATGTAAAAGGTATGGATGTCATAGGAATCATTGATTGTCATTCCCCTGAAGTACTTCAGGAATTAATAGACCTTAAACATGATGGATACTTGCAAGAGCTAGAAGAAGGCGGTTTATCAATTGATGGCTTAACACTCATACCAGGAGCCGAAATCGAAATTAATGATGAATATTGTAAAGGACCGATTCATGTTCTTGTTTATATGCCTAGTATTGCTGCGATGGAGAACTTAAGTGCATGGCTAACACCTCGAATGAAGAACATCCATCTAAGCTCTCAACGGATGTACGGCAGTGCTCGTGAACTTCAGAAGTTTGTGAAGAATTTAGGTGGACTATTTATTCCCGCTCATATTTTTACTCCGTTTAAAAGTTTATACGGAAAAGGAGTAGGTTCTTCTCTAACAGAAGTGTTAGACCCAGCTATGATAGATGGGGTTGAACTAGGTTTAAGTTCAAATACCGAGATGGCATCTCGGCTTGAAGAGCTTTCTTCATTCACCTTCTTAACGAATTCTGATGCCCATTCATTAGAGAAAATCGCACGTGAATATCAAATGCTTTCCTTAAAGGAACCATCGTTTAAAGAATTTAAAATGGCTCTTCAAAATAAGAACGGGAGAGAGATTATTGCAAATTATGGTCTCAATCCGTATCTCGGAAAATACTATAATTCGGTTTGTGAATCATGTTTAGAAGTATATCTTCCAACCAATGAGAACTGCGTAAAATGTGGACGTAGGAAGTTCATAAAGGGAGTTAATGACCGGATTAATGAACTCCAAGGAACAGGGTCAACCAAAAATAATGTAAACAGACCTCCTTATATCCATCAAATTCCGCTCGAGTTCATACCAGGGTTAGGTCCTAAATCTTTATTGAAACTGCGTGAAGCGATTGGAACAGACATGGATATCATACATTCTTCTACACAAGATCAACTGAAGGAAATTGTTAAACCAGCTATAGCTGAACAAATACTATTTGCTAGAAACGGAGAGCTTTCTGTACAAAACGGTGGTGGTGGAGCTTACGGAAAAGTGATTGTAAACCATCCTAGTAAAAGTAAAAAATAAGACATACCTTCTCCACTGATTCATAGAATAGGATTAAGAGATTCGGTGGAGGAGGCTTACATATGGAGAGTGCGCGCTATTACATGCAACGGCATCTAGAAGAAAATAAGACGTTGTATGCGTTTGTTGGTGTTCTCTTTTTAATGGGTGTCATTTTTGGAGCAATTATCGTTAATTCATTAAGTCTTAATCAAAAACAAGATCTGTACACGTACTTGTCACGCTTTTTTGTTCAAGCTGCAGAAGGTGGCTTTACGAGCAAAACTGATATGTTTTTTCAAAGCTTTGGCCATTATTTAAAATACATGGGTCTCATGTGGATTCTAGGTTTATCCGTAATCGGGCTGCCTGTTATTTTAGTCATGCTGTTCTTAAAGGGAGTAGTGATCGGTTTTACTGTGGGATTCTTAGTGAACCAGATGGGATGGTACGGTTTTTTGTTATCATTTGTATCTGTTCTGCCACAAAACGTACTATTAATACCTGCTTTTATTATCGTGACAGTCGCTGCTGTTGCATTTTCTTTTAAAATGATACGTCAGCTGGCTTTTAAAAGGCACCACATGCCCTTTTTACCACAGCTATTAAGATATACACTATTGGTCGCGGGTGTAGGTGTTATGGTTTTGCTTGCTTCAACGATGGAGGCATTCTTTACGCCAGCTCTGATGGAACAAGTAATAAAATGGTCAATATAACTAGGAATAATAATTATTTGTTTATAATAAGTTTAAATCGTTAATTAAAATGAGTTTAAATTGACAACTTTTTTCTCCTTGCTTATAATTATCTTGTGCATACATAAGGAGGAAAAGGGTATGGAAAGCAGAATCGACCGTATCAAAAAACAGCTGCATTCACAAAGTTATAAGCTGACTCCACAGCGTGAGGCGACCGTGAGAGTCCTCCTCGAAAACGAAGAAGATCATTTAAGTGCGGAAGATGTTTATCTGCTCGTAAAAGAAAAAGCGCCAGAAATTGGATTGGCGACCGTTTACCGTACTCTGGAACTCTTAACCGAACTTAAGGTAGTAGATAAGATTAACTTTGGTGATGGGGTATCCCGTTACGATCTTAGAACTGAAGGTGCTGATCATTTTCATCATCATCTTGTTTGTATCGAATGTGGAGCGGTGGATGAAATACAAGAAGACCTTCTTGGCGATGTGGAAAAAGTAGTTGAAGAAGGCTGGAATTTTAAAATTAAAGATCATAGACTGACATTTCATGGAATCTGTCACAGATGTCATCCTAAGGATAATAATGAAGGTGAAGGAAGCGGAGAGTAACGCTTCCTTTTGTTTTGGCTGATTTTTCAGTCTCTAAATTAATAAGTGGATATAAATTAATTGAAGCAAGAAACACCGCACACTACACGGGAAGTGAACCCAAAACACCAATGTATACGATAAGCTATTTTCTAAAGGGTTGTTGCTTTTTAATCATTGTTCATTCGCTTCTTTGACAGTTTATTGGAGTGGAAGGTGCGAGACTCCTGCGGGACAGGTGGGCAGGTGAGACACTTAAGAGTGAAACGTACGAATGTGGCTCACCGCCTGCCCCGCGGAAAGCGAGCAACCTGAAACGCAAATAAACCACTATCAAAAGCAACAATGAATACAAAACAGACTTTATTTTAAATGCATTTACAAGATATAAAGCAAAGAATATTTACAAAGTCCAAAGAATCGGGTAACGTATGAGGTGTAGATTCAACTTTTATGTATAATCAGGGAACATGTGGGCATAACCTGTACTATATGAGGACAGGGGTGGACATGATGATTTCCTGGATGAAAATGGTTTGGAATACAACAAAGGTGTTCTTTGCTTTTTCAATTTGCACGCTCGTGTTTTATTTCGGTTTGCTTTGGATTAATCAAGAATATGAAAATTATCATAGATATGACGAACCAAAAGGTAAAGCTGTTAAGGTCTTTAACTTGAGTTCTGATAAGGACTCAAACGCTGTAAAAAGACTTTTCTATTTTTATCAGACGGGTGAGTAAGGAGGGGTAGAGTGAACGATCATGTTCAGGATTTTCTTCAATACATTATTGTAGAACGAGCCCTCTCAAAGAACACAATCGACTCCTATAAGAGAGATTTAACTCAATATGTGCGATATCTCGAAAAAGTCGAATCTCTTGAAACTATTCATGAGATTGACCGTAATCATATAATGGGATATCTTTTATTTTTAAAAGAGAATGGTAAGGCTTCCACGACGCTAGCGCGCAACATTGCGTCTATTCGGTCGTTTCACCAGTTTCTTTTAAGAGAGAAGGTCACGAGTCAAGACCCTTCTGTACATATTGAAACACCTAAAACAGAGCGAAAGCTTCCGAAAGTTTTATCCACAGATGAGGTTGAAGCATTATTAGAAACACCTACGTCGAACGATCCATTTTCACAAAGAGACAAGGGTATGCTTGAGCTATTGTATGCAACAGGCATTCGAGTGTCAGAGCTTGTGCAGCTCAATATAGGAGATGTCCATCTAGATATGGGATTCATCCGCTGTATAGGTAAGGGGAATAAAGAAAGAATCATCCCTTTAGGAAAAATGGCCCAAACAGCAATCGAACGATATCTGCAAAATGGACGTTCAATCATGTTAAAGAGCAAGAAGACTGATGCACTCTTTTTGAACCATCACGGAAATCGTTTATCTCGACAAGGATTTTGGAAGATATTAAAGCAACTAGCAAGAAAAGCTCATATTGAGAAGGAGCTTACACCGCATACACTTCGTCATTCGTTCGCAACTCATTTATTAGAAAACGGAGCGGATCTACGTGCAGTGCAAGAGATGTTAGGACATGCTGATATTTCCACAACACAAATCTATACACATGTAACAAAAACGAGATTAAAAGATGTATACTCCGCCTTCCATCCGAGGGCGTGAGCTTTCTTTTTTCGATAAGATGTCAGACTTCTGACATCATCAAGATTTTGTTTGTTGTTTCTGCGATAAGGAAATAGTAAATAAAGTGAATGTACGAATTTCAGGAGGACAAAATGAAACAATCACGTTTTAAGAGAACATTTTTAGTCGTAATGGATTCTGTAGGAATTGGTGAAGCACCAGATGCAGAAAAATTCGGAGATAAAGGAGCTCACACGCTAGGGCACATCGCACGTGAGATGAACGGCCTCAACGTTCCGAACATGGAGAAGCTTGGTCTTGGAAATATTGATTCAACTATGGAAGGTATTCAGAAAGCAACGAAGCCAATCGGACATTATGCGAAACTTCCTGAACTTTCAAATGGTAAAGATACGATGACAGGACATTGGGAGATCATGGGTCTTCACATAAAAGAGCCTTTTCAAACGTTTCCGGATGGCTTTCCTGATGAGTTAATCGATATGCTTACCGAAAAATGGGGTAGAGGAATTTTAGGGAACAAAGCTGCTTCAGGTACTGAAATTATTACTGAGCTCGGAGAAGAGCATGTGAAAACAGGAAAGTTGATCGTTTACACGTCTGCTGACTCTGTGTTGCAGATTGCTGCTCATGAGGATGTAGTTCCGTTAGAGGAATTGTATGAGATCTGTGAAACGGCGAGAGAAATGACGCGTGAAGGCAAGTATATGTTAGGAAGAATCATTGCTCGTCCGTTTAAAGGTGAACCAGGAGCATTTGAAAGAACGTCTAATCGTCACGATTATGCCCTAAAACCATTTGGAAGAACGGTTATGAACGAGTTAGAAGATGCAGGGTATGACAGCATTGCACTAGGGAAAATTTCTGATATCTTTGACGGTGAAGGTGTGACGAAAGCCATTCGAACAAAATCGAACATGGATGGAATGGACAAGCTGGTTGAGTCTATGAATGAGGATTTTACAGGCCTTAATTTCTTAAACTTAGTCGACTTTGATGCATTGTTTGGTCATAGAAGAGATCCTGAAGGCTATGGCAAAGCATTGGAAGAATTTGATGCTCGATTACCAGAAGTTCTAGAAAGATTAAAAGAAGACGATCTGCTGATTATTACAGCGGATCATGGGAACGATCCTGTTCATCATGGAACAGATCATACGCGTGAATATGTACCATTAATGGTATATTACAAAGGGATCGAAGAAGGTAAAGAACTAAACGTAGGTAAAACGTTCGCTGATATCGGTGCAACTATCGCTGAAATATATGATGTCAAAAAACCAAGTATCGGACAAAGCTTTTTAAATCAACTTTAAGGTTAAGTTAAGGGGGAAATGAACATGTCAAAACAATTACAAACATCTGCTGATTTTATTCAATCAAAACTTACTTCAACTCCAAAAATAGGTTTGATCTTAGGCTCTGGTTTAGGAATCCTAGCTGAAGAAATTCAAAACCCAGTAATTATTCCATACTCAGAAATTCCTGAATTTCCTGTTTCGACCGTAGAAGGTCACGCTGGACAGCTTGTTATTGGTGAGCTTGCTGGAAAACAAGTAGTTGCGATGCAAGGACGTTTTCATTATTACGAAGGATACTCGATGGAAAAAGTAACATTTCCAGTGCGTGTAATGAAACTGATCGGAGTAGAAACGATCGTTGTAACGAACGCAGCAGGTGGCGTTAATAAGGATTTCGAAGCTGGAGACCTTATGTTGATCACAGATCATATCAATAACTTTGGTAACAATCCATTAATTGGTGCTAATGATAATTCGTTTGGCGTTCGTTTTCCAGATATGAGTGAAGCTTACACATTGTCTCTTCAAGACGTTGCGCGTGGTGTAGCAAAAGATTTAAACATCACATTAAAAGAAGGTGTTTACGCAGGTAATACGGGTCCTTCATACGAAACGCCAGCAGAAGTAAGAATGCTTCGTGTTTGGGGAGCAGATGCTGTTGGAATGTCTACGGTTCCAGAAGTAATTATCGCACGTCATGCTGGAATGAAAGTCCTTGGAATTTCATGTATTTCTAATATGGCAGCGGGTATCTTAGATCAGCCGTTAACGCATGATGAGGTTATGGAAACAACAGAGATGGTAAAATCCAATTTCCTTTCTTTAGTTAAAGGAATCGTTAAAGAAATTTAACTGCAAGATCTAAGCGAATTTTAGAAACATTTATTAAAATAGGTTCATATGTAACGTTATAAGAAAGTGGTGCTTAAAACATGAGAATGGTTGACTTGATTCAAAAAAAGCGTGATGGAAAAGAATTAACAAAAGCAGAGATCGATTTTATTATTCAAAATTATACAAGCGGTGATATTCCGGACTATCAAATGTCTGCATTTGCAATGGCTGTATATTTTAAAGATATGACAACTGAAGAGCGTGCACATTTAACAATGGCGATGGTAGAGTCAGGTGATCAAATTGACCTTTCTGCGATCGAAGGAATTAAAGTAGACAAACACTCAACAGGTGGTGTTGGTGATACAACGACTCTTGTGCTAGCTCCTCTAGTTGCTGCGCTTGATGTGCCTGTAGCGAAAATGTCCGGAAGAGGACTTGGGCATACAGGTGGAACAATCGACAAATTGGAAGCTGTTCCTGGGTTCCACGTTGAAATCGACAACCAAGAATTTATTGACCTTGTAAATAAAAATAAACTTGCTGTTATCGGACAAAGCGGAAACCTGACACCAGCGGATAAAAAACTGTATGGTCTTCGTGACGTAACGGCAACAGTTAACTCTATCCCATTGATCGCAAGCTCGATCATGAGTAAAAAGATCGCAGCTGGTGCTGATGCAATCGTCCTGGATGTAAAAACAGGTGCGGGAGCATTCATGAAAACACCGGAAGAAGCGGAAGAATTAGCTAACGCAATGGTGAAAATCGGTAATGCTGTAGGACGTAACACGATGGCAGTTATCTCTGATATGAGCCAGCCTCTAGGTCTTGCGATCGGAAATGCTTTAGAGATCAAAGAAGCAATCGATACGCTTAATGGTAAAGGGCCAAAAGATCTTGAAGAACTTTGCTTAACTTTAGGTTCTCACATGGTGTATCTTGCGAAAAAAGCAGATTCACTCGAACAAGCACGTGAGATGCTAAAAGAAGTAATCGCTTCTGGAAAAGCACTTGAAACATTAAAAGTGTTCTTAAAAGCTCAAGGTGGAGACGAATCAGTGGTTGATCATCCAGAAAGAATGCCACAAGCTGCACATACATTTGAGTTAGCTGCAGATGAAGAAGGCTATGTTTCTGAAATTGTTGCAGATGAGATTGGTACGGCGGCAATGATCTTAGGTGCAGGACGCGCAACGAAAGAATCTGAGATTGATCTAGCTGTTGGTTTAATGCTGAACAAAAAAGTGGGAGACCAGGTTGCTAAAGGCGAGTCACTTGTAACGATCTACAGCAATACTGAAAATGTAGACGATGTGAAGAAAAAGATACGTGATGCTTATACAATCTCGAAGAATGCTGTAGAAGCTCCTCCACTTGTATATAAAGAAATTAAAAAATAATGGTTATATAAGATGACTCAAGAGTTCATACTCTTGAGTCATTTTTTTTGTCTTCTAGAACATTTAAATGCTTGGAAGATCCGGTATAAAGTGAAAAATTATGGAAAAAATAAAACTATATGAATGGAGGGAACTGTATGAAAGGCGTTATTTCAGGTCTATTAAGTATATGTTTGCTTGCTTCTTTTTCAATCCCAAAAGCGGAGGCAGCAGAAAAAGCAAAAGAAAAAATAAAGCTTGCAGAACAGAGCCACTCGGCGATTTTAATGGAGCAAGATAGTGGGAGTGTGTTATTCGAAAAGAATAGCCATGAGAAGTTGCCGCCAGCGAGCATGACAAAAATCATGACGATGATATTAATCATGGAAGCCATCGATAAAGGGAAGATCAACTGGAACGATAAGATTCGTGTAAGTGAATATGCGGCAAGTATGGGTGGATCTCAAATCTTTCTTGAACCAGGTGAAGAGATGCGTGTGGAAGATATGGTGAAAGGAATAGCAATCGGAAGTGCGAACGATGCTTCAGTAGCTATGGCAGAACATATCGCTGGATCTGTTGATTCATTTGTAAATCGTATGAACGATAAAGCAAAAGAACTGGGTTTAAACGATACATTCTTTAAGAATCCAACAGGGCTCCCTGCTGCAGGACATTATACGTCTGCTCATGATATGGCAATCATGGGTAAAGAGCTTCTGAAGCATGAGGAAGTTACAAAGTTCACAGGACTTTATGAAGATTATTTAAGAGAAGAAACAGAAAAGAAGTTTTGGCTAGTTAACACGAACAGACTTGTTAAATTTTATCCAGGTGTAGATGGGTTGAAAACAGGCTTTACAAATGAAGCAAAATATTGCTTAACAGCTACCGCCAACAAGAACGGGATGAGAGTTATCGCTGTAGTAATGGGAGCACCTTCTCCTAAAGACAGAAACGCTCAAGTTACATCAATGCTTGACTATGCTTTTACACAGTTTTCGACGAAAAAGCTTTATGCAAGACATGAGATTGTAAAAGAAGTTAAAGTGCAAAAAGCGGAAAAAACTAAACTTCCTGTTGTTACTTCAGAACACATTTCACTGTTATTGAAAAAGGGGGAGACAGCGAAAAAAGTAAAAACGGTAGTAAATGTAGATAAAGATTTGAAATTACCTGTTAAAAAGGGACAGCAGATCGGCTCTTTAAAAATTTATAACGGGAACAAGCTGATTACAAAAAGCCCTGTGTTAGCTTCAGAAACAGTGAAAAAAGCATCTTGGTGGAAACTATTCAAACGAACAGCAGGACAAATGTCAAAATCCTCATAAATTTAATGGATTCTTGACAGTTAAAGGCGAATTCCCACTAGTTTTGTCAAGAGTGAAGGAATTCGTCTTTTTTTATAGAAAATTCACGTTATCCAAAAAAGAAGGAGAGGATAGCGTGGGATTAGCTGTCAATTTGGAACTTAAACACACCGTATTATGCATCCGCTTAGACGGAGAACTTGATCATCATACTGCGGACATGCTTCGATCACAAGTGGAAGATTATTTGATGAAGCATACGGTAAATCATATTGTCTTAAATTTAGAAGGTTTGAGTTTCATGGATAGTTCAGGTTTAGGCGTTATACTAGGACGTTATAAGCAGATCAAGAGTCAAAATGGTGAGATGGTGGTATGCGCCATATCTCCAGCGGTAAAACGGCTTTTTGAAATGTCAGGACTATTTAAGATTATCAAGCTTGAAGAAGATGAAGAGCTTGCCCTTCAGGCTTTGGGGGTGGCTTAAAATGAGAAATGAGATGAAGATTCAGTTTTCAGCGTTAAGTCAGAATGAATCTTTCGCACGTGTAACGGTTGCTGCGTTTATCGCCCAGATCGATCCAACAGTTGATGAACTGACAGAGATCAAAACCGTTGTATCTGAAGCGGTGACGAATGCGATCATTCACGGTTACGAAAACAAAGCAACTGGTATGGTATATATTGAAGCCGCTATTGAAGAGGATACGATCCACCTTACGATTCGTGACGAAGGATTAGGAATTCGGGATCTTGATCAAGCAAGACAGCCGCTTTATACGTCCAAGCCAGAACTTGAGCGCTCAGGTATGGGATTTACGATCATGGAGAATTTTATGGATAGTGTAGAAGTCATCTCAGAACCTTCTTTCGGCACTACGATTCATTTGACAAAATACTTGACCAAAAATAAAGCTATGTGTAATTAAGGGAGTATGTCTATGGATGTCGAGGTGAAAGGCAGCAAAAGTGAACCGTTTCTTAAGGATGAAGAGATTAAGTTATTGATCAAACAGAGTCAGGAAGGAGATCAGTCAGCCCGTGATACGATTGTTGAAAAGAACATGCGGCTTGTCTGGTCTGTGGTTCAGCGCTTTTTAAACAGAGGTTATGAAGCAGATGACCTTTTTCAAATCGGCTCTATCGGGCTATTAAAATCTGTTGATAAATTTGATCTTTCTTATGATGTTAGGTTCTCCACCTATGCAGTGCCTATGATCATCGGTGAGATACAGCGGTTCATCAGGGACGATGGTACGGTTAAAGTCAGCAGATCATTAAAAGAAACCGGTAATAAAGTGCGTAAAGCAAAAGATGAATTATCTAAATCACTTGGGAGAACACCTACCATTTCAGAAGTAGCTGAATTTTTAGAGATCGCGGTGGAAGATGTAATCATGGCGCAGGATGCTGTAAGAGCACCACAGTCGATTCATGAAACCGTCTATGAAAACGATGGTGATCCCATAACGCTACTGGACCAAATTTCAGATCACTCGGATAACAAGTGGTTCGACAAGATCGCATTAAAAGATATTATGGATAAACTTGATGAGAGAGAGCGGCTGATTGTTTATTTAAGGTATTTTAAAGATCAAACACAATCCGAAGTAGCCGATCGGTTGGCCATTTCACAAGTACAGGTATCCAGGCTCGAAAAGAAAATTTTATTATTTATGAAAAACCAGATGGAGACTTAAACGTCCTATCTGGTTTTTTGTTTGCTGTTTTTTGCAGTAGGTGACGGTCTTTGAGAGATAGTTGATTTCCGCTCCAGGTTGCACGCTTTCCATGGGGCGAACGGTGAGCCTCCTGTCTAGTTGCAGTGACTAGCCCCTCGAGGTCAAAAGGTAAACGGTCAAGAAGGCAAAGTACGCCTTCCTAGCCCATTTCCCTTTTGCTTGTCGGGGCTGAACGAGTCACTTCCACTTTTCGGACTGCCGCTTTGCGCCCTTAGGAGTCTCCACCTGCCCACTCGTCCAATAGGAGTCGGCAACCTTCCGCTACAATCAACTTTCTATGAAGTAGAAAAAACATATAAAAGCAAAACGTTTAGAAAAAGCCTTTTATTCAGGCGTTACATCAAGAGGCTTCGTTCAAGTTATTGCACATTAGTTAAAACTTGCAAATAAAAATTCCTTACAGCCTTTAGCGATACTTTATAAACATCACTGATTAGGTTGATTGGAGTGTAAGGTGCGAGACTCCTGCGGGACGAGCGGTCAGGTGAGACACTTAGAGGCGCGAAGCGGCAAGTGGCTCACCGGTCGCCCCGCGGAAAGGGAGCACCTGAAACGGAGATCAACCACTTTCAAATACATCAATGAACCCCAAAACGTTTTTTTTGTGGTAGTTTTTGGATGCTGTTACATGTTAAGCATGATAAGAATTCCATCATCGCATACTAAACACAAATGCGCTTAGAAAGAGGTGAAGTGAAAATTGGATAAAACAGTATACCTGCGTATGCGCCAACGTGTACAGGTTATTCAGCATCAGAAAGTAACAATCGGAGAAGTTGCACAGGTTGTAGCATCTGATGAATTAGAAGAAGCCATCAAGGGATATATTATCCACGAAGTAACCCCTGAAGATAAGCATTTGATTGTGATAGACGTCATGCGAGTGATCGCTACGATTCAAAAGAAAAACCCAGGTTTAGATGTCCAAACCATCGGACCGGCGCAATCGATCCTAGAAATTCAGATGCAACAAAAAAAGCTGGCACCCGTGTATTTTGTCTTGGTATGGCTTCTGCTTTTTACAGGATCGGCTCTTGCGATCATGAATTTTCATGAAGATGTAAGTATGCAGCTTGTTCACCAAAAAATCTATTTTCTTATAACGGGGCATTATAAAGAGCAACCTCTATTACTCCAGGTTCCATATTCGTTTGGTCTAGGTCTAGGCATGATCCTTTTCTTCAACCATCTTTTCCGAAAAAGACTTAATGAAGAACCAAGTCCCTTAGAAGTAGAGATGTTTAATTATCAGCAAGACCTCGATCAATATGTAATCGTTCATGAAAACAAAGAAACAGAGAAAAAGATCAATGGGAATTAAAGTATTACTCATTGCCTTTATTGGTTTTGGCGGTGGAATTACAGTAGGATCTGGTCTTGTAGCCCTTATTACTGTTCTTGGAATCGTACCCAGGCTTATGCAGCTCTCTAAAACGTATCGATATATTAGAGGTTATGAGATGAGTATCATATTAGGTGCTGTAATCGGCGGTTGGATGAATCTAAGAAACGCTTCGATTGGATTTTCTGCTTTCTTTCTTGTACCGATCGGTTTGTTTATGGGTATCTTTGTTGGGATGTTAGCTGCTGCGTTAACAGAAGTTTTAAATGTACTCCCAATTCTTGCTAAGCGAGTAGGGTTTGGAGAGAAAATTATCATTATTTTGATGGCCATTGTACTCGGGAAAATCTCAGGATCTTTGTTTCATTGGATGTACTACATTAATCATTAAGGAAGTGAATACTTCATGGCAACAAAAGAAGAACAGCAAGCTTATGCAAAGAAAATTAAATCGATCCAGCCAAAACCTCCGTATGTCTTAAATTGTTTTAAAGCTTTTTTGGTTGGTGGGATCATCTGCACGATCGGACAAGCGATTCAAATGTTTTATATGACTTACTTTAATTTCACAAAAGAAACAGCGGGAAATCCTACTGTTGCTACGCTTATTCTAATCGCAGCACTATTAACTGGACTCGGAGTATACGATAAGATCGGCCAATTCGCTGGAGCAGGTTCTGTCGTTCCAGTAACAGGATTCGCTAACGCCGTTACGAGTGCGGCTTTAGAACATAAAAGTGAAGGTCTAGTTTTAGGAGTGGCTACAAACCTTTTTAAATTAGCTGGAGCTGTTATTGTATTCGGAGCTGTTTCCGCTTACGTTTTTGGTATGATTCGCTACATCTTTCAGCACTTGACTTAAGGAGTGAAGGCATTGAATTTATTAGGAAGACAAACATGGAAATTTGCAAATAACATCTATTTGAATGCTGCGGGTACAGCAGTAGGTCCGATGGAAAGCGAAGGACCTTTAGGCACCTATTTTGATAAAACATATAACAACCTTCACTGCGGACAAAAGAATTGGGAGCTTGCTGAACGGCAGTTGATGGAAGATGCAATCAATGCTTGCTTACACAAAGTAAAGATGAAGCCAGAAGATATCAACTTTTTGTTGGCAGGTGACTTGTTAAACCAAATTGTTTCGTCAAACTATACGGCTAGAGGAAACGGTATACCTTTCTTAGGTGTATTTGGAGCATGTTCAACATCAATGGAGTCTCTGGCATTAGGAGCAGCTTTAGTAGATGGCGGGTATGCGAATCGAATTGTTGCAGCAGTCAGCTCACACAACGCTACAGCTGAAAGACAGTTTAGATATCCTACGGAATATGGTGGACAAAAGCCAGATACCGCTACCTTTACTGTAACAGGAGCTGGCGCTGCGCTTGTGAGCAAAGAGGTATCAGACATTAGGATTACATCGGCAACCGTTGGAAAAGTAGTGGACTTAGGAATCAAAGACCCTTTTGATATGGGATCAGCAATGGCTCCTGCAGCTGCAGATACGATTGCTGCACACTTCAAAGAGATGGATGTTCAGCCAGATGAATATGATCTAATCGCGACGGGTGATCTATCTGGCGTCGGTGCACCGATCGTTAAGATGTTATTAAAAGAACAGGGATATGATGTTTCTGCGAATCATCGAGATTGTGGATTGATGATCTATCGAAGCGGACAGCAGGTGTTTGCAGGTGGAAGTGGCTGTGCGTGTTCTGCAGTCGTTACGTACGGATATATCTTAGACGAGATTCGAAAAGGAAATCTGAAGAAAGTCTTAATGGTTGCAACAGGTGCTTTATTAAATCCGGTAATGGTTCAGCAAAAAGAGAGTATTCCAACGGTTGCTCACGGCGTGGTACTAGAGCGAGCGGAAGGAGGACGATAAAATGGAGTTTTTTTGGGAGTTTATTGTAGGTGGAGTAATATGTGTGATCGGCCAGCTGATGATGGATGTAATGAAACTGACTCCGGCTCATGTTACGACTTCCTTTGTAGTGATCGGTGCACTTCTTGATGCTTTTGGTATCTATGATAAGTTAATCAACTTTGCAGGTGCAGGTGCTACTGTTCCCATTACAAGTTTTGGTCACTCCCTTCTACACGGTGCAATGGCCTCAGCTGAGGAACATGGCTTTATCGGTATCGCTATGGGAATTTTTGAGTTAACATCTGCAGGGATCTCATCTGCTGTTCTGTTTGGGTTTTTAGTAGCAGTCATCTTTGAACCAAAGGGGTGATCATATGGTGAAAAAAAGGGTCATTTTTATTACGGATGGAGACCTTTATGCACTAAGAGTCGTAGAGCATGCAGCTAAACAAGTTGGCGGACGCTGTATTTCACAATCTTGGGGAAATCCAACGCGAAAAAGCGGAATAGAGCTTGTAGAGATGATCCGAGAAACACCTCATGACCCTGTACTTGTGATGTTTGATGACTGTGGATTTAAGGGAGAAGGTCCAGGAGAACATGCGATGAGATACATTTATCAGCAAAGTGATATAGAAGTTATTGGTGCTGTAGCCGTAGCTTCCAAAACACATTTTACAGAATGGACAAAAGTTCATTGTTCGATGGATCGATATGGAGAACTAACAGAGTTCGGTATTGATAAGAGTGGAATTCCGGACCTTGAAACAGGAAGGATTAATGGAGATACCGTCTATATCCTAGATGAACTAAACCTTCCTTTCGTAGTAGGTGTCGGGGACATCGGAAAAATGGCAGGTTTTGATTCTATAGAAAAAGGAGCTCCAATTACAGTAAAAGCGATCCAACTCATTTTAGAAAGGAGCGAATCAATTGGCAACCGAAAAAAAGAAAACACCGATTAGTAAAAACATCGAAGATACGGAAAGGTTTTTAAAAGAGCGATTAGGTATTGGCGTAAGTTTTGATGTTGGAGTCAGAAAGATCTTCGTTTTAAAAAAGGAACTTCAGCTGTACTATTGCACGGGACTTTGTGACAGTGAGTTCATCATCATGATTTACCGTGAATTAATGGATATGGATCATGGACATCGCGCACCTACTAAAGTAAAAGATCTTGTACATAACCACCTCGCTCATCAGCAAGTGGAGATTACGAAGTCGTTAGATGAAGCCGTAGATCGCATGCTTTCAGGTCTGATCGTAATATTCATTGACGGAGAAGAAGAAGCATTTGTTGTAGATGTACGAAGTTATCCAGGAAGATCACCAGAAGAACCAGACATTGAAAAAGTAGTAAGGGGAGCTCGTGATGGATATACGGAGAATATCATCATCAATACCGCTCTTACTAGAAGGCGTATACGAGATGAAAGATTAAGACATGAAATCCTTCAAGTAGGTGAACGTTCCAAAACGGATGTATGTTTGTCTTATATTCAAGATGTTGCAGATCCGGGACTTGTCGACTTAATTAGAAAAGAGCTTAAGTCCATTGAGATCGACGGTATCCCAATGGCAGATAAGACTATCGAAGAGTTTATAGTAAAACAAGGCTGGAATCCGTTTCCTTTAGTCCGTTACACAGAACGACCTGATGTTGCTGCACAGCACTTGATGGAAGGTCATGTTTTAATCATTACAGATACATCACCAAGTGTTATCATCACACCTACTACACTCTTTCACCACGTACAACATGCAGAAGAGTTTAGGCAGACACCGTTTATTGGTGCGTTTTTAAGATGGACTCGTTTTACAGGAATGCTTGCATCTGTATTTCTGGTACCTATGTGGCTTTTGTTTTCAATGGAAGAACAGCTGCTACCTCCTTTCTTAGATTTTATTGGTCCAAATAAACACACCAACATCCCTTTGTTCCTTCAGATTATCTTTGCGGAGATCGGGATTGATATTTTGAGATTAGCGGCTATCCATACGCCGAGTGCTCTATCGACCGCCATGGGTCTGATCGCTGCCGTATTAATCGGGCAGATTGCAATTGACGTAGGGTTATTCGTTCCTGAAGTTATTCTATATGTTGCAATTGCGGCGATCGGATCCTTCTCCACACCGAGTTATGAGCTGAGTATCGCAAATAAAGTATTGCGGCTGTTCTTAATAGCCATGGTGATGCTCTTTAAAGTACCAGGTTTTATTATTGGATTTACCATCATGGTCATCTATATGGCAACGATAAAGAATTTGAACACACCGTATTTATGGCCACTCTTACCGTTTAATCCAAAAGCGTTTCTGCAGATTATCGTTCGGATAGCTGTCCCGCTCTCTAAAGTTCGACCGAGCATCGTGCATCCGCAGAACACCAAAAAACAGCCAACTAATTAATCTGTCCCTTGCTGATTGTTGAATATTGTGTTAAATTCATAACTAATCAAATATGCCTCATATGAGGTAGAGGCGCAAAACGAATGAGTAGCATATGGAGTTCATGGGTGACGATGAAATATGTGGAAAGGTCAATTTGCCGAAGTGTAAGAAGGGCTCCATCTCTTTTTATGCTGGGCCGTTGTTGAATAAGCAACGGACTGTCACTACAGATGTAGTGGAGAGCTATTCCGACATGAGGGTACGGTTTATGACAGCCTGCCTTAGTTGCGGCTGTCTTTTGTATTTGTCGGGATTGAATTCTCTATCAACAACGAGAGGGGATTTTTTGTGAATTTACACGGAACATCAAGAATTGGAGATAATCATCACCTATGGATCGGTGGTTTAGATACGGTAGATCTAGCAAAAAAATACGGAACACCGCTATATGTATATGATCTTTCTTTAATTAAAAATAGAGCAAGAGGCTTCAAAAGAGCATTCGAGGAAAATGGGGTAGGATATCAAGTCGCGTATGCCTCAAAAGCATTCTCTTCCATCGCCATGTTTCAACTTATTGAGCAGGAAGGATTAAGTCTGGATGTGGTTTCAGGTGGAGAACTTTATACAGCACTCCAAGCTGAATTTCCACCAGAAAGAATCCATTTCCATGGTAATAACAAGAGCTTAGCAGAATTAGAATTTGCACTAACCGTAGGGGTTGGCTGTATTGTAGTGGATAACTTTCATGAGATTTCATTATTAAAAATGCTGAGCAGCAAGCTTAACAAAAGAGTAAACATCTTACTCCGTTTAACTCCAGGAATTGAAGCCCACACCCATGATTACATCATTACAGGGCAGGAAGATTCTAAGTTTGGATTTGACTTAGGAAATGGTCAAGGAGACAAAGCACTTCAAGAAGTACTTGCATTTGAAGGCTTCCGGGTTCTAGGGATTCATTGTCATATTGGATCTCAAATCTTTGAAACAGAAGGATTCACACTGGCGATTGAAAAGTTGTTCGGGCATTTTAAAAAGTGGGAAGAGAACTTTAGCTTTTTTCCAAGTGTCGTAAATCTTGGTGGCGGGTTCGGAATCCAATATACTTCAGAGGATGCACCGCTTTCACCTGAACAATACGTTACGGCTATGATTGAAGAAGTGAAGAAACAGATGATTCACTTTGAAGGGAAAGAACTGCCTGAGCTTTGGATTGAACCAGGCCGTTCACTCGTAGGTGATGCTGGTACGACGATCTATTCCATCGGCTCTCAAAAACAGATTGAAGGAGTTAGACACTATGTATCCATTGATGGTGGGATGACAGATAACATTCGTCCTGCACTCTATCAAGCCAAATATGAAGCATTTGTAGCGAATAAGATGAACGCAGAACCAACTCAGACCGTTTCAATTGCAGGAAAATGCTGTGAGAGCGGTGACATGTTGATCTGGGATATAGAACTTCCTGAAGTATGTGATAACGACTTCTTAGCAGTCTCCTGCACGGGAGCTTATGGTTATAGTATGGCGAGCAATTATAATCGAATCCAGCGGCCGGCTGTTGTTTTTGTAGAGAATGGTGAAGAACAGCTTGTAGTGAAGCGAGAAACATATGAAGACCTCATCAAGAACGATGTTCCGCTAAAATCGAATGTTTTTGTGTAAATTAGTTTACGGAGCAGACATTTAACCGTACAATGGTAGTTGAATGAAGTAGAAGGAGGCCTGTTTTTTATGAAAAAAGGTTCAATTGAATTTGAAAACGGCGAAAAAATTGTATTTGATCTGTACCAAGAAGAAGCACCTGGAACAGTAGAAAACTTTGAAAAACTTGCAAACGAAGGTTTTTACAACGGTGTAACGTTCCACCGTGTTATCCCTGGATTTGTAGCACAAGGTGGAGATCCAACAGGAACTGGAGCTGGCGGCCCTGGTTATTCTATTCCTTGTGAAACAGAAGGGAACCCACATAAGCACGTAGCAGGGTCTCTTTCAATGGCGCATGCTGGCCGCGATACAGGTGGAAGCCAATTCTTTATCGTACACGAGCCACAGCCGCACTTGAACGGCGTTCATACTGTTTTTGGACAAGTTACAGAAGGTTTAGAAACAGTACTTCGTATTAAACAAGGCGATGTAATGAAAGAAGTTAAAGTTTGGGAAGAATAATCTCTAGACTAAGAAAAGCTCCGGATTTTTCCGGAGCTTTTTTATCTTTAGTATTAAAAATCTCTGTTCTTCATGAGTTTTTGTCTATTTCGTTCATCAATAACAGTGGACCTGTCTCTTAAAGAGTGCTTATTTACGATATTTTCATTCACTACGGTCGATAAGAACCACTCTTCTTCTCTCACACCAGCTTCTAATAAACATATGTGCAATAGGTCAGTTGAAAGTGGAAGTGCTATCGACTCAAAAGGCTGCTGTTGCTCAATTTTCTGTATACTTTTATTCAGTAGTACAAAAAATGGTTCAGACTCTATCCCGAGTTCTTTTAGTGCTGATTCCTCTTTTTGTAGCTTCACTTTACAACTCAAGATCATTCGTTTAGCTCCGTTATTGTTGCCGCGCCGATGGTGATAAAGAGCTACTGCAAGCTGGATCAGTCCCGGCCAGAGATCTCCTTTCATTCCCTCGTCCTTCCAATGCTCCTCAAGCACTTCGTGACATTCAAAGTAATCTTGATCTCTATGAAAATGCACCAAGTATTCAATCCATGGTTTTGGGTAAGTCACTAGTCGTTCACGCCCCTCAAATTAGCTCGACTTTAAGTTTACCATATGCATAGCATGAATAAAAACAAGCCGCGAAACTCACAAAATATGATATAATTTTATAATACAAAATCGCTGAAAAACTGGGGAAATGTTATGCAATATAGTGTAAAGCTTGATGGATTTGAAGGTCCGCTAGACTTATTGCTTCATTTGATACAAACATACGAAGTGGATATTTATGATATCCCTGTAGCTATCATAACTGAGCAATACCTTCAATATATACATACGATGAAAGAACTTAAACTAGATGTAGCAAGTGAATTTTTAGTAATGGCGGCAACTCTTCTGGCTATTAAGAGCAAGATGCTACTACCAAAGCATGAAGAAGAGCTCTTCGAGAATCAAATGGAACTAGAGATGGAAGAAGATCCAAGAGATGATTTAGTAAGAAGACTCGTTGAATATAGAAAGTATAAGCATGCTGCGGATGAACTAAAAGAAAGAGAATCAGCAAGAAGCTTGATTTATACTCGGCAGCCTGCCGACTTATCGCAGTTTGAGAAAGAAGAATCAGCAAAACAAGTGACCAACGTAACGCTCTATGATATGTTGCAGGCGATGCAAAAAGTCTTTCAAGAAAAGGTCACACGAGCACCGAGACAAACGACTATCGAACGGCAGGAGATCCCGATCGAAAGAAGGATGGAACAAATAAAAAGCTCCCTTCTTTCAGTAGGCGGACGAAAAAGGTTTACAGACCTTTTTGATAAGAGTACAAAAGAACATGTTGTTGTTACATTTCTTGCCATATTAGAACTTATGAAAGTTAAATCAATTAATTGCGAACAACAAGATCATTTTAGTGAAATATATATAACGATGTTAGAGGAGTAATACGATTTGGAACGAAATGAATATAAAGCGGTTGTTGAGGGTTTGCTTTTTGTCAGCGGAGATGAAGGAATCGACAGAAAACAGATTGCTCAAGTGCTGGAAATCGACAGCAAAGAACTTGATCCCATCATCAACGAATTGAAACAAAGTTATGCTTCATCAGAAAGAGGGATGTCTATTGTTGAGTATGCCGGATCCCTTCAATTTGTAACGAAACCTGAACACGCAGCATTTTATGAGCGCCTTGTTGAAACACCTGGTCATGCTACACTTTCTCAAGCTGCTCTTGAAACACTTGCGATCATTGCCTATAAACAGCCGATTACAAGGTCAGAGATTGAAGAAGTAAGAGGTGTAAAAACTGAAAAGCCGTTACAGACTCTATCTGCCAAAGGATTAGTAAAAGAAGTAGGAAGAGCAGAAGGAACGGGCCGTGCTATCCTGTATGGTACAACAAAAGCATTCTTAGAACATTTCGGTTTACAAAGTGTTAAAGAGCTGCCGCCTCTTCCTGAGAACATTAAGGAAGAAAATGTAGAACAAGAAGCAGATCTGTTCTTTTCAAAGTTTCAGGAATCACTATCTACCGACGAATAACAAGGGGGAGTCATGCATTGTTGATTCAGCAAATTGGTGGTATGGAGTTAGAGAAAGAAAAGCCGAACACTTCAGAGGATTTTTTTAACCGTTCAGAAGTGACCTATGAATGTAACGGAAAAACTCAAACTTTTTATCTTCTTTATGTACGATATTTTGAAGAAAAACTTCAAGAGGAATTAACACAACATGACTTTTGGAATAATTATTTGAGCGTTTATAAGGTAACAGAGATTGCGGCTCTTACAGCACTGCTTAAGAATCCTGCATATCTTAGACGAAAACGGAGCTATATCAACAAATATGAGGAATTTAGAAATCTATTCTTTCCACCAAATGAAGAGTTGCTAAGTTCACATCTAAATACTTTAAAACAAATTACAAAGTAAAACAGCCAAAAATCATAGGCTGTTTTTTTTTGTCGTTTACTATAACTTTTTTTTAGTTTTTGCTTATTCATATTATCTTTTTGACTGTAGATTAAAGTGGAACGTGTGAAACGCGAAAACCAAGCAACCTGTAGCAAAATCAACTACCCTCGAAGAAACAATAATTCATATTTGAGCAGCATATTTTTAAGTCTTCGTTTTAAAAGGAAGTTTAAGGGTAAATTACTAAAAAAGGATAAGCAGCTGAAGGAGAGAGATCAATTGCCAAGAATAGCAGCAGTAGAAACAATAAATCCCCCTCATAAACTTTCTCAAGATCAAACAATGGATTTTGCGAGAAACCTTTTTCAAGATGTGTTCTCAGATATCGAGCGATTGCTTAAAGTGTTTCTTAATGGTGAGATCGAGTCACGGTATTTCGCGATGCCGATAGAGTGGTTTAAAGAAAAAAGAAGTTTTCAAGAAAAAAATGATTTATACATAGATTTTGCGACAAATTTAGGGGCCGAATGTATCGAGAAAGTCATGTCTGATAAACGCCTAAACATATTATATGAAGATATTGATGCCATTTTCTTCATCTCGAGTTCGGGTCTCTCAACTCCAAGCATTGAAGCTAGAATCATGAACATCCTGCCATTTTTATCCCACACAAAGAGGATTCCAATCTGGGGATTAGGATGTGCGGGTGGTGCATCCGGTTTTTCAAGAGCTTACGATTATTGTAAAGCATACCCGAAGTCAAACGTCCTCGTTTTAAGTGTAGAGCTTTGTTCACTAACATTTCAGCACGAAGATCTGTCTAAAAGCAATTTAGTAGGTACATCCTTGTTTGCGGATGGAGTTGCTTGTGCTTTGATCTGCGGAGATGAGTCTGACACGGCCAAGACATCAGAAGTTTCTCCTTATATAAAAGATACGATGTCTACATTGAAGCCTCATTCTGAAGATGTGATGGGTTGGGAAATAAAGGACACGGGATTGTATGTTGTCTTCTCTAGAGATATACCTAATGTCATCCGGACTTGGCTGAAACCAAACGTTGATGAGTTCTTAGATAGAAATGAGCTTGTTGGTGAAAAAATTAAACACTTCATAGCTCATCCTGGCGGGAAAAAAGTGTTAGAAGCATATGTGGATGCGCTCGGGATTCCGTTATCAAAAACCGATATCTCAAGAGACGTGTTGAGGGAAAATGGAAATATGTCATCCGCTACTGTTTTCTATGTCTTGAAAAATTTTATGCAAACAGCAAAAGAAGAAGGAGATCTAGGTGTGATGGCCGCTTTAGGGCCAGGTTTTTCTTCTGAACTTCTTTTAGTGGAATGGAGGAAATAGATGAACTGGTTTCTTCTATTTTGGAGTTTTCTTATCATACAGAGATTAGCAGAAGTAAGGATCGCTAAATCTAACGAAAAGAAGCTTTTGAGTAAAGGCGCAGTAGAAGCAGGAAGTGATCACTATAAGTGGATGGTTTCTATGCACGTAGCGTTCTTTGTTTTCTTCTTTTTAGAAGTATATGTGTTTAACGCACAGCCGCCAAGCTGGTGGATTGTTCCATTTGTTCTGTTTTTAATGGCTCAAGTGATACGGGTATGGGCTATCTCGTCTTTAGGCGAGTTTTGGAATACGAAGATCATTCTTCTTCCTGGTGCGAAAGTAGTAGCTAAAGGTCCATACCGATTTATGAGACATCCCAATTATACAGTGGTCTCACTAGAGCTCATCGTTATGCCACTAATTTTTGGTGCTTATTTTACGGCTATCCTTTTCACGATATTAAATATCTTCATGTTAAGAGTGCGAATCCCCGCAGAAGAAAAAGCACTCATGGAGCTGACAGACTACGAAAAAAGCCATGGCCAAAAACAACGTTTTTTCCCTTCTCAATAAATAGCGGAAGTAAATCCCATTCATAACCTGTCCTTGTTTGCATAAACTTTTACAAAACACCTAAAGGGCGGGATTATGAATGAAACGAACACTAAAACGAAAACCACTGCTCCTCGTTATGATCTGTATGCTTATCCTAGCTGCATTCCCGCAAGAAGCAAAAGCTGAACCCGGTGTATCAGCAAATGCTGCTGTGTTGATGGAGCAATCTTCCGGAAGGGTATTGTATGGGCGGAATGAACATCGACCCATGAGAATAGCAAGTATAACGAAGATCATGACTGCCATACTCGCTATAGAATCAGGAAAGATGAATGATACGGTTACCATTACGGAAGCTGCATCGCGAACAGAAGGATCATCACTATATTTGAAACCAGGTGAGAAGATACCGTTAAAAGATTTAGTGTATGGCTTGATGCTTCGGTCAGGTAATGATTCTGCCGTAGCGATCGCTGAGCATGTCGGAGGAAGTTTAGATGGTTTTTCCTATTTAATGAACCAAAAAGCAGAAGAAATCGGGATGAAACATACACGGTTCAGAAATCCACATGGACTCGACACGCATGAAGATCATTATTCCACCGCTTATGATATGGCTCTATTAACAAAGTATGCGATGAATAATGATACGTTTAAAGACGTGTCTTCAACGAAGGTGTACCGATCAGAACAAACCGGTGAAAAATGGGATAGAGTATGGCGAAACAAGAATAAGATGTTGAAGCTTTATGAATATTCTACTGGCGGCAAAACCGGATATACAAAACGTGCAAAACGAACATTAGTATCAACTGCTGAAAAAGATGGAATGGAACTGATTGCTGTTACACTAAACGATCCTAACGATTGGGACGATCATCGAAATATGTTTGAGTGGGGATTCCATTCTTTTAAGATGACAGAACTGATAAAAGAAGGGGAAATTTCCGGCATCAAAGAAAAAGGGTATAAAGGAAAAGTAGAAGCTGCTCGAACGTTCACTTATCCTTTGCAAAAAGAAGAGATCGGGCAGATCTCTTCTTCCATCCAGTTGTATGAACTTCCTAAATCGGGCAAGTGGGAAATAGAAAAAGTCCCTAAACCTGTTGGTAGGTATTTCATAGATTTAAAGGAAACGAGAATCGCGGATCTTCCTCTTTATTACGATGGCAAAGCATTGATCAAACCTGATCAGGGAGGTCTCTGGTCGTCATTTAAAAGCATATTCAACAAGTTATTTTTTGTAGCTAAGGAAGACAATCGCCTATGGTGAACTATATCTGGGTAGGAATGATGGTGATCGGCTTCATTGTAGCAGGTATCAACGGCACGATGGACAAAGTGAACGAAGCGATCTTTACGAGTGCGAAAGAAGCGGTCACTTTGAGTTTTGGAATGATCAGTATTTTAGTTTTCTGGTTAGGAATCATGAAGATCGCAGAAAAAGGCGGCTTATTAGAGGTATTGGCAATCCTGTTTCGACCGCTTGTTAAACGTCTCTTTCCTGATATACCAAAGGATCACCCTGCTCAAGGGTACATCCTATCAAATATGGCGGCTAACTTGCTTGGGCTAGGAAACGCTGCAACACCAATGGGAATTAAAGCGATGGAACAGCTAAAGATACTAAATGGCGGTAAAAATGAAGCAAGTCGATCGATGATTACGCTTCTTGCGATCAACACATCAAGTATTACTCTCATTCCAACGACGATCATCGCGATCAGGATGAGTTATAATTCTGCGTCGCCGACTGATATCGTTGCACCAACCTTGATTGCGACCGCCATTTCAACAGTAGGTGCTATTTTAATAGATCGATATTATTATTACCGCTCCCTGCCTAAAGGAGGGAAATAGATGTCGATCGTCCAATCCTTTTCCATTTGGTTTATTCCTTTTTTGATCGGATTTATCCTTTTGTATGGCACTTATAAAAAAGTTCCGACTTATGAGACTTTTGTAGAAGGCGGTAAAGAAGGTTTTTCAATCGCGATCAACATCATCCCCTTTTTAGTCGGTATGCTTGTTGCCATTTCAGTGTTCAGAGCATCTGGAGCTTTAGATTATGTCATGATGGGGATGCGTCCGCTATTTTCATTGTTTCATATTCCGGCAGAGGTTGTTCCGTTAGGACTTATGAGGACGATTTCAGGAACAGGCGCTCTTGGGATGACATCAGATTTAATTGCAACACATGGTCCTGATTCATTTATTGGAAGGCTCGCTTCTACAATACAAGGAAGTACCGATACAACGTTTTATGTGCTTACTGTTTATTTTGGGGCAGTTGGTATAAAAAAGATGAAATACGCCTTGAAAGTAGGATTATTAGCCGATTTGATAGGTTTTTTAGCTTCTATCGCTGTAATCTCTCTATTGTTTTATTCATAATTCGACAAAAAAGAGCTGTTATGGCTCTTTTTTACGTTTACTGAGGTTGAGAATTACGAATAATGAAGGTATGATGAGACATGAGGTGAAATCATGGAACGATTGCAAAAAGTAATTGCCCAAAGCGGCGTAACTTCCAGAAGAAAAGCAGAGGAGTTAATTCGTGAAGGCAAAGTGAAAGTGAACGGAAATGTAGTGACCGAACTCGGCACAAAAGTAGGTACAAAAGATAAGATTGAAGTGAATGAGATTCAAATTCAACGGGAACAACCCGTTTATTTCTTAATGTATAAGCCATCTGGTGTGATTACGGCGGTTTCTGATGATAAGGGAAGAAAAGTAGTAGCGGATTATTTTAAAGACATTATCGAACAGCGTGTGTTCCCTGTTGGAAGATTGGATTATGATACGACAGGTGCCATCATCATGACGAATGATGGTGAGTTTGCAAACGTACTTATGCATCCGCGCTATCAGCTTGATAAAGTGTACATTGCCAAAGTAAAAGGAATTCCTTCAAGAGAGAGAATCAAGCAACTAGAACGAGGAATTCGTTTAGAGGATGGAATGACTGCTCCTGCGAAAGTGAAAGTAACATCGATCGATAAGAAAAAAGGAACAGCGATTATCGAGCTTACGATTCATGAGGGAAAGAACCGTCAAGTTAAGCGGATGTTAGAAGCGATCGGAACCCCTGTTATGAAATTAAAGCGTGAAAGATACGGCTATTTAGATCTTAAAGGGTTGAATCCAGGTGAGTTTAGAGAACTGACTCCACATGAAATCAAACAGCTTAGAAATCTGGCTGTCACACAAACGTCAAAAAAAAGCCGTAGATAGGCTTTTTTTTCAAGTTATAGTAAAATGGAAGCGGCTTAAAGGAGCGGATGGATGTTGAAAAAAAACAGGTTGTGGTTTCGCTCTGCTCTGCTTGCCATTTTAGTTCTTGCAGTCGGTTATACGATCTACAACAGTATGAATGAAGAGTCAGGTACATACATAAGTAAAGGCGATACGGCTCCAAATTTTGTACTAACCGATCTGAATGGCAAACAAGTAGAGTTAGAAGATTATCGTGGTAAAGGTGTTTTCTTGAACTTCTGGGGTACGTGGTGTAAACCGTGTGAACGAGAGATGCCCTATATGCAAAGGCAATATGAGAAGTACAAAGATGAGGGTGTAGAAATCCTTGCTGTAAACGTTAGCGAAACGAATGTATCTGTTAAAAATTTTGTTGATCGCTATGCTTTGAGCTTTCATGTTCCTATGGACAAACAAAGAGAAGTAACAAAAGCTTACGGTATTGGACCGATTCCTACTACCATTTTAATTGATAAGAACGGAAAAGTAGTGGAACGAACAAGTGAATCATTATCAGAGAAAAAAATTATTTCCTTTATGGAAAAAATTAAGCCGTAACGGGGTGAAATAATGCAAACGATAACATGTGAATGCGGCCACTCTAACCCATACGGAACTAGCCTTTGTCAAGCCTGCGGAAAACCTTTGGAGCAAGATGTTGAAGTACTATCTAGCATGAGGTATGAAGGAAGCGCAAGACGATCTCAAACCTATAAACAAACGCTTATCGATAAGATTTGGAACTTCTTTTCGTCTGTTAAAGTCGGAGTATGGCTTATTGTTATTATTTTAGTAGCAGCGGCGATCGGAACCATTTTCCCACAGGAAACGTTCATACCACCTAATGTTGATCCTGCCACTCATTATGAAAGCGAATACGGTACGTTTGGACTTATCTATTATTTGTTAGGGTTCCATAATCTTTATGGATCATGGTGGTTCATTCTTTTACTAGGAATGCTTGGCCTATCCATCATTATTGCTAGTCTTGATCGTGGTATACCGCTTTATAAAGCATTAAAGACACAAAGAGTCACTCGACATAATCAATTCATGAAAAATCAGCGTTTGTTCTCAAAAAGCAATGATGTAGAACTTGATGAGATCAAGTACACGTTAGAATCTCTGCGTTATAAAGTGCGAGAAGAGAATGGCAACCTTTTTGCAGAAAAGGGACGATTTTCAAGATGGGGAGCTTATGTAAACCATGTGGGACTAATTATCTTTTTAACAGGAGCGATGCTTAGATTCTTTCCAGGTATGTATGTTGACGATATCTTATGGGTTCGAGAAGGGGAGAAAGCTTCTATTCCCGGCACTTCAACTGATGAAGGACAATATTATCTGGAGAACAATGACTTCATTCTTGAGATGTATGATAAAGAAGAAAAGAAGTTTAATAGTGCGCTAAGCTCTGTTGACGGAGAAGTCGCAAAAAACTATCAAAGTAACGTAACTCTCTATAAAACAAAAGAGAACCATACGATCGGAGCAGAGCCAGAGCTTGTAAAAGTAAAGAATGGTGAAATTCGAGTGAATGAACCGTTTAAGTTCGACTCGTTTGCTCTTTATCAAACGGATTTTAAGCTTAATGAGTTCTACAAGATGAGTTTCGAACTTGAAGAAAAAGCAACGGGCAACAAGTTTGGTAAGTTAACAGTAGATCTTCATGATCCTAAGAAAGAGTATGATCTAGGGGACGGCTATAAAGTTAAAATCGAGGAATATTTTCCGAATTTCGTCTTAAACGATCAGAACCAGCCATCAACCGTTAACAACTTGCCTGATAATCCAGCGTTTGTATTCTCCATGTATTCTCCAAAAACACCTGACGGAGAAAAAGCGTTTGTCGGAATTCAGAAAAACATAGATTCGGGTGAGAACCAGTTTAAAATGTCATTCGCTGGTATAGAAACGAAAGACCTAACGGCGCTTACAGTGCGAAAAGACC
The DNA here is from genome assembly GCF_036213205.1 of Fictibacillus nanhaiensis. Classification (GTDB taxonomy): domain Bacteria; phylum Bacillota; class Bacilli; order Bacillales; family Fictibacillaceae; genus Fictibacillus; species Fictibacillus nanhaiensis_E. Next base: position 418,845 of record NZ_JARMFC010000006.1, read on the forward strand.
ATACGCTTTGGATCATCGCGCTTGGTGGAATCATCTTTATGATAGGTGTTACTCAAGGATTGTATTGGAACTATAGAAGAATTTGGATTAAACAAAATGCAGGAGAAGTATGGGCTGCTGCTCATACGAATAAGAACTGGTTTGGCTTGAAAAAAGATGTGGAATTTCTGTCTGATAAGACCAATCTCACACCTTTAGAAGAAAAAGAAACAGCTTCAAAGTAAAAGCTGTTCAAGCGGGAGGGTTAATGATGGCTGAGATCAGCAGTACACTTTTATATAGTGCATTTATGATTTATTTGTTCTCTACTCTATTCTTTGCAATGTCTATTTCAGATAAAAAAGGAAAAGATGCTGTACATACAAAAAAATGGGGAAAAATAGGGTTCATAACTTCTTGTATAGGTTTTGCAGCTCAACTAGGCTATTTTATTACAAGGTGGATGGCAAGTGGACATGCTCCTGTAAGTAACTTATTTGAATTCACTACTTTTTTCGGTATGATGATGGTACTTGCGTTCATTATTTTATACATCATCTACAGAACGAATGGTCTAGGCGTTTTTGCCATGCCTATAGCTGTACTTGTTATAGCGTATGCGAGCATGTTTCCGAGAGATATCTCTCCGCTGATTCCTGCTTTGCAAAGTGACTGGCTAAAGATTCATGTTACGACAGCAGCCTTAGGAGAGGGAATCCTTGCGATTTCATTCGTATCAGGTCTCATCTATTTAATCCGTACGGTCGATCAAACGGTCTCATCTAAAAAGACTTTATGGTTAGAGATTATTCTTTACAGCTTGATTGCTGTTGTAGGATTCATTTTTGTATCAATCGGATTTAAAGGTGCTGGATATGAAACTACATTTGAGATAATAAATGATAACAATCAGGCAGTTAAAGTGGTTTACGATATGCCTGCGATTGCGGGTCCAAGTAATGGTGAGCAACTGGATAATTCATTTGGTCCATTATTCTCAACTCCATCATGGATGAACGGTGTTGATGCTTCTATCAAGCTGAATACGTTTATCTGGTCACTCTTAGCAGGTGGTATCCTTTATGGAATGCTTCGTCTGATTTTAAGAAAAAGAATAGCAGCAGCTCTTCAGACAAAAGTTAAGATGAAACCAGATCTTCTTGATGAGATCAGCTACCGAGCAGTTGCGATTGGTTTTCCTATCTTTACACTCGGAGCACTTATTTTTGCTATGATTTGGGCTCAACAAGCTTGGTCGAGATTCTGGGGATGGGATCCTAAAGAAGTATGGGCTCTTATCACGTTCTTGTTCTATGCTGCATTTCTTCATTTGCGATTATCAAGAGGCTGGCACGGAGAAAAGTCTGCATGGCTCTGTGTGTTAGGTTTCTGGATTATTACATTTAACTTGATCGCGGTAAACCTTGTTCTTGTAGGATTGCATTCATACGCTTAAAGATTTTAAAGTCTCTCTTTCATTAGAGGGACTTTTTTAAAGGCTGTTTTCGTAAACTTTGTTGATTTTGGTAGTATTGATTTCCGTTACAGGATGCTCGCTTTCCACGGGGCAGGCGGTGAGCCACATTCGTTCGTTTCACTCTTAAGTGTCTCACCTGCCCGCCTGTCCCGTAGGAGTCTCGCACCTTCCACTCCAATCAATTTTCAAAGGTGACAAAGAGTTCAAAGCCATAACTTTTAGAAAAGGGCGTTTTCAAAAGAGACGAACATGATTAACTTCATATAAAGCCCTTTAAGATTTGAAAAATTGCTTGTAATTGGAAGATGCGAGCTAGGAGACTCACTCCGTGAAAAGGAGCATCTGTAATGGAAATCAACTACTGTTAAAGAAAGAGAAAAATCTTATTTCAAACCAGCCCTAAATGAAAGAAAATAGATAGACAGCATGTCCGGTTTGTTTAGTGTACTGGGTTTCATGTATGATAGAGACAGGAAAAAAATCTTGTTTAACTGATTTTATGTGGAGGATTGAATATGGATACAGAAGCTAAAATTCTAGTTGTTGATGATGAAGAAAGAATTCGAAAACTATTAACGATGTATCTAGAGCGAGAGAACTATGAAGTTCATGAAGCCGAAAACGGTGAGGATGCGCTACAGATGGCAGTATCCATTAATTTTGATCTCATTTTGCTCGACCTCATGCTTCCTGGTATGGACGGCATTGAGGTTTGTGAAAAGTTAAGAGAAAAGAAAGCGACTCCTGTGATCATGTTAACAGCTAAAGGGGAAGAGCTTAATCGTATAGAAGGATTCGAAGCAGGCACGGACGATTATATCGCGAAGCCATTCAGTCCAAGAGAAGTCATTCTACGCGTAAAGGCACTGTTAAGAAGATCTTCTCCGACGAAGTTTCTTCAAACCGAAACAGTTGCAAAGAACGTTGTTGTTTTTAAACACCTCACGATCGATCACGATGCTCACCGTGTAACAGCTGGCGGAAAAGAAGTAAACTTAACACCGAAAGAATATGAGTTGTTGTACTACTTAGCGAAGACACCAGACAAAGTGTATGCGCGCGAACAACTCTTAAAAGATGTTTGGAACTATGAATTCTTTGGTGACCTTAGAACAGTAGATACACATGTGAAAAGACTTAGAGAAAAGCTGAACAAAGTCTCACCGGATGCAGCAGCCATGATCGCTACGGTTTGGGGAGTAGGATACAAATTCGAGGTTGGGAATGAATGATCTGGAGAAGTGTAGTTGGTAAACTTTGGATAACAATACTTTTATTAGTTTCGGTCGTTTTAACGCTCCTTACCATTCTTCTTACACAGTTCTTTGAAACGTTTTATGATGATCAGGCCAGAGAGCAATTAACGAAGATGGCTGATCGCCTCGTTTTAATCATGGAAAGTGATGAGAATAAGGAAGAAGCCATCCGTATCACAAGTGAAATGGCTGAAGCGTATTCAATGTCGATCATGATTATTGATGAAGATCAGGAATCGTTCATGTCTAAAAATTTCTACGAGAATGCACCGTACATTCCTGTTTCAGTCTTCAACGAGAACGATAAGTTATCAACAGTAACGGAGAGCGGAAAGAAGATTTATGTCAACGGAGATTTTCCTGTTTCAAATAAAGATGATGAGACCATGCAAACGATGATCATCTACGGTGAACCTTATGGATCAGGTGAAACTAAAGGAGCCGTTTACGTCTATCAATCTATTGAAAATGTAAAAAAGACAACGAACCATACAAAGTATTTGATCTTTTTAGCAGCTGGAATCGCAATCATTTTAACCACGATCTTTGCTTTCTTCTTATCTACACGAATCACAGCACCATTAAGAAAAATGAGAGAAGCGGCAACATCTGTAGCTAAAGGTGAGTTTGATATGAAAGTGCCGATTTTAACGCATGATGAGATCGGTGAACTTGGTATGACGTTTAATCGGATGGGCAGACAGTTAAAAAACAACATTACAGCATTGAATCAAGAAAAAGAGCAACTTACGAGTGTTTTAAGTTCTATGGCTGATGGTGTGATCACCTTTGATAGAAAAATGAACATCCTTGTTACAAATCCTCCTGCGGATCGATTCCTACAGGCATTCTATTACGAATCTGGCATGAAAACAGAAGTGAATGGAAACGTGCCTGAAACTGTCAGACAGCTTTTTGGGCAAGTTGTGGCACTTGAGAGCGAACAGATGACAGAGATTGATATTCAAGGCCGCTCTTGGGTAGTCGTTATGACGCCACTATACGACCAATCAATGATTCGGGGAGCAGTAGCTGTTCTTCGAGATATGACGGAAGAACGACGAATGGACAAACTCAGGGAAGACTTTGTAGCGAATGTTTCACATGAATTAAAGACGCCTATTGCTATGCTGCAAGGATATAGTGAAGCGATCGTAGATGATATTGCAGAATCTGAAGAAGAGAAGAAAGAATTGGCAGGAATCATCTTAGATGAATCAAAACGGATGGGAAGACTTGTTAACGAGCTCCTCGATCTTGCGAGATTAGAAGCAGGTCACATGAAGCTTCACTATAGCTCTCTTTCGATCGTTCCTTTTGCAGAAAGAATCGTGCGGAAATTCCAAGGTCCTGCTAAAGACAGAGACATTCAATTAAACCTAGAATTTAAGGACAATTTCCAAAGTTTTAAGGGTGAAATGGACATTGATCCCGATCGAATTGAGCAAGTTTTAACCAATTTGATCGACAATGCAATTCGTCATACTTCACAAGGCGGGTTTGTAAACCTTACTGTAGAAGTGAACGAACAGAACGTGAAGTTTTTTGTTAAAGACAATGGATCTGGTATAAAAGAAGAAGATCTACCTTTTGTTTTCGAGCGTTTTTATAAAGGTGATAAAGCAAGAACTAGAGGAAAATCAGGTGGTACGGGTCTTGGACTTGCCATTGCAAGAAACATTGTGGAAGCACATGGTGGTCAGATTAGCGTTCACAGCAAGAATAATGAAGGCACGACATTTTCTTTCGTAATTCCGCGAACGTTGAAATAAAATAGCAATACGTCCCGATTAATCTTGTTTCATAAGGAACAAAAGTAGTTTTTTAAAAATTGAATTCACAAATTTCTCCAAAATGTTTATAATAGGAGATGTGATTTCATAAAATTTCATAAGTGTTAAACAGGTGCAGTCCTTTATCGGACGAGCTTAATAGGGAAAACGGTTAGATTCCGTTGCGGTCCCGCCACTGTAATTGTGAGAATCCTAAAAGATCGCCACTGTGAAAACGGGAAGGCGTTAGGAGACGATGATCAAAAGCCAGGAGACCTGCCTGTTTGTTACATGACATGACCTACGAGGATAGGGGGGTGTTTAACAGTACCGGGGCCGGTTGCTGTTTTCTGCCTGTATACTATTAATCTCCTTCGTAGCCGAAGGGGATTTTTTTAGTTGCGTAATGTAAATTGTAGTAACAAACAAAGAAGTTTTTTAACAGAAAGAGGTTAATCATGAGAAAATTACTTTTAGTTTTAGCAACAATGATGATGATGTTAGTGGGCTGTGGAACGACTGAAACGAAGGAAAAGGCTGATCAGCCGAAACAAGAAGAAACGAAGAAAGAACAAGTAACGGTTCAGATCACAAAAGAAAACGGTAAAGAAAAAGTTACGGAAAAGAAAGTCGATATCGCAAAAGATGCGACGATCATGGACGTGATGCAAGATAACTTTAAGATTGAAACACAATACGATGGTGCGTTTATCAGCAGTATTGAAGGCGTGGCTGGAAGCGAACAAGAGAAAACATCTTGGTTCTTTTCTGTAAACGGTGAAGAAGCGATGAAGGGTGCTAAGGATATTACGTTAAAACCTGGTGATGTCGTAGAATTTGATCTTCACAAATATGAATAAGCTGACAGTTAAACGAATTACGATCATCGCCTTACTTGCTGCAATATTGACAGTAGGCAGAATCGCCTTTTCAATGATACCCAATGTTCAGCCAAATACGACGATACTCATACTCGCTTCATTCGTACTCGGACCAGCGCAAGGGCTGTTACTTGCCATACTAAGCACGATAACAACAAATCTTTTTTTAGGACATGGCCTTTGGACGTTCGGTCAGATGTTTGCCTGGGGACTGATAGCTGTTATGAGCGCATACTTAGGTAAATACAGACATAAAATTCCTTGGTTGTTGCTGCCTATATATGCTGGATTCTGTGGCTTTCTGTTTGGTTTTATCATGTCCGTCCTTTTTGGTGGAATCATCATGCAGAAATTCTGGCCGTATTACCTAGCGAGTCTCCCTTTTGATCTGAATCATGCTATTGGTAACGTGGTGTTCTTTATCGTTCTTTATAAACCACTTCTTTATGTGATGGAAAATTATATTAATAAAGATGTAAGTCAAAAAGCTGCCTTTGAATAGGGAGCTTTTTTCTTTAAGAACGGTTCAATATTCTAAAAAGCTGAATAGGATGATAAAGTTGATTTTACTTTTACCTAGGAGGACAAAATGCGAGATTATCTGAACCGTTTTTTTGCTGTGATTTTTTTGATGATGTGCTTAAGCGTCTTATTTATCGGAGGTAAATTAGGAGCATAAACACTTGAACGAACAAGGATTTCATGGTACATATGGTAAAACGTTTTAAAAAGGAGATTAATATGCTTACAGATTACCATTCTCATCTCGAAAAAGGGACATTGACGATTGATTATCTAAAACAATTTGTAGACACCGCAAAAGAGAAGGGGATACAAGAGTTTGGGATCTCGGAACACGCGTATCACTTTTATGAAACAAAAAACATCGTATCAAAACCATGGATGGAAGAAAGACGCTATTACAAGATGGACGATTATGTAGATCTTTTTAACCGTGCAGACCAGTTAGGAATGGGCGTTCGCATGTCGATCGAAATGGATTATACGCCAGGAAAACACGCTGAGATGGAGGCTTTTATAAAGTCTTATCCATTCGATTATGTTATAGGATCTGTGCATTGGGTCGATGACTTTGGGATAGACCTTGCAGAATACCGAAAAGAATGGGACCGTCGTGATCTTTATGAAACGTATCGTTCCTACTATGATCAAATTGTAACACTTGCAGAATCAAACCTATTCGATATTGTTGGACATATTGATCTAGTCAAGATCTTTAAATATGTTCCGACTGACCAAGAATTCCTTTTAGAACAGTATGAGCGCATTACGGATGCGTTAAAAAATTCAAAAACATGTGTAGAAATCTCATCTGCGGGTCTAAGAAAACCTGTCGGACGAATCTATCCAGAGCCAGAACTTTTATCACTTTGCTATAAAAAAGGGATACCAATCGTACTCTCTTCAGATGCTCATGAACCTCACCAAGTTGGAGAGAATTACGAGGCGACGATTAAGCTTGCCAAAGAGATCGGTTATAAGAAGCTGATGACTTTCCAGGATGGAGAAAGAAAAGAAGTAGAACTAGGATAAACACATATAGAAAAGCTCTGCAGTCATGCAGAGCTTTTTACTATTTCTATACTATAGATCTAAAGGTTTGCAAACAAGAAGATCGTCGATACTCCTGAGCTCCTTCTGAGTAGATTCTGGAAGTTGCGTGTCAAATGTAAGTACCATCATGGCTTCACCGCCTGCTGATTTACGGCCAACGTGCATTGTTGCGATATTAATGTTGCGTTCTCCTAAAAAAGCGCCTACTTTTCCGATAATTCCTGGTGTGTCACGATGTTCGATGTAAAGAAGAGATCCTTGAGGAACGAAATCAACTGTATACCCGTTCAACTTGATGATTCGACCGCCAAAGCCTTTTACAAGTGTAGCAGAAAGAGTAAACGTTGTGTTCAAACCTGTAACTTTTACATGGATGATATTCGGATAACCGTGATCATCTGTCCCATGCTTTTCTCCGATTACGATTCCTTGTTCTTTCGCGGCCACCATACTGTTTACATCGTTTACCGGCCGGTCTAATCTCGTTTTTAAGAAGCCACACAAAAAGCTGCGTGTTAGTGATGTTGTATCGGTTTCGGATAATGATCCGCCATAGCCGATCGAAATCTCAGAAACAGGTTCTTTAAAGAACTGAGTCGTAAACGAACCAAGAAGATTTGAAAAATCATAATAAGCGATCAGCTTCTCATACGTATCTTTTGATAATGAAGGAAAGTTAACTGCATGTTTTAAAGGCTGCTGTAAAAAATGAGATCGAATCTCATCGCTCGCCATGTAAGCTACATTCTTCTGTGCTTGCACGGTGGATGCTGCGATGTGTGGTGTAACAATCACTTTAGGATGATCGACTAAAGAGCGGCTTACAGGTGGTTCTTGTTCGAAAACGTCAAGAGCGCATCCTGAAAGATGTTCGTTATCTAAGTAGTGTAGAAGAGCTTCTTCATCTATGATGCCTCCACGAGCACAGTTTAAAATAAACGCGCCTTTTTTAGCGTATTTTAAGTTTTCGAAATTTAATAGTTTATGGGTATCTTTTGTGAGCGGGGTATGAACGGTGATAACGTCGCTCTGCTGAATCAAAGTATCTAGATCGACAGAAGTAACGGATAATTCTTTTTGTTTTTCTTTCGGAAAATAAGGGTCAAATACAAGAACGTTCATGGAGAAGCTTTTCGCGCGCTTTGCGAGTTCAGAGCCGATTCTTCCCATGCCGACAATACCGAGCGTTTTTTGGTAAAGTTCCTGTCCTGTATACTTTTTGCGGTTCCATTCACCTTGTTTAACAGATTGATTTGCTTGTGGAATGTTGCGGACCAATGCCATCATCATGGCCCAAGTATGTTCTGCTGTTGAAATGGTGTTTCCTTCAGGTGCATTAACTACGAGCACACCTCTTTTTGTCGCTGCGTTCAAATCGATATTATCAACACCAACTCCTGCACGTGCAATGATTTGAAGTGCTGGCAGCTGATTCAAAACATCTTCAGTAATCTTTGTTGCACTTCTCACCATGATTCCTTGAATGTTTTCTGGTTGAGTAATTTCATCAAGTTTTCCGAAGATCAGATCAACACCTTCAAGTTTTACTAACGGTTCAACACCTTCACTCGTTATTCCATCACAGACTAATACAGTTGCTGTCACAGTTCCACCCCTTGTTTATCTTTATGAATAGCATCAATATTTTGATAATTTATCACATTCTGACGACAGGTACAACTATGATTTTTAAGATAGCGGTTTCAAAACAAAATAAAACTAATTGACAATGAGAATCATCCTTAATAAAATAAATAAAAACCCTCTAATGAAAGAGGGTTCAATTAAGATGAAACTATTCAAATTTTAATGCATCACCGTCGAATGACTCATCAGATACTTTGATTGAGTCTGTAGGACAGCCTTCGAATGCATCTTGCATATCTTCTAACAATACATCTGGAATTTCAACGATTCCTTGGTTATCGTCTAGAGTTACAAACGCAATTCCTTCGTCGTCATAATCGTAAATGTCTGGTGCTGCAGCTCCGCATGCTCCACATGCGATACAAGTTTCTTTGTCAACAATCGTATACTTTGGCATAATGAATACCTCCTAAGGAATTGAAAAAATACCCGCTTACATATTTAACCATTTTAAATTAAGGGTCTACTAATCATATTGTAATAAGTATCCCTCTATATTTCAATAGAAAATTAGGACCTCGTCATATCTTTTATTCCCAATCTTCCTCTTAATATAACACTTTTACTCTTAAATTTCCTTAAATCTGATAAGATAGATTATATGTTAAAGTGTGGTGATTTATTATAGATATTTATCATATCGTTTTATTAGATATCTTTCGTAAAGTAAACGGTAGTAGAAAAAGCTCTGGCGTCTATTATATGGTTACAGGCAAGAAAACGGCGCAATCCTTGTCCGACAGTCAATGGTTTGGAATAGAACGATATTATGCCGTATTTAAGGGTTTGGCTCATGATACTTTTACTAACTCAATTGAAAGTCTGGTACAAGAAAAATATATGAATACATCTGAAGATCATGTTTACATCCTTACTGAAAAGGGTGAACAGATTCTTATGGATGAGAGTGATAGATTATCATTTTTTAAGCATTTAAACGGACTGAAATATGCATCAATAGAGTCCCTCTGTTGGCAAGCTATCACATTGTTTGTACAAGCTCTTTCAAATGCTCTTTATGGTCATTATAACTATTCTCCGGTAGTAAGGGATTTCTCTGTGATCCATAAAGTAAAATCTGTTTTTCCTAAAAGTGAATATGAAAGAAAAGTATTAGCAGAAAAACTTAATCGAGAGTTATCTTCTGTACTGTTAGACCATGATACTCAATCAGCTGATCTATTTGTAAAAAAGCTGTCGGGCTACAATAGAATTGGCAGTACTTTCGAGCAATTATCACGGATTGAGGCGATGAGTCAAGAGGAGACAGTTCTCCGATTCAGAGGGGTTTTGCATTCTCTCATACATAAGGTAGCTGAAGAAAAGATGGATTTTCCTATCTTGTATTCTTTAATAGGCTCATTTACTGAAGCTCCAGCAATAACAAAATCTGCAACTCTAACCTATAAAATGTTAGCGAACAATAAATCTGTAGAGGAAATTATGAATCTTAGGAAACTTAAAATGAGTACTCTAGAAGATCATCTCGTAGAAATTGCTAGAGAAGTTAAGGATTTTCCGATTACACCTTACATCAGTGAAAATGAATTTATAAAGGTAAAAGACTATTATAGGGAAACGAAAGAAACAAAGCTTCGGCCATTTAAAGATGCCTTTCCTCATCTTTCGTATTTTCAAATTAGGCTAGTACTCGCAAAAGAGGGTGGAAAACATGCAACTGGAAGCAGAGCTTAAAGAGTTATACGGATTTTCAACGTTTAGATCTGGACAAAAAGAGATCCTAACTGACTTGCTTTCAGGTAAAGATGTGTTAGGTATGCTTCCGACTGGAACAGGAAAAACCCTAATCTATCAGATGGCAGCACATCTCTTAAGGGGAAGAGCTCTCATCATTTCTCCTTTGGTTTCATTGATGGAAGACCAAGTAGATCAGTTTAAACAAGCTGGTTTTAAGAAAACGATAGCTCTTAACAGCTTTTTAGATCAGGGTGAGAAACAAATGATCTTAAAGAGAATACAAGATTATCAGTTTGTTTTTGTGAGTCCTGAAATTATTCAAAACTCATACATCCGATCTATCCTGTTGTCAGTTAGTTGGTCGTTGTTCGTCGTAGATGAAGCCCATTGCATCTCACAATGGGGTCATGAGTTTCGTCCCTTTTATTTAGAGTTAGCTGAACTGAAAAAAACGATGGGAGATCCTCTTTGTCTCGCATTGACAGCAACGGCAACAAAGAAAGTACAGTATGATATCCTTCATCATCTAGACATGAAAGAAGCAGAGGTACATATTCATAGTGTGAACCGTCCAAACATTTCTATCTTTGTTGAATGCTTTGATGATCATGATCAAAAAGTGGAACGAGCGATAAAGCTTGTTCAGCAGCTCAAGGGTCCAGGAATTATTTATACCAATACTCGCAATGCTGCAGAACTTCTAGTAAAAAGATTACAAGATCATGAAATAGAAGGGGTCGCTTTTTATCATGGTGGCATGAATGCTGAGGAAAGACTTCTTGTTCAAAAGCAGTTTATAGAGTCCCAACTGAACATCATTGTATGTACGAATGCTTTTGGAATGGGAATAAATAAGTCGGATATCAGATTTGTAATTCATTTTCACACACCGTCTACGATCGAAGGTTATATTCAGGAAATAGGCAGAGCTGGAAGAGACTTAAAACCATCTGTAGCCGTTCTTTTGTATCATCCAGCTGATCTTGAGATACCGTACCATTTTATTGATCAAGAGCTTCCAGATTCTGTGCAAATTGATTATTTGTTTTCCGACCACGAACAGTTAAAAGAAAATACATACAGAGATAAACTGCAACTTGTTGGATTTTCCGAAACTAGTCAAAGGTTCATGGAACACCATTTAAAAAAAGCAGGAGCACTACATAAAAAGAATCTTGATACCTTTGAAAAAAATGTGCTGATTTCAAAAATAAAATTCACGATAGAGAATAGAAAAGCTGATAAAATAGAAGCAATAAAGGCGATTGAAAAGTGGGCAAGAAGTAATGAATGTAAACGAGGCGGACTATTAAGATATTTCGAAGAACCCGGAACTGAACCAAATACGATGTGCTGCGGTTATTGTGGAACGGACCTTTCGCATTTTTTTGGTAAGCAAGCGTCAAATAACACTTCTTATGGATTATGGGAAGATGAACTAAAACGACTTTTAAGACAGGAAGTGTACAACTAAAGCATGAGGAAATTAGAAAAAAACAATTGGATTGATCAGATCACACCGAAAGAGCTTTTGTTGAACGTCTATTTTTCACAGAGCTTGTTTATGATTGCCGCGTTTAGCCTTGCATATTTTTTTAAGGTTTCATTTCCTTGGGTGCAAAATGACCTTGATCTCTCAATAAACGAATGGCTGCTTGCCATTAGTACAGGATTGTTTTTACCCTTTCTATCGATTCAGTTAAAGAAAAAGTTGCCTGAAGAAGCATTAGATGATGGTGGTATCAACGATAAAATATTTGGCTCTCTCTCTTACATTCATATCTTTTTCCTCACAGGGATTATTGCTTTTGCTGAAGAGTGGTTATTTCGAGGAGTCCTACAATCTTTATTAGGGCTGTTTCTAACAAGCACTATCTTCGCCGTACTACATGTTCGTTATATAAAAAAACCTGTTCTTTTTAGTATCGTATGTGGTTTAAGCTTTTGGTTAGGTATGATCTATGAGATGACCGAAAACATCTGGGTGCCTTTTTTAGCTCATTTCTTAATCGATTTTATTTCAGGGTGCTGGATAGCTAATCAAAAAAAGAGCAACAACAATTTAACAGACAGCGAGAATGGGAGTGTGCATCGGGATGAAGAATGACCAAGCAGAGAGTTTAAGAAACAAAACAAGAGACAATACAATCGCTTCTGTTCAACATGATCATTCTTTGCCTTCTAGAAGTGAAGTGCACGGGAAAAAGAGGGAAAATGAAAAAAAACAAAGAAACGCTAACAAAAAAAAGAGAAAAACAACTTTTTTAGTCACTCGATTACTATTAGCGGCATTTATTCTTTTAATCGGAATCACACTTACTTATAAAATATGGTCAAAGGACCTTTATATTCCCGTGCAAAGTGAAGATAGAGAAGGTGTTGAACAAGTAGAGATCGAAGAATAAAGACCGTCTGGTTCCGAATATCCAGACGGTCTTTTTTTGATACGAATAACCTTTCAATGACTTTTCTCAAATACGAATGTAGATGTAATTGTTCCAGCCAAAAATTTAAAGGGCTAAACAAGAGTAAAAGCTATTTTTAAAAAGCATGAATCTGCTTGTATAGGCATAGTTATGTGTACAGGAGGTTATGCGAATGAATGCTCTGAATCACTGGAAGATAAAGCCCTTTGTTAATGAATTGACGAGTATTGTGCTAGCGCAGCTTGTTGATAAAAAAACTGAGAAAGACAAGTGGAAAAAAGCCATCAACCAATGGGGATTATCGATGATTTTTGTTGTACTAGCAACCTTCGTTTACCTTTACTACTATAAGCTACCAACAGCCTCAAGGTTTTCAAATCCATTAACGCTGTTATTCTCTGATGAGATGGTATGGATCTGTACAGGTTTTATTATTTTTGCGAGCTTCTATATGATCTGGATGAAAAAGAAGTACAAAAAAGCTGATGATGATTTTGAAGCGATCAGAAAAGATTTTATAGATCGTAATGAAGAATGGTGGAGTGATGAGGAACAATGGAACCAGAGGCATGTTGTTTTCGAATTTATGAAACATGAATATAATATAAACATTCTTCACAAGTAAAGAGATTTACTGGCAGGGACAACCAAAAAATAAACAAGATTCTCGATCGTGATGCTGACCTTGAATAACGACTGTTAATTCACAAAAATGATCAATTCTTCCGAATGCAAGCGTTTCGTGTTTTTCCGTACAATAAACTTCGATTGGAAGACCGAGTCGCATGCTATAGGACAGATCTGGGTCTGTCACGAGAGATTTATTTTTCAATTTAGTTAATGTCATGATGTTTTTCCTCTCCTCTTATTTTGGTTAATCATGTAAATTAATCATACGTGAAATTTACAATTTTTTCAACAAATCTTTTTAAATATTCAAAAAATTAACATCGGATCCTTTCGCATAGGACGGTTATAGAAAGTATGATATGATCATTTAAATTCATATCAGGAGGACACAATGATCTTTTTTTATTTATTCATCTTAGCTGGAATATGGCTATTACTATATATGTATATTGAAGCACATCGAAATCGTGTCATTCATGATTCAATCAAAATTGATAAACTGCCAAAGTCATTTGAAAATTTTAAGATCTTTTTTATATCTGATGTTCATAAACGGGTAATCTCAGAAAAAATCATTAAAGAATCCAAAAATGCAGATCTGGTTGTAATCGGTGGAGACCTTGTTGAAAAAGGAGTTTCTATGCAGAAGGTAGAAGATAATATCAAGCTCCTTTCAACAATCGGACCTGTTTTCTTCGTATGGGGAAACAATGATTACGACGTGGATACGAAACAGTTAGCTTCAACGATTGAAAATGAAGGTGCCAAGATCTTAGATAATGCTAACTTTAGGATTAAAAGAAATGATGATGTTATCGATTTGGTTGGCATAAATGATACGTCGTTAGGTTTTGCCTCTCTCGATGATGCACTTAAAGGATGTCGATCTTCATGCAGGATCTTAATCAGCCATAATCCTGATATATCAAAACACATTAGCCGTGAAGATAACATCCAGCTAGTCTTAACTGGACATACTCATGGAGGACAGATTCGCATTGGGCCATTCGGAATAGCGAAAAGAGGCGGCTGGTATAATGAATTGACACACACTCTATTGGTGAGTAACGGTTATGGAGCCACACATTTACCATTACGATTAGGTGCACCGAGTCAAACACATTTGATAACCCTTATACGGTAAAGAGTTTACATGACAACGTTTTATTCGATATACTCTTCTTAACCTATTTATTGGAGGAAGAACGGATGCCTAGTGAAGGGAAATATAACATTAAAGCGGTTTCGAAGATGCTCGGCATTCAAGCAGGAACATTAAGAGCTTGGGAAAGACGCTATTCAATCGTAAAGCCAAACCGAAATGAAGCTGGCCATCGACTTTACACAGACGAGCAAGTTTACATACTGAAATGGCTAGTGAATAAAGTAAATCAAGGTTTTACGATCAGTCAAGCGGTTGACGTTGCCCAAAATGGGGAACTTTATAAAGAAGCAGCTCCTTTTTCTATTGAAAATACGGATCGTGCAGCTGAAATGGGTAATTTAATATTAGAAGCCCTTTTATCCTTTCAAGAAAAGAAAGCCAACGATCTTTTGAGCCAAGCCTTCAGCATGTATAATTTGGAAAAAGTCATTATTGATATTTTGGGCACATTATTAGTACACGTAGGACACCTTTGGGAAGAACAGAAAATTACTGTTGCGCACGAACATTTTACTTCATCCTTTTTACGTAGTAAGATTGGACAACTTATTCAATGGCTCCCATCCGATCCATATTTACCTAAAGTTATTGCTGCGTGTGGATTAGATGAAGAGCATGAACTAGGGCTTCTGATGTTTACACTGTTTTTAAGAAGAAAAGGGTTCGAAGTTATATACTTAGGACATGGAATACCAAAACGAGACTTTGAGGTTGTGATGAAAGAAGTAGAACCTAAGATGGTATTTTTCTCATGTACAATTGCAGAAAACTCTAAGAAAACCTTGGAGTGGGCAGACAGCTTGAAAAAAGAATTTCCGAATACCGCAATTGGTATTGGAGGTGCAGCGATCAATCATATCTCTTCTGAAATGCAGGAGAAATACGAATCATTTCTAATCGGGAATACAAAGTTAGAATGGGACGACTGGATCGCTCAGAAGCTGAAAAATTAACATAGTTTTTAATATTTATTGGATGTTTATCACCAACTTTTTGCAAACTCATATAGTGATATTAAGACATAATAGCGCCGATCGTAAGGGGGACCAGAGATGCGGGTAGAACGGTTAACCTATAACAAAATAAAAATCTTCCTAACTTTTGATGATCTCAATGAACGTGGTATTTCTAAGGAAGAAATATGGCAGGATATCCCAAAGGTTCATCAGCTTTTCCGAGATATGATGACTGAGGCTGATGATGAGGTGGGATTTAAAGCTGATGGTCCTATTGCGGTTGAAGTTTTTTCACTTCCAGCTCAAGGCATGGTCGTAATTGTTACAAAAGGAATAAACGAGTATGAACTTGAAGAAGAATATGATGAAGATTATATAGAGATGCAAGTTACATTAGATGAAAACGATGAGATTTTCTACGAGTTTTCGTCTTTCGAAGACGTTATTTTACTTGCAAGACGTCTTCATTCTTTAGAGATCAAAGGCGGCACTCTGTATTCATTTAATAATCACTTCTACTTAAAGTTTGAAGAAGATGAGGTCTATCCAGTAGACCTTGATCTGTTCATCGCTCTTCTTGCGGAGTTCGGAAGTTCCTCAACGATTACGAGCTATAGAGTTATTGAGTATGGAAAAGAATTAATGAAGTCTGATGCAATAAGCGAACTGTACCGTTATTTTAAGTAACTGCAAAAGAGAGGGGCGCAAATTCTTGCGTCCTTATTTATTTATTTATGTAAAAAGCTTTTTTAAAAAATACTGTTGACTACTCGGTTTTTGTTCCTCTCCAAAGCAAGTTGATTGGAGCGCAAGGTTGTCGACTCCTATGGGACGAGCGGTCAGGTGAGACACTTAATGGCGCAAAGCGGCAAAGGGCTCACCGGTCGCCCCATGGAAAGCGAACAACCTGGAGCGGAAATTATCCACTATCAACAGCTATAATTTAAACGAAAACAGTCTTGAATACTCAAACAGCATATAGATTGAACATAAACGAAAATGTCATGTATATATCATTGTGAATTTAGAGACAAAACGTGTTATGATTATTAATATTTTTCACATCCACTGAACCGATATGACGGCAGGGAATATAATATATACATAAACTTTTGGGCTAGGAGTGACCATTAAGATGAAAATAGCAGTATTATATGGCGGTGTTTCTGCTGAGAGAGAAGTATCCTTATCAACAGGAAAGCAGATCATCTCTGCGCTTGAAAGCAAAGGTCATGAAGTAACAGGGATCGATTTTCACCCTTCGCGACTTAAGGATTTGTTAGACCTTGAAGCTGATGTTGTTTTTCTAGGGCTTCATGGAAAATATGGAGAAGATGGAAGGTTGCAGGGCCTTTTAGATATGATGGGCATCCCTTACGTAGGATCAGGGGCCTTAGCATCAGGAATTGCTATGGATAAGGCGAAATCCAAACAGTTCTTTAAAGATGCTGATATCAATATTGCAAAAGAGAAAGTTCTTTATAGAAAATCGTACGATGAGAAACAATTGGAACTGTCTTTTGATTTCCCTGCTGTAGTAAAGCCGAATAGAGAAGGATCAACGATTGGGTTAACGATTGCTCAAAATCATGATGAACTTTTAAAAGGAATTGCTGAAGCATTTCTACATGATGATACGATTCTCGTTGAACAATTTGTAAGCGGGAAAGAGGTTACCGTAGCTGTTATGGGGGAACATAACAACTACAAAGCACTTCCAGTTGTTGAGATTGAGCCTAAGAATGCATATTATGATTACGAGTCCAAGTATGCAGAAGGTGGTAGTATCCACTATGTTCCTGCAAGACTTGACGAGAGTATTACGGCAAAGTTGCAAAAACAAGCCGTTCTTGCTCATGAAGTGCTAGGCTGCGAAGTGTATTCGCGTGTTGACTTTATAGTTCCACATGACGGTTCAGAACCGGTTATCTTGGAGGTAAATACATTACCAGGCATGACGCCGACAAGTCTGTTTCCAGATGCGGCTAAAGAGATCGGAATGGATTATCCTTCAATGATTGAAAAGTTAATTGAGCTATCTTTAAAAAAGTAATATCAGAATGTGTGAGCATAGAAAATAATGTGGTCTCCACCTCTATATCGGGGTGGGGAGTACATAATAAGAGCAGTGGACATGCCGTGTAGGTATATTGGCAGAAAATTAGCTATTTTCTCAACAGTCCGTGACTTAAGAAAGCGTTTACTTTTTAGGTGAAAATCACTAATTTTCTCTTCTCTTTGCTTATGCAAAGGTGTATACTGACGATGAAGCTTGACTAAACTCTAGAGGTGACGAATATGGGAGGTAAACAAATGACAGCCCAAAATAACACAGACCAAAAATCCGACAATCATCACGAAAATGACAATGTACTCCAATCCACGCAATCCGTAATTGCGGATGCGCTCGATAAATTAGGATACTCTTCCGAAGTTTATGAGTTATTAAAAGAACCGATTCGTATGTTGACAGTTCGAATACCGGTCAAGATGGATGACGGAAGTACTAAGATTTTTACAGGATATCGTGCCCAGCATAATGATGCTGTTGGTCCAACCAAGGGCGGCGTTCGTTTTCATCCGAATGTATCAGAAACAGAAGTAAAAGCGCTATCAATCTGGATGAGCTTAAAAGCAGGTATTGTGGATCTGCCATACGGTGGAGGAAAAGGCGGAATCATTTGTGATCCGCGTACAATGTCATTCAGAGAACTTGAAAGATTAAGCCGTGGATACGTAAGGGCGATCAGTCAGTTAGTAGGACCGACTAAAGATATTCCGGCTCCAGACGTATTTACAAATTCGCAGATTATGGCTTGGATGATGGACGAGTACAGCAGAATTAGAGAGTTTGATTCTCCTGGATTTATTACAGGGAAACCACTTGTTCTTGGTGGATCTCATGGCCGCGAAACAGCAACCGCTAAAGGTGTTACGATCTGTATTCGTGAAGCGGCAGTAAAAAAAGGTATCCAGCTTGAAGGTGCTCGAGTAGTCGTTCAAGGATTCGGAAACGCTGGAAGCTTCCTTGCTAAATTCATGCACGATGCTGGTGCAAAAGTAATCGCTATATCAGATGCATACGGTGGTTTGTATGATCCAGAAGGATTAGACATCGATTATCTGCTTGAACGCCGTGATAGCTTTGGTACAGTAACAAAGCTATTCAAAGATACGATAACAAATCAAGAGCTTTTGGAGCTTGATTGTGATATTTTAGTACCTGCAGCAATTGAAAACCAAATTACTGAAAAGAATGCACACCAGATCAAAGCTACAATCGTTGTTGAAGCAGCGAACGGACCAACTACACTTGAAGCGACTAGAATCTTATCTGAAAGAGGAATTCTTTTAGTTCCAGACGTATTAGCAAGTGCTGGTGGGGTAACCGTATCTTACTTTGAGTGGGTACAAAACAACCAAGGTTATTACTGGACAGAAGAAGAAGTAGAAGAAAAGCTTGAACGAGTTATGGTGAAATCGTTTGAGACAGTTTATACGACAGCCATGAACAGAAAAGTAAACATGAGACTAGCCGCTTATATGGTTGGTGTTCGTAAGATGGCTGAAGCATCACGTTTCAGAGGCTGGATTTAAATTTTTGCAAACTCATACCAAATCTCCTATCATATGATGATAGGAGATTTTTTTGGCATGCTAAGAAAGAATAACAGTGTTTTTTGGAGTGATGAAAAAAGTGAATATAGACGTTTGCATTATTGGTGGAGGGCCATGCGGATTAGCTGCAGCACTTGCACTACAGAAAAAAGATATTTCGTATTGTGTAATTGAAAAGGGAAACGTAGTTAACACCATCTATCAATATCCAACACATCAAACATTTTTTAGTTCTAGTGAAAAACTCGAAATCGGAAACTTTCCTTTCGTTCATGAACAAAGAAAACCGAAGAGGATTCATGCTCTAACGTATTATCGCGAAGTGGTAAAAAGAAATCATCTCCAAGTTCGAACGTTTGAAAAAGCAAAATCGGTCACCAAACAATCTGATGGAACGTTCAAGATTGAAACCACTAATCGTAAAGATGAAACGATTTGGTATGATGCTAAAAATGTCATCATCGCAACAGGTTATTATGATAACCCAAATCAATTAAACATCGAGGGAGAAGACTTGCCTCATGTTCATCATTATTTTAAAGAAGGCCATCCTTATTATGACCTAGATGTTGCCGTGATCGGCGGAAAAAATTCTGCGATCGATGCCGCTCTAGAGCTACAAAAAGCAGGTGCGCGTCCTCACGTCTTCTACAGAGGAAGTACTTACTCGCCAAGCATAAAACCATGGGTACTCCCAGAATTTGAAGCATGTGTGAAGACAGGCAGTATCAAGATGACATTTAATGCTTGTGTGAACAAAATAACAGAAGACGGAATGTATGTGACAGAAGGAGAACATGCATCACAAACATATTATCCGTTTCACGGTGTGTTTGCCATGATCGGCTATCACCCTGACCACTCATTCTTATCAAAGATTGGTGTAGAAATCGATGCAGAATCCGGCCGCCCTTCCTTTTCCGAAGACACGATGGAAACAAATGTTGAAGGACTATTTATCGCAGGTGTTATAGCTGCAGGGAACAACGCGAATGAGATATTTATTGAAAATGGAAGGTTTCACGGTGAAATGATCGCTGAAACGATAAAGAAAAGAGAAAAAACCGATAGCCTTTGAGTTATCGGTTTTTTGTATATTTTTTTATCTCTAGTTACAAGGGGTAGGGGTATTAAGTTGGAAGATTTTGTCTTATCCTGCCGACATGCCGGTACATGCTAAAAACTCGCCGGAATAAGTACGATATTTCTTGAATTATCATTTGATTTTCTCAAATCAGACGACTTTATACCCCCGTGGTATAAAGTGAGAAGTTTGTTTAAATCATTAAACTTTAGTTCTTTAACAAAAATATTCGTTATTGCAAAAATAGTCGTTGCAACTTATCTGCTTCACTCGTGTTTTCAAGGGCAATCATAAGTTTTAATCTAGCTTTTTGTCCGTTTAGTCCGTTAGAGAAGATCGCACCGATTTCTTTTAAGTGCTTTCCTCCACCTTCATAGGAATAGATGTCTTGAGCAATTCCGTTGAAACATCTTGATACGAGTACCACAGGTATTCCGCTAGAAATGAGTGCTTTTATTGCAGGCACGGTTGCTGGAGGTAAGTTGCCTTGACCTAAAGCTTCGATTACAACACCATCTGCTGATTTGGTGGCAGCTTGGATCAAATGGCCGTCCATTCCTGCGTATGCTTTAAGTAAAACGACGTTCTTAGAAAAATTCTTCACATGAAAGAAGTCTGAACGAATCGGTGTGTGATGGAAAAGAACTCCTCGTTTTGTTACGATACCGATCGGTCCATATTGAGGACTTTGAAAAGTCGCAATGTTGCTAGTGTGCGTCTTGGTTACATTTTTTGCAGCGTGTATCTCGTCGTTAAACACAACAAGCGTTCCTTTGCCCAATGATTGATCTTCACAGGCAACTCGAACAGAGGAGATCAGGTTATATGGTCCATCTGAACCGTGTTCGTTACTTGAACGCATAGCACCGGTAACAATAACCGGGATTGTTGTTTGCAGAACAAGATCTAATACATATGCCGTTTCTTCGAGCGTGTCTGTACCGTGAGTGATGACAATTCCATCAAATTGATCAGAATTTGTGTGTGTTGTAATGAATTGAGCTAACTCCAGCATATGGGTAGGAGTAATATGAGGAGATGGCAGGTTCACATAGTTTTTTACTGTGATTTCTGCTAAGTCAGACAGTTCTCTGAGAGTCGCCTCTAGTGGGTGTGTATCTTTCGTATTTACGCCGCCTGTGGATTTATTTTCTTCCATAGCGATCGTGCCACCTGTATGAATTAATAATATCTTTTTCAAGATTACCGCCCTCCTTATTCTTCATGTTCGCTATTCCACTTCTTAAAATATCATGTTACGATATAAAAAAACAGTAGAAAAGAGGCAGGACATGCTAGCTGTAATTTCTGCAGCGGTGGCTCCGGCTATTGCTCTATTATCCTTTTTTTATCTAAAAGATAAATATGAGACCGAACCGTTATCATTGGTGGTCAAAGTATATATATTTGGCGTTCTTCTCGTCTTTCCAATCATGGTTATTCAGTTTGGAATCACCGAAGAGATGAACGTTCCTTCCTTTGCTGAGGCATTTTTTGTCAGCGGTACACTAGAAGAGTTTTTTAAATGGTTCTTAGTGTTCTATGGAGCCTATCTTCATGAAGAGTTCAATGAACCCTATGATGGAATCGTATACGCAACAGCACTGTCATTAGGGTTCGCGTCATTAGAAAACATTTTTTATCTCTATACGTTCGGGATTGAAGAAGCATTAGTCCGAGCGCTTTTGCCTGTGAGTGGTCATGCCCTGTTTGGAGTGATCATGGGCTTTTATTTAGGAAAAGGTAAATTCTCTTCAGGAAGAAAGAAGAAAATCTATCTTACCCTCTCACTCTTGTTACCGATCGTGTTGCACGGTACGTTTAACTTTCTATTATTATCCAGTACAAAATATATTTTCTTTTATATGTTTCCTTTTATGATCTTCCTATGGTGGTTCGCTCTACGTAAAGTAAGAATTGCTAACACTGCTATAACTCCATATAGAAATCCAGATGCGAAGACCGGTATATAACCGGTCTTCTTTTTTTTAGTGAACCATGAGTCTTTGAAAAGCTGAATAAAATAAAACAGATTACAAATGATATCTGTATAACACGAAAAATGGAGATTAAATCACAGGAGGCTTACTTTCTCATGAAAAGAAATTCAGCTTACATAAAGGGAGCATTTATTGCGATTGCCCTTTGCTTTGGGCTATTAGCTGGATTTGGTCAGAACAATGCACACGCATTTTCAAACCAAGTCATACAAGTAGGGGCAACGGGTGAAGATGTAGTAGAACTTCAGTCAAGGCTTCAATATCTAGGTTTCTATACGGGGAACATCGATGGCGTATTTGGATGGAGAACGTATTGGGCATTACGAAACTTTCAATATGAATTTGGTCTGCCAATCGATGGATTAGCAGGTGGTACGACAAAAAATAAGTTAGCAAACGCTTCTAAATACGATAAAGCTTGGGTAAATAAGCAGATTGATAACGGTAAGAAGTTCTCTTATTACGGCGGTGAGAAGAAAAGTACTAAGAGTGGAGCAGCTAAAGGGGGCACTGCAAAAAGCGGCACGCCAAAAGCAGGAACTGCAAAAGGTACAAAAGGAGCGGGACAGTCTAAAGCAAAGCCTGCTCAAGTTAAACCGGCAAAGAACATCCCAAATGGTTATTCCCAGAACGATGTGAACTTAATGGCTAATGCTGTATATGGTGAAGCACGCGGTGAACCTTACATCGGTCAAGTCGCAGTAGCAGCAGTTATTATCAACCGAGTGAACAGTGCTTCATTTCCAAACACTGTTTCTGGTGTAATCTTCGAGCCAGGAGCATTTACAGCAGTTGCGGATGGCCAAATTTATCTGACGCCGAATCAGCAAGCAAAAAAAGCGGTTATGGATGCACTTAACGGTTGGGATCCAACAGGTGAAGCAGAATATTATTTTAACCCTGACACAGCAACATCAGGCTGGATATGGTCTCGTCCTCAAATCAAAAAAATCGGAAAGCACATTTTCTGTAACTAATAAAGGGGTGAACTGATATGATACGCACAATCCTAATTGTACTGTTGTTCGTTGCTGTAGCAGGAACAGGCTATTGGGGCTACAGTGAACATCAAGAAAAGAATGCTGTACTTCTTCAAGCAGAAAACAATTATCAACGCGCTTTTCATGATTTAAACTTCCATATGGATTCCCTTCATGACAAGATCGGCGAAACCATCGCAATGAATACACGAAATCAGCTATCTCCAGCTTTAGCTCAAGTTTGGAGACTGACATCAGAGGCTCATAATGATGTAGGTCAACTGCCGTTAGCGTTATTACCATTTAACAAGACAGAAGAGTTTTTAACAAAGATGGGCGAATTCAGTTATCGTGCAGCTGTACGTGATCTAGATAAGAATCCGCTCAGTGATAAAGAGTATAGTACGTTGAAAGAATTGTACGCTAATTCAACTGAGATTCAAAACGAGCTGCGAAAGACAGAATCGTTAGCTCAAAAGAACAATTTGCGTTGGATGGATGTCGAGATGGCTCTTGCTACAAACAAACAGCCAGAAGACAACACGATCATTGACGGGTTTAAGACTGTTGACAAATCGGTCGAAGGGTATTCGGATGTAGACTTTGGAACTGAAGTTTCTAACATGGAAAAAATGAAAGACCGAGATCTAAGTCAGTTAAAAGGGAAAAAGATTACAAAAGAAGAAGCGAAAAAAATTGCAGTCGACTTTTTCCAATTAAAGAAAAACGTTAAGATTACAGTCGAAAGCACTGGTAAAGATGCAAAGTATGACGCTTACTCGTTAACACTATACAACCCAGATACTAAAGGTACAACTTACATGGATCTTACGAAAAAGGGTGGATATCCACTGTATGTGCTTTACGATCGTAACGTAGGTAAACCAAAAATCTCACTGAACGAAGCGATGCTTCAAGCAGAAGACTTTCTGAAAAAACATATGGAAAGTCAGATGGAGATGGTAACGAGTGACCAATACGATAACATCGGAGTGTTCACTTATGCCCGACTCGCAAACGGAGTAAGAATCTATCCTGAAACAGTATCTGTAAAAGTAGCATTAGATAATGGAGACATTATGGGGTATGAAGGCACAGATTTCCTTCTTGCGCACGTCGACAAGAGAACACCAATTTTCAAGATTTCTGAAAAAGAAGCAAGAACAAATCTTAACCCTAAGTTCCAAGTGAAAGAAACAAGCAAAGCGTTAATTCGAAACGATATTAATGAAGAAGTGTATTGTTACGAATTCCTAGGAATCTTAGGAAATGATACGTTCCGCGTCTTCATTAACGCAGAGAACGGGAACGAAGAAGAAGTAAGAAAGCTTAAAGAAGCAGAGCCGTCTTACAACGATATCTAAAAGGGAATAATGGTTATCGTAAAAAAAGTTTGGGTTAATTGCTTCATTGACAAGTTGATTGGAACGGAAGGTGCGAGACTCCTGGGGGATCAGCGGGACAGGTGAGACTCCTAAGGGTGCGGAGCGCCGAGGAGGCTAACCGCACGCCCCCCGGAAAGCGAGCAGCCTGGAGTGGAAATCAACTACTTACAACTATTACAGATTGATCAAATTTTTTTAAAAGCAAAATTTCGCAACATGAAATTTTGCTTTTTCTTTTATTTTGAAACTGTCATAATAAGGTAGAAAGATTAGAAAGCAATGTATGGGGGAAGTTCGATGATTACAGTGGGTGAGCCATTATATTTAGAGCCGTTGTTTTCCGACAAAAAAGATAAATATCGCTGTAAAGTGTTTGATGTGAAAGAAGATCATCTCTATATTGATTATCCGAGTAACGAAAAAACAAATCGTACAGAATATTTCTTTGACGGAACACAGTTTAAAGCATCTTTTGTGGACAAAGAAAGAAACGTCTATACGTTTCGAACAGAGCTTTTAGGTAGAAAGATCGAAAATATTCCAGTTTTGATGATCACTGCTCCAAAAGAAGAAGAGATACATAAGATTCAGCGAAGAGAATATGTAAGAGTAGAAACGATGATAGACACGTCGGTTGTTAACCAATATGATGCGTATCCACCATTTAACTCTGTTATTCTCGATCTGAGTGCAGGAGGGATGCTTCTTTCTCTTCCCGTTGTTCATTCCGTCAAAAACGAAGACCAGTTGAACTGTCTTGTAGTTCTTCCCATGCAATCTGGAGAAAAACTATATCTCGACCTTGATTGCCTGGTATTAAGAGTGTTTGATGGCCAAGCGGGTGGAAGGCAGAAAGCTTCACTTCAATTCGGGAATCTTACACAAAAAGACCGACAGCATATTATCCGTTTCTGCTTTGAACAGCAGCTTCTTATGAAGAAAAAAGAAAGCGTAAGTCTTTAGAAGTGCATAGATGTTTTCTTTTTGGGAAAAATACTCCCGAAAAGAAGGTGTCGAATTCATGAAACGATTTGAACGGATATTGATCCAGCTTGCCGTTGTTCATTTTATTTTACTGGTTGCCGCGCAGTTTTTACTTGAGATTCCTTCCTTTAAGTTATATACAAATAAGAGTATCTATTACGAAGGAGTTATCAAGAACGACCAACAACCAACTTTGGAAACCATAGACCGTTAAACATCAAGTATGGTAATATACATATAGATTAAATCTGATGTATTCAGATTTATACACAGAAAAAAAGCAGGGGAAACTCACCTGCTTTTTATTGCTATGTATGCATTGTCATAGGTATCGGGTAGGAGGAAACATGAAAAAATTATTATCAATCGCCATTGATGGCCCGGCTGGAGCAGGTAAAAGTACAGTAGCCAAGCAAGTAGCTGAACGTCTTTCTTACATTTATATTGACACAGGTGCCATGTATAGGGCATTAACGTATAAAGCTCTTTTAAAAGGAGCAGACCTTAATGATGGACGAGAACTAGAGATTGTATTGAACGATACAGATATAAAATTAGTAATCACAGAGCAAGGACAAGCTGTTCTTCTTGATGGAAAAGATGTATCAGAAGAGATCAGAACTAGTGAAGTGACCAATAATGTATCATTTGTTGCAAGACAGCAAGAAGTGCGTACTGAAATGGTAAAAAGACAGCAGCTTTTAGCTGAATCTGGCGGCGTTGTGATGGATGGCCGTGATATCGGTACACACGTTATGCCGAACGCAGAACTAAAAATTTTCTTGATCGCTTCTGTAGAAGAAAGAGCTCGCAGACGCTATGAAGAAAACATAACAAAAGGGTTCGAAGCAGATTTCGAACTTTTAAAAAGCGAGATCGCACTGAGAGATAAACGTGACAGTGAGAGAGAAGTAGCTCCACTAAAAAAAGCAGAAGATGCTATCGAACTGGACACAACAAGTATGACGATCGAAGAGGTAGTTTCAAGCATTCTTCATTATGCAAAAGAAAGGGCTTTGTAAAATGATGCTTTATTCTTTCGGAAAATGGCTATGTGGGACTTATTTTAAAGGAACATACAAGCCAGAGATCGTTGGAGCAGAAAACATGCCGAAATCAGGTGGCGTGCTCTTATGTACCAACCATATCCACAACTACGATCCACCTCTCGTAGGGGTAGCTTCACCACGAGACGTGCATTTTATGGCTAAAGCAGAGCTCTTTTCTGTACCAGTTTTAAAACATATCCTTCCAAAGATCAACGCATTTCCTGTTAAACGTGGGATGAGCGACAAAACTGCATTAAAAACAGGTATGAACCTTTTAAAAGAGGGAAAAGTTGTAGGGTTGTTTCCAGAAGGAACCCGCTCAAAAACGGGAGAGATCGGAGAAGGCCTAGCTGGAGCCGGTTTCTTTGCCCTTAAATCAGATGCGCACATCGTCCCATGTGCGATTGTTGGAGAATACCAAAAAGGAAAAAAATTAAAAGTCGTATTCGGCAAACCGATTGACTTTACACATTTTCGGGAGCAAAAAGCTTCCGCAAAAGAAGCGACAGAGCTTATAATGAAACATATAGCTCAGTTAAAAAAAGAGCATGAATAATTGAATTTCTATTTTTATCTTTAAAGAATTTACTTTTGAGTTTTTTTCAAAGTCATCATTGATAAATTGATTGGAGCGTAAGGTGCGAGACTCCTGCGGGATTAGTGGGACAGGTGAGACTCTTAACAGCGCAGAGCGCTAAGAGGCTCACCGCACACCCCGCGGAAAGCGAGCATCCTGTAGCGCAAATCAATCACTGTCAAAGGTCTGCATCTTTGTAAAAATAACTCCATGATCGATGTTAATGTTCTTTCATACCGAAAGTTCAATAAATTACTTTTCTAATTTTTGAGGAGGGCACGAACATGACAGACGAAATGAGCACAAGTTTAACAAATGCTACAATGGCTGAAAAAGGTGAAATCATTAAAGGTACTGTACTAAAAGTGGAAGACAAGCACGCGTTAGTGGATATCAGCGCTAAGCAAGACGCGTTTTTGCCGATTAATGAAGTATCCAGTCTTTTCATTGAAAAGGTAAGTGACGTGTTGAATGAAGGAGATCAGATTACAGTTAAAGTACTTTCTCACACGGAGGACAAGCTACTCGTTTCAAAGAAGGCAGTGGACACTGAGAAATCATGGAGCGAACTAGAAGAAAAATTTGACTCTAAGGAAACGTTTGAAGTCGTCGTTCATGATGTAGTAAAAGGTGGACTAGTTGTAGATCTTGGTGTTCGAGCGTTCATCCCAGCTTCTATGGTTGAGTCTCACTTTGTGGAAGATTTTTCGGATTATAAAGGAAAAACGCTTTCTGTGAAAATCGTAGAGCTTGATGCAGAAAAAGGCCGAGTGATCTTATCTCATCGTGCCGTTACGGAAGAAAATGCGGTTGCGAAGAAACAAGAAATCTTAGACCGTTTAGCGCCTGGAGAGATCATTGAAGGTAAAGTACAGCGTTTAACTGACTTCGGTGCATTCGTTGATATCGGCGGTGTAGACGGGTTAGTCCATGTTTCACAGCTTTCACACAACCGTGTTGATAATCCTTCCGAAGTTCTTAGCGAAGGTGAGACGGTGAAAGTAAAGGATCTTTCTGTTGACCGTGATAACGACAGAATTTCATTGTCTATTAAAGAAACACAGCCTGGACCTTGGGAAGAAGCAAGTTCTTCCATTCAAGCTGGAAGTGTTATTGAAGGCACAGTGAAGCGCATCGTTACGTTTGGTGCATTTGTAGAAGTAGCACCAGGTATCGAAGGGTTGGTTCACATTTCAGAATTAGCGAACCGTCATATTGGAAATCCGAGTGAGGTTGTTAAAGAAGGCCAGCAAGTTTCTGTAAAAGTTCTTGAAGTTAACAGTCAAGATAAGCGAATGAGCCTTAGCATGAAAGCTGTCCAAGATGAAAAAGAAAAAGCTAATCTTAAAGAGAACCTTCCAAAAGAAGAAAAAGGATTCTCATTAGCGGATATGATCGGTGATCAGCTAAAAGGTTACAAATAATTATTGAATATTTACAGCTCTTGATGATTTCATCGAGAGCTGTTTTTTCTTGTGGTTAGAAGAGGACATAATGTGGCAATAATGCTATCGAGGTGAATGAGATGAACGATGGCATACTTTTTTATTGGTTCACGTGGATGGTCTGGGTTGCTTCGACCTTTCTTATTCGTAAAGGAAAGCTAAGAAATCAATGTGTTTTTATTACTTTGTTCGGGATCATATTGTCGAATAGTTACATTCATTTTTCTGTAGGAAGCATGAATGCTGCATTTGCATTCTTCTTGTTGATCGGGTTGATTCATGTTATCAGATTTAGTCATCAGCTCTTTTTTTTCGTTACTAGCAGTTTTATAGTGGCTACAGCTTATGTTTCGATCGAGCTTTTTGCTCTATACGACCCAGCAAAACTGTTCGTGAGCAAGAAAATAATGATCCTCGTATTCCTTACACTTTTAACGATTACGTTAGCAAGAAGTAAGAAAGATCTTTTCTGTCTGATCGCTATCGGTCTTTTTATAGGCGATGCTCTTTATCAGTTCATCATTCTAAGGCTCGTCGGCAAAGTTGAGATTGGATCTCTTTATGTGATGGATTTGTTCGCCTCAACTTCAATGATGCTCTTATTTATGGTAGTATTGGTAGATATGTTCAAAAAAATAAGACGAACAGCTTTTAAAAGGGTTACTTCAGCGAAACAGATTTAAAAGAGAATCAGTTGTCTAAACCATAAGTAATTTGCTAAAATAAGTGGACTTGTCTAATTACAAGAAAATGAACGAGCATATAAAAAAGAAAATTTGATGATTGACTTGATCAGGAAAAAAGGGAAGTGTCTACATGACGAAACCAGTTTTAGCCATAGTAGGAAGACCGAACGTAGGGAAATCTACTATTTTTAACAGAATTGCCGGAGATCGTATCTCAATCGTAGAAGATATGCCAGGTGTAACGCGTGACCGTATTTATAGCTCTGCAGAGTGGTTGAACACAGAATTCAACTTAATTGACACGGGCGGTATCGAGATTAGTGATGCACCATTTATGAGTCAGATGAAAGAACAAGCAGAACTCGCTATTGAAGAAGCGGATGTTATTTTATTTCTAGTTGATGGAATGAACGGAATTACAGCTGCTGATGAAGAAGTAGCTAAAATGCTGTTTCGTTCCAAAAAGCCTGTCGTACTAGGTGTGAATAAGATCGATAACCCAGAACGTAAAGAATTGTTGTATGAATTCTATAGCTTAGGAATGGGCGAACCGATCGGAGTGTCAGGTACACACGGTATTGGTCTTGGAGATCTTTTAGATCAAGTAGTAAGTCATTTCCCTGAAACAGTTGTTGAGGAAAAAGAAGATGATACGATCTACTTCTCTTTGATCGGACGACCGAACGTAGGGAAATCCTCTCTTGTGAATGCGATCTTAGGTAAAGAACGAGTTATTGTTAGTAATATTGCAGGAACAACGCGAGATGCGATCGACTCGAGTTTTGAGCGTGAGGACCAGAAGTATGTAATCATCGATACGGCTGGTATGAGAAAGCGCGGAAAAGTATATGAGACGACTGAGAAATATAGTGTAATGCGTGCGATGAAAGCGATCGAACGTTCAGATGTTGTCCTTATGGTCATCGATGCTGAAGAAGGAATCATCGAGCAAGATAAAAAAGTAGCTGGGTTTGCACACGAAGCCGGTAAAGCGGTAGTGATCGTCGTTAATAAATGGGATGCTGTTGAAAAAGACGATAAGACGATGCAAAAGTTCGAACAAAAGATTCGCGATCATTTCTTATACCTTTCTTATGCGCCGATCGTTTTCGTATCTGCAAAAACGAAGCAGCGTCTTCATCAGCTGTATCCTGTTATCAATCAAGTTGCTGAGAATCACTCACTTCGCGTTCAAACGAACATCTTAAATGAAGTGATCATGGATGCTGTTGCGATGAACCCTGCGCCAATGGATAACGGAAAGAGACTGAAGATCAACTATGCAACACAAGTGGCGTCAAAACCACCAACTTTCGTAATCTTTGTTAATGATCCTGAACTTTTCCACTTCTCTTATAAACGTTTTCTAGAAAACCGTATTCGTGAGACATTTGGTTTTGTTGGAACGCCGATCAAAATCTTTGCTAGAAAGAAAAATGATTAATTTTTCATGATGACGATCGTACTCTTCGTTATTTCTTACTTGATCGGTAGTATTAGTTTTAGTTATTTGCTGACAAAAGTATTGAGAAATGAAGACATTAGAAATCATGGTAGTGGTAACGCAGGTGCTACGAACACGTTAAGAGTGTTGGGCAAAAAACCGGCGATCGCGGTATTGCTCTTAGACTGTATGAAGGGCATCTTGGTAGTATCAATTGCTTTGTGGTTGACTGATTCTTCCATGATCGCTGTTGTATGCGGATTAATAGCCGTAATCGGTCACAACTATCCCGTCTTTTATGGATTTAAAGGCGGAAAAGGGGTGGCTACAGCGATCGGTGTTTTTGCTGCAATCGCATTCTTACCATCACTCATAGCTGGTGTTATCGCTATCATAACCATTTGGATATCCAGATTTGTTTCATTAGGTTCTATTGTTTTTTTAATTCTTACTCCTTTTTTCATGTTGTACCAATATAGTCTATCACTTGAAGCAGTATGGGCTAGCTTTGTACTTTCATTTGTTTCAATCTGGAAGCATCGTGGAAATATAGCAAGGATCTGGAGCGGGAATGAACGTAAAATTTAATAGTGGAGTGTGACATGTATGGATAAAGTTGCTGTTTTAGGTGCTGGAAGCTGGGGAACTGCCCTTGCCATCGTTTTAGCTGACAATGGTCATAACGTTTCCCTGTGGGGACGTAGAGAGGATCAGGTCAGTGAGATCAACGATAATCATAAGAACGAAAAATACTTGCCTGGAGTTGAACTCCCTAAAAACATACAAGCAACAACTCAGTTGAACGAATGTGTGAAAGAAGCGGATACGATCGTACTCGTCACGCCAACAAAAGCAATGAGAGAAGTACTGAGTCAATTAAAGAACGAATTGAGCTCACCAGTAACAATCGTTCATGCTTCAAAAGGCATCGAACCTGGTACATATAAACGTATTTCTGAAATTATTGAAGAAGAGCTTCCAGAGGCTGTTTTGGATTCTGTTGTCGTGCTTTCAGGACCAAGTCATGCAGAAGAGGTTTCTTTAAGGCAGCCGACGACCGTTACAGTTTCTTCTATAAACATGAAAGCTGCTGAAAAAGTACAAGATCTGTTCATTAATCAAAACTTCCGAGTCTACACGAACCCTGATGTGGTCGGAGTTGAGCTTGGTGGTGCATTAAAGAACATCATCGCACTAGGTGCTGGACTTTCTGATGGATTAGGGTATGGAGATAACGCAAAGGCTGCTTTAATCACGAGAGGTCTAGCTGAGATTGCTCGACTTGGTACGCATATGGGTGCAAATCCTCTTACATTCTCTGGTCTTACAGGAATTGGAGATTTGATCGTAACATGCACGAGTGTTCATAGCCGAAACTGGCGTGCTGGAAACATGCTTGGAAAAGGAATGAAGCTTGAAGATGTTCTTGAAAATATGGGCATGGTCGTTGAAGGCGTTAGAACCACTCAAGCAGCTTACGAATTGAGTAAGCGTGAAGAAGTGGAGATGCCGATCACACAAGTGCTATATGATGTATTGTTTAACGGAAAAGGTGCAAAGCAAGCTGTTGACGATCTGATGCAGCGTTCTCGCACGCATGAAGTGGAAGATGTATCTTCTTTAAAGAGCTAACACACAATAGGCGAATGTCTAAATAATTTTAGGCAATCGCCTTTTTTTCTTTCACGCTTCCCATCTCCTTGCATACGATAAGGTGAAAAGGAAGTGGGAGGAGGACTTCAGGTGGAACGTGAACAACACTTTTTTGATAAGATCGAGAAGAAAACAAGTGTGAAAAAGGATGATATTTTTAAACTTGCTCAATCCGTAAGCGGGTCAAATCTTCGTGACGAGCGCACGATTCGTATGCTGATTTCCCAAGTATCTTCAATGGCTGGTGTAGCAGTTTCGAAACAAAAAGAAGATCAGATCGTTCAAGCTGTTCTTAACAATAACATCCCTCTTGATTTGGCAACATTATCTAAAATGTTTGAAGGTAAGTAGACTCACTTTTTATAATTGTAAAGTGGATAGAGCAACTAAATCATGGAAGTGTTCCTTCAGTAAGGAAGTATTTAGTCGAACACCCGGTCATGCCCGGGTGTTTTTTTATTATTTTGCTTTGTAGGATGGAATGTAGTTGATTTCGATTTTCCGCTGGATAGGCGGTGAGTCACATTCGTACCCGCCACACTTCCATGACCAACAATAACTACAGAAATAGCTTTCTAAGTGAGGCATAATCTTGTGAATCATATTTTATAACTCTTAAAACAAGTCTAAACCCTTAGAAAATTCCAACTCTGAAAAAGTAAAGGAAATACCAAGAATTATGCTATAATGTACGCTGTGGACAAGGAGGATACATATGAGTGAAGGTTTGTTAAAAATGTGGGTGGCACTATCAGCCATCGGTTTAATGTTTGTAGCTGTTTTCTCTATCATGTTTAGTCGAGCGAAATTAAAGGGAATCTTTCAAACGGTCGTTTCATTATTCGCTTGGATCTGTATGATTGTTGCAGGTATTCTAATTATCATCGTTGTGTTCAGCGGGCCTGTTCAAGGGTAGAGGAGGAAATCTAAATGTCTAAAAAATGGTGGATTCCTTTATGTTTAATGTTATTTACACTTTCAGGATGCTTATATCCGGAAGAAAGAAAAACACAGAATCGAGTTCCTTATCAAGATCAGATTACAGCGGTTCAGCAAGCCGTTGAGAGCTTTCAAAAAGATACGGGTGTTCTGCCGATCAAGACAAAAGATGCAGATACAGATATCTATCAAAAATACTTGATCGACTTTAATAAACTAGTTCCAAAATATATGCAAGAACCACCGGGCAATGCTTTTGAAAAGGGTGGAACCTTTCAGTATGTGTTGATTGATGTAGAGACAAAGCCGACGGTTAAGCTTGCAGACCTTGTTTTAACAGATAAGGTTCAAGATATCCAAGTTGCTTTAAATATCTACATGGCTGAACATGACTATCCGCCATTCAAAAAGATAGAAGCACAAGGCAGGCATACTCTTGATTATAAGAAGTTAGGTTTTAAGGAAGATCCGTATGTCACAAGTCCTTTTACGGGTAAGAAACTGCCATTGATGGTCAATGGCGATGCAAAGATTTTTATAGATTATAGAAAAGATTTAAATTCAGCGATAACAAGCTACCAGAACGAATTAGATAAACACGAAGACATACGCCACTTATTAGCGGTGCATTCGTTTTTTGTGCCTGTCTATTCAGTTCCCTATACAGTTGAAAATAATAAACCTATTTTTTTAATAAAATAGGCATGAACTCTCCCTTTTTCTAATACATTCATAGAAAAGGCGGAGAGATTTTTTTTGGAAATCCTTTTAACGAAACAAGCTTTATAGTTTCATCGGTAGGCACTCAAGTGCGCCCTCCCGTTTTTATGGAACTATACAACCGAGAAAAGCGAGGATCCAATAAAAATTTCCGTTCCTTTGTCATAATCAATAGGACAAAATCATACGATGTATTGTCCAAGACTAGCATCCGGAACTTTATTTGGATCGGGAGGGAAACGAATGGAGAAAATCGATATTTTCAAAGATATCGCCGAACGGACAGGCGGAGATATCTACTTGGGTGTAGTAGGAGCAGTAAGAACAGGAAAGTCCACATTTATTAAGAAATTTATGGAGCTTGTGGTGCTGCCGAACATTGATAATGAAGCAGAACGCCAACGTGCTCAAGATGAACTACCGCAGAGTGCAGCTGGACGCACCATTATGACCACTGAGCCCAAATTTGTTCCAAACAATGCGGTGAAGATCAATGTAGGTGAGGGGCTTGATGTTAACATACGTCTCGTTGATTCAGTAGGTTATGCGGTACCGAGTGCAAAAGGGTACGAAGATGAAAACGGCCCAAGGATGATTCATACGCCATGGTACGATGAGCCGATTCCGTTTCATGAAGCAGCAGAGATCGGTACTCGAAAAGTAATTCAAGAGCACTCCACACTTGGAGTAGTGGTTACGACGGATGGAACGATCGGTGAGATTCCAAGGTATGATTATGTGGAATCAGAAGAACGGGTCGTCGAAGAGCTGAAAGAAGTTGGAAAGCCGTTTATCATGCTGATCAACTCCACACAGCCACACCATCCAGATACGCAAAGACTTCGCAACGAGCTTTGTGAAAAATACGATATTCCTGTACTCGCGATCAGTGTTGAAGCGATGACGGAGCATGATATTAACAACGTGTTAAGAGAAGCGTTATACGAGTTTCCGGTGCTTGAGGTCAATGTTAACCTTCCTAGCTGGGTAATGGTCCTTCGCGAGAACCATTGGCTGCGTGAAAGCTATGAAGAAGCAGTAAGAGAAACAGTTCAAGACATCAAACGTCTGCGTGATGTTGATAAAGTTGTAGGGTTCTTCGCGGATTATGATTTTATTGATGACGCGAGACTTGCAGGAATTGAAATGGGGCAAGGGATTGCTGAGATCGATTTGTTCGCACCTGATTATCTGTACGATCAAATTCTAAAAGAAGTCGTTGGAGTTGAGATTCGTGGTAAAGACCACCTGCTTCAGCTGATGCAAGAATTTGCATATGCTAAAACTGAGTATGATCAAGTGGCAGATGCACTTCGAATGGTTAAGCAAACAGGTTATGGTATCGCTGCACCAGCCATTACAGATATGAGCCTCGATGAGCCAGAGATCATCCGTCAAGGATCGAGATTTGGTGTAAGACTTAAAGCGATCGCACCGTCTATTCACATGATTAAAGTAGATGTAGAATCAGAGTTTGCTCCGATTATCGGTACGGAAAAACAAAGTGAAGAGATGCTGAGATACTTGATGCAAGACTTTGAAGAAGATCCGTTATCAATCTGGAATTCTGATATCTTTGGAAGATCGCTAAACTCTATCGTAAGAGAAGGAATTCAAGGTAAGATCTCACTGATGCCAGAGAATGCAAGATATAAATTAAAAGAGACATTAGAACGTATTATAAATGAAGGTTCAGGCGGTTTGATTGCCATTATTTTATAACTTATGGACTCCTATAATCAGGAGTCTTTTTTTTGTTCATAAGATCTTTGCACATGAATAATGAAGAGTAGTTAACGATAAATGGATCAGTTGTATTGTTGTGTACATAGAACAATTGACCTGTGTAATGAGAGTGACTTTATTACCTCGAGAGTGACGATTTTTTGTAAAAAAAGGTCAAAAAATAAGGAATTTTAAGGGTTGAATAGCGAAAAACACCTAAAAAAGATTGAATTTCTCTATGTAATCGTATAATATAAGGCTTGTTACAGATATAATTAGTAAAATCTTGTATATTACATAAATGATGGTGAATATATCCTTGAGAGGAGGTGAATGGAATGAACAAGACTGATCTAATCAATGCAGTATCTGAGCAAGCTGAGCTTTCTAAGAAAGATGCATCTAAAGCAGTTGACGCTGTTTTCGAAGCAATCACTGGTACTCTACAAGGCGGTGATAAGGTTCAACTTATCGGATTTGGTAACTTTGAAGTTCGTGAGCGTGCAGCTCGTAAAGGCCGCAACCCACAAACTGGTCAAGAGATCGAGATCTCTGCTAGCAAAGTTCCTGCTTTCAAACCAGGGAAAGCCCTTAAGGACGCTGTTAAATAATTGATACATAGGGCAACTTAAAAAGACCGTGATTCTTTCACGGTCTTTTTTTATATGGATTATTCGGAGAGCGAAACCATATATCGGCAATAATTCATTTATATCGGCAACTCAGGTTATGATACGTCAGATCCGCTCCTCACATGGCGTAAGGCTTTTCTCTTTTTGCTATTCTTTCTTCATTATGCTAAAATTTTTCTATTGTGTTAATGGAATTGGAGGACAACCGGCGTGGCAGAAGTTCAAAAAGAAAAAATTGAGATAGCTGTAAAAATGATATTAGAAGCGATAGGTGAAGACCCTGAGAGAGAGGGTTTAATAGATACACCAAAACGTGTTGCGAAAATGTATGAAGAAGTATTTCAAGGATTGAATCAAGATCCTAAAGAGCACTTTGCTACTATTTTTGGAGAAGATCATGAAGAGTTAGTGCTCGTCAAAGATATCCCTTTCTATTCAATGTGTGAGCATCACCTTGTACCTTTCTTCGGGAAAGCGCATATCGGATACATACCAAAAGGAGGAAAAGTAACAGGCTTAAGCAAGCTTGCTAGAGCTGTAGAAGCTGTTACAAAACGACCTCAACTGCAAGAAAGAATCACTTCAACGATTGCCAACAGCTTACTCGAGACCCTAGAACCTCATGGTGTGATCGTTGTTATCGAAGCAGAGCATATGTGTATGACGATGCGTGGTGTGAAAAAACCGGGCTCTATGACGGTTACTTCAGCAGTGCGTGGTGTTTTTGAAAAAGATCCTGCTGCTCGTGCAGAAGTACTAAGTTTAATCAGAAACTAAGGAGGTAACTTCATGAAATCAGAATTTGATTTTTTCGTGATCAAAGCGAAAGAGAACGGCGTAAACGTAATCGGCTTAACACGTGGTACAGAAACAAGATTTCATCATTCTGAAAAGCTTGATAAAGGTGAAGTGATGATCGCTCAATTCACTGAGCATACTTCAGCTGTAAAAGTTAGAGGAAAAGCAGTGATCTACACGAAACACGGAGAAGTAGATACTGAATCATAAGGATTAATTTCGGCGTATACGTGCCAAAAAGCTGGGCTAAAGATAAGCCTAGTTTTCTTTATGTCTTTTAAAGAGGTTGAATCCTAATAATTTTGGCGACTATGTTATAATAAGAAAGCACAATTTTGCTGTGTCATTGGAGGGATTTGATGAACACCATGGAACAAATTCAGCGTTTAAAACAGCATACACTTTTATTGATGCAGCACGGTTATGTGGATAGATTCCTTCAACCTCCAGTCTTTAAAGAATCCAAAGTATTCATCACATACTGTCTGCTGCGTGAACTTGAATTGGATGAAGCTGTAGAAGCAGAGTATTTTAGTTCGATTACTCTCATTCAATCTGCATTGGACAGGCATGATGACATTTTGGAAGAGCATATCAATGAGAATAAAAAGAAACGTCAGCTTGTCGTTTTATCTGGCGACTATTTTAGCAGTCTGTACTACTTACTTTTATCTCACTGTGAAAATTTAGATCTGATCTCGAAGTTATCGAGTGCCGTTCAAGAAATTAACGAAAAGAAGGCAGATCTGCACAATCAGAGTAAGGTCAAGTTTCAAACCACGAGTGTTGAATATTTAAAAGCCATACAGAAGATTGACAGTCTTTTATTAACAAAAGCAGCTGAATCATTTGGTCTTCATACATATATACCATTTATTGAGAGGTACCTACTTGTGTCAAGCTATCATAGTCTTGATACGAGAAGAAGATTAAGTGAAGAACAGTTGGACTATCTTAAAACATGTGAGACAGAAATTAAGAATAAAGCAGTTGAAATGCCACTGTTGTTTCATAGAGAAGGATACAACTTGGAATATTCTGATAAAAATGACTTAATGTTAGGAGAGGGTTAATCCGATGTTGAGCAAAGAAGAACGGGTTCACTCTGTATTTGAAAAGATCTCTGATCAGTATGATTACATGAACGATCTGATCTCTTTTAAACAGCATAGTAAATGGCGTAAAGATACGATGAAAAGAATGAAAGTACAGCGTGGAAACCATTGTTTAGACGTTTGTTGCGGAACAGGTGAATGGACGTTTGCTCTAGCTGAAGAAGTTGGGGAAAACGGTAAAGTGATCGGCTTAGATTTTAGTCAAAATATGCTTAATGTTGGGATCGAAAAGCTAAAAAAGCGCAGATCACCTGGAGTCAGCTTCATTCACGGCAATGCGATGGAGCTCCCGTTTGAAGATAACAGCTTTGATTTCGTTACAATTGGGTTTGGCCTAAGAAACGTACCTGATTATCTTCAGACCCTTAAAGAGATGGCACGCGTTGTAAAGCCTGGTGGAAGAGTAGTCTGTCTAGAGACTTCGCATCCGACGGTTCCTGTGTTTAAGCAGCTCTTTAAGTTTTATTTTACGTATATCATGCCTGTATTCGGCAAGTTGTTCGCCAAAAGCTATCAAGAATACGCATGGCTTCAAGAATCTACAGAAGCTTTTCTAACAAAAGATGAACTGAAAGAACTTTTTAAACAAGCTGGTTTGTCTAACGTTGAGGTCAAATCGTATGCTTTAGGCGCAGCTGCTATGCATACAGGGAAAAAACAGCAATAGAAGAGAGCGTTGTTAGTGTGTGGAAAAAAATTAAAATTATTTTAGAAATGATTAAGTTCGAACATACCATTTTTGCTCTACCCTTTGCTTTTCTTGGAGCGATCATGGGGAACCTTGTTGAAGAGGGATCAGTTCCATCACTAATGGAATGGGTTTGGATCACCCTTGCAATGGTCGGTGCACGAAGTTCTGCCATGGCTTTAAACCGTGCGATAGATTCAGAGATTGATGGGGCAAATCCTAGAACGAAAACAAGAGCGATACCAGCTAAGCTTTTAAAAAGAGGCGAAGTATACCTTTTTATTCTCGTCTCACTGGCTTTGTTGTTCGTTAGTGCTTATCAATTAAACGCGCTATCAATTAAGCTTTTGCCGCTCGCGGTATTTTTTCTTGTTATCTATTCATATACAAAGCGTTTCACGTATTTGTGTCATATCGTCTTAGGGGTTACGATCGCGATCGCACCACTCGGGGGGTGGGTCGGTGCAACAGGAACATTAAGTCCCGAAGCCTTTTTGCTATTTGTTGGTGTATTGTTTTGGACAGCAGGTTTTGACGTGATCTATGCCACACAAGATGCTGAATATGATAAATCGCATGGACTGTATTCCATACCATCTTCATTTGGTATCGCAAATGGTCTCTTGACGGCTAGATGGCTGCACGTTGCTAGTTTCATAGCTTTTGTCTCACTTGGTGTTGTATCAGGAATGGGCTGGATCTATTACTTAGGGGTATTTATCTCAGGTGTCATCATGGTCTATGAGCACTCACTCGTTAAACCTCATGATCTGTCTAAACTGGATGTGGCTTTCTTTACGATGAACGGTGTATTAAGTGTGGTCATGTTTATCTTTGCAGTAGGAGATTTGTTGATATGAAAACTTTTACAATCGGAATTACAGGAGCGAGTGGAGCGGTTTACGGCGTCAGACTTGCTCAAGAGATATTAAAAAGCGGACACAAATTACATCTTGTTGTTACTGAGGCAGGGTGGCAGGTGTTTAGAGAAGAATTATTGTGGGATACCGAGGACCGTGAAAGCTGTATCGAAGAGAATTTTGCTTCATACGGTAAAGAACGTCTTCACTATCACACGCTTCGTGACTTTAACGCACCGATCGCGAGCGGCTCGTATCAGAACGACGGAATGGTCATCATTCCTTGTTCGATGGGAACTCTTTCGGGAATCGCTCATGGTGCATCAGGAAACCTGTTGGAACGTACGGCAGATGTCATGTTGAAAGAGAGCAGAAGGCTGATCTTAGTCCCAAGAGAGACGCCACTTCATAAAATTCATCTTGAGAACATGTTAAAAGTAACAGAAGCAGGAGGAAAGATCGTTCCTGCGATGCCTGGTTTTTATCACCTGCCAAAGTCGATGGATGACCTAGTGAACTTCTTGGTAGGTAAAGTACTAGATAACTTAGGTGTACATCACGAATTGTTTACACGCTGGGGAGACTGATAGATTATGAACATCGGGGAAATCAGCTACACGAACATCATACCCCTTTATTTTTATTTAGATAGAGAAAGACTGATGGATCAAGGTGCGACCATTACGCAGGCAGTTCCATCGAGAGTAAACGCTTTAATGGAGAAACAACTCGTCGATATTGGAGGCATCTCTTCGTTTTCATACGGAAAGAATGCTCTGAATTATAGCTTAGTCCCAGACCTTTCTGTTTCTTCGTTCGGAAAAGTAAATTCTATCTATCTTTTTTCTAAATATAAGATCGAAGAGTTGAACGGCAAAAGAATCGCATTAACATCTAGCTCAGAAACATCGGTTGCTCTTTTGAAGATCATCTTAGACCGTTTTTATGGTGTTGATGTTACGTACAAGATAGAAACGCC
Organism: Fictibacillus nanhaiensis; assembly: GCF_036213205.1. Taxonomy (GTDB): domain Bacteria; phylum Bacillota; class Bacilli; order Bacillales; family Fictibacillaceae; genus Fictibacillus; species Fictibacillus nanhaiensis_E. Next base: position 459,668 of record NZ_JARMFC010000006.1, read on the forward strand.
CAATTTTGAAGCCATGCTTAGCGCGTATGATGCATGCCTCTTGATTGGGGACGATGCGATAAGTGCTTTTCGAAAACGCGGCTCTTATCATGTATATGATCTTGGGGAGATCTGGTATCAACAGACAGGACTACCGATGATCTTTGCTGTGATGGCGTATCGAAATGAAATGGAAACTGAACAAGGTGCGCTTTTGTCGTATGTAGGAAGAAGTATGATAGAGAGCAAAGAAAGGTGTCAAAGAGAAAATTTTGTTCCAGTCATCGAGCGAGTGATTAAAGAACATGGAGGCACTTTTCAGTTCTGGAATTCTTATTTTAATGGATTAAATTATCAATTTAGTGGCGAACATGAAAAGGGACTCAACCTTTATTTTCAGCTAGCTGTAGAGTGCGGATTGTTAAAAACAATGCCCTCTATCATTAAATATTCGTATAAGTAACAGGCGATAGGGTGAAACAAAAGTGAAGTTAAAGGACTTATACTCATTTCTAAAAAAAGATTTGCAGCAGATTGAAGATCAGCTCGTAGAATCCGTTCGTTCCGATCAAGCGCAGATTCATACGGCAGGAGCTGAACTTTTAAAAGCAGGGGGAAAGAGAATCCGCCCTGTGTTTGTTCTGCTTTCGGCTCAGTTCGGCACGTATAACATTCAACAAGTGAAAAAGCCGGCTGCAGCTCTTGAACTGATCCATATGGCTTCACTCGTTCATGATGATGTAGTGGATGATGCAGATATGAGACGTGGAAGAAAAACAGTAAAAGCAAAATACGATAATAAGATTGCCATGTATACGGGCGATTTTATTTTCGCATCCGCCTTAAAACTAATGACTGAGATCGAAATACCACGTGCACATCAAATCTTGGCCCAAGGAATGAAAGAGATGTGTCTCGGTGAGATCGAGCAGATCAACGAACAGTATGATACGGATCAAAACATTAGAAAGTACTTCAAACGGATCAAACGGAAAACCGCACTTCTAATCGCGCTGAGCTGTCAGCTTGGAGCGATTACTTCTAAAGCGGATGTCTCTCTTCAAAAGAAGCTGTATGATTTTGGTTTCTCTGTCGGCATGGCTTTTCAGATTACGGATGATATCTTAGATTTTACCGCTTCTGAAAAGCAGCTCGGAAAACCAGCGGGCAGTGATCTGAAGCAAGGAAACTTAACATTGCCTGTGCTGTACACGATCTATCAGTATCCGGAGATGAAAGAAAAGCTAGACGCATATTACGATACAAAAGAGCCTGCTCAACTTGCTGAACTGTTAAAAGATATTAAACGGTTAGGCGGAATTGATTACGCTACGAAGATTTCTGATAAATATTTAAAGCGTGCTAAATTGGCTGCTGAGTCTCTACCAGAAACGGATGCCAGAGATAGTTTGTTAAAAGTAGCAGATTATATCGCTGGTCGAAAATTTTGAGTGATTGCTAATTTTTAAAATTTTTGGTACGATTTCTCTGGGGAACTTGTCCCACATATACATAGATGATAGGAGAGGGAATGCATGGAAAAAACGTTTTTAATGGTAAAACCTGATGGTGTTCAACGTGCGTTAATCGGAGAAATCGTATCCCGTTTTGAAAAGAAAGGTTTTCAACTTGTTGGTGCTAAACTAATGAACATTTCTGAAGATCTTGCAAAAGAACATTATGGTGAGCACAAAGAGCGTCCGTTCTTCGGTGAACTTGTTGATTTTATTACATCTGGTCCAGTATTTGCTATGGTTTGGGAAGGTAAGGACGTTATTCTTACAGCTCGTAACATGATGGGCAAAACAAACCCAGCTGAAGCTGCTCCTGGTTCAATCCGCGGAGACTATGCTGTACAAGTAAGCAACAATATCATCCACGGTTCTGACTCTGCTGAAAGCGCTGTCCGTGAGATCGGTCTTTTCTTCAAAGAAGAAGAACTTGTTTCTTATGATAAATCAGTTGCAGTTTGGATTTAATTTTACATGGAAATGAAAGCGTTTTAACCGGCCGTCGCGCCGGTTTTTTATTTTGAGAACCTTTAACAATATGAGTTTGCCAAGATTCATTATTAATTTTACCTCTCTTCGTAATAATTTGACCGATTTGCAACGTAATTTCACCAATTCACCTATTATAATGACAAGTCGACTATAATTTACAAAAACCGACAACTTCCTACGGATAAAATAATAATATAAATGCACCAGCCAGCTGTAATGTTCATTCATCAAGTATGCAAAAATCCGTATCAGCTTCCGATATATATGTGTAGAGATTAAATATGCATGGCAGTGGAATTGGAGAGAGACATATGGACCAGGACTATGAAAGCTTTAAACAGAGCATTAATGACCAAACAGGAATAGATCTTTCCTTGTACAAAGAAGCGCAAATGAAACGCAGACTCCTAGCACTGAGAGACAAGCGATCATTTACAACATTTGCAGACTATTTTCGTGCACTCACAAAAAATCCAGATTTGCTTCTTGAGTTTTTAGACCGCATGACAATTAACGTTTCTGAGTTTTACCGAAATCCTGCTCGATGGGATGTGCTCGAGAAAAAAATCATTCCTCTGTTAGTTGAAGACAGGTCATCTTTAAAAGTGTGGAGCGCAGCATGTTCCACAGGAGAAGAGCCATACAGCCTATCGATGTTGTTATCAGATTACAAAAAAGGACTATCAACGTTTTCAATACTTGCAACAGATCTAGATCAACAAGTGTTAGACCAAGCAAAAAAAGGGTTTTATTTTGAAAAAGCGATCAAAGATGTTCCGAGTGACAAAATAGCCCGACATACAACAAAAGAGGAACTTGGTATCAGCGTTTCAGATTCTATCAAAAAACAAGTAACATTTAAGAAGCAGAATCTGCTTTCAGATCGTTTTGAATCTGATTTTGATCTCATCGTTTGCCGAAATGTGATGATTTATTTTACGGAAGAAGCAAAAACGGTTTTGTATCAAAAATTCAGCAAAGCGCTTCGAAAAGGCGGTGTTCTATTTGTGGGAAGTACCGAGCAGATCTTCAATCCTGGATTATACGACTTGGAATCAGTAGAACCGTTCTTTTATAGAAAACTTAAGTAAAAAAAAATTGTAACGCTGTAAATCTGTTGACAGATTTCCTACAATAGTTTAATGTAACTGATAAGTTTAGAGCACATAGAAATGTGCAATAGAGTTTAGAGCTTAGAGCATAGTTGAGACAAGTTGAGAGAGTTTGAGTGGAGCAGAGCCGAGAATGGATATGTACATATGCCATGCGGGTTATTTCTGCATGGCTTTTTTGTATGCTTCATCAAGAAGTATGTACATGTTCCCTTAAAGATCGACCTCTTATATCCTCCTCATTCTCCGTATTAACGGAGGTGCAGATATGATCATATCCTTTCCGATTCCTCCTTGAACGTTTTTGTTTGTAGACAAAACAACCAAAACGATTAAGGGGTGTTCATATGATTTCAAATATCATTCAAAAAATAATGAAACACGAAACATTAACAGAAAATGAAGCTTTTTATTTTATGGAGAAATTAGCTGGTGGTGATGTCACAGATGCTCAAGGAAGTTCTGTTTTAAGCATCATGAGCTTTCGTGGTGAGACGGTAGACGAGATCGTTGGATTTGTTAAAGCGATCAGAAAGCTCTCGAGAAAAGCTGAGTCTTCACAACACCAAGAGCTGATGGATACTTGCGGTACCGGTGGTGATGGAGCATCGACTTTTAACATCTCTACCGCAGTTAGCATCATACTTGCTTCATTAGGGGTAAAAGTGGCGAAGCACGGCAACAAAGCGGTCACGTCAAAAAGTGGAAGCTCTGATGTGCTAGAGGCGTTAGGCATTCATGCTGCCAGCAACCACTTTGAAGCTAATTCACAGCTAAATAAACACGACATCGCATTTCTACACGCTCCATATTTTCATCCGGCGCTCAAAAAAGTTGCTTCGTTGAGAGGGCAACTACCATTCCGAACGATCTTCAATTGTATCGGCCCGTTGTTAAATCCGATGGCACCGACGTACCAGCTGATCGGAGCAAGCGATGAGGAAGTTGCTCACAAGCTAGCTGAAGTGACGTTGAAACTCGGAATCAAACGAGCATTGATCGTTACAGGGAAAGATGGTTTGGACGAATGTTCGATAACTGGCGAGACACGGATGTTTTTAGTTGATAACCACACAATCACAACTTTCAACTACACACCTGAAGAAGCAGGTTTAAATCGAGGAGATCTAAGTCAGTTAACCGTAAAGAACAAACAAGAAAGTGCTGAACTCATACGTTCTATCCTACAAGGTGCAGGAAATGATTCAGCTCGCAATATCGTCATCCTTAATGCAGCTGCAGCTCTATTTGCGTCAAAACGGGTTCCGAGTATTCGGGACGGAGTGGAGATTATCAAGCAATGCCTGCAATCAAAATCTGCATATGATCATCTTGAAGAAATGACCAAAGAAGAGGCGAGTGCACATGTTAACTAAAATATTGAAACAAAAAGAAAAAGAAGTAGCTGTTCTTCCTTCATTTAAGAAAGGAGAACTGGATTTTACCGATAAAGATCATCGACCGTTTGCTTATAAAATTGCAAATTCTTTTAATAGACCCGCTTTGATCGCTGAGGTGAAAAAAGCTTCACCATCAAAAGGAATCATAAAAGAAAATTTCAATCCTGTAGAGATCGCTGTCGAATATGAAAAAGCAGGAGCATCTTGTTTGTCCGTCTTAACGGACACAGAGTTCTTTCAAGGAGACCTTCAATATTTAAAAGATATACGCAATCATGTCTCACTTCCTCTTTTAAGAAAGGATTTCATCATTGATGAAAAGCAGATCATTGAGAGTGTTGAGAACGGAGCAGATGCGATTCTGCTCATTGCAGCTTGCTTAACAAGCGATCGATTAGAAAAGCTTCATGCACTAGCGACGGAATGCGGTTTAGAGTGTTTAGTCGAAGTTCATTCAAAACAAGAGATTCAGCAAGTTTACGATGTTTGTAATCCTTCCATGATTGGGATTAACAACCGCGATCTTAACACGTTCACTACAGACATCGAGCATACATTTTCTCTTCTTTCATCCATAAAAAAAGAAACCCTTGTTATCAGTGAAAGTGGCATCAAAACAGCTACAGATGTTAAAAGCCTATTCGATCACCAAGTGAATGGAATGTTGATCGGAGAAACATTGATGAGAGCGGACTCTATAGAAAAGAAGATAAGAGAGCTTTATCATGACTGTTCAAATTAAATATTGTGGCTGTCAGTCTGAAGAGGACTATAAGCTGCTCATTGAATCAAAAGCAGACTTAATCGGGTTCATATTCGCTGAAAGTAAAAGAAAAGTCGATCCAGTGAGGGTGAACAGCTGGATTGAGAAGTACGGAAAACCTAAAAAGCTCGTTGGTGTTTTTCAAAACGCAACCCCGGATAGAATCAAAGATGTAATCAGTACCATTCCAATAGACATCATCCAATGTCATGGGACTGAAACGGTTGATCAGCTCAACAAAATTAGAGTTCATTGCAACAAAAAAATTTATAAAGCACTACCTTTTAGTGAACACATCCTAAAAGAGATAGAGTTATTCGGAAAAGTCGCAGACGCTCTAATCGTAGACTCAGTAGCAAAGGGGCAATTCGGAGGTACAGGTATTCCTTTTTCGTGGGAAGAAGTTCCTAATATGATGAAAATTGCAGAAGAGGTAGGGGTCACTTGTTTCATAGCAGGTGGAATCAGACCCGATAATGTTGCAGAACTAATGAGACTTCATCCACACGGAATCGACCTAAGTGGTGGTATTGAAGAAAATGGAAGAAAAAGCTTAAAAAGAATAGAAACTCTTGAAAGGATGATAATGAGATGACTACGGCTACAGTACCTAATCATAGAGGAAGATATGGTGTGTTCGGCGGAAAATACGTACCTGAAACGATTATGTTTGCACTTGAAGAGCTTGAGACGGCTTTCGATGAAGCGATAAAAGATAAAGATTTTAATGAGCTTTTCCAAAAAGAACTAGCGATCTATTCAGGCCGTCCTACTCCCTTAACAAAAGCAGATCGTCTGAGTGAGTCCAATGGCGGAGCATCGATCTATTTAAAAAGAGAAGACCTGAACCACACAGGAGCACATAAGATTAATAACGCCATCGGCCAGGCGCTCTTAGCTGTCAGGATGGGAAAGAAAAAGATCATCGCTGAGACCGGAGCAGGTCAGCATGGCGTAGCAGCAGCGACTGTTGCAGCCAAGTACGGATTATCTTGTAAAGTTTATATGGGAAAAGAAGATATAAGAAGACAAGCTTTAAATGTATTTCGTATGAAGCTGTTAGGTGCTGAAGTGATCGAGGTCACGAGCGGCAGTCAAACGTTAAAAGATGCTACTAATGAAGCAATACGAGAATGGGTTGCTGCGGTTGAAGACACATTCTATCTCATCGGTTCTGCTGTAGGACCGTATCCATATCCGAAGATGGTTAAACAATTTCAGCAGGTGATCGGTCATGAAACAGAGAGCCAATTTAAGGAGATTCATAACGAGAAGCTTCCAGATGCTGTTGTAGCATGTGTAGGCGGCGGTAGTAATGCGATCGGCATGTTCGCACCGTTTATCGAGAAAGAGGTTCCATTATACGGTATAGAGGCAGCAGGGATGGGGGTAGAGACTCCTCAGCATGCAGCAACGTTATCTAAAGGCTCAAATGGTGTGATTCATGGTTCATTGACAAAACTTCTTCAAACGAGCGAAGGGCAGATTACAGAACCATATTCGATATCAGCGGGTCTCGATTATCCGGGGATAGGGCCGGAACATGCTTACCTACATGAGACCAAAAGAGTAACTTATGAAGCAGTAACAGATGAAGAAGCATTACACGCCTTAAAGCTTTTATGTGAGAACGAAGGTATTCTATGTGCGTTAGAGAGTGCTCATGCCGTAGCTTATAGTCTAAAGCTAGCTAAAAGAATGCGAAAAGATCAACATGTAGTCGTTTGTTTATCAGGAAGAGGCGACAAAGATGTTCATACACTGATGGAATTTGAAGAAGGGGTGAAATAAAGATGAATAAGAGATGGGAAGTCTTTCAACATTCTTCAGATTATCGTTTCACTCCGTATATCATGGCTGGTGACCCATGTGAAGAAGCCACGATCGAACTGTCATTAGCTCTTGAAGAGTGCGGAGCTCATGCGCTAGAACTAGGTGTTCCATACTCAGACCCATTGGCTGATGGTCCAGTCATTCAAAGAGCTGGTATGCGAGGTTTGGCACAAAACATGAATCTAGAAAAAACTGTAAAGCTCGTTTCTAAGCTTCGAGAAAGAGGATTGAAGATTCCGGTAATTATCTTTACTTATTATAATCTTTTGTTACAATTAGGAGAAAATCGTTTCCTGAAGTTAGCAGAGAAAAGCGGTGTAGACGGGGTTTTAGTGCCTGATCTGCCGTATGAGGAAAGCGGATATTTACAAGAAATGTGTAAAGAGCACAACCTTGCTCTAATCTCGCTCGTTTCACCTACAACACGTGAAGAAAAGCTTGCAAGACTCAGTAAAGAGGCAGAAGGCTTTTTGTATTGTATCTCATCATTAGGTGTAACAGGTGTCAGAAGTGAGTTTAGAGCCGGACTAGACGATTTCTTAAAAGCCGCGAAACAAAACAGCCGTGTTCCCGTCTTAGTAGGGTTCGGACTGTCTACGCGAGAACAGATCCAACAGTTTGATGGCAGCAGTGATGGGTTTATTGTAGGCAGCGCGATCGTCAAAAAGATTGAGGAACTAGAGAGTACCTTGCTAACGAACAGGGAGGAAGCGATCAAAACGTTTAAATCGTATATTGAGTCTTTGCTGCCTGTCTATAGTCGTTAAAAAGGAGTGGGAAAATGCAGCCGAAACAGCAGTTGTTATCGTTAAAACCTTACAAACCAGGTAAACCAGTAGAAGAAGTGAAGCGTGAGCTAGGTCTAGAGAAAATCGTAAAACTAGCTTCAAACGAGAACCCTTACGGATGCTCTGATCTTGCAAAAGAGAAGATAAGCGAGGAGCTATCTCAGCTTCACGTATATCCAGACGGTTATTCAGCTGAGCTTAGAGAAAAACTATCAAACCAACTTCAAGTGAAACAAGACCAGATCATTTTTGGTAACGGGTCGGATGAAGTGGTGCAAATTCTTTGCAGAGCCTATCTATCTCCTGAAACCAACACTGTGATGGCAGCTCCTACTTTTCCTCAATACAGACACAATGCTGTTATCGAAGGAGCTGAAGTGAGAGAGGTTGAGTTGATCGAAGGCAATCATGATCTAGATGCTATGCTTGAAGCGATCGATCAAAATACGAGAATCGTCTGGCTTTGCAACCCGAACAACCCGACTGGAAACTATATTCCAGAGCGAGAGTTTGTAAGCTTTATGGAAAAAGTACCGTCTGACGTTCTCGTAGTAAGTGACGAAGCTTATTACGAATATGTATCAGCTGCTGATTACCCAAACACGTTAGATTACTTGGAGAAGTACAGCAATCTAGTTATCTTAAGAACATTCTCCAAAGCTCATGGACTAGCTGCGCTTCGAATTGGATATGGCGTTGCTCAGTCTTCCATCATCCAGTCTATCGAGCCTGCTAGAGAGCCTTTCAACACATCTCGCATCGCTCAAGCTGCTGCGATCGGAGCGTTGGAAGATGATGCGTTTATTAGACAATGTAAAGAGAAGAACAGAAAAGGCCTTGAAACGTTTTATGCATTCTGTGATGATAAAGGGCTGCTGTATTATCCTTCTGAAGCAAACTTTATTCTGATAGACGTAAAATCTGATGCCGATCAAGCGTTTGATTATCTTCTGCGAAAAGGATATATTGTGCGTTCGGGAACTGCATTAGGATTCCCTACCATGATTCGTGTCACGATTGGTGAAGAAGAACAGAACAAAGAGATCATCGAACACTTAGGTGCGTATATTGACTCTGTTGTTGAGAAAGTAAATAAATAAAATCACTAACAATAGCCTGATACTTTTAATAATATCAGGCTATTTTCATAATTTTCAAAAAAGTGTTGCATTTTAAATAAGCTCTATTTATAATGAATGTAATATGGTTTCTCTCCACTCCTATCCATATTATACTTTCCTGACAGCGCTTACATGTCAGGACTTTTTTTGTCTTCATTTTAATTTCCTCTTAAATTTTTCTATCATAAAATTCTCGTTTCTATCATAACTTGTCCTATAGAGAAAAAAGGAGGCGAGCTATGCGATATATTATTGAGCGCCCGCTACAATCGCTCGGTACAGATACTGTTCTTTCTTATCTAGTAGACTCTCAAAAAATCTCCTACGTCTCACAGGGCCCTCTTAGAATGAATGTGATGAAGATGTCTATGCAAGGTTTAAAGATGATTCCTGGGCATATCAGTCCTCTTATGTCATTGAATAGATTGCCTATCGAAAAGGTAAGACAGAATCTTAGCGAGAGAGTTAGAAGAGGCACGACTACACTGTTAACATCTGCTGAAGTCAACTATCTACATGAAGCTGAAACAGAATTGAAGCGAACGAGACATCTCTTAATATCCAGTTCAGTAGACTATTGCATCGGTCTTAGCATGTCTCCAGAAAAGATTACGCCACAGATGATGAGTTTTTGCCGAAAACAGAAAATTTCTTTCATCCAATTGATCTGTAAAGATTTTACTCAGTTAACACATGTAATTTGGGAGAGGATCAGTGAAGCTAATTTTAGTTATGGAACCGTCATCTTTCCAACCTTTCCATCAAACATAGATCAGAAGTTGAAAAATACGTGGCAGAAGAAATGGAACGAGCTATCGATTAAACATCAAATTCCAACGCTTTTTCATGAACTGTGCGAAACTGAACCAATCTCGTTACCCAGTTTGAAAATGCTCGGTCTATATCCTGTAAAAGGCGGTTTGTTCGCAGGCAGTGATGCTGACTATTGTATTTATCGTACGAATGGGTTGAATGATACGTTACAGGCAGTGATTGTAAGAGGTGAAATCGTCTTTTCTGAGAAAGTTCCAGAAATGCACCAAGGATACGGAAAAGAAATTATCGTAGTAAAGCCCCGTCGTTTTGGAGAATCTCTTATATCTCGTGTATAATAGGCACAAGAATATAAGGGATAAGGGAGTTTTTTTAAGTGAACGAAATCCAAGATGCAATAAGGCTTGTTGAACATGGTGACGTAGAAAAAGGAATGTCGCTATTAGATAAAATAAAACTAAAAGCAGGAGATCCAGAAAAATTCGAGATCGCCGAAGTTTACTTAAACTGGGGTCATACATCAGAAGCAATGGATCTTTTTAATGAGTTGCTGAAAAAATACCCTGGAGATGGAGAACTTCTCGTTTCCATTGCAGAATGCTGCTTTGATGAAGGCATGGATGAGAAGGCGATTGAGTATTTGGACAAAGTAAAGGAAGAAGATGACGAATATTTAAGGGCACTTATCCTTCAAGCAGATCTGTATGAAAGTCTTGGTCTGATAGAAGTGGCAGAACGTAAGCTTACAGAAGCACACCAAAAGGACCAGAAACACCCAGTACTCGCTTATGCTTTAGGTGATTTTTATTTAAGACAAGGTAAATTTGATTCAAGTTTGCCACTGTTAAAAGTAGCGATCGATGGAAAAGCTGAAATAGAAGATGTTACGTTAAGATATGCTGAAGCATTAAGCAGATTGGGCAAGTTTGAGGAATCACTTCCATACTACAGAAAAGGTCTCGATCACCATAAAGACCTTTACAGTTTGTTTGGTCATGGCGTAACGGCTTTTAAAGCAGGTGAGTTTAAAGAAGCGATCGCGAGTCTTGAAGAACTAAAAGATATGGACCCAGATTATACGACCCTCTATAGCGTTCTTTCTGAAGCGTATGAAGAAGAAGGTGCCCTAACTGAGGCGTACGATGTTATCTCTGAAGGGTTAAAAAGAGATGAACATAATGAGAACATCTACCTTCAAGCTGCACGACTAGCCTATAAGCTACACAATCCAGAACAGGGTGAACAGTGGGTAAAACAAGCCCTTGAACTCGATCCTACTCGTATTGAACCACTACTACGATTAGGTGATCAGTACATTCGTGAAGAACGGTTTGAAGATATACTAAGTCTTTATAAGTCACTTGCTGAAACGAAAGAAGAGATACCTCTCATGTATTGGCATCTCGCTACAGCGAACAAAGAGACCGAAGACTATAGCGAAGCTGCAAAATGGTATGAAAAAGCATCGATGTTGTTTAATGATGACCCTGTGTTCCTAGAAGAATATGCGTATTTCCTCATCGAGGAGGGCGAGCAGAAGAAAGCGAAAGAAATTCTGCAGAAACTGTTGAACCAAAGCTCAGAACGAGACGATATTGAAGACGTTTTAAACCGATTGGAAGATTTTTAAAACTTTCTGAAGTGAAGAAGGATTTTACGAGCAGTGAGAGAATATATTTATTATCAAGATGACGTGTTTTTGAATGATGGGGGGATTGCAATGAGCAGCACCGTTTCGGTCCTTGAAAAAAAGGATTTTATCAAATGGTTCCTTAATCATTATCAGTTAAAGAAACGCGAATGTGTTTGGTTATTAAACTATTTAGTTAGTGATGACCAACTGATGGAGAAGGTACATTTTGTAGAGAAAGCCGAATATTGTCCAAAGGCCATAATCATGTCAACTCAATGCACAGACGGAGTTCCGTTCCGTTTCTACAAACAAAATGTCCTAACGACTGATGCCGAAAAATCATTTCATGACATCCGCTTGAACCAAGAAGAAGAGATCTATCTTGAACTTAATTTTAACGCATCACGTCTGACGCCCGAGTATGCTTCTGTATTAGAAGAAAATCCACACTTGCCACAGAATATGTCGATGGACAAAAAATACGGCATATGGGCGGAAATGGTATTAGAGAAGTCGATCGAAACGTACCGCAAGAATGATATAATGGCGAAGATCGATGCAGCACTAGACCAAAAGGATTATGACAGCTTCACAAAATGGACCAATGAACTAAAAAATTTAGAAAAACAGCCATCCTAGTTGTGTGAAGGCGACTCTTAAGAAAAAGGGTCGTCTTTTTTGTGGGTAATGTGGCTTCTGTGCTAACGCGTGCACAAGCTATTGTTGGTCTTTAACCAAGGTTGTTTTGCACCCAATCCACAAATTCAGGCTTTGAATCCAGAAGTTTTAGCCTGCAATCCAAATGTTTGATCACTTTATCCACGAGTTTTTTACTTTTATCCGCGAGTCGGCAATCTTAGACCTATTTCGACATCTACAAATCTACCTATTTTCTTAGCCAACCACATTATGCTAGAGAGATATATGGTACGATAAGAAGCAGTACATACCAAGTAAGGAGATTTTTTATGAAATGGAAAACAAATGACGCAGATGTATTCTTAAAATCTGGTGAGTATGTGGACTCGATCTTGATTCCGTTAACACCAGTCAGCTTCTCTCAAGACTTCAAATCGAGTGTAACGATGTCTGAGTATACAGAGCTGTTAACGTCAGAAATAGAGCGTCAGCTGCATGGCAGGTTATTTTTATCACCAAATTTTACATACGTTAAAGATGATCATGCTCTTGATCGATTAACTCATTTTTTAGAGCACGTTAAAAATTCGGGCCATTTTAAACATATCTTTCTTATGACAAGTGATGTGTATTGGAAAGAGTTTGAACAACAGCTTTCGGGCCAATTATTTTGGGTACCCGCTCTACCACTAGAAACGATGGACGAGAAGTATAGATTAGAAGTAATAAAAGAGCAGGTAAAACCGTTGTTTCAGCTTATTTTCAACGATTGGCAGAGGAGTATAAATTCGTAATATTTACCACATGTCATATTGACATTAAAAGACAACATAAGCTATCATGTTTATGTCCTAGTAATATGTGTGTAAAAGTCCGGATGGACCGTCATTTACAGCATAAGGGGGGGAAAACAATGTCAAAGGAAGATATTTCAAGACGTCAGTTCTTAAACTACACATTAACTGGCGTTGGTGGATTTATGGCTGCCGGCATGCTTATGCCAATGGTCCGTTTCGCCCTTGATCCGATTTTGAAAGAGGGAACAGATCAAGAATTGGTAGCGGTTACGAGCGTGGAAGAGATCGCGAACGAACCAAAGCGTTTCGATTTTAAAATCAAACAAAAAGATGGCTGGTACGAGTCTGATGTCACTCAATCTGCCTGGGTTTATAAAGCGAAGAATGGTGATTTTATCGCACTTTCTCCAATCTGTAAACATCTAGGTTGTACGGTAGACTGGAATACAGATCCATCACACCCTAACCAGTTCTTCTGTCCTTGCCACTTAGGCCGTTATACGAAGGATGGAACTAATGTTAAGGGAACTGCACCTCTTGCACCACTTGATGTATATGACAGCCAGGTGAAAGATGGAAAGCTTTATTTAGGAAAGGCAAAACCAAGAAAGGGGGCGTAATGAATGCTACAAAAGATTTATGACTGGGTAGATGAGCGCCTGGATATTACGCCGCTTTGGAGAGATGTTGCAGACCATGAAGTACCGGAACACGTAAACCCCGCACATCATTTTTCTGCGTTTGTTTACTGTTTTGGTGGATTAACGTTCTTCATCACGGTTATCCAAATTCTTTCAGGTATGTTCTTAACGATGTATTATGTACCTGATATCGTGAATGCTTGGGAATCCGTATATTACCTGCAAAATGAAGTGGCATTTGGAGTTATTGTACGCGGAATGCACCACTGGGGCGCGAGCCTTGTTATTGTAATGATGTTTCTACATACATTGCGCGTATTTTTCCAGGGAGCTTATAAGAAGCCGAGAGAATTAAACTGGGTTGTTGGAGTACTTATTTTCTTTGTTATGTTAGGTTTAGGTTTTACAGGTTATCTATTGCCTTGGGATATGAAAGCGCTATTTGCGACTAAGGTAGGAATTGAGATCGCTATGACGATTCCTGTTGTTGGTCCAATCGCGAAAACTTTCCTTGCCGGCGGAGAGATTATCGGAGCACAGACGCTTACGCGATTCTTTGCGATTCACGTATTCTTCCTTCCTGCAGCATTGTTAGGCTTGATGGGTGCCCATTTCTTAATGATCCGTAAACAAGGTATTTCCGGACCGTTGTAAGAACAAACATAAGATTAAAAGGTTCATAAGAGCAAAGGAGGGAAATATATGCATCGCGGTAAAGGAATGAAGTTTGTCGGTGACTCTCGTGTCCCTGCTGAGCGCAAACCGAATATTCCAAAAGATTATTCGGAGTTTCCGGGAAAAACGGAAGCGTTCTGGCCAAACTTTCTTTTAAAAGAATGGATGGTAGGAGCCGTATTCTTGATCGGATACCTCGTACTGACAATCGTCCATGAATCTCCTTTGGAGAAAAAAGCAGATCCTACCGATGCTGGATATATTCCTCTACCAGACTGGTACTTCCTATTTTTATACCAGCTTCTGAAGTACAAGTATGCGGCAGGGGATTATGTTCTTATCGGTACTGTTATTATACCTGGTCTAGCATTTGGTGCATTAATGCTTGCGCCATTCTTAGACAAAGGGTTGGAGCGACGTCCTTCTAAACGTCCGATCGCAACTGGGTTAATGTTATTAGGTTTGATTTCTGTTACATATTTAACATGGGAATCTGTTGTGACACACGATTGGGAAAAAGCGAAGACTCAAGGTAAGATCGTTGATGTAAGTTTTGATGAAAACGATCCTGGCTACAAGATCTACCAAAAACAGAGCTGCGTAGGCTGTCACGGTAACACGTTATCAGGTGGTGCATCAGGACCTTCATTGATCGGAACAGGTTTGAAGCCTGAAGAAATCATGAAAATCGCTAAAGAAGGTAAGCCGCCAGGCATGCCTCCGAATGCGTTTAAAGGTTCAGATAAAGAGCTAAAACAATTAGCGGAATTTATCTCAAAACTAGAAAAGAAATAATAGACGGAAGCCGGCTCAGTATGGGTCGGCTTCTTTTCTGAACATAGTAAAAAAAGGAGCATGTGATTATGTCCTGGATTCGAACGATCATCATGGATCGAATGTTTTTACTAGCACTACTTTTAATCAACATATTAGGCACAATTTACGGTTATTATTGGTATCTTTATCAGCTTCAAGATACTCCATGGTACTTTTTACCGTTCGTACCCGATAGCCCTACAGCATCACTATTTTTTGTTTTTGTTATTATCGGCTTCTTGAGAGATAAACAGCATGGGGCGATCGAGGCATTGGCTGTAGCAACACTCTTTAAGTATGGTATATGGGCAGTTGGAATGAATCTTGGTGGTGCTTTTGTTGGAACGCCACTCGATCCCATTAACTACATGCTTATCTTTTCTCACCTGGGTATGGCGGTTCAAGGGCTACTTTATGCTCCGTTTTATAAGATAAAGGGTTGGCATGTTACGCTTGCTGCACTCGTCCTTTTTCATAACGAGATCATCGACTATGTGTTTGATATGATGCCGAGATATGACATTCTTGATCCGTATCAAGATATGATCGGGTACTTAACCTTTTGGTTGTCCGCCCTTTCAATTTTCATTGTTTGGAAAATGAGAAAAGCGTAGAGCACGCTCCTAATCCTTAATTATAGGTCTATCCTTGTCCCAGCTCTCATACGTTTTAAGTATAAGGGGTACAGGAGGGACAACGGATGAGAAGGTTTGGATGGGCATTGATGGTTCTTTGTATGGTTTGTGGACTTGCTATGCCAGCATTTGCATCAAATCATACAGAAACGAAGGAATGGTCTCTGATCAATGAGCTTACGAGTGAGATCTGGGAACTTGGTAAAATAGAACGGTATGAAGAAGCAGCTGGCGTGCTGCAGTTTACTTCCGCCAACATCATTCATATAGAAGATGTCCTGTCCTTGAGACCGGAACAGAAGCGTCTTGTTGAATATACGTTCAGAGATGCTGTGTCTTCTCTTCAGAATCCCGAATGGTCAAAAGAAAAAAAGTTAAACAAACTTACAGAGGTTCGTTTATTAGTGGATGCCCTTCAGACAGAATATGAACCGTTATGGAAAAAAACAGGTCTGATGATGTTAGAGCCTTTTATCACGATGGAAAAAGGAATTAGTGAAGATGATTCAGTGGCGTTTCATCAGGCTGCTAACCTATTACTCGAACGGTACGAAACGGTCAGACCGGCACTCATGGTCGACTTGAAAGATGAAGATTTAGAAAAGCTCGATGAACACGTTTCTTATGTTGATACGAACCGCAGTAAGATTCTTACGGATTCCGTTCATCAAAAACAGCTCGAGACAGCTGCTGCTGATTTTGAAGCATTGTTCTTCGCGAAAAAAGATAACTCAGAGCCATCTCTCTTTTGGCTAATATTTTCAATCGGTGGAATCATATCATCAACATTAGCTTATGTAGGATGGAGAAAATACAAGGGTGATCAGCAAGATGGATTAAGAGTGCCAGATAAACGTTAATGGGTCATGAGTCATGCGTATTCTTTGACAAACTGTGAGTTGAAAACGTAAAATGTGAGTATCAAAAGCTTTTTATATGGAGGAATGCCAACGATGGGTGGATTTTTAATCTACTTCGCAATTTTGCTTATCGTTCCAATCTGGGCTCAGATGCGAGTGAAAAGCACGTACAAAAAGTATTCAAAAGTGAGTAACAGCACAGGTAAGACAGGTGCGGAAGTAGCAAGAGAGATATTAGACCAAAATGGACTCTACAGCGTTCAAGTAGAGCCAGTTAGAGGGATGCTATCTGATCATTACGACCCTCGCAGCAAAGTAGTTCGTTTATCTGAAGATAACTACTACGGAAGTTCGATTGCAGGTGCAGCCGTTGCAGCCCATGAAGTAGGACATGCGATTCAGGATGCAGAAGGCTATGCGTTCTTACGTTTCAGACATGCACTAGTTCCTGTTGCTAACATCGGATCTAACTTTTCGTTTTTCTTAATACTCGGTGGTATGCTTTTAAGCTCGATGAACATGTTCCTTCTAGGGATTATCTTCATGTCAGTAGCTGTATTATTTCAATTCGTTACACTCCCGGTTGAGTTTAATGCAAGCTCTCGTGCCATGGACCAGATCGTTTCAACGGGTCTGATTCGTAACAATGAAGAGCGCGGAGCACGTAAAGTTTTAAACGCAGCTGCATTAACCTATGTAGCTGGTGCCTTAGTAGCGTTACTCGAACTAGCACGATTTATCTTCATGTTCTTAGGGATGAACCAAGACGACTAATTCTAATTAAACAGCAAAGCTCCCGATATTTTTATCGGGAGCTTTTTTTCTATCTGCCTATCGGATTCTTATCAGCATCAAGTGTGAAACCTTCACCGATTACTTCATGAACATCATTTACGGTAACGAAGGCATGCGGATCGATACGTTCAATTACCTGCTTGATCCGAACGATCTCGTTCTTAGCGATAACACAATACAGCACTTCACGGATATTTCCTGTAAAAGAACCTTTACCGTTTAAGATCGTCGCACCACGGTCCAACTCTTTGATGATATCTGCTGCGATCTCGGTATTCTTATCTGAAAAGATCATGACTGCCTTTCCAGCATATGCGCCTTCTTGCATAAAGTCGATCACTCGCGCACCGATGAAGACAGCAACAAGTGTGTACATAGCTTCTTTATAATCTAAGTATACGAGAGAGATTGCGATAACGACGAAATCGAAGATGAACATCGTTTTCCCCATGCTCCACCCTAGAAATTTATGACCGAGTCTTGCAATAATATCTACTCCGCCAGTCGTTCCACCAAAGCGGAAGATGATTCCTAGCCCAACTCCGATAAATACACCGGCAAACAAAGCAGCAAGTGTCATATCTTCTTTAAGATTGATCGTAACAAAAGAGAAGCGCTGAAAGATAAATAGAAACACCGAAACGGCAACTGTACCGATGATCGTATAGATGAAAGCGTTTCTGCCAAGCAGCTTCCAACCAACAAAGAACAATGGAATGTTGAGCGCTAGGTTAGAATAAGAAGGATCGATCGAGAAAAGAAAATAAAGAATAAGGGTGATCCCAGTAAAACCACCTTCTGCTAAATTGTTCGTCATATTAAAATGAACGATTCCGAACGAAAAGATGGCAGCGCCAAGTAAGATGAATAAAATATTTTTTAGTTTGATCGGATAAGTCATATGAGGCCTACTTTCTTTAAAGCTTTTTCTAAAATACAAGATCGTTGCTTTGAGGTATACTTCTTCAATAATATAGCAGTTGTTTTTAGTCATGCCTTCCTATTATAAGCGAAATTTCATGAAATTTGTCAAACAGAAAAAATACCGATAACATAAAGAAGACTAATATTGAATGAGGAGTGTCAACATCATGGCCAATCGTACATTAAAAGAGAGTCAGGACGTTGTAGATCAATACATATCGCAGTTTAAAGAAGGCTATTTCAGTCCTTTAGCTATGCTTGCAAGATTAACAGAAGAATTAGGGGAACTTGCCCGTGAAGTGAACCATCATTATGGAGAGAAACCGAAGAAATCAACAGAGGATAAAAAGACGGTCGAAGAAGAACTTGGGGATATGTTCTTTGTGTTGATCTGTCTGGCAAATTCCCTCGATATAGATCTGGACGATGCGTTAAAGACAGTAATGAATAAGTTTGAAACACGAGACAAAGACAGATGGACTAAAAAAGAAGGAGAGACTACTCATGAATAATATTCGTATCATACTTGCAGGACCACGAGGAAAGATGGGTCAAGAAGCGTTGAAGATGATCGAGGAAACTCCACATTTTGAACTAGTGGCTGCAGTAGATTCAAAAAATGATGGACTTCAAGTTAAAGATTTAACTGGTGCACCACAGTCTCTAGAAGCACCTGTATACGATGATATGGGAAACTGCCTTTCTTCTATTGAAGCTGATGTCGTTGTCGATCTTACGCGTCCAGATATCGGCAAAAAACATCTTGAGTTGGCTCTTAACCACGGTCTTCGCACAGTAATTGGAACGACAGGCTTTTCAAATGAAGATCTCGAGCGTCTAACGGCGTTGGCTGAAGAAAAGAAGACTGGTGCCATCATCGCGCCAAACTTTGCGATCGGTGCGATCTTAATGATGAAGTTTTCTCAAATGGCAGCGAAATACCTTCCGGACATAGAAATCATTGAAAAACATCACGATCAAAAGCTGGATGCGCCGTCTGGCACGGCATTAAAAACAGCACAACTGATCACGGAAGTTCGTGAAGAAAAGAAACAAGGTCATCCAGATGAAAATGAGGATCTTAAAGGAGCTCGAGGCGCTGAACTAGAAGGAATTCGTATTCATAGTGTAAGATTACCTGGACTAGTCGCGCATCAAGAAGTTATCTTCGGCGGTGAAGGTCAAGTCTTAACGATCCGTCATGATTCGATGAACAGAACGTCTTTCATGCCAGGTGTCCGACTTGCGGTAGAAAGTGTGATGAACATTGAAGGTCTTGTATACGGCCTTGAAAATATTATGGATTAAGAGGGGATACTATGAAGATAGCTTTAATTGCGCACGATAAGAAAAAGAACGATATGATCAATTTTACCGTCGCATACGCACCCATCTTAAAGGACCATACCCTGTTTGCGACAGGAACAACAGGGTTTAAAATAAACGAAGCAACGGGGCTTGATATCAAACGTTTTCAATCGGGGCCATTAGGAGGCGATCAGCAGATCGGAGCATTAATTGCAGAAAATGATCTTGATCTTGTTCTATTTTTCAGAGATCCGTTGACCGCACAGCCTCATGAGCCTGATGTATCAGCACTAATGCGTTTATGTGATGTGTATCAGATTCCGCTCGCAACAAACTTGGCTTCAGCAGAACTTTTTATTCGATCACTTGAACGAGGAGATCTGGATTGGAGAAAAATAATAGATGAAAGAGAGTCAAAGAAAAAATGACCGTTGAAAGCTGGCTTGCCTTTGGCGCTCATGCCGATGATGTAGAAATTGGTATGGGAGCTACGATTAAAGCAGAAACAGAGAGAGGCCGTGACGTAATTATCTGTGATTTAACAGAAGCAGAACTGTCATCGAACGGCACTGTCGACATCCGTAAAAAAGAGGCTGAAAGAGCAGCTGAACTTTTAGGAGTTAGAAAAAGAAGTAACCTACAGTTGCCTGACCGTGGTCTTTATATGAAGGAAGATCATATTCTAAAGCTGGTTTCAGTGATCCGTGAGCATAAGCCAGAGTATGTATTTGCTCCCTATTGGGTCGATCGTCACCCAGACCATGGGAACTGTGCTCGTCTCGTAAAAGAAGCGGTCTTTTCTGCAGGAATAAAAAACATCAAAGACAAAAGTCATCAACCTGCACATAAAGTAAAAAATATTTTTTATTACTTGATCAACAGTGCAGAAAGACCTCAATTGTTTGTAGATGTTACGGGCTCATACGAAACGAAGATTGAGGCGTTAAAAGCCTACCCATCGCAGTTTGTGAAAACACTAGAAAGCGTTGAAACACCATTAACGAACGGTTATATCGAACGTGTAGAATCCCGTGATAAGCTGTTTGGTCTTGAAGCAGGTGTGAGTTATGCAGAAGGGTTCATCACAGAACAAACTTATATAACTAACCATTTATAAGGAGAAAGTTTTATGACGTTAAAAATCGGCATCACTTGTTATCCGACCGTAGGCGGATCAGGAGTGGTTGCAACAGAACTAGGAAAACTATTAGCAGAAAAAGGGCACGAGATACATTTTATAACATCAAGTGTTCCTTTTCGGTTAGGAAAATTCTATCCGAATATCTTCTTTCATGAAGTGGAAGTGAACCATTATTCTGTGTTTAAATATCCACCTTATGACCTTGCTTTAGCTAGCAAGATGGCAGAAGTGGCGAAAAGAGAAAAGCTAGATCTTCTTCATGTACATTACGCTGTACCGCATGCCGTTTGTGCGGTGTTAGCAAAACAAATGCTAAACGATGAAATGAAGATTGTTACAACTCTACACGGAACAGATATTACGGTACTCGGTTACGATCCTTCACTAAGTGAGATGATCAAGTTCGGTATCGAGAAATCTGATGTGGTTACATCTGTTTCTCATCAACTTAAAGCAGATACGCTAGAGCTTTTAAATATCAACAAAGACATCATTCCTGTACATAACTTTGTAGATGAAAGAGTGTATTACAGAAGAAGCAATAATGCTGAATTGAGACAAACGTACGGAATTGAAGAGAATGAAAAAGTAATCGTCCATATATCTAACTTTAGGAAAGTAAAAAGATTAGAAGATGTGATCAAATCATTTGCGCTCATTCGAAAAGAACTTTCTTCAAAGCTGTTACTGATCGGAAACGGTCCAGAACTAACGACGGCGTGCGAACTGGTACGTGAATTGGATATTGAAGAGGATGTTTTGTTCTTAGGAAAACAAGAGAATGTCGGTGAGTTGTTCTCGATCTGTGACCTGAAGCTACTTTTATCTGAAAAAGAAAGCTTTGGACTCGTACTGTTAGAGGCAATGGCATGCGGCGTACCTGTTATCGGAACCAATATCGGTGGAATACCGGAAGTAATCGTGGATGGGGAAACAGGTTATATGGTAGAGCTAGGTAATCCCGAATCGGTAGCAAAAAAAGCGATAGCTCTTTTGCAGGATGAAGAAAAATTAATGAAGTTCAGAGAAAATTCCGTAAGACATGTTAAAGAACATTTCTTATCTGAAAAAATCGTCTCGATCTATGAAGATATCTATTATTCCTTAGTAGAGGATCGCACGGTATGAACGAAATGTTCCAAAACGCCTTGCCGATATTAAAGCGATTGGAAGAGGAAGGGCACAGAGCTTATTTTGTTGGAGGCTGTGTGCGAGACCTCATACTCGCCCGTTCGATCAAAGATATCGATATCGCGAGCTCTGCAAGACCCGAAGACATTCAGAGAATCTTTCCAAAAACCATCCCGGTCGGTATCGAACATGGAACAGTTATCGTGAGACACGAATCTGTATCTTACGAAGTTACAACGTTTAGAAAAGAAGATGAATATCAAGACTACAGACGGCCTTCAAAAGTATGGTTTGTTGATGATTTAAAAGAAGATCTCTCTAGAAGAGATTTCACTTTCAATGCGATGGCCATGGATACATCGTTTAAGTTGATCGATCACTTTGGAGGACGTGAAGATCTTGAGAGAAAGCAGATTCGGACTGTCGGAGATCCAAATCTGCGCTTTTCAGAAGATCCTCTTCGCATCATGAGAGCTTGCCGGTTCATGAGCATGTTTAACATGACGATCGAAGAAGAAACAATGCTTGCGCTCAAAAGTAAAGCATACTTGCTAGAGCGAATCTCAACCGAACGTATAGCGATTGAATTCATTAAACTGCTTCAAGGTGTACAAGCGGGTATTGTTCTAAATGTAATGAAGAAAAGCTCTGTTCTTGATCACTTGCCTACTGTTATGCAAGAGAAACAGACTGGTCTTTATCAAGATTTTGATTGGAACACTTTAGAATCTGATGAACAAAGATGGACAGCTATTTTATTGTTATCTGATGTGAGTGATGTTAGAGAATTTTTAAAAAGTTGGAAGCTTCCGAATCACATGATCAAAAAAGTAGGTGAGCTTATGTCCGCCTATCGTATTACTTCATGGAGCAAGTTGGATTTGTACCGATTTGGCTTGGAAACAGCATTATCAAGCATTACGTTAAAAAGTGCGATCGAAAATAAGGATTATGCTGAAGAGATCGTTCAACTTAAACAGCGATATACCGAGATTCCGATCACATCTAGAAAAGATATTCCGCTAGACGGAAAGGAAATAACAAAGATCACACAACGAAAACCAGGAATTTGGTTAGGAAAGCTTTTAGAAGAGATGGAGAAAAAAATCGTTGAGGGTGAACTAGACCTCAGCACGTCCGCACTAAAGGATTGGGTAAAAAGGTGGGAGCCATGATGAAAGAAGCACTGTTGCACATGCTTACAGAACAAGAAGGAAAGTTTGTTTCAGGTCAAGAGATCAGCAATAGACTCGATTGTTCGAGAACAGCGATCTGGAAACACATATCAGAACTTCGTAAGAACGGCTACACGATCGAAGCTGTTCAGAAGAAAGGATACCGATTGATTACTTCTCCTGATGCCGTAACGGCTGAAGAAGTGTCATTATACACAGGTGACGGATCATTCGGTAAGAAGATCACATACCGAGAATCTGTAAATAGTACTCAAGAGATCGCACATGCTCTTGCTCGAGATGGCGCGGTCGAAGGAAGCATCGTACTCGCTGACGAACAAACCGGTGGCAGAGGACGGTTAGGGAGAGCGTGGCAATCTCCCAAGGGGACAGGGGTTTGGCTGAGCTTGATCTTAAAGCCTAACATCCCCCTCCAAAAAGCTCCTCAGCTTACATTGCTAATAGCGGTAGCTGTTTCTAAAGCGATCGAAAAAGTATCAGGCATTGAAGCAGCGATCAAATGGCCGAACGACATTTTAATCAGCGGTAAAAAGTCAGCTGGTATATTAACAGAACTACAAGCGGAAGCGGATTCTATCCATTCGGTCATCGTCGGCATCGGAATCAACGTGAATCAAGAACGACAGCACTTTTCTGATGAGATCAGTGAGATCGCTACAAGTCTAGCGATTGAGAGCGGGCAAACATTCAAACGAGCTGAAGTAGTTGGTGTGCTTCTTCAAGAGATCGAAGCTTTGTATCATCAATATCTTGAAAAAGGATTTGGAGTTATAAAGTTATTATGGGAATCGCGAGCCTTCAGTTTAGGTAAACGAATCACAGCAAGATCCATAACAGGAGCGATCACAGGTTATGCAAAAGGAATCACTGAAGAAGGCGTGCTGCTTTTAGAAGACGATCATGGCGTCGTACACTCCATCTATTCAGCTGATATCGAATTTCCTTCTACTTAAGGAAAGTCCGTGATAAAATAAAGTTGTAGGCGGTATCCATGTGGAACTGCACTAATTTTATCTAGTTTTGACCACAAACCTTATATCTGCCTAGATCCATATTTAGGACCGGGACAGAGGGAGCAAACA
This sequence comes from Fictibacillus nanhaiensis, assembly GCF_036213205.1. Lineage (GTDB taxonomy): Bacteria > Bacillota > Bacilli > Bacillales > Fictibacillaceae > Fictibacillus > Fictibacillus nanhaiensis_E. The sequence continues at coordinate 483,714 of NZ_JARMFC010000006.1, forward strand.
ATTAAAGTCTAGGATTTTTTCCTATGCCTTCTTCCTCTATTGGAAAGAAGGTTTTTTGCACTTCTGGCCCTGTTAGTTAAAGGCAATTTCCGTAATGCCCTGTTGTTGAGGGATGTTGATTTTCGCTCCAGGTTGCACGCTTTCCACGGGGCGAACGGTGAGCCTCCTGCCGCTTTGCGCCATTAGGAGTCTCCACCTGACCGCTCGTCCCGTAGGAGTCGGCAACCTTCCGCTACAATCAACATGCTATGAGGATTAAATTCCAAATAGCAACATTCCGTTAGAAAGAACCTAACAAAAAACAACTGCTTATGGAAAAAGCCAAACAAAGAACAGGGAGGCTTTATGATGAAAACGACGAAAAGTTTTCTTAAGATGAAGAGAGATGGCGAAAAGATCACGATGGTAACGGCTTATGATTATCCGACAGCGGTAATCTGTGAAAAAGCGGAGATGGATCTTTTGTTAGTCGGAGATTCTCTTGGCATGGTCGTGCTTGGCTATGATTCAACGATTCCCGTTACGATGGCAGATATGATCCATCATACGAAAGCCGTTAAACGCGGCGCGCCGAACACGTTTATCGTAACGGATATGCCGTTTATGACGTATCACGGTTCGATCGATGAAACATTGAAGAATGCACGAAGAATTCTTCAAGAAAGTGGTGCCTCTGCTGTCAAAGTAGAAGGCGGAAAACAGATCGTTCAAACTGTTGAACGATTAACTGACGCTGGAGTTCCTGTCATGGGACACCTTGGTCTAACACCTCAGATGGTAGGTGTGATGGGCGGTTATGGTGTTCAAGGAAAAGAAGAAAGAGACGCAGAGCGACTAATCGAAGAGAGTCTGTTGCTTGAAAAAGCTGGTGCTTTCGCGATCGTTTTAGAATGCGTTCCGCAGCAGTTAGCAGAGATCGTAACAAAGAAACTAAGAATTCCTGTTATCGGGATTGGTGCAGGTAAACATACAGACGGGCAAGTCCTAGTCTACCATGATATGATTGGATACGGTTTTCACCATGTACCGAAGTTTGTGAAAACGTATGGAAACGTGAAGGATGTTATGGTCGAGGGGCTTTTAAAATATAAAGAAGACGTAAGAACAGAGCAGTTTCCTGAAGAAAGCCACAGTTTTAATATGAAGGCTGAAACGCTTCATTCTCTGTACGGAGGAGTCCAATCATGAAACAGATCAATTCCATCAAAGACATGCAAAAACTAATCGCTGATGAAAAAAGAGCTGGAAAAGTAATAGGATTCGTACCTACGATGGGGTATCTGCACGATGGTCACTTATCTTTGATCGAACGTGCGAAGAAAGAATCTGATGTGATCGTTGTCAGTATCTTTGTAAATCCGTTGCAATTTGGACCGAACGAAGATTTTGACAGATATCCTCGTGATCTTGATCGTGATCAAAAGTTGGCAGTAAAAGCGGGAGCAGATGTATTATTTTTTCCAGATACGAAAGAGATGTACCCCGATGAATCGGTTGTTACAGTCTCCGTAAACAAACGAGTAGATGCGCTATGCGGGGAAAGCCGAGTTGGGCATTTTGACGGAGTTGCGACAGTACTTACAAAGCTGTTTCATATCGTTTCGCCTGATTTCGCTTATTTTGGACTGAAAGATGCGCAGCAAGTGGCTGTCATCGAAGGTCTTGTTGAAGACTTTAACTTTCCAATAAAAGTGATCGGGTGTGAAACAAAGCGTGAGGCTGACGGTCTTGCGATGAGTTCTAGAAACGTATATCTCAATGACAGCGAAAGACAAGAAGCGGTTCATCTGAGTGAATCTCTTGTAAAAGCGAAAAAATGGCTTTTAGAGGGTGATAGTGGTGAGACCGAACAAAAGATGATAAAATACTTGGAGGAACATACGAGCGGTATTGTTGATTATTGCAAGATTCTTTCGTATCCTGAACTTCTTCCTCCTACACCCCAATCTAAAAGATTGATCATTGCTGTAGCTGTAAAATTCAGCAAAGCGCGTTTGATTGATAATGTCATCTTAGACAACATTTTAAGTAGACTAGAAAGCGAGGAAGAAACATGTTCCGTACGTTAATGAAAGGCAAGATCCACCGTGCTACGGTGACTGAATCTAATTTAAACTATGTTGGCAGCATCACGATCGATGAAGATATTTTAGATGCTGTTGATATGATTCCGAACGAAAAAGTTCAGATTGTAAATAATAATAATGGTGCACGTTTTGAAACGTATATTATCCCTGGAAAACGAGGTTCTGGTGTGATGTGCTTAAATGGCGCAGCAGCACGTCTCGTGCAAGAAGGGGATGTTGTTATTGTTATTTCCTACGGAATGTATGATGAGACCGAAGCAAGACATCATGTACCGAAAGTTGCGATTATGGACAAGAACAATCGTGTACAAGAGATGCTCGGAGTTGAACCTGAGGCTACTATTTATTAATTCGATATAAAACAAGCCACAGGGGAATGAGGTGAAGGCTATGACACGGCGATTTGTCGTTATCGATTTTGAAACAACAGGAAATTCAGCAGCAAAAGGAGACCGAATTATCCAGATCGGTGCGGTCGCCGTTGAGGCAGGAAAGATAACGGACAGATTTTCGACGTTCATCCAGCCAGGCGTTCCCATCCCCCCATTTATTGAGCAATTGACGGGCATCAACGACGATATGGTGAAAGATGCCCCGTTGTTTGAAGAAGTGGCACCAAAGCTCCTTCAGATGTTAGAAGGAGCTTATTTTGTTGCCCATAATGTCATGTTTGATTATTCGTTTTTGCAAGGTGAACTCGACCATGCAGGGTATTCGCGGCTATCCATGCCGCTAATTGATACGGTTGAGATGTCAAGATTGCTTCTTTTAGGAGCAGACGGCTATCAGCTCGGTATGCTTGCCGATTACTTAGGGTTAGAACACCTTAACCCTCATCAAGCTGACAGTGATGCAGAAGTAACAGCAAAACTCTTGATCCATCTATTAGAAAAGCTAGAAAATCTCCCACTCACAACACTTGAGAGACTTACACCTTTTCTAAAGAAACTGCAGAGTTCTTTAGAGAGTATCGTAGGAGATATGATCGCGGAGAAGTCAGCTTTTTTAGCAGATGAAGAGACATATGATTTTTATCGTAAGCTCGCTCTTAAAAAAAGACCAGATTTTGTACAATCTTCAGATAATGATTTTACAGCCTTTAAAGACGAAGAGGTTCATGATCAGCTTCAGCAGCATATGCAGCACTACGAAGTGCGAAAAAGTCAGCAGAGAATGGTCGAACTCGTTGACGAGGCACTTCATACGAATCAGCACCTTGTGATTGAAGCGGGAACCGGTGTAGGTAAATCGCTCGGTTATCTTATACCGGGTATTCGGCATGCAAAGGAAAAAGACCGGCCACTTGTCGTTTCTACACATACCGTTCAGCTTCAGCAACAGCTGTTAGAACGCGATGTTCCACTGTTGAAAAGAATCATGCCATTTGATTTTACAGCGACTCTTCTTAAAGGAAGAAATCATTATCTGTGTTTAAGAAAATTTGAACATACGCTAATGGATCATCACGATGATAACTACGATATGAACTTTACAAAAGCACAACTCATCGTATGGCTTACAGAAACGGAGACAGGTGACGTAGAAGAACTGTCCATGGCCTCTGGTGGAAAGCTGTTTTGGAACACGGTCAAAAGTGATGCAAATTCTTGCTTGAACCATAGATGTCCTTGGTTCTCCAGATGTTATTATCACAAACAGCGGAGAGCCGCTCATGAATCAGATCTTGTGATCACGAACCATGCGTTGTTGTTTACCGACTTGAAGTCTGATAATCAACTGCTGCCTGCTTATAAAGAAGTCGTCTTAGACGAGGCGCACCACATAGAAGAAGTCGTGAGCGATCATTTTGGAAAAGAGACCGATTATTTTTCATTCGTTAAGCTCTTAGATCGTCTATCTCAGACTGATGGAGACGGAATGATGAATACGTTTAGGGAAATCTGCGATCTACTTGAAGTCCCTAAATACGAACACCATCTCGCCAATTGGGATACTCTTTTTACTGATGTGAAGAATGAGCTTGATGAGATTTTCAAGCAGATCAAGACGATCTGTTTACGCAAAGCAAAATCTTCTCGCTCAACAGAGTTAACGAAATTAACCCTTCGTTATACGAAAGAAGATATAGAGGCTGCCGCTTGGGAGCCAGTTCTAGAGATGGAAGCACGAGTACGTCAGTTTATGGGTGATCTTGTGAAGCCTGTCAAACGTGTTATAAAGAGTTTTGATCAGTACGAAGAACATCTAACGGTTCAGCAAAAAGGTTTCTTAGTCGACTTAGAAGGCATCTTAAACGATCTGCAGGATGAGATGACAGATCTGCATCACTTATTGTCTTGCCCGTTATCTGAAGAAGTGTACTGGATGGAAGCAGAATCAAAAGGTCCGAGACATGCGGTTACACTCTTTGCGAAGCCGGTTGAGATCGATCAGATTCTAGCTGATAAGTTCTTTGGGAAGAAGAGCTCGGTCGTGCTCACTTCTGCGACGATGAGTGTGAAGAACAGTTTCCGTTATTTGAGTGAACGGCTTGGACTTTTAGACTTTGGTCCGATCAGCGCACAGCTTCCTTCACCATTTCAATATGAACAACAAGCGAAGCTGATGGTGCCAACTGACATTCCGCTCATTAATGAAGTGGATCAGAAAACGTTCGTTAAAAAAATCTCGTCTTCTCTCTACGAGATCGCAAAAGTAACGAAAGGGCGTATGCTCGTTCTGTTCACTTCTTACGAGATGTTGCGAGAGACACACGGAGCGTTCAAAAGCTTGATGGATGCCGAAGAGTTCGTACTGATCGCACAAGGCGTAGATTCTGGAAGCCGGGCGCGTCTCACAAAGAACTTCCAGCGATTTGATAACAGCATCCTGTTTGGGACGAACAGTTTTTGGGAGGGTATCGATATCCCTGGTGACGATCTCTCTTGTCTCGTTATCATCCGTTTGCCGTTTACACCGCCTGATCAGCCTGTGATGGCGGCTAAAAGCGAGAAGTTAAAAGCAGAAGGCGGTAATCCGTTCTACGATCTTTCCCTGCCGCAAGCGATCATACGCTTTAAGCAAGGGTTCGGCCGATTGGTAAGAAGCAGCCGAGATAAAGGAGCCGTATTCGTGTTCGACAGAAGAATGATCGAGACGAGATACGGAAAATCCTTCATTCAATCGCTGCCAAAACTGCCGGTATCGATCAAACCAATTGATGAACTCGTGTCAGAACTTGATGATTGGATGGAATAAGGTGAAAGAAGAAGCAGATTTTTTGCTTCTTCTTTTTTCTTTGCTCTAAATTTTTTTTTCATTTAGAAAAGTGAGGTTAGGAGGACATTCTACTCCCTTTAACGAACCAAATACATCATAAAATAACTATAAGGAGTTTCCTGTATGATTCGTGAAGCTGAAAAAAGGGATAGAAATAGATTGCTCGAACTTTACCGGATGTTAGTTCCAAATAGTAAAAAGATGCATGTAAGAGAAGAACAAATTGAAACAATCAGGAATGATGAAAACAATTTTATATTTGTTTATGAAGAAGCTGGAGAACTGATAGGGACATTGACATTAAACATATGCCTGCAAGCATTGCATGGTTTTCGACCTTATGGAGTGATTGAAAATATTATCGTACATGAGAATTCTCGAGGTAGAAATATAGGAAAAAAACTTTTACAACATGCAGAACATTATTGCCGTTCGATCGACTGTCACAGAATCATGCTTTTGAGTAGTTCAAAACGAGACAGAGCACATCAATTTTTTGAAAGAGAAGGGTTTGATGGATCTGTTAGTAGAGGCTTTAAAAAATATTTTTAGTTATTATAAAAGCAGTCACCTCATTCTAAAAGAGGTGATTTTTTTATTATAAAAACGAAATAGTATACTAGTTTAGTTTTTTTAGGGTGTTTTTGTGGGTTTTTGTATCAGCCTAATAATAACCAATTAAAATTGATTCATCGGTTATCAAGCAATCCCGCTTTGGCACGTATCTTGCAATAAGTATATTGAATTTTCTAAAAAATTTAGATCTTCTTTCAAGAGTAGTCTTTTTGAAAAGATAGATCTATGTGAATGGAGGAGAATTAATATCTTGAACAAAAAATGGATGTCTGTAACGTTGGCTGTGACACTTGGTTTATCACTGACTACTTCATCAATGAGCTTTGCGAAAAACAAGGATGATTGGAACGGGAACCTTGTTATTGCGGGGGGAGCATTAGGTAGTAGCAATAAGGAAGTGTTTAACGAGTTTATCACTTTAGCAGGTGGTAAGAAACAGGCGAAAATTGGGATCATACCTGCAGCAAGTAGTTCCTTAAAATCAACACAAAGCTTTAAAACCGATCTCATTACATATGGGTTACTTGAACATCAGATCGAGATCGTTCCTCTAGCAAATCAAGATTTCAGTGGTACGCCAGAAGATGAATCGAAATGGAAAAAAAACGCAAACAACAAAAAGATAGCCAAAAAGATTGAGAATTATAGTGCGATCTGGTTTGTTGGTGGAGATCAGCTTAGAATTACAGATACATTAGTAAAACCGAACGGGCATCGGACAAAAGCATTAGACGCGATCTGGAAAATGTATAGGGAAGGAGGTGTCATTGGAGGAACGAGCGCTGGTGCAGCCATTATGAGCGAAGTGATGATTACAGGTGGTGACAGCTTAGGCGCACTAAACAATGAGTTTGTGAAGAAGAGTAACCTAAAATCAAGTGAAGAATACGAACCTGTGCATCTTGAAAGAGGGCTCGGATTCTTTAAGTATGGCATTGTAGATCAGCATTTTGATGAACGTGCACGTCTTGGAAGATTGGTGATGACAGCTTTAAAAGAAAAAACAAACAATCAATTTGCTTATGGTGTAGATGAAGATACAGCTCTTATCGTGAACAATAAACAAAAAACAGTCAAGATCGTTGGAAGAAGCGGCGTTTCTGTTGTTGATGTTAGTAAAGCGAAGGTTACTGATTCTGATCATGCTCATTTTCAAGATGTTTATATCAGCCATCTTGTGTCAGGTGACCACTTAAATGTTTCTACTAAAGAATTTTTCATAAGTGATCATAAAGCTGAGACGAACGAATATGAGTACTACGAATTCAAGCCACTTGATGCAACAGGAGTTTTTACTTCTTACGGAAGGTTGAAAGAATATCTCTCGTATTCTTTGATCGACAATAGGACAACTGATGCTGTGAAAAGTTATTTGTATGATTCTCAAGGTGAAGGATTTCAGCTTACTTTTAGAAAAACGGAAAACACAAAAGGTTATTGGGGTTATAAGGATGGACAAAAAGACGATTATTCATTTACGAACGTTGCTTTCGACGTTGCTCCAAAAAAGGTAAGTTTTAAAAAGAATACGAATGCATTCACTGAGTACAAAAAGTCTTCGTTTATACCTCCAGTCATTGATCGCTCGAAACCGGTTAAAGGAAACCTGTTGATTGGCGGAGGTTCTTTAGGAAGCAGTAATCATGACGTATATAGCAAGTTCATTGATCTTGCAAAACAAAAAGAAGATTCCAGAGTCGGGATCGTTCCTGCTGCAAGCTCAAGCTTAACTTCATCTAAGGCATTTAAAGAAGACCTCGTCCGATACGGGATGTCGTCAGAAAATATAGAAATTCTTCCTCTCACTGTAAGTGATGACAAAAAAACACCGGAAGATGAATCAAAATGGGCTGATTTAAATAAGAACGATCAAAAACTTGCAGAACATGTTGAGAAATTAGATGCGGTTTGGTTTGTAGGTGGAGATCAGACAAAGATTACAGATACGTTATTAAACAAGAACGGAACAAATTCAAAAGTGTTGAACGCGATTTGGAAGACGTATAGAAACGGAGCTGTACTAGGTGGAACGAGTGCAGGAGCAGCTATAATGAGTGATGTAATGATTGCCGGCGGAGGCAGTCATGATACATTAGCATCCGGATTTACGAATTCGTATGACGGGATGCTGCAACAAGAGGGAGGACCAGGTTATCTAGAACGAGGGCTCGGTTTTTTTGAACACGGCATCATTGATCAGCACTTTGATAACAAAGCACGTCTTGGACGCTTGATCGCGGTAGCAGATGAAAAAGGGGAACCTAAGAATTTATCATATGGGATTGATGAAGACACGGCACTTGTCATATATAACGAAGAGAAAAAAGCTGAAGTTGTTGGAAAAGGTGGCGTAACGTTAATCGATATGTCTCAACAGCTAAAACGTCCAGATCTTGGTAAAAGTGAATTTAAGAATATTAAACTATCTTGGATTAATCAAGGAGATATGCTCGATCTAAGAACGAAGAACATAACCATTAACGAGAAGAAAGAAAGCACAAAAGGCTACGAGTATTACGAACATACAGTACCACCTCATTCAGGTGTCTTAAGCGCTCACGGCAAGTTAAACAAATTTATCTCTTACAATCTAGTTGATAACGCTGGAGCGGAGAGTGTAAATAGTTACAGTTTTAATAACGGAAAGGGATTTGAGTTGAATTTTCGTAAGACCGAAGAAACAGAAGGTTTTTGGGGATATACGGACGGGCAGAAAGACGATTACTCTTTTGTAAATGTAATTCTTGATATAACACCTATAGATGTAAAAATAGATTCATTAAAATGATAACGATAATTCCCATTTGTGACCGACCATATTTTATCTGGTCGGTTTGATTGTGTTTACCTCATATGAAAGGAAGCTCGTAAACAAAGTAAGCAGAATACAAAGTCATTTTTCCTTCTTATTAAAGGATTCTAAAGTACCTTTTTCACCGATTTTCTGCTATAGTAAACAAGGAAAAGATTCATGTCAGAGGAGGAAGAACCGTGGAAAGTAAAATTGAAGTTCTTTCGACGCTAAAGGTGGACAAGTCAAGTGACTTGTATAAAGTAGTATCTGAACTGAACAAAACATTAAAGCATCAAGATTTAATGTTTGGGCTCGCGTTAGATGACGAAAATAAAAATAAGATGATTTTTACGATCTATCGCACATAGGAAGGCTTAAATATGGGGAAAAAGTGGATACTTGTTATTATTGGCATTCTAATCTTAGCAACCTGGCAAGCTTATTATCTGTTTAATGGCGTTCAAGCAAAACCCGCTAAAAAAGAAGCAGAAGCTGTTGAAATTGCTAAGAAAGAAGAGGACCTCGTTTCTATTACGAATGTGGATCACTTTTATAAGAATGAGACGTATTATGTAGTAGAAGGCAAGAACAAAAAAGGCACAAACAAGATCGTTTGGGTCGATAAAGACAAAAAGGTTACCTCTTTGAACGCGAAAGAAGGGCTTTCAGAGAAACAGATTCTGAATTATGTGAAACAGAACCATGATGCGAAGACGATCGTTGACAGCCGTTTAGGCATGGAAGACGGAATTCCAATGTGGGAAGTAGTCTATTACGACACGCAGGATCGCTACACGTATTTTTACGGTTATTTTGAATCAGGTGAGCGATACGAGATCTATCGTCTGAAAGAATCAGATCAATAGAAATTAGATGAATAAAAAAGTGGAGGGATTTAGTAGTATGAAGCTTGCAAAACGTGTGGAGGCATTAACTCCTTCAACAACTCTGGCAATCACAGCAAAAGCAAACCAATTAAAGGCAGAAGGGCACGATGTAATCGCACTTGGTGCAGGTGAACCCGACTTTAATACACCGATACATATTATTGAAGCGGCTTATCAGTCTATGAAAGAAGGACACACAAAATATACGGCTTCCGGTGGCCTTTTAACTCTGAAAAAAGCGATCGTGAACAAGTTGCAGCAAGATCAAGGGTTAACGTATGAAACGTCTGAGATCATCGTTAGTACAGGAGCGAAACATTCATTGTACTCTCTGTTCCAAGCGATCCTTGATGAAGGAGACGAAGTGATCACCCCGATTCCATATTGGGTGAGCTATCCTGAACAAGTGAAACTAGCAGACGGTACACCCGTTTACTTAGAAGGAAAAGAAGAGAATGGATTCAAGATTACAGCAGAAGACCTGGAAAAAGTGATCACAAAACAAACGAAGGCACTGATCTTAAACTCGCCGAGTAATCCGACTGGATCTCTGTATTCAGCTGATGAACTGCGTGCGATCGGAGAAGTTTGCCTAGAGCATGATGTGTTGATCGTGTCTGATGAAATCTATGAAAAGTTAGTTTATGGCGGAGTGAAGCACACATCGATTGCTGAGCTTTCTCCTGAACTAAAGAAACAGACGATCATCATCAATGGTCTCTCTAAATCACATGCGATGACAGGCTGGAGAATCGGTTTTGCAGCAGGTGACGCTAAGATCATCAAAGCGATGACGAACTTAGACAGCCATAGTACATCGAATCCGACAACAACATCTCAGCACGGTGCACTTGCAGCCTATAACGGAACACAAGAGCCTGTGGAAGAGATGCGTCAAGCGTTTGAAGAACGCATGAACAAAGTGTACGACCGTTTGATCACGATTCCTGGCATCACATGTGTAAAACCGAACGGTGCGTTCTATCTGTTCCCGAATGCTACAGAAGCAGTCAAAATGACAGGATTCTCTTCAGTCGATGAGTGGGTAGAAGCTCTTCTAGAAGAAGAAAAAGTGGCTTTAGTACCAGGTTCAGGATTTGGTGCGCCAGACAACGTAAGACTTTCTTATGCAACGAGTCTTGATACAATCATGGAAGCATTGGATCGTATTGAACGTTTTATCAACTCAAAACGCAAGTAATGATTGATTTTTAGAAAGTTCTCCTTCATAATTTTTTTTGGTAGATATTGATAACGTACAGTGGAGGTAAATGTAGTGAAAACAACGATTAATAAGCTTAGTGAACACGTAGGCAAGACCGTAAAGATCGGTGCTTGGCTCTCAAATAAGCGTTCTTCTGGTAAGATCGCTTTCTTACAGCTTCGCGACGGATCAGGGTTCGTGCAAGGTGTTGTAGTTAAGAGTGAAGTTGGCGATGAGATCTTTGCAAAAGCAAAAGGACTCACGCAAGAATCCAGTCTTTACGTAACAGGTACGGTAAAAGTGGACGAGCGTTCAGCTCTTGGCGTAGAACTTGAAGTAACAGATGTTGAATTACTTCATCAAGCGGTAGACTACCCAATCACACCGAAAGAACATGGAACTGAGTTCTTGATGGACCACCGTCACCTTTGGATCCGTTCTAAGCGTCAGCACGCAATCTTAAAGATCCGTAACGAGATCATTCATGCCGTAAACGAGTTCTTCTACAACAACGACTTCGCAAAAGTAGATCCTCCGATCCTTACAGGAAGCTCTGCAGAAGGAACGACTTCATTGTTCCATACGAAGTACTTTGAAGAAGATGCGTATCTTTCACAAAGTGGACAACTCTACATGGAAGCGGCAGCGATGGCACTTGGAAAAGTATATTCGTTCGGTCCGACGTTCCGTGCAGAAAAATCGAAGACTCGTCGTCACTTGATCGAGTTCTGGATGATCGAGCCTGAGATGGCTTTTGTTGAACACGAAGAATCCCTTGAGATTCAAGAGCAGTTCATCTCACACATCGTTCAATCTGTGATCAAACGCTGTGAGAACGAGCTGAAGACACTTGGACGTGATATCTCTAAACTAGAGAACGTTAAAGCGCCTTTCCCTCGTGTTTCTTATGACGATGCGATCAAGATGCTAAAAGAAAAAGGGTTTGACGATATCGACTGGGGAGATGACTTTGGTGCGCCGCACGAAACAGCAATCGCGGAAAGCTTCGACAAGCCTGTATTCATCACGAACTATCCGAAAGACATCAAAGCGTTCTACATGAAGCCAGACCCGAACCGTGAAGATGTTGTACTTTGTGCAGACTTAATCGCTCCTGAAGGATACGGAGAGATCATCGGTGGTAGCCAACGTATCGACGACCTTGCACTTATGGAACAACGCTACGAAGAGCACGGATTAACAGACGATGCTTACAAATGGTACTTAGAACTTAGAAAATACGGAAGCGTTCCTCATTCAGGATTCGGTCTTGGATTAGAGCGTACAGTAGCATGGATCTCTGGAGCGGAGCACGTTCGTGAAACGATTCCATTCCCACGTCTATTAAACCGTCTATATCCTTAATAAATTTTAAAATCTCCCTGTTATGCGGGGAGATTTTTTATTGTTTTAGAAGGTGTCTTAAGTGTGGGAAACGTGCAATTAAGTCGTTTTGAGGAAGAATAAAGTCGGTTTTGGGAGCGATTAAGTCTAAAATGAAAAAATTAAGTCAAAATCGTACCCAATTAAGTCAAAAAACGAAAATAAAGGCCGTTCTGCAAATTTCGACAAGCGACTAGCCATACCTTATCACATCCAACACTACTTTTTTCTCAACATTCACCAGTACAGTGAAAATAAAAAACCCAGTTTTATATGCTATAATGAAAGAAGAGGTGTTTTAGTGATGAACGGTAATTTATTTGAACGATGGATGGCTGAAGGATCAGTCAGCATCCCTAATATGTTAATCAAAACGTACAAACAGATCGGTCTTTCAGATAACGAATGCATGTTGTTTATACAGCTTCATGTTTTTATAGAATCAGGAAACTACTTTCCTACACCATTGGAACTTTCGAAGCGGATGTCAGCTTCAAGTGATGAAGTATCTTCTATGCTGAGGTCGTTGATCGGCAGAGGTGTGCTCGGTATGGATCAGTTCGAAGATAAAGAAAAAGGCGTCTACTTTGAGGCTTATACGCTTCAGCCACTTTGGAACAGACTTCTTCAAAGTTTAAAAGAAGAAGAGCAGGCAAAAAAAGAGGTACATAAGGAGCACCAGGAACAGAACGTGTTCGTTCGATTCGAAAAAGAGTTCGGTCGACCTTTATCTCCAATGGAGCTTGAAACGCTTAAAATATGGATGGACGAGGATCATCAATCTCCTGAATTAATCCTCTCTGCTCTAAAAGAGTCCGTGTTATCTGGAAAGCTGAACTTCCGATATATTGACCGAATTTTATTCGAATGGAAGAAAAACGGCATTACAAGTCCAGAAGCTGCCAAAACGTATGGTGAGAAATTCAGAGTGAGACAACTGCAAAGATCAGGAAAACAAGAGCAACCGAGAAACGATACAGGTATCAAACGGCCGCAATATAACTGGCTTGAATCGTAACACTTTAAAGGCCTTATTATTCTAAGGTCTTTCTTTTTTATAACAGGAGGTAACGTACACGTGTTAAACAAAGCACAGATTCAATTTTGCTTAGAGCAGATCGAGGATATGTTTCCGGACGCTCATTGCGAACTTCATCATTCGAACCCATTCGAGCTTACGATCGCGGTGCTGCTGTCTGCTCAATGTACCGATGCGCTCGTTAATAAAGTCACACCGAAACTTTTTGAAAAATATAAAACGCCGCAAGATTATTTGGACGTAACGATAGAAGAGCTGCAGGATGATATACGATCGATCGGTCTATACCGAAACAAGGCGAAGAACATTCAAAAGTTGAGTGAACTACTTTTGAACGAATACGGAGGAGAGATCCCAAAAGATCGAGATGAACTGACGAAGCTCCCGGGGGTAGGACGAAAAACAGCAAACGTGGTAGTGTCTGTAGCATATGGCGTTCCTGCTATCGCTGTTGATACGCACGTTGAACGGGTTTCTAAGAGGCTTGGCATCTGTAAATGGAAAGACTCTGTTCTGCAGGTGGAAGAAACATTGATGAAGAAGATTCCAAAATCGCTATGGGGGGCAACTCATCACCGTTTGATCTTTTTTGGAAGGTATCATTGCAAAGCACAAAATCCAAACTGCCCAGAGTGTCCACTGCTCTCTATCTGCCGAGAAGGTAAGAAGCGGATGAACCAAAAAGAAAAGAAGAAGCTGACTCAAAAAAGATAATGTAGAACCGTAACCACCATTGGAGTTACGGTTTTTTCTATGCCTTTAACCTTAAAGGTTGTGATATTCGGCACTCATAGGGGGTATTTAAGTGAGATGAGGTTGTCGTGATTTGTCGACTTGCTGGTATATGCCGGATTATGTCCGATATTTCAAGGATTATCACAGTGATTTCCTGAATTTGGCATACAAATACCATGGTGGGTATGAATAAGAAACATTCAAAACAACATAAAATTCATTCCACAAGGACTTAAAAGCCGTAAATCTCCTTTAAATACCAACGAACATCTGAAAATCTGCACAAAAACCCCATATGTACAAGCAATCACTCTTCTTTTACATACCATGTAGAAAGGAGTGATGTTTTAGTGTCATATTCAATCACATATGACTATATTAAGTTAGGAAATGCAAGACCTGGTACGAAGCTCGATGGGCCGTTCTTCGGAGTCGCTCACGACACAGGTAATCCGGGAACTTCCGCCAGAAGCAATCGTAACTATTTTAACAACCAACAGCCAAGTGCGAGCGCACATGTTTTTATAGATGATAAAGAGATCCTTGTGATCATTCCGCTCGATGAAAAAGCGTATCATGTTCAATATGGAACACGATTGGACAACCTGCGATTTGGCAGAGAATCGAATGATGCGGCGATCGGCGTGGAACTTTGCTGGGGAGGCGGGATTAATTTTCAAGAAGCGTATAAACGTTACGTTTGGTTCTGGGGTTATCTTTGTAAAAAATACAACTGGAGGCCACAAGAAAAGATAGCGAGCCACAAGCAACTAGATCCAGGTCGAAGAACAGATCCAGATAACGCATTAAATCGCTACGGAATCACATTTGATCAGTTTCTTAATGATGTGGAGAAATCTATATCTAATCAGGCTATTCCTGCGCCTTCACCAAAACCAACTCCAAAACCAACTCCAAAACCAACACCAGGAAAAAATAACATTATCTTAAAAAATGGAGACACAGGCGAAAGAGTTAGAGATCTTCAGAACAAACTAAAACGAGCGGGTTATTCTCTTGTAGCAGACGGCGTGTACGGTCCGAACACAGAAAACGTCGTGAGAGCTTTTCAAAGAAAATATAATTTATCTGTTGATGGGATCGCTGGACCAAACACATTAAATAAATTAGATGCTGTGTTAAAGCAGCCTTCAAAACCAGCAAAACCATCACAGCCCACGAAACCAAAGTCTGGAAGTTCTAACGGAAGCGCAGTTGTACCGTACCCGGGCTATGTTATTAAAAGAGGTTCAACTGACTCAAGCAATGTAAGCCGAATTCAGCGAGCTTTAAATATTTCAGCAGACGGCAACTTTGGTCCACAAACAGAATCAACGGTAAAAGCTTATCAAAAAAGAAAAGGGTTAGTTGTAGATGGAATCGTTGGACAAGCCACTTGGAATACACTCTTTTAAAAAGGTACAATAACTTTAGATAAGAGATTATCTTTTGATAAGCTCTTTTTTTGTTGTATACAAAACGGAGGCGTTAGTAATGGATAAGAATACTGAGAACATATTTGCAGAGTGGAAAGAGCAGTCACAGGAAATTGCTTTATTCTTTAAAAATCGCGACCGAAAAAGCGCAAAAGAACCAATGGAATATTTCTTACAACAGTTTTTGAGAACGATCTATTCTATAAATGGAGCCCACATGCTTCAATCATCAAATTACAGAAACGATCTAAAGAAATTCAAACATTTACCTGTAAATGCGATCGAGCGGCTTTCGTTCATTGAAGATCAGCCCGATCATTATCAATCGTACATACAGCTTAGTGAGTTATTTTCGGAATGGGAAAAGAAAAGTGTCATATTAAAAAAGCACAGTACATAAGGACAAGATACTTGGACATATGATGAAGACATGAGACGTTTTTTTAGGAGGGGTATCATGCAGATTCATGTGGTGAAACGGGGCGATTCTCTTTGGAGGCTATCGCAGTACTATAAATTACCGTGGCAGGAGCTCGCTACGGTAAACCGCCTGTCAGAAAAAGACGTATTAACAGTAGGGCAGACACTTTTTATCCCAACGCCTTTTACTTATACTGTTCAGCCTGGTGATTCTTTAGAAGAGATTGGAAACCGAATCGGTGTATCTGTCGCACAGCTGCAACAAGCGAATCCCGGTGTGACTGATAACAACCTTCGGCCAGGAACGCAACTGAATGTTCCGCAGCGTACGAAGAAAACGATCGTAACGAACGCATTTGCAGAACCTAATCCGAAAGCACAGGCGAATTTTGATGCGGCTGCAAGAGCGCTTACGTACATCACACTTTTTAGCTATGAAGTGAACGAGAAGGGCATATTCAAACCACTGAATGATTCTGAGTTCTTAAAAGATGCAAAAAATAGAAACGTTCGCCCGATCATGGCTATCACGAACATAAAAGATGGGGAGTTTAGTGAAGAAGTCGGAACAGCGATCCTAACTAAAAAAAAGATCACAGATAAAGTGATAAACGAATCCTTGCGTATCATGAAGCAAAAAGGATATGAAGGGATCTCCGTTGATTTTGAATACTTAGGTAAACAAAACAAAGAAGCGTACAATGAGTTCCTAAGAACACTTACTGAAAAGATGCATCAAGAAAATTATATCGTCATGACCGCTGTCGCACCGAAGATATCTGGCACACAAGAAGGAGAATGGTATGAATCGCATGACTACAAAGCACACGGTGAGATTGTAGATTATGTGATTCTGATGACATACGAGTGGGGATACAGTGGAGGACCTCCGATGGCCGTCAGTCCACTTCCTTCTGTAAAAAAAGTGCTCGACTATGCGGTGAGTGTAATGGATCCAAAGAAAATTCTAATGGGGATTAATCTGTACGGCTATGACTGGACGTTACCTTATAAACCAGGCGGTGAGTTCGCGAAAGCATTGAATCCAGTTCAAGCGACCCAGCTAGCAGGAAAGCGGCAAGCTGCAATTAAATACTCAAGAAAAGATGAAGCGCCATTTTTCCGTTATTGGGATAAACAGAAGAAAGAGCACGTTGTCTGGTTTGAAGATCTGCGAAGTATGAAAGCAAAATTTGATGTGGTAGATCAGTATGGTTTTGCAGGTGTAAGCTTTTGGAACCTATCGTTTGGTTATCCTGTATTTTGGAACTATTTGATTGATCGGTATAACATAAAATAGCAAAAAAAAAGATCCGCCAGCAAAAATTTAGCTGACGGATCTTTTTATCTTTATTGACCTAGAGGAGGGATGAACCCTCCACCGTTTTGTTGTCTGCCTCCATTTTGTCCAGGAGGTTTTGGGGTTGTACCAGGTTCACCTTCAGTAGGTGGCTCAGTTCCAGGCTCTTGCCCCGGAGGAGTACCTGGAGTGCCTGGCTGTTCACCTTCACCGCCTCCTTGGTCTGGAGGAGTACCAGGTTCACCTTCTGCAGGTGGCTCTGTTCCAGGTTCTTCAGGAGGAGTACCTGGTTGTTCACCTTCACCTTCACCAGGTGGTGGCTCTTCACCTTCAGGACCTTCAATCGTAATCGATGTTCCTGCTGGTTCACTCTCTGTGTTGTTCTCACTGTCGATCGCTATAACTTGGAACGAATATATACCAGGAGCAGGTGCTGGAACAACGAATTTCGTATCGTTAATCGTTGCACGTTCCTGCATCGGACCGTCGTTATAACTCGCGAGAACTTTAAATGTTACACCTTTTTTCTTACCATATTTCCATTTTACTTCGATCTCGTTCTTATCTTCTTTGTACTTCGCTTCAAGACCTTCGATCGAAGACGGTTTTTCATAGCTATCACTTATGCCAGGAAGATCAGATCCTTTAACAAAAAGCTCGATGATCTTCTCAGAATCAGGTGTGAACTCACTAGCGCGTTTCCCTGTTCCTTTTTCCATCGCGACTTCCGTAACAGATTTCGGTTTCTTAAAGTCCGTATTCTTATGATCTAACTCGCTCATGATATCACGGAAGATCTGTTTCGAATAATCTGCTTCATTGTCGTTTAGATAGAGGCCGTCCTTTAAATCAGCATATCCTGTCCATACCGCAGCAGTATAGCTAGGAGTATAGCCTGCCATCCAAGCATCTTTAGTCGCACCATCTGGAAGACCATACTTATCGCGATCTTCTTTAGAATAGTTGGTCGTACCTGTTTTACCAGCTAAATTAAGTCCACTAACGTCCGCTTCACGACCAGTTCCTCTATCCATAACATCTTTGAGCATATCTGTAATCATATAAGCAGTGTAATCTTTCATAGCGGCTTTTGGTTCTGAATCCACCTCGATTACGCGACCATCAGGGAATTCAACTTTACGAATCGTTGTAGGTTTTGAATAGATTCCCCCGTTACCAAACGATGTATAAGCACCAGCTAATGTTAGAGGGGAGATTCCTTTTTCAAAACCACCAATCGCATATGATGGATAAGTAGTGTCTGGATCTAAGTCAAAACCTAATTTGTTTGCAAAATCTGTTGCTTCTTCAGCCCCAACCTCTTGGAACGCGCGAACAGCAGTCGTGTTCTTTGATTCAACGAGTGCCTGACGCATCGAGATGTCGCCAACGTTTCGGTCGTTAAAGTTATTGATCGTAATGTCTTTCAGTTCTACTGGTTCATCTTTTAAGATATAACCCGTGTTCCATTTTTTGTTCTCGATCGCAGGACCATAGTCTAAGATCGGTTTGATCGTTGAACCTGGCTGACGAGTGATTTTAGAAGAGAAATAGTTACTTAATTCATCTCCTCGACCACTTCCTACTGCTCGAATTGCGCCTGTTTTGGTGTCAAGTAATGCAACACCAGATTGAAGAACTTTGTTTTCGTTCTCTAATTTAGCTCTTAGTACGTCTTCAGTTGTTTGCTGAGCTTTCGTATCTAAGTTCGTATAGATCTTAAGCCCAGATGAATAGATATCAGCTTCTTCAAGTCCCTCGATATCTTTTAAGTCATCTATAACCTGTTTAATATATGCGTCATAAGGACGTGATTCTTTCTTAATACTACCTTGATCGATCATATCTTTAACAGGAATACTTTTTGCTTTTTCTGCTTCTTCTTTTGTAATGAATTTATGCTGTGCCATTAAATTCAAAACAACGTTACGTCGATGTTCAGCTTCTTTCGGATTTACAAGAGGATTATAATAGCTTGGTGCTTTTGGCAAACCAGCTAAGAGAGCCGCTTCTTGCACTTCTAATTCAGAAACATCTTTATTGAAGTAAACTTTTGCTGCTGTTGCAACACCGAAAGCTCTATTTCCAAAAAAGATCTTATTTAAGTACATCTCTAAAATTTGATCTTTAGAATACTTCTGTTCCAATTGTACAGAAAGGTATGCCTCACGAATCTTCCGTGTAAGTGATTTTTCATCAGAAAGAATTGTATTTTTGATAACCTGCTGAGAAATTGTACTCGCACCTTCTGCTCCAAAGCCTTCTCTAACGTTAGCAAATGCAGCACCGGCAATACGACGTACATCAATACCACTATGCTCTCTGAACCGTACGTCTTCTGTCGCAATAAATGCATTTTGTACATGCTCAGGAATCTCATTAATCTTCACACGAATCCGTTTTTCATCACCAGCGACGAGTGCTGCTTCTTCGTCGTTCATATCCATAATCTTAGAGGATACAGGTGTTTCTAGTTTCTTAGGATCTAATTTAGGAGAGGTTGCGGCAATAACGCCGATCGTTAACAGTCCTAATACGCCTAATATAAGAGCAAGGATTAACAGGGTCTTCTTCCAGTTACGTCCTCGTCTCGGTTTTTTTGTTTTTGTTTTATTTGCCGGTTTGGAACCATCACTTGTTTGTCTGCGTTCCATACGGCTTCGGTAATCTTTTGACATTGTTTTACCAACCTTTCAACTTCATAAAAAAATGAACACGTTCAATTATTCGACGACATTTGACAATTTATGAACGACTAGAAATAGACAGAATCTACCATTTGTAAGTAATTGAGCCGAGGTTGATACCCTATAGTAATAGAATGTCCTTTTTCCTCGATTTCACCCTTCGGAATGGATTTTCTGCCTTCCCTCTGTTCGTTCCAAAACGTGATCAAGTGAGAACTGTCGAATAAATAGCTCTCATTTGTTACAGAGAAACGTAGGATGACGAACGAGATCCCACCATGATCTAAGATGTGCTGCATATGAAGTAACTGATGTTCATGAAAGTTCTTAAGTGGGAAGCTCGTCTTATTCTTTGTTTCTTTAGCCTCAAAGTCAATGTATCTTCCTTTATACACCCCATTGTAATCTGTCGTGGAAGCAAGCTTGAAGTAAGCTTCACGAATGACAGCGGCAGATCGTTTTGGATATTCTACATTTACGATCTGAACCGGAGTAGGTTTCTTATGGATGATCGCTTGATTGGTTAAAAGATAATATTCGTTGCTCTGATTGATATCATCTTCTAACGACATTCCTCTGTTGCTGTACGAAATATCTTTTTTGATAGAAGATGAAGATTGTTTTTTCACGATAGAAGTCACTCTCTTACCGTTTGGATAATGAAAGGTACCCATGATTCATCTCCTTTACAACGAAAGATGGCTATGCGCATGAAAAAACGATACACATAGCCGTTGGATGTTTACTTTTTTAGTAGTCGAGAAAGTTCTTCTTCTACAAAGCCCATAACGACTTCTCTTGAGTCCTCCGTTTCAATAACGGTTACAGGAGTTGCAGAAGCGCCGAGGTCGATCACTTCTTTCATATAGGCTTCGGATTTACGGATATCTCGTTCTTCAAAAGGAATCTCGTTTGCTTTTAGCCACTCTTTTTCCGCAAAGCATGGAGGGCACGTTTCTTGTGTGTAAAGTATCACTGTCTTCGCCAAAGGTCTATGCCTCCTTTTTCCAATTACATCTTTCATAACCATTAGTTTACTCTTTTTTCTTATATGACACAAATATTTTATAACATGAAAGTGAACGATAGAAAATAGGACAAAAAGCATGGAGGAAGAGCGTGGTAGAGCATAATGAGGACATCGTTCAACACATTTTAAAACTTACGAATTCACAAAATCGTGATAATATTTCACGTACCGTAAGCTATGCCACATTTTTTAAACATAACCCTGAGGTAAGGTGGGCGATGCTCGCAAGTCTTGTTTCAAGAAATGCAGGTTACAGCATGTGTGACTTAAAAGGGGACTGGCTGCCTAGGTTGTTGTCTAAAGATACGAGAAAGCATTTATTTTTAACTTACGAACGAGCAAACTGGCTTATCTTTCAAGATGCGTATCCACAGCTTTTGATTTATGAGTATTCGAAAAATCAAAATCAACCACATTTTCATCTTCTCAAATACTTTGGTGTTTCAACATTTATGGTCAACGAGTGGGAGAGATTCTGGAAAGAGAAAGATTTGAAGCGGATTTGCACGTCCCTAATCATTAATGAACAACACGTAATCGAAAAGCCAGTTATAGAGAATGGGTTTTACAAGAAGAGGATCTTTTCAAAGGTGCCATTTCTCTTACAGGATTATATGCATTTTAGTACCGTACTTTTTCCTGTCGAGAGTGGGGAAGTGATAGGAATATCCGTCCATGGATTTAAAAAGACGAAAAATAGAATCCAAACAGGAAAAAAACTGTACACCATTTTGTTTGAGTCAAAATGGAGTGAAGAGATTCTTTCTTTTGCAGATAAAGTCACTCACACGGGCTCAAGACATGATTTTGAAACTTACATCTATCCCGGGAAAAAAAGAGAGACTCCCTTTTTAAGACTTGCGTTTCCAATCGTTGAGCATCACCGGTCGAACACAAGAGATTGGTACCGAAAAAACATAAGCACAGAAAAGTTTTATGAACCGGTAAAACCTCTTCATCGGGTTGTGTTAACAGATTGGTATAAACAAAAGCAAAGGCAGCTGAAAATAGGGATCCTCTTAAAAGAGTGGATGTTTCATGCGTAAAAAAAGACGGCTATAATGAGCCGCCTTTGCCTTTATTATGTGCTAGGGATATCCGGGCCATTTAGTTTTTTATCACCATAGCCTGTGTTGTTCTTTTGCTCTCTTTTTTGAGTACCAGTTTCTTCTTGGGATGTATACTGATCCTGCTGTTTTTGCTGTTTGCTGTCTTGGTTCATGTTGGCACCTCCTTTTTGTATCACCTGAACTGCTCTTAGTTTTGGAGTTGTTGCGACTGAATATACAAACAATCAACAATTTAAGTGTCGAAATTGTAGTGATTCCGGTATATTCCACTTTCTTTGCCGAATGAAAACTAGTTTTGTCAGGTGTGAAGGGGATGAAGTGATGATGCTCGAAAATAGTACTCACAAGAAAACGGGGAGGGATTCATGATGGAAATGGTGTTGATGAAAACCAAAACTGTCTCTGAAGAACTTGGGGTGAATCCAACAACAGTACAGCGTTGGGTTAGACATTTTAACATTCAATGTGACAAGAACGAGCATGGTCATTATCTGTTCAAACAAGATGATATTGATCAGTTAAAAGAGATTAAGGCACAGCTTGACAACGGACTTTTGATGAGTGATATACACGTTCAGTCGATGCAATCAACAGAGCACCCAATGGAACTACCAACCCAGTTTGAAGAAAAGTTCAATCGTTTAAATGCTGCGATCGAATTATTAGAAAAGAAAGTTGAAGAAAAAGCAGATGGGGTCGTTTCCTATCAGATGCTACAGCACGCAACAGAGCTTGAAGAACTGATCAAGAAGATGGAGAACATGGAAGCACGACTGCAAGATCTAGAAGTGGCACTTCTCAAGGAGGATTATCCTGAAGAGCGATTATACGTAAAAGAAAAATCAAAGAAGAACTGGTTCGTCAGTTTGTTTACTCTATAGAAGTATAGAAGGGATGTTGATTTCCGATACAGGATGCTCGCTTTCCGTGGGGCGACCGGTGAGCCACTTGCCGCGTTACGCATTTAAGTGTCTCACCTGACCGCTCGTCCCACAGGAGTCCCACCTTCCACTCCTATCAACTTTCAAAGTAGCAAAAAACAATAAATGCAAGCTCTCTGCTACTAAAAAAGACCGAAAAACAAATCAAAAAGTGTAAGTCTCTTCATTCTTTGGTAGGATATAAAGAATGGGGGGACTTTTTTAATGAACCATTTATATACATTAACAACTGAGCTAATCGCTGATATAGATGAAGCATTTCATATTTACAAGACAGAAACCAAAACGAGAGAAACAGAAGCGGACTTTTTTACAGAGGTAAAACCATTTGCCGATCGCATTCATTTTCGCGTGAAAGACTGGGAGCCGTTAGCAAGAGATTGGGTGATCGCCAATAAGCCCAAATATCTGTACCCGATTCAGATCAAGACAGCAGCTGAAAATATCGGCTATTTAGGCGTTTATGTCTTTCAAAAGAAAATGAAAGACAAACGGATTACAGAGATGGTGAAATCTGTTCTCTATGTGTTGAACCAGATGAAAAATCAAATGACGGAAAATGAAAATCAATAATTTCACGTACCGTATTAAAATATTGTTTTTAAAAATAGGGAGAGAACAAGATGTATCATCCATCTGTTTATGATAATCTAAAGGTTGTGCTTGAAGGAGCTGTGTACGACCTGGATTTTTCAGGCGAAATTGAAATCATTAATCGTAAAGACTTAATGGATCAAGCAATCTTCGAAAGAAATTATTGTATTGACTTTGTCGTTTCAGCGATCGGAGAAGCGATGAAAGGGACTATCACTTTAACTTCAAATTTAGAAGACTTGGCTATGGAGAAGTTAAACGATAACCCAGAAGGAGCTGGCAGTAAATTATCCTGTCTGATTGAAACTCCAGTATATGAAATAGAAACAGATTGCAAGCAGCTTCAATCCATTCTGAAAAAATGGGGAAGCGGAGATTTAAAAGGTGACATTCAGCAAAAACTTACTTATATATATGGCCAACCAAGACACGTATTCACCAACATGATCTCTATACAACTTCAAAAGCCAGTTTCTGAAGAGGAACCAGAGCGAATATCATCGGCACTTGAACAATTGATAGCGTCAATGAAAGAAATGAATGAATATTTTAAGGGGTATAAAAAATGACACAATCGCTACAAAACTTTCCGGAATTTATCCAAAACGCTTGGAACAAAAGTGGATTTTCAGCATTTACAGATATTCAAGAGAGAGCAATACCTGAGCAGTTAGAAAACAAAGATTTAATCATCGAGTCTCCAACAGGGACAGGAAAGACTCTTGCTTATGCACTGCCTGCACTATCAAAGTTAAACCCAGAAATTAAAAATGCTCAAGTTCTCTTTTTAGCACCAACTAGAGAACTAGCGATGCAAATCTATGATGTTTGTCAGAAGTTCACTGAAAACAGCGGACTAAGCGGGGCATCTCTTATCGGTGGAGCAAACATGCAGCGTCAGTTAGATAAATTGAAAAAGAAGCCACAATTTATCGTAGGTACTCCTGGGCGAGTCAAAGAATTGATTCAAAACAAAAAACTAAAAGTACATGAAGTAAAAACCATTGTAATCGATGAAGCCGACCATATCATTGAAGCTGGGTTTAACGGAGATGTTGAACAAGTCATTGCAGCAACATTAAAAGATCGTCAGCTTGTATTCGTATCGGCTACAATCAACAACAAGACAGAAGATTGGTCAAAAAAATTAGCCGTAACACCAGTCGTCGTTAAAGTAGAAAAAGACTTAGTGAAGAGTGAAGTCACGCATACGTTCATGGTGTCTGATTACCGTGACAAAGTCGAAAACTTACGTAAATTGATCCGTCACACACCTGGAATTAAAGCGATGGTCTTCATAAATAGTTCGATGAAGATGGATGAGTTCGCAACGAAACTAGAGTACAAGAAGATTAAGCTGGGAGTACTAGCAGGTAACTCCACCAAACAAGATCGTCAAAAAGTGATCAACGACTTTAAGAATGGAAAGATTCCTGTTCTGTTAACTACAGATGTTGCGACACGTGGATTAGATATTCCTGACGTTACACACGTGGTTCATTTTGAAATGCCAGAAGACGTGAAGCAATACGTCCACCGATCTGGAAGAACAGGGCGTATGGGAAAAGAAGGTACAGTTGTTTCTTTAGTAACGAAAGCAGAATTAACTTCTGTGAAAAAATGGACGACGAAGATGAACGTACCTCTTCAAAAACAGCTTCTTGAAAGAGGACAAGTCATCGTAGAAGAAGGTGCTAGTAAAGGACACTCTACGAAACGTACTGCTCCAAAGAATGAAAAGAACATGCAACGAAAATCAGAAGGATCTAAAAAAAGAAGATAGTTGCAATTAAAGGATTTTTCATGAATCGATAGAATTCTTACTCTAAAGGGGAGAGATTCGTTTTGGAAATTACAGAATTCTTATATCAAATTAAACCAGTTAGAGCAGATTTAATGGAAAATCAAACACATGGGGAACAAGAAAAACTTCAATCTCATTTTCTGTACCTTCAAGATTTGTTGGATAAAGGAAAATTGGTATTGGCTGGACCATGCCTGGATGCATCCTTTGGTGTTGTTATTCTTCAAAATACAAACGAAGAAGAAGCACAAGAAATTATGGAAAATGATCCGGCAGTCTTAGGAAAGGTCATGACAGCAAACCTGTATCCTTTTCGCGTTTCATTAATAAAGAAATAACAACTCGTAGCACTGTAACCATCGATTGGTTACAGTGTTTTTTACTGAAGAGGATTTTTGACATTTTCACAGAATACATGTATCGGTATGAAAGAAATTCTGGAGGCGTTTGAAATGTTTGGCTTGTTAAATGTAGGAAGTCTTGTATTAGGGTTAATTGCTTGGATTTTGCCAGTTGTAAATTTATTACGGAAGAAAAATAAAAACTGGATGATGTTGTCTACGATTAGTATCAGTGCTTGTGCCATTTCATTATGTTTTCAAATTTTTTATACCTATCATAAGGTGTTAGTAGAGGATTGGAGTGCACTCATGGATACGATGTATGCCACTGCATTTGCTTCAGTAGCTCTTTTAATCATTACTATCGTTTTAAATGTAATATCATTGGTTGTTTATCGTGGCAAAACAGCGAGTTAAACGGAACTTAAAAACGGTGTAGAAGCTAGAAAAAGGGAAATCAATTGTGATTCCCTTTTTCTTTTTGACTTTTCTTTTCATAATACTCATACCTTAACTTACGTTGACGAATCTGCTCTACTTGCCAATCCACAATTTTTATTAGAGAAACTAAGACAAGAATAGGTAATCCGAAATATAAAAATAAGGTTAAAAAAAGTACCAAGTAAGTTATTTCCATAATTTCAATTTCACCTCCAGTGTTTTTGAATAGAAAAACCTTATTTTACCATTAATATTGTAAATTTAAGGAAGCTGAAATATAATGATAATATCAACTTTGAAAGATAAATTTTTCAAAAAGAAAAAAGGCGAGTGTCATAAAAGAATAGAGTTTCTAAAATAGAGAAAGGCTGTGATTCTCATGTTTTGGCTATACTTCTTAATCCCACTTGTTATCATCATTATTTTAGGTGTAATGGTTGATAAGCATAATAAAAAGAAGGGTTTAAAATCGAAAGTTAAGCATAGTGATATTAAATATATGTGTATGCAAGAACCTCCAGAAAGCAGTCGATCAACAAAATAGAATTTTAAGAATACCTATGAAAACACAGCAAACCGACCAGTTCCATACGGGTCGGTTTGTGTCCTTTTATCCCCTCCACCAAACATTCCGATAAGGCTGAACGTAGGTAGTTTCTGGATGTTGTTGAACATACTGCATTTGCTGATACGTTTGATCATAGTTCGGATGATGATAAGAGTAATCAGCGTTTCGTTGACAGTTCGTGTAAGGTCCTATATAAGTAGAAGGTTGAACAGGGGCAACCGTTTCTTTCCATTGATTCTCGTCAAGACAATACGTATGCGCCATAACATTGGCAGGAGTGAATCTCAGTATGTCGGAACCAAGAATAACTTGTGGAGTCGGTGCATCAAAAATCGCTAGAATATGAGTGTTATCTACTAAAGCGATTTCATAGTGCCACCAGCCTTGAGGAACATTTGCTACCTGGCCGGGTGTAATCTTCAAGTTCAATAACTGTTTGGTAAATGGATTCAGAATCGAAACGAGAACAGAGCCTGAGATACAATAGACAAGCTCTGCTGCATTTTGATGATAATGAGGCTCAACTACATTACTCGTACTTAGAAATATGTCTAGTAATGATACGTTCTCTAAGGTATTCAACTGGTTAATACCCAATACATTGATATAATTCTGGCTGTCTTTTTTAAACAGTGGACTCGTATTTACATCAAACGTAAATTGAGCAGAGGGAGATGTATAATCCATATATGAAACCATAAGATGCTTCACCTCTTTTAGGCGTTTGCCAACTTTGTAAGTATGGTATGCAAACACGTTTAATTGGTGTAGTTTTATTTAACTAAATCTGGATTAAGTGTTTGTGATAACAAAGGTACCGATTATAATCACGATTCCATTCAAGATAAGAGTCAGGATTAGACCTATACCAGCAAGAAGTTTTTTCTCCCCTCTTTTGAATAGTGTGTAGCCACATAGTACTAGTGCAAGTGGTGAACCGATAGCCACTGTATAGATGAGGAAGCTGCCTGTAGAATAATATATGGTCAGGATAAATAATAGGGAAAGTACCAAAGAGGCATAACTCAACCAAGAATAACGCTTATTCCCCTCACTTCGGTCTCGATACCACGTAAGAATCCCAGTTAATAATCCACAAAGAATAAGTAATATAAAAATAAAATCCAAAGAAATTCCCCTCGTTTCAAGAAATTATTTTGTCGTTTAGAATTATAACATAATATGGAAGATTGAAATTCCACTTCGAATTTATTTAACTAATTGTAAAATAATTGAAAAAAGATGATATTATGATATTGAATACATTAATGAGTTTTAAGTTTTATAATTTTTAATAGGGAATGCATAATAATTCTGGAATTACGAAAAAGGGGATAGTCACAATGACAAAGACAAAAAAGCTAATTGGAGGCATATTATCCGCAGCTGTTGCATTAAGTGCCTGCAGCTCTAGAGAAGAAATAGTTGTTCAAGATGAATCAACTTATACGGAAGATGAAACCAACTCAACGTCTTACTCGGAAGAGCCAACTTATGATGAACCTGTCGAAGAGGATATTGAATTAGATCATTTACAATCTCAATATCCAGATATGGACTTAGAAGCAATGGAAAATTATATAGAAGAAAACGGACTGGAATATGAAGAGGATGAGCTTATCACTTTTTTAGATGATGTCTATGAAAACGGAGAATCTACTCTGGAATCCAACTATTATGCTAATGAAAGCTCATTTCCGTGGTGGATATTCTTGTTAGCAAATACAACCAAAGCGAAACCTACAGGAAAAGTTAACTTGACGAAACCAGCTACAACAGCTCCTTCAACAGTAAAACCAGCAACAAAACCGAGTACGAACGTAACAACTTCTCCTTCATCAACCGGTACTCAATCAGGTTCAGGCTTTGGATCGGGAAGTAAATCATCCGGTTCATAAATCCTAACATTCTATATTCTCATACCTATACAAATCTCTTAAACCCATCATTGATGGGTTTTTATAGTTTTATTCGTTTAGAGATTGACGACAAATTTAATAAATGATAAAATTCGATTTGTAAATCGTAATGATAACGATATAAAGTGGATGTGAGGGGGTAGCGATTTAACAAGGAACAGAAGGGCGAGCATAAAGAACACCTCGTACAAAGGTGTAGTAGATTTCATGATTACTTCGTTTTTTAGTGTTCCAGATTACTTGATACATAGGTATTGCATCTTTCAATAAACTTTAACCATTATTTTTTTGATTTTCAAACCGTAATGATTACGATTATAAACTGACAGGCAAGGAAGGTAAATGAATGAGAAACTATAAAAATGTTTTAGTAGGTATATTATGTTTGGTTCTTGTATTAATCGCTGGTTGTTCAACCACGCAAAAAAGCACAGAGAAACAAGAAGATAAAGAAAAGAACGTTAACATGATCTTCAGCTTTAAAGCAGCAGACTTAGACCCTCACACTGGATTTATTCCGATTCGTGCTGGAATAACAGAAACGCTATTAAAACTAGATGAGAAATCAAACATTGAAGGCTGGTTAGCTGAAAAATGGGAAACAGCAGATAATCAAAAGTGGGTATTTGACATTCGTGATGATGTAAAATTCCAAGATGGTAAAAAACTTGATGCTGAATCTGTGAAACAATCATTAGAGAGATGTTTAAAAGCGAATGAATCTTTAGAAGGTTCACTCAAGATTAAATCGATGGAAGCGGATGGACAAACACTTACGATCAATACTACTGAGCCCTATCCTGCGCTTCCTTCTGAACTAGTAAATCCTTATACATCAATTGTAAATATGGAAGCAGCGAATAAGGATGGAGAAGAAGCATTTAAAAATAATCCTGTTGGTACAGGTGCTTTTAAAGTCAAAGAATTTAAAGCCAATCAATTTGTTGAAGTAGAGAAGAACGAAAATTATTGGGCAGGTGAGCCGAAACTAGATTCAGCTATGATTAAATTTAATGAAGATGCTAACGTTAGAGCACTGGCACTTCAGTCTAAAGAAGCTGATGTTGTTTACAATCTCCCTGCAGAGAGTTTAGATGCGATAAAAAAAGATAATAAACTTAATGTAAAATCTATTCCTGGACTACGTGCACATTTTGTTCTTTATAACAGTCAAAGCGAAAACGTTAAGGACTTGAAGGTAAGACAAGCGCTTGATTTGTTGCTTGACCGTGAGAGTGTGGCAAAAGACATCATGCTAGGACATGGTCTTGAGGCAAACGGTCCATTTAACAGTACATTACCGTTTGGACTAGATGAAGAAGTTTCAGAATTGAATGTGGAAAAAGCTAAAAGCCTTTTAACACAAGCAGGTTATAAAGAGAATGCAGAAGGTTTAATGGAGAAAGGCGGGAAACCGTTAACTCTTGAACTAGTTACGTATAAAGCTCGTCCAGAACTTCCTTTAATCGCGCAGCTTTTACAGTCTGACGCAAGTAAAGCAGGAATTAAAATTAACATTAAGACGGTTGAGAATGCAGATACGCATCTAGCTGAAAACAAAGACTGGGATCTAGCGACGTACAGTAACAATACCTCTCCAAGAGGAGACGGAAGCTACTTCTTTAACACGGCATTTACAGAAACCGGAGCATTAAATGTTGGAAAGATTAACATTCCTGAACTTAACACTCTAATACAAGAGTTAAACCGAACAACAGATTTAGATGAACGTACAAAGCTAACTCAAGAAGCAGCAAAGGTAATCAACAAAGAAGTTGCCCACAGCTATGCAGTTTATCCAAATATCATTATTGGAATGAACAAACGCATTGTGAACTGGGAGCCTACGGCAGAGGAGTATTATATTCTAACACACAATATGGATGTGAAATAATGTGTTTACGATTATAAAGAATAGGGTTATACAGCTGATTGTTGTTTTATTCATTCTATCCCTATTTACGTTTACATTGATGAAGATGGCACCAGGAGATCCTGTTCTTACCATCCTAAATGCCGATGAAATGGTCGTAACAGAAGAAGATCAAGCTGAGCTTAGAAATAAGCTCGGCTTTGATCAGCCTCTGTATATACAATATGGCAGATGGATGCTCAACCTAATGCAGTTTGATCTAGGAAAATCATATATGACGGGCAAACCGGTTGTCGAAGAATTGTTAACGCGACTACCCATTACAGCTGAACTTACTTTTTTCGCTTTGACCCTCATGCTTTGCATCACAGTTCCACTTGGCGTGTGGTCAGCGAAATATGTGAACAGATGGCCAGACCAGTTCAGTCGAATCCTAGCATTAGTTGGGGCATCTATTCCTAGTTTTTGGCTAGGCCTCATTTTAATCTATTTTTTCGCATTTAAGCTTGGTGTTCTACCTTCCTCAGGTATCGGTTCGTATCCTCAAATCATCTTACCTGCTTTCACGTTAGGTTTTACTTATGCTGTTATTTATGCGAGATTGCTACGAGCAGGTCTTCTGCAAAGTTTGTCTGAAGACTATGTTTACGCAGCAAGAGCAAGAGGTGTAAAAGAGTGGAGAATTTTGTGGTTGCACGCGTTTAGAGCAGCTATCCTTCCTGTTCTCACGATATTTGGTTTGAGTTTAGGAAGCTTTCTAGGTGGAGCAGTAGTGGTTGAGATTCTTTTTTCGTGGCCAGGATTAGGTAGTCTAGCTATTGACGCCATACTTAATCGGGATTATCCGGTCATTCAAGGGTACGTCCTATTAACTGGAGTATTTGTAGTTCTAGCAAACTTAATCGTTGACCTATCTTACTATGTGATTGATCCAAGAATGAAACGAAAAGAGGAGGCATTATGATATGAATATTCAGATGCCTAGAATAAATCAAATTCCATTTTTCTTCAAGAAACAAAATTTACTGATTCAGTGTGGTATCATATTTTTTATTATTATCATTTTAATCACATTAATTGGACCATTTATCGTTCCAAATGATCCCTTCACAGCGAATATGTCTGAACGACTTTCCCCACCGAGTAGCGTTTACCCTTTAGGAACTGACCATATGGGAAGATGTATATTTTCAAGACTCATAGTCGGTGCCCAGTCAACACTTGGTATAACGGCTCTTGTTGTAGTGACTGTTGCACTAATCGGAATTCCCATCGGTCTCGTAATCGGTTATATCGGTGGTCGATTGGATACAGTGTTTATGCGTTTAGCAGATGGTATACTTGCTCTTCCGGAATTTATTTTAGCGATTGCAATCGCAGGATTCTTAGGACCAAGTTTAACGAATCTCATGATTTCAATTGTTTTTGTTAAGTGGATTGCTTATACAAGGGTCGTCAGAAGTATTGTCATTTCTGAACGAAATAAAGATTACGTTCTAGCTGCAAAAGTTGGGGGAAGTTCTAGCTGGAAGATTATCCGAAGACATATGTTTCCGCAAGTTGTTTCTCCTGTACTTGTCCTTGCTACCCTTGATATCGGAAAAGTGATCCTTACAATCTCTTCCTTATCCTACCTTGGACTAGGTGCGCAGCCTCCAGCTCCAGAATGGGGAGCGATGTTGAATGATGGAAGACCTTATTTTCAGAGTGCACCAGAATTAATGATCTACCCAGGTTTAGCCATCTTTTTTGTAGTATTAGCTTTTAATTTGATGGGTGAAGGATTGCGAGACAAATGGGATGTTAAAAGTCGATAGAGAGGAGGTTTGCAATGGCTGAGAACAAAACGACAACAACTGGTGAAAATAATCTGCTGCTTGTGGAAAACCTTTCAGTGACTGTGCGCAACAGCGGGAAAAAGCTAATTCAAAATCTGAATTTTTCTATCCCAAAAGGTGAAATATTTGGCTTAGTAGGAGAGAGCGGCAGTGGGAAAAGTTTAACTGCCACTGTGATTTTGGGAATGCTTTCTAAGTCTTTGGAAGTAACAAGCGGAACTGTTAAACTTGGCCAATCAGAGATCACGTCGTTAAGTGAAAAAGAGCTAAGAAATATACGTGGACATGATAGTGCTTACCTCTCACAAAACTATCAAAGTTTTTTCACACCATTTATAAAAGTTGGAAAGCAGTTTATAGAGATTATTAGATGTCACACTAACATGAGTAGAAAAGAAGCAAAGAAAGTGGCGATTCATTGGTTGAACAGAGTTCACTTACCTGCAGAACGTGTATTTAACAGTTATCCCGATGAACTTAGTGGCGGACAGCTGCAGAGAGCTTCTATCGCGTCAGCCATCATGTTTCGCCCAAAACTAATTATTGCAGATGAACCAACAACAGCTCTAGACGTTTTAACCGGAGAAAGAATTCTTGATCTCCTTTGTGAGCTTAAAGAAGAGTTGAATTGCTCTATTCTTCTAATCTCTCATGACCTGAGACATATTATTAACCGAACACAAACAGTGGGTGTCATGTACGGTGGACAAATTGTAGAAATCGGAAAAACCAGTGCTGTAGTAGCGGATCCTATCCATCCTTATACGAATCTATTACTTCAGTCGAGACTTAAACTAAGTAATCAACCTCCCCTTGAATTACAAACTATGCTTGGTGAACCTGGGCTAATAGCTGAAGAGGGGTGTCCTTTTTCTAAAAGGTGTCCAAGTGTTATGAAATCCTGCAGCAACTTAGTGCCAATGAATAGCATTGGAACACACCATTCGGCCGCTTGCCATCTGGTGAAGGCAGAAAGGGAAGAACGATATGTTACACATTAATTCAATCTCTAAGACGTATCACTCAAAACCAGCTTTAAGTGATATTTCACTTACCGTTCAACCTAGTGAAAGTATAGGAATCATTGGAGAGAGCGGTAGCGGTAAAAGTACTCTTGGTAAGATCATTTTAGGGTTAGAGAAACCGGATCAAGGCGATGTTCATTTTAGAGGGAGTAACCTGCACACGCTAAAAGGACAAGCTATAAAAGCACTCAGGCGTCACCTTCAAATCGTGTTTCAAGATCCTGCCGGGTCATTAAACCCTAAACTTCCTGTGTGGAAGTCTGTGGTTGAACCTTTAGAAAATTATCCAGACGTTATCCCTTCATTTTTAAACGAAGTAAGACATGATCGTAAGAAGATGGCGGAAGTCTTGTTTCAAAAAGTGGGCCTGTCACCTGAACTTCTGGAGAGATATCCACACCAACTAAGTGGTGGACAAAAACAAAGAATAGCCGTAGCGAGGGGAATTAGCTTAGAACCAGATCTGCTGGTTTGCGATGAACCTACTTCAAGTCTAGATGTTTCTGTACAAGCACAAGTGCTCAACCTGTTAAAGAAGTTACAGCGAGACTTGAACCTCTCTTTTCTATTCATCTCGCATGATATCGCTGCTGTTCAATTCATGTGCGAACGAATTGTAGTATTAAAAGAAGGACTCGTAGTTGACTCATTTTTAACGAAGGATCTTTTTTCACAGTCTCGTCATCCCTATACCAAACTTTTGGTAGAGATGAGTATGGACCAAGAGTATAAATAGAAGTGAACCAACACTTTTACATGTGAAGTGCTGGTTTATTTATTTTGGAAGGATGAACTTCTTTGAATCATTCAAGATATCTTAGCTTGGCACTACCGCTGATTCTTACAACCATCACGACTCCTCTCCTTGGTGCAGTTGATACGGCTGTTGTTGGACAGCTGGATGATTCCTCTTACATAGCTGGAGTGGCAGTCGGCACGATTATCTTTAATACGATGTATTGGCTGTTTGGATTTTTGAGAGTGAGTACATCTGGATTTGCTGCACAAGCGCATGGAACAAAAAATGAGGAAGATATTTTACGTTCACTCAGTAGACCTTTGCTCCTAGCACTGAGCATAAGCGCAATTTTAGTAGCACTCCAATATCCGATAAAAGAACAGTTTCTACCGCTGTTGACATCTGATCCAGTCGTTCAGTCTCTAGCAATAGATTACTTTGCGATTCGTATATGGGGTGTACCATTCGGACTGCTCAATTATGTAATCATAGGATGGATGATGGGACTGGCAATGATTAAGAAAACCTTGTTCCTTCAAATGTACATGAACGTAACGAACATTGTACTTGATATTCTATTTGTTAAAGTCTTCTCATGGGGTGTGGGAGGGGTTGCAGCGGCTACATTGATTTCGGAGGTCTCTACTTTCGTAATCGGTCTTGTTATTGTTTGGAAAGCTATTCCCGCAAAGCAACGTAAAAAGGTTCTCCAAATAAAATCAATCGATCTATCTTCTTATAAAAAAATGATGAGAATGAACAGGGATTTATTCATTCGAACATTATGCTTATTAATTGTGTTTAATATTTTTACGGCAAAGGGAGGCACGTTCGGTACAGAGATCCTTGCGGCAAACGCAATATTGATACAGATTCATTACATCATGGCATATATGTATGATGGATTCGCCAATGCTTCAAGTATATTAACAGGAAGAGCAATAGGTTCTAACGATAAGACACTTTATCAAACAACGATAAGACTCACTTTTCAATGGGCAGTTATCTCATCACTCATCATTTCAAGTGTATATTACTTATTCAATGATCAGATACACCAAATGTTCACCTCGATACCTGAAGTACTTCATGAAGTAGGTATGTACGAAGCTTGGATGGTATGTTTTCCGCTCGTCTCAAGCTTTGGAGTCGTACTTCATGGAATTTTTGTAGGAGCAACAGAAGCCTCTTCATTACGTAATACTATGATTCTAGCATTACTCGTTTTCTTAATTTCTCTTTTCTTAGCAGCACGTTTAGATAATCATGGATTATGGTTAGCTTTTATTCTTTTCAGTTCCGCTCGATCGTTGTTCTTAATTTTACATGTGCCAAAGTTAACGAGGACACTAGGATTTCGTGAAATTCGCTATAGTGGAGAGAGTGAAGAATTTTAACAAACTAAAGGACAAATAAACAAAACACGGGGCACTAATAAAAAATGCCCTGTTTTTTTGGGGTAACACCCTTGTAATGCGATGTACATCGTATTAAAATGTAATTAGAAAATATTGGAGGTTGATCATGGATAAAGAACTATTGAAGGGGAGCATAGAAATATTGCTTCTTTCACTATTAGTTGATCGAGATAGTTATGGCTACGAAATGACAAGGAATTTACGAATATTAAGTAACGAAGAATTCTCCATGAACGAGGGAACCCTTTATCCTGCTTTAAAAAGGTTAGAGAAAAAAGAGTGTGTGACTTCTTATTGGAAACACGGACCTGATGGTAATCGGCGTAAATATTATTCTTTAACATCAACTGGACGAAAAATCCTAACGGAAAAGCGAAAAGATTGGAAACAAATTAATGAGCTTATGGATAAAACGTTGGAGGGCTTGTTATGAAGAATTTAGATCATTATATCGATGTAATCGTAGCAGGTCTTCCATTAGAAGAAAAAGAGGAGATACTAGAAGAGATAACACAGCACATAAATGAACACATGAATGAGTTGATGATAAAGGGATACTCAGAACAAGAGTCATTACAGATTGCCATAAAGGCATTCGGAAACGAGCAAAAGATGAATTGGGAAATGAAAAAAGCAGTTTATCCCTTTTATAAAATTTCACGTTTTCTTTGGAACACCTTATTCGTTACCTTCATTTTTTGTCTACTTTCTTATTTTATCATGGAGCATTACTATCCAGGCGCCGATAACATAGCACCTTTATCAAGTGTTTTAGGAGTTTTCTTTATTATTTTCTTCATAGCTGGGATGGCTGAACTAGTTTATGAAGCCATACAATTAAGCTCAGTGAAGATGAAATATATAATGAATCCATGGGTATTCTTTTTTACTCCCTCAATTTTTATCGGTGGAATAATGTTTCTTACTTACTTTCAGCAGCCAGAAAACTATCAAAATGGATTGTGGGTTGATCTGTTGGTTGTTCCAATTGGAGCTTTTTTCTACGTGATAGCGAGACAAATATTCAATCAACTTTTTAATCGTTCCATTTAATTTGTAAACGGGAGAGGAGTAGGTGCATGAAAAAGCAATGTCTACATGTGTTAACAGGTTTCTTGTTTATCATTTTATTGACCGCATGTATTGCAGAGGATTATGATGCTGGACCACCAGAATTAAGACTTAGTGTCAAAGAAAATCTATATGCTTTAAAAGAAGCAAATGTTGACTGGAAAACAGAAGAAAAGGAATTTAAGAATAAAGTAAATAACTTCTTAACGCTAGGCAGTGAACAAAAAGAAATCAAACTTTCACCTAATCAACCTGCTGAAATAATCTTACTTGAGAATAAAGAAGATGGCGGAGAATACACGAACGAGACAATGAAAGTATCTCTATGGAAGGGGAATGAGAAGATAGAGTTGACGACGAAATCATCAACTGATTATTCTTTTTCCTTTCCAAGTAATCCTGGTAAATATGTTCTAGAAGTTAATTTTCAAACCAGAAAGGGTAGTTCGCAATATGTAGGTAATATCACATTAAAATAACGTAAGCTAAACCCCCAGAATAGAAGGGGCAACCGCTAAATTGCCCCCTTCACGTCTATTAATGACAATCCCAGTTAAACAATACGCTAGAAAAGTCTTTTTTTCTTAAATCTTCTTTCGTAATAAAAAAGTTGCCTACACCTGCATCTCCCCACATGATGTCGTTTTCACCTTCATCATCTGTATCGATCTGAAGCAACGTAATTCGGTAATCATCAAATTGCGTGCCATAATCACGTGGATCTGTTTGTGAAAAGTATGCGTATCCGCCTATTTTGTGTCCCATGTTCTCAACGTGTTCACAGAAAAGGTCATAAAGTGTTTCTTCTCCCCACATATTCTCTTCACCAGTTGCCTGATCCATATCAATTGATTCATAACTTTCTTCAAACTGAAAATCACTGACACCAAGTGCTTCTTTTGACAAGGAAAAAGATAAACGGTATTCACCATTAAAAGGAAGGTGCTCCTCTAATGAATCTTCCGGAGTAAAAGAGTTTGTTGCATGAGGGTGTTCACTATTCTCATGATAGATGACGCGGAAGTTACTCTGATTAGTAGGATTATTAAAATCCATACCCATCACATCATCATTTTTAGAAAGATAGAACTGTAAAATCCCTGTCGTTGGAAAGTGTTCAAGGTGAGGAATTTCCTCGAAATTAAGTTGGCAGAGAAGAGCCATTGGTATTTCAGAAGAATCTAAGGGATAAGAAAATCCATCAGGCAAGTAAGGAGTCCCTCCAATCTTACTGTCTTTAACAGAGGTGGACTGACGTGTAGCTTGTATTGAAACAAAAGGAACAAGCGTTTCCTCTATGCTACTTCTATAAGGTTCTAACGCTTTTGGAAGTGATAAAGTCATAATGTACTATTCTCCTTTTTTCTTTTAAGTGTAAGTTTCCTGTAATCATATTACAATAAAAAAATAACGTTATATAATGTACATTAAGTACGTGGTAATGAAGCATAAATATGTTTTTACGAGGTGTGAAGATGAGGAGAGTCAAAAAATATCTATTTTATTTTGTACCTATTTATTTAACATTAATTGCTTTCGACTTTTTCAGATATAAAGAACTGCAATTAGTAGAAAATCTCATTATACCCTTGCTTTATGTAATTGTTGTGTACATTTTAGATTGGTCAAAAATAAAGAATCAGGAAACAAAAGCTGAATGACTTAAGGGGATTTTTGCAGGTAATGCCGTTACTTCCTTGAATGTATAGGGTAACTTGTAACTGAAATGGAGGGATTCGTTTGAAAGAGAAGCATTCAGTACTGGCTGACGCTCAACCTTTTTATTTTGAAGGCAACAAGGTGGGAATATTAATTTCTCATGGCTTTACTGGTTCTACACAAAGTATGCGTCCTTTAGGAGAGGCATACAGCAAGGCAGGATATACAGTCTGTGGTCCGAGACTGAAAGGGCATGGTACCCACTATGAGGATATGGAAAAGACTACATATCATGATTGGATCGCTTCCATTGAAGAAGGTTACCAATGGCTAAAAGAACGTTGTGACACGATTTTTGTAACCGGTCTCTCTATGGGAGGAACTCTTACGTTATATGTTGCAGAAACATATCCAGATATTAAAGCAATCATTCCAATTAATGCAGCGATCGACATCCCCGACATGGACACTATGCAACATTCCAATGACCGATTTCTAGACGCAATAGGTTCAGATTTGAAGAATCCGGATGTGAAAGAACTTGCCTATGACAAAACTCCGGTTCAATCTCTTAAAGAAATTGTATTGTTAATGAAAAAAGTAAAAGAAAATCTCCATACTATCACATGCCCCACGTTAATTTTTGTTTCAACAGAAGATCATGTTGTTCCACCTGACAACTCTCAAATTATTTATGATTCCATTTCATCTCGAGATAAACATGTCATACATTTAAAAAACAGCTACCATGTGGCTACACTCGACAACGACCAACAGCTAATTATTGATGAAACACTGCAGTTCATAGACAAAATATGTAATAAAGTTAATGCGTAAGTCAATCAAAAAAAACAAACCGGAACCGCCAGCAACAATTCGGGTTTTCATTGTGTTTATAACCGAGATTCTTTATTCATATAAAGGATTGCAGAATGAGATGGAGAGAAAAGAACGGTGTAGGTGCCTTTGAGCTCTTTCTGTATTTTTGATGAAAGAGATTGACCCATTTGATTATGCTCTGTTTCGAGCTCTAGACCATTTTCACGTAATTTATCGTTATCCCAATCGATCCATTCTCCGTATTGAATAGCCCAATCTCGCAACTTCTTTTTTAGTTCTAAAGAAATAGGTAGTTCATCAAGTTCTAAGTTACAGCCGCACCGATTACACCAAACAGGATCAGTATCAACATCAGCTTCTAATTTTAGTTCATAGATTTTCATATTTTCGCAACAACATTCCATATGCAACACTCCATCTAACGTCTTTTGATAATGTTTCCTAATTTATAATAATCCCTAAATATTATAAAGGAAAGAAACGGAGTAACTAGAATGGATCGAATAGACATAAATGAAAACAGTTAGTCAAATAGGTAGGAGAGTGAAACGTATGGTTCATGTAAAACATCTTTTAGCCGATCAACTGTTAGCCAATGCCAACGATGCTAGCTGGTATCTGCCCTTTAATGAGTCAGTAGAAAATCTTTCGGAAAGTGAAGCTTTTTGGAAACCGAACAATCAATGTCACAGTATCGCTGAAATTGTTCAGCATCTTCTATATTGGAATAAGACGTGGCAAAAGCGTTACGATGAGGCTCATGTACAAGCAGTGCCTTCGATTGGGGATAATGACAAAAGTTTTGTGATTTCAGAACATGAAAGTTTCTCTCATTTAAAAGAAGAGCTGCTGGATGTTCTTTTGAGATGGCAAGGTCTTTTGTCAGAAGAGAAAGCAGAGCTGGAAGTAAATGGTTTTCCTGTCCCTGCAAAATGGTGGGAACTCATCGGGAATGCAGCTACACACAATGCTTACCACATCGGACAGATTATCATGATTCGAAAGCTGCAGAAAAGTTGGAAAGTGGATAAGGTAGAAGTTAAATAGTAAATGAAATCAAGGCTGCATCTCCATCAATAGAAGGGAGGTGCAGTTTTTTTATTCCCTAAAACTTAAGAAATCTTAAGGATTATTCCTCTTAATTCTTTAGGTTTGAATTATAGAATGACTATACATTCAAACAATCGGAGTGAATAATTGTGAAACTTTTGTCCTTTTTAGCACAGTATATAAGTAATCCCCGATCAGTAGGAGCCATTCTTCCAAGTTCAAGTTATCTAGCTGATAAGATGGTAAAGAGTATCAATTTTGAGCAAGCAAGATACATTTTAGAATACGGGCCGGGTACGGGTGTTTTTACCGAAAAGGTGCTACAAAATCGTAAGCCTAAAACGATTATCATCTTATTTGAAAGCAATGAGGAATTCTACAAAATACTTGTACAGAAATACAAAGAGGTTGATAATCTCTACATATACAATGGGTCAGCTGAAAAGGTTGACTGGTACCTTGAAAAATGCGGTATTCCATTTGTAGATTACGTCATATCAGGACTTCCCTTTGCGAGCTTACCAAAGACCGTTTCAAATCGTATCCTGTTTAAAACTTCGAAAGTGTTAAGAAAGAATGGAAAGTTTGTTACGTTTCAATATTCAAATGTAATGAAAGCATATATTGAACAGTTCTTTTCAAAAGTGGATGTAAGTATTGAGATACGAAATGTTCCACCTGCTATGGTATTATGTTGTTCATTAGAAGAAGAAAAGATGGAGGGGACTTATGCAATCTAGAGTCTTAATCGTTGATGATGATAGTGATATTCGGAATTTGATTTCCGTTTATTTAGAAAATGAAGGAATGTATACAGTTCAGTCGGAAAATGCAATAGATGCGTTAGAACAATTGGAGAAGAAGGATTTTGATCTTATCATATTAGATATTATGATGCCTGAGATGGATGGGATCCAAGCGTGTATGAGAATAAGGCAGGAGAGAAATATGCCTATTATTATGCTCTCTGCTAAGTCTGAAGATATGGACAAGATTCAAGGACTGGCTGCTGGTGCAGATGATTACTTATCCAAACCGTTTAATCCTTTAGAATTAATGGCACGTGTTAAATCCCAGCTCAGAAGATATCGAAAATACAATCAAGATACTGATCCAAGTAGGGAATTCATTGAGATTGGAGATCTGAAGATCAATACAGAAACCCGTCAAGTATGGGTGAGAGGGAATGATGTCAGACTCACACCGAAAGAGTTCTCTATTCTAGAGCTGCTTGCCCGTAATAAAGGTATTGTTATGAGCATTGAGAAGATATATGAAGCTGTATGGCAAGAAGATTTCTATAAGTCAGACAGTACTGTCATGGTTCATATAACAAAGATAAGAGAAAAAATTGAAGAAGATCCGAAGAGACCCATCTATATCAAAACGGTTTGGGGAGTCGGCTATAAAATATGAGAATAAAGCGGATTAAAATATCGTTACTTGTAAAACTCCTGGTAGCAGTTGCTGTTAGCTTTATTGTGTCAACTGTGGTTATGATTATCATCTCTCAAATTATTTTGCATCT
This sequence comes from Fictibacillus nanhaiensis, assembly GCF_036213205.1. Classification (GTDB taxonomy): domain Bacteria; phylum Bacillota; class Bacilli; order Bacillales; family Fictibacillaceae; genus Fictibacillus; species Fictibacillus nanhaiensis_E. The sequence goes on from NZ_JARMFC010000006.1 coordinate 525,230, forward strand.
CTATAATCTTCAATATCTTACTATTGAAGATATTGGTGCAACTACCTATAATTTTATCGTTTTTCTGATTTTTACTTTTGTTATTTTTTCTTTTATTGTTACCTTCTTAGCATTGATACGAAACAAAATCATTTATATAAAGCGTATTACAGAAAGTATTAATGAAATCGCCAACGGAAAATTGGGAATGACGATTGAATTGCAGGGAAACGATGAATTAAGCAAGCTTGCCCAAGATGTTAATAGTATGTCTAAGGAATTATCAAGTAAGTTTGAATATGAAAGACAACTTGAAATAGCGAAAAATGAACTGATTACAAATATATCCCATGATCTGCGCTCCCCTTTAACATCCATTATTGGGTATCTAGACTTGCTGAGAAAGGGGCATTATTCGAGCCAAGATCAACTAAAAGAATATCATGATACGACTTACTCAAAATCAAAGCGGCTTGAAGCACTAATCAATGAGCTTTTTGAATATACTCGTTTAACAAGTCCAGATGTGAAATTAGACATTAATGATGTAGACATGACGGGTTTATTAGAACAATTGATCGGGGAATACGTTCCTATCTTTGAAAAGGAAAACCTAACTGTTATAAAGGAGATACCAAAAGAAGAAGTTCTAACTTCTATGGATATTGAAAAAATGGTACGTGTTTATGACAATCTTTTTATGAATGCCATAAAGTACAGCGCGAAACCTTCTATTGTTAAAGCTACTTTAGACATACAATCCAATTATGCTGAATTTAGGCTGTCCAATCAAACAGAAAGACCAGAAGTACGAGATATTAATCAATTATTTGAGCGTTTTTTAGTAGGAGACAAAGCCCGAAGCGAGCATGAAGGAACGGGACTTGGACTTGCTATTTCAAAAAGGATTGTAGAACTACATGGAGGTCATATACAAGCGGAGTATATGGCTGGCTGGCTCACGATTATTATCAAACTTCCAATTTGATCAAAGCTTATGAAGCAGGCTTCATAAGCTTTTTTAGTTGGAAAAAGTTAAGAATCGTTAAGAATTTTCCTAAGCTTTTCTTAAGATTTGTTTTACATAATAAATGTAACAGTAAGAAAAGAGGTTGGATGTTAAATGAATTTAAAAACACAACGAGGTACGTTATCTTATAAAATCGTTAATCCGTATAGGTATGGCTTTATCATGCATTTAGGAATACTGTTCGCTTCAATATACCTTCTTTCTCAATCACTAGCTACAGTTGAACCATCATATAAAGCATTTTTTCTAATCATCGGGTGTAGTGTTATCTTCCTGTTAATAGCATCTTATAGTTTGAAGTGGGACACATTTTTCGAAAAAATGAAGACGGTCTCGATTGTGTATAGCTTATTAATGGCAGCCATTTTTCTCACATATGGTTTGAGTCGCATGATTGTTACTCTTGATAACAAAGGGTTAGAGACGATCCTAAACGAGAACCTGGAACTTGCCAAACTTATCTATTTTTCTGTATGTTATGCTCAACCCATTATCTTGCCCGTTCCAGAAATAGTAACTGTCGTAGCGGGAAGTGCTGCTCTAGGCCCGTTCACCGCTTTTATCTTAGGATTCATGGGCGCTGTGTTAGGGATTCTTACGATGTTTTATTTATCTCGAACTTTTGGAATGAAAATGGTACAACGTTTAGTAAATGAAAAACAATTAGTTCAATATCATCGTTTTGTTAAGAAGAATGAAATGTGGATCATCGTTTTGTTGTTCATCGTTCCTGTGTTGCCAGATGAAATCATTTGTGTCGGTGCTGGAGTGAGCGGTGTTAAAACAAGACGCTTTATAATGATTGCTGTATTAGCAAAGCTAGTTACTACATTCTCGTTGGCTTATTCTTTACGAGTGACGGATCTATTTTAACTTATGTGGTTATTGCCCGCTCGGCTGAAAGCGAGCTGGATCAATTAAAGTAATAAAGCTCGCATACACCAATAGACCGAGCTTTATTACTATTCGTATCAAACTAGATTTAAACTATCAGACATACATCCAAAGGAAGAATATCTCCTTTACTTCCATAATGGTTTATTCGTAAATATTCTCCCCACACACGCTTTCTTCCTATTTCTGTTTCCATCCAATTGTTTCTGTTCACTTCGGTTCCTTTGTAAACAGTATTGAATGTAAAAGGAATGTACTCAATTTGATTTGGCAAATGCTTTTTTAAGGTCCTTATTTGTCTGCCAGTAGCATGACTTTTACAAACCACCATTAACGATTGAATCTTCGTAAAGTCAAAAACTTCTAGAGCGCATATAACATTTTCAAGAGAGTTAGTAGATTTTTCTTCAGTAAAAATAATGTGTGAAGGTATTCCTGCACTTATTAAAAATGAGACAATAACTTGTGCCTCAGAGACTTCGCGATCTGTATTCACGTCCCAATCGGGATGGGGAATACCAGTTAAGCTTCTTCCTCCAGTTACTATAATCTTGTCTACGTAGTTAAGATTATAAGCTTCAATGACTTTCTCCCAATGCCCACTATGAGTACCACTAAATACAAAAAGTGCATCACATTTTTGAGGACGTAACTCCTTTTCGAAGGTAATAGCGGTTAAAAATTCAACGTCACTTTCGGTAAATTCTGGAATAATGGGTTCTTTAGGAATGATAGGATTCATATTTGGGCTCCTTAATTAGGCTTTAATTCTATATTTAACAATATATTACATATAAGGGTTTTTGCAAGTATTAATTCTTGTTTGTGCGTGTTTTTGCTACTTTATGACCGAATGAGTTTAGTAATGAATTATTAACTGTTGAAAATCAAATAGAGTGGGGAATAAAGGACTATAAAAAGAGCTTTAAAATCAAAAGGCCGATTCAATAAAATGAATCGACCTTTATGTGTACTTTTATAGAGAGTGAATCTTAAGTTTTAGGAAAAGTAAATCCTTCTCCAAATACATCTCTTACATCATGGACTACAACAAATGCTTTTTCGTCAACACGTTGGATCATCTTCTTTAACAGAAATAGCTCTTGTTTATTGATCACAACGTATAAAATATCTTTAGCTTCGTTTGAGTAATGACCTCTTGCATTAATAATGGTAACGCCACGATCCATTTCATCGCTTACTTTCTTAGCAATTTCGTCCGTGTTTTCAGAAATGATCGTAACAGCTTTTCTAGTATCAAAACCATCAATTAAGTAGTCCAAAATCTTTGTGCTAATATAAATGGAAATTCCTGTGTACATCGTATTTTCGATCCCGATGACAAATGCGGAACCAATAACGACCAGAATATCAAAAACAAACATAGTCGTACTTACACCCCAGCCGAAATGCTGATTCAGCATTCGCGCAATGATGGTCGAGCCACCTGTTGTTCCGCCTGAACGCAACACGAGCCCCAACCCGATTCCGATGAATACACCTGCAAAAACAGTGCCAAGCATAATGTCAACAGGGTTACCCATACCTTCTGTTAAATGAATAAATAGAGAGGTAAAGAAGATAGCAACCATCGTATACCATGTCACTCGTTTATTTAAGACTTTATAACCTATGGCTAAAAGGAAACCGTTCATAATAAAGTTTGTAAGACCTGGTGACCAGCCTAATACATAATATAGAGTCATCGAAATACCGGTAACGCCGCCCTCACCTAATTCGTTTGGGATGGCGAACCAATTTACCCCTAGTGCAAAGAACAGGGATCCTATAATAATTAATGTAATTTCTTTTCCTGTATGGTTCATATTATCACTCCGTTCAACCTGAATACCTAGGATAATATATCATAACGAATTCCTTCGAACAAGATTGTTCTACAATTTTGTTCAATTATTTAGATCTATGTTAGAATAAGGCAAAAGAACGGTTAGGCAGGTAATTTTAAAATGCGTAAAGAAACAGTAGAACAAAGAGTTTATCACTTAATAAAGAACGCAATCTTGAATAGACAAATTGCACCAGGTAACCAGTTATTTGAAAGTGCCATTGCTGAGAAGGTCAATGCGAGCAGGACGCCAATTCGAAGTGCAATCATGAAGCTGAAATCAGAAGGGTTAGTGAATGTTATTCCAAACAAAGGAGCATTCATTGTTCAACCAACGATCGAAGAAATGATTCAAGCGTTTGAGATGAGAAAAACGCTTGAGGAAATGTCGATTCAGAAAGGGTTCTCCAATCTTGGCTCGGATGACGTTGAACAACTTAAACAACTTCTTATTGAAATGAGGACCGCTTTTATAGAACGAAAGATCGTTCCGTATCAAGAGAAAAACAATGCTTTTCATCTAGTCTTAGCAACAGCAAGTGGAAACAGGTATTTAATTGAATTTATGAAGAAAATTTTGAGTCAGATAACAATTTATATGGTGCTCTATGATGTCTTTAATGAAGATTCTAGCAATGAAGAACTAGATATCCTTGAACACGAGCGAATGATCCAATACATTGAAAAGGGAGAAGAAGAAAACTTACGAGCTTTACTTCTGCAGCATCTTGATAACAGTTTAACCAAGCTTCAGCAGGATAAACTAAATTATCAGTCTCTTACAACTTTGTTTTAAATAGGGAGCACACCTTGCCTTTGAATGACTTGATCAAAGACAAAAGGAGTTTTAGTATGGATCAAACAGAAATACAGGGTAGGATTATTATCCTAAATGGTACGCCTCGATCAGGGAAATCGAGCATTGCCTCAGTGATTCAAAATGAATTTGAAGGTGTATGGATGAATATTGGGGTGGACCGAATCATGGATATGACACCTGAGAAATTTCAACCAAGCATAGGTTTAAGACCAGGTGGGGAAAGGCCAGATTTGGAACCAATTATACAGAGAATGTATCTTGCTATGTACAAATCAATTGTAGCTTTCAGTCGTGAAGGCTTGAATGTCATAGTGGATGTTGGTCATCATGATGGTTATTCTCTAGAGCGTAATATTATTAAGCAAGCTGCACAGATTCTTAACGGGACACCAGCATGGTTGATTGGTGTGCGCTGTCCAATTGAAACTGTGATGAAACGACGGATAGAAACCTGGCAAAAAGGCTATACATCGGAAGGAAAGATACCAAGACCAATAGAACTCTGGCAGAAACTTGTTCATATTCCTGGTATTTATGATTTAGAGGTGGATACTTCCTTATATACTCCAGAAGAATGTGCAGCAAAAGTTCATCAAAGGGTTTATGAAGGTTCTCCTCCTATAGCTCTTCAAAAAATACGGAGTGATAATTAAGAACAATTACCTAACAAGCCATTTTTAGTAAAAGTTACTTAATTCATCATACGAAAACAGAGAAAAGACTGATCAAAGGGATGTTTTGTAACCTTATGTTTCAGTCTTTTTTTGGTTTTCCTATTCTGTTTATTTAACTTAAAGATTTATCCGATACGGGTGATGAAAGTCTGATTAACGTAGAAGGTTGTCCAAATGACATGGATTCATCTATGAAACTTTCCAAGGATTGTACGGAATGGGTAACGATTTTAATCAGATAGTTATACTGCCCAGCTAGGCGGTGACATTCGATCACATCACGGTGGTCTTTACAGAAATCAACAAACTGCTTGCATTTCGTATTGTCATATAAGATAAAAGCCATAACCGGTTTATTCATTTTTTCAGGATTAATAATTGCCTTATAACCCTCAATAATCTGCTTATCCTCCAGCTTCTTAACTCGTTCATGAACGGCAGGGTTTGAAAGACCAACTTTCTTACCTAAAGCCGTAATCGATACTCGAGCATCTTGCTGCAAATGTAAAAGGATCTCTTTATCAATTTCGTCCATATCTTTCTCCTCGACTTTAAAAATTTAGGAGCATTCATTCTTTTTCCGATGTTTTCAAAGAAATCCATAAGAAATAGCGTTAATATTCCATGTTAAAACAGTTCTGAGGAAAAATATAATATATGTAAGAGATAATTACAACAAAAAGGGGTTAATAAAATGTTAGAGATGAGAAAGCAATGTGAAAAATGTTCTGTAGAGCTTCATGAAAAGTCGGATGCTTACATTTGTGTCCATGAATGTACGTATTGCCCAACATGCACAACAGAGATGAATCATATTTGCATGAACTGTAGCGGGGAACTCGTTAGACGTCCAAAAGCGGGGTCACAAATAATAAGTTGTGTATTAAGTAAATGAGGCATCTTTTATATCACAATCAAGCAAATCAAAAAAATTTACTAAAATGAGTTTAATAGCTTACCAGTTTGGTAATAATACTAATAACAATAAACTCATTTTAGGAGGAACTAAAATGCTAATGACGACTGTGAAACTAAGCGAGTATGCAGGTAGCAAGGATTTTGATTTAAAAGGTTACATAACTCAGCTAATATCTACACCTTCACAAACGAAATAAATGTATGGCAGCCTATATGGCTGTTTTTTTTGTTTTAGAAAAATTCTGCAAATTACATAAATCTGTTAGAGAGGAATCATATGAAAACCTTACAACTTTCATTATTCTTAAAAGAAAGATTTTAATTATAGGAGGGAATATGATTCTAGAAACAGATTATAAGTGGTTTATGTTAATTAACAAAATCGTTTCAAGCTATCCGCTAATCGATAATTTCATGATTTTCTTTGCGGAATACGTTCAGTATGCATTTGTTTTATTATTGATCATGCTGTGGTGGAGAAATAAAAAAACTGACAGGATAATCGTATTTCAAGCGTTGGTTGCATTTTCATTATCTTACTCAATAAATCGATTGATTGAGCAATTCCTTTATCGAGAGAGGCCATTTATTACGCATGACATCGTTCAATTGGTAGAGCATGCTGCTAACTCTTCTTTTCCTAGTGATCATGCATCTGCTGCAATTTCAATTGCTGTAACCTTAATGTTGGTAACATTTAGGTATAGATATATATGGTGCTTTTTCGCAATCTTAATCACATTTTCAAGAGTATGGGTGGGCGTTCATTATCCATTTGATGTGATAGCTGGAGCATTGAACGGAATACTAATCGCACTTATTACCCATTTTCTACTCATTAGAAAGAAACCAATAGATGTACTGCTTAGAAGACCTATTTTTAACTGTAAGATATAGAAAAAAGAATACCAGATGCCAATTTTTTATCTTGACGTCTGTTATAAGCTTTAATGAAAAATGTTTTACACCTTTACACCTTTACACCTTTACACCTTTGATAGAAACTGTATGAAAACCCCGAGAATCAGGTCCTCCTACTAAGGAAACCTTCTCAAATCCAATATCTATCATGAACGGCATCACTTGATTTTCTGAGACTTCCTTCACACTTTCCCAAGTTTCATTATCTTTACCATTAGAAAAAGTAATAACCACCAATCCACCAGGCTTAAGAACTCTATAGATTTCTGAAATGATGGTATTGACCTCACTCCAAAAATATATGGTTTGGATAGTATACAACTTGGTAAACATATCGTTACTAAATGGAAGTTTATTAAAATTTGCTTGAACCAATTTAGCTCTTTTATTATTGATTTCCTTTTTATTACGTGCCGCAGCCGACCGTATCGCAGTTGAAGACAGATCTAAACCTACAATTTCCTGAACACGATATGTTCCTGTGATCATTTGTATGGCATAACCTGCACCACAACCAAGTTCTAACACTTTATCTTGTTCTTGTAGCTCCAATTGTCCTATTGTCCACTCTGTTTCAGGTTTGTGTTGTCTGACCATCTTTTCTACGATATATGTACCAATCAATCCCTTTGGTATGTGATAGTGTTGATCTATATACTCTTTTACTGAATGAAGTAGTTTCATCATATTCTCCTTTACCGCTGTTTTAAAACATTTGAGCTCTCCCTTCTTATTCGCTTTAGTTCTAGGTGAACCCTCTTGATTCTGTTTTAAATCAATTGTTAGCTTTATAATTGGGAAGAGTGATAATGCTTTTTGAAGGGAGAGATTAAATTGAAGGGACTACATTTTAATATCATAACCTATTCATCTGATTATGCTGAACAAACCGTTAAGATGTGGCGTGATAGTAAATTCGAGGCAATAGGTGTAAAAGAGTCTCATAGTTTTGAAAATCATGTGTACTTTCTGAATAGTATTCTAACTAAAGAGTTTGTCGTCGAATTAGCGATTGTTGATGCAATAGTTGTTGGATTGATTGCTTATAATCAAACAGAAATCAGCCAGCTGTATGTTCATAGCGACTATCAAAAAATGGGTATTGGCCAGGCATTGCTTCAACTAGCAAAGAAGCACTCCTGCGGCAGGTTAACGTTGAGGACATTTGAAGTAAACATGAATGCACAACGCTTCTACGAGAAGAACGGGTTTAAGGTTATTGGAAGAGGAAATGAGAATGAAGAGAATTTGCCTGATCTGCTGTATGGGTGGAAGGAAAGTTATTGAAAACTTTTTATTGTTTGGAAAAAGGACAAAGGTTGGAGCGAAGAATAACGCATCACCTTTGGAATTCGCTCCATCTATTATCAAATCATATACGAAACTTATAAAATGGTTGCAATTACTTCCTTTAGAGATCGATAAGTTTTTATACTACTTGATGAAATGATGTCTATATCAATTGAGTTCATTATCATATCTGGTGAGATCCCAGATATAATTAATTCTGATCCAAGTAGCTGTATTATTTGGTATAATTTTACAATATAACTTAAAATCTCCTTATTGAACTTTTCTATACCTGATACATCTATAACAAGTATATCAATTTCGTTTTTGACGATTTCATTTGAGACAGTTTCAATCAGACTAGTTAATCGCTCATGAGTCATCTTGCCTATTAACGGCATGACTGCCATGTTGTGAACAAGTGGAACGATCGGACAAGCTAATCTCTTAACTTCTTCAAGAGCTTCTAAATAATTTAGTTCAACATTCTTTATTTTTGTTATGTCTTTTTGCACGCCAACGAAATATGTTTTGTTATCTTGATCATTAATAATGGGATCTATAGTTAATTTGTTCCAAAACGGGGTTCCGTTTTTTTGGTAGTTCAAAATTTCAACATTCACACTTTCAAATTTCTTGAGCGCACTACTTATTTTCTGCACATCTTTTTGATCTGTATTCTCACCCTGTAGGAAACGACAATTGTGACCTAAAATATCCTCTTGATTGTAAGCGGTCATGTCCAAAAAACCTTGGTTAACGTATACAATTGGATTATCTTCTAAAGTAGGATCAGTTACGACGAGACCCACTCCTGTATGGTTAAGAGCTTTAACGAAAAAATCCCCATCTAAATTATTCATTTATCCTAACCTTTCTTAAATGATTATTACCATAGTCTACACCAACTGATCGTATAAATCGAACTATAAATTGAATTTAACTTCTACAAACATTTTAAATATCTTATATTTTATGAAAAATTAACTTTTAGTAGCGCTCAAATAGAGCGTAGAAAGCAATCTTTAATGAATTATTTATATTTTATAAAAATGTGTTGTATAAAATTCATTTTGACATACTCATTATATAATGCTAATATAGCTAATAATTTCAAAACTTTCAAAAAAATATAACTCTTATTTAGAGAGGTGGAGGGACTGGCCCTATGAAACCCAGCAACCATTCAACAACTATGTTGAAAAGGTGCTAATTCCTGCAAAGCAACAGATTGCTTTGATAGATAAGAGAGGATTACATAAGTAATAAAAGCCTCTCTATATTTTGATAGAGGGGCTTTTTGTATTTTTAAAAAACTGCATATGAAATGCACCAGGTGCTTTGTAAGTAATTTACACAGCTTAAAAGGGAAGACCGGTTAAATGCCGGCACGGTCCCGCCACTGTGATGGGGAGCGATTTATCAATAGCCACTGTTTCATATTGAATGGAATGGGAAGTGGTAAATTGCTGTGAACCTAAGTCAGGAGACCTGCCTGTTGTGTGCGCTTGTACTCTACGGATGTATAGAGGGGGGTGAGGATTCGTGTTGAGAATACCACAAGGTCTCAACTCTAGTTAACTATGGATGAATCTCTCTTTTCCTATTTGAAAAGAGAGATTTTTTGGTAAAAGAAAGAAAATAAAAATATACAAGGAGTGTGTAAATATGGTTAACAAGGTGCAAAGCTCAAATTTAGGATATCCGAGAATTGGTGAAAACCGTGAATGGAAAAAAGCTCTTGAACAGTTTTGGTCAGGTAAAATTGAACAAGAGGAATTTTTAAAACGAATAGAAGAGATTCGTCTGCAGCATCTTCTTAAACAAAAGGAGCAAGGTATTGATCTAATTCCGGTGGGAGACTTTAGTCTGTATGATCATGTACTGGACACAGCTGTTATGTTCGGTCTTGTACCGAAGCGCTTTAAATACGACGGCGGAAAAGTATCACTTAAAACCTATTTCGAAATAGCCCGAGGTACAGAAGGAGCGGTTGCTTCTGAAATGACAAAGTGGTTTAACACAAATTATCACTATATTGTGCCAGAACTAAATGAAACCTTGCCTGCTCTTGTTGAGAACGGTCCACTTCAATTTTATAAAGAGGCTAAACAAAAACTAGATATTGACGGAAAACCTGTTATCTTAGGACCAATAACATTCGTTAAATTATCTAAAGGATATAAAGACAATGAGTTTAAAACAAAAGTTAATCAATTTGTACCCATCTATGCACAAATTTTACGTGAATTGCAAAAAGAAGGCGTAGAGTGGGTGCAAATCGATGAGCCTATTTTGTCTACAACGATCTCAAAAGAAGAAATTGCTTTATTTCAGGATGTTTATCAAACTTTGAATAATGCAGCACCAAACCTAAAAGTCATTTTACAAACCTATTTTGATAGTTTGGAACATTACGAAGATGTCATCTCTCTTCCAGTTCATGGAATCGGACTAGATTTTGTTTATGATCATGGTCAAAACCTTACGTCTCTGAAGAAATCTGGTTTTCCAAAAGATAAAATTCTTGCTGCTGGAGTAATTGACGGGCGTAATATTTGGCGAGCAAACCTAGATCATAAACGATCCTTACTTAAAGAAATTACGGAATTTGTGCCGATAAATCATCTCATTGTACAACCTTCTTCAAGCTTATTGCATGTACCTGTTTCAGTGAAAAATGAAGATTCAATTATTAGGATTTTAAAAGATGCGTTATCATTTGCTGATGAAAAATTACACGAAATAGTACTTTTAACAAAATGCATCCAGGTTGGGGTAGAATCAATAGAGTCAGAAATAGATGCGAGTGTAACAGCTATTTCTGCATTAAATCATTCATCTGATCGAAACAATAAAGAAGTTCAGAAAGCCGTTCAGAGCCTTGATAATTATAAAGCAGAGCGCGAGGCGCCGTTTATAGTTCGTAAACAATTTCAAGCAGACATATTTCAATTACCACTACTCCCAACTACAACTATTGGAAGCTTTCCTCAAACACAGGAATTAAGAAAACAACGGTTAAGTTGGAGAAAAGGGAACTTGACAAATGATGAATATGAAAAATTTATAAAAGCAGAAATTAAAAAATGGATTGACATTCAAGAAGATCTTGGTTTGGATGTGTTTGTCCATGGAGAATTTGAACGTACCGACATGGTTGAATATTTTGGAGAGAAGTTAGCTGGATTTCAGTTCACAAAATTTGGCTGGGTCCAGTCATATGGCTCCCGTTGTGTGAAACCTCCGCTTATTTATGGTGACGTTGCCTTCAAGAAACCAATGACTATTACTGAAACGCTTTATGCTCAATCGTTAACAACTAAACCGGTTAAAGGAATGCTGACCGGTCCCGTTACCATATTAAACTGGTCGTTCGCACGGGATGATATTTCACGCTTTGATGTTGCCAATCAAATTGCACTTGCGCTGAGAAAAGAAGTAGAGTTACTTGAGGAAAATGGAATTCAAATGATTCAAGTTGATGAACCTGCACTTCGTGAGGGGTTGCCATTAAAGCAGGATAAATGGGAGAGCTATCTTGATTCAGCCATTTACGCGTTTAAACTTGCAACATCATCTGTCAAAAACGAAACACAAATTCACACTCACATGTGTTATTCAGATTTTAAAAATATTATCAATGCGATTAAAGCGCTCGATGCGGATGTTATTTCCATTGAAACTTCAAGAAGTCAGGGAGAGTTAATTTATGCCTTTGAAGAAAATACTTATGACAAAAGCATTGGCCTTGGTGTTTATGATATCCACAGCCCACGTGTACCACAACTTGAAGAGCTGACAAGAAATATTGATCGTGCCCTTCAGGTCCTTGACCCAACTTTGTTCTGGATCAATCCTGACTGCGGTTTAAAAACACGTGGAATTGACGAGACCATTGCAGCATTGAAGAAGATGGTTGAAGCAGCAGTAAAAACAAGAGAAAAGCTACTCGTGATTAAAAGTTAAATGCACACGAGGGATTTAAACAATGCAGAATCAATAAGAAGTTTGGATGATTGGATATCTATTATGAAGTATTACTTGAAGATAATCAGCTGGAATGAAGGCTGATTATCTTTTTTATTTTTATTTGTAAATTTTCTAAATATTTGATATGTTTGAAATGAAAACTAAATATGTGTAGAAATAGGTGCAGATGATTTTTTAAAATCAACTGCTTAAAAGGGAAGTTCGGTTTAAGCCCGACGCTGTCCCGCAACTGTATTTGGGAGCGATTCGAAACATCCACTGCCTTCAGCTATATGAAGGTGGGAAGGTTCGAAAAGCGATGATCATAAGCCAGGAGACCTGCCTGTTTCAGCATACATCAATACCTACGAGGATAGGGGGTGTTAAGTGCGAGCGATAGGAACATGTTTTTTAATTAATGAAAAACATGTTTATTTAACCATCGGTTCATCTTAACAACTTCTTTCAGGAAGTTGTTTTTTTATTGGCATTTTTTAAGTAGGAAAGATTAGAGGTGGACTTCTTTGTTTGGAACAGTAGAGTATTTTATGGATTATTTTAAGACGTGTATTATGAACAATTTTAGTGGTAATAATCGCTTTATGCTGCCTTTTTATTATGAGGAGCAGTTGGAAGAAATTGCGATGCGAACAGGATTGAGTGAGGAAAAAGAATTTTTTTCGAGCAATCTTGAAAGGGCTTACAAATTAATAATGGAAGAGCTATTTGGAGATGGGAGGAAGAAGATTGGGAGCGAATGAGAAATTTTTTCCTGGGTTAGATGGTGTCATTGCAGCAGAAACGAAGATTTCGTTTTTAGATACGGTGCAAAGTGAAATTGTCATACAAGGCTATGATCTTATTAAACTATCTCAATCGAAAGAATATCTAGATATTGTCCATCTTCTGCTAGAAGAAAGATTGCCTGATTCTGCAGAAAAAGCAACATTGGAACAGAAGTTAAAAAGTGAATATGAAATTCCTTCAGAGCTTTTGAACATCTTTAAACATCTTCCGGAGAATACTCATCCGATGGATGGACTTCGAACAGGAATTTCAGCACTTGCAGGATATGACAGTAACCTTGATGAGCGCTCGCTATCCGTTAATAAAAATCGAGCGTATCAGCTGCTCGGAAAGGTGCCAAATATAGTGGCGAACAGCTATCGGGTCATTCAGAAATTGGAACCGATCCGCTCTAACGAAAGTCTTTCCTATAGTGCCAATTTCTTTTATATGATCACAGGACGTATCCCTACGCCATTAGAAGAAAAAATATTTGACCGTTCCCTAGTCCTTTACAGTGAACATGAGATGCCGAATTCTACATTTACAGCAAGAGTTATCGCTTCTACACAGTCCGATCTGTACGGTGCGTTAACCGGTGCAGTCGCATCCTTAAAAGGAAACTTACACGGAGGCGCCAATGAGGCTGTCATGTATATGCTCAATGAAGCAGGCAATGTAGAAAAGTTTGAAGAATTGCTGGAAACTAAGCTATTCAAAAAAGAAAAGATCATGGGCTTCGGTCATCGCGTTTACATGAAAAAGATGGATCCACGGGCTTTGATGATGAAGCAAGCATTAAAGGAGCTGTGTGATCTAAAAGGCGATCATACCTTATATGAAATGTGTGAAGCAGGTGAAAGAATTATGGAGAGGGAGAAAGGCATCTATCCGAACCTGGATTATTATGCAGCTCCAGTCTATTGGATGCTGGGGATTCCGATTCCGCTATATACACCGATCTTTTTTAGTGCAAGAACTGTAGGGCTTTCTGCACATGTTATTGAGCAGCATTCAAACAATCGGCTGTTCCGTCCGCGCGTACATTATACAGGTGAGCGACGAGTATTTCATTCAACAACTGGGGAGTTGTGATTGCCGCCCACCGAGCAAAAATGGATATTTTGGCGAATACCCATTTTCATCATAATCAACTTAGAACAGAAAAGGAAGGTATCCCATGCTAAAAACAAACGAAAATACAAAAACAGACGTTTTATTGGAAGAGATTGCAGATTACGTATTGTATAAAGACATCACTAGTACAGAAGCGTATCAAACAGCGCACTATGTATTACTCGATACACTCGGTTGTGGAATTCTTGCATTGAAGTATCCAGAATGCACAAAGTTTTTAGGACCAGTCGTACCTGGTACAGTTGTACCTAATGGAACAAGAGTGCCAGGCACACCATATGTTCTTGATCCTGTAAAAGGTGCATTTAACATTGGGTGCATGATTCGATGGCTAGACTATAACGATACATGGTTAGCCGCTGAATGGGGCCATCCTTCTGATAATCTTGGGGGTATTCTTGCCGTTGCCGATTACTTAAGCCGAGTGCAGATTGCTGAAGGAAAAGAACCACTCTTAGTTCGGGATATTTTAGAGATGATGATTAAGGCACATGAGATTCAAGGTGTTCTCGCATTGGAAAACAGCTTGAACCGTGTAGGTCTCGACCATGTCCTTTTTGTGAAAATCGCAACGACTGCTGTTGTAACAAAGATGTTAGGCGGAACGCGTCAGGAAATTATCAACGCACTTTCAAATGCCTGGATTGACAATTCTAGTTTAAGAACCTATAGACATGCTCCAAATACTGGTTCACGCAAATCATGGGCGGCAGGTGATGCAACGAGCAGAGGCGTCCACTTGGCTATGATGGCGGTAAAAGGAGAGATGGGCTATCCGACTGGACTATCTGCACCAGGTTGGGGCTTTCAGGATGTCCTTTTTAATAAGAAAGAACTAGTACTTGGCCGTGCGCTTGATTCCTATGTGATGGAACACGTTCTATTTAAAGTATCTTATCCAGCTGAATTCCATGCCCAGACAGCAGCGGAATGTGCAGTTAAGCTTCATCCACAAGTTGTGAACCGACTTGATGAGATCGAAGAGATTAAAGTTATAACACATGAATCAGCTATTCGTATCATTGATAAAACTGGCCCGCTACATAACCCGGCGGATCGCGATCATTGTTTGCAGTACATTACCGCTATTGGATTGCTAAAAGGCGATATTAAAGCAGAAGACTACGAGAATGAAGCAGCAGAGGATCCAAGAATTGATGCATTGCGTGAAAAGATGACAGTGGTAGAAAACAAACAATATAGTGAAGATTACCTCAATCCGAGCAAGCGCTCAATCGCCAACAGTGTACAGATTAAATTCACAGATGGAACAGTAACCGAAAACGTGGAATTAGAGTACCCATTGGGTCATCGTTTCCGTCGTGAAGAAGCGATTCCGAAGATTAAGGAAAAATTCATGAACAATATTAAAACACACTATTCAGGCAAACAGCAGCGTCTAATCGAAGAAACTTGCGATAACTTGGAAAAATTAGAAACTGTGAGAGTAAACGAATTTGTTGATTTGTTCATCTAAATAGGAGGTGGCCAAAAGATGGCATGGATTGTAGATCAACCGTTATCACAAAAAGAACTTGCTGTTCAATTTCAGAAGCTGATATCCAATGAATCGATATTGCAGATTCCAGGTACACATGATGCCATGGCTGCATTGGTTGCTAAGCAAGCAGGCTTTTCAGCTCTTTATTTATCCGGTGCAGCCTATACAGCTAGCAAAGGGCTTCCCGATCTCGGTATCATCACTTCAACAGAGGTGGCAGACCGTGCGAGAGATCTTGTGCGAGCTACGAATCTACCAGTGTTAGTAGATATAGATACCGGGTACGGTGGATACTTGAATGTAGCTCGAACAGCTAGAGAAATGATGGAAGCATGTGTTGCAGCTGTTCAATTGGAAGATCAGCAGCTTCCTAAAAAGTGCGGTCATCTCAATGGAAAACAGCTAGTATCGATCGAAGAAATGGTACAAAAGATAAGAGTGATCAAAGAAGTTGCTCCGTCATTGATTGTAGTTGCGAGGACGGATGCTCGCAACAGTGAAGGATTAGAAGGTGCGATCCAAAGAGCATCTGAGTATGTAAAGGCAGGAGCTGACGCAATTTTCCCTGAAGCACTTGAATCAGAAGAAGAATTTCGGGTGTTCCGAAACCGAATTCAAGTACCTCTTCTTGCCAACATGACCGAGTTTGGCAAGACACCTTACTATACAGCGGAAGAATTCCAGGATATGGGCTTTCAAATGGTCATCTACCCAGTAACATCGTTACGAGTGGCTGCCAAAGCATTCGAACGAGCGTTTCAGCTGATTAAAAAGGAAGGTACACAAAAAGAAGCCCTCAAGGATATGCAAACAAGAAGTGAGCTGTATGACACGATATCCTATTATGACTTTGAAAAATTGGATAATGAAATGGCAAAAACGGTCCTTACAGAAGAGCATAAATCGTAAGAACTTTCCATGAGCTAAGAAGGCGATGATTAGTACCCAGAACAAAGAGGTGAGCTAAAATCATCGCCTTTTTTTAAGCTGATTTTTTTAGTGGAAGTGAGGAGGAAAGTAATGGGCGAAGCAGAGTTACGATGGAATGAATCTTTCTTTTCTCATCTGGAATCCGCTGCTGAAGGATTTACTCCAGAAGATTTTAGTGAGGAAGATCAGCTTATTGCAAAAACTACAGAGTTATTTGTTAAAAACGAAGTGACTTCCCTGCTTGAATCAATAGATCAGCACGATCACGAGAGCGTAAGAAAACTATTTAGAGAAGCGGGCGAGCTTGGCTTACTCAGCATAGAAGTTCCAGAAGAATATGGCGGTTTGTCTCTTAGTAAGAAAATTTCAGGGATTGTAGCCGAGAAGATGGGAGCTGGGGGATCGTTCAGTGTCTCTTTTAATATTCATGCAGGTGTAGGGACATTACCTTATATTTATTATGGAACTGAACAACAAAAACAAAAATACTTGCCGAAGCTTGCATCCGGAGAATGGATCGGAGCGTATGCTCTAACAGAGCCTAACGCAGGATCTGATGCATTAAACGCCAAAACATTAGCTGTTTTAAATGAACATGGAACGGCATGGATTTTAAATGGTGAAAAACAATGGATTACTAACGCGCAAGTGGCTGATGTATATGTTGTATTTGCGAAAACCTATGAAGGGATGACCGCATTTATCGTAGAGCGGTCGTTTAAAGGCGTTTCTGTCGGACCCGAAGAAAAAAAGATGGGAATTAAAGGGTCATCCACAGCAACCTTGGTACTTGATGAAGTCAGTATCCCCATAGAAAATGTTCTAGGAAAAGTCGGAAAAGGTCATTACGTGGCATTGAACATATTAAATATGGCCAGATTAAAGCTCGCGTTCTCGAACATCGGAACATCAAAGCAAGCATTAAAGCTTGCCGTAACCTACGCCAAACAGCGTAAACAGTTTAATCGGCCAATTATCAATTATTCAATGATCCAAGAAAAGATTGCAGATATGGCAGTCTCGATTTATGGAGCTGAAAGTGCAGCCTACAGGACGGCAGATAGCTTGGACCATGTTTTTGACTCTGCTGAGTCTATAGACGAAAAACTTCGTAAACTAGCAAATCATGCGTCTGAATGTGCGGTTAATAAAGTAATCTGCTCTGAAGTACTCGATAGGATTGTCGATGAAGCCGTACAGATTCATGGCGGCTATGGATACATGCAGGAATATGAAGTGGAACGATTATATCGGGATGCACGAATCAGCCGAATTTTCGAAGGAACAAACGAGATCAATCGACTGACAATCGCCAAACTATTGATGAAAAACGTGGATCAAATCACAAACACAGGTTATGAAACGATACTTAATAATCAAGGGAATCGTAACCTTCAATTCATACAGCTCTCATACGGGCTTCTTTACAGATCTTTAAAAGCATTGGCATTCTCTCGTATTAACATCCAGCAGGAGCAAGAATATTCGAGATTGCTAGCTGACATGAAGAAAGAAATTTATGTCATGGAATCCTCATATTTAAGAACGGGGAAAGCCATACAGAAAAATAGCAAAGAAAAAGAGAAGCTAAAAGTGATGATGATAAACGTGATTTGTGAAGAAGGCTACCGCAGAGTTGAAGAATTGGCGGTCTCCCTCTTATCGGGTATAGAAACAGAAGATGAAAAAATACTCGTATTGAATGAGGTACGCAATCTTCCTGTCCCACTCTACAGAAACTTGTTTACTCAAAAACGTGAAATTGCTGAAAAAATGGCTGATCAGGAAAAATATATCGTGTGAACGGAGTGAAGTTCTGTGAAAAAGATCGGGTTTATCGGTTTGGGCAATATGGGTCTTCCTATGTCGAAAAATCTACTTATGTCAAACTTTACTGTGTATGGAATGGATCTGAACAAAGAAGCTGAGATGTCCTTTCATCAAGCGGGGGGCACGATAGGCATATCCGTTGAAAAGATGATTGACCTATGTGATGTTATTCTTACTAGCCTTCCTTCATCAAACGCAGTAGAAGAGGTTTTTTTAGGAAAAGAGGGGCTTGTTCACCTGGCTGAAGCTGGCATCCTCCTGATTGATACGAGTACGGTCTCGCCAGAACTAAATTTGCGCATTGAAGAGGAAGCCCAGAAAAAAGGTATTTATTTTCTAGCTGCACCCGTCAGCGGTGGTGTGATAGGGGCGATAAACCGGACACTTACTTTTATGGTAGGAGGTTCAAAGTCCGTTTTCGATAAGGCGATGCCCGTTTTCAAAGCGATGGGCGAGAATATTTTTCACGTGAACGAAAGGGTCGACAGCGGTACGAATACAAAATTAATCAACAACCTCCTGATTGGATTTTATACAGCAGGCGTTAGTGAAGCTTTACACCTTGCTAAGAATAGTAATCTCGATCTTGACCGGTTGTTTGAGATGCTGAACGTCAGTTATGGTCAGAGCCGTATCTATGAGCGGAACTATAAGAGTTTCATAGCCAATGACAACTATGAACCTGGCTTTTCTTTAAAGTTGTTGCGAAAAGATCTTGGCTTTGCAATAGATTTAGCTGAAAAGAACAACGTAGATCTTCCGGTAAGTAAAATTCTCTTCGACTTGTATGAAGATGCTGAAAAGAACGGCTATGCAGAAAATGATATGTCTGTTTTATACAAAAAAATAAGTGGCCAGAAGACAACCATTTTATAAGGAGAGGTGAGAAAGTAGATGATTATTACCAATATAAAAAAGTTGCAGAATAACATTAATGGAGAATGGGTTGATTCCACAGGAACCGAAGTGGAAGAAGTAGTGAATCCAGCAAACGGAAAAGTGATTGCCTATGTCCCTCTTTCTACGAAAGCTGATGTAGATAACGCCGTATTGGCTGCTCATAACGCTTATAAGACTTGGGGAGCAGTACCTGTACCAAACCGTGCAAGACTGTTATACAAATACCTGCACCTCCTTCAAGAACATAAAGAACAGCTGGCTGAAATTATTACAACGGAAAACGGCAAAACGTTAAAGGATGCGCGAGGAGAAGTACAGCGTGGTATCGAAGTGGTTGAGCTTGCAACAGCGGCACCCACTTTGATGATGGGCGAAGCTTTGCCAGGCATTGCTGAAGGAATAGATGGATCAATCTGGCGCTATCCCTTAGGAGTGGTTGCTGGTATCACACCATTTAACTTTCCGATGATGGTGCCTTTGTGGATGTTCCCACTTGCCATTGCATGCGGAAATACGTTCGTATTAAAAGCTTCAGAACGCACTCCTATACTTGCAGAAAAGCTAGTAGAGCTATTCTATGACTCAGGATTTCCGAAAGGTGTCTTGAACCTCGTACATGGAGCTAAAGATGTTGTGAATGGCTTATTGGAGAACGATGACATCAAAGCCATTTCCTTCGTTGGCTCAGAGCCGGTCGCTAAATATGTGTATCAAACCGGAACGGCTAACGGGAAGCGGGTCCAAGCATTGGCAGGAGCAAAAAATCATGCTGTTGTTCTTGCAGATTGCCATCTTAAAAAAACGGTTCAAGGAATTATTGGAGCGGCGTTTGGCAGCAGCGGAGAACGTTGTATGGCATGTTCAGTTGTAGCAGTCGCTGATAAGGTCGCGGATGAATTTATGGAATTGCTCGTTTCTGAAACACGCAAGCTAAAAACAGGAGAAGGTACATCGGAAGATCACTTCGTTGGCCCATTGATTCGTGAAGTTCACAAAAACCGTGTCCTTGATTATATTGACAGCGGTGTAAAAGAAGGAGCAACATTAACTGTGGATGGTCGCGACCCAAGTAAAGAGGAAGGATACTATGTGGGTGCTACGATTTTCGATCACGTGAAACCGGATATGAAAATATGGCAGGACGAAATCTTTGCACCTGTATTAAGTGTCGTTCGTGTAAAAGACCTTGATGAAGGAATTGAACTAGCCAACCAGTCTAAATTTGCGAACGGTGCAGTTATCTATACGTCGAGCGGCAAAAGCGTCCAACAGTTCCGTGAAAATATTGACGCCGGCATGATTGGGGTAAACGTAAACGTGCCAGCTCCAATGGCGTTCTTTTCATTTGCCGGAAATAAGGCTTCGTTTTACGGAGACCTAGGAACCAATGGTAAAGATGGTGTGCAATTTTACACACGTAAAAAAGTAGTAACGGAACGCTGGTTTTAAAATTAGCAATCAATTTAATTGCCCTCTCTAATGGTAGAAAAAAGGATAATTAGAGGGGGCTTTTCTATTTAACTACCATTTTCATCAGGAGGGAAAATCTTGAACTATCAATACGCTACACTTAAAAATGAAAATTATATTACGACAATTACATTGAATAATCCACCTGCAAATACACTTTCTACTTCTTGTATTCAAGAATTAAGAACGCTTTTTCAGCAACTGGAGCGTGATGATGAAACAAGGGCTATTGTCATTACAGGTGCGGGCCGCTTCTTTGTGGCTGGAGCAGACATAAAAGAATTCGTTTCAAAACTTGGTGATCAGAAACAGGGGTTGGCTCTTGCTGAAGGGGGTCAAGCGCTATGTGATGAAATTGAAGCTCTAAAAAAACCTGTCATTGCTGCGATAAATGGACCGGCACTTGGAGGAGGACTTGAACTGGCGATAAGCTGCCATTTTAGAATCATATCGGATCAGGCGACAGTTGGTCTTCCAGAGTTGAAACTTGGACTGATTCCCACATTTGGAGGTACACAACGACTTCGCAAGATAACAGATACTGCCACAGCATTGGACCTCATACTTACGAGCCGAACTCTTTCGGCAGATGAAGCAGTAGAGCTTAAAATTGCACAGCTCGTAGTAAAGAAAGAGGAACTAATAGAAACAGCAACTGCTGTAGCAACGTCATTTGTTGAAGGAAAAAGTATGACTAGTGTAATGCGGGCTGTGGATTGTATTATACAGGGGAGCAACGAGAGTATGGAACAAGGGTTGGAAAGAGAACGGAAAAGATTTGCCGAGCTGTTCCTTACAGATGATGCGAAAGAAGGAATCCATGCATTCGTAGAGAAACGTAAACCTGACTTTAAACATTCATAAAGGAGTAGATGAAATGTCTGAAGAAGTTTTGTTTTCCGTCAACTCAAATGGTGTAGCAACAATTATACTGAACCGGCCGAAAGCTCTAAATTCACTCTCTCATAAGATGGTTCTGACTATCGGAGAAAAATTAAAGAAATGGAAAGCGGATGATAAAGTATCTGTTGTTATATTGAAGGGTGCAGGGACCAAAGGACTTTGTGCGGGTGGTGATATTAAAACACTCTATGAAGCACGTTCATCTAGAACTGCTATGCAGGAAGCAGAAAGATTCTTTGAAGATGAATACGAAGTCGATATGGAGATCTACCTTTATCCGAAACCAATCATTGCATGCTTAGACGGAATTGTAATGGGTGGAGGAGTTGGACTTACATATGGAGCAAGCCACCGGATCGTTACGGAACGTACGAAATGGTCCATGCCAGAGATGAATATAGGATTTTTTCCAGATGTAGGCGGCGCTTATTTTTTAAATAAAGCTCCAGGATATATTGGCCGTTATCTCGCTTTAACTGCCTCAGTTATAAAGGCTCCAGATGTTTTGTATATGAAGGGTGCAGACATCTATATGAACAGTGAGACAATGTGTAACTTTCTTGAAAAGGTAGAAAATATGGATTGGACCGATGGGGAGGTTGAGGAGAAGCTGAATTATTTAATCAATAAATATGAAGCACAACCTTCCGAAGAGAGCAGGCTTGCATTATTGCAAAAAGAGATTGATGAACATTTTTGTTTTAAAACAATTGAGGAAATTCTTGATTCATTAGAAAGTCAGGAAAATGATTTCTGTCGGAATACAAAAGAAATTCTTCTTTCCAAGTCTCCTTTTTCATTGAAAGTGACCTTACAACAATTGCTCGAAGGAAAACAAAAAACAATGAAGGAATGCTTCGCAACAGACCTTTTTTTAGCTAAAAATTTTTTAAGACACAATGATTTCTATGAGGGAATTCGTTCACTCCTAATAGACAAAGATCAATTACCAAACTATGAATATAAGCGAGTTTCTGATGTTACAGATGAAATCGTTAATACATTTTGCAGGTCTCAAACAATTATATATAACCTGTCTAAAACTGAATAGGTTTCATTCAAGCAGTGTATTGTACTATATAGAAGAGATGAACATTGCTCGAATTTACTTGTTCATATAGACATCGATTTGTATATAAAAAAGGTTCGCTTTTAAGAGTAAAAGCGAACCTTTTTTTACATAAATGAAAAATTTGAAATTATAGCGCAAGAAATACATGTTAAAAGTTATGAATGAATATAAGAAATGTAACAACTATGTAAATTGGTGGAAGGAGATGAACAAATGTTTGATGAAATACTTAGTGATATGATGAAGGATGAGCTAGATATAGCTAGTCCATTAATTATAATGATGTGTGGTGTGGCAGGTTCTGGGAAAACCACCTTTTCACAACAATTAGAGAAGAAGGGTTTTGTGCGTCTTTCGATCGATGAAGAAATATGGTCTACTAATGGTCGATGGGGCGTTGACTTTCCGATGGATAAGTTCGAGGAATACAGAAAAGAAGCAGAAAGTAAATTGCGACAGCGTCTAATAAAACTAATTTATGATAAACAACAAGTAGTCATTGACTTCAGCTTTTGGGATCGATTAAGAAGGAACGAATATAAAAAGCTGATTGAGAATTGTGGCGGTAAATGGAAGCTAATCTATTTAAAAGTCCATCCTGATGAGTTACGGAAGCGGTTAAAAATACGTAACCAGCGCTTTGATGCAAATTCTTTCCCGATTTCAGAGGAACGATTAACTTCTTATCTTAAAGGTTTTGAAATACCTAGTGATGAAGGGGAAATTGTGGTAGAAAATTAAATCAAGCATGTCATGGGAAAGGGAGCGTTAGTATGTTATCAATTGGAGGAAACGTTTATAAAACCAAAAGTGGGAAAACCGTAACAGTAAGGGAAGCTTCCGTACTCGATGCGGAAGTGATGTTAAATGCTGCACCAAAAGCATTAGTGGATGCTCCATACATGTTAAGTACTTTGGAAGATCTTGAAAATTTAAGTTTAAAGGATATCAAACGCGAGTTAGATTATTATTCTGCCAACCCAAATTATCTTAAACTTCTTGCTGAATATGAAAATGAGCTTGTCGGTGTAATTGATTTTAGAAACGGAAACAAAGAAAAAATAGCGCACCAAGGCTCTTTTGCGATGACCGTGTTACCCCAATATCGAAATCATGGCGTTGGAAGAGCATTGGTAGATTCCCTGATTTCTTGGGCTTGGAATAACGAAACGATCGAAAAGATTTGTCTTGAAGTCATGGAAGACAACCATGGAGCAATACAATTATATAAATCCATGAATTTCGTGGAAGAAGGACGAAAAGCGAAAGCTGTGAAAATGGAAGGTCGATATCAAGATTTAATTTTGATGGCATTGTTTGTTTAATAGTTTTAATTTAGATGTTAAAAGCTTAACAGTTTCAACACATCCACATAGAATATACACGACATATATGAAGAGGTGAGTAATTATAATTGCATTTGTCGTTGCTATAGGTATATTAGTGGTATTAACATTTATGGCAATAGGTTTTACTAAAGGAAAAACAACAAAAAGAAAACTTATCGTTTGGGGCTCTTTTATTATGGTGGGTTTTAACCCGTTTTTAACATTCTTGATTTCTGTTCCAATTGGTATAGCAGTTGGTGACGGTTTTGCCGCGGTGGGAATGATGATGATATTGTTACCTGCTTTCTTTATCATTGGATTGATTACATTGTTAGCAGGAATTTTTGCAACTAGCAAGGTTGAAAACGTGTAAGAATGAGCTCTAAATACATTTTAATATAACATTATATAAGAAATCTTGAGGTGAAAATGAGCGAAATTAAAGAAATCTGGGAACCACTCTCGGTTACCGAAATTCAAGAAATATTTAGCGGAACACCTGTACGATGGTGGATTGCTGGTGGATGGGCATTAGATTTATATTTAGATGAAATAACACGAAAGCATGATGATATTGATGTTGTTATTTTAAGATCTCAACACCTGCTTCTACAGAATTTTTTGTCCGCTGACTGGGAAGGGTACAAAGCGTTCAAAGGAAAATTAATACCTTGGAACATGAACGAAAAGCTAGATTATCCATTTGATAATCTATGGTTTAAGAAAAAAGGAGAGTCCACATGGGCTTTTCAAGTAATGATCATAGATTGTGAGGATGATTATTGGATTTACAAACGAAATGGTACAATAAGAAGGAAACGATCTGATATTGGTTTGACATCTTCTGCTGAAGTTCCTTATTTAAGACCTGAAATTCAGCTTTTATATAAGGGTGGAAGTTCATTGGTTAGGGAAAAAGATAATTTGGATTTAGAGAATGTCTTGCCAGCATTGGATGAAGTAAGTAGAGAATGGTTAAGAAATTCATTATTGATTCAATACCCAAATGGACATCAATGGATCAAACGAATAAATACGTACATAGATAGCTCGCAAAATATGAAACTAGAGTAAGGGTGGTGTAACGCTTCCCTTATTTTCTTTTTCTTTAAGTAAAAAATTTCAGTAAAAAGGTGAAGTACTATGAGTAAAATCGTTATTTTGGCAGAAAAGCCATCCCAAGCTAAGGCTTATTCAGACGCCTTTTCAATAAAAAAGAAAGATAAATCGTTTATTGAATTAAACCCATGCAGCATCTTTCCAAATGGCGCGACCATTACATGGGGTATTGGGCATTTAGTTGAACTGAAACAACCTAAAGAATATAAATCTGAGTGGGGAACGTGGCGCTTGTCTTCTTTACCGATCTTGCCTGACCGTTATGAATTTAAGGTCGCAACTGGGAAGTATGAACAGTTTAATGCGGTAAAACGGTTATTTAAAGAAGCGGACATCATCATTAACGGATGTGATGTGGATCGTGAAGGTTCGAATATCTTTTATTCGATTTACCATATGACAGGTGTGAGAGACAAGACCATTAAACGACTGTGGATTAACTCTCTTGAAGTGGATGAGGTACGTAAAGGATTCTCTAATCTAAATAACAACGAGAAAGATCTTTTGCTTTATGCCGAAGCCAAAACACGCCAAATCTCTGATTGGCTCGTTGGCATGAACGGAAGTCGCCTCTATACGTTACTGTTACAGCAAAAGGGACTTACGGATAGCTTGAGCATTGGTAGGGTGCAGTCGCCAACAACGTATTTGATCTACCAAAGGCACCTCGAGATCGAGAATTTCGTGGCTAAACCTTTTTATGAGATAGAAGGGAACTTTACGGCAGCAAACGGAAAGTATAAAGGCAAAGCGAAAATAAAAAGTGAAAAACAAGAAGAGGTCCAACAGCTGCTAGACAAGCACAACATTTCTGGCAAAGATATGGGTATCATTAAGGCCGTTTCAAAAAAGGAAATGCGAATCAAATCACCTAAGTTACATGCGCTCTCGACGTTGCAAGCAACAGCGAACAGAAGATGGAAATACAGCCCGAAAAAGGTGTTGGATACGGTTCAGAAGTTGTACGATAAGAAGATTCTAACCTATCCAAGAACCGACACTCAATACATTACAGAGAATGAGTTTAATTATCTATCAGCTAACCTTGAGTCTTATCAAGGTCTCATAGAGAATCGTTTTGCTGCTGCTTCTAAACGACCTAGTAAAAGATATGTAGACGGATCAAAGGTTCAAGAGCACTATGCGATCATTCCAACAAAAAATGTTCCAACCTCTGTAAAAATTCAAGGGTTATCAATCGAAGAGAGAAACATTTATTTTGAAGTGTTGAATACGACGCTTGCTATGTTTCATCACGATTATGTGTACGAAGAGACGAAAGTTACAACGAGCGTGAATGATTTAGACTTTGAATCTGTAGGAAAAACAGAGATTAGCAAAGGATGGAAAGAACTTTTTAACTACGGATCAAAGGACAAAGAAAACACAAATGCTAAGAAAGATGAGAACACAGCACAAGCTCTCCCTAAACTTGAAAAAGGGGAGGAAGTGAAGAGTATCGTCAAAATGAAAGAAGGGATGACGACCTCTCCGAAACCTTATACAGAAGGTCAACTTATTTCGATGATGAAAACGTGTGGTAAGTCGGTCGAGAATGAAGAAGAAATGGAAATTTTAAAAGAAGTAGAAGGTCTAGGTACGGAAGCGACACGAAGCGGGATCATTGAAACGATAAAAAAGCACCAATATATTGAAGTAAAAAAGAACGTTGTTCACATAACAGAAAAAGGGAAGATTCTTTGTCAGTCTATAGAAGGCAATCTGCTTTCCAGTCCATCCATGACTGCTAAATGGGAAACCTATTTAAAGAAGATTGGAAACGGAGATGGAACACCGCAAGCTTTTTTGGGAAGCATCGCAAAGTTTCTCAATAAACTGATTGAAGAAGTACCTGCGCAATTGAACGCTGCACCTATCCAACAGAGTATTGATGGAGTGAAGAATGTAAGTCAGAAACCGATTGCTACTTGTCCGAGGTGTAAAAAAGGAAAAATCAGCGTAAGTCGATCGTATTTCCGATGCTCAGAACATGCTAATGGTTGTAAACAAACTTTTCCAGGGAAATTACTTAGTAAGACGATTACAGAAAAACAGGTGAAGGATCTGTGTACAAAAGGGAAAACAAGTCTTATTAAAGGTTTTAAGCCGAAAGCGAAAGAAAAGAAAAAATTTAGTGCGATGCTCGTTTTAAAGGATGATTTTACAATAGGGTTTGAGTTTGCCAACAATCAGTTTGTGAAAAAATGAAGTTTAACATAACTCGAAGGCTCGTCATTGACGAGTCTTTTTTAACAAGTAAGAATTTATTTTTGGAAAACAGTTGACATTTCTGGTACTCAGTCATACAATGTAGAGGTAATAAGTAATACTGAATAGTAATAGAGATTTTGAAATTTTTTACTACGGTACTAAGTCATACTTATTATAAGTCAGATGAAATAAAGGAGGCTTTTGACATCGAAAATTTAACAGAAATGCTAAAAGGTTCACTTGAAGGCTGCGTGCTGGAAATTATCAGTCGTCATGAAACCTATGGCTACGAAATTACACGCCGCTTAAACGATCTAGGGTTTACAGAAGTGGTTGAGGGTACAGTATACACAATTCTCGTCCGATTGGAAAAGAAGAAATTAGTAGACATCGTCAAGAAGCCGTCAGATATGGGACCACCTCGAAAGTTTTACACACTTAATGAAGCCGGAAGAGAAGAATTACAATCATTTTGGCGAAAATGGGATTTCGTATCTTCTAAAATTAATGTATTGAAATCACAATAAACTCATAAAGTGTTTTGGTGGTCTTATGAATGGTAGGGACAAAAAAGGAGGAAAACAAAATGTTGGAATGGATTAAAAAAATGATCGGTGATAAGAAAGAATACAAAATGATGATGGCTCGAGTTGAAGCACTTCCGGAAGATTATCAGTTTGTATTTAAAAAGATTCAAACGTACATGTGGAACTTTTCATCTGGAAACGGGATGGATATGCTTCACATCCAGTATGAATTGATTGATTTGTTTGAAGCAGGAGCAGCTGAAGGGAGACCAGTGCTAGACATTACAGGGGAAGACGTGGCATCTTTCGCAGATGAACTCGTAGCAAACGCCAAAACCTATTTTGCTAAATATCGCGAAGATCTGAATCAAAGTATTAAGAAGGAATTAGGAAAAGAGTAATAATTATGGCTGAATAGAATGTACTGGGAACTATTCAGTTATTTTTTTGCTCAGTACTAAGTAATACTTATTATCGGTGATACTAAATAGTAAAATTATTATTCATTAGGAGGAAAAACATGAATCAAACAGCGATTTCTATAAAACGCTTGAAAAAATCTTTTAAAGATAAGGAAGTTTTAAAAGGAGTAGATTTTGACGTGAAGAAGGGAGAGATCTTTGCGTTGTTAGGTTCAAATGGAGCGGGAAAGACAACGATCGTCAACATTCTCTCCACATTGATGAAAGCGGATGATGGGGAAGCACGAATCTGCGGGTTTGATGTTAATCGTCAACCCGATGGAGTTCGCCAGAGCATCAGTTTAACAGGGCAGTTCGCAGCACTAGACGGAATGCTTAATGGGCGTGAAAATTTGACGATGATTGCAAAGTTAAGAGGTGTTGCGAGTCCAGCTAGAGTCGCAGATCAATTACTTGAAAGATTCAGCTTAACAGAAGCTGCGAACAAACGCAGTGATCAATATTCTGGTGGTATGAAACGGAGGCTTGATATTGCCATGAGTCTGATTGGGACACCTGATGTTATTTTTCTAGACGAATCAACGACTGGACTTGATCCTGAGGCCCGTATTGAGGTTTGGGATACGATTAAGGAACTTGCTATTAGTGGCACAACCATATTGCTGACGACTCAATACTTGGAAGAAGCTGAACAGCTCGCGGACCGTATCGCGATATTACATGAAGGTAAAATCATCAAGAGCGGCACCCTTTCAGAACTAAAAGAGATGTTCCCGAAAGCTAAAGTGGAGTACGTTGAGAAGCAGCCAACACTCGAGGATATTTTCCTCAACATCATCGGAAAAAAGGAGAGAGTTTAAATGAAAAGTGTAACAGGAACGTTATTAGGACGGTTAATGCGTAATATCATGCGTAGTCCAGATACGATTATTACGGTGGCTATTACGCCGATTATGATGATGTTATTGTTTGTCTATGTCTTTGGTGGTGCGATTGAGACAGGAACAGAGAACTATGTTAATTATTTATTACCAGGCATCTTGCTTATGGCGATCGCATCTGGAGTGGCTTATACATCTGTTCGGCTATTTACAGATGTGAAGAGCGGGTTAATGGCTCGTTTTGTAACCATGCCAATCAAACGTTCGTCAGTTTTGTGGGCACATGTTTTAACCTCACTTGTTTCTAATGCTTTAACGATCTTAATTGTAATCCTTGTCGCCTTGCTCATGGGTTTTCGTTCTAACGCAGGATTTCTAGATTGGCTTTATGTAGCGGGGATACTCGGATTATTTACACTCGCGCTTACATGGCTCGCTGTTATTCCGGGTTTAACAGCAAGTTCAATGGAAGGAGCAACAGCTTATTCGTACCCGCTCGTATTCCTACCCTTTATCAGTTCAGCTTTTGTTCCAACCGAAACAATGCCTAAGATCGTGCGTATTTTTGCTGAAAATCAACCAGTAACATCCATTGTGAACGCAATTCGTGCTCTCTTGTATGAGGGACCAGTTGGAAATGATATCTGGATTGCACTTGCTTGGTGTATCGGAATTATGGTGATTGCATACTTCTTTGCTAGTAAAAAGTTTAAACGTCAGTTGGGATAAAAAATTGCTAAGAAAAGAGACAAAGCCATGATTGGCTTGTCTCTTTTAGTTATTTATGAAAAGGATTAAGAGAAAAACCAACGAATACTACTAAAGAAAACAGGCTACATCAATCAAAGAGTTATTTAATGTTATTTAGGAGCTGTTGAAATATGAAGATTAATAGAATTGATCATGTGAGTATAAACGTAAACAATCTTTCAGAAGCGAAAGCATTTTTTCTTGATATAGGACTTGAAGTGAAAGCGGAATGGGAGCTGCAAGGAGATCAATTAGACAGGATTGTTGGACTAAAGAATGTTAGAACAGGTTGCGTAGGACTAGGGATGCCAGAAGGGAACACTTGGATAGAGCTCGTTAAATATTATACGCCATCCGATGATTCAGATCTTCAACTAGCATCTCCAAATACGTTAGGCATTCGGCATATCTGCTTTGCTGTTGAGGATCTTGAGGCCATCGTTGCTATTTTGAAAAAGAAGGGCATGGAGACCTTTAGTGAGATCGAGCAATATGAAAATAGCTATAAACTTTGCTATGTTAGAGGTCCAGAGGGGATTATTCTAGAGTTAGCGGAGAAAATTGGATAATTAAAACGACCAGACTAGTAATCTAGTCGGGTCGTTTGATTACGGTTTGTCCCAGCTTACGATCAAGAAAAACAATGTGATTATTACGATTAATCCAGATAAGGTTAGTGTCAAAATACTAGCCATTTTCCATTTCCCTTTACCAGAAAAAAGTGTTAAGATCCACCCTACAATATAGCCACATAGCGCAAACCATGCATAAGAAGCTGCAAAGAATCCAATGTACTTTCCAAGCCATGTAGGAATCAAACCCACGATAAAAATGATTATTGCAAATAAACCCATGTACTTTTTCATAAGTGGCTACACCTCAGTTTATGATATATGTATTAAATTACCATATAATGTATGTTAGTGGTGAGAAATTTGGTGTGTTTCATTGATTAATTTCTGTAAGAATTAAAGACGTTAAATAGTATTAAGAAATGAACGACCTTGCATGGTAAAATAAGGTATACATAAGAATGAGAGGGAATGCTAGCTATGTCGTACATGATTCAGTTTGCTTTATCAACTTTTAATGACCTGAAATTATCTGGTCATTTTTTATTCATTTAATTTGCATGTAGGTTGACAATAAGAAAATATATACAACAGATTAGCAAATATTATTAAAGGTGAGCAGCAGGATGTATAGTGAAGTTACAAAGAAGCCCATTCGTTACATTGAAGAACATTTGCAAGATGACTGAATAAGTAGACGAATCCTAAAATACTATTATGATGGGATATGAAAAGACAGCTAAACCTAGCTGTAGATGAATAACCATTTCTCCCAATTATATTATTAAGAAAAATAAAAGACTCGGCTTCCATTTTTAATTTACTAATTACTATGACATACATACTAAATATTGAAAAATATGGTAAATTAGTAGAGTGACAAATACTTAACGACTGGAGCTGCGGTAAATGATTTTACATACATACACAGCAGGAGATGGAGAACCTATTGTATTCATTCATTCAGGAGGTATGACGGGTTTAACAGAGTATGAGGAACAAAAGGATTACTTTGCAGAAAATCATTTTAAAGTGATTAGACCTGACTTGAGAGGTCATGGGAAATCTAAAGGATCTCTAGAAGATTACTTTAATCAATGTGTGACTGATTTAAAGGACACACTCGACTCATTAAACATTGAAGAGTGCCATATTGCGGGTGTGTCTATTGGTGGAGTTGCCGCATTAATGTTTGCCAAAAGATATCCGTCGAGAGTTAAGACATTAACATTTTCTGGGATATTCCCAAAACAACCTGACAATTGGGAAGAACTTAGTAGACAAGAAGCAGAACATCATAAAAATCTATTCGATAATCCAGAGATTGTAGAAGCACTTAATCAAATGCATGGAAACAATGATTGGAAAGCATTGCTTACTTCATTTAACTCAGATGATTTTTATCCTTTTCACGAAACGGGTGAACTTTCAGATGTGACAGCTCCCATCTTGTGTATGGTAGGAGAAAGGGAAGAACTTGAAGTTGAAGCAGCGGTTACGTATAAGAAATTACATGCTAACACGCAAATAGCTGTAATCCCTTATGCTGGGCACTTGGTACATAGAGATCAACCGGATTTATATTCAAGAACTTTATCTGCGTTTATACAGAATCACAGTAAAGTAATCTAAGAATGAGGTTATTTATATGAAAGAAATCATTCTAGTAGGTACGTATCATTTTGAACAACACGAAGAATTAGTAAAAAATAAAATAAACGAAATAAAAGAATTGGTTGGATATTTAGCGAAATTTAATCCATCTATAGTAGCACTGGAGTGGAAAAAGACACAGAATGACTGGTAAATAAAAAATATAAGCATTCAAATGGTAACTACTCCTTATGCGAAATACAGCAGATAGGATTTAGGTTAGCACATTAATTACAACATGAGCAGGTATATGCAATAAATTGTACAGGTAATTTAATAAATGGATTGAAAGAGAACTTAGAATTTGCAAGAATTTAGTTGATATTTTAACAAACCAAGAAGATGAATGTGTAATGTTATTAATTGGCAGTGATCACCTTTGGATGTTAAAGAAGTTATTTGAAGGAAGTGGTTGGAAGGTTACAAATCCTTTTGTTAATAATTAATTTTTAATAATCAGCCATTTAAGAGCCTTGAATATCCTCTACCTGAGATAAATAACTCTAGGTGTTGCTAAGTTAATAGATTATGTACTATAAGCCTAACTTCAAATGAAGTTAGGCAATTGGTTGTTAGCCAATTCTTTTCTTGTTCTTTTTACTCTTACGCACTTTTTTATCAGCCAACAAACCGTTTAATAAACTTAAGAAACTTCGCATAAAAGACACCCCATTATCTTTAAATACATTCTAGAGAATGAAATACTCTCTATTTTCATAGTTTATGATGAACATCTTTGAGGGGATTGGACAAACTCATTAAATTATTTATAATTTCTACTCTATAAAACTACTTTTTGTACAAACCTTTTCATAGATTCCAACATATGATAGATAACAGGGGTGATGAAAATGGTGAAAATTTTTATAGATCCTGGTCATGGTGGTACTGATCCAGGAGGGGTTGCTAATAACCTAACAGAAAAGGCGCTTACTTTAAAAATAGGAGTTCGAATCAGAGATATTTTACTTGCGGAATATAACAATGTTTCAGTCTTAATGAGTAGAACGACTGATGTAACGAAGTCTTTAACAGAACGAACAGATGCTGCAAACGCATGGGGAGCAGACTTCTTTTTATCCGTTCATACGAATGCAGGTGGTGGAACTGGGTACGAGGATTACATCTATCCAGGCTCTTCAGCACCAACAACAACTTATCAAGATAATGTGCATGTCGAGATTTTGAAAGTCGTGAATTTTAGTGATCGTGGTCAAAAGACAGCAAACTTTCATGTGCTTCGTGAATCGAACATGCCCGCTCTTTTAACTGAGAACGGCTTTATTGATAACGTGAATGATGCGAATAAGTTAAAAACAGCTTCATTTATTGAAAGTATTGCGCGTGGACATGTGAATGGCATTGTGAAAAGCTTCAACCTTCCTAAGAAGGCAACTTATCACACAGTTGTGAGTGGAGATACGGTCTATGCTCTAAGTCAACAATATGGAAGCACCATACAACAGATCAAAACCTGGAACAATCTTGATAATAACTACAGCATTTATCCTGGTCAGGTTTTAAGAGTAAAGTAACACCAAATACACCGACATGAAGTGTACTTGGTATTTTTTTTGGCCTTAAGTCAACTTTATACCTTTTCGATAAGCTTCAATAAATGCGAATGCCAAAAACGTAAAAGCTCCCCATAAGATCCATGCCGCACCATAACTGATCTGGTCTGAATTCGTACCATAAACCCAAGTTCCCCAAGTTAAAACAATTCCATCAAAAAATGTGGCTGTTGCAAGACCAAAACCGATACCTGGAACAATTTGAATGGGCTTAAGATCTGCACCTTTTACGATAAGCAGAACAGAAAGCCAAGATATCGGTAAAGCAAGTACAAAGGAAATGAGACTGCCCATTTTACTGAATAAGCCGACGGAGTATCCAAATTGGACAGCCATTGCTCCACTAAACCAAAATACAAGTCCAAATGCGATTAAAATTCCTGTTTGTTTTTTACTAAAAAAACGAGCTGTTTCTACTACGTGTGCTTCTTCTAACTTACTATTCATCTGAATTCCTCCCCATATAAGAAAATGTAGCACTTGCTACATAATAAAAATGTAGCATATACTACATAAAAAATGCAACGAGGAAAAAATGATGAAAAAAGGCGAATTACGAAAACAAGAGTTACAAGAAAAAATGTCCATACACATTCTTACTAACGGCCTTCAGTCAGTAAGCTTAAGAAATTTAGCGAAGGCGGTAGGCACTAGTGACAGAATGCTGCTTCATTATTATCAAGACAAAGAAGAGCTGATGACAGAAGTTTTGACACAGATTTCTGATAACCTGATTACCATTCTTGAACAGGCAAGAACGGTTGCTATTCCATTTAATCAATTAGTTCCACATCTTTATCAACTGATTAAAGATCCAGTTGTGAAACCTTACATTCAGCTTTGGCTTGAGTTAATTGCACGAGCTTCAAAAAATGAAGAGCCTTACTTTTCAATTGCTAAACAGATTGGAGATAGTTTCATCAATTACTGTTCCGAACTCATTCAAGCGGATGAAGAAGAAAAAGAGAAGTTGGCACCTTTAACATTCATCATAATAGAAGGAATTGCAATGCTAGATGCGATTGATTTTGAGTCTAATATTGAAAAAGCGTTGGACGGACTTTCAGGCTTTCAAAAATAGTTATAGTAAACATGTTGTTAGAAAACCGTACTTAAAGCTTGCAGCAAATTTGCCTGCAAGCTTTTTGGGGAAAAAGTTATAGGTTTTTCGCCTCATGATAAAAACGGAGTATCATGTTTTCGCTTTTCGTCCTTTAAAATTAGTCCTATTTACTCAATAAATTAACCCAACTCAAATCCCCTTCCTATTTCTAGAAGTTTTTGAGATGATTAATCCAGTGGTAAAAAACATAATTTACCAAGTGTGATAATACGCAGATTCTAATCATCCAGTTGGCAGGAAAGGGAAGGTAGAACAAATGAAAAGTACGGGGATTGTGAGAAAAGTAGATGAGTTAGGAAGAATCGTGATTCCGATCGAATTGCGACGAATGATGGATCTAGACATTAAAGATGGCATCGAGATTTTTGTTGAGAATGACCGCATTATTTTAAAGAAATACATACCGAATAACTCGTGCGTAGTTACAGGAGAAGTGACTGATCAGAATGCTACTTATGCTGGAGGGAAGTTCGTACTAAGTCCGAATGGCGCAAGAGCACTATTAGAAGAATTAGAATTAAAGTTTTAAGTGTGGAGGAACATCTGTGACACATGAAGATGCAAGGACTGTTTATCTCCTGTCAGGACCAGCAGGAGTCGGGAAGTCAACAACTGCGATCGAGCTTGTAAAAAGTATGAGAAACAGCGCTTATCTATCAGGCGATGATATTAGTCATATGCACATTAACGGAAGAGAGAAGCCTTGGGAAAGTGAACAAGAACATAATTTGATCTGGAATAACATCCTCCAGCTTACGAAGAACTTCATTGATTATGGCTGTGACGTTGTGATCGACTACATAACCTTTCCAAAGGATGCTGAGTGGTTCACAGATCAGTTAAGGAAATCCGATGTAGTTATTAAGTACGTTGTCCTTTGGGCTGATGAAAAGACGTTGGTAAAAAGAGATGCTCTGCGGGATGAAGAGGAACGAATGGGCGAAAGATGTTTGGCTCTTTTTCGTGAGTTCATAAACTCTGGCTTAGATTCAAAGTATCTTCTTCATACAAGTTTACTAACTCCCAAAGACATACATCAAGTTGTCCAAGAAATAACGCATGAGAACAGATTCATTCTAATATAAAAAACATGCGGCCAGAAGAGGCTGCATGTTTTTGTGTGGAAAGTCGTGCGGAAGATCCTTATTTTTTAAAAAGTTGTACCCAAGCTCCCTCAAAATAACCTACCCCGATGGAGTCATAGTTAGAGCTTAAAATGTTTTGGCGATGGCCAGGGCTATTCATCCAATCTGTCATAACAGCTTGTGGAGAAGTTTGCCCTTTAGCAATGTTCTCACCTGCAGCTGTGTAATCGATTCCAAAGCTGCGCATCATGTCAAACGGAGAACCGTAAGTCGGTGAGTTATGATCGAAATAGTTATTCTGAATCATGTCTTTGGCTTTTGCCAAAGCAACATTGCTAAGTTCAGCATCAAGTGTTAATGGGGCAAGGCCGGCTTTTTGACGCTCTGCATTCACAAGCTGTGAAACTTGTGTAGCAGTTGAACCGACAGAAGGTTGTGTTGGAGCTGTAGCTTTAGGTGCTGGCTGTTGTTTAGCAACAGAAGCAGGTAGCTCAATCACTTGTCCAGGATATACCCAGTTGATCTCTTTGATCTGTGGGTTTGCCTGTTGAATTGCCCATAAACTAACATTTGACGCCGAAGCGATTTTGTTAAGTGTTTCTCCATTTAATACTTTGTGTAAATTTGAAGATGACGGAATGTATAACGTTTGACCAGGATAGATGTTATGGCTAGTCAATCGATTCATTCCAATTACATTTGATACGCTTACATTTTTATGCTGTGAGATCTTCCACAGTGTGTCATGTTGCTGAACCGTATATGGTGTAGAAGCATGTGCCGCAGTTGTCATTACGAGAAAAGCAGCCAGTGATAAAGATAATATTTTTAAACGCATAATATCCCCCAAATATCCAGTTCCCCCAACGACTTTCACTATTTAAATGTTCACATAATTTAGACCGCGAAACAACTGGGAATGAGAGAAAAATTTTGTAAATAAATGTATACAAAAGGGTTTTCGTGTCGGGAAGTCGAAGTAGTCTTACAACAACGATCAGAAAGGGTGGATACTATGAATCTGCACCAAGCAGCAATGGATGGGAATTTAACAGTGGTTGAGGAACTTTTGAAAAACGAAGAAACAAACATAAACACATTGAGTGAAGGGTGGTCACCTCTTCATCTAGCCGCACATTTTGGACATATTGAAATTGTGAGGCTGTTGCTCGAACAAGGAGCTGATGTTCAAGTGAAGTCAGGAAACAACATGGCGAACACGCCACTTCATGCAGCTGCAGCGAATATGAAGAATCGCCAAGAGATGATCAGTCTCCTATTATCACACGGAGCCGACATTAACGAAAAGCAAAGCGGAGGCTGGACGATTCTACATCAAGCCGCTCAGCATAACGACCCTGAGATGATCGCTTACTTTGTTGAAAAAGGAGCAGATCCCTACCTTGCCAAAGAGGACGGAAAAACAGCCCTTGAACTGGCGGAAGATGAAGAAGCACATGAGGCAGCGGATATCTTAAGAAACTGCACATTAAATAAAATCTAAAATACAGGATGCGTCCTGTATTTTTCTTTTTCTCATAATTTGTTATTATAGGTAAGGTAGTTTTTTAAGATGCATAAGTAGGTGGTAAACATGGAATTTCAAATATTATTGTATTATAAATACGTAACGATCAAAGACCCAGAAGCGTTTAAGGAAGAACATCTAGCTCTTTGTAAGGAGATCGGACTCAAAGGCAGAATTCTTGTAGCGCACGAAGGGATTAACGGAACTGTATCAGGAACGGTGGAGCAGACAGAGTCATACATGCAGATGATGAAGGATGATCCTCGTTTTGCGGATACCGTTTTTAAAATAGAGAAATCGAACGAACATGCTTTCAAAAAGATGAAGGTTCGTGTACGTCCAGAGCTTGTTCACTTAAGCTTGGAAGATGATGTGAATCCGAACGAACTTACTGGTAAGCACCTTTCTCCAAAAGAATGGCTAGAAGCGATGGAGTCAGAAGATGTCGTGATCCTAGATGCACGTAACACGTACGAGTACGATCTTGGTCATTTCAAGAATGCGATCAGACCGGACGTGGAAACATTCCGCGAGCTGCCGCAATGGGTACGAGAGAACTTCAGTCAGTTCAAGGATAAAAAAGTTCTAACGTACTGCACAGGCGGTATTCGTTGTGAGAAGTTCTCAGGTTTCCTGGTAAAAGAAGGCTTCAAGGACGTTTCACAGCTCGAAGGCGGAATCATCTCCTACGGATATGATGAAGAAGCCAAAGGAAAGCTATGGGACGGAAAATGTTATGTGTTCGATGAGCGGATCTCCGTACCTGTTAACCGAACAGGTGAAGAGGTTGTCGTCGGCAAATGTTATCATTGCGGTAATCCTGAAGAACGCTATGTAAAATGCGGGAACCCAGAATGCAACGCGCATCTGTTGATGTGTGAAGAATGTGAGCATGAACACAAACGTTCCTGCAGCACAGAGTGCAGAGAGCATCCATGGAACCGTTATATAAAAGAATGTGAAGCAGAAAGCGAAAGTTCTCCTTTGTAGGGGGACTTTTTCTTATTTGTGAGTGAGTTGATGACAAAGTGTCCACTCGTGGCGGAAAATGCTGTTTATGTCTGTATGGAGAAAACATCGGATATTAATTACGTAGTAAATACCATTTTTTACGTAGTAATCTTGTTTATTTACGAGGTAATTTCATTTAATTACGTAGTAAATCCATTTTTATCCGTAATCCCCCGAATTGTTGTTCCTAATATTGGATGATCTGCAGTAATATGAGATGTAGGGGGAATAACAATGAAAACAACTTTGAGTTTATGTATATTTATCTTTGTAAGTCTTTCGTTTTACAGCTCAAGTTTCATAACAACTTTCGATTCGAGTTTGAGAGAGCTTGTTTTGAGTCTCAGATCGGATTGGTTAAATGAAATCGTTCTAACCTTCACGCATGTAGGGGACGCCAAAGTGCTGGCAGGACTCTGTTTACTCGGCGCGATCGGTCTTATCATAACGAAACAATGGAGAAACAGTTTGTTGCTGATTGGAAGTATTCTTGTTTCTTATGGTCTGAACTTGCTAGTGAAATTCACGTTTCAGCGGGAACGACCGCAAGATAACCGTTTATTAGAAGATGACGGATACAGTTTTCCGAGTGGAAACGCAATGGTTGGAACAACATTTTATTTATTTGCAGCTGTACTCCTCTATCAGCGGTATCAAAAGCGCTGGATTTTAGTAGCCGGTGTCATCTATCCGTTCTTACTCGGTTTGAGTCGGGTTTATGTTGGGGTTCATTATCCTTCTGATATCTTGGCAGGCTTTGCGTTAGGAATCGTCCTTGTCATCGCACTTAACAAACTAACAGCTCAACGTCGCAAACAAATAAGCGTTAACAGAAACAACACAAATAGAGCTGTATAACATATCAATTATTGTTCGTTTTTGGTATAATAAGACGGAATTGTTTACCGAAAGGGTGCAAAGATATGTTGCCAATCGTATTTCCAGAGAACAAACTTGAGTACATACCGGCTTTAATTACACTTGCCCTCTTTACGATTTTTGCATGGAGAACTGTAGTCTTTTTTAAGAAACATTCTGCCAAAGAGTTAAAGAGAGCACAATTAATAGAAGAAGATTTGTTAAGCAAAGAGTTGAAAAACAAGGACTTGTGACGAGTTCTTGTTTTTTTTTGAAAAAAATTTATATTTCTATGAATAGGTTTTCATATTTAACCCATACTACATTTAACGGAAAACAAATAAGTTTTTCGTACATATTATCCCAAAGGAGGGAAATCGCATGGCACGTAATAACAGCAACCAAATCGTGGTTCCTGGAGCACAAGGAGCTCTTGACGCAATGAAACAAGAGATCGCTGCTGAGTTCGGAGTACATCTTGGACCAGACACAACTTCTCGTGCAAACGGATCTGTAGGTGGCGAAATCACTAAGCGTCTTGTAGCACAAGCACTAGGCGGACTTCGTTAATCAGTAACCTCCTTGTAAGAAAAAACCCGGAATTCGTTCCGGGTTTTATTTTTTTTTTTGTTCCTCAAGTATTAAAAATCACTTAAATCCAAATTTTTCTAAAAAAGTGTGTTCAATTTCGATTAGATAACGTATGATGAAATAAAATGAATGAACCGTTCATTTATTTTATCAAAAGGAGTTGAATTTACGCATATGAAAATCAACAATAATGTTTGGAATTTAAATGACAAATATGCAATCATTACAGGAGCGACAAGTGGGATTGGATATGCAGCAGTCCAAAAATTGGCACATAAAGTGAAGGGGTTAGGCTTGATCGCACGAAATGAGAAGAAGGCAAGAATGGTAGCTGATGAACTTAGAAGAGCAACGAATGGGAAAGTGCACGTTGATGTTTTCATAGGCAACATGTCATCCCAAGATTCAATTCGTGAAGTAGCACATCAAATTCTTTTAAAGTGTACGAAATTAGATATTCTAATCAATAATGCTGGAGCACTTTTTGAAAATCATGAGATTACAGAAGACGGAATAGAAATGACATGGGCACTCAATCATTTAGGTCCTTACCTTCTTACCATGCTTCTGCTGGAAAGATTGAACGAAAGTGATTCGGCACGAATTATTACAACGTCCTCTCACGGTCACAAAATGGCCAAAAGAGGAATAGATTTTGATGATCTGAACGCAGAGCGACATTATCGACCTTTTAAAAAAATGATGGGAGGCGCAACACTTCGATATGCGGAGACTAAGCTTGCCAATATTCTATTTACGGCAGAATTGGGTCGTAAACTTAAGAACACAGGTGTAACGACATATTGTTATGATCCAGGATTAGTGGCGACAAACTTTAACCGTAACAATGGAAAACTTGCTCATTTAACGATGGATGTTATGAAATTCTTCTCTATATCTCCAGATCAGGGGGCAGAAACTCTATTGTGGCTAACAGAATCTAAAGAAATTTCGAGTCAAACAGGTTGTTATTACGCAAATAAAAAGATTAAGACGCCTGCAGTTCCAGCTCAAGATAAGACAGCCAGAGAACGATTATGGAGAATAACGGAAGAACAGACGAAGGTTTGTTTTCCTTTTATCGGATAAAAAAACTCATGATAGACTAAAGAGAAAGGGAGTGGGGTAATTGTTGCCAATAAATGAAAAGAAGGTAGACATTCGCCGAGAACAAATTAAAAAAGCAGCATTAAAAGTGTTTGCGGCTAAAGGGATTAGTGGGACCAAAATGAGTATGATCGCAGACGAAGCAGGGATTAGTCAGGGTCTATCTTATCGCTATTTCAAATCAAAAGAAGAGTTATTTACAACCTTAATACAAGAAGCGCTAGAAGAATCTAAATCGGCCATGAAAAACGTACCACTTCTCCCAGGAACACCTAAAGAACAAATTAGAATCATGACGAAAACCATTCTGGATGAAAGCAATAAGCTTTCTTTCATGTTGATTCAGCAAGCAAATGCGACATCTGAAGGTGTACCGGATAACGTAAAGAAAATGATAGAGCAATATACTTCAACGAATCCTATTGAAACATTGATTCCAATCGTTGTTAAAGGGCAAGTAATAGGAGAATTTTGCGAAGGTGATCCATACCAATTACTGTTATTCTACTTTTCTCTAATAACAGGAATGATGTTGCAAGACCTTTCAAGTATAGAATGTGATATCGATTATCACGTTGAATTATTGCTAAAGATATTAACAAGATAATACCCAGAATTCGTTCTGGGTATTATTTTTTTATGTAGACATGATTCGCATTACATGTTACCTTTAAGTCACATAATTAATATGTTACCTTTTAGTCACTTAATGAGAAATGGAGAGCAGGTGAAGGATCAGCCCAATGGTTAATGAAGATTTAGTTGACGTATTTAAAGCATTATCTCATCCCATCCGGATCGATATTTTGGATCATCTAAAAAGTCAGCCACTCACGACGGGAGAATTGAGTGAGAAATACGATGTCTCAAGGTATGCCATCATGAAGCATTTAGGCGTCCTGGTCGATGCTAACCTCATTACAATCCGTCGCAAGGGTAGATTACGACTAAATTATTTGAACGTTATTCCACTTCAAGAGCTGTATAACAGGTGGGTAAGTAAATACGAGGCACCGCATGCAAATTCATTGCTTGCGATCAAAAATTTAGTAGAAGAAAGGGAAGATAATAAAATGGAACAAACAAAAGAAACCAAGATCGACTCGTTTCAAATCGAGCAAGAAGTTGTGATCAAAGCTAAAAAAGAAACAGTATTTAAAGCATTAACAGAAGACATAAGCAACTGGTGGCATTTTAGAGTGGGAGATAAGAATTCGAAGTTGATCCTCGAGCCTCGACTAGCAGGACGTTTTTATGAAGATTGGGGAAATGGCGAGGGAGCTCTTTGGGGAAATGTTACGTATTACAAAAGGAACGAAGAGATTCGATTGAATGGTTTATTAGGGATGAGTGGTTCCGTAAATAGTTCTTATTCTTATAAACTGATTGAAGAAGAGAACCAGACCGTACTGCAACTTTCTCACCAAGCTGTTGGGATTCTTGAACCACATTGGGAAGAAGCACATCGCCATGGATGGAACGAACTGCTAGAAGAAAATTTAAAAAAATTCGTTGAACAAAAGTAGGAGAAAATGATGGTTGATGTAAGAACAGAAATATCCATTGA
Source organism: Fictibacillus nanhaiensis (assembly GCF_036213205.1). Lineage (GTDB taxonomy): Bacteria > Bacillota > Bacilli > Bacillales > Fictibacillaceae > Fictibacillus > Fictibacillus nanhaiensis_E. The sequence continues at coordinate 568,010 of NZ_JARMFC010000006.1, forward strand.
TTGTCCGATTGAAATAGTTGCTCACTATGCTGCTGATCCGGATCATGCGCCAGAATGGTACGATAACATTAAAGCAGTTGAATGGGTAACAGAAAAACCTCTGCAGTTAGGTTCAAAAATGGCGTTTATCGCCTTCTTCTTAGGACGAAAACTGGAATACGTATATGAAGTTATAGAATATGTTCCGGGCAAAAAGCTAGTGATGCGAACAGCAAATGGTCCTTTCCCGATGGAGACCACTTATACGTGGAATACGGAAAATGTTGGAGTAACTCGAATGACGCTCCGTAATAATGGTGTTCCAGCAGGATTCTCAAAAATGGTCACTCCTTTTACCGCGCTTATGATGAAAAAAGCAAATAAAAAAGATTTACTAAAGATAAAACAGATACTCGAACAGTAGATATAAGATGAAAGGCTGTGTTGGTGCACAGTCTTTTTTTTCTATAGAATTATCAAAAGTGTTACGTAAAATCATGTATAATGAAAGCGATAACAATCAAGTTACTTGTCCGGGGGAGTGGATTAGAATGACAGAACAGAAAAAGTTGGACAGCAAAGAAACAGAAAAAGGAATTCACACGGATTTTATTAACCAAATGACGTACGGAGAATATCTGAACCTTGATAAAATCTTATCCGGTCAGAACAGACTTTCCGGTCATCACGATGAAATGTTGTTTATCGTGATCCACCAAGTTTCAGAGCTTTGGATGAAACTCATTCTGCACGAAACACGCTCTGCGATTTCTTCTATTGAAAGCGGAAGTCTTCATTCAGCATTCAAAATGCTCGCGCGTGTGTCCAAAATTCAATCTCAAATTATCGAGTCATGGGATGTACTGTCTACTCTGACTCCAGCAGAATATATGGAGTTCCGTGATAAGCTTGGACAAGCATCGGGCTTTCAATCGTATCAGTACCGCATGATTGAATTTGCGCTCGGCTATAAGACACCGCACATCTTAGAAATCTACAAAAAAGACGCAGACCTTCACGAACAATTAACAGCTGCTCTGCATACACCAAGTTTGTATGATGTTTCCATCCAGGCACTCGCAAAAGCGGGACTTCATATCGACGAAGAAGTTCTAAACCGTGATGTAACGAAACGTTATGAATACAACGCATCTGTAGAAGCAGCATGGTTAGAGGTATACCGAAACGTTGAAAAGTATTGGGATCTCTATGAATTAGCAGAGAAACTAGTAGATATTGAAGACTGGCTGCAGCAGTGGCGATTCCGCCATATGAAAACCGTAGAACGCATCATCGGCTTCAAAGTAGGAACAGGCGGATCTTCAGGCGTGAACTATTTGAAAAAAGTGTTAGATCAACGCTTTTTCCCAGAGCTTTGGGATCTGCGTACGAGTATTTAAGGTGGGTTTCTTGGAGTAAAATTACTTTCAAATCACATACTGAATCGTTAAAATCGCAGCTTATTTCGTTGCGATTTTTTTATATATAAATATTACATAAAAAGACATATAAATGGATTAATATTACAATTACGAATGATACAATACAGATATAGAAGTACTGTGTTCTCATATTTTTACACTTCTAAAGCTACTCATAATAAGGGAGATGTTTATGAAAGATGACATCATGGTATTATCTGATGGAAGACGATTAGGATACGCCATATATGGTGATCCAGAAGGAATTCCATTATTCTTATTTCACGGAACACCAGGTTCAAGAGTATGGTTTATTGACGATGATCCGATTGCACAAGAGTTAGGCATTTGTCTGATTGCTACAGATCGTCCTGGCTACGGTTTATCCGATAAGAAACATAACCGTAAACTACTTGATTATGCTGGGGATATTGAAGAGCTTGCAGAGCATTTGCAGATAGAAAAGTTCTCCGTGTTAGGTGTATCGGGAGGTGGTGCATTTGCTGCAGCTGTTACATATGCTCTTCCCAATAAAGTTGACTCGTGTATTCTTGTTTGTACTGCTACACCATTTATAAATGGAAACCCTCCAAAAACGATGTCAAAGGAGAATCGCATCGCTTTCTATATGACAAAGTACTGTCCGTGGTTACTTAAGCAGTTTGAAAAATCGAAGAAAAAATTAATTGATCAGAAACCCAAGCTATACATAGAAACTTTGAAAAAAGGTGGATCTCATCTCTCAGAATGGGACAACAATGTACTTCAAAATGAAGACGTCCTTGAAAATGGCTTGCTGCATTCTAAGGAAGCCTATCGTCAAGGGGTAGATGGAGTTATCGATGAAGGAAATTTATTAACGAAAGATTGGGGGTTTAAAGTAGAGGAGATAACAAGACCTGTAATCGTTTGGCACGGGGAGAAAGATACATTTTCACCTGTCATTGAGGTGAAAAACATGGCTAAAAAGATTCCTGAAATAGAGACCCATTATCTAATAGAAGCTGGACATTTCTTAACAGAAAGTGATGAGGTTTGGAAGTCCATTTTAGTTAGCTTTAAAGGATCACAATCCTACATGGTTAACATCCTATGAATTCTTAAAAACATACTTTAATGGTTGAAGAAATAAAGTTTTGTAAAAAATGAGAATGATGAGGAAGGAACTCGATGAAAAATACCCTTATCGCTTTTTATATCATTCTATGTGCAGGTATAATCGGCTGTAGTTTTTTAATATATCCTTTTGCATACGCTTTATTTCTTTTGTGTGTATTTTTATTGATGTACTCAAATATTTTTAATAAGAATAAGCCAATGTTAACTGTGTTTTTATCATCTATATTTAAACTGTTCCTTTTTCTGGTAGGAGGATACCTTTATATAGAAAACGTAAGTAGTGACAGCATAATGGTTATAGATCTTCGCTATCCTTTGATGGTGTTTCTTCCAGGGGTATTGTACTTTGTGTTAGGTTTACCTTTCTTGTTACTCCGTAGGAAAAAACGAGTGCTCTAATTTAAGGTTAAAGAAAAGTGACCTTAAACTTGAGGTCACTTTGATGGATCAGCATCTCTTTTTGTTGTTTTCATAGTTTTAAAAAATAGGATCGTTCCTACTATATTTAGAACAATGCTTGCTCCTAGTAAACATGCCCATAATATAAATGGCTCAGAGAAAGTAAAGGTCACCATTAGAAAGGTACATCCAGCTAATGTACATATTAATCCCATAGTCATGCTATTCAAAAAAATCACCTCTTTTTTGTTTTATTCTACCAAAAAAATCCTCTAAACAGATTAAAACCTACTTATATTTTTAGGAGGTGACTATTATTACTACTACTGTTGGTATATTAGGTATGACTCATGATGAAGAATTGCAGAAGAAGTATAACTTTCCTTTGACTCTCGTAAAAGAATTAATTTTAGAATTTAATCCTGATGTAATCTGCGGTGAAGTTCATCCACTAAGCTGGGAGCTATACTTAAATGAAAGTGAACCTGCTGGGGTTTTAGGAGAAACACAAAACGAATATCCTAGATTGATATTTCCTTTGTGTGAAGAAAAGGACATTGAGTTTGTTCCTGTAAATTGGTTTGAAGAGGATGTCTTTGAAGAAGGTCCTTTTGATAGGTACGATTCCGAAGTTAAGAAGATCTTAGAGAGTGAATTGCATCGTTGGAATGATAAACAGCTTTTGATATGTAATAAAGCGACTATTCCATTTAACTCGTTTGAATACGATGCTGTTACCAAAAATATGTATGATTGGTTACATACTATAAATTGTGATGTTCAAAATATTGTATGGAACGCTAGACACTACATAATGACTGGGAGAGTAAAACAAACGATTAGAAAGCATACAGGTAAAAGAATTCTTTGTATTCATGGAGCCGATCATAATTATTGGTATTATGAATCTCTCATGAAAGAGAAAGATGTACAGGTAATATATCCTTTAAGGTAAGAAGAGAGGAGAAGAATAGAGAAGTAAATTTGGTTAATGTAAGTATTTTTGACTATTTGAAGAACTGTTATAAAGGCATTCCCCAGTGATTGAGGATGTCTTTTTTAGCGCCGGTCAACTTTAATTAAACAACCAATTATTTAAACGCATGAACCAAAACGCCACAAAAGGTATATGATGGATAATCTCTCTAGAACCTGAAGAAAGAGGTGCATGTTTGAAGATATACTTTTGGTTTTTCTTGTTGATATCCACGTACAACGTTCTGTGGATTGATATGAGCAATTTCCGTGAGTTGATGGATCTAATCATTACAGTGATAGGTCTTTTAGGTATCTACGGATATGTTTACAAAAAAGAATTCTTACGAAAGAGCTTTTGGAAAATTTTCTTTGTATGCGACCTTCTCTACACGATAGGTTTTATGTTATTGGTTTCACGAGAGAAATACAGTCTAATTCAATCAAATGATGAATTCATATTCTCATCTTTGGTCGTTTTAATTTTTCTCTTCGTCTATTTCAGAACCCTCTATAAATACGCATTTATGGAAACAGGTTGATAACTGATTAAAGGAGTACAGCAAGCTGGGTACTCTTTTTCGAGCTATAACAGCTATGATTACATAAAAAAATCTGTAGTTGTGGAAGATGAACAAAATTCTTTTTCTAACTATCCCAACTACAAAAAAGTACAATCATTATTTATATAGAAATAGTGCAGATTCTGCGATTTCTTTAACCGATTCAATCACCGAGGTTGGATAAACGATTTTCATTTGATCACCAAACCCTATGATATAGGATGCAGCTTCTTGCTCTGTATCAAAGGTTAGCTTCACGGGAAACCATCCGTTTTCATTCGGTGCACCAGTACTCATAACTTGAGCAAAGCGTCCGCTAAATGTTAAACGTTGAATAATTGCTGGAGAAGCCACTACCTCTACTTCGTATACAGGTAAACTCTGAACAAAATTTAGTTTCGATTCAGCCCAGTACTCAGCAAGTTGAAAATCAGCTGGTCGGATGAATACTTCGTTCAATAATTCCACAGATTTTATTCGAGAAACTCTAAAATTCTTTATATCTTTGTTGGATACGGCAATCACGTACCATGTACGTCCTTTGGCGACAAGCCCTAATGGTTCTACTGTTCTCTCTGATGTTTCCTTGTTAGCTTTTTCATAAGCAATCTTTATCTTTCGTTCTTCCCATATTGCTTGCTGTAGCAAACCGAGTGCAGTGGTCTCTTGACTCGATTGCCTCCATGTATCGGTATCAATATGGATGCGGTTCCATAAGTTATCTGTTTGTGTTTGAAGTGTGTTTGGCAAAGCGGCTAACAGCTTTTGCCGAGCTTCTTTCCAGTCTTTTGTAATCCCTAGATCACTTAAAAGCTGAAAAGAAGGGGAAAGAAACAACGTTTTTAGCTCGCTGTCTTTTAATCCGGTTAATTTGGTTCTGTACTGATCAACAAGCCGCCATCCGCCATGTTTTCCTCGCTCAGCCAGAACTGGTATCCCTGCGACACTCAACGCTTCCATGTCACGATGTATCGTTCGTTCTGTGACCTCTAATTCTTTGGCTAACGCTTTGGTTGTCATCTTACCTTGATTTTGAAGTAACAATAAAATGCTGAGTAATCGGTCTGCTCTCATCTATATACTCCTGTTTTTTAATATGACATTAGATGTCAACTTTAAAGGATAAACTAAAGATAGATCAAAAAGGGAGTGAATGCAAATGAAACCTTTAGAAGGAAAAATTGCACTAGTAGCTGGAGGAACACGAGGGGCAGGACGCGGAATTGCAATGGAGTTAGGAGCAGCAGGAGCTACAGTCTATATCACAGGAAGAACAACACGAAAAGAAGCTTCAGAATACAACCGACCAGAAACGATTGAAGAAACAGCAGAATTAGTAAACGAACTAGGTGGTATCGGAATCCCAGTTCAAGTCGATCATCTTGTGACAGAACAAGTACAAGCTTTAGTGAACCGAATTGAAAAAGAGCAAGGGAAATTAGATATTCTAGTGAACGATATTTGGGGAGGAGAGAATTTAATTGAATGGAGTACACCTGTGTGGAAACATTCTCTTGAAAAAGGGTTGCGCATGCTCCGTCTCGCAGTAGATACACACCTTATAACTAGCCATTACGCACTTCCATTGTTAATTAAAAACGAAGGCGGACTCGTGATTGAAATGACAGATGGGACAAAAGAATACAACGATAACAATTATAGAGTGTCCATGTTTTACGATTTAGCCAAAACGTCAGTTAACCGAATGGCCAAAGCTTTGTCACATGAACTTTCACCTTATAAATGCACAGCTGTTTCCCTATCACCAGGATGGATGCGTTCAGAAATCATGCTTGAAGTCTTTGGTGTAACAGAAGAAAATTGGCGGGAAGGGATTGAGAAAGATGCGCATTTTGCCATATCTGAAACACCTCGTTTTGTTGGAAGAGCCGTGGCAGCATTAGCGGTGGATAATAACCGACATGAACTAAACGGGCAATCTTTTTCAAGCGGAGAACTCGCTAAGAAATATGACTTCTATGATTTAGATGGCTCACAGCCCGATTGTTTCCGTTATTTGGTCGAAGTCGTCGAGACAGGAAAGCCAGCTAATGTGGAGGGATATAAGTAACAAAATGAGCTATTACGGATGGACGTTAAGTTATCACTCTCACCGATTGTACGAGTACAGACAAGTTTATTTATCAAACGCAATACACGTTATCATCTTACCGTGATGTGAAAATGGATTATCAGTTGGAAAGTAAATAGCAAGAAAAGAAAAAAATCGAGCTTGTTGTGACTCGCAACAAGTTTGTTTTTTTATGATGTGCAAATTATCAAGCTTATCGCTCCCAAAGAATTATAAACTATAATAAGAATACAACTATAATAGGGGGCTACTCATGCATACGGAAGATGAAGTTGAATTAAAAGTTGAGCAATTTAATGATAGTGATGTTTCAAATTTAATAGAACTTTCTTCATCTGTTTGTTGGGACTATGATGATCAGGAAATAAAAACGATACTGTCATCAGGAAAAATATTTGGTCATAAAAATTCTAAAGGTAAGATCGTCTCAAGTGCAGCGATCGTTCCATATGATACGAATTTAGCCTCAATTGGTATGGTCATCGTACATTCAGATTATAGAGGCTTCGGATTGGGAAAGAAAGTCACTCAACAATGTATAGCTAGGGTCTCCAAAGAGACATCAATCATGCTAATCTCAACGGAAGATGGGAAACCGTTATATGAGAGCTTAAACTTTAGAACGGTAGATGCTGTACATAAGTTTTTATGCGAAGATTTTGTCTGCGCCACACTGGAAGTTAATAACGAATTTACATTAGAAACTTACAAAGTAGGTGACTTTCATCAAGTGATGGTACTAGACTCAGCTGCTTTCGGTGGTAAGAGAAGCAAATTTCTACACAATCGAATTGAACAATCGAAACGATGTATCGTTGTAAAAAATCAGAACAGAGAGATTGTTGGCTTTGGTCTATCTGTACAAGGCCCTATAAATCTATTAGTAGGACCGGTTGTAGCGCCAGACTTCAAAACAGCCGCTTCTATCATGAAAGAGTTAGCTGCCAACCATCATGGAAATCTTAGGATTGATGTGCCATCAGGTCATCATGATTTCATGACTTTCTTACATACATGTGGTTTTAATAAAGTTAATGAGCCTCCAGTAATGATGAAGAATTCAAGCACAATGCCACACAGGGATGGAAGGTTATATGGGATCGCTGCTCAAGTTTTTGGATAAAGCGGCATGGTTCAACCTTTGAATAGTCTTTCAGATTCGGGTGCACTTCTTAAGAAGGAGATGTGCTCTTTTTTATTGAAGTAAAGGACATGTTAGTTCCAAGAAGTTTATCAAGGTGTAATCCGAATGGAGGGCTTTAACAATGAGTGATCTGAAGTTAATTGAAACCTATAAAAGCTTTTTACAAAACTATTCAAACGAACAAATCAGGTATATACCTGAAGAAAGGGTTTGGTCGATCGCTCAAATGTATGACCATTTGATTGTGGTAGCTCATGAATATCTCGATCGTGTAGAAGATTGTGAGAAAGCTGTTGAAGAGCAACATCAGGGAAAGTCCGAATTCGGTGAGTACCTATTTAATATTGGTGGATTTCCTCCCATTAAAATTAAATTACCTGAAGAACTAGATGTCCAACCAGATAACACAAAAAGTAAAGAAGACATTATGCTAGAGCTCGATCAATTAATGAGTAGAATGAAAGAATTGGAAATGAAAGTAGGTACTAAAAACCCGAATTACAAAATAAAACACGGTGGTTTTGGGTGGCTGAATGCAGAGGAGTGGTTGGCTCTAGTCGGTATGCATTTTCGTCATCATCTGCGTCAGAAGTATGAACTCGATCAGAAACTTGCGTTGAGCACATATATTGAGGAAACAACATCTACATAAATAGTGAGGTAGTAAAATAAGATATGAAGTTAAATAGAGATATAATGTCTAATCCTATAGAGGTTATGTTTTGAAAAGAACCCATCTATTTTTTGCGATAGTAATTTTCTTATTTTGCATAACAGGGTGCTCGATTGCTACAGAGGAAAATAATCAGCAAGCAGAAGAGAATATGAATGGTGATTTCCCTCCAGCTATGACGGGATTCATTTATGTTAACGGAAAAAAGTATGAAATGACGGCAGGAAATTATAAATGGGAAAGAAAAGTGGGGTCAGACACTGAAGCCGTAAAAACCGATGCAGCATCTCCATCACAAATTGCTGAATCTTTTAATCCCATCGGTATTGAACAGAACACTAACATTTATATTGAAATTCAAGATCATCCTAAGATTTACGTTTATCAATGGTATGAAAACGATAGAGATAAAGAAGTCATATTAAAAAACAATCAAATAGCTGTTCCGTCTAGTGAAGGTCGGTACATCTATGAGGTATTAGCTAAATGGTCAAATGGTGAAGTATCTTACACTTTTGTAGTTGAAGTTAACTAATCAACGTTGGCAGCTATGTAACGAGGAAAATTCAAGGTGGATTAGTTAAACTGTTTGCCTAGGGAGTTGCATAAGATGACAGCTACATTTAAACCGATGACATTGGAGTTGGAAACTGAGCGACTGTACCTTAGTCTGTGGAAGGATTCAGATGCATCATGGTACAGGGAGCTTGTTGCCGAACGGGGCAAAGGTATGCCGACTATGGCTACTGCTCGTGAAAATATCGCCATATTACGCAATCGAGCAACAGAAAATGGAATTGCCTTACTCACTATTCGTCGTAGAGATGAAGGTGATTATATCGGATACTGCGGATTAATTATTGGTCGTTCCACACTTGAAGAGCCGGAGGTTGCATACGAGTTGTTCCAAAGAGTTCATGGTAATGGCTATGCGACTGAGGCAGCAACCGAAATCGTAAATGCTGCAGTTGCAACCGGACGACACAAGCTTTGGTCGACAGTACGCGCTTGGAATGCTCCATCCTTCCGAGTACTTGAAAAGTTGGGATTTGAACGTCACCACAGTACATGGGACGAGAGCGGAGAGATTGTTTGGAGCGTACGGGAACTTTAGAAAAATGAACCTATACCGCTACGGAAAATTCATAAAAATTCTTTTATAATGAAAGATGTTTAAGAGTTCGGAGGATAGAAGAAATGCCAGAAATAAATCATAAAACCTATATAAAAGTAACAGTAGAAGACGTGTATCGTACAATTTCAACTGCTCAAGGTTGGAATGCTTGGTTTACGGACGAAACTTCTTTAGAGATCAATCCAGATGGAACTGGTGAAATTCGCATGAGGTGGACAAACTTCGGTAGTGAAAATGTTACGGTTGAAGATGGAGATGAAATACTTGAAGCTATTCCAAACCAAAAATTTGTGTTTCAGTGGTCACCAGGAGAACAAAGTTCAACAGTAACCATTAATCTTGAACCATATAGAGAAGGTACATTGGTTATCCTTAATGAATCTGGCTATACGAATTCAGAAAAAGACTTAAGTGCTTGCATTGAATGCGCCACAGGTTGGGGAGAAGCATTAACCCTCTTAAAGATATACCTAGAGTATGGAATCGTATACAAGCAGGATTTATAATTCTTCATAAAAGAGCTGAAGTAGGGTGTGTTAATCCATATATTAATGTTAAGGCTTCAATCACTGTAAAAATTTGATCTGTTACCATCGTATTTATTAATAGAAATTTTCTCATTTTTTACAATAATTTGGAAAGATTGTCTATGTAGAAAGCAAAACCAACGTTGTTTTATGGACGTTGGTTTTTAACTACTTATGAACTTTAATAACAGTTAACGAAATTTGTTAATGGAAAGAGGCCCCCTCCTCACTCTCTAAATGTCTTCTTGCTTTACATTTTGCTGTTTTTCTCGAGCTTTCATTGAAAAATAGGCATTAATCCACGACGTAATCGGTATTATCAGTGCTACCCCAATACCTGCACAAAAGATAGTAATCATTTCGGAACCAAAGATTCTAGAATTCACGATTTCACCGAGCGTGTAATGTAAATCTTTAAACCAAATCAGCAAAGCTAAATAGCCACCAAAAAAAGCAAAAAACAATGTATTCGTATCCGTACCAAGAATATCCTTTCCAATTCTCATACCAGACAAAAATAATTCTTTCCTGCTAATAGCAGGGTGATGCTTTAATGTTTCTCCCATTGAGGAAGTGATGGATATCGCCACCTCCGTTATGGCGCCGATTGTGCTTATAATGACAACAGAGGCTCCGATTTTAGCAAAATCAACACCAACAAATAGGGAAAATGGAGCAAGTGCATCTGATTGTTCTTCACCGAATCCTTGAGTCATGGACACACTTGAAACAAAATCAATAAATAAAAGTAATATAACAATCGTAACAATAGTTGAAAGAAATGCAGTTCCTGTTTTTCTATTCACATCATTAATAAAAAATAGATTGATGCAACTAATAACGGCACACGAAACAATCGTAATAATCATTGGATTCACATCGGAGTCCAGCATTAGGATTACAGTAAGCATTAGTATGCCAAAATTTATAAACAAAGAAATAAAAGACCGCACTCCTCTGTTTCCCCCAATGAGTATCATCAATACAAATAAAATAATTGATAGTAAAGTCAATGTATTCATATTCTTTTCCTCTTTTTATGTACGAAATAAATAGACGTATACACAGCTATTGGGATGGTTAGTATAATTCCAATTCCTCCAGCCACAGCTCTCGCAATCTCCAGAGAAAGGTTCATTGAAATGGTAACATTTAATGAAGAAGCATTCTTCAGATACAGAATCATGGAGGGGATGGATCCAGCAGCATAAACAAAAAATAAGATGTTTGTTAAAGCTCCCATTAAGTCCTTTCCAATATCCATCCCCGACTTTTTTAGTGCATGTAAGCTGATATCGTGATTCTTTTCATATAGCCCAAAGATAGATGATGAAATTGTAATCGCAACATCCATCACAGCCCCCAGTGACCCAATCAACAGACCTGCCATGAATACTAATTCGTACGGACGAGTTAAAAACTGCATCTCTTCATATCTTAAACCGTTTCCGGTTGTGAATTTGATAGCCATATAAGTAACGGCCAAAGTAAGAAAGATACCTAGCAGAGTCGCAGTGATGGCTGCATATGTCATTTCATTTAAACCGTTGAGAAGTAACAAAGAAATGACTGTAAACAAAATAACTAATATGCCACAAATCAATACCAAGCTTTTGTATGATTGATGTACGTAGACATCCAATGCAATGGACAATAAAGCAGCGTTAACCACCAAACTGATTAATGAGAGAAATCCTCGCTTTTTTCCAACCAAAAGTAAAGTAAAGATAAAAACCCACCCGACAAGTAGGATATACTTGTCGCGCTTTGCATCAATGATAGATCCGGTTATTTTCTGTTCAGAACGCTTATCAATTGATATAAATAACTCGTTGCCAACCACGTATTCTTGATCATAAACACCAGAAGAAGAGTATTCGTTCGTTAATTGGACGAATTTCCCTTTGTCTTTGCCATTTTTTATTTCAGCTGTAATACGCTGTGTAAATAGTTGATCTTTGTTATTATTCATATCTGTTACTTGCTGTTTGTCTTGTAGCTCTGTGTTAATTACCTTTGCCACCGTTCGTTTGTAAAACGAACTATTATTGTGGACAAAAAGGACGGAAGAAACAAAACATATTACAATAATTGCGTATAAGGAAACTTGTGTAATAGGCATTTTTTTATTTATTTTAACATTCATCAAAATGTCTCCTTTCAGAAGGGACACAATATAAAGGTTCTTAAAGTGATCTCTTCTATTGCTAAGTATGGACCCGTATAATATAGAATTATGCATTTTATGATAACAACGGAAAAAAATAGAGGTATTGCTTTGTCAATACCCTTGATTCAATGATATATGTAATTAATGACTAATGATTTCTTCTTTTGTTAAGTGAACTGTCATGTTGCCCGTCTATCTATCTTGCTTATTCTTCAAATCTTTTGTATGTAACATGCCTGTTTCAGTAAGTTGAATAGTGACAACACGTCTATCAATCTGGTTGTATGCTCTCTCGATAAGTCTATTCTTAATTAGCGTGTTTGTGAGCGCTGAAACGAAAGGAGGCATAACATCCATTTGTTTACACTATCAGATTAAACGTAACATGTTGATGTCGCTGCTTGATGTTTCATCGGACTGACTTAACATGATTTCCGTTAGCAAAGTGTCATCGTATACAGTCTATGAAAAACTGTTTCAATAAATAAAAGAACAGATTTGAAGTGACGATGACTTCCGACCTGTCCTTTTTCTTTACAATTGTTCCTTCGCTTTTGCTTCTTGGATCATTTTATACACATACAACGCACCGTAACCACCCGCTAAACCAAGCGGCAGAATGATGAAAGGTGCAAAGTTCTTCGTGTGCCATCCTAATAAAAAGAATATCCCATAAATGATGACCATCGACATGATGCTAAACGCTAACCGGATAAAATAAGCTTTCAAACAAAACGCTCCTTCAGTTCTTCATCTTTCACTTGCTTACATTCATTGTTTTTTAGTGGTCCAATTACGATACACATACCACCCAAACCATCCACCACATATTATAGAAAGTACTATGATTAGGTTTGAACTCTCACCTTCATATAAATCAAACATTACTAGAATTCCATACGTAACGAAGCCAGTCAATATCCCAAATAACAATCGAATCAAATAGTTCTTCAGAGATAGCCCTCCCCGTTTATTTTCTTTTTCCATTTTAACACAACACCTATATGATATTCGTTTATATCCCAAATAGAAGGAATTTCTTCCATAACAGAGAACCCCCTTTAGAGAAGGAGTGTTGAAATATGTCGTATTGCCAAGTACAGAAAGCGAACATCTATTATGAAGAATACGGAAGTGGGACACCGATTGTGATGATCCATGGGTTCTCACCCGACCACCGCCTAATGAAAGGCTGCATGGAACCGATCTTTCAAGAGAGAGAAGCTTACAGACGCATCTACCTCGACCTGCCAGGAATGGGGAAGACGAAAGACTATGAAACGATTCAAAACTCTGATGAGATGCTGGAGGCGGTTATTCAGTTCATTGATACCTTATTACCTGACCAATCGTTCTTACTGGCAGGTCAATCATATGGTGGTTATATGATGAGAGGTATCATCGCGAAAATGCCACAGCGTGTAATGGGCGCAGCATTCATCTGTCCTATGATCCTGCCTAACCACAGTGACCGAACATTGCCAGAACAAACAAACATTGAAGTTGATCACGAATTCCTAGCTACACTAACAGAAGAAGAGAGAGAAGATTTCAAAGGAATTCATGTAAAGTTAAACGAATACACGTGGAAAAGGTACAGGGATGAAGTAGTCGTTGGATTGAAAGTCGCAGATCCAGCGTTTCTAGAGAAAATCTCAGAAGCTTATGGGTATAAATTTAAAATTGGCCAAGAAGTGTTTGAGAAACCGTGTGTGTTTATAACAGGTAGGCAGGACCATGTTACGGGTTATAAGGATGTCTACAATATACTTGATAAGTATCCTAACGCTACGTTTTCGGTTTTGGATGTTGCGGGGCATAATTTGCAGATTGAGCAGGCTTATGGATTAAATGCACATATAAATGAATGGATTGACAGAATAAATCCCTCTACTATTAATAAATAGTTGCTAGTAAGAAAAGTGATGCATTCGATTACTGAAATCCATCAAACTCTTTGCAACTCTAGATACTGGGAAAAAAAGTGACAAATATATTTAATAAGTTTTTTTTATTTAATATAATTTATAAGTATTTAGTTCTCGTAAATATTCTTAAAAGTTTTAGAAGGGGAAAAGCGGGAAAAAGAGAACGTATATTAGGATAATTCATTAAATTAAAGAGGTGTATAAAAATGTCAACAGAAACTATAGTTGAGGAAGAAAATCAAACAGTTGAAGAATTCTATGAAAATGAAGAAGGCAATGAAACAGAGGCAAATAGCTCCAATAATAATTCTGATGAAAGAAAATTAATTTGGCAAGCCAAAGATTTTAGTATTAGAGAATTTCAGGCAATGAAACAAGATGGTGAACTTGAATTACAGCCAGAGTACCAAAGAAATTTTGTAATGGACTCTGCCCGTGCTAGTAAATTAATTGAATCAGTATTATTAGATGTACCAATCCCAGTTATTTATTTAGCCGAGGAAAACGATAGTGTGTATAGTGTAATTGATGGTCAACAGAGACTTACTACTTTTATTTCATTTTTAGAAGGTAAATTACCAGATGGCAAGGATTTTAATTTAACGGGGTTAAAAGTATTAAAAGAATATAATAGAAAACAATATATTGACCTGCCTAAAGAAATGCAGATGAAAATTAAAAAAACTACGATACATACTATTATTATTAAGAATGAATCTCACGAAAATATTAAATTTGAAATTTTTGAGAGGCTAAATACAGGTTCTATTAAATTAAATGAAGATGAGATTAGAAACACAATTTATCGAGGTTCTTACATAAAATTATTATCAGAATTAGAAAACAATGAAACATTCCATATGCTTGTAAGAAAGGACAATTTTAAAAATAGAATGATCTATAGGGGAATGATATTAAGGTTTTTTGCACTATCAGAAAAGACTTACTTAAATTATAAACCCAGTATGAAACAATTTAGTAATAAAGAACTTCGGGATAACAGATATATGAGTAAAGAAAAGTATGAAGAATATAAAAAGAGATTCCTTAAGGTAGTAGATTTGGTGAAATTAGTATTTGGAGATAAAGCCTTTAGAAGATTTATACCAGGTGATTCAGAAAATGTTAATGGAAAATGGTCAACTAGTAAAATTAATATGGCATTATTTGATATACAAATGTGTGGCTTTGTTATTTACGATAAGTACCAAATCATCTCTAAAGCTGATCAAATAAGAGAAAGACTAATTAAGTTAATGAGTCAAAACGAAGAATTCATAAATTCAATTGAAATTAAGACAAGTGACAAAAATGTTCTTACAAAAAGATTTAGAATTTGGTTGGATGTTTTAGATGAGATTATCGGAGACACTGCAGTAGATGCAAGAATTTTTGATTATTCGATTAAAAAACAGCTCTTTCAAAATAATCCAACTTGTCAGCTTTGTCACCAACAAATTTTAGCTATTGACGATGCGGAAGTTGATCATGTTATTCCTTATTCTGAAGGTGGTAGAACGGATTTAAATAACGCGCAACTAACACATAGATATTGTAATAGAAGGAAGAGCAATAATAATTCATAATTATTAGGATTAGTCCGAGGTTAAATATAACTCGGACTTTTTTTATTTTGATTTTCCGTCAATATTTTAATCCTTTTTTTGGTATAAGATTATTGATACTATTAACATATATACGAAAATGTAAAGGGGTAATAGCTATGCCTACATACAACAAACTTGTCCGTGACCGTATTCCAGAAATCATTGAAAGAACGGGTGCATCTTTTAACACTACTATTCTATCTGAAACTGACTACATAAAAGAGTTAAAGAAAAAATGTTATGAAGAACTAGATGAATATGCTGCAGCTGATAATGACAAAGATGCTGTAGAGGAACTGGCTGACCTTCTAGAGTTAATGTATGCACTTGCTAAAATTCATGGAGTAGATTTTTATGAGATTGAAAAAGTTAGACAGGAAAAAGCAGAAAAACGCGGAGGATTTCAGGAACGCATCTTCTTGATTGATACAGAATGAAGTCTATCAAACTTGTAACAAATAACCTCTATGAAGAACTTCTTGAAGGTTTACAGAGTGCTAGATCCATTCACATTCTGACTTCTTTTGTAATGAAGTCAGGTGTTGATGTACTTGCACCACACTTAAAAGCTTCTGTAGAACGGGGAGCTGAGATTCAAGTCTGCACTGGTGATTATCTGTTTGTCACTCAACCAGAAGCACTTGAAAGGCTAATTACAATCCATCCAAATATTTCCGTTCGACTGTTCAAAAGTAACGGGAAATCGTTTCATCCAAAGGCGTATCTTTTTGATATACCAGATGAACATGGTTATTTCATAGTAGGGTCATCCAATTTATCTAGATCAGCACTTAAAACGGGGACGGAATGGAGTCTTTCTTTAGCTGAGGGTGTTAGTCCAGAAACATACTTAGAGGCATTAGATCAATTTCAAAAAACGTTTCTTCATGATCAAACAATGCCAGTTAATAAAGAAACGTTAGAAGAATATCAATTGCAATATGAGAGTTATCACCAAAAACATCTTTACTTAGTTAGAACATGGACAAAAGCAGAAGAGCAAGAAATGACATTGCCAAAGGTCGAGCCTATACAGGAACCACAGACAATAGCAGATCCTGCAGCACCATACATAATAACGCCAAGACCTTCACAACAAGAAGCTTTAGAGTTGCTTCAAAATACCTTTGAAGAAGGCTATGACAAAGCGATGGTTGTCATGGCAACGGGACTCGGTAAGACCTATTTAGCTGGATTGTTTGCACAAAACTTTAAAAGGACCTTGTTCATCGCTCATAGGGAAGAAATCTTAAAACAGGCCAAGCAATCATTCCAGCATATTATGCCTGATAAAACGTATGGCCTTTATTATGGATCAGAAAAGCAAACAGAAGCGGATGTGATATTTGCTTCTATATATACACTCGGAATGAAGAGGCATTTAGAAGTCTTTTTTCCCGATGACTTCGATTTAATAGTTGTGGATGAATTTCATCATGCTGCAGCGCAATCTTATCAACGTGTCATCGATTACTTCAAGCCAAAGTTTTTACTAGGAATAACAGCGACTCCTAATCGAATGGATGGTAAAGATGTTTATGCGATATGTGACGGAAACGTAGCTTATCAGATTCATTTTATTGAAGCTATTCAGAAACAGTGGTTAGCTCCTTTCCGTTATTTTGGGGTATATGATGATACTGATTATCGACAGATAACTTGGCTAGGAACTAAATATGATGAAGAAGAATTGTTGGCTGTTCAATTAACAGAAGAAATGCTAGAGAAGGTGTACGTGAGTTGGGTCGATCATAAACAAACAAGAACAATCTCATTTTGTTCATCCATAAGACAAGCAAATACCTTAGCAAATTATTTTAAAACAAAAGGTGTAAGAGCGGTTAGCCTTAATTCTAAAACTGTTGATATTTCTCGAGGAGATGCAATACAGCAGTTAAATGATGGTCAATTAGATATTATCTTCACCGTAGATCTATTTAACGAAGGAGTAGATATTCCTTCCGTAGATACACTTTTATTTGTAAGACCTACTGAATCATTAACTGTATTTACACAGCAAGTTGGTCGAGGTCTGCGTCTTCACAACGACAAATCACACTGTGTCATTATAGATTTAATCGGTAACTATAGAAACGCTGATGTCAAAATGCAATTATTTAATACAGAACTTATTAAAGGAAAAGGACCTGTGAACATAATTCCTTCAGTTCCAGAGGGATGTTTAATAGATTTTGATATTCAAGTTATAGACCTATTAAAAGAGCTGCAAGCAAAGAACCAGCCACGTAAAGAAAAGCTATTAAATGCTTATCATGAAATAAAGAGAGAACTTGGAAGGAGACCGACCTATCTAGAATTACATTTACAAGGAAAAGCTCCAAGTCAGGAATATAAACAGGAGTTTAAATCATATGTAGGCTTCCTATATTGGACTGACGAACTGACTGAGCATGAAAAAGAAGCATTTAAAGAAACGGAAGACTGGCTAATAGAAGTAGAAAAAACCGGTATGGCCAAAAGTTATAAAATGGTTGTTCTAAAATACATGCTCTCAAGAGGTGTAGATCACTGGTTAGATCCAGTAACACCAGAAGAATTGGCTCCTTTCTTTCATAGATATTTAACTGAAAAAAAGTATAGAAGACGTATAGATTTTTTTGATAAAGCAGCTAAACAAATGTGGGAGTATGACGAAAAAAAGATTGCCAGATTAATTGCTACAATGCCTATGAGTAAATGGAGTGGAAGTTCAAAAGGTAAGGTTATGTTCAACGAAAATCTATTTAGATTCAATGTTAAATTTAATGAATCTATAAATAAATTAGTTTTTAAGTGGACAAAAGAAATATGTGAATTTAGGTTACATTATCATTTTGAAAGAAAGGATGAGAGGTAAAAAAATGAAAACAAAAAAATGCATAAGATGTGGTATTCGACTACATCCAACTGACTGGATTATTTTAAAAGAGATGAACACATTACCAATTTGTGATAACTGTTCATTAAGTAAAAAGGAAATTAACAATACAGTTATACAAAATAAAGATAAAGATTAAAGATAAACGAATTAAAGCAGATTTATAGAGACAGCACTTTAATCCAAGGTTGAAAAAATTCTAAAAATTACTTATCTTAAATAAGTTTAAGTTTAACTAAGGGGAACCGTACCACAAGTGATGGTAAAGCAGAGAGTAGAAGTTATTCTTTATAAAGAAGTAATAGTAAAGACTAATTTAAATTGAAGGAGACCGTTCATATAATTTAGATGGTCTCTTTTTAGTTTCTCAATAAGATTTACATTTTTTAATCTTCTGTTTTAGGATATTAAGTCTTTAAGACACTTATTAGTTCTCTAAGGTTTATTTGTGTATCAGAGCTAAATAATGCCCTTTGCCACCAGTAATGGAAAAAATGCTGCCTTTAAATACCATTCGTGTTTCTGTTTTTCCCATTTTCATTTCTATATCCTGCTTTGTTTAACTGATTAGTTATAGCTTTCAGACCCTTCCCTTCTGCGTATAGTTTAAAGATTATTCACGCTTCCCTTGTATTAATAACAAGTTCTTTTTCTATAGAAATATATCCGAAACCGCCATTCCAGCTTGATTGTGAAAGCTTAATATAGAGTGTCGCATACTACCAAAAAAAGTTATGAAACCTTAGAGTTTATAGAACTCAAGATTTTGCACATATCACTATTCATTTATAATTGCAATGGCTTACCGTTTTTAAATTCTACTATGATATAATAAAACAATTGGATAAATACTCGGATTTTGCTATTAAATTTATAGAATACTGAATTAATAGGATGTTGGAAGGAAGATGACTATGCTTTATGATAGTTCGGAGGAAAAGATTAATGTGTGCGAGCCATCATTTGCAGATAATAAAATAATTAATGAGATTAATTTCACTTATAATCTAAAGAACACCATACGTGAACAAATGCCTGATATCTTAAATATTTTGTTGATAGATAGAACCTCATCAACTACAAAGACTAATAAAAATATAATTTGGGCGAACGAAAATTATATCAGTCAGGGTTTAAAAGCGTTTGCTGCAACTGCACAAATTCAACCAGAATTGGTGACGGGAAAAAATGGACACTTAATTATGGCACGTGCTTTGAAAACTCGTGAACTTAGAAAAGAACGTACCAAGTCAAAAGCAGAAGTATTTACACCAGTTTGGGTTGTTAAACAGCAGAATAATATAGTCGATAATAATTATATAAATGATGACTTAGAAACTTATGTGAAGCGGAAGTGGCTTGAGATTACTTGTGGGGAAGCACCGTACATGGCAACTCGCTATGATATGGAAACAGGCGAATTAGTGCCAATAAGTGAACGTGTTGGATTTGTTGATAGAAAACTGGCACGTATAAACGCTGAAGTTTCAGATAAAGCTGAATGGCAACGTTTAGTCGAATTAGCCTATCAAGCAAGTTATGGATTTGAGTGGAATGGGGATTCATTATTATTAGCTCGAGAAAATCTTCTATACACATACCGTGATTATTACTTTGAAAAGTGGCAGGAAGAACCATTATATGGGCTTTTTAAAAGAATAGCAGAGATTATTAGTTATAATATTTTCCAAATGGATGGAGTTGCAAAAAAATATGGAAAACCTAAGAAAAGAAAGGGACCATATTATATATTACCATTGTCTGAAAAGAAAGTAAGAAGGCTAGAAGTTCAAATGTCTTTTGATTTAGAGTTAAATGATTCTTCGGAAGATAATAAAGATAAGTTTATGATTATTCCTGGTAAAAGAGTAAAAATAATGAACTGGGAAACAAACAGAATGGAATATTTTGATAAAGGGGCTAAGTAAGCATGAGCGAAGTGCTTGATAAACTAAGTGTGCAACTTAAAAGTTCAAACTTTGAATTCATGAAATTAGATAATGATTTAGCATCTTTCTATAAACTTGTTACAGAAGCTGAATTACAATTTGCACTTCAAGACTATGAAAATACTATAGAAAATGTGAGAAAAGTAACGGAGTCATTGACGGAATTAATAATTGTTTTGAATTATGATACAGTCCCATATAGAGCATCATTTAAAGATAAATTATCAATTATAAAAAAATATGATATTCCAGAAAAAGTAATAGATAACTTTTGTGAAATAAAAAGTAGCAGGTATAAAGAGGTTTATTCGATTGGCGAAAATATGGTTTTATCTTATACGATATTAGGACAGTTAAGAGTTATTTTGTATTGGTATATGGACACATACAACAATGTGGAAATAAAACGAACCAAATTTATAGAACCCACGGTTATTCAAAGATTTAAAAGTAGTCAAGAACGTAAAATTGTCTATATTCAATCAGCTGACAACAGTAGTGGGAAATGGCCAGCGTATGAAGGTGCAGAAAAAATAGGGGAAACAACAGCTCCTGAAGAAGACCAAGAAGAAGATTGGTCACCTAATAGTGAATTTTTAAGATCTGTAACACGTAAGAGGATTAATAGTTACATGCGTACTGCTGGTGTTCCGGCGAGAATTGATTGGGCGGAGCTTGCTTGGATAAAAGAAACAAAATCTTGGTTTGGAGATAAAGACGTTCATGAAGTTTTAACTCGTTCAGGATATAACCAAAAAGAAGAATTAGATGGCACTGAGTGGTTTCAAGTAGATTTGGAAACAGCTAAAGCTGCAATAAAAGCTGTAAAAGAAGGACGAAACTCTCTTAAACTTGAAAATAAGGAAGGGCCACAAAAAATAGTTTTACGTCCTGAGCAAGAGGCTGCTGTTAAGCAAGCGACTAAAGCATTCAAAAAACACCAAAATGTACTTTGGAATGCGAAAATGCGATTCGGGAAAACACTCTCTACCTATGAGCTAATTAAACAAAACAATTTTAAAAAAGTTTTAGTTATGACTCACCGCCCAGTCGTTTCAGATTCATGGTTTGATGACTTTAAAAAAATTAAAATGGAAAAAGCAGGTTACGAATATGCTTCTAAAACTATGGGAGAAAAAGATCTTAAGAGACTAGTCACAGGAAATTCTTCTTTCGTCTACTTTATTTCTATTCAAGATCTTCGCGGTGCTACAGAAGTAGGAGGGAAATTCAAAAAAAACAGCGAATTTTTTGAGATTGAGTGGGATCTAATTGTGATCGATGAGGCCCATGAAGGGACCAAAACAGAGCGGGGCACCAAGCTTTATGAAAGGTTAAAGAAAGACAACACTAAGATATTAGAATTGTCAGGTACACCATTTAATATTCTTGATGAATTTAGTGAAGAACAAGTATTTACTTGGGATTATATTATGGAGCAACAAGCGAAAATTCGATTCTCTGTAGAACATCCAAATAAAGTTAATCCTTATGAAACATTGCCAGAAGTTGAGATGTACACATTTGAAATGATAACGGATAAAAAATATCAGAATAATGATAAGTATTTCGACTTTGCTGAATTTTTTAAGGTTGATGATAATGGGAAATTAGTACACGAAACTTCAATAAAAAAATGGTTAGACCAAATTTCGTCAGATGGTAAAACTAATTATCCATTTTCTACTAAAGAGTATCGGCAAAGTATTCGTCATACTTTGTGGTTACTTCCAAGTAGAGCTGCAGCTAAATCATTAAAAGTTTTACTTGATAATCATCCTGTTTTTAGCGAATATTCAATTTTGAATATTGTTAATGATAACGATAACGCAATTATTAGTGAAAATGATGATGATATGGTTCGTATCCGTGCTACGATAACTGACAAACCGTCAGAAACAAAAACAATTATTCTCACAGTAAGAAAAATGACAACAGGTGTGAATATTCCTGCTCTGAATGCAGTTGTATTCTTAAATAATACAACAAGTGCTCAAAACTATCTTCAAGCCGCATTTCGATCTCAAACTCCTTTTTCGGATAATGTACTAGGGATGAAGAAAAAAGCATATATTTTTGACTTTGCACCAGATAGAGCTTTAAATATTTTAGCTAAATCAGTATCAATGTCTCATAAAGCAGGCGCATTAAATACTGCGGAGCAAAAAGATAAACTAAGGACACTCCTTAACTTCTTACCTGTTCTTGAGCAATCCGGTCATGAAATGAAGCCATACTCAATTGATACTATGATGCGTCAATTAAAAAAAGCATATGCTGAAAAGGCTGTATTGTCTGGGTTTGATGATTCTTCTATTTACAATGATGAGTTATGGAAAGTTACTCAAGAAGATATAGGATTGTTCAATGAGTTGAGTGGAAAAGTAGGTAAAACACAACAAACTAAGCGTACAAACAAAATAGACATTAATATAAATGGACTTACTGAACAGGAACAAGAAAAAGCGAAAAGAGGCAAACGTAAACCTCAAGAAGAACGCAGTGAAGAAGAAAAAGCAGCAATTGAGGCAGAACAAAAATTACGTAAAGAACGCAATAAAATGATTTCTATTTTACGTGGAATCTCAATACGTATCCCGTTAATGATATATGGAATGGATTTAGATTTAGATAAAGACATTACTCTAGATGACTTTGTGAAAAATGTTGATGATGTATCATGGGAAGAATTTATGCCAAAAGGAATTACTAAAAGAGATTTTGAGAATTTCAAGAAATTCTATGATTCTGAGATTTTTGTTGAAGCTGGCCACCGTATTCGTCAAGCTGCTTTATCAGCTAATAACTTAAGTTATCAGGAAAGAATTGAAAAAATCACTTCTATTTTCTCTGGATTTAAAAATCCTGATAAAGAGACTGTTTTAACGCCATGGCGGGTAGTAAATTTACAATTAGGTAAAACATTAGGAGGCTATAATTTCTTTGATGAATCTTATAGAGAGCCGCTTAGTGATGCAAGATACAGAGAAATTGATAATGGTGAAATTACAGAAGAAGTTTTTGCTAAAGATGCAAAAATATTAGAAATAAATAGTAAAACAGGTCTATATCCCCTTTATATGGCATTTAGTATTTATCAACGTCGGCATTTGCAAGAAAGTGAAAGTTGGGCCAAAGCTGAGTATGTAAAAAAAGATAAGGAACTTTGGCAAGAAGTACTTGAAAATAATATTTTCGTATTAAATAAAACACCTATGGCTCGAACTATTACTTATCGTACTTTGAATGGTTACGAAATAAATAAGAATTTCGCTAAAAATTTGGTTTATATTGATGATTTACAAAAAAAGATTAGAAAAAACTTAGTAGAAACAAAAAGTGAAATACTTACTAAATTTGGAGGTGAGAATGTGAAATTTGATGTTGTTGTTGGTAATCCACCATATCAGGAAGCCTCAGATGTAAATAATAGACAAGAACCAATTTATCAGTATTTTTATGACTTATCAGAAACAATGGCTGGGATATACTGCTTAATTTCACCAGCACGTTTTTTATTTAATGCCGGATTAACTTCGAAACCTTGGAATCAAAAGATGCTAAATGATCCGCATTTAAAGGTTGAGTATTATAATCAAAACTCTAATGAAATCTTTCCTAATACAGATATTAAAGGTGGAGTGGTTATACTTTATCGTGATGGAAACAAAGAATTTGGAGCAATCAATGAATTTATTCCAGAGAAAAATTTGCGTAAAATCGCGTCGCATTTTACTCCGGATTTAGAAAAAAATCTACCATCAATTATGTTCGGAGGAAGATCGGATTTAAAATTCAATGAAGAGTTTTTAAGAGATTTTCCAAATTCTAAAAATGACAGATTGCTTTTCATTCAAGAAAAGCGGTCCGAAGTAAAGGAACTTGGTCCAAACGAAGAATATGAAATTAAATCGTCCACTTTTGAAGCACTTCATTATGCCTTTGAAGAAAAAGTACCTATTAATTCAGAGGATTATTATAAACTTTTGGGGCTAATTAATGGAAAGCGAGTTTGGAGATGGATAAGCAAGAAATATACATCAGCTCGTTATCCCGAAAAAAATAATATTGATAAGTGGAAAGTTTTTATTCCTAAGGCAAATGGCAGTGGATCATTTGGAGAGATTTTAAGTACACCGGTGATTGGCCGCCCGTTCGAATCAGCGACCCCTACTTTTATTAGTATTGGTGCATTTAACACTGAAAGTGATGCAAAGAATGTAATGAAATATATAAAAACTAAATTTTTAAGATGTCTATTAGGGATACTGAAAATTACTCAAGATAATCCACCTTCTAAATGGGCATATATTCCACTTCAAGATTTCACAAATAATTCTGATATCGATTGGTCAAAAAATATTTCTGCAATAGACCAACAATTGTACAAGAAGTATGGATTAAGTCAAAGTGAGATTGATTTCATCGAAGATAAAGTGAAAGTAATGGACTAATCATAAATTTATTGAACTATTCAAATTGTATAGGGATTAAAGAAGTATATAGCAGTTATAAAAGTGCATTAATAGAGTGTTTATGGAATATTTAAGGGCACTCTGTTCATCATATTTTAAAATAGAGACTTAAGTTCTGAATATACTGATATTATTGGTATTTTTTATGGTAGTTTACTCACTTAGTCACAGCTCATTCTTCCTTAATAAGCAGGTGTTAGTCTAGTTAAAATACCTTTGTTTGTATCTATACTGAAATGCCAATCATACCAGCCTTCAATTTTTTTTGCCAGAGCAAACTACTGCAACATGGTTGCTTGGGTGTGTTGTTACATAAGAAAACAGATAATGTTCTGGGGGAGAGACCTGGAACTTTATTTCCCCGCAACAGTAAAGTAGGTTAATTTGTCTGGATAATTTCCTTCTCCAGATAAGGCAAGAATCACATTTTCTGTAGGAAAATACCGTGTTGTATCTATGTTAGGACAAACCCGATTTTTAAAAGACCAATGTAAGTGATTTTTTCCAACCACTATTTTTCCATTACTTCACCAACTTTACATTTGTTAATAAGAATCTTAAAGAAATTATCTTAAATATAATAGTAACTATAAAAAAGCTTAAGGAACAATACATATTCCTTAAGCTTTATTAAAATCATCATATATTAGCTTTCATCACCATCCCATCCAACTGCTTTTCCATACTTCGTTCCAACCATTTCGCTGTTTCTACTAAACCTTCGAGATATGTTCCTGTTTCCACATTCATCCCATTAAACATGTTTACCATATCCTCTGTACAAACATTGCCAACGGCTTTTGGTGCAAACGGGCAACCTCCTAATCCACCGATTGATGAATCAAAGCGGGTTACTCCAACTTGATAGCCGGCAAGGATGTTGGCTAAACCTAATCCACGTGTGTTATGGAAGTGCAGACCGAGTGTCAAATCTTTTCCGAATTCTTGGTGAAAAGCTGCTACAACGTTCTGCACCTGCAGGGGATTCCCCATACCGGTCGTGTCTGCAAGTGTGATCTCGGTACACCCTGCTTTTAAAAATGATTCTGCAACATTCAAAACTTTAGAGAGCTGAACTTCACCTTCAAACGGACAACCAAATGCTGTTCCGAGAACTCCGGCAACTCCTTTAGATGTTGCACCTTCCTCAATAACTTTGGTCAGTTCCTCAACTGCCAGGTCCACTGTTCGTTTAGCATTTCGTAGATTAAAAGAGTCACTAGTCGTTGTGACGACATGAAGAAAGTCGACGTCTGTATGTAGCGCGCGTTCAAGTCCTGATCGGCTTAATACAAGTCCTGCATAACGTACATCATCTCGTTTTGGAACAAGACGCATCACGTCTTCAGCGTCTGCCATCTGTGGAACAACTTTTTTGTTCACGAATGATACGGCTTCAATGATTCGTATACCTGAGTCGATGAGCTTGTTGATGAGTTCAACCTTTGTTTCCGTAGAGACGAGCTTTGGTTCGTTCTGCAACCCGTCGCGTGGTCCTACTTCACAGATTTCAATCATGAGTATCCTCCTTCAACACATGGATTTTCTTGATTTCTTCTAAATGAGCAAGTACTTGATCTCGACCTTGATAAATGTGTTCTGTCATGGCAACACGTGCACGTTCGGAATCTTGGTTCTGAATTGCTGATAGTATTGTTTTATGAACTTCTAATGAACGCTTCAGCTCGAACTCGTCATACCAATAAAAAGAACGGAAAACGAGCGGTACCACGACAACTTTTGATAGATGAAAGTAGATATGCGGGTTTTTACATGCAGAAATGATAACTTCGTGAAACTGTTGATTGAAGTTAACAATCTCTTTAATAGAGTTTAAGTCTGCTTCCTTATAGCGTTCAATCGCCTCTTCATAACGGTCGTTCGCTTCTTTCATCTTTTCGATATCCTCATCTGTACGATAAAGGGCAGCCTGGCTTGCTGCGTAACCTTCTAATAGAGTACGAAGATCATAGATTTGCTGAATGTCTTCCCGTGTGAAATGTCGCACACTCACGCCGCGTTTAAGCGGAGTAACTAGCCCTTCAGACTCGAGCTGCTTGATGGCTTCTCGTATCGGTGTTCGGCTCAGCTTTAGTTCCTTCGCAAGAGATTCCTCTCCGAGCCTCATCCCAGGCTCATATTTTCCGTGTATAATGGCTTCTTTTATATATTTATAAGCATCCATAAGTACCACTCCTTAATTTGTATTGTATACAAACGAAATTTAAGTTGCAATAATTTTCTGACAATAAATAATTTAAACGACGTTAAATCAACGTTTAAAGAACATTTTTAAAATAAAATTAAAATTACCCATTGACCTTTTGTATACAAAGCGTTAATTTGATATAAAGATTAAGAAAATTATGATTCTTCTTAAAATAAAACAAACGGAGGGATAATATGTCCGATCAACTTCCTTTAGGTGATATTCGTGTCATTGAGCTGGGAACCCTTTTGGCCGGTCCTTTTTCCGGAAGGCTGTTAGCGGACTTTGGAGCTGAAGTGATCAAGGTGGAACCCCCGGGCAAATCAGATCCGATGAGAAACTGGGGACAGTCAAAAGACGGTGTTGGACTATGGTGGCCGATTCAGTCACGGAACAAGAAGTCCATCACGCTGAACTTGAGAGTAGAAGAAGGTCAGAACATCTTAAAAGAGATGGTGAAAGACGCAGACGTAATCATCGAGAACTTTCGTCCGGGAACGATGGAGAAATGGAACCTTTCCTATGAAGAGTTATCTGCCATCAATCCGAAGCTCATCATGGTCCGGACTTCCGGATACGGACAGACGGGACCATATAAACATCGGGCTGGTTTCGGAAGTGTTGGGGAAGCGATGGGAGGTCTCCGGAATGTGACAGGATTCCCAGACCGTCCACCATCAAGAATAGGTGTTTCAATCGGTGATACGCTCGCAGCACTCTTTTCAACGGTCGGCTGTTTAGTTGCACTGCATGAAAGAGAGCGTTCAGGCGTGGGGCAAGTCGTAGATACGGCTCTCTATGAATCGGTCTTCTCGGTCATGGAAAGTCTCATTCCCGATTATCTGTTTGCCGGCTATATCAGGGAGCGCATGGGGAACATCCTGCCAGGTGTCGCACCATCAAACATCTATTTTACGAAAGACAAGACATATATCGTGATTGGAGCCAACGCAGATAATGTGTTCCGGCGATTATGTGAAGCGATGGAGCAGCCGTATCTTGCAGATGACCCAAGATTCTCCACTCATCACGCAAGAGGCGAGAACATGAAAGTGCTCGATATGCTGATTGAGGATTGGACGAAATCGCTCGATGCGAAAGACGCCTTAGAGATTTTAGATGAAAAAGGTGTACCGTCTGGACTCATTTATACAGCAAAAGAAATCCTAGAAGATCCACATTATCAAGAACGCGAAATGATTGTGAACGTGGAGCATCCAGAACTTGGTGAATTTCCGATGCCGGGAATCGTGCCGAAACTTAGCCGTACACCAGGGAAAGTGAATCACGTTGGTCCAGAGGTGATGGGCAAGCATAACGATGAAGTGTATAGAAACTGGCTTGGATACAGTGAAGAGGAAGTCGAGAGGTTAAAAGAAACGAGCGTTATCTAAATCGGGGGTGAGAAGAACGTGGGGAAGACACTTTACGATAAAGTTTACGACAGGCATGTGGTCTACCAAGGAGAAGATCAGCCATCTATTCTGTATATCGATCTTCACCTCATTCATGAAGTAACGTCACCACAGGCATTTGAAGGACTGCGGATGAACAACCGTGTTGTCAGTCGTCCGGATCGAACACTGGCGACGATGGATCACAGCATTCCGACAACCGATCGTTCACTTCCGTTTCGGGATGAAGTGGCGAAGAAACAGGTGAAGACATTAGAAGAAAACTGCCGAGAGTTTGGAATCCAACTGTTTGACCTACAGAGCGAAAATCAAGGAATCGTCCATGTAATTGCACCTGAACTCGGGCTAACGCAACCCGGTCAGACAATCGTATGCGGAGACAGCCATACGTCAACACATGGCGCGTTCGGAGCACTCGCTTTTGGAATCGGAACGAGTGAAGTGGAACACGTTTTAGCGACACAGACTCTTAAACAGGATAAGGCGAAGACACTCGCGATCAACATTACGGGTGAGCTGGCAAAAGGAACATCTGCAAAAGATTTGATTCTTTCAATCATCAGTAAATATGGTCACGACTTTGCGACAGGTCACGTGATCGAGTACAGGGGAGAAGTCATTCAAAACTTAACCATGGAAGAGAGAATGACGGTCTGCAACATGTCGATCGAGATGGGTGGACGCGCCGGATTGATCCAGCCTGATGATGTTACGTTTCACTATCTAAAAGATAAACAATACGCGCCAAAAGGTGAACAATGGGAAGAAGCCTTATCAGAATGGCGGTTATTGTACACGGATGATGATGCTGTTTTTGACCAAACCGTTGAATTTGATGCTTGTGAAGTAGTACCTCAAGTCACGTGGGGAACGAACCCAGGTCAAGGTGCCGGAATCACAGATGTTGTGCCATCACCAGAAGATTTGCCGATCAGCCAAAGAAAAGCAGCGGAAAAAGCTATTCAATATATGGGGCTTCAATCAGGAACACCTTTTGACTCGATAAAACTCGATAAAGTATTCATCGGCTCGTGTACGAACAGCCGGATCGAAGACCTTCGTAAAGCGGCTAAAATCGTAAGCGGTTACAGAGTGGCGGATTCACTCCATGCACTCGTAGTTCCAGGTTCTCAAACGGTAAAACGTCAAGCTGAAGAAGAAGGGCTGGATCAAGTTTTTATAAAAGCAGGATTTGATTGGCGTGAATCTGGCTGCAGCATGTGCCTTGGGATGAACGAGGATATCGTGCTTGAAGGGGAGCGCTGTGCTTCAACTTCGAACCGGAATTTTGAAGGCAGACAAGGAAAAGGTGCACGCACACACTTGGTGAGTCCAGAGATGGCAGCAGCGGCAGCGATCAAAGGACATTTTGTCGATGTAAGGAATTGGGTCACGAAAGAACGTGAGGAGGTGGGATCGTAATGGAACCTTTTACTTCATTTACCGGAACCGCTGTACCGCTCGATGTGGATAACGTCGATACGGATGCGATTATTCCGAAGCAGTTTCTGAAACGAACCGAGCGAACAGGCTACGGGCAGTTTCTTTTCTATGATTGGCGGTTTAAAGATGGAAAAGAACGACAAGATTTTATCCTGAACGAGGGCCGTTATCAAGGGTCGTCTGTTCTGCTAGCAAGAAAGAACTTCGGGTGCGGCTCGTCCCGTGAACATGCACCATGGGCTCTATCTGACTATGGTTTTCGGGTGATCATCGCCCCATCATTTGCAGACATCTTTTATAACAACTGCTTTAAGAATGGGATCCTGCCCATTGTTCTATCTGAAGATGATGTGGATATGCTGTTCCAGCGGACGAATGAAAAGCGAGGATATCAGTTATCCGTTGATCTAGAGAGTGAAAGAGTGATAGATTCACTTGGTTTTGAAGCATATTTCGAGGTTACTCCTTATCGGAAAAGGCTGCTTCAAAAGGGTCTTGATGAGATTGGTTCAACATTGGAATTTAAGGATAAGATTACGAGTTTTGAAGAAAAACACCGCATCTATTACACAATAGACAGAAATGAAAAGGCTTCCATCTAAGGCTGTACTGCATCATAGATTATCAGCTCCATAGAACTTAATTTCTTTTGAGGAGGATATGATATGAAAACCAAGTCAGTGAAAGAACCGATCCGCAAAAAATGGATCTGGATTGTGTTGTTTATTAATGTTGTTTTAATCGTTCCCTGGTATTTTCCGAAGGGAGCGGTTGAACCTTTTGTCTTCGGATTCCCGCTCTGGGCATTTATTTCTACCTTTTTCACACTTATCTTGGGAGCTTACCTAAGCTGGCTATGTATCTCTCAGTGGAACATCGTCGAGGATGAAGAGGAGAATGCCAAGAGGAAGGAGGATGTGAAGCATGGATAATTTAGTTTTTGCCGGTATGGACGGCATTATTATCTTGAGTGTGTTCGCGATCGTGATGCTCGTAATAGGGTATTATTCTGGTAAAGGAGATACGAATCTTCATCATAGTCTATCAGGCTACTATTTAGCTGGAAAAAATCTCGGATTCATCGCGTTATTCTTCACACTCTACGCCACACAGTATAGCGGGAACACGATTGTAGGTTATGCGCCTACTGGTTACCGTACAGGATTTTCGTGGCTGCAGTCGATTTCCTTCATGACGATCATCATCGGAATCTATCTGCTGTTCGCGCCAAGGCTTTACGTGGTGTCGAAACGTCGAAACTTTGTAACCCCTACGGATTGGCTGGAGTTCCGTTTTAAATCGAAGGCTGTTACACTGCTTTCTATCTTCTTGATGCTTTGGGGTCTAGGAAACTATCTGTTGGAGCAGCTAGTCGCGATCGGACAAGCTGTTGCTGGAATGACAGGCGGAACAATTCCTTATGAAATTGCCGTTGTTGTTTTCGTTCTCGTCATGCTTGCCTATGAGTGGATGGGTGGTATGAAGGCCGTTGCGTTCACGGATGTTATGCAAGGGATTGTCCTGATGATTGGTATCTTCGTATTCTTGGCGGGTGCCCTTTACTTGGTTGGAGGGAACTTTGCTGAAGTGACACGGTTCATCGCAGACAATGAACCTGCAAAACTAGGTGTTCCTGAGATGGAAGTGTCGGTGAACTGGTTCAGTATGCTCGTGCTTGTAGGACTCGGGGCATCCATTTACCCGCATGCTGTACAGCGTATCTATTCTGCTGAAAGTGAAAGAACGTTAAAAAAGTCTTTCGCTCGTATGGCGTGGATGCCGCCGATCACAACAGGCCTTGTATTTGTTGTCGGGATCATCGGAATCATGCTCTTCCCAGGATTGGATACAGCGGGGTCTGAACAGTTAGTTGGTTTGATGGCAAATAAGATTGCGGCGATCAACGGGTTTTATTATTGGATGATGATTATCTTCTTTGGTGGAATCGTTGCGGCGATCATCTCTACGGCAGACTCTGTTCTGCTTAGTTTTTCATCGATGTTATCAAACGATGTATATGGTAAGTTTGTTAATCCTGGAGCTACTGAATACAAGAAAGTTATGGTTGGAAAAATCGGCGGGATCATCGCAATCTTCTTCCTTTTAATAATCGCATGGAACCCACCAGGTACACTTTACCAAATTTTCGTCCTGAAATTTGAGCTCTTAGTACAAGTATTCCCGGCGTTTGTTCTAGGACTATACTGGAAACGTCTCGCTGCTAAACCAGTATTCTGGGGAATGCTTATAGGCGCTATCGTAGCAGGTTTGTTAACGTTAACTGGCTATAAGACGGTGTTCGGCATCCATGGCGGAGTGATCGGGCTTACGATAAACTTTGTCGTTTGTATCGTTGGATCGATGCTTGTTACGGTTTCTGCTGAAAAATCATTGAAGAAGGACGAACTTGCAGTATTGGAGCTTGAAGCATAATATAATCGATAAAAAAGAGTTGAAGTTGACATGGCAAATTTGAGTTTGAGCGTTAAGCGTAGTGGTCTTGAGCCACATTGGCAGATGCTGATCTGGCTCTTGATTGTTCAAATATTGGTTGCCTTTGTAGGACGCGGACTTGTACCGTTAGGAGTTTTGATTGGAGCAGATCTTTCGCTCTCAAAAGCTCAAATCGGCATGCTTCCGGCCGGTCTCTTTTTAGGACAGGCACTTGCTTCGATTCCTGCCGGTTTCTTAGTGGACCGGCTCGGATCGAGGAGGCTACTTCTTGCTTTGTCCATGTGTTTAGGGGTCGGGTTCATGTTCTCGACCTTTTTTACACATTTTTGGTCGATGCTCCTATTCGTGGTCATCGGCGGTATCGGATACGGAGCGATGCACCCGGTCTCGAACAGAGGCATCATCTATTGGTTCACACAAACACAGCGCGGCACAGCCATGGGCATCAAACAGATGGGCGTCACACTCGGATCTGCTTTATCTGCCGTGATCTTACTTCCAATCGCAGCATCTTATGGCTGGCGGAAAGCTGTAATCGGCGCAGCATTACTTTTGATTCTGATTGGGGTCCTGTCCTTTTTTCAGTACCGCGATTCAGAGTCCGCACCACAAGGGAAAAGTGATCAGAGGTTGTCTGTTTTTTATAAAGCGATGTGGAAAATGATTCAGAACAAGCCTCTTTTGCTTGTCAGTTTAAGTGCACTCGGACTGAACGGCGCCCAGATGTGTTTGAACACGTATCTCGTGCTCTTTGCGTATGAGAAGATGGGAATATCACTGTTTTTGTCAGGGTTATTGCTCGTCATATCAGAAGCATGCGGATCGTTTGGAAGAGTCGCGTGGGGGGTGATCAGTGACCGGATTTTTAACGGAGAACGTGTGATTATTATCATCGTTATCGTCATCATCTCTTCACTGTCCAGCAGCACATTGGCGTTGTTGCCTGAACATACGCCGTTTGGTTTTCTTGTTCCGATCATCGCCGTCTTTGGCTTTGCGGTTTCCGGATTCAACGGGATCTGGATGAACCTGGCGAGTGAACTCGTTCCACCTGAACAGGCTGGTATATCGAGCGGATTGAGCATCACGATCGGGTCACTAGGTGTCATCGCGGCACCGCCTGTCTTCGGATTTATGGTGGATATGAACGGGAGCTACACTTCAGGTTGGTTTTTTATCACAGGGTTGTTATGTATCGTTTTTGCGATATTGCTAGTTTTGTTACGCGTTAATAAAAAGAGAAAAGCGAGGGTGAGTGAACGTGCAATTTGATCCGAAAGAGCTGTCAGAAAAGGATGTATACAAACTATTGATTGGATCAGTCGTGCCAAGACCAATCGCCTGGGTATCGACCATTTCAACAGAAGGAGTGGTCAACCTGGCACCGTTTAGCTTTTTTAACGTAGCCTCCAGAAACCCTCCTATGCTTTGTATATCAATTGGACCTGGAGTGGGAGAAAGAGAAGGAACGGAGAAAGATACTCTCGTAAACATACGGAACCAAAAAGAGTTCGTGATAAATGTGGTCACGTCATCATTGGGAAATGAAATGCAGAAGACATCCGAGAACCTTCCGAGTGATGTGGATGAATTTGAAGCAGCAGGACTGACAACGTTGGACAGCACGGTTGTAAAACCAAAGCGCGTAAAAGAAGCGCCGATCCAGATGGAGTGTCAGCTAGAGCAGATTATTCAGCTAGGGAGTGATCATATAGTGATAGGCAGAATGGTACGGTATCACATCAATGATGAGTATTATCTTGGTAATTATAAAGTGGACTTAGAGAAATTGCAGCCGCTTGGAAGATTTGCAGGGAACTATAGCGAGAGCAGAGCATTCTTTTCTCTGCCGAGATAATGAGAAAGCTTAGAGAGAATCAAATCTCTTTAAGCTTTTTTATGTTAAAATTATACAACAAGAAGAACGGTCATGTTTATTCCATTTAAAATGGGGAGCGGGTAACAGGTTTTATCGAAAAACTATTGATAACAGACAGGAGTTAGAGAAGATGATAAAAGGTTTTGGAGGAGTATTTTGGAGAACTAAGAATCTTGAAGTTGTGAAGAAGTGGTACAGTGAGGTCTTGAACATAGAAATAGAAAATTGGAATGGAACTATTATCAAACCTCAATCCGGTAATGAAACAATCTTTTCATTCTTTACTGAGGATAACGATTATTTTCCAACTGAGCAACAAGTGATGCTAAACTTCCAAGTACATAATTTAGACGAGACAATTCAGCATCTTGAACAAATTGGTGTACCTCTCGCAAAGAAAAAAGAGGTTAGTGAATATGGAAAGTTTATTTGGGTTGAAGATCCTGATGGTCGACTGATCGAGCTTTGGGAGAAATAAAAGCTCTAACTCGTTTGCAGTCTGAGCTAAGAGTTATAGAAAAGTGTATTATTAGCAGAAATAACTGAAACAATAAGAAAACTTTAATAATAAAAGAGACTGAAAACAATTATAGGAAAAACCTAGTGGATCAGTCTCTTTTTTTTTACTTTTCGTCCTCAACCAGATGTTTAAGCATAGATAGCTTGTTCTCCCAGAATTTTTCGTAATAAGATAGCCACTGCTTCACTTCTGTTAAAGGCTCTGGATGCAGCTGATAAATCTTTTCCCGGCCTTCTTTACGACCAGATATGAGTTCAGCCTCCGTTAAAATTTGCAGATGCTTCGTCACAGCTGTTCGGCTCATATCAAAGTGATCTGCAATCTCCGAGATCGGCCGTTCATTTTCTGCGAGCAGCCTCAATACTTCACGTCTTGTTGGATCGGAAATCGCTTTAAAGACATCGTGTTTTTCTGCTGGTGTTGCCACTTAACCTTCAACGACCTTTTTCAGTCTCTCATTCACGATACCAACCCATCCGCCGTTCATACGGTCACGCACATCTTGAGCCTTTTGATTGGCTTTTCCAACGATTGCGTCTTCTTCTTTCCAGCCGCTGTGGATTAGTGTGAACCCTGTCTGATCTCCTTTTTCCTCTAACAGGAACGTCACGACCCAGCCGTCTGTGTCCCATGCAAACGATAGCTTATGCGGTTCATCGATCTCGAGCACTTTACACGGTGAAGGACCAAAAGGGGACTGGATGTGAAACTCATGACCTTCTTCTGCTTTAAAGTCATTCGGCATGAACCACGCTGACATGCCTTCTGATGTTGATACAGCATCCCACACTTTTTGAATCGGTGCGTTAAAGGTTGCGGTTTGTTTAATATCTGGTAGTGTTGACACAAGCATTCATCTCCTAGTCTAAATATGTAACCATTTGGTTGTACGTTTAGAATATAACACCTTTTGGTTATATGTCAATTCATTCTGAGGTGATTGGATAAATATGCTAAAATATAGGAATACAACGTGTTCATGAAAAGAGGCTAACGGTATGACCCAAACGCAAACAAGAAATGAACCAAAACGTATCCCTGAAGAAGTAAAGGAAGTATTAAATTCATACTTTGAAAAAATAGAGAAGAAGCTGCCTGATAAGTTGGAGTCACTTTACCTATTCGGCTCTGTTTCAATTGGAGCTTATCAAGAAGTATTAAGTGACATCGACTTTTACGCGGTAATAAAAGAAAAGCTAACACAATCAGATGTTGAGAAATTAAAAGAAATTCACCATGAGATGAGAAAAGAGTATCCGAAGCCAAGCTTAGATGGCATGTATTTAACGCGAGAAGATCTAGAGAGTGAAAACAACGGTAATTCTTCATGTCCTTATTTTAATGAAGGAAAGCTTCAAAGTTATCGAACTTTTCACTATAATTGGATCGATGCTTACCAACTTCAGACATATGGCATCGTCGTTAAAGGACTGCCGATCGAAACATACAATCTATCTGTAGATTGGACAAAATTGAAATCTAACTTGGTCGAGAACATTAACGGTTATTGGCTGAACTGGGTGAAGAATTGTGAGCGTTTTCCGTCTCTTCAATATATAGCACTATACATGAGTGGAAGCATGATTGAGTGGGGAGTGCTCGGTGTGACGCGACTCTATTATTCGTCAAAAGAGAAAGACATCACGTCAAAAGTGGGAGCTGGTGAATACGCACTCCGAACGGTTCCTGAAGAGTATCACCAAATCATCCGTGAAGCATTGCGCATCCGAAGCGGAAATAAGTTCTCGCATTATAGCTCTATGCGGAAGAGAAGAAATGATGCGTTGAACTATATGAAGTATATAATTAAAGAATGTAATGATTTGTAAGATTCATAGAGAAGGATGGGAACTAAATGGCGAAATTAGTGTTTAAGAGAGACAGTCAGTTCATGAACAAGATGAGAAAGTTTGATATTTACTTGAACGAGAGCAAGACAGAACAGATCAAAGACGGAGAAACGAAACAACTGGATGTAGCTCCTGGTGAGTATATTGTGAAGATGCAGATCGACTGGGTTGAGAGCGCAACGCACAAGATCCAGATCGGTGCAGATGACACCGTTCATTTTCAGTGCGGCAGCCGATTAAAAGGTATGAAGATTCTAAAAGCCTCTTCTGCCATGAACACGGTGGATGAGTACATCTATTTAGAAAAGAAGTAAGGTGAATAAGGAGGGGATTCCGATGAACAGAATGCAGCATCTGCTTTATGGATTTCTAGTCGGACTTGGGTTTATGTCACTAAGTCTAGTAGATCTGGAACGTTTTGGTCCATTTGGCGCCTTAATCTGGTTTATAAACATAGTTTTGTACTATGTAGGTTACGGAGTTGTGGTCGTTCTTGGAGTCTGGATCATATTCAACGTCATGGGAGAACTTGGCGAACAGTCACAAAAGGAGCGGGAGTAGTGGATAGCAGAATACAAGCATTCGTAGATCAAGCCCAAATAACGTTCGGACTCGTAAACTACTATTTACATCATCATAGTCTCTGGAGAAACGTGAACCACTTCAACGAAACGAGTTACACACTTTGTTTGGAGTGGTTTCCGAATGGAACGGAGTCCGATGAAGATGGTTCGAATCCAGAAGGTACAGCGAGCATTGAATATAATGTGAACACCGGAAAATTGAATAATGCGATCTTTGTGATGGGTGAGACCTATGCACAAGATGGAATCACATTTAATGGTGGAACTGAGGAAGTCATTAAGTGGATCGAACAAGAAACTGGATTAACACATAACAAGCAGTTCCAAATACATAAAGAGACAGAAAATGAAATAGAATTTCGTTCATTCATAGACAATATTCCTATTTCGCCGTCTGGGATGATTGAAGTGAAATGGAATGATAAACGACAGCTAACCTTCTTTTCCTTTCATGGAGAGTTTCCGGCAAGTGATAGGGTAAAGCTTGAAACCTATAATCTTTCACTAGAAAAAGCGGAACACATAGCAAAAGAACAAATGAGGAGACTGGAATATCCGTCTTTTGAACAGAAGAAATTATTTGCTGTGTATGGTGTTGAAGAGATATACATAAGAAACAGAGATTTGACGACTAAACCATTTGAAATGCTTCAAGATGGCGGAACTACTAAAAAAGTAAATCACATTCTTCGCTGGGATGAGCCAATCTCTAACGCTTTTTTTGAACGAGAAGAAATTGATTTGCAAGAAGAAATCACGCTTGATGAAGCCTTTTCCTGCACACCTTCTCCACCCACCCTACCTATTACAGAGGAAGATGAGAAAAGTTGTGTGCGATCTGTAGAACGTTTGTTACGTCAGGAGTACCCTGAAGACTCTGGGAAATGGCGTGTGACAAATCTGCATCGTGACAAGAAATTTTTAGTTGCGACACTTAGAACAGACCAGCATGAAACACGAGTGTTTGAAAGAAAACTTTCAATACTAGTTGATCCCAACTCAATCGACGTTGTGAACTACATCGACAATCAGTTCATGTTAGAAATGTATGATTCCTTAGAAGCACCTGGCAATGTAACGGTCACACAAGAAGAAGCGTATGAGAAATTGAAAGATTTGCTTGAGCTTAAGCCTTTTTATGTGTATGACGATGAAGAGAAGCAATACATTCTCTGCGGCAAGTTGGACTGTCATCATGGAGTGAACGCTGAAACAAGTGAAGTGGTTTTGTTGGATGATTTAGGGTAAAGATATCAAATCATTCATAGAGTAATCGGAATTTGAAGGAGTACCTTGAATGAGAAAATATAGCTTTACTATTATATGGGCCATCATCGCAATCTCATTGTTCGTATACTGGTACATAACAAAATAGCAGTTGAATTGATGTGTATGAGGTGTATAAATGATTAACTATTCAGGAACACCCGTTATAGTAACAGACCGACTACTTCTACGTCCTTTAAAACAATCGGACACTCAAAGCATATTTGATCATTGGCTTTCAGACGAACGAGTGGCTGACAATCGAGTGAACGCTGCTCACACGAGTATCACTCAAACAGCAGAGCGTGTAAAAAAGATTGTCAGTGAATATGAAAATAAGGAATTTTGTTATTGGGGCATCGAGTTGAAAGATACAGGTGAACTGATCGGAGAAATTGATCTGTATGATTTTGATGACTCGACAGATAACTGCGAGGTAAGTTATTCGCTTGGGTTCAAGTGGTGGAATCATGGGTATGGAACCGAGGCGCTACAAGCTGTAGTGAAGTTTGGCTTTCGTCAGATGAACATACATAAGATCTCTGCCGCACATAACACCGACAACCCTGCTTCTGGAAGAATTATGGCCAAAGTTGGCATGAAACAAGAAGGGGTGATCCGGCACATGATTCGCAATGCGAAAAATCAGTATAAGGACTGTGCGGTGTATGGAATTTTTCAAGATGATGTATAGCTTTTAATTTTTAAAAAACTAAACAGCACATCAAATTAATGATGTGCCCTTTACATTTTATTAGTCGCTAATTGCAGTACCTGTAAAGCTTTCTGGTCCGATACGAACTGTGCCTAAAAGGTTAGAAGAGACGAACATCGTGTAAATTTGTTGAGGACCTGCTGGAGCATTGTAGTCAGATGCATTGAAGGATATGATTTGAGGCGCTAGAACATCTAAATTAAATGTTTGAGTCGCTGAGAATACCGTTTCATCTGTAGGAAGTGTACCTCGAACAACTGTAATTGTAATACCAAGAAGTGCTAATGGAAGTTGTAGTGCGATCGTACCTTGAAGATCCACACGAAGATTAGGACCAGCATTCTCAGTGTTTAAACCGATTTGTCCAACTAATTGTGGAGCATTAACTACTAGAATCGGAATCGCAATAGAGTTAGCATAACTAGCATTCTGACTAGTTCTTAAATCTAGAAATTGAGTCAAACTATCACCCCCTTTCTAATTCTAGTGTATGCCGCTTTTATTTAAGTGCTTGTACATGTTAAAAAATAGGTTGATTAGTAAAAATAGTTACTTTTCCTTTGGTACAGTTGTTATAATTATGTTTGGAGAAATGCAAAGCCTCCGTTTAAAATCTTTAAATGGTGTAGCTGATCGGCTTTCTCATCTTGTGGCAACTGGTATACCTTTATGGAACCGGTTTTGGGTTCGAAGCCCTACATGAAGCCACTCAAAGGCTAAGGATGAAACAATTTTGCAGGTAAGACCTCCATTGTTCAATCCATGTCTGTTGGGTGGTTTCACATGTTTAAATAGTAAGGGGAAATTGGAATGGTTTCATTTTTAGAATCTCTTGTAGTAATGGGATTTGTGTTTATTGTTGTTTTTGCAATTCTAGCATTCATAAAGAAATTCTTTGCTTCAGTTACCGTGTACGAGTATGAACGTGGTGTGAAGTTTCATCATGGGGCATTTCAGGAGATTGTGGGTCCTGGTAAGCATAAATATTCTCCATCTTCTACTGAAATTATGGTTTTTGACATGCGACCAACGATTCTGCAGCTGAACGGACAAGAGTTATTAACGGCTGATCATCTTAGTGTAAAAATTAGTGTTGCCGTAAAATATCAGATTACTGATCCGCAAGTCCTCATTTCTGAATATGAAGATTATGAAGAGCATGTGTACATGAACGTGCAGCTAAAACTACGTGATGTTGTATCTTCGTTAGAATTAGATGATTTGTTAGGAAAGCGAAATGAAGTGAATGATTCGCTTCAACAACTTCTTGTAGAGAAATCGTTTGCAGGACTATCCATCCTTTCAGTAGACATAAAAGATATTATGTTATCTGCTGAACTTAAAAAAGCTTTTCTTGAGGTAATAAAAGCGAAAAAAGAAGCTCAGTCTTCACTTGAGAGAGCAAGAGGAGAAGCAGCAACTTTAAGAAGTCTAGCGAATACGGCTAAAATGCTGGAAAATAATCCAGAACTAGCAAAGCTTCGCCTGATAAAGACAATCGAGAATGCGAAAGGCAATACGTTTGTGATCGATATGGTAAATGGTAATCACAGTACAAAAGAGCAATCCAACGAGTAACAAAGAACGTGCATTTTTTCTAGAAGGAGAAGTGCACTTTTTTATGGAAAGAGATAGTTGGAGAGGGCGATAAACATACCGATAATAGTAATGTATGGAAAAGGATGGTGTTAAAATATGATTGTTTTAATTGGATTTGGATTAGCGATTATCATGATTTTTATTTTGTTAGGGATACGTGGTCAACTTGTTAAAAATAACAAACAGAATGAAGAAGTCTTACGGTTACTAAAAAGGCTAGTAGAATTAAATCAATGAAGCGGTGATCAGTCATGGAAATTAAAGTACAAGCAGAAATCTACCGTTTAGGTCTCTGTATCGGTTTCTTTCAAGTGAAAAATGTCATCGAGTGGGCCGATCAATTAATAGAGAAGTTGGATCAGCCTCCATACGAAATACTTGAAATCTCGTTATCTTCTAATTCAACAATAGCATCTGTTTGCTCAAAATTAACCGACGTAAAAGGAGAGTGTGATGAGGCCCGTCCCATTCAAGGATTTCTAAGTATACTTTATGATGAGTTAAGTCAAACAAGGGATGTAACCGAAATATGTACATATATGTATCGTCTTGTTGGTCACATTCCAGAGAGCTGTGATGATATTGAAAGGTCGATTATCAACTTAACAGATGCTTGGGCAATGGCAGTTGATGGATACTATGGGGATGTTGAGGAACTCCGAAGAGAGATCTATGACTTTCTAGAAGAATTTGATTCGTTAGAAGATTAACTCTTATAATCTTGTATATCATTTGAGCGTTAAGGGATGTTTTATTAGAAATGAAAAATGTAATCAAATACACTACGATCTTTATTTGGGCTGTCTTGTTTCTATACTTTTATGATGAATTTATGCCAAAAGGATTACTCTACTTCGTTATCGGAATTCCTGTACTTTATTTAAGTGTTAGGGGAATATTTTATTTTAAGGAAACAAGCAAATGAAAAAGCGAAAAAAGCATATAGCTTTCTTCGCTTCATTACTTATTTCATTTCTTTAAGTAATTCTTCTAGCTGGTTCCAAGTCATCGTCACACCTTCAAGCATACCCATGTCTAGAACTGTCTTTACATCATCAGCAGAAGCATATTCTGCACGGTTGATCAGTTTTGTTTGGTTGCCTTCTGAAATAAAGGTTAAAGTGACTTGTGTTTGCGGCAATTCTTCAGAAACATTACCTTCAGCATCTGAAAACGCGTCTACGCTCTTAATTTTTTCTGGTGCGACGATTTCATGAAATACCGCTCTTCCCCAAGACTCGTGTCCGAAGTATTCTTGATTCTCGTCTGTACATTTCATGCAATAATGCCAAACCCCTTCAGGACGGAATTCGAACTGTTTGATCGACATCGTCCAGCCACCTGGAGCCCACCAGCGTTTCAAATGCTCTTCTTCAGAAAAAGCTTTGAACACAAGTTCTCGTGGCGCATTAAAAGTACGTTCTAGCACCAATACATTTCCTTCTACTTTAGAAGTTAATTGATTCGTTTTGTTTTCAACAGTCATTTTTTATTCCTCCTTGTTTTATGTAGTGCCTAATATCATTTATTTCATTTCTTTTAAATAATCATCCAAGCGGTCGAACCGATCTTCCCAAATGCTTCGAAAGGTATCAAGCCATTCCTCAAGTTCTAAGAAAGGTTGTGACTGCAGCTTATAAATCCGACGATTCGCGATAGGTTGAACCTCAACAAGCCCAGAATCACTAAGTACACGTAGATGCTTTGATACCTGTGGTTGGCGCAGCTTAAGGCTGTCAGCAATTTCTCCTACAGTGAGAGGACCAACTCTCAAAAGCTCAACAATGTGAAAGCGATTGGGCTCGGCAAGTGCATGCAATGTTGTTAGTTTCTCGCCCATAAACTGTTCCTCCTTTCATTTATAATATAACTAACGAGGAATATTCTCGTAAAGGAATATTAAAAAAACATTTCGACATTACAGTCAAACTAATTAAAAATAAGATAGGATGGGTTTAAATGCTATGTAAGGTGAAGAGCGGAAGCATTTATTATGAAGCGATCGGTGAAGGTCTTCCATTAATTATTCTTCATTCAATGGGAACGGACCATCGTTCTATGAAGGCATGGCTGGAACCTATTTTTCATAACAAATGTGATTATCAAAGGATATATGTGGATTTACCTGCGCACGGACATAGTGAGATTGATTCAACCGTGAAATCAACTGATGACATACTTTCAAATGTACTCGAATTTATAGATGTTGTGTTGAAAGATGAGGAATTCGCCTTAAATTGGTTCATCTTATGGGGGATACATAGCACAAGGCATCGTTCACAGAAAAAGAAACAGTGTAAAAAAGCTTGCATTATTGGCTCCGGCTATTCATCGAAAAGAGCGAACCGTACCGGAAAAAGTATTGCTCGAAAAGA
Source organism: Fictibacillus nanhaiensis (assembly GCF_036213205.1). GTDB lineage: Bacteria > Bacillota > Bacilli > Bacillales > Fictibacillaceae > Fictibacillus > Fictibacillus nanhaiensis_E. The sequence goes on from NZ_JARMFC010000006.1 coordinate 611,353, forward strand.
ATCAATCAATACTTCACGCACTAGATGTGGATACGAGAGCTGCTTATGAAACCTTAATGATTTGTCAGAATGAAGTGAACCTAAAATGCTTTTTAGAAGAAGTTCAACCAGGAAGACTATTAGCAAATCGTAAATTTCTGAGTTCCAACTGGAAAGAGGAAGGGTATTTTCTTTCTCAGGAACCGTTTTCTGATGGTTCAACATTACAGCAGAAATTACTGTTAATTCTCGGGAAACACGATCATATCTGCGGCTATCAAGACTTTGAGTTTTTGTTGGAAAAATTCCCTCATTCAAATCGAGTGATTTTGGATTATGCAGGTCACATGCTACATATTGAACAGCGTAGAATCGTTCAACAACTAGTTGGTGATTGGCTAAACAATTAACGATTGTTCCGAAGTTGATTGCCAACTCCAATAAGTAAATAAAATATACCCATACCAAGAGGAACATTTACCGGGATATTAATGGAGGAGTTATTGTTAATCAAGATCATACACAAAGTTACTAGGATTACAGTTAAAGAGAAAGAAATCCACCAATTACGTATTTTGTATGTTAGATATCCAACGGTGAATGATAAGGCTAGTAAAGTTAATGTGAGAATTAACCAATCAGTTACTGAAAGAAAGGGAAGAAGAAATAAACAGATAATAAAATAAATACACGTAATGTAAAATGCTTGTTTCAATACAAACTCTCCAATCTCATAGGCTTAAAGAAATCACATTGGATGAAACCTAGTACAATCTGTAAACGACTAATTGTATAAGAACTGATTTAATATGGGGGAGTAAAAATGAAAAAAACAGGGGTCTTAGGTCTTGTTCTTGCCTTTTTACTGATTTCAAGTTTCTTCACTTACTACATCATGAACGCGAAGCCGCCAACCGCAAGTGCGATAACAGAAACAAACGCCTCAATTCCCGTTAAGCAAGGCAGTTATTGTTGGGATGGATTTTTGAGTGGGGAGTGCAGAGATATGGTCGAACCTTTTATGATGAATGACATTGAGGCTGTAACTGTTGCACCAGGAGAGAACATTACGGTTTCATACAATCGCAAACCTATCAAAGTTTCAAAAGAAGTAAGCATTTGGTTAAAGGGGCAGTCTGATTCTGAAAGTGAAACATTGTTAGAGGATGGAACATTTGTAGCCCCTCAAGAAAGTGGCATCTATGCGGTGAGTACTTACGGAAATTGGAAACGCGGATCAGCTAGCTACGTGTTTTATATTAAAGTCAAATAAACAGCGAAATTATTGTAGCTAAAGCAAAAAAGTAACCCATCTCTCTTCACTTAGGATGGGTTATCTGAATGGCCTTTTATCAGTATTACTTCTTCTTCCTTTTTTCCATTTCCTTTTTAACTAAAGGAACAACTTTGTCTTTTATACCTTTTTGAACTTTCGGATTGCTGAGCACTTTCTTTATTTGTTCTTTCATATAACGTTCCCCCTTAAAATAGTGATAATCATAATTTCCCCTTTTGAAGTGACAGTTAAACGTATATGTAGCTGTTTATAAATATGAAAAGCCGCCCCTAAAGGCAGCTTTCTAATTAACCGATTCTCTTTTTGTTTTTCTTGCTCTTACGTGCTTTCTTGCAAGCCAATAAGCCATCTAAAATGCTAATGAAACTTCTCAAAAGAAGACACCCCCATCTATCTCATGCTGAGAAAAGAATAAGAATCTCAATAATCCCTATTCCCTATATTTTATGCAAAGCTTGTCTTATTGGATTGGACAATTTGTGAATCTCGTAAATATGAATTTAAGAAGGAATGATTCTATGTTTATAGAAATTAATGCTAGATGATATGTGGGGGTGGTCTTTAATGGAAGAAGATCTTCAAAAAGTGAAACAACGTATTGATCAACGGCTAAAACAGTTCGATAGTCAGAATAAAACCGACGCGCCGTTTAATGATGCCATAGATCATTATGGAAAGATTGAAGGCTATCCAACTAAAAATCTATTCAAAGTGAATATGCAAGGCTTTCCTATGCCAATCCGCATTCTCGGTTACTTTTTCGTTGGAACAATGGGTGTGGGGATGATTACAGTTCTACTTTTAACGCTGTTTAAATAAATCATAATAAACATACGATGGTGAGGTGTTCTCATTTGGATAAACGCGTACAATTTGATTTTGAAATTGATTTTTCAAATGGTGGAGGATTACAGGGGCAAGAATTCCGTCTCGATCTTCATGGTGATGATATTTCAGATGAAGAGCTGGCGAAGTATATTGTTGAGGATATGAGATTATTGATGGTTGGGGAAGTCAGGATTTTAAATAAGAAGATTATTGAGGAAAAGCATAAACGGGAGTCGTAAGTTTAGAAAAAGGGTGTCTTTTGCTGATAAGCAGTATTGGACACCCATTTCTATTTAACTTATTCTGAAAATGCCTCTGAATAATGCACAACACCATTTACATCAGCCAAGGAATCCTCATGTAACTCAATCGCCATAAAGACTTCATCAGATACATCAAATGGAGCTTTAATCCCCCATGTGCTAGCCCGTTTGAATCCAAACTTCGGATAATAATCTTGATGACCCAGCACAATAACGGACTGATAGCCTAAATTCTTGGCAGATGTTAGCGCTGCTTTTATGAGTTGACTCCCGATTCCTTTATTTTGATACTCCGGAACAACAGAAACGGGTGCGAGTGCCAGTGATTGAATCACTTGCTCATCGTTAACAATTTTTACTTTTGAAAGAAGAACATGCCCGATAATCTCTTGTTCCTCGTTTTCAGCGACTAAAGAAAGTTCAGGAACGAATGCTTCTGTTTTCCTGATTCGGTTTACTAAAATATGCTCTTTCTTATCACTGAATGCCTCTGATTCAAATGCACTTCTAACCACTTCTTCGCTTTTCTTATAATCTTGAGTAAGTTCGATACGTATTTTCAAATCCATTTATAGTCTCCTCATCTTTTCATAATTTCTATAAATAGCACCTTCTTCATCAAACGAACGAAGAAGGTTTACTTACTCAGCTCTAAACATAAGTTGAACAAACAAAAACCTCCAAATGAATATGTTCTATCCTATAAAGTTTCTGACCTGTCGTCAACTTTAGAAGATGTTTCTTGAAGTTAGCTTTTTCAAAAGGAATTATTGTGGTTTCATAGAAATGATAGAAGTTGATTAATTGTAAATGCCGAGGGGGCTAAACGATGCCAAAAGACATGTTGAATCCGAAAGTGGATGAGTTTTTGAAAGAAGCGAAATCGTGGAGGGAAGAGTTTGATCAGTTACGACGAATCGTATTAGACTGTGGCCTCACGGAAGACTTTAAGTGGATGCACCCGTGTTATACGTTAAACGAAAAGAATGTCGTATTAATTCATGGATTCAAAGAATATTGTGCACTATTGTTTCATAAAGGGGTTCTGTTGAAAGACGAGAAAAAGATCCTAATCCAACAAACCGCGAATGTACAATCTGCGCGTCAAATTCGATTTACGAATGTTCAAGACATTTTAAATATGGAAAGCACGCTTAAAGCATATATTCATGAAGCGATTGAAGTAGAAAAATCGGGGCTAACCGTACAATTGAAGAAAACGTCCGATTTCTCCATACCCATTGAATTCCAGAATAAAATGGACGAAATCTCTGATTTAAAAGAAGCTTTCGAAGCATTAACGCCTGGCCGCCAAAAAGCGTATATGCGATATTTTGCAGAAGCAAAACAGTCTAAAACGCGAGAAGCACGGATTGAAAAATACATGGACCAAATCCTTGATGGAAAAGGATTGAATGACTGTACGTGCGGGTTTTCAAAACGGATGCCGAATTGCGATGGCTCACATAAAAGTATTTGGTAATAAGGTTGTCTGTGAAGTGAAGGAGCCTACGAAATGTCAAAGTGGAAGACGAAATTAGTATCTACGGCAAGAGGAACGTTTGAAGTGTTTGTTAAGGGTGAGGGATACCCGATCTGTGTGACTCATCATTATTCGGAGTTTAACGATTCTGGTGATTATTTTGCGGACACTTTTACCAATCGTTATCAGGTGTATCTCGTAAACCTGAAAGAAGCGGGGAATTCATCTAAAGCTAATTATCCTCACGAGTTGAGCATGTTTGACGCGGTATATGATTTAGAAGCTGTTCGAGAAGCGTTGGGATTCTTTGTATGGACGTATGCTGGACACTCAACAGGAGGCATGATTGGATTGTTATATGGCATTCACTTTTCTTCAAGTCTCTCCTCTCTAATTATCGTCGGATCGGCAGCGAGAAAATATGCGAATTCTTCTCCCGCGTGTATATATCATAGTGAGCACCCGAAGTTTGAATTCATGCAAGAACTTATTGAAACGCTTAAGAATCCTGTTTTGTCACCAGTTGAAAGGGCTGAGATTTCAAAACAGAGAACAAAGCTTTCTCTACACAAGCCAGAGAAGTATGACAAGTATTTCTATTTATCTATCACGAAGAAAATGTCAGCGTCTCGCATGAATTTTTTTATTAGAGAAGAAATGATTTTCGATGTTACGAGGCAGCTATATAACATAACGACTCCCACATTAATTATGGGTGGTGAGCATGATGTTCAATGTCCGATCTCGTTTTCTGAGGAAATGAAAGAAGGGATTCCAGATTCCACTTTCGTTCGTTTCTATGATAGTAATCACTATCCTTTTCTTGAGGAATCACGTTTATTTAAAGAAGAAATTCAGAAGTTCATGAACAAGGTTTTGTAAGAATCGTTTAGGAGAGAAAACTTATGTATTCACATATGCCACCGAACTATACGTGTCCTTTTTGTTTAGTCGTTCAAGGGGTTGAGGATCCTAACAATAAGCTGGTTCAAAGCAAGCAGCAAGATATTATTTATCAGGATGAGTATGTTACCGCGCTAATCGCAACGTTATGGTGGCCTAATAACAAAGGTCATGTGATTATAATACCTAATCTTCATTATGAAAATATCTTTGATCTGCCACTCGACATTGCCGCTCACATCCACAAGATTGCTCAACAGGTATCCTATGCTCTTAAAGATTGCTACAAGTGCGAAGGAATTTCCACAAGGCAGCATAACGAACCAGGTGGGAGTCAAGATGTTTGGCATTACCACTTACACGTGTATCCGCGGTATTTCAACGATAATCTTTATCTGACCCATGGCAGTCTTAGCAATCCAGAGGAACGTGCAGGTTATGCAGCAAAACTTAAAGCTTGGTTTCAAGGACACACATACATAAAACAAAGAATATAAAGGGTGTCATTCATGAATACACATAACGATTTAAAAGAAATTAAATCCTATTTACTGAAGAGGTATGATTGCCACACCATTATTTTGTACGGATCATATAGTCGAGGAGATTATACAGAAGAAAGTGATGTTGATTTAATCTGTTTTTCAGATTCCGTTGCCGAGGATACGAATGAGGTTGAGTTTATCGATGGAAAGCAGTTAGATGCATGGATTTATCCTACTGAAAAGATGAAGCAATCTGAACCGTTTTTGCGAGTCCATATGGGTGAGATTTGGGTCAACAAGAAAGGGCTAGCGGAAGAATTTTTAGCAAATATTCGAAGTACTTATGAAAAAGGTCCGAAACAATTAACTCATGATGAGAAGAACTTCCTGAAAAGTTGGCTTAAAAAGATGCTTTTGAGATCGGCTAAGAATGATTTAGAAGGAAACTATCGATTTCATTGGATGCTAAAAGACAGTTTGGAAATCTATTTTGAATTAAAAGGTGAGTGGTTCATGGGGCCAAAGGTTTCTTTTCAATGGTTGAAAGAGAACGATCCTAAAGCTTTTCGTCTATTTGAACATGCACTAGCAGAAGGTTCTAAGGATAAGAGTATTCGAGAATTAATTGATTACTTATGTGAGTTGTGAGCATGAGAGTTGATTACCAGTTTACGAAACATAACGGCTATGAGTTTGTGGACTTTATTAGTGTGACGGAAGAGCAGTTACATGATTTCAATCCACTTTCTTGTTCATATGCTTTAATCAAATGTGAAGGCAAATATCTTATGTGTTATAACCCTTTGCGAGAGCAGTGGGAATTGCCAGCCGGAAAGAGAGAATCGGGTGAAAAACCAAAAGAATGTGCAGTTAGAGAACTGTATGAGGAAACGGGACAAAGGGTTACAGAACTGAGTTTAATAGGTTTAGTAAAATCAAAAAGAATAGCTGACGGAGCTATTAAACAAAATCCTGTTTACTTTACTGAAATTAAAGAATTGCAACCGTTTGTAGAGAATGCTGAAACTACTAGGATCACACTTTGGGATACAGAAGAACAGATTGGTGTTGTTGATGCGTTAGATATCAAAGTACTAGAGTTTGTAACTTAAAAACGATGGTTTTAGACTTTTGGCTGCACTATTTATGTAAGGGTGTGTAACATGTGGAACTTTAAGACTCTATTACGTTCAATCGTAATCTCTAGTTTATTCTTTATTAATGGTGGTTGTTCTACTTATGAAGAACATACAAAAATGATAACCAAAAAACTTAGTTATGAAGACCTTTATTTAATGGAACGCAAACAAAGAGAGTTAGCCGATAAGTTAATAAAAGAAAACCAAAATGAAGACATTATAAAAGAAGTGAAAGATGGTGCAGTAAAAATAAGGTTTAATCTCGACTTTATGAAAGATCACCCGGAGTATGATTTATTTGAAATTGAGTTGCCTATTACCACTTATATAGTAGAGGGTACGACTATTGAGTTTTTGTCGGATGAGGGAGTATTAAAACGTGTCCGTTCAATGGAAAAGGGTTGGGAGGAATATAAAGAGTAGAGTCACTGGAGATAACACTGTTATTGATTAACTAACAGTGATTTTTTTGTTGGGATCGACTAAGTAATACTCAACAATCGGGCGTATTAACGGAATAAGGGTTATACGGGAATCGGCCATTTAGTATGAACTTTTGAGAAGGATATAGAAATTATAAAAAAATTTTAAGGGGACCCAAAATATGAGTGGAATTGCAAAAACTCCCCAACCACCGTATTATGCAGTGATATTTGCTTCACAGCGAACTGAAGGTGACGGTGGTTATGGGAAAATGGCAGACAAAATGGTAGAGTTAGCCTCTAAACAGGAGGGGTTCTTAGGTGTGGAAAGTGCTCGTGATGAGGGATTAGGAATCACAGTGTCATACTGGGAATCTATAGAGGCGATAAGAGAATGGAAGGAAAATTCAGCACATCAAGTTGCCCAAGACAAAGGTAAAACAGAATGGTATAAAAATTTTGCCCTTCGAGTTTGTAAAGTGGAGAGAGACAAGTTTTTCGAAATGTAATACACATGTTGTATTTCTTCAGTTAAAGAATGCATTTCTTCAAGAATGAGAAGTGCTCTATTTGTATTTTCTTGAATGAAGAACATTCTTTTAACTAGTAGATTTGTTAGATAGATTATGAAAAACAAAGGATAAGACAGGTTGCATAAGGCGACTGCCATTACTCATGAAAAGTAGAGAGTAGAAGGATTGTTGAATAATTAAAACGGTAAATTGGTTATAGCTGTCTTATTGTTTATACATTGAAATTAAGTTTTCTTGTGCTCTTGTCCATGCACATTCTTAAAAACCCCCATATACTTATAAAGAAAATTTATTTTAAAACAGAAAGGTTTGCTTTTGTGTTTCAACATACAAGATTGAGTGCTCAAGAAGTAAAAAATATTTCTAATTCTGAAAACCTTTACGGAATAACCAATATTAAGGGGTATGGTCAGGTCATAGTTAAGTTTTATGGTTATAGTGGTTTAAATATTGCTCAAAATACGGGAACTGTTTTCTTCAATATATTTACTCCTTCAGAAGACTTATATGTAACTGTTCCTATTCAAGATGTATTAGGATGGACACCATATACCGGTCCAATTCCTCCACAATTTGGACACCAAGGTGGTCTTCCAGGGGGCATGGGTGGTCAAGGATATGGTCAAGGTCAAGCTTTTCCTTCACCATTTGGAGGTCAAGGAACTTCAGGCGGCTGGGGTACCTGGGGTTATTAATTTGCAGTTATGGGCAGAAAAACAAAAAATGATCATAAATCAACAAACGAAGGCGTAGATCCAAGAAGGATAAACGCCTTCTTTATTGATCTTGTTGAACAAACGTGAAGTATTATTGAAGAAGGGACTTCTCTAAGTTTATGGAAATGTAATAGATTAGTTTCCAAACAAGGAGGGAACGTATGAGTTTCTATCAAATTACTCAACAAGAAAATCACATCACCTTTAATTTATTTTATTATTTAAAACTGGATTAATCTTTCGTCTAACAGCTCCTTTAAAAAATTGAACCATAAGAAAGTTTAGGTTTTGTATAGGTGCTATAGTAATAAAAATGCCTACAGCAGCTGTATTTAAGGGGTGGTATAGATGGTTAATAAAGAAGTTCATAAAAATAGCTAGGAAAAAGTACGGTCAGAAAAAATCAAGGTAATTTCTGTAATGACCAATACATGTAAAACAGTAACTGATTTAAGAGGGAAAATCGAAAAACTCCGCTCGCTATTATACCTAGTTCATGGACTAATGGGGGTTGAAAAAGATGACCCCGGAACAATACCGAGGTCAACTACTAGCTGCTTAAAAGGCACTTTTTATAAACCAATGAGCCACCAAGATAAAATGATTTGGACATTTTTTGTTTTGGTACAATTATTTATAAAATCTATCCTCTGACACTACTTAACTAAGGGAAAGCTGAGTGGATTCGTTTGAACAAATTACTTCAATTATCTTTTTTTAGTCAGCGTCGCATGCTCAATAACTTTCTGTTTACACCTTATTTAAGAAGCGTTTAATTCCTTCAACTGCATAGTCATGATCAAGTTGAGGAGTAAGTCCAGCCACTGTAACAGATCCAATTACTCCTACACCTTTAATCCGTATAGGAAAAGAGCCTCCTACAGCTTGATATTCTGATGGTGCAAGAAGAGAGCTTTCATTATGAGTTGTTCCTTGCTCTTTAAATCTCCCTGAAATGAAATGTGAACTTTTGTTGTAGTGATCGACTACGCGTTTTTTTCGGTATAGCCAAAATACGTTTTCTTCAGATGTGCCATCCATTAGATGCGTAAACAAAGGTACTCGATTCCGCTCAATATGAATCGCTACTGCCTTATTATTTTCTTTTGCATAATTCACTAATGTGATTCCTAGATTTAGGGCATCATCATTTGTAAATGATTCAAATTGCAATTCAGTTTCTAGGATTTCTAATTGTTGTAAATTCATAATAAACTCTCCCTTAAAATAGTTTTTGTTTTTTATCTAATTTATAATTCAGTACGGAAAGGACGAAAGCGAATGCTACCATGATGGCACCAATCCATGCCGTATCTAAATACGTTAAATAGTCTACTGCTGCTCCCCCTAGTGTAGATCCTGCAGCGATTCCTACATTAAAAGCCGAGATATTTAATGCGGATGCGATGTCTATTGCAGATGGTACTAATTTTTCAGCGAGTGTTACAATGTAAGCTTGTACCCCTGGAGACATCATAAAAGCGAATAACCCCAATAGAATAATTCCTACGATACTTAAACTCTTGCTTGGCAGTAGTACCATCTGCAGCAACAAAACAATTCCTTGTAAGAAAAATACAAATCGGAGTGATCGAACCGGATGTTGATTGGCCATTTTTCCTCCTGCAATATTTCCTATTGCTACAGCGACTCCATAAACTAAGAGTAGTAATGAAATAGATCCAGAAGAATATCCACTAATGTCTTGAAGGATTGGAGTTAGATAAGTGAATAAAGCAAATGTCCCGCCAAATCCTAAAGCAGTCATAAGTAGAGCTAATACAATTCGCTTGTTTCTTACCAATTGTCCTACGTCTATTAATGTAGGGGGATTGGCTTGTCTCTTCACCTTATCAACAGCAAATAAGTTTGCAACGAGACCAATCAAACCCAAAATTGCGACTGCTCCAAAAGTAGCGCGCCAGCCATAATGCTGGCCAACATATGTGCCTAATGGAACACCAGCTATGGTAGCTACCGTTAACCCAGTAAACATAATGGAAATGGCTGTTCCCTTTTTATCCTCTGGTACGATATCAGCAGCCACTGTAGCTGCAATGGCAAAAAACACACCATGTGCGACAGCTGTAATAACTCGTGAGATCATTAATATTTCGTAGGTATCTGCAATAGCAGCTAATGCGTTACCTAAAATAAATACGATCATCAAGATAAGCAAGAACCCTTTTTTGGGAATCCGTCCAGAAATCGCTGCTACAATAGGGGTGCCTACAGCTAAAGCTATTGCATAGCCTGAGATTAACGTTCCAGCTTTTGTCACAGAAATGGATAGATCATCAGCGACTGTTTGAAGTAGCCCTACGATAACGAATTCTGTCGTTCCGATCGCAAAAGCACTAATCGCTAACGATAATAAAGCAATATATACTTTTGTTGTCATTGTCTTCAACCTTTTTCCCCTCCTATTATCTTAATCATCCATTAGAGCATTTCAGAAATACGTGAACTACATCGAATAAGTTTTTTACTAAAAGCCTTATCCATTTTTTTATTTAAACGGGTAGATGGACCAGAGATTGCTATGGCTGCAATCACATTCTCTTCAAGAACGACCGGAGACGCTATACACCGCAAACCTATTTCTGTTTCTTCGTCGTCCACAGCGTATCCTTGATTACGAATGACTTTTAAATGCTCCTTTAATAGATGCAAATCCACAAATGTGTTCTTTGTTTTCTGTACCAAAGTTAATTCTTTTAGGACTTCTTCTAGTTTGTGTTCTTGTAAAAATGCCAATATGACTTTTCCTAAAGCACTTAAGTGGACAGGAGCACGGTCTCCAACTTCAGAATGAGCCCTTATGGCATGGGGCCCTTCAACAACTTGAGCGGTCACCACATCAGTTCCATAAAGGATACCTACATACGCTGTCTCTCCGGTTTCCCTACTCAAATCGTGGAGAGGTGGAACGGATAACCAATTTGTTTTGGCGTCATAAGGAGTAGACAAAGCTCCGATTTTATTCGTAAGACTATAATAATGGCCGATTTTTTTTACATATCCCATTCTTTCAAGCGTGAACAGCAAGCGAAAAGCTGTAGATTTATTGAATGAGAATGTTTGTATAACATTCTGAAGAGTCATGTCACCATTTTGCAACGCATCTAAAATTAGTAGCCCTTTTTTCAATGTAGCCACTTCGTACTGACTCAATGAATTCACCTTCTTTCGTACGTGATTCATGATAATATGACAAAAAAATATAATCAAAAAAAGATAAAAAGTTTCTCTATTTGAAACTTTTTATTTCATTCCGGAAGTTACTTCAAGAGAAATGAATCTGAAAAAACTAGGGGTATTGGTAGGATAGGCATTTCAACAAAAGCTATTCTTACATACTTGCAGACATTGTAAATCTTGATGCAAAGCACCTTTAACATAAACCAAAGTAATAGCTCCGATTCAAATAGTACCAGCCATTCCTTCAATCATGTTTATCATTGTTAACATTCGTAATGTTTTATTACTCCAAATATGCACACATGTCTTTCTTCAGGAAGGAGTAGTGACTTTTTTATTGAACTATAAGGTGTTGGTTAAATATGACATCTACTTAATTCAATAAAAGATTTGAGGGGAAATTATAAAGGCTTTTCAGAGTATACGGATAAAGCTCGAATCGACGATCATTGTGTCTTCGAGATGATCCTTATCATATTCGGCTACAGACTTGTTGGTGGCTATCTGCACACAGAGAGTGATGACGAAAAAGCCAAACATGTTCTTACTTTAGAAAGAATATACGAAATGGTAAACATATCCTTAATCCTTAAATAAAAATAATAGGCTTATCAGCTTTAAATTTGAGCAGCGCCACAGGAAAAATCAAATCTTTTGGTGCTGGTCTGAGTTTTTTTAAAAACGGACAAATCACTTATATTTGAAAAATAATATATTGGATAATATAGGGGATACTTTTCTGAAAAGAACGATTAATGAATTTTATTAGATTTCAAATATTTTTTCTGGTATATGTAGTACACTAATAGTAACAAGGATTATTTCAGTAAAGTAAGGTGACTATACTTATTGAGTAGATTTTCTTTAAGATATATGAGAAGTAGGTGAACATAGTGGGGAAATATCAATTGGATCAAAAAGGAAAGGTTGCTGTGACAAAGTTTCATGAAAAACAGTCGCCTGCCAAATTTGATAAAAAGAAGCATCTTGAAAAGCTACGTGCGGAGTTTTTGAAAAAGAAGCAAAATCAAACAGATTAATAATATGAATGAAAACATAGGAAGATCAAATCTCCCTATGTTTTTTTATAAGATTTAAGCGGTTATAGCCACTGCATGTATTAATGACTACAAGATGTCGTATATTTCTAATTAGTACCGGGAGCTTGTAACTGATGTTTCTCAATATAATACTCTTTTTTAGATGACTGGGTATTAAAGATAAATAATATAACCGTTACTGCAAACATTATTAATGTTCCAATTATGATGACAAACCGAATAGATACCGATTCAGCTATGATTCCAAAAATTATAGTCCCAATAATAATGAAAAATGCTTGGATGAAACCATAAACACTACCAACTCGCCCCATAACCTCTACAGGAACATTGTTTTGATAGAATGTATTAAATCCTGTGTTAATAAATGCCATTGAAAATGATAGAAAGAAAAAACCAACTGCTGCTATCAAAAATGTACCCGAAAAAGCATAGATAAGATAACCACTTGAAACCATCAAAGATCCTAGACCAATCAGCCAAGAGGTAGCAACTTTTTCAACGACTATCATGTTTACTAAGGCGCCTACAACGATTCCAACACCTGCAATACTTACCAGTAATCCATAATCTCCCTCTGATATGGCAAGAACTTCTGTAGCAAATGCTGCCTCCAGTGAATCGACTACAGTTGCCAAAACCATTACAGCACTAAATAGTAAATAAATGACCATTACATACCCGTGATTACGACTAAAATCAACAACTAATTTCCAGTCTTCTTTCAATACTTTTAAGGTTATTTTTTCGTCTTCTGTTTCAATTAGATCCCTTTTTTCAATATTCGGCAGGAACAACGTGATCAATGCTGCTAAAAATAAGGCTATGGCGTTCATATATATTGCATGATTAGGAGTACCACTCATAAAAATAAATCCCGCAATCGCAGGTCCGGTCACAAATGCTCCAGAATCAATTAAACTAACGAGAGAGTTAAATCGTTTTCTTTGAGCTTGAGGAATTAACTTCGTCATGTAAGTCAATGTTGTAGGATTAGCAATGGAACTAGCTATACTTATTAAAAAGACAATACCGTAAATTGCCCAAATAGATGAAAATGAGGGGAGTAAGGCAATAAACATTGATTGAAATATGGCAAGCCACACCATAAGATGCTTTTTATTCGATCGATCAACTAAACTACCCGACCAAATGTTAGTAAATAAAGTAGATAACGCTCTAAGAATATATAAACCTGAGACAGCAAGTACTCCCATCATATCAAGAACAATTAAATTTAATGCTAAAAAATATATCCATTCACCAACACTGGAAACACCAATAATAGTCAATAAAATGGAAGGGTATTTCCACGACTTCACAAACATTTTTATACGCATATTTTATTTCCGCTCCTCTTTGAATGTAAAATTGGACAATAAAAAAACTCACCTCCAAGACTTTTGTCTTGAGGACGAGTTATTGCGCGCCGTGGTGCCACCTCAGTTTGGTAATATGTCACCATACTACCCTTTTTAGGTACGTTATAAAGAACATACATATACCCTAGCTCTATAACAGGAGCTCCTGTCACACTATCACCTGCGAGGATCCAATGTGCTGCTCAGAGGCTTGCTTCCAACCATTAATTCTTACTCCTTTTCACCAACTGGAGCTCTCTTTGAAGAATTGCCGATTATACTCTTCTCTTCATAGCATTTTATTTAATTGTGGATAATACTACCAAATGATTAGTGGTAAAGTAAAGAACTTTTTAGATTTAATTTTTAATTATTGAATACAGGGTAGATATATAAGTGTGGTTGCCAAAACAGCAATAACAAAAAAGATGATCCGGTTGTAACCAAATCATCTGAAAACGCAATATCATTCTTTCTACTTTAATTATACTTCTACTGCTAGATAATTAATAGACTACTCTTTCTAGGGTTTTACTCATATACTGATGTAAACAAATCATAAAAAGATAGAGGTGTCTAAGGATGAATGATAATAAAGAAGTCTTAGATAAAGGTCCTTTCTTTCATGGTACAAAAGCAGAACTGAAAATTGGTGACCTATTAGAACCACTATACCTATCAAATTATCAAGACAAAAAATCAAACTATATCTATTTCACAGCTACATTAGATGCTGCTAAATGGGGTGCTGAATTGGCACGATCTCAATCTAAAGAGAGAATCTATATTGTAGAACCTCTAGGTGAATTTGAAAATGACCCGAACGTAACCGATAAAAGATTTCCTGGAAACCCAACAAGATCCTACAGATCTAAATCGCCTCTGAAAATTATAGCTGAATTAAAATCATGGGAAAGGCATTCAGACCAGGAAATTAATCAAATGCTTACTCACTTGAAAACCTTAACTGAACAAGGAAAGAATGTAATATACGATTAACCTTTCAATATAAAAGAGTACAAGTTGAATCACGGTGAATATATGGATGATGTGCTTATGTACAAATTTGTGTAATAACATAATGTGGCGTTTATGAAACAATCAGGTGCGTGTGCGGCCGAGCC
>NZ_JARMFC010000007.1:0-21969 GCF_036213205.1 Fictibacillus nanhaiensis
ATTATTCGGGTTACAGTTCAGTTCAACTTATGAGTAGCTTCTATATATTGTTTTTCTGGGTTAGCAAAATGTTTGCATTTCACTCACCCTTATTAATCAAGGGTTGGAAGTGGCATATTACATCATATCGCCCGTAAGCTTTGAGAGTTTAATATCGTTAATGAGCAGTACAAAAAAGTATGGGTATATCAAGTTTTCACTAAATTCTTTCTAACACATCTTTAACGAAATTTTACTTTATTTACTCTTGATTGCGTTAACAAAATATTAGCATTTTAATTTGTAAGCGTTGTTCACACAATTACCCCTCTTCCAGACCTATTAGAATCAACTTTCACTTGTTAATCATTACTTACTCTGAATACATGCCCCTCGTATTCCTCACAAATCCATTCCCATTGGCGCACTACTTTTTCTAGTTTTAATTTCTCCAATGGATTTTGGATATACTCAAAAACTATGTTTTTATTCTCTTCATAAATAATACAAAGAAAATAACTGTCAGCATTTATATGTGCAGCAGTGTATTCGTTATTAGTCATTGAAATTTTATCTCCACGACTTTTTATAGACTTTACCTCTATATACCGTTCCTGATTATCTCGTGTCACGCTAAGGACATCATATCCTAAGTTTTGTTTACTAACATCTTTAGCCTTATTACCCTGCATTTCTTCAAACTCTACGCATTGATTTTCCGCAGCTCGCCAACGTGTAATAGATTTTTTAATTCGTGATATTTCACTTGTTTGTTTTGAAAAGCGACTTTCTTGCCCATGATTAGTTTCACAAAAATTAAATGTGGTTTTATTGCTTCCAAAATCAGATAAAGATAGACTTGAATTAATTGAATCTTTGCGCTCAATAGTTTCAAGATTATTAAATTTAATATACCATTCAATCTCACTAGAAGTTAAATGTGATTTAATTTCTAATAACAGCATATATAGCTCTTCTTTAGAAGCGTTCGATATACTAATCAGAGCATTATTTTTCTTGAAGTAACAACTACTTATACTAAATTCTTCATGTGTAATTATAATTTTATTACGGATTTGCTTAATTAAGTTTGAGTACAACTTAATTAAAATTAAATTTGGTATTCCCCCAACAAATTCCACATCAGATAGCATAGTAATCCAGTCTTTAATTGCATAGGATTCTTTCGCATATTGCCTAATAAAACTATCTAAAATACTTAATGCTTCAGGATGGATTTTGGGTAAAGTTTGTTTAAGTGGTGTATGTTGACGTATCCAATTCCACTCGGCATCATCCAAAAAACTAGGCTTTTTTATATAATCTTTTGGAGCTATTGAACGGCCATCTTGCATCTCTAACCAACTAGACTGTAGCAGTCCTTGAAATTGCTTTTCAGTAAACTGAGCTATGTTTGAGAATGTATTTTTTTGCATAACAATCGAAAGGACATTAGATAAATTCGAGTCACTTGAATTAATACCTTCCTTAACAGCTTCAAATAACAAACTAACACTTGATAAAAGTGCTTCTTCTGTCCGTTCATCTAATGTTATATGCTTTCTACTTGGATCAGTAGAAAAATCACTATTTATTTTAAATAAATAGGGACTTGGTTCATAAGTCGGTAAATAACAATGGAAAACAGCTTCTTCCTTACGACAAGGGATAATTTCTTGTTTCTCATTTAAAGCCAATGCAATTTGAGTATTGTTGTTACTTAATATTCGCCACATAGATTTTCTATTCTTGAACTGAATCTCAATACGTCTGGGACTTCGTAGTACATTGCCTTTAAAATGATTTCCCTTCACATCTATAATTACATTGCTTATACGACGTAAGAACAAGAAGTAATCAGCAGTTACTGCCTGTACTTCTTGTAATAAGGTCGAAAAATTGGCATTGCAAAATACAAATATAGTTGTAAATCCTTTTTGTTTTAGATAATTTATAATTTCTTTTATTTCAAAATCCAATGATTCCACTAAAAAGGGAATTCTAATAGTAGGTACTTTTCTTTCTTCTACTCCACCTAGGTTTTCTGCAGCTAGACTTTTTGAAAAGGTAAACGTACAATCGGTTGAATGAATATATATATTCGTTGAAAGATATGTTGTACTCTTAAACCCAACACCTCTGTATCCTATTGTATCCCCTCGTTTCTTCTCACTCGCTCCAGACCTGCAAATACTCATAACATCTGCATCATCAAAAGGTTTTCCATTATTTGCGATAAATACATGTCCTTTCGATTCATATACACAAAATGAAGTTGCATTAGCGTCATCAGCGTTTTGAAGCATTTCTATAAAAACACGTTCACCATAGCTCTCAGCCATATATGACTCCATAGCAGCCATATCAGCAAGCAGTTGTGGTGAGTTTTTCGCCTCTAACAGAAATTCATCACTTAGCTTTAGTATGGTTTGTTGAAGGGAATTATACATAGTCAATCAACGTTACATTAAGACGAGCTTTTTGTTCCTTATCTTTAATAGTTTTAACCCATTTTAAGAGCATAGCACTACCATTACTAGCTATTTCCACCTTTTTATCATGTTCGTCTCTATCATCCCAGTCCTCGTCAAAAGAGTGAATATCCTCAAAATCACTTACAAAAGACTCACATACTTCTTCTAGATTGTCTGCGAAGCTATTATCTTTATATTTGTTTGTTTTTATTAGCTCTAGCATACGATCAGCTAATTCAAATTCCCCAAATTTAATTGCTTCGGATATTATATAGTGGTAAACATCATTAGAAAGTCCAAAACATATATCAACAATATCATCATTTTCTTTAAGTATATTTACAATCTTTTCATATCCTTGTTTTTGTTCAATATTGTAAATAACACTACCTGTATACCTGTATCCGTCTTCTTTTATTAATGAATGTGAATTTCGAAGAATATATTTCCACATTTCTACAGCTAAATCTAAATTAATTGCTGATATTTTACCAATAATTTCAGTAAGTTTATTTGCATGTTCTTCAATATTATCTTTCAATATATCAAAACTTTCTACTAAAATAGCTTCTCTTTCAGTATTACTTTTGCGTGCCATAATTATCACCACTCCTTATATTTCTTTTTAATATTAATCCCAAGAAAAAAATGGTATTTATTTAGCACAATTATACAATAAATATGAAAAAGAAGTAATTATTCTTCTAATGTACTCAAATTCATCTTTGATACCTTTAATGGACAAATTTTTCAGATATTCTATAAAAAGGGCAATTCAACCTCATTCACCTGACAAGGTGGAAAAGATGAAGATTGCTACTTTCTTAGGCCTGTAATATTTACAAGTTGCTGCTGTGTCGAGTGTAATTCAGTTATCACTATTTCCCATTATTTTTTCAACCATTAAAGAGAATTGTTGAAACTTCACGTGCTAATTAACAAATGAAGGTTTGTTCGTAGTAAAGAACATTATAATATTGTATAATATTGTAATAACCAGAAGGATTGTGAGGCGTTAACATGTCAAGTGGAGAAGTGCAACAGCAAACACAGCAAGCTGTAGCTATTACACCGGAAAACAAGATTGTCACAGGAGTTGATAAATTTTCAGAGGGACTACATTCCTTTCTGGAATATCTAGGTTTACCAACTGAAGAGGTTTTAGTATCATCGACTGAACGACGTCAGGTAATAAATAATTTACCCGCAATAATGGAAAAAGTCCCTCCAGAAATTAGGGAACATTCTATGTATCTTTCACAATTTATTGCCGCGTGTGGTGCAGGATTATTTAACGCTGCTTTAAATATGATTTGGAACGAAGTAGTTGTAAATCTTCGAAAAAAAGTTGTTCATTTCGATATGGATTACTTTTTAGATAGTGTTATAAGTGACGCTAAAAGAAGAGCTACTATTAAATCTGAAGATGATTTAAATAAATTAGACGAATGGGAATTAGTGAAAGGTTGTAAGGATACAGGTATACTTACTGAACTTGGCTATAAGCACATGGATTATATTAGGGACATGAGAAACCACGCGAGTGCTGCTCATCCCAATCATAACGACTTAGATGGTTTACAACTTGCGAGTTGGTTACAAACTTGTATTAAAGAAGTTCTTGCAAAGGAACCAGAGGGTCCTGTCCT
Source organism: Fictibacillus nanhaiensis (assembly GCF_036213205.1). GTDB lineage: Bacteria > Bacillota > Bacilli > Bacillales > Fictibacillaceae > Fictibacillus > Fictibacillus nanhaiensis_E. The sequence goes on from NZ_JARMFC010000007.1 coordinate 4,103, forward strand.
AGAAGTTAAAAGACTTCTTCATAACCTCAGAACAGTAAGTTTAACTAGTACTGATGTACCCCCTATTAAAGCAAGCATTCAGAGACTTCCCATTGAATTAGTAGATTCTTCAATGCGTGCTGTATTTGGTATGTACACCGATCCAACTCTTGATGCAAAAGTAAGAAATAACTTAAAGTTAATAGTCGATTGTTTATGGGACTGTAGCTCTAAGAATGCTAAATATGATGCAGGAATGAAATATGCTATGTTTTCGGCAAATGCCGACATTCAACGTAAGCAATTAGCCAATGAATTTCTTACAATTGTAGAGGGTTTATCTTTTCTATCAATTGAACAACGAGCACTTGATATGGACCAGGTACTTGATGGATTAAGTTCGGCTCATTATGGTTGGAATAACTTTCATAATGAACCCTCTCATGCAAGATTATTAACAGCTTATGTTCCACCTACTGGAGAGATCCCTCCAGAAGTTATGTACAAATATGTAAAAACACTGATACTTTGTAGAATTGGCAATGGGCACGGAGTATCTGATTCTGCGAAGTTATATTATGATGATTTAATTGCTCGTTTCGGAGAGGCACAATTTCTAGTATTTGTTGAACTTCTGTCTGATAGTGATGTTCAATCTCGCTTGCAGTATACATCTTGCTCTAAACGCTTTAAGGAATTAGCAACCCAATTCATCCCTCGTGCAGTAAATGCAAAATTACAAAATGCTCTAAAAGCAGTAGATTTAGCTAATATACAAGTGCTGTCGAAGCTAGCACAAAGCACAAGGTTTAAAGAACTAGTTAAATCCATAGCTTTATAAAAACAGAGTCTAGTAGGACTCTGTTTTTATTAGCAGTTTCTTCAGTCATATTCCCAATAAAAAGCAACACTCATCCTTACCCGCCACCGGAGCTAAGAATAAGGTTGCTTTTTTAGCTGGCCTTTCACTTAAATTTGCAAGCTGCTGCTATTTATAAGATTTTCTTAAGACCAATAATCCAGAGGGGACAGCCACCTTTTATTTACTCAGTATCTAAAAATGACTTAAAAAGGAGTGTAAAAGTCTCTTGAATCTATTTAAAAACGCCATACACATACATCAGTGTTAGCAGAAGCTAAGGTAGGTTTGGAAGAAATTATGGATCGGTTCCGCCATTGTGATGATACCACAACAAAAAACGTCAAACTGCACGTAACAAAAGAAATGAAAAAAGAGGCTTCTCACAAGTTTGCACAACTCATGAGAAACCTCTAATTTTAGGAGAGAAATGTTAGCAATATGTTAACATTCCACTCCACACTTTCATCAAACCCTCATATAAAAGGGGTTTGGGCGATGATTACATCATGCCGCCCATTCCACCCATGCCCATTCCGGACATGTCAGGCATTCCGCCGCCAGCGTTTTCTTCTGGCTTATCCGCGATTACTGCTTCTGTTGTTAGGAACATTGCAGATACTGATGCTGCGTTTTGTAGAGCTGAACGTGTAACTTTTGTTGGGTCAACGATTCCTGATTCGAACATGTTTACCCACTCGCCAGTTGCTGCGTTGAAGCCAATTCCGATTTCTTCGTTCTTCAGACGCTCAACCACTACAGATCCTTCAAGACCTGCGTTGTGTGCGATTTGACGAACTGGCTCTTCTAGTGCACGAAGTACTAGTTTCACACCTGTTAACTCGTCGCCTGTTGCTTCTACTTGAGCAATCGCTTTTAGCACGTTAACTAGAGCTGTACCACCACCGGATACGATACCCTCTTCAACCGCTGCACGCGTTGAGTTAAGTGCGTCTTCGATACGAAGTTTGCGCTCTTTTAGCTCAGTTTCTGTAGCTGCACCAACTTTGATTACTGCTACTCCACCCGCTAATTTCGCTAAGCGCTCTTGTAATTTTTCTTTATCAAACTCAGAAGTTGTTTCTTCGAGTTGTGCTTTGATTTGGTTAACACGAGCTGCGATTTTAGCAGAATCTCCAGCACCTTCTACGATAGTTGTGTTTTCTTTTGTAACCACAACTTTAGAAGCTGTACCAAGCTGCGTGATGTTCGCAGTCTTAAGGTCAAGACCTAGCTCTTCTGTGATCACTTCACCGCCAGTTAGTACTGCGATGTCTTCTAGCATTGCTTTACGGCGGTCACCAAATCCAGGAGCTTTTACAGCTACTGCATTGAATGTTCCGCGAAGCTTGTTAACTACTAATGTAGCAAGTGCTTCACCTTCAACGTCTTCAGCGATCAACAATAGAGATTTCCCTTGTTGAACTACTTGCTCAAGAACTGGAAGGATTTCTTGGATGTTCGTAATCTTCTTATCTGTGATAAGGATGTACGGGTTCTCAAGCTCTGCTTCCATCTTGTCAGAGTTTGTTACCATGTATGGAGATGCATATCCGCGGTCGAACTGCATACCTTCAACCACTTCAAGCTCTGTAGTGAATCCTTTTGATTCTTCGATCGTGATAACGCCGTCGTTTCCAACGCGCTCCATCGCTTCAGCAATCAATTGTCCTACTTCTTCGTCAGCTGCAGAGATCGCGGCAACTTGTGCGATAGACTCTTTGCCTTCGATTGGTTTTGAGATCGCTTTTAATTCTTGAACAGCAGCAGCCGTTGCTTTTTCGATCCCTTTACGAAGTACCATTGGGTTTGCTCCGCTTGTTACGTTCTTTAATCCTTCACGGATCATCGCTTGAGCAAGAACCGTTGCAGTTGTCGTTCCGTCTCCTGCTACGTCGTTCGTTTTGCTCGCAACTTCAGCTACAAGCTTGGCACCCATGTTTTCGAATGCATCTTCAAGCTCGATTTCTTTTGCGATTGTAACACCGTCGTTTGTGATTAGAGGAGAACCGAATTTCTTCTCAAGCACAACGTTACGTCCTTTTGGTCCAAGTGTTACTTTTACAGCGTTCGCTAGTGCATCAACACCACGAAGCATTGAGCGGCGTGCGTCTTCACTAAATTTAATATCTTTAGCCATGTAAAAACCCTCCCATTAATTTTAAAAGTTAGTGACTTACATATGCTTTATGTTTGATTTATGTAGCTTCAAAATATTGAAGCTTCCCAGTTACCTAACGATTAGCCTACGATCGCTAATACGTCAGACTCACGAAGAATCAAGAATTCTTTACCTTGGTACTTAACTTCTGTACCTGCGTATTTTGAGAAAATAATCGTGTTACCTTCAGAAACTTCTAAAGAGATACGCTCGCCGTTATCCGTTACACGGCCCGTACCTACAGCAACAACTTTTCCTTCTTGAGGCTTTTCTTTTGCTGAATCTGGCAATACAATGCCGCTTGCAGTTTTTTCTTCACCTTCTACAAGCTCAATAATAATACGGTCACCTAGTGGCTTTAACAAGTGAAACACCCTCCTTAAATAGTTAAAAGATTTCTTATTAGCACTCTTTGTTAGTGAGTGCTAACTCCATTTCTAATAATAAATAAAACTAAAAAATTTTGCAAGTGAGAAATACAAATTTAAATCCAATTACCCGCAAATTCGATATCCTCGCGAGCCCTGCCTATTCTATGTTAAAATGGGTAAGCATATAAAGAGATATTACACGTAATTATTTTTAGGGCTGTACGTAAAGGAGAAGGTAATTTGAAGAAAAAATATTGGTGGATCATCTTCATATATATCGTGATGCAATTCTCAGGTTACATTGGGGTTCCACTGTTAAATGAACTTGGTGTTCCTAGAAATCAACTTTTTGGAATGTGGGGAACGTTCAGCTTTATCGCGGCTCTTTTTATTATCCTTTACATGCTAATCCCTGAAATGAGAGAACGACACCGAAATTCTAAGCGCGTCTCAAAAGGATCTGCCGTACTATGGTCGATCATCGGTATTTTCATGGCGTACGCCGCTCAAATTATCGCGAGCATGATCGAGATGAATGTATTTGGCATTCAACCTGGATCAGAGAACACGAAGCAACTTGTTGAAATCGTGAAAAACGTTAAATATTTTATGATTGTAACGGCCATCGTTGGGCCAATACTAGAAGAGATCATCTTCCGAAAAATTATTTTCGGCTCTCTTCATAAACGCTTTAATTTCTTTATCTCTGCTTTGATCAGTTCTTTAATCTTTGCTGCTGTTCATGCGGACTTCACACACTTATTAATCTACACGGCAATGGGCTTCACGTTCGCTTTTCTGTATGTTCGGACCCAACGTCTTATCGTACCGATCGCAGCACACGTTGCCATGAATACGCTCGTTTTGATCGTTCAAGTATTATTTGCCGATAAAATCAAAGAAATGGAACAACAGCTAGAAACAGCGCAATTGATTATTGGAGGACTATTATGAAGACATCACCACTGTTTATGGCATTTTTATATCTAGGGATCGGAGTCGTCTTTACGTACTTAGCCGTTCATTACGCAAGCGAGTACGGCATGACAAGCTTCTGGACGATCATCACGATGATCGTAGCTACCTTCGATTACGCCAATGCCATCCGCTATTTTGCATTAAACAGTCACTTGAAAAGAAAAAAGAAGAAATAATATGGGGAACTGCTTCTGATGGAGGCAGTTTTTTTGTTTGTGAAGGTGTATGTGGCGATGGTGCTTTTTGAGGCTGGTCAATGATGGATGTGAGATTGGACAGATTATTCTCTGAAATGGACAGATTAATCTTTGAATCCGACAGATTATTGTCAAACTAAAGCTTTTTGGGCGTTTCGGAAGGCACCTGAGTAGCCCGCTAGCCACCTCAAACGATGCTTACGGTCGACTTTCACGGAAATACTGTCCACTTTTTGAGTTTTACTGTCCACTTCCGATGAAATACTGTCCACTTTTTCACTTTTACTGTCCACTTCTCCATTTTTACTGTCCACTCTCACTATCCCATACCGCAGCTACCCCTCCAACCACACAAAAAAGAGGATTCCCCGCGTGGAGTCATCCTCTTTTTAATCATGATACATAGCTTCTGTCTGGGCTTCTCGTTCTTTTACGAGTGCTTCGACTTCGGCTTTCATGCGTTTTTTATAAGCTGTCTTCGAAATGATGATGCTGATTTCGTATAACAGGATAAGCGGGAACGTAACCATCAAGTGAGACAGCAACTCTGGCGGTGTGATAAGACCCGCTACTACTAAAATCCCAAAGTAAGCTACTTTTCGGATGCTTTTAAGGAAATCAGGTGTTACGATTCCGAGTCGAGTCAGAAACATGATCAAGACCGGGAACTGGAATAACAGTCCGAACGGCAGTGTGATGTTGAATAGGAATGAGAAGTATTCCTGAATTCCGTATTCTCCTTCGACACTTAAAGCCACAGCGACATTTCCCATAAAGCTGACAACGAACGGAAAAAGAATAAAGTACGAAAATGCGAGTCCCGTTAAGAAGAGCACAAATGCGATCGGGATGTACATGAGCGTTACTTTTCGTTCGTTCTCATAAAGCCCCGGGCTGATGAATGCCCAGAGTTGGTACAACACCACTGGTGCCGATAGGACGAGGCCTATGAAGAAGGCAAACGTCATGTACACGTTCAGTGGATCGGTTAGATGAAAAGCGTTCATCTGAATGTTCTTTGCAATTGGATCACTTTGCAGATATACGATTACGGGCTTGGCTAAGAAAAATCCAGCGATCAAGAATACGAAGAAAGCTAGAATCGCCCACATGATGCGCTTTCGTAATTCGCCAATGTGACCGTATAGCGACATATTTTTTTCAGAGGTCATAGACAAACATCCTTACTTCTTCAGTTGTTCGCTTTCCTTTTTGTCATCTTCTTCGTCCATCATGCCTTTTGTTGCATTTTTGAACTCACGAAGCGTTTTACCCGCTGCCTTTCCAAGTTCAGGCAGTTTTTTCGGTCCAAACATAACAAGAGCTGCAAGTCCGATTACCGCGATACTTCCTGGTCCTAACATAACGATTACCTCCTTGTTCTAAGAATAGTTTTTCATAAAATAAACAAGTGATTGCAATTCAACAGCTAAATCAATGTGATGGACACGAATCTCTGGTGAGACGGTCAATCGTGCTGGTGTGAAGTTTAAGATGCCTGTAACACCTGCCCGCTCGAGTTGATCCGCAATTGGTTGAGCGGCTCCTACTGGAACGGTCAGAATCGCAACGTCGATGCCGCGGTTCTTAAGCTCTTGTTCGATGTCTTCTGTGTGATAGATCGGAACTCCAGCAATTTCGCTGCCGATTTTAGCTTTGTCTACATCGAATGCGACTTCTATTTTGGTATTGTTATTTTTGGTGAAGTTGTAATGTAAAAAGGCAGTGCCTAAGTTACCTACTCCGATTAAAGCTACGGTTGTCGTTTCATCTTGGTTCAACGTCTTGGCGAAGAACGACAGCAGATAATTAACATTGTAGCCATAACCTTTTTTGCCTAATGCGCCAAAGTAAGAAAAATCTCTGCGAATCGTTGCAGAATCTACTTTAACGGCTTCGCTTAATTCAGCAGAAGACACCCTTTGTTTACCGGAAGATGATAAGTTTTTCAAAAAACGATAATACAAGGGCAGCCGTTTTGCTGTTGCGTGTGGTATTTTTAACTGATCTTGATTCATATTTGGAGCCCTCCAAGTGTAGAAAGCTTATCTATTCCTATTGTATCATATTTTGTCAGGGCTTGAAGAACGTAGAAAGTCCCCATTCTTGCCTCCTGTTTTCGACTGGAGATATGTAGGTCCGATCACCATTCCTTTATCCGCTGCTTTACACATATCATAGACGGTTAACGCTGCTGCAGAAGCTGCTGTTAACGCCTCCATCTCTACACCGGTGCTGCCTTTCGTTTTCACTTCAGCTTGGATATTTAATTTAAACATGTTGTCCTCTAATTCATCCCATGAAAAAGACAGATCAACGCCAGTCAGTGATAACGGATGACACATCGGAATCCAGTCAGAGGTCTTTTTCGCAGCCATGATTCCAGCGATTTGTGCGACGGCTAGAACGTCCCCTTTTTTAAATCCGTTTTCTTTGATCTTAAGGAAGACTTCTTCAGAAACCGTTACCCCACTTACCGCTACGGCTATTCGGTGAGATGTTTCTTTTTCCGAAATATCAACCATGCGTGCACGGCCTTCTTCGTTAAAATGGGTAAACTCTGTCATAAAACCCCTCCTCATGATGAATATACACGAAACCGCTTTTATTGTCGTTAAAATTTTACTTGTAATTATTGCAAAATGTTGAACATTCCCTTTGTTGGCGCGAATCTCCAAACTACGCTAAACTACTAGTTAGACAGGGTTTAATTGTTTATTTAAAGACTGATTGTATAAAAGCTTGCTTATGAAAGTAGTTGTTTTCCGCTCCAGGCACTTCGCTTTCCGCGGGGCAGGCGGTGAGCCCCTTGCCGCTTTGCGCCATTAAGGGTCTCACCTGACCAGTTACAGTGGCTAGCCCCTCGAGGTCAAAAGTTAAACGAACAAGAAGGCAAAGTGCGCCTTCCTAGTCCATTCAACTTTTGCTGGTCGGGGCTGAACGAGCCACTTTTACATTTAGAACTGACCGCTTGTCACACAGGAGTCTCGTGCCTTGCGCTCCAACCAACTTATCAATGAAGCATTTTTCAAAAGCAACAAACAAGTCTATCAAATAAATAACCACCCGTTTTCCATAGAGGTGAAATTACAATGATTATTTTACAAGTTCAGGACGTTACGAAGTCTTTTGGCGCGGACGTTATTTTATCGAATATAAAACTAGAGGTTCAGAAAGGCGAGCGGATCGCGCTTGTTGGGCGGAACGGTGCTGGTAAATCTACGCTGCTTCGCGTGATTACTGGTGAGTATTCCTATGATTCTGGTCATGTCATGATTCCAAAAGATGTGAAGACTGGCTATCTCGCTCAAGATGCCGGGCTGGATTCTGATGAATCGATCTGGAATGAGATGCTCTCTGTGTTTGAAGACCTTCGCAAGAAAGAGAAAAAATTGCGTGAGATGGAAGCGCGTATGGGCGATCCTGAAGTGATTGGGAATGAAGCGGAGTACGAACGTCTCCTGAAAGACTATGATGCGCTGCAAGTTACTTTTAAAGATGAAGGCGGCTATCAATATGAAGCGGAGATTCGTACTGTGCTTCATGGTTTTCAGTTTGCCGACTTTGATCGCGATACGAAGATCAACACATTGAGTGGTGGGCAAAAAACGAGACTCGCACTCGCGAAGCTTCTTTTAACAAAACCAGATCTACTTATTCTCGATGAGCCGACAAACCATTTAGACATCAAAACATTAACGTGGCTCGAGCAATATTTGCAGAGTTATCCCGGCGGCATCTTAATCGTCTCCCATGACCGGTATTTCCTCGATAAAATCGTAACGACGGTTTATGAGGTTTCGCGAAAGCGATCGTACCGTTTCACAGGTAACTATTCTAGCTATCTAGAACAAAAGGCGGAGCGCTTCGCTCAAGAGATGAAAGAGTTTGAGAAGCAGCAAGAGCAAGTTGCGAAGTTAGAAGATTTTATTCAGCGCAACATCGTGCGTGCTTCGACTACGAAACGTGCACAGAGTCGTCGCAAACAGTTAGAGAAGATGGAGTTGAAAGAGCGTCCCGCTGGTGCAGAAAAGTCTGCTAGCTTTTCTTTTGAGATTGAGAGACAAAGCGGGAACGATGTGCTGAAGCTAGAGAACGTGAGTACGGGGTATGAAAACGGCGAACCGTTATTCAAGAACGTATCGGTAGCGGTTAACCGTCAGGACAGCGTCGCAATCGTTGGACCGAACGGTATCGGGAAATCGACTTTATTAAAAGTGATACGTAAACAGCTACCGCTCATATCGGGCGATATACATTACGGTAGCGGACTCATGATTTCTCACTATGATCAGGAACAAGCGGATCTGCATTCACGCAAGACCTTGTTAAACGAGCTATGGGATGATTATCCGGAAAAGACGGAAAAAGAGATTCGTTCGATTCTTGGCCAGTTCCTGTTTAGCGGTGATGATGTTTTAAAGCTTGTAACAGAGCTAAGCGGTGGTCAAAAAGCACGTCTTGCCCTGGCGAAGCTTATGATGGAAAAAGGAAACCTTCTTCTGCTGGACGAGCCGACGAACCATTTGGATCTAGACAGCAAAGAAATACTTGAACAGGCTCTGATCCACTATCCTGGTACGATCCTTTTTGTATCGCATGACCGTTATTTCATCAACCGTATCGCAACAAAGGTCGTTGAACTCGCACCAACAGGCATGACTGAGTATCTGGGTGACTATGACTATTACACCGAAAAGAAAAATGAAATGAAAGCACGTGAAGAAATCGCTGCGCGCCAGAAAGCAGAGAATGCCGTTAACACCTCTTCTTCCAGCCAAGGAAACGGTGCGAAGAACTCAATCGATAAAGAAGCGAAGAAGCTTGACCGTAAAAGGCAGCGCCGTATTGAGGAGATTGAGGGTCTGCTTGAAGGACTCGAAACGAAGATCACTTCTGCGGAAGCTGAGCTATGTAAACCCGAAGTCTTTCAAGATTATGAAAAGACGCAAGAATTCCAATCTCAGCTAGATACTTTGAACGAAGAGATGGAAACGTTGATGGAAGAATGGGAAGAACTTCAGAATGCTTAAGTTGAAAGCTGATATCCTTACTTTATGTGGGGATGTCAGCTTTTTTGTTGTGTTACGTTTACGGTACGAGTTTTTATTTTTATTACGCATTCGCACACTTTTACACATTTTACGCACATTTTCTAGTTGGTTGCGCACATTTCGACACACGTTACAATCATTTCGACATCACTTACGCACAATACTCATAACTTTACACACAATTCGATAATTATATTCTTAAAAACACCTCACGAACTTTGTAAACTATAATTTTTATCCACAGATTAATCTGTGAATATCACACTTATATACGACTTATCCACGTTATCCACACGAACATGTGTATACATGATGTGAATTGTGTATAACACAAACCCTTTATTTCAAATGTTTCAAAACCATTGTCCACATTATCCACAAACCTGTGTATAACTTTTCCACAAAAATGAAGGGTTTTTGTGTCGAATTACGTCGATAACTAAAAAAGCTCTTCTCCTCATTAAAGGAAAAGAGCTTTTTACTTATTGTGCTTCTAAATCTAACCCTGGTACACCGTTTAATGCCATATCTCCACGTGTTCCTTTTTGGTACGCCACACTTCCTGCAGCTCCAATCATGGCTGCATTATCTGTGCATAAATGAAGCGGAGGAATGACGAGATCATACTTCGTTCCATTAAAACGGTTTTCTAGCATATGACGAAGTCCTTTGTTTGCCGCTACTCCACCGGCTAAGAGGACTTGTTTAACGTTATATTGCTCTGCGGCACGGTATGTTTTTTCCACAAGTACATCCACAACACTTGCTTGGAAGCTCGCTGCTAGATCTTCTGGCTTGATCACTTCTCCGCGCTGTGTGGCATTATGAACCGTGTTGATCACGGCTGACTTCAAGCCGCTGAAGCTGAAATCAAGTGAGTTCGGTTCTAGCCAAGCGCGAGGAAGGTCGATGTTTGCTTCTCCCTCTTGTGCCAGCTTATCGATATGAGGGCCGCCTGGGTATGGCATGTTAAGCGTTCGCGCTACTTTATCGTATGCTTCTCCAGCTGCGTCGTCTCTCGTTTCACCGATCACTTTGAACGTACCGTGTTCCTCCATCAGGACAAGCTCTGTATGCCCGCCTGAGACGATAAGAGATAACAGTGGAAACGTCATTTCTTTTACAAGTCGGTTTGCATAGATGTGTCCTGCGATATGATGCACAGGAACGAGCGGCAGGCTGTGTGCAAAGGCGAACGCTTTTGCTGCGTTAACACCGATTAAGAGTGCTCCAACAAGTCCAGGACCTTCTGTTACAGCAACCGCCGTAAGATCTGCGGGCTCTAATCCTGCTTGTGTCAAAGCTTCTTCGATCACGACCGTAATTTCCTCCACATGATGGCGTGACGCCACTTCAGGGACAACGCCGCCAAATCGCTTATGACTCTCGATTTGTGACGCGACAACGTTTGCCAACAGTTCTGTACCGTTCTTCACTATCGCTACTGCTGTCTCATCACAGCTTGTTTCTATCGCTAATATCAATTCATCTTTTCTCATAATTCCACCCACATTACTAAAGCATCTTCACCATTATCGCTATAATAGTTTTTCCGGATACCGCCTGCTTCAAATCCTAGTTTTTTATATAAATTCTGTGCAACATGATTACTTACGCGTGCCTCTAGCGTCATCGATACAGCGCCATGCATCTTCGCGAGCTTAATCGCTTCTCTCATGAGCATCTCCCCTAGCTTTCTTCCTCTATATGAAGGAAGAATCGCGATGTTCGTAACATGTGCTTCATCCATAACAAGCCAGATGCCGCAATAACCGACCGGCTGAAAGGAGTCTTCGATAACGAGGTATTGAGCAAATTGGTTCTCAACTATTTCTCTATAAAAAGCTTCTCGGGACCATGGAACGGCAAACGACGCTTGCTCAATCCCAAGGATATCATCTATATCGCTTACTTTTGCCAGTCTGAATGTATAAGGCTCTCCCATCAGATCCACCCTACTTCCCCTGTGACTTCAGCCAGTTCACTTCTGCTTCTGCCAACTGAAGATAGCTTGGAGTAAACGAATGGATATCAACCGGTTCGCTCGTCATACCGATACGTCCGAGTTCACTTGGACGAGGATTATGATCAGATACTTGTCCAAAAACAGCTTGATCGCCTAACACGTTCTGAATCGTCTCTTGGTGCAGAGGTAAATCGCTGCCTACAAATAATATCTTTTTATCTAGAGTTTGAAGCTTTTCCAACCAATCTTTTAATAAAATAATCTGGTCTTCCCAAAGATTTTGAAACTCACCTGAATCATTTCTTCCGTATAGCCCGGTGAAGAGCTGTGTGCGGCGCGCATCGAACAACGGAACGGTATAGCCATCAAAATATTTCCCACTCTGAGCGAGCACTTCAAGGCTCGAGATCCCAACGAGTTCTTTTTTCAACGTCCACGCAAGTGTCTTTGCGATCGTTACACCGATTCTGACACCAGTATAAGATCCTGGCCCTTTCGCAACCACGATGCGATCGAGTTCCGCAGGCTTTACGCCGGTCTCTTTTAATACTTCTTCAATCGCGGGCATCACTCGTATCGAATGATTCTTTTTTAAGTTTGTAATATACTCACCGAGCACTTTTCCTTCATCCAATACCGAGATCCCCATCACAAGATTGGATGTATCTATTGCAAGAACTTTCATTACATAATCTCCTTAACGCGTTCTTCGTATCTGCTTCCGATAGGTTTTAATTGAATCTCCCGCTCATCGTCGCCTTTATGTGAGATAACGAGTTCAAGTCTTTCCTCTGGTAAATAGTCTTCTATAAATACGGCCCACTCGACCACACAAACGCCTTCTCCTGAAAAGTACTCGTCAAATCCTAGATCTTCATCAGAGTCTTCTAACCGGTACACATCCATATGATAAAGCGGTAATCGGCCACTATATTCTTTAATAATGGTAAAAGTAGGAGAGTTCACTGTACGGGTGATCCCGAGTCCCTTTGCGAGCCCTTTTGTAAAAGTCGTCTTTCCCGCTCCAAGATCTCCAGCCAGTGTGAGTACATCTCCTTTTTGAAGAATGGAGCCTAGCTTTTCGGCAAAAGACATCGTTTCTTCCGCTGACTTTGTTTCGTATTGATAAGTACTCATGACTTCCCCTTACCTTTCCCTAAAATGATTAAATCCTTTTTTCGTGAGAAGTTCAGGCTTCTCGTCCTGTTTGTGAAGATAGACTTCTGCCTTACCAGCTTCTCCAACTTTACCGATTTCATAAAGTGGCAGCCTATGTTGTTTGAATGTATCTGACAGCACCTTAAAATCTTCTTCTGACGCCGTCCCAACCAGCACATAGTCCTCTCCACCAAACAACTGATGGTTGAGCACGTCCGCCTCTGATAAATCTCTAAAGGACTCACTAACAGGTAGGCTGTTTCTTTCTATATGAATAGAAACGTTACTTGCTTCAGCGATCTCATTCAATTCGCTCGCCACTCCGTCACTAACATCGTTCAAAGATATTCGAAAACCACTTCCTGCGAGAAGCCTTCCTTGCTGGATATGAGGAACCGGCATTTGATGCTGCTGTATCCATTTTTCTTCATTTACCGCAAATGCAGCATGTCTCGTTTTTTCTAATAAAACAGAGAGCCCTGCAGCTGATTCTCCCGTTGTTCCTGTTAAAAATACAGAATCGCCAGGACTCGCATTACTTCTTAATAGAGATCTTCCTTTTTCTACTTTTCCAATAACGGTCACTGTTAATACTAACGGCCCTTTTGTAGAAACAGTATCTCCGCCCATAAGATCCATTTTGTATTTCTCTGCAAGTTCGCCCATCCCACGATAGATCTCTTGCAGCTCATCCTCAAACCATTCAGCTGGAATCGCAATCGAGACGAGATAGAACTGTGGAATACCACCCATCGCAGCAACGTCACTTACGTTCACAGCAAGTGCTTTAAAGCCTGTTTGATAAGGGGATAGAGTATTCTTCGTAAAATGAACGCCTTCTACCATAGTGTCCACACAAACGATTTGATCCATCGCTTCGTTCACCGACCAAAGAGCAGCGTCATCACCTATGCCTAGAACAACCTCTTTTTGAAAAAAGTGCTGAGGCGTGATGCTGTTGATCCATTCAAATTCATCTTTAATCATAGATGTGCTCCTCTCTGGTCTTTACTAAGTTTTATTAACTTTACTAGACTTCATTGATTAAGTTGATTGGAGCGCAAGGTGCGAGACTCCTGTGGGACAAGCGGTCAGGTGAGACCCTTAAGGGCGCGAAGCGGCAAGGGGCTCACCGATTGCCCCACGGAAAGCGAAGCACCTGGAGCGGAAATCAACAGCTCAAACAATCAGCTAAGAATATACTTAAAAACAATTCAAATTATAAAAAAGCCTTAGGATTATAATAAAACTCCTAAGGTGACAGTTGTATATTAGTTTAACTTACTTTTAGACATAAAAAAACACGAAACCTTGTTTCGTTTTTAAAAGTGGCGGACCCGACCGGGGTCGAACCGGCGATCTCCTGCGTGACAGGCAGGCATGTTAACCACTACACCACGGGTCCAGCTTGTATGTAATTGAGATGTAGTTATTATTTAAATAAAAATTGGTTGCACCCAATGGGCACTTCCGATATTTCATGGCAAGCCGTTTTTCGACGTAGTGCATGAAATTTAAATTGGTTGCGGGGACAGGATTTGAACCTGCGACCTTCGGGTTATGAGCCCGACGAGCTACCAGACTGCTCCACCCCGCGACGTTATAAAATGTTGTTTCTTCTGGTTTTAGATAACAACTGTTTCGGACATTTATTAATATATCACGTTTCTTAGTATGATGCAAGTGTTTTAAAAATATTAGGCACTAGAAATTTTATTTATTTCCAGTGCCCTCTATTTTATGCTGCTTTATCGTTATTTTCAGGGCGTTTGTTGAACCCTTTTAAATAGTAGATCGCTGTTAATAAGATTAACCAACACGGTCCTACGATCAAGGCGATACGTGTATCTGGGAAGTATGCCATGATCCCGACAACAAAGATTAGAATAGCTAATGCGATATATGATCCATACGGAAAGAATGGAACTTTAAATTTCAGTGTTTTCTTTTCTTCTTCACTTAAGCTTCTACGGAACTTAAGCTGCGACACTAGGATGATGGACCATGTCCAAATCGCTCCGAATGTTGAGATACTTGTTACCCACACGAATACTTTTTCAGGAACAAGATAGTTTAACACGACTCCAATAAGAAGTGCTCCAGCTGAAACTAATACAGCTACAGATGGTACACCCGTCTTACTTACTTTATGAAGTTTAGCTGGTGCTTGTTTTTGCTCAGCCAGGTTAAAAAGCATGCGTCCTGTACTGAATATTCCACTGTTACAGCTTGATAATGCCGCAGTTAGAACGACAAAGTTAATGATACCAGCAGCTTGTCCGATACCGATTTTTTCAAATGTAAGCACGAACGGACTTCCTTGCGTTCCGATTTGATCCCACGGGTAGATGGACATGATAACGAATAATGCCCCTACGTAGAAAATGAGGATACGCCAGAATACAGAGTTTACAGCTCTTGCTAAAGATTTTTCAGGATTCTTTACCTCACCTGCTGTAACACCGATCATCTCGATTCCTAAGAATGCAAACATAACCATCTGCATAGACATGAGGATTCCCTGTATGCCGTTTGGTGCGAAACCACCATTTTCCCAAAGGTTACTGATTCCTGTAGCAACTCCACCGTTACCAAAACCAAATAGTATCATACCTAAACCAGTTATTATCATCAATACGATGGCAACGATCTTGATAAGTGCAAACCAGAATTCAAACTCTCCATATGCTTTAATCGCAAGCAAGTTGATGCTCGCCATAATCACAAGTGCAGATAATGCCCAGATCCAAACAGGTACATCTGGATACCACATCTTCATATAAATCCCTACGGCTGTTATCTCAGCCATACATGTTACAATCCATAGAAACCAATAGTTCCAGCCTGTTAAATAACCAGCTAGTGGTCCAATATAGTTTCTTGCATATCGGCTGAACGATCCGGCAACCGGTTGATGAATTGCCATCTCTCCTAAAGCTCTCATAATGATAAACATTACGGCTCCACCTAATGCATATGCTAATAAAATTGCTGGCCCCGCCATTTCAATTGCTGAAGCTGACCCTAAAAATAAGCCCACTCCAATAGCGGCCCCGAGTGACATAAGTGTGATATGTCGTTCTTCGAGCCCACGATGTAATTCTTGTTTTGGCTTCATTTTTATGCCTCCCTTGATGTATATGATGAAGCGCTTTCACTCAGGTATCATATCACATTTCGACAATAAGAAACAATTCGTTTTTATTACAGTAAAAAGCCCAAAAGCCCTATTTTAACAGGGCTTTTTTGGCAGCTTCTTTAAAAACAGTTACGATATCCCCAATATTTTCAATCCCTACAGAAATTCGGATCACATTTTTATTGATCCCCAATTTTTCGCATGTTTCAGCTGGTAGCGAACGGTGTGAAGTTCCGAGTGGATATGATACCGTCGTCTCTACACCAGCAAGCGTTGGAACGATATGAACCCAATCCAATGACTTAAAGAACGTATGCACGTTGCTATTTTCATCAAGTTCGATTGTAACAATTGATGAGTTCCCGTTTTCGCTCACGTATTCTGGATAATATACTTGCTTAATTCCATCTGTTTCTTTTAGTTGACGAGCTAATTCGATTGCGTTAGAGATATGACGCTCCATTCGCACGCTTAACGTCTTTAATCCTCTGGATGCGAGCCACGCATCAAACGGTCCTAGATTACAGCCAAGGTGAATCATTTTTGCTTGAGCTTTTGCGATTAATTCTTCTTTTCCAACTACTACACCTGCTGTCACGTCGCTATGTCCATTTAAATATTTCGTCGCACTATGAACAACAAGATCGACGCCTTTCGTATATGGCTGAAGTACATAAGGTGTAGCGAATGTATTATCTATCATCGTCGTAAGGTTATGTTCTTTTGCTAGAGCAACAAGTCCCTCTAGATCCTCTACACGCAATAAAGGATTTGTTATGGATTCTGAATAAATGAGCTTCGTGTTGGTTTTAATGTTTCTTTTAACCTCATTTAAGTCCTTGAATGAAACGAATGTGGTTTCAATTCCAAAACTTTTGAGGTCATCAGAAAGAAGCTGATAGGTACCGCCATACAGATCATCGCATGCTAGAATATGATCACCGACTTGTGCGACTGCTAATATACCAACTAAAATGGCTGACATACCGGATGATGTCACAACACCAGCAGGAGCTTGTTCGAGGTTTGCGACACCACTCGCAAAATCGTTCTGGTTGGGGTTGTTCATACGTGTATATAAGTAATCGTTCTTTCCTCTAAAATAATCCTCTAGGTCGTCTAGATCGTTAAAAGAAAAAGCTGATGTTTGGTAAATTGGATTGATCTTACTTACCGACTTCACACTATTATGACCACTTGCATGCACGCTGGATGTATCAAAATGAACATTCTTCATGATATATGGCCTCCCCATTGTTTTTTATCTTTTAGTTTAGCATAAAAATGGTTGGATATTGTGTAGAGAAATGTTGGTTAGTGTGTGTGTTGTGTGTTAGTTAGTTGCTGGTGTAGTTTTAAGATTTAGCTAGTGGGTGTAGTTGTCGAAAATTTGATAAAAAATTTTATCTACGGAATTATGATGAAGTTTTACGGATATATCCAGGGTTACCTCGTATAAAAAGCAGTTTACCTCGTAATTGTGTTGTGTTGGGTTGTTGGGGAGAGCTGATTAGTGGTTTGTGGGTGAGGTCTGGGGTGGTTGTGTGGGCTTTTGGCTTAGTTGATGGGTGAAGCAAGCTGCTAGCGTTCATTTGGGGTCGATTTTGAAGCTTCTGCTGAAGAATATCCCGAGGTGGAAGATGGCTCTGGCCATCTTCTTCCTATTTTGAGGGTTGTGAGGGGGTTTGAAGCGTTAATGAGTGCGTCCCGCGAATACCACGCTGGGTATCTCCTGGTCCTAATTACGTCTAAATAAGAAAAATCAAGTCAAAATGAGAGCGAATTAAGTCAGAACGAACCTCAATTAAGTCGAAATTCAAAAATAAAGGCCGTTCGCTAAATCTCGACAACCGCTCTCAGCCTGATCCAAGCTCTATACCCAGAGCCTTCTCCACCTCAAGGTCACCCCTAATCAGAAGTTTGGCATCCGCCAAACCACCTTATTTCTTTTCTATCTTTTTAAGCACAAAAAAGAAGATGGATTTTCATCCATCTTCCTCATTGC
>NZ_JARMFC010000008.1:0-142084 GCF_036213205.1 Fictibacillus nanhaiensis
CAATTGGGGTGCAGTTCAATGCGATCTGGACGTTGTTTATGTATTATCTATGCTGATCGATCAGAATTAAGTTTCCATCTGGATCTTCAAGCGTCAGACTAGCAGGACCTTCACTTGTCTCATCCGCTTCAGTCGATAACGAAATTCCTCTTTCTTTTAGCTGCTTCTGCAGTTCACGAACGTCAGTAAAATTTTCAAGATTTTCTGCATTTTGGTTCCATCCAGGGTTGAAAGTAAGAATGTTTTGCTCAAACATTCCCTGAAACAGACCGATAACCGTATCCTCATTCTTCATGATCAACCAGTTATGCTCGATGTTGCCACCTAACGTTTCAAATCCCAAGTTTTCATAAAAAGCTTTTGAACGGTGGATATCTTTTACACTTAAACTTACAGAAAACGCACCAAGTTTCATAAGATCCTCCTTTAAATATCTGATAATTTAACTATAGATATCTTTAACGCCGATTACAATCGAATTCATTACGAAACTTTTCAATGGAAAAAAACGTATAGGATAGAGGGAGGAGGTTGAAGAGAATATGTATGAAGGTCGACCAAAACTTAAAATACAAAGAACATGGTTTGAAAACTTTTTAGATATCGCATCAATCACCTTGTTGGTAATAGGAACAGTAAGCCTGATCTCAGAGTGGGCTGCTATACCGGACACTGTGCCAACCCATTTTAATGCAGCCGGAGAACCAGATGGCTGGGGAAGTAAGAGCAACCTATGGATTTTAATCGTGATGGGAGCGGTGACATGGTTACTTCTTACCGCGTTAGAAAAATATCCGCACATCTACAATTATTTTAATCTAACGGAAGAAAACGTAGAAAGACAATACAAAAACGCACGCATGATGATCAATGTATTGAAAAATGAAATCTTAATCTTCTTCGTCTATATGACTTGGGCTTGTTCGGAAGTGGCCAATGGAGTCAGCGAAGGATTAAGTGTGTGGGTACTTCCCATTTTTATCGTAGGAATCACCGGCTCGATCGCCTTTTTCATCGTAAGATCAATTAAATGGAAGTAAAGAAGAGGACGAACTTCATTTGGAGAAGTAAAGTCTTTTTTTTTATGCAGTGTGTCTTTTCCTAGAGGACAAAATAGCTGTATGTGTGCCGTATAAGGATAGTTATCATTCATAATTCGGTAAAGGGAATTAATTTCACGGATAAGCTTCATAATTTCACGGTAATTCATTTTAATTTCACGGATAAAATTTTTTATCGAATTTTCGACTCATACCGACAACGCGGATAAAAAAGAGCAGCTTATACGTTTGATAAGCAGCTCAGCTCACACTTTCATTACTGATCTTGATGGTTGCGTGCACGCGCTTCATCAGGACCTTCCATTTTAGTAGCACCAGAATATTTCAGATCTTGGTCACGGTCAGATTCAACGCGGCCAGACTCACGTAACTTCTTTTCTTGTCTGTCTTTTCCCATAGTGAAAACCCTCCAATCACATTAGATTTTCATTAGTATGAGAACTAACGAAAACTTTTATGTACAAGTTGAAGATATCCTGAAAAAAGCCTACCCAAACGTTTAGCTTTTAGAAAAACGGGAATCCCCTAACTACGAAAAAAATTAATGGAGGAGGACTTAAAATGGTACAAAGTGTAAACACTACAAACGCATATGAAAGCGGTATGTATCCTGAAGATGCTTACGGTACAGCCCAAAGGGAGCGAGTGGCAGATCCACAAAAAAGTAAGCTCTTAACAGGAATCGTAATCGGCGGTATCGTTGGTGGGGCACTTGCCTTGATTGATTTTAATACACGGTCAAAAATAAAGAACACAGCGGTAGGAATAAAGGATAGTTCCAGCAAGATGATTACAGAGGTCAAACAAAATCCTGGCGAAGTGAAAGATCAGATGATCAGCCAGTTTAAAACGGCTAGCACTACCTTAAAAGATGCGATCAACGACGCACAAGCACTATACGAGCGTCTCAATAAAGACGTATTTGGAAACATTAATACGCTAAAAGAAATCTCCAGTGATGTGCTGTCGACAGCAAGAGAAACAAAAGGCGAGCTTGGCAGCATTGGGTCAAAATTAAAAGAAGCAGGATCCGAGTTAACAGAGAACCCGATCGGAAATGACAAGCTGCACGACTATTCCACTGGATCGGCAGAAGAAACGACTTACACAAGAGAAAATGATTCAAACGTCGTTTCAGTAGGAGTGACTTCACAGAACAATCGTAAAAACTTATAAAAACGAAAAAACCAGCTCTCTGTGTTGATACAGAGAGCTGGTACTGTTTTCTAATGTAAATCATTCGTTTCTATATAATAAGCTCTAGCTATTTATGATTTGTCTAATATCGTTCAAACGTACAACTTGCTTCGCATCTTCAAAATGCTCCGAATAGTTTTCTGTTACGGAAAAGTCCACAACAGCGGTGTTGGTCAACAATGAAGTAATTTCTCCTTTTAAGCCGTCGAACGTTTCAATAATATCACCGATTTTAAATTCCATGCCTTTTCCTCCAACGTAAGTATTGTTTGTACTATTTTACCATAATTGTGACTAATTTTCCTTTTATTTTTAAAAACTTCTATTTGTTAAGTATTATAGCGGAATCAATTACGTATTGCTATTGAAGCGCTTTTAATGTTAACTTAAAAATGATATAAGTTAACATAAATGATGAGGTGTTTTTTATGAAAACAAAAGAAATGACGTATGTAGCTTTATTCGCAGCAATCATGATTGTATTAGGATTCCTGCCTCCAATCGTTTTACCTTTTACACCCGTTCCCATTACAGCGCAAACTCTTGGTGTAATGCTTGCAGGTGTTGTGCTTGGTGCAAGACTGGGCGGATTAAGTATGATTGTTTTCTTACTCGTAATTGCAGCCGGTGTTCCAGGATTAGCAGGTGGACGCGGCGGCGCAGGTGTTTTTGTAGGACCAAGTGCTGGGTATCTACTGAGCTGGCCATTATCAGCTTTCTTAATCGGATTATTGGTCGAAAAGGCAAGACAGCCACTTCAAGTGTGGAAGGTCTTTTTATATAATTTCGTCGCAGGTATCGTATTTGTTTACCTTTGCGGTATTCCCGTTGTTGCATTTGTAATGGATATCAGTTTAGAGGCAGCTGCTATTTCAGGATTAGCTTACTTACCAGGCGATCTCATAAAAGCTGCTATCGCAGCCACACTTGGTGTTAAAATAAGACAAAGATTATTTAAAAATCAGACTGCGTTCAATCAAAATCATACGGTCAGCCATTAATAGATTGTCTTCGGACAGTCTTTTTCTATAGGGAGGAATTCTGTGCTTATAACGGATACTATTCAACAAAATGCACTTATACATCCAGAAGATACGGCGATTCAAATGGGTGAAGATAAAATATCCTATCTAGAATTGAACAACAATGTAAGAAAAATTTCTTCATATTTTCATAAGCAGGTGTTCAGAGGAACTCAAGGAAAAGTAGCACTATATGTGCCTAATGGTATTGATTTTTTACAATATTTCTTAGGCGCTATTTCTGCAGGATGGATCTGTATTCCTCTTGATTTGAAATGGAAAGAAAGGGAGCTGGAAGAAAGGCTGAAACAATGTGAGCCAGATTTGGTTATTACTACAGAAAAATGGCAGAGAAAAATGAAATACGGAAAGGTAACTCTAATTTCTTCTTTAACAGATTTAAAACCAAGTGAAGAAGTAAAAAGTAGAGTTTCAGATGATTCATTGTTTTATATGGGGTTCACTTCAGGTTCAACAGGTATGCCAAAATGCTTCGTACGTAACCATCGTTCTTGGGTTAAAAGCTTTGCATGCAGTCGGACAGATTTTGGCCTAGCTGAGAAAGACGAAGTACTTGTACCAGGACCGCTTGTTCATTCGTTATTTTTGTATGCGGCGATCAGCACGATTTATTTAGGTGGAAAAGTGAAATTGTTGCCTCATTTTTCAGCTTCCCAAATTTTAAAAGATATCGAGGCAGACGAAGTTTCAGCTCTATATGCTGTTCCTACTATGCTTGCTGCACTTACGAAAGAAATGGATAATCAGAACGACAATCCAAGATTAAAAAGAATAATATCTTCAGGAGCCAAATGGGAACCTGGACTGAAAAGTAAGATAAATAATCTATTTCCTAAAACAGAGCTTTTTGAGTTTTATGGTGCATCTGAATTGAGCTTTGTAAGCTATATCAATCATCGAACTGCCTTCCAAAAGCCATTATCGGTAGGACGCCCTTTTCATAATGTAGAACTATCTGTTCGAAAGGATGGATACGAAGTGGAACAAGGTGAAATAGGTACTCTTTTTGTGAAAAGTGAGATGCTTTTTTCATACTACCTGAATCAGCCAGATGCGAATAAAGAAGTGTGGGACGACCATGGCTGGCTGACAGTAGGAGACCTGGCTAAGCTAGATGATGAAGGAGATTTATACATTATAGGACGCAGCAACAACATGATGATCTCTGGAGGGCAAAACGTTTATCCAGAAGAAATCGAAAATGTATTGCATTCATTAGATGAAGTTGAGGAAGCCGTTGTTTTTGGCTTGCCAGATTCGTATTGGGGAGAGAAGGTTTCAGCAGCAATCAAACAAAAAGAAGGTGCTAACCTTAGCATTCGTGAAATCCAACGTTTTTGCAGAGAGCATCTTTCAACTTTCAAAGTACCTAAACATATCATCTTTACGAAAGAGTTTCCTTATACGTCGAGCGGAAAAATTGCAAGATCAAAGGTAAAAGAGATTTATAGCAAAGGTGTTCTCCGTTCATGAAAAAAGCTGTTATTATCGATGCCAAACGTACAGTGATCGGGAAAAAGGGAGGTTACTTTAAAGATGTTGGAGGTGAAAAACTAGCGGCTGCTGTTATACAAAATATTTTAAAAGAAAACAACGTTTCTCCTGATATGGTGTCAGATGTAATTTTAGGGAATACAGTTGGTCCTGGTGGGAACATCGCACGCTTATCTGCTTTAACAGCAGGTCTTCCAGTGACCGTTCCAGGTTTTACCGTTGATCGTCAATGCGGTTCTGGACTTGAAGCGGTAAATCTCGCATGTCGGCTAGTGCAATCAGGTGCAGGAGACATTTATTTAGCAGGTGGCACGGAATCTGTTAGTACATCAACGTTTCCACGAAGAGCTCGCTTTTCTCCAGACTCTATAGGGGATCCTGACATGGGTGTTGGTGCTGAAAACGTTGCTGAAAGATACGGTATAACACGTGCGATGCAAGATGACTATTCGCTTCTAAGCTATAGGAGAACGATAAATTCTATTGAACAGAGTCGTTTTAAGAATGAACTCGTTGACTGTAATGATGTGCCCTTAATAGATGAAGGCATCAAGCGACTTTCTGTTATTGAAAGACTGATGAACCGAGCAAAACCTGCGTTTAAAGACAACGGAACGGTTACTGCCGCAAATTCATGCGGTTTAAACGATGGTGCATCTATCGTACTCGTCATGAGTGAAGAAAAAGCGAAAGAGCTTAAACTTACTCCAAAACTAAAATTTATCGACGCTGTAACGGCTGGTGTTGATCCAAATGTGCCAGGAATCGGACCGGTTCCTGCTGTAAATAAACTTTTACAGAGAATGGACCTTTCTATAAGTGATATTGATGTATTTGAACTGAATGAGGCATTTGCATCCCAAGTCGTTGCTTCCGCTCAAGAACTTAACATATCGTGGGACAAGCTGAACAAAGGCGGTGGTGCAATTACATTTGGTCATCCTTATGGTGCCTCAGGAGCGGTTCTCGTGACTTCACTGCTAAGGGAAATGACGTCAGGAGACCGGTTTGGTATAGCCACGTTAGGCATTGGCGGTGGACTCGGAATTGCTACACTATTTGAAAGGTGTGAGCACTTATGAATATTAAGCAATATGAAGGAACAACAATGCTACCTGTTTCCATTACGATAACAGAAGCGCTTGTTAAAGCTTACTATGAAGCATCCGGCATTCATAAAAGTGCTATAGATCAAGTTCCACCAGCTCTACCTATGATTTTTTATCAATATATAAACGTGCCATGGTTTCACGAACAATCGTTTATTCACAAAGATCAAGTGTTTCATTACGAATATCCTATCTCGATCGGAGATACACTTCAATGTACTGTTTCCTTGATTTCAGTAGAGAAAAGACGTCAATTTCTCGTTTTGCATCAAGAGCTTATTGGCAAAAACGTGCACGGTAAAATGGTTTTTTCGGCAAAATCGACTCTTTTAAAGGAGGCAGATTGAGAATGGTATCGCATGCAATTGAATTAGGAGCTGCACTCGAGCCATTACTTATAGAAATAAACGAAGATATGGTTAGGAAATATGGGGAAGTGTCTGGAGATTTTAATCCGATTCATTTTGATGATCGTGCTTCAAAAGAAAAGGGATTTCCGGCTAAAATCATACACGGTATGCTTACGATGGCGATTGCATCTAATATCGTGGAACCATACTTACAAAAAGGTTATTGGGTTAAAACATATGAGATGAAATTTAAAGCACCTGTTTTAGTCGGTGAGACTATTAGTATAAAAGGAACCATCGCATCTGTTGAAAAAGAATCATTAACGTTTGAAATTAACGTTTCAAGCACAACTTATCCACAAGTAGCAAAAAGTAAAATCGTGCTCCATGTGTATAAATAGCATTACTTATCCACATTATCAACATTATCCACAATCCAAAAAACCGTTTTCTAACCAAGTGGCTAGAAAACGGTTTCTTTACGGTCGCTAAAGTCACTTATTTTATGAATTAACCTAGGTCGATGTCGCTCACTTCACGATCCACAATACGCGCACCTTTTTTGCTTGTATAGTTTCCACCCGAAGAAGTGAAGGTGTTTTGTGCAATTACCGTGTCCATTGCTGCATTTACAGCTGCAGGATCAACCGGTTCGATCGGAGCATCCAGACGGATGGTTACCGTTTTGTTCTCTTGGTTAAGAAACTGCAATTCAAGCACTTTGGCCATTGAAATCCCTCCTTTCTTCTATATTTTCCTCGCCTCTACTTCTTAAGAGTGGATCGCGAAGGAATCGTTTCGCTTAATCATCACAAGCGGATACACTTGAAGTCCTGATAACGCGTTTGCTACCGCATAAAGCTGATCAGGTGTCGAAGAAGTCTTAACATGAGCAAAGTTCTTATACTTCACCACCGGCTTGTTGTCTGCATCCAAACCACCATCAAGCTCCAAACGCATTGCTGAATCAATCAAAGCTGCTGTTGCCATGTGCCTCACCTCCTTTCACACCATAAGTTCCAGAAAAAAGTGAAAAGGAGCCATAGAGGTAAAAATTTTTTGAAGAGGCTAGAGTGTTGTTCAGAACCTACTTTGTGTGGATGAAAATCCTTTAAAGAAAAGATAGGGGCATTCTAACTAAAGTTGTTGCTCTCAAGCGTTTTAACAACATTGAAGTTGAAGTGCAAGGGGCTCACCGCCTGCCCCGCGGAAAGCGAGCAACCTGAAACGGAAATCAACCACTTTCATAACGACGAAGCATAAACAAAAGTGTCCTCCGCAGCACTTATCCACAATTTTTAGAATTTTACTCAAAATCAACACCCAAATCTTTCAAAATCCAGTATTTCACACAAAAAATCTATCAATTTCCGTAATTTTGCACACACATTGTGGATAACTTTTCAAAAGTTAACAGGCAACTTTTGTCGTTTTGCATCTTTTACCGTACAACTTTTCAAGAGTTGCACTTTGTTTTACAAAACTCCTCCAATCTATAGTGAAAATACCGCGGAATTCCCCGAATGTGCGCACATTCCAAAAGGAACGATTTCCATGAAAAACACGCCGTTTGAAGAAGTTGCTGCAATGTTCGAACCACTCATCAAATCCCAGATCAAGCGCTACCACCTCACGAACCATTTCGATCAATACTATCAAGCTGGTTTACTCGGACTCTGGAAAGCTTACGAAACGTACAACCCGGATAAAGGGCAGTTCTCCTCGTTTGCCTTCATCCATGTACGCGGACGAATTTTACAAGAGTTGCGAAACGAACTGAAGAGGCAGGAGGCGGAGGTTACCCATGACCCTCATGAATCGTTAACGTTTCAACACCTTTCGCATCAAGACCACATTCCATTTTTGGAAGACGAAACATTAAACCTCTATTTAATGCACTTAACAGAAAATCAGCAGCGGTGGGTCGTGCATCGTGTCTTTCATATGAATTCGGAAGCCGAGATTGCAAAAACGTTTGGGGTCACTTTATATGCAGTAAAGTCATGGAGAAAGGCTGCAATAAAAAAACTACGTACAGTTTTAAATACCCAATAAAATCAAACTTTCTTACTATGTGATTTGATGGATATAATTTTAAAATTAGGGTATAGTAGAAAACTGTGGGCGAAAAAATTCCTTTTTTACCCATAATAGACAATAGAGATATAAGCTGCTATTTTTTTAGAATAACAGTGTAATAAGTTGATAGGACTAAGCTTATATATTTATTAAGAGGGGGACAACCAAACGATGGAAACACAAGTTAATCAGAGTACTGGAAACAAGAAACGACCGTTGATCATTGGGCTAGCTATTATCGCAGTGCTTGCAATCGGAGCAACTGCTTATGCGATGTTCGTTGATCTATCTCCGCGTGAATTGTATTTAAAATCCGAGATGAACACATTTAAAGCACTGAACGAATCTTTTGAAGACAGCTTTGGAGATGCGTTAGCACTTTCTGAAAAGCAGATGGAAGAAGCGTATAAGTCTGAAGCAAGCGTTGGGGTAGACGTTGACCCGGCAATGTTTGGAGCAGGTGGAATGGAAGCTGCAATGATCGGCTCTATTGTACAAAACAGTGAGTTTAAAGTAACAACACAGCATGATCCTAAGAAAGAAGAAGGATCTGTTGGGATGGCTTTAAGAATGAACGATTCAGACTTAGTGAATGCTGAATTTTATCAAAACAACAAACAAACTGCTGTAAATGTACCTGCAGCTTACGATAAGAACGTTTACTTCGAAAACAGTCAGTTCGGTGACGTGATGCGTAAGTTTGATCCAGCATATCAAGGTATGGAAAAGCTTGAAAACTTCTTTAAAGCAGTTGATGGCGACCTAAGTGAAGACGCTCGCGATGAAGCGTTCGAAGAGTTTGCAAAAGTTTACGCAGACAGCGTGAAAGATGAAAACGTAAAACTTAAAGACGATGTTGATTTTAAAGGAGAGAAGCTTCGCGAGTTAACGGTTTCTCTTTCTGAAAAAGAAACAAAAGCAATGCTTGTAAACTTTGTTGAAAAAATCGAAAAAGATGATGAGATCCTAGATGCGATCGCTGAACAATCAGCATTGCAAGGCGGACTTCAAACTGGCATGATGGCACCAACGGGTAACATGAGCAAGGCAGATGCGAAGAAAGAACTTAAGAAAGTTCTAGCTGATGCGAAAAAAGCAATCAATGAGGACTTAGAGATCCCTGGTGGAATGAAGCAAGTAGTTATCATCGATGGCGATGATAAAGTAGTAAGCCGTAACGTGACGATGAAGATCGGTGCGAACGGTGAAGAAGCGGTTCCGATGGACTACAAGTCTGAGAGCTGGACGAAGGGCGACGTAACAAACTCTTCTTGGGTTCTTAACGCAGGTCCTGAAGGCGAAACATTGCTTGTAGATGTGAAGATGGAAAGCGAACCAAAAGGAAAAGATGGCAAGAAACGCGACATTAAAGCGAAGTTCGAAATGACTGAAAACGGTACAACAGAAGGTATCGGGTTCCAAATTAAAGGTGAAGGTACAGATAAGAAGTCAAAATGGACGGCTAATCTTGTTCCTGCAGGCGATGGGGCAATGGAAATTCCAGACATGACGCTTGAGATCGAGCACAAGGGTGACCAAAACCTTGATAAAGACTTTGCAAACCACGATTACAAAGTAACACTAAAAGGTAACGACGCTACAATGGGCGATATCAACGTTGGATTGAACATCAAAACAAAAACAACGTTCGGCGATAAACTGAAATTCCCTGAGCTTTCAGAAGGAAAAGCAGTAAACGTTGCTGAGATGAGTGACGCTGAAATGATGACAATGATGTCAGACATTCAACGCAACATCGAGCAATTTATCGGTGAAAACGCTCAAATGTTCCAATAGAATGATAATAAGAAGGACAGAGATAACTTAAAACAAAGTTGATCTTTGTCCTTTTTTTCTAACCTAGTAGGGTATATGAAGGAATTGAGTCAAGCGAGATTTGTCGAGGTTTGCAGACTCGTGGATAAAAGGCTGAAACTTTTGGATAAAGTGCTAAAACTTCTGGATAAACAGCCAAAACTCGTGGATAAATAGCTAAAACTTCTGGATTAACAGCCAAAATTTCTGGATTCAACCAGTTAAATGCCCCTACGGGTATAGGTTCTGAGCCGTTTTAGCCCCGAACCTTCATCAAATTTTAAGCGAAAGGAACGACACTATGAGGCAAACGCTACTCATTGCCCATCTAACGGTAAAATGCTGGCTAAAGCAGCCTTTTCCTCTGATTGCTATGATGCTGTTTCCCATACTTTTACTTGGGATTACGTATCTCGGGCTAAAACCACTTCTTGAAGAAAAGCAGTGGGTAGAGCCTTTTGCCGTAGCGATCGTAGATGAAGATAATACTTTTGAAACCAAATTGCTTATGAAGCAGTATGAGAATTCAGAAGAACTAAAGAACGTATTAACCTTTGAAAAAACAGATGCAGAGTCAGCAAGTGAAAAGCTGGCGAGTAACGAGATTGCAGGTATGGTGATCGTACCGGATGGATTTACTAAAGGAATTCGTGGCGGCAAAAATATTCCCGTAACCGTCATTGGAAACCCTGAACGACCTTTTCAAGCAAAACTCCTTCAGCAAGTGATGGTATCAAACGCCAATCTAATTTCTTCTGCACAAAGTGGAGCGAACGCAGCTTTTCATTATTTGCGAAAAATGGACTTAAGTTCTAAAGAATTTCGGGCATACCGCGACACGGTCATCACAGACTTTACGCTCCAAGCATTGAACCGAAATAAGATCTACGAAACGGAAACGCTAAGTGCATTCGGTGGTATTACGATACTCGAGTATTACAGCTTATCGGGTTTGCTGATCCTGTTACTCGTCGGTGGATTGTTTGGCATGAGTCTAACCGCAAGAAGTGAGCAAACAGCACTGCGCGAAAGATTAACGCTACAAGGTATAAGGTCTGGCGTATTCTTTTTTAGCAATGTTATTTCCGTTTTCCTACTGCTCGTCATCCAAAGTACTATACTGATTTCCCTATTTTATGTTCTAACAAAAATGTGGAGTATCACAGCGACATTAATGGTTTTAGCATATTGCTTAGGTATCGCCTCTCTTTTCTCGCTATGTCAGGAACTTTTTGTACGTAACGGAGCTAAATGGGGAGCGGGAATCATCCTAGCTGTGGGGCTTGTTGCTACAAGCGGAAGTCTTCTGCCGCTATCATATCTTCGCGAAAAGTTGCGGAGCGTAAGTTTGCTAAATATCGTGCATCAGGCTCACAGCGGACTAATAGATTCGCTATTTGTGGGTAACGAAACCTGGATGTTCGTCCTACAGTTGCTTAGTTTTTCAATCATTATTTGGGTAGTGAGTTTGCTACTTATTACAATAAAGAAGAGGTTGCCATGGTCTGGACAATTGCCGTTACACGTATAAAATTACTGCTTCAAAGTCCGTGGAGCTGGCTGGGGCTCATCGTTCCGGTTCTTGTGCTAGGCTTTTTAGACATGTCTATTGAAAAAACAAGTGATGTGACCAAGATTCCCGTTGTAATCGTGGACGAGGACGAAACGGAATACTCGAAAATGGTCATAGATAGAGTGAGTAAAAATCCAGCGGTCTCGGTAAGTGTTCATAACGAAGAGGATGCGCGCAATCAGATCGAAACACAAAAAGCCGCCATCGGTTTCTTTATACCTGAAGGGTTTATGGGTAGCATACAGAAAAATGATGAAGATGAGCTTGTTACGATGTGGCTCTCGTCAGGTTCGATTTCTCATGGATTAGTGCGTGAGATTTTTGCAAGTGAAGTGAAGC
Source organism: Fictibacillus nanhaiensis (assembly GCF_036213205.1). GTDB lineage: Bacteria > Bacillota > Bacilli > Bacillales > Fictibacillaceae > Fictibacillus > Fictibacillus nanhaiensis_E. The sequence goes on from NZ_JARMFC010000008.1 coordinate 12,061, forward strand.
GGCTATCGAGTAATTCGTACGGCGCGAACACGGTGTTAAAAACATATGGAAAAAGTGAGAAGCTAGATGCTGAGGAGCAAGCTCGGGTCTGGAAAGATGCTTGGGCCTATAGCGATAAGCATTGGGAGCCGAAGCCTCTCATGACCGTTGACTACAAAGTTGGGGTAACGAGAGAATCATCGGTAAAAGATACTGGTGGTGCCGCTTCGGTCTATGTTCCAGGAATGCTCGTGCTACTCATGTTGTTCAGTTTTTTATATAACAGCTGGCCAATAAAAGACCGTGATTCTGGCATGCGGTCCAGAGTACCTTATTCCGCCGGCCGATTTTCTGTGTATTGGTTTGGAAATGCTCTAGGTGTTTTGCTTTTGCAGCTAACATTGCTTGGTTTATTATTTAGTTATGGCTGGTGGCGAAATGAATTAACGTTGAACGTAGCTACGATTTTCGGTTTGATCGGCTACGTCTTATTTCTAAACGCTCTATCTCTTCTGTTTGCATATTTCGTGCATAGCAACCGAACATGGCAAGCCATCACACTCTTCGTCGTCCTTTGCACATCGCTCTTAAGTGGAACTTTTTTCCCGAGCGATGAGTTATCAAGCTTTTTACAACGTGCTGCAGAATGGACACCGCAATATTGGATCGTGTCATCGTTAAACCAAGAAACGCTTATGATTCCCCTTGTATTTGTGGGAATAAGCATCGTTCTATACGTACTTTCAACCATAAAGGCAGGTGACAACGCTTGATTGCAGCAGAAAATCTGAAAAAGAAGTTTGGTAGAAAAGAAGTACTAAAAGAAATGAACTTCTTTATTGAAAGAGGAGAAACCGTCGGCGTTGTTGGCCCGAACGGTGCAGGTAAATCAACGCTCCTGAAGATCCTTGCAACCCTTATGAAAGGATCTCGCGGGACTGTTCAAATCGACGGGCTCGATGTGAAAAAAGAGCAAAAGAAGATTCGGCAGAAAATCGGTTACGTACCGCAAGAAATCGCTGTGTATCATGAGTTAACAACACGTGAAAATTTAAGATTTTTTGCTAAATTAGCGAAGGAATCATCGGAAGAAAGATGGATGCAGCGCTGCGAGGAATGGCGACTTGCTGAACACCTTGATAAAAAAGTAAAGCATCTGTCCGGTGGTAACCAGAGAAAGCTGAACATCTTGATCGCGATGCTTCATGACCCGGATTTGTTAATTTTGGATGAACCGACAGTCGGAATCGATATTTCCGCAAAACAAGAGATCGTAAACGATTTGCGCCAACTGGGTAGAGAAGGAAAGACAATCCTGTATTCCAGTCATGACGCGCAAGAACTCGAAACACTATGTACTTCTTTTTTAATTTTAAAAGAAGGAGAGCTACTCTTTTACGGATCAAAGCAAAAAGTGCGACAGTTCGGTTCGGTCGCGCAATCTGAAAACTTTGCGGAAACGCTTGGAGATATTGTAGGATGAAGTCTGTTTTGAAAGCAGGCTTCTTTTTTTATCCTGAATATTCCAATACTGAAACCAAAGTGATAGAATATATGTGAAAACATTCACAAGGAGGCTGAATAATGAACAAACACCTGTTGCGAAAAATGAAGTCAGCTCTTATAGCATCCTTTTTATTACCTGTGTTAATGGGTATTTACACCATCTTTGAAGGTGATTTAACAGATAATTCATCCTTCTTAATTATCGTTTTTTTCTTTGCGGTAGCAGGTAACTTTTTGTATGGCATACCTGTATCTTTCTTAGTAGATTCTATAACAATAAAAGTTACAAAACTTCAATTCTTGCTGTCAGGCTTTTTACATATTATTTTTGCTTTTATTTCTTTTGTTATCATAGAAGGTTTTAATACTTTTGCAATCATATGTGCTGCTCTCTTTTTCTTGTCTGAAGAGTGGCAAAAGGGAATAAAACAAAACTTTAATTGGAAACAAATGATAGTGAAATGTATCTTTGTAGTTGGATTTACGGTACTTGCAGTTTATTCTTCATTTTACATGCAGAAGTTGCTAGAAAAGAAAACAAACGAATATTACCTCATTCCATCAGGTTATGTAGGTGAAGTGACTGTGATATACGACATTAAAGATGAGTCAAAAGCAGATAAAGTGGGAGACTACAATGTTATCAAAATAAACGCTGATGGTTATGGACTTACAGCGCTACCAGAACCAGAAGGGACCCATAATAATAAATATTTTTATGTTGATGATGAGGGACGTAGAGAAAAAATTGATAAAAAGTGTATTCATATAGGCAGTTCAGGCTCTACATCAAATGATGACAGGGAGTTTTATTATAGTTCTTTTACCGTTATCGATTCAAATTGTACGGATCATTTTTCTACGTATGGCAGTCAATACTTAGAGGATCATAGCATCGATGTTGAAGAAATTTTACAACGAGAGGGATTTGAAGATTTTGGCTTTTAAGAGGCGAAGGTGTCCATGAAAAATAAATATTTTATCACAATACTAAATTCGACATGATTTTACAAGAAGACCAAATTCCTATTTTCCGTAACGGAAGCGTAAAACACAAGTCCTATTATTTATTGTAGGATAATAATAGATTACTTGGAAAATCAAAGGAGTTTGGGATAAATAATGAAAAAATGGATAGTTACATCAGTTTTAGGTGCTAGTTTATTATTGTCGCCACTACAGGCATTTGCAAATATTGGAGATCAAACACTTCGTCCAACGATGACACATTCAGATGTAAAAACACTTCAAACAATTTTGCGAGATAAAGGTTACTTTACATATAGCGGTTCAGCAACGACATACTTTGGATCTTACACAAAGAGTGCGGTAATGAGCTTTCAACGTGCAAAAGGTTTAACGGCAGACGGAATCGCGGGTCGTAACACATTTAATAAGCTAGGAGTCTATAACGTTAACAACCCTTATCTAGTAGACTATGCTAAACGTTTTCAAGGTACGCCATACAAATGGGGCGGAACTACAACAGCTGGATTTGACTGTTCAGGTTACATCAACTACGTTTTTAAAAACTCTCACAATATTGTACTGCCACGTACGGTGAAAGATATGTGGAACCAGACAGGATTTCGAGTTTCCGGCCAAGGTGTAGGAGATCTTGTGTTCTTCTCTACGACAGATTCAGGAGCTTCACATATGGGTATTTACGTCGGAAACGGGAAGTTCATCCATGCTGGTTCTTCAACAGGAGTGACGATTTCAGATATGAACAACAGCTATTGGAAGCCGCGTTACTTAGGTACAAAACGTCTATAATAAAGAAAAAGGAGTCCGCTAGTTGGACTCCTTTTTTTCTATCCTAGAACAAGATTCTTGCCCAAGGATCGCAGCAGCAATGATGCTTTTTCTTAGCTTTTTTAAACTTTTTGCACTTCAATACTTCATAGCTAGAAGAGGATGATGAAGAAGATTCTTCACAAACCCATTCTACTTTCTTGTAACACTTCTTTTCATGCTTCTCATGCTTCTCGTATTTGCAGTGGTCGTAGTTTCCACACTTGTTACACATTAATTGTTTCACCTCACAAATTGATACCGATTTCCAATTTGGCTTCGGTTTCTGTATATCATATGTAGAGGCAGACAAGTTGCTTAGACGAATGATGGGGTTAAATAGAAATGGGGGTCTGACCCCATACAATTACACATTCCTTCATTTTGTTTTTTCCAGAAATACACCAGAGATCAGCAGCTACAAAGGCATAAGAAAAAATCCACGCTGCAACTACCGCAGCGTGGATTTTTTCTTACTTCGTAGGTTCTTGTATGAGCATTCCTTCCTTTGCAAAAGCGAAGTGGATGGCATGCTTGAGATTTCTGAAATATGTACTTTCTCCAAGAGAATATTGATGTTTTGTTATTTCCATACTTAACTCAGGTGAGATCCCTACTAATAACGTTTCCATACCGAACAATCGAGCTGATGAAACAAGTTTGTTCAACATATCCACCATTTCAGAATCAATAGACTTAATACCGGTTAGATCTAAGATAACAAATTTAGCCCGGTGTTGAGGAAGTGAAGTGAGTGTATGCTCTAACATATCGTTTGATCGAAGTTCGTTGTATTTGCCGATTAAGGGAATAACTACAATATGATCGGTAACGGGAATAATAGGAGAGGAAATCTCTCTAATTAAATCTGTTAACTCCCTAGTTCGATCTTCAACCATCGCTTCTAGCTTCAAAATTTCATGCTGTTCTTCCCGTTGAACGAGGTCACGGATGTTATCTTTTGGTGTTATGTGTGATTCTGAGATTGCTAATTTTAGCGTGTTAGGATCTGATTCATTTTCTAATACCTCATACCACATGTTTGTTTGAAAGAGGCCAGTGAAAACGCCAGCCCAATGGCCAGGTAAGAATCGCCCCATGCGTTCGCTGTTCTGCGCTTTTTTAACTTTCGTTTCCCAGCTGTTCGTAATCGTAATAATCGCTTCTTTCTTTTTAACATCAAGTTCTATGTATGTCTTACCCCAACCAGCTGATGCATAAATGGTAGGTAAAGATTCAGCGGAAATTTCAATATTACCGATCGTTCTTATGTAAAAATCACTAACGATTAACCCTGTCCGATACCCAGCAGTTTCAAAAACAAGGTCCGCAGTTCCTTCACCTGTTATCTCTTCGATGGAATCCAGGAATACTTTGAATGCTGAATCAATCCAAAATAGCATTACATCTTGGCCTTCAAATTGAAAAATACCCTTTGATGTGTCCCAATGAAAAGAAGAACCGTTAACATCTACACTTTTTTGAGAATCCATTAGTTCATTTGGCGATTGCTTCATTTATAATCCTCCATAAACAAAAAATAGTAGACACCCTTTTCCCATACCCTAATTCATTAATCTCTAAACATTTGTGTGGGGTCTGACCCCACACAAATACAAAAACCACACTTTGTACATTCCACGAAGACACATAGAAGCAACGAACCACGTAAAAACCACCTGATAAAATCAGGTGGTTAGTTTTGTTTGTTTTTCCATTTGTTAAATTCGAGAAACTCTTTGAACTGCTCTTTGCTTACACCAGAACCCATAGCTTCTTTTACAAGATTAGCCCATTCTTGGTCAAGTTCTTCGTTATTAACTTCCTCTTTTATGAGGTGATCAACAGAAATATCAAGGACCTCTGCGATCTTTTCGAGAAGTTGAATGGAAGGATTTTGCTGAATATTTCGCTCTAATGCACTTATGTAAGATTTAGCTACTCCGGCCTTTTCAGCTAAGGAAGTCATGGAGAAGCCTTTTTCTGTGCGGTACTTTTTTAAATTTTCCCCTATCACCATTTGCATTCCCCATTTTAGAAGTCATAATAATCTAATTATATCTTCAATATTTAGGGAAGTAAATAAGTACTAGTTCTTACTTGGTTACCTGCTTTTCTGGTGAAAAAGATCCATCAATTGTCATGATTTGGGGATTTCTCAAAAAGTCCATAATTTCTTCCTTAGTAATTCCGTTTTCTTTAGCTTCTCTCATTAAAAGAATCCACTCGAGATCTAACGTTATCTTTTTCTCCATTAGATTTCCCTCCAGATAAGCGTAATGTTCAGGTAGCCCGGCGATCCTAGCAGTTGCCTTAGACCCGTGGCTTTGCGCCCATATCTTTCGAAAATGTTTGCCCTTGTCTGAAGGATGAGACAAATGAACTAACTCAAATTGATTATATACAAGCTGATTGAAAAATGTTGTCAGAAAATGACAGTAACAAAAATGTAATATTTATCTTTCCTTAACGATCTTCAAAATGAGAAAAAAGGATTGTATCAAGGCCTATCGAACATGTTAGGGTGGTGATTTTTTAAACCGTATACCTAAAGTTGAGAGGATGATCGTACTTGAACAGCAATTTGCCATTAAGTTTGTCGAATCAACTCAGTCTACCCGTGATAAATGCACCAATGTTTTTAGTATCAAGCCCCGATATGGTGTTGGAAAGCTGCAAAAATGGGATTATAGGGACGTTCCCATTGTTAAATGCACGCACCTCCGATCTATTGGAGAATTGGATGAAACATATTTCAGAAGAGCTAAGTAAAGCAAGAGAAGAAGATCCTTCTGCAAAGATAGCTCCGTGGGGTGTTAATTTAATCGTTCACAGAACGAATAAACGTTTTGAAGAAGACTTAGAGTTAATAAAGAAATATGAGCCGCCCGTAGTCATTACTTCTCTAGGTAATCCAAGCGATGTGGCAAAAATCGTTCACGGATATGGTGGTCTCGTTTTCTCTGACGTCATCTCGCTAGATCACGCACGTAAGGCCGCTAAGACAGGCATCGATGGATTAATACTCGTGTGCAGTGGGGCAGGTGGCCATGGTGGGACGTTGAATCCATTTGCTTTCTTAAAAGCTGTAAAAGAATTCTGGGATGGGATGACGATTCTAGCTGGGGCGATTTCTACTGGTGAAGAGATACTGGCTGCAAAGATTCTTGGAGCGGATCTCGTATACATGGGAACGCGTTTTATAGCGACTCAAGAATCTTCAGCAAGCGAAGATTACAGGCAGATGTTAATTGAATCTACTCTAGAGGATCTTGTTTATACAGACGCAATTAGTGGAATAAAAGGGAACTACTTGCTTCCATCCCTACAAAAAGCGGGATTTGATGTAGAAAACTTAATGAAAAAGGATTCTGTTGACCTCTCGTTCTCTGAATCCAAAGCAAAAGCTTGGAAAGACATCTGGTCAGCGGGACAAGGTGTAGGCAGTGTGAAGAAAGTGGCTACCATTCAGGAAGTAGTAGATGACCTAAAAGCAGAGTACAAAAAAGCCTTAAATACAAAGGAAGCTATGAGCATTATTCCTTAAAATATTAGTCCTTTAGAACTGAATCCCCCAAAATCGCAGTTGATAAACGCGTATTTGGGGGATTTTTACATTGTTCTCCTCAGGTGGACAAAAGTGAGGGGTTTGTAATTGTGTGGGGTCAGACCCCATGTATGTATTCTAAGACAGTTTCAACATAATGCTCTAGAGGCTCTGAAGTATTCACGACTAAACATTGGATACCCAGAGGCTTTTTACTATTTTTTATCGTATATTGAAAGGCTTCTTCAGAGGTAATCTCTCCAATTTGGCTGATCATCCGGTCACGATTTTTTAGTCTATTATTTATTTCGTTACGATTATCAAAGTAGCATTCCACATACTTATATGTAACGTGATGCTTTTTTGCTAGATGAGTTCCTTTTTCAATCATCTCGTCATATAAACAAGGGCTATCGAAAATAACAGATTTCCCCTGTGATAACAAGAAATCAATGAGAGACCAATCGATATGGTAGCCGATCGCACCTGTAGACTTAGCGTCAATAGGCGTTCCTTCTATCGATTGCAACAAAGCGGATTTCACTATATCGTGATCAATAATAATGGCACCCGTTTCTTTTGCGATCTCGCGCGCAAGTGTAGATTTACCAGAGCCAGGGAAACCAGACATTTGAACAAAAAACATAGTATGTACCTTCCTAACATTTGAAATAAGAGATGAAATTTTAACAACCTCTACAAAAAGCTGCTTAAAGAAGCAGCAGTGTTAAAAACTATTTTTTAAATAATCCTCTTATTAAATCCTCAGTCGATTTATATTGATTACGATCTGCTTGTGTAAATCGCACAGTGTTTGGATTATCAGGTTCAAGTAGGATATATTCTACGTTAGGTTTTGGTTTCATGGTATGGTCAAAAAAGTGAAAGATCGTATTTAAATCTTCTTTTAGAAATGGATTTCGTTGATTCAATCCATCTTTTTGATACGTAACAGGAACTAATATGGAAGTACATTCTCCCTTTTCATTAGTCGTTTGACAGTTGAACCAATGCTCATCATATTCGCTTCCAAAAGAAAAACGTTCATTTTCAATCTTCTGTGCTTCTTTTTCCCATTTTTTATTGCTATAGGAACTAGCTAACTCCCAATTCATCGTCTTAAGCTGTGTAAGAAACGCTTCTCTAGATGAGATGTCTTTTAAATGATCCATTTTCATAATGATTTTTTTACTTTCAAGCTCGTCACCGCTGTCTTCGACTGTAACTTGTTGAATCGAAGCACCACTGTTTTGAATGAGTTTTATAAGCTTTATAAAACGGTCTAACTCTTTTTCTTCAAAAGAAGAGATATTTAAACGTGAATTCATTTTCAAAGGCAATGAAATATAGTTTTGCCACTTTCCATTCACTTGTTTGCTTTCGTAACGAAGTGGGTGTGGTTTAAATTCACCACTAAAGCCTAATTTTTTTATCTCAGGAACTACGGTTTCAAGCTTATGATACTCTTTATACGTCTGAACAGCTTGATTATAGGTATCTTTTATTTGAGCAGGATCAGTATCAGGATTTACTGTCACAGTAAAAAGTACTTCACTCTGATCTACAGGAGAAACGATATATACGATTTCCGAACTGACCATGGGACTTTCTTCTTTTTTCTCAACGATTTTGACATCTATCCCATGTTTATTTTTCATGTAGCCCTTAACAACATCATCATTGCTTTCAATTTTCAAATTTAAATAAAGCATTAATATAATTATCACTGCACAAGTAACAAAAAATATGATTTTCTTCATTATGCGTACATCCTCTGTAATCTTATTTAAAAATCATTTTTAACAAGTTATCTAAGAAAGCTAAAAGATGCTTAGTGAAACTTGAATAATGGTTCTCGTTAGCTGAACGTTTCTCAATATCCCTCACCAAATACTCACTTTCTCTATCAGCAACTTGATACCTGTCTTTTCCTATTTTAATCGCAATGGACTTATTTGTATCTATTCCATTAATTGAATAATAGTTTGTACCTTTCTGAAAAACGTTTGAAAAATTACCCGGAAGTTGGTTCATATCGGAATATGCAGTCACTTCTCCAATCTTTTTCTTAACATCGGTAATAATCTCATCTTGTAAAGTGTAAACATAGCCATCCCATACTACAAATTGATGCACCCATTTTGTAGCTGAGACGCTATTGTTAGGGAAGAAAGATGTTAATAAAAGGACGATGATAACACTTATGGGTAAATATCTCCTTATCATAATAAACGCCTCCTTACTATGTAGACGTGGGGAGGGAGGGGTTAGTTACAAAAAACAAGCCAGTACCCCATATGGGAACTAGCTTGTGTGAACTTTATTCTACATCTGCTTTATATTCTTCTGGGTTATCTGTAGTCCATAATGTAACTTCGTAATGCTTGAATCCCTCGTAGACCGCATCAAGACATAGCATTTGTTTTGTATCTTCAAAATAGTAATAGGTTTCTCCATACTCGGTACTATGATAAGGTTCACCTAATGTTTTTTCCCATTCCTCAACAAACGAATTATGAAGGGTGAAGAAACTGATATAGTTGACCTTTTGATTAACTGAATATGTGATTGAATACTCAGAGGCGTTTTCAATTAAATTTTTATCGGCGGTTACCATATTCCATACTGCCCATGATTCTGTAGATTCGTCTTCACTTTGGTATTTATCGTATGGTCCCAAAATGTTTAGAGTCCCTTCTTTCGTCATTCCGAGTGTTATTCCATTTAAATAGAATTGATTTGCTTGAATTCGGCTTTCCACAGGGACGTTTCTAAAAGGAGTCTTCTTTTTTCCGTACTTTTGCTCTAATTCTTCAAGCGTGGGTTCTTTCGGCTTGTCATCCGTAACTTTAGGTTGTTCTTGTTTTTGATCCGTATCTTGTTTAGGATCTTTGGCCGTAACAGGATCTTTCGTTTGTTCTTCAATAGGTTTCCCATTTGGTATTGGTTCCTCAACAATTGTTTCTGTAGAACCTTCGTTTGGAGTATTTATGAATTCAATCTTTTTTATTACAAAAGATGTTAACGTCTTATCCTCCGTATACAACTCAACCTCAAAGGCATCTTTGAAGGTATTTTCATCAACAATGCCCATATCTAGCGTCACGACTTTATTAAAAGAGTATGATTCATCGGGTCGAAGGATATGGTTCGTTGAATTATCATCAAGTGCTAAGCTTTTGGATTCAAGTAAAGCAGCCACATCTTCTTTTAAAATCTTTACGCGTGCTTTAAATGGTTCGCTCGTGTATGCCGTTGTATTATTAACGGTTCCTTCAATCGTTAGCTTTTGTGTATCCACTTCATATGTCAGTTTACTAGATGCTTGCGTCAATTCCTGTGCATACTTAACTTCTGGTTTTTTAATCTCTGTAGCTGTGTCAGGTGTAAGGTAGCTATCAATCATCGTGTAGGAAGCGAAGATGATTCCGGCAAATAGAGCAGCAGTCAGCAGGCGAGGGACGAATGTTTTTCGTTTTTGCCTCAACGGTTGATTGATTGAGCTGTTTTTTATAGCAGCCAAAATATTTTGTTTATCTTTTGATGTAAAAACAGGTGCCTCAGAAATCTGCTTATCTATGATTTGGTCTAAGTGTTTGAGCTGTTTCTCCATTATCTTTCACCTCCAAGTTCTATATAACGTTCTTGGAGTATTTTACGTGCCCGGCTTAAACGAGTTTTCACAGTAGATTCATTAAGTGTGAGCAGATCGCAAATTTCTCGAATAGAAAAATCTTTATAATAGTGTAATAAAATGACTTCGCGATACTTAATGGATAGCGATAAAACAGCTTCGTAGAGTAACTGATCTTCGCTATTAGCGATTACACCGTCTTCGGCAGAATGTGCGCTGTCTTTTTGATCATTGGAAAATTTATCGGTAAACGCTAATTTTCTATAACTCCAGCTTTTTAGAAAGTCTTTTGATCGATTAATGGCAATAGAGTAGATCCAGCTTCTGATAGCCGACTGACCCCTGAATGTATCAAGTTTTGTATATAATGTCACAAACACGTCTTGTGTAATGTCTTCAGCATGCTGCCAGTTTTTAACGAAGGTATATACAAGACGTTTTATTTCTTCGCCGTATGTATTCATCAGGAAAATGATTGCATCATCCTTGCTCATGCCTGTGATGTTAACATTCTCCTGCAACCCCTGATTTTCCACTAAACAACCCCCTCGTAAATGTTTTCCCGGTTGTATGACGAAGCAATGATACCACAGGTTTCATTATTTTAGAATACGAGTAAAATTTTACCGTTAATTGATGGGGTCTGACCCCAAACAATTACAAAAGTACTATTTTGTCCATTTGGAGTGGACGCACATTAGAAAAGCTGGCTATCATAGCCAGCTTTTCTAATGATCATCTATAGAATTTGCATCAATCGAGTATTCCGCCAGTAGTATCTTTATCTTCTTTAATATTCCCATTCTCAAAAACTCGGTACGAGTAATTGAATCCATACTCTAAAATATTGTAGAAACTAAAACTATTTACTTTTAAGTTTTCATCCCATTCTACGAATAAAATGGTATCAACCGTGCCATCAATTAATCCTTTATTATCAAGTGCATCTGAATCGTCTCCAGAGTTAAAGTTATAATCAGGGTCGGCGCCAATATCAAATCTCCAGTAATTTTCATCGTTCATAGAACCTGTAACTTCTGTATATTTACTTCCGAAGATTGCTTTAACTTCTTCCTGAGTCATTCCACGTGCAAGTGATTTCTTTATTTCTTCAATTTTCATAGTTTCTTTCTCAGGTGGTTGTTCGGGGGGTTCCTCAATTACAGTAATATTTTTAATAATATGTGTTTTTATGACTTTATCGTTAATGGTAAAGGTGAGTTGTACGGCGTTCTCTAAATCAGCTTTCGTTAAATTCTTTAAAAGAGGGACTTCTTCCCAAAACTCAAATACTGCTCCTGATTGTGCATTCGCATATTGAGCGTCTTTAAAAGGAAACTCCAGTTGGTTGAAGGTGCCTTTTAGCTCTGGGTTTAATATGTTTACTTTTACAGCGAATTGAGGACTCGTTTCTTTAGCCGCATTCGTAACATTTCCTCTTATTTCAACGGTTTTATTTTCATTATTAATTACTACTTCACCAGTTGGATTCTCAAAATAAATGATTGGATCGATGGGCGTGTCCTCAATGACTTCTGCTTCATCCTCATTTGTTTCATCCTTTTTTGAATCTAAAACTGTAGTATCTTGTTCGTCCTTGTTTTCTTTCACCGTTTTATCTTTTACCACTTTTTCTTTACCGGCCTGTTGAAGAGGTTCAACAGATTTTTCAAACAGTGAAAAAGTAAACAATAGTAATCCTGCAATAAGTGCAACCGTTAAAAGAGCAGGAACAAGAGGACGCCGCCTCATAAGAACAGGCTTCTTATTTTGTTCTTTTATATTGAGCAAGATTTGATTTTTATCGTTGGCGGTGAACACAGGAGTGGAAGACATCTGTTCATCCATAATTTTGTTGAGACGATTTAAATGATCTCCCATGAAAAATCACCTCCTTGGGTTTCAAGAGAGCGCTGCAAGCGTCCTTTTCCTTTATCTAAAAGAGACATCACTCTAGATTTCTTTGTCGACAACAAACCACTTACTTCTTCAACTGAGAAATTGCAATAATATATGAGTGTGATGATCTCTTTATATCTCACAGGTAGATTTATAATCGCTTCATATAAGAGTTGGTCTTCATTAAGAATTTCTTCATTAGACCTAAATGAATAACTGACGAACAATTCTCTAGTAAAGGTCCAGCGATTTCGTTCTTTTACTTTTTGAATGGACATTGAATATATAAAGTAACGTATAGATGGGTGTTTAAAAGCGCGATCTAGCTCCTGGTACACCTCAATAAAGGTTTGCTGTGTAATATCTGCAGCTTGATCCCAATCCACGGTTAGAAAATATACGAAACGCTTTATTTCCTCTCCATATTTATTCATTAAGTAGAGGATCACTTCATCTTTACTCATGCCATTAATCTTAATGTTATTATCCCTCAACCTCTCGATCTTCACAAAACTAAATCCTCCTTGTTTAACACATCCCGTAGTATGACGAAGTAGCCTAGAATCAGGTTTCAAAAAGTGGGGTCAGACCCCGGGTCTGACCCCACACAAATACACTCCATGTATTTTTCCACCCCATATGGACACCTAGTACTAAAAATAAAGTATTATAGACGCCTAAAAAAAATCTGTGAGATTAATAACCTTTTTCGTGAGATTATTGTTTGTTTTCGTGAAATTATGCTCTGTTTTCGTGAAATTACATCCAATTTTCGTGAGAATGTCATTGCTTAATGAACAACGAGAAGATATGAGGAGGGAAAACGGGATGCATACTGGATGATAATTTGATTAAAAAAGCTAGCGTAAAAGTGGAATACCTCCACATTTACGCTAGCTTTATGCGAGTTCCACATTATTTTTACCCATTCACAACTTTACCACCATTAATATGAATCATCTGCCCAGATACATAAGAAGAATCTTCACTCGCTAGGTACACATAAGCAGGGGCAAGTTCCTCTGGCTGACCTGGTCGGCCCATTGGTGTGTCTTTACCGAACTGTTCTACTTTATCTGCTGTGAAAGTAGACGGGATGAGCGGCGTCCAGATCGGGCCTGGCGCGATACCGTTCACACGGATTCCTTTTTTAACTAAGTTATTCGACAACGAACGAGTAAACGACACGATTGCACCTTTCGTTGATGCATAATCGATCAACTCCGGATGACCTTGGTACGCTGTAATTGACGCTGTATTAATAATCGAACTTCCTTGCTTCAGATGAGGAAGAGCGGCTTTCGTCAGATGAAACATGCTAAATATATTTGTACGGAATGTTTTCTCAAGCTGCTGAGCTGTAATATCCTCAAAGTTCTGCTGTGGATGCTGCTCTGCCGCATTATTAACTAGTACGTCCAGTCCGCCGAACGAACCAACTACATCTCGAATGGCTTGATCACAAAACGATTCGTCACCAATATCTCCGCGAATCAACAAGCATTTCACGCCTTCTTGTTCGATTTGTGTCTTCGTTTCCTCAGCGTCTCCAGTTTCCTCTAGATACACAATCGCAACGTTCGCACCTTCTTTCGCGAAAGCGATGGCTGCCGCTTTACCGATTCCGCTGTCTCCGCCCGTAATCAGTGTGGATTTACCTTTTAGTTTTCCGCTGCCTTTATACGTCGGGCTTTCCGATTGCGGCTTAGGGGTCATTTCAGACTCTAACCCTGGCTGATGATTTTGATGCTGTGCAGGTTGACCTGTTGGATGATTTTGATCAGACATGAACGCTACACTCCTTATGTAAATTTTATGTTCTAAAACTACCTTTCCCATCTCACATCTGAATAAACATGCCAACCATAAAAAAGAACAATTGCTCATTATTTTTATAATTATCAAAAAATATGTTTGACAACGAAAAAGGGGGATGGTAATTTATAACTAGAACTTGTTCACTATAAAGAACGAATTAATGAATTTATGTTCTTTAAGGAGGAGAGACGATGAGTGCGATAACAGGAATTCTTCACTTCCATAACCACATATCAGCCGTCGATCTTGGAGAAAAACTTCTCCATCCTCTGAAAAATATTCCGTTCGATAGCACCGACACCTATAACAGAAACAACCTTTTTCTCGGATGCATCGCGCAATGGATCATGCCAGAAGACATTAACAAAAAGCAGTGCTTTTATGACTCCGAAAAACGTCTTGCGATCACAGCAGACGTTACGCTCGACAACCGACCTGAGCTTTTTAACAAACTAGACATTCCTCACGAACGGCAAAAGCAAATAACTGACAGCGAACTCATTCTGCTCGCATATACTAAGTGGCAGGAAGACACGGCTAAACATTTAATCGGGGATTTTGCTTTCATCATTTGGGACGAACGAAACCACAAACTGTTCGGCGCAAGAGACTTTTCCGGAAGCCGCACGCTCTACTATCATCACAATCCGGATCAGTTCGTGTTCTCTACAACTTTTCAACCACTTTTGCAGATGCCATTTATCTCAAATCAAATCAATGATTATTGGATGGCTGAATATCTGTCCATTTCAAATATGATCGATACACATAACGCAATCCAAACTGTCTATCGTGACATTCAAGCTTTGCCACCAGCCCATACAATCACGATCTCTTCAGGAAAAACCGTCCTTAGGCGGTATCACAAGTTTCAACAGCCGGAGATCATGACCCATAAATCACGATCAGATGTAATAGAAGAATTCCAAGAACTATATAAGACAGCAGTCACCTCAAGACTTCGTACACACAAAAAGGTAGGATCGCAACTAAGTGGAGGACTCGACTCAGGCTCTATCGTCAGCATTGCTTCACCATACTTGAAACAGCACAACAAACAGCTACATAGCTACAGTGCGATTCCGATTCCAGGATATGAAGATTGGACACCAAGCTATATGGAACCTGATGAGCGAAAGTCCATAAAGTTAACCGTTAATCATGTTGGCAACATTACGGATCAATACTTTCATTTTCAAGATCGCACGCCATTAAACGAGATTGATCCATGGCTAGACTTGATGGAAATGCCGTATAAGTTCTTTGAAAACGCTGCGTGGATGAGAGGGATTCACGAGACAGCAAGTCAGCAAGGAATTGGGTTATTACTTAACGGAGCAAGAGGAAACTTTTCGATCTCGTGGGGTCCGGGTCAATATTATTTTGCTGAGCTGCTCAAAAAGAAAAAACTCATTACATTACTAACGGAGATGAGAAAGTACAGCCACTACATTGATGCGAAACCTTCCAGAGTATTTAAAGCGGTTAAGCAACTCGCGTATCCAAAGCATTCTTCTCGACAAGAAAACGCTATATGCCTCCTTTCACCTGATTTAGAAAAAAGAACGAACATCACCCAATTACTTTTAGAAGAAGGAACAAAAGCTTTAAACGCTTCACCAAACTCGATTTACGAGCTACGCAAAAATCATTTTGCACAGCTAAATATTTGGAATGCAACAGGAACGAGTCGGACGAAACTTTCATTAAAATACAACGTCCAGACACATGATCCGACGAACGATCTGCGCATCATCAACTTTTGTTTATCTGTACCATTGCCATACTTTTTCGGAGACGGGCTGGATCGAGGGCTCATTCGAAGAGCATCAAAAGGATTTCTGCCAGACCGAATCCGATTGAACATGTTAAAGCGAGGCTTGCAAGGTGCGGACATTCTTCAACGCATGAAATCATCGTGGTCTGTTTTATATGGAGAGGTTCATGACCTCATTCAGGATCCACTCGCAAGTGCTTATCTAAACGTCACTGTGATCAAACAAGCACTAGAAAAATTGCAGCGAGCAGAGACACCACCAAAACAGGCTTTTGACTCTGATTTCCTTATAGTCATGAGAAGTCTAATCGTGTATCGGTTCCTAAAGTCATTGAAAGGAGGTGAAATGGATGAAAAAAGAATGGCAAACACCGGTATTAGAAGTACTTAACATCAACATGACGATGGCTGGCCCTGGAAACAAATACAAGGACGCTGCTTTCGATGATTGTGATGACAGAGGAAACGTAAAACCTAGCTAATAGACCAGCTATCATGAAATGAATCTACTTAACTGTTAGAGCCCTTATACAACAAAACAGTATAAGGGTTTTCCTCTATTTCGGTAAAAGGTGGTGGAAACGATGAACGTGTCGAAAAAGACGTATGGCTATTTTGCTTTCGGATTGCAAATAGAAAGTGAATACGAAATTCCAGAGTTTACGAAAAGGAACGGAGAAGAGCAAGCTCATGTGACCATTATGAAAAGAGATCTGTCCCATTTGTGGAAGGAACATGCTACATCGGACACACGCGTTATCGTAAAAGAAAATCTTGTACTGTTTCATATTGAGAACCTCGCGACATTTTGCGTAAGAAACGGAGAACAAATTCTTGTTTCGCCTGAAAATGAGGCTGAGGAAGATCGCATCCGACTATATCTACTCGGATCTTGTATGGGTGCATTACTAATGCAACGAAATGTACTATGCCTTCATGGAAGTGCCATCGAAATCAACGGAAAAGCGTACGCCATTACAGGGCATTCTGGTGCCGGGAAATCCACACTTGCCACCGCTTTTTTACAAAAAAAATTTAAACTCTTAACGGATGATGTGATCGCGATTACGTACGATAAACAGAATCAGCCGATGGTCGTTCCCGGCTATCCGCAGCAAAAATTATGGAAAGAAAGTTTGCAGAACTTTGGAATGGAACATAAGGGCTACAAGCCGTTAGTGGATAGAGAAAACAAATTTGCAGTGCCGATACCAGGATTTCACCACCAGCCAGTTCCACTTGCTGGATTGATCGAACTGTCGATATCTGAAGATGGATCTTTAACGTTAAAAGAAATAACAGGATTAGAGCGCGTTCATATTGTGATGGGGCAAGCATTTCGCCGGTCATTTATTGAAGATAGCGGTCGGACGGAATGGCAGTTCAAGGAATCTATGAAACTTGTAAACCATGTTTCAATAATCTCTCTTCAAAGGCCAAGTGATCATTTTACTGCTCATGAACTTGTATCACTCATTCTATATAAAATTTCGAAAAAGGAGGAAGTAACATGTTAACAACAACTGCACTTACGAGTACATCGATCATCCAACAGCGTGAGGGATTTATCGTCTCCGATATGGGTGGCGAAAAGGTGATGATGGGCATCGATAACGGAAACTACTACAACTTAGGTGAGGTAGGAGGCATCATCTGGGACAAGATTGAACATGCGATAAGCGTAGGGAAGCTAACTGAAAACCTTGCATCGGAATATGACATTTCAAGAGATGAGTGCGAAAAGCAAGTGCTCTCTTTTTTAGACTCGCTCAAACATGAGAACTTAATCACTATAAAAGGGTAAGTTGGTGCTAACATGCAGTTGCTCAAGCAAGTTCGCCTTTATCTAACGTTCGACCGGAGAATGAAAATGCTTGTTATTGAAGCTTATATTCAACTAGGTTGGGCACGTTTTCTTAAGCAGGTTCCTTTCGGCAGAATTGCACCGAACCTCGGAACCTTTATGGAAGAAACAGAGTTCATGGAAGATTCAGAGCACAAAAAGCTACTCCAACAGATTTCAGAAGCCATCCATTTAGCCAGTCGGCATACGTTTTGGGAGAGTCAATGCATGGTGAAGGCGATTGCGGCCATGAACATGTTAAAGCGGCGTGGAATTGAATCGACCATCTATTTTGGTACGGCAAGAGACGATAAGGGAGAGCTCGTCGCACATGCTTGGCTGAGAAGCGGCTCGATCTATCTATCGGGAGCAGAAGAGATGAACAAGTTTACCGTGGTTGGAAAGTATGCGAAACAGATCACTTAATAACGATTGAAGGTGTATACGATGACAAGCATACCGATTTTGGAAACAGATACGTTATCAGAAGAACTCAAACTGCAGCTGAAGCTTATGCTTATAGGGGACACTAGATTGATAGATTCACACTGGTTCTCTGACATCAATTGGGATGAATTTTACGACTTGCTGCTTCATCACCGCACGTTCTCCTTTTTATATGGAAAACTGAAGAATCAGCCGCTCGTCCCAGAGAAAATCAAACAACGATTAGAGAGAATGTACAAACACTTCACGTTTGAGATGCTGCACCTTACAAGAGAGATGACGACCATCAATACGATGTTTCAGCAACAAGGAATCAGAACTCTTTTTCTAAAAGGTCCTGTTCTAGCTAAAGAACTGTATGGCGACCTTTCTCTTAGAACGTCGAGTGATCTGGATGTTTTGGTGCCGATTCAAGAGCTCAATCATGTTCATGAACTTCTGAAACAGGACGGTTATGTAAAGGACGATTACATTCGCTCTGTTTTAGGGGATTGGAAGTGGCGTCATCATCATGTAGCTTACCATCATCCCGAGAAAAATATTAAGCTCGAGATTCACTGGCGGTTGAACCCTGGTCCTTGGAAGGAACCTACTTTTCAAGAGCTGTGGAACAGAAGGAAAGCTTGTTCACTCACTCATGAACCCGTTTATCGTTTAGGAAACGAAGATCTGTTTTTGTTCTTGCTCTCACATGGTGCGAGACATGGCTGGTCACGCGCACGCTGGCTATTAGACATCGGTTTTTTAATCGAAAAAGAGATGGATTTCCACTTTCTTAAACGCTTGTTTAAAAGATATCACTGTGATCAACTTGCAAGCCAAGCACTTCTGCTACTTCATTCATTGTTTAATAAACCGATACGCCCAGAACTTCAAAGTTATTTAGTAAAAAAGCATGGAGCAGAACTCGCCAATTTAACACTCTTTTATTATCAGAATAAGATTAACCTCCACAGCGATCCTGTGCCCCACTGGGTATCGCGGTATCATGACAACTATTTGTTTCAGATCAAAAATCATCAGCAGAAACTGATCTTTGTGCTGAGTTTTCTCTATCCATATCCGGAAGATCAAGATGTTCTCGCGTTACCAAAGCACTCTCACTTTCTTTACTTTCCACTCAGACCATTTTTGTGGGTATGGAAAAAGATTCGAAAACCCGTGGAAACTACGTAATAGGAGGCACAGAGATGGGAAGTATCCTCTACATTACAAAGCGGCTCTATCTGTTTTCTGGTAGAGCGCTAATCATTAATCTTGTTGCGATGACACTCGTCGGTCTATTAGAAGGAGTAGGCATCATACTATTGATCCCGATGCTTCAGATTAGTAACATCTTGAACGTTGGAACAGAAATCTCGAATCCAACGCTGCAACAGTTGTTCTCAAAGCTAGCTGAACTTCCTACCGCATACGCACTAATTCTCATTCTAGGATTTTACAGTGTCCTAGTGATCGGCCAAGCGGTTCTGCAGAGAAATCTCGCACTCCGAAACGTGAAGATTCATGTGCATTTTATCAATCACCTTCGCATGGAACTGTATAAGCGGCTGTTAGAAGCGAACTGGCTTTTTTATATGAAGCGAAAAAAATCCGACTTTATCAATGCGCTCATCGACGATTTAGGTCGTGTTTCTGGTGGTACGAGTGTGTTTCTGCACCTTCTAACCTCTATCGTCTTTACGGTTGTTCAGCTCGGAATCGCGTTTTTCTTATCGCCAACCATCACCCTGTTTGTCTTGTTCGCAGGTGCCGTTCTTGCTTATCTCACGAAAACATTTCTACATGCGGCGAGAAAAGTAGGAAATCAGAAATCTGAGATCGCGAAAGACTATATCGGCGGACTAACTGAGGATTTTCAAGGCATAAAGGATATTAAAAGTAACTCTTTAGAAAGCACTCGTTATGACTGGCTTCAGGATTGGTGTGCTCGCATTGAAAACGAGCAGTTTCAGTACAGCAAAATTCAATACAACTCTCAAGTTCTTTACAAAGTGATCTCAACTCTATTGATTGCGGCTCTTATTTTTATCACAGTCATTTTCTTTAAAAATCAGCCCGGACAATTAATTGCTATTATTCTTATTTTCTCTAGACTTTGGCCGAAATTCATGGGGATTCAAGGAAACATGCAGCAGATCTATTCCTCAATACCAGCATTTCAATCTCTGTTATCTCTAAAAGAGGATAGCGAGAACGCGTCGGAAGGTACCGATGTTTGCGAACAAAATGGTGTTGCTCCAATGATCATTAATCGAGAGATCGCATGCCAAAACGTGTTCTTTCAATACGACCAAGAATCACCATACACACTAAAAAATATTAACCTCTCTATAAAAGTAAACGAGATGACAGCTTTCATCGGACGATCGGGTGCGGGAAAAAGCACGCTTATTGATATACTGATGGGTCTTCTCATCCCAAGCATTGGGCAATTGATCATTGATGGAAAAGCGCTAACTAAGGACGATATTCTTTCACTCCGAAAATTGATCAGCTATGTGCCGCAGGATCCTTTTTTGTTCAACGGTACGATTCGAGAGAACTTGCTGCTCGTTAAACCAGATGCGACAGAGAACGAGATGTGGGAAGCGCTCGAATTTGCAGCCTCTCAGGATTTTGTATCTCAACTGCCGAACAAGCTCGATACACCGATCGGCGACAAAGGCGTTATGCTCTCTGGAGGAGAAAGACAGCGATTGGTTCTCGCGAGAGCCATTTTAAGAAAACCTTCGCTTCTTATTTTAGACGAAGCAACGAGTGCGCTCGATTCAGAGAATGAAGGGAAGATTCAAACATCCATCGAACGGTTAAAAGGCAAGATGACGATCATCGTCATTGCGCATCGACTATCGACGATTCGAAATGCTGATCATATCGTGGTAATTGATGAAGGGGAGATCATTCAGAAGGGCAGTTTTCAAAACCTGGCGAACGAGGAACAGAAAACGTTTCATATGCTGTTAAAAAAGCAGATGGTATTGAATATGTAAAAAGGTCAGAATATTCATTATAATGATTGACTTGTTCTTTATATAGAACTATAATCATGGTATCAAGCACGGCACATTTTTTTCACTTTCGTTGTTCATTATTTAGAACGAATTACAACTTTCTACAGAATTCATATGAAAATAGGTGATCATATGACAGAAATGAACAAAGAAACACACATACCAGACACGAAAAAAGCAAAAGAAATTAATATGAAAGAACTTTTGGAAGTGATGAAACGAAAACTTTGGCTCATCGCTTTCATCACGGTTTTGATCACCATACTCGGTGCCAGTTACAGCCGACTCACCTCAGAAAACCTATATGAATCCTCTACCCGAGCCATTATCTCAGCAAGTGAAGTAGATCTTAGTACGCTGATGGTTATGGTTGAAGACCCGGAAGTGTTAGAGAAAGTCGTAAATGAATTGAAACTGAATCGATCTGCTGACTATCTCGCTTCTCAAATCTCGGTAAACAATATCGGCGAATCGCAAGTTGTTTTAATCTCAGTGGTAGACAACGATCCTCAAGTTGCTGCTGATATCGCAAACAGCACTGCTAGAATTTATAAAGAACAGATGGAGAAATTGCTTAACTTTGATGAGATCGAGTTGCTAAAAGAAGCAACAGCAGATCCCTATCCGATTAACGGAAGTGGAGTTCGAGCGGTTCTTTTATCTTTCCTTGTTGGACTTGTGTTGAGTGCAGGAGTGGTCCTCATACTGAACACGTTAGATGAGACGATTCGCTCAGAGCAGGATATCGAGCAATTCGGTGTCCCTGTCATCGGCAAGATTCCAATTATCACGAAAAAAGACCTTAAGGAAAAAAGTGTAGAACAGATGGAAATGAGTGCGAGGGGGGATACGGTTGGCATCTAAAGCACATAAAAGAAGCTTAGCAGTATCCAGAATGAAAGGCCTCGTTTTATCGTTAAGTCCGTTTTCGAAAGTAGCTGAGGAATATCGAAGCACACGCACAAATCTCTACTTTTTGATGAAGAACAAAGGAAGTAAAAGCCTTGTTGTCACTTCAGCCAAAAAAGGTGAGGGCAAATCTACATCTGTCACAAACCTGGCGATCTCGATGGCTAAAGGAAACGAAAAAGTATTAATTGTAGATGCGAACTTCCGAAGACCTTTCGTACACACGATATTTAATCTACCCAACCAACTAGGATTCTTAGATGTATTGAAAGGTACTCTTCCGATGAAGGAAGTGATGTATCACTCATATGTTCCAAACTTAGATGTTTTAACGAGTGGCGATCTCAGTTCAAACTCACTCGAAGTCATCAACAGTCAAAGAATTATCGCTTTTTTAGAAGAAGTATCTCAGCAATATGACCGAATCATTATTGACGCTCCTCCTATTTTGGAAGCCGCTGAAGTTCGGTTTCTAGCCAGCCGAAGCGATGGTGTGATCTTAATCTCTTGCAAAAATAAGACGAAGATCGATGAGTTTGCAGAAGCAAAACGAGCATTAGAGGTTGCTGGAGCAAATTTAATAGGCGTTGTTTTAAACGAGAAGAATCAATCATTGTTGGATGGTTATTTTTTTTAATGAAGTTGTTCTTTATTAAGAACTTCGAGCTCGACATATTTAAGTTGCAAGCTTCATAAATTTTCGGTGATGCCTCCTAATCGTTAACAACGGTGGCACTCGATCATGCTGTGGGTTTAACGACCTTAGACGCGAGTCGTCGGTGGTGTGGTGTGAGGAGGGGTTAGATGCCCTGTTTTTATTTTAAATAGAAAGGCTGCTGATCATATGGATCATTTGAAAAAAGATTTAGTTGAGGGAAGACCCCACCTTTTTATTTCAAAAGACGATCCAGAATTTTATCAAAAATTTCTACGCTGCCAACCGAACCATAAAGAAGCTCTATATGAACATGCAAAAGAATTATACGCACAAGGTAAGGTAGTTGACGCTATAAAACGATTAGAAAAAGCAAAATCTCTTGGGTTTCATAAAGCTGATCGTCTGTTGAAGCAATGGAACGGCTAGGTGAATGCATACCGCATGTCATCTCATCGAAAAGAAGGCACGAATAATCGCACCGCATTATGGATTCTATTAGTGGCAAGCATCATCTCTCTGCTGCTTCTGCTCATCCCATTTTTAATCAACAACTATTGGTTTGAGGAGAATAACTTTTATTATTCACAAGACAATCATGTGGTTGCTGCTGAAAAAAAGACAGCAAAATCGGAATTGCCAACACTATTGTTTCTGAACGCCGTTAAGCGGTTTGAAGAACGAACAGGGAAATATCCGACTACTGAATCAGATTTGAGTAACGGTAGCTTGAAATTTCTGTCGCACCTTCCCAAAGAGCACTATATTTTTGGAGGATCACCGCTTGAAGTGAGCGCGGATGGCGTCCTTTATAAAAGAGGAGTGCCAGGTGAATTGACGCTTGAGATCAGCTTTTACCCGGATGTAAACAAACTTGCTATTGTCAGAGGAAATGGTGAGGTGCTTTCAACGTACCCGGTTGCTTCCGGCAAAGAACCACTGCCGTTCTTAAAGAGTGAGGTTTCAGAAAGAGTGGTAGAGCCAAACGGTGGAAAAGATGCACTCGGCACAAGAGGCCTTGTCCTGCAAGACGGTTATGCCATTCATGGAACAGACAATCCGTTTTCAATCGGTGGCCGCATTACGAAGGGCTGCATCAGGCTCTTTAATGATCATATCGAAGAAATTTATCCGTACGTCGCGCTTGGAACTCCATTCACGGTTAAAAAAGGAGAACCTGCGGCTGCCACTTTTGCGGAAGGTATGCCAGCTATTTCACTATCACCACAACAACTCGCAAGCGAAACACAGCCAAATAAAACGTTCCGATGGAATCATTAGGAGACTTATCACGTGATAAGTCTTTATTATGTTGCTAGGAAGATTAAAAAAGGACAGTTTTGTACCAAAACTGGTCAACTTGTTGGGTGTTGGTGCTAGCTGAGAGGTCATTGGAGGTTGTTCTGGGGTTGAAGACTGCGAGACGACTACAGCAGCGATGATAATCTCACGAAAACAGACGGTAATCTCACGGAAAAGCATCATAATTTCACGGATTTTTATCTCAATCTCGCGAAAAACCAAATATACTCGCGAGACGACAAACTTCGACAACGCACAACCATGAAACTACCATCAAACAACCATCACAAACCCACACTTACAGTCCTTAAAGATGCACTTCTTCACCACCGCTGCCTGAAGTCTATCTTTAAGCACTGTAAATTTTTTATGAAGAAAAGTGAGAGGAGGAGGAGCATGACCTACAAACAAAGAATGTCATTATTTATCGTGATCGATTCACTCATCGCGATTTCCGCTGTGTATTTCAGTTTATTTATCATCAGCGCCGATACGCATGTATTTACGCCTGAAATCACTCAAAGCGCGGCTGTTATTATTCTAAGTCATCATTTTTTCGGACTTCGCTTCAATCTTTACAAAAAAGTATGGGAATATGCGAGTGTCGGTGAACTTATCGTTATCTTTAACGTCGTCACTTGCTCCATCGGAACGGCAGCACTTTTTCAAAGATTCGTTATCCAAGACACGCAACTTAGACTTTTATTAATTACCTGGCTGCTACACCTCTTATTTATAGGAGGATCTCGTTTTTGTTGGAGGCTCTACCAAGATCGCCTCGTAAATGAGCAAAGCAATAAAAAGCGGACACTCATTATTGGTGCTGGGTCAGCGGGTACGATGGTGGCGAGGCAGCTTTTAAGAAAGAACGATTCAAGCCTTCTTCCGGTGGGCTTTTTAGATGATGATACAAAAAAACACAACCTCGATATTTATGGACTGCCGGTATTTGGTGGGGTTCATCAGCTAGAACAGATCGCGCAAAAAGAAAACATTGAGAACATCGTCATTGCCATTCCTTCTCTCAGTAAAAAAGAACTGAACATCATATTTCAAGAGTGTGCAAAAACGACAGCCGAAACGAAAATTTTACCGATGCTTGAGGACTTAGTTACGGGAAAAGTATCGGTGAACCAGTTCCGAGATGTTAGAGTAGAAGATTTGCTTGGCCGAGAAACGGTTGAACTGGATCTTGGAAGCATTTCTGAATCGATAACAGGGAAAGTGGTTTTAGTAACAGGAGCTGGAGGATCGATCGGTTCAGAAATTTGCCGACAGATCTTAACGTTTCAACCAAAGCAGCTCATTCTGTTAGGACATGGTGAGAATAGTATCTACACCATTGAAGTAGAATTAAACAAACTTTGCAGTGACCGTGGCATCACGCTCTCGCCAGTGATTGCAGATATACAGGATGCGAAGAAGATGATGGAAGTGATGAATCAATACACGCCAGACGTTGTGTATCATGCAGCCGCTCATAAACACGTGCCGCTTATGGAACAAAATCCGAAAGAAGCGGTAAAGAACAACGTACAAGGCACATTAAATACAGCGCTTGCTGCAAGTTGGTCAGGCGTTAAGACGTTCGTCATGATCTCATCTGATAAAGCGGTGAATCCGACAAATGTGATGGGAGCTACAAAACGATTAGCAGAAATGATCATTCAAGATATGAATCATAAAAGTGATACCAAGTTCGTTGCCGTTCGATTTGGAAATGTACTCGGCAGCCGGGGCAGCGTGATTCCTTATTTTAAAGAGCAGATCGCACGTGGAGGTCCTGTCACTGTCACACACCCTGAGATGATTCGGTATTTTATGACCATACCGGAAGCTTCCCGCCTCGTGATTCAAGCGGGAGCGCTGGCTGGCGGTGGAGAAATCTTCGTGCTCGATATGGGTGAGCCAGTGAAAATTGTGGACTTAGCGCGAAATCTCATCAAGCTGTCGGGATACTCGTTAGAAGAGATTGAGATTGCGTTCTCAGGCATTCGACCAGGCGAGAAACTGTATGAAGAACTCCTTGATGCAGACGAAGTTCATGACCATCAAATCTATCCGAAGATCTATATTGGAAAACCATCTCAACTCTATGTAAGAGAAGTAGAAGAACTGCTATTACGATTACCTGACTTATCAGGCAAAGATATTCGGGAAACTCTGTTACTGTTAACGAATAAAAGAAAAGTAGAAGTCCACCCGTCATTCTTATCCGTGCCGAGTTAAAGGAGACTAGAACATGAGAGTGAAAAAAGCAATCATCCCAGCGGCAGGTTTAGGTACTCGATTTCTGCCGGCAACAAAAGCGATGCCAAAAGAAATGCTGCCGATCGTTGATAAACCGACCATTCAATATATCGTAGAAGAAGCTGTGGAGTCTGGCATTGAAGATATTATCATCGTGACTGGAAAAGGGAAGCGAGCGATTGAAGATCACTTTGACATGTCACTCGAACTCGAGCAGAACCTCTATGAAAAAGGAAAGCTAGAATTGCTTGAAGAAGTGAGGAAATCTACGAATCTCGTAGACATTCATTATATTCGGCAAAAAGAACCAAAAGGTCTTGGTCACGCGATATGGTGCGCGCGTAAGTTCATAGGAAACGAGCCCTTTGCTGTTCTGTTAGGTGATGATATCGTCAAATCGGAGACCCCATGTCTGGCGCAGCTGATGAAACAGTATCATCGACTACAGTCTTCTGTTATCGGCGTACAGAAGGTGCCCGACGACCAAGTGTCGCGGTATGGAATCATCGACGGAAAGCAGATGAATGACCGTTTGTATTCTGTACTAGATCTCGTGGAGAAGCCGAAGCTAGCGGAAGCACCGTCTAATGTTGCGATATTGGGCAGATACATCTTAACGCCTCGCATTTTTGATCTGTTAGAAAATCAAAAGCCAGGTGCTGGTGGCGAGATTCAATTAACCGATGCGATCGCAGAATTGAATGCATTAGAAGATGTGTACGCGTATGACTTTGAAGGAATTCGTTATGACGTCGGAGAAAAGCTCGGATTTATTAAAACAACGATCGATTTTGCGTTGGAACGTGATGATTTGAGGCATGAACTACTAAACTATTTATCAAAAGTGGTTACAGGTGAAGTTCAATTTAAAAAATAATATTTGATGTGGATGTGGATGCGCCTCAATGGGGTGCATCTTCTTTTTATAGGCAGATGTAGATGATATAAGCAGTGTTTTTACGGTACGTGTTTTTATATTTCTTACACGTTCGCACACTTTTTTGTTTTTTACTCACACTAATTGACGTGTTGCGCACATTTTAACTTCCGCTGCACTCAATTCGACACGACTTACGCACACATTACTTCCATTCACGCACACATTCGATATTTAGCTGGTACCAATGCCCGCCATACAGAGCCAGCAAGCAGAAAAGATAGGAGTCAAATAGGACCGGGGTGCAGTTTCCCCGGTTTTTCCTATGCACTAATCTCTTAATCTCACGGATACGAAGCATAATCTCGCGAATTCAGAGCATAATCTCACGAAAATTTTCAGCAATCTCACGAAAAAGTGCAATATACTCGCGAGTCGTCAATCTTCGACAAACACAACAACCCAAAAAGGAGGCGCCATCATGAAAAAGGTCTTGTTCGTAGCATCCGTTGATTTTCACTTCACAGGATTTCATATTCCTGTCCTGCAATGGTTCAAGCATCAAGGCTGGGAAGTACATGTTGCAGCATCGGGTTCGATCACCATCCCTTACGTTGATTATAAGTACACGATTCCGATTCAGCGCTCTCCTTTTCATCATAAGAATCTAGCCGCTTATCAAGAATTAAAGAAAATTTTAGAGCATAACCAATACGATATCATCCATTGTCACACACCGATGGGCGGAGTCATCACCAGATTAGCAGCGCGAGGCACACGCAAAAAAGGAACGAAGGTGCTCTATACGGCACATGGCTTTCATTTTTGTAAAGGTGCTCCGCTCGCGAACTGGCTTATCTATTATCCGATCGAACGTCTGCTAGCTCATCAGACAGATTGCTTGATCACCATTAACTCAGAAGATTATCAGCTCGCGAGACATCATAAGTTCTCAGCAAAAACGATCACAAGACTAGACGGTGTTGGCGTAGATACAGAAATCTTCAAACCTGTCCCACGGGAAGAAAAAGCGTTCTTGCGTTTCAAGTCAGGCTACAAACAAGACGACTTTCTCATGTTTTATGCCGCCGAGTTCAACAAAAACAAAAATCAAAGACTGCTGCTCGAGATCCTGGCAAAAGTCACAACAAAAAGCTCAAACGCCAAACTTTTACTAGCAGGCGACGGACCCCTACTACAACAATGCCGACACTATGCAAACCAACTCGGAATAACCGAACATGTTCATTTTTTAGGACACCGTAAAGATGTGCATGAGATCTTGCCGATGTGTGATCTCATACTCGCATCCAGTTTAAGAGAGGGGTTGCCCGTCAACATCATGGAAGGAATGGCGTGTGAACTGCCCGTTGTTGCAACGAAAAACCGAGGACATCAAGAGCTCGTTCAAGAACAGCATACCGGCTGCTTAATAGAGAACACCAACATCCAACAAGCTGCACTTCAGATCGAGAACTTGATCAACGCACCAGAAAAAAGACGGCAATTCGGCCAGCAGGCAAGACAACTTATTTTATCTAAATACAGCCTCACAAAAATTATGCAGGAAACGAGTTTGCTATATAGACCATATATGGGAAAGGAGGATCACACGAAATGGATGGCCCAGTAAGAATTTTGCATGTTGTCGTCAATATGAATAGAGGTGGGGCGGAAACGCTGCTCATGAATCTGTATCGCAACATTGATCGGACGCGCATTCAGTTTGATTTTTTAACATGCAAACCCGGCGTTTTCGATCAAGAAATCAAGGAACTCGGTGGAAGAGTTCACCGGATTTCATATGTGACAGAAAGTGGTCACTTTAAGTATATACAATCTCTGCGAAGGTTCTTTCAAGCTCACAAGGAATACAAAGTCGTTCACTCGCACATGGATAAGATGAGCGGGTTCGTTTTGCGCGCGGCTCGCCAAGCCGGCATTCCGTCACGAATCGCACATAGTCATAACACCAGTTCTGAAGGCGGTTGGGCGGCAAAACTGTATAAGGAGTACGCAGGCTATCATCTACTTCAAAACGCGACACACTATGTGGCTTGTTCACAAAAAGCGGCAAACTGGCTTTTTAAAAAACATGCGTCAGATTCGATTCTTTTAAAGAATGCTATCGAGAGCGCAAAGTTTAGGTTCTCAACAGATAAACGGAAGAAAATCAGAAGCGAACTCAACATTTCTAAAGACTGTTTCGTTCTGGGCCATATCGGACGGTTCAACCTTCAAAAAAACCACTCATTTCTAATCGACATTGTAAAGCAGCTCGTTCAAACCCATCCAAATGTGATTCTCCTTTTAGCAGGCGATGGTGAACAAAAACACATCATTCAGCAAAAAGTAAACAGTCTAAATTTACAACAACACGTTCGGTTTCTAGGGATACGTGAGGATATTCATCACCTTCTCCAAGCATTTGATGTTTTCGTCTTTCCTTCACATCACGAAGGGTTGCCAGTCACGTTGATCGAAGCGCAAGGAGCGGGGTTGCCATGTTTGATCTCTGAACATATCACAAGAGAAGTAGACATGGGGCTGGGTGCCGTTCGTTACTTACCCATCACAACGACTACACCTTGGGTAAACGAACTGACGACCCTACGATTACACCAAAAAAGATACGAGAACAGCGATCAAGCTTTAGTGGAAAATGGTTACGATATTTCATCTTCTGCAAAAATGACAGAAACGTTATACGGAAAGATGGTGGGCATATGACATCAAAAACACTCACCGTCTTTACACCTACCTACAACCGTAACTATTGTCTCGGTCGCTGTTATGAGAGCTTGAAAAATCAAACGTCTCAAGACTTTATCTGGCTCATTATTGATGACGGATCGACGGATGATACGAAGGAACTTGTGAAATCTTGGATCGCTGAAAATGCCGTGGACATTCAATACGTACACCAAGAAAACCAAGGGATGCACGGTGCGCACAATACCGCGTACGACATCATGAACACAGAGCTGAACGTTTGCATCGATTCTGATGATTATATGCCATATGACGCGGTTGAAAAAATCGTGACGTTTTGGCGCGCGCACGGAAACGACAATGTGAGCGGGATTATTGGGCTTGATGCCGATACAACAGGTCAAATCATCGGTACCACCTTACCAAAAGAACTTAAGACATCAACTCTTTTCCACCTTTACAGCAAACACGGCATAACTGGAGATAAGAAGTTGGTGTACCGAACAGAACTGACGAGAAACTATCCGTACCCACTTTTTAAAAATGAACGCTATGTCGGGCTCGCTTATAAATACTTTAAGCTCGATGAACAATATGAGATGCTGCTGTTGAATGAAGTGCTCTGTTGTGTGGAATACATGCCAGACGGCTCGTCGATGAACATGCTGAATCAGTACCGAACCAATCCGAACGGGTTCGCTTTTTACCGAAAAGAACTGATGAAGCTGTCGTTTAGTTCTCTAACGTTTAAATTTAGGCAAGCCGTTCACTACGTTTCGAGCAGTTTTCTATCAAAAAACAAAGCTTTTCTAAAAGAATCGCCGCAAAAGGGCTTAACGCTCATGGCACTGCCGTTCGGTGCGCTTCTAACCGCCTTTATTTGGAGTAGAACAAAATGATCGTGTTATGGATCAACTTGTTCGCCGTTTTTTTGTTAGCCTTTCTAGCAAGATTTATGGCAACACCAGCACTATCAGGTGTTCATACCCACTTCACAAGATGGGTACCGGTTAAACCGAGCAAGCTGTTTATCATATTATCGGTCACTATGCTTGCCGTCGTATCAGGTCTCAGAAACAACATCGGAGACACGTTCTTCTACATGTATGGATACGAGATCAACGACTTCAGCTGGTCGTATATTTTTTCGAACAAAGATTTTGGATTTAGCATTCTGCAAAAGCTATTAAAAAGCATCTCGCAAGATCCGCAGATTCTTATTTTTACAACGGCCGTCATCTCAAACATTCTGGTCGTCGTCATTCTTTACCAATATTCCAGGTTGATCGAGCTAAGTCTGTACGTGTACATCACGGGCGGGCTTTATTTGGTTTCGATGAACGGCATCAGACAGTTTCTCGCAGCGTCCATCCTGTTTGCGGCGACACGCTACATCATCAACGGCAACTGGAAAAAGTACATGCTCGTTGTTCTGTTTGCAGCGACGCTACACCAGAGCGCACTCATCCTCATTCCAATCTATTTTTTTGTAAGACAAAAAGCGTGGTCGAGCATGTCATATCTGTTTATCGCCGGGGCGGTCGTTGTTGTGATCGGCTATCAGGAATTCTCGTCGTTTCTTTTCTCGGCGATGGAAACAACGGTTTACGGTCATTATAGTGAGTTTGCAGAAGGCGGAGCGAATTTTATCCGGGTCGGTGTAAGTGCGTTTCCTCTTTTAGTCGCCTATTTAGGAAGAGATCGGTTCAAAGAGATCTTTCCGGCGAGTGACATCATCATCAACTTTTCGCTGATCTCGCTCGTTTTTACGATTGTTTCCACACAGAACTGGATTTTTGCAAGATTCAACATGTATTTTGATCTGTACACACTCATCTTGATCTCATGGCTGCCAAAGCTTTTTCGAGAAAAAGACGGAAAAGTGATCTACTATTTCATCCTGCTCGCGTTCTTTGTCTTTTACTTTTACGAGAACGTGATCACGCTAAGAATCGTATACCAAAGTGATTTTATTTCGTAAGGAGATTGAGATATGAATGGAGAGAAACCACTTCGAATCCTTCATGTGACGGGTGTGATGAACCGGGCAGGAACAGAAACGCTGCTCATGAACCTGTACCGCAAGATCAACCGTGATCAGGTACAGTTTGACTTTATCTCGTATAAACCAACGGATGCTCATTATGATGAAGAGATCAGGCGGATGGGTGGCAGAGTAATCAAGCTGAGAGATCCGCATTCGGTATGGGAACTGTATCAAGCGATCAAGAAAAACGGACCTTATGAAGCGGTGCATGGTCATCTATCTTTTCATTGCGGCATTACGGCACTTGCCGCACGACTGGCTGGGATAAAAGTAAGAATCTCGCACGCACATACAACATGGGAAGACGATAAGGGATGGATGCGGAAGATGTACCTGTTGACGATGAAGAAGCTGATACAGTCGTGTTCATCACATCTATTATCGTGCAGTTCTGAAGCGGCTACTTATTTGTTCGGAAACGAGAAATCTCGAAAAGACAAATACATCTTCTTTCCAAACATCATCGATTACGAGAATTTTCTAAAAGAGCCAGTTGATGAAGTGAAGCAGTTTAAAACGAAACACCAACTGGAAGGTCACTTGGTCATCGGTCATATTGGTAGATTCATAGAATCTAAGAACCACCGCTTTCTTTTACAAGTCCTATCAAGATTGGTGGAAAAAAATAAAAATGTAAAGCTGCTGCTCGTAGGGGATGGAGACCTTCACGCTGAGATTCAAAAAGAAGCGGTAGAAGAAGGGTTGGCTGAGCAAATTGTATTTGCAGGGTTACGGGAAGACATCCATACGATGCTGCACAGTATGGATGTTTTCGTGTTTCCCTCGATCTATGAAGGCTTAGGTCTCGTGTTGCTTGAAGCGCAAGCAGCGGGTTTGCCATGTGTAGTATCAGAAGCCATACAGCCTGAAGCAGATCTTGGTTTAGGTCTTGTGAAGCGAGCTTCGCTACAGCAATCACCTGACTACTGGGCAAATTTACTTTTAGAACTTTCTGGACAAAAACTTCATGAAGAGGATCAGAAAGTAAGAGGCTTCATACAAAACGGCAATGACTATCAATCTGGTGTTGGGAAACTATTAAACATCTATCAAGTGTCATGGAGTGAAAAGCAATGAAACGCATGCTGATTGCAACATTCGATTTGGAGATCGGCGGCGTGGAGCGAAGTCTGATCAACCTGCTTCGTCACTTAGACTATGAAAAGTTTCAGGTAGATTTGCTGCTGTACCGTCATAGCGGTGAGCTTCTAAACGAGATTCCGAAAGAAGTGAATCTATTGCCTGAAATGAAAGAGTACGCAACGTTTCGGAAGTCGATCTTAGAGACAGCGAGTGAAAAGTTGTACTCCATTTTGACTGCTAGATTACGAGCAAAGTTGATTGCTGAGTTTAAAGGAAAGTGGAAGAAGTCAGCAGAACCAGGCATTCTGCAGATGCAGCTCATGTGGAAATACGCGATATCTCATTTGCCTACATTAGCTGGAGAGTATGATGTAGCCGTGAGTTATTTATGGCCGCATGATTTTGTGGCAACAAAAGTGAACGCAACAAAAAAAATAGCCTGGGTTCACACAGACTTTTCTCAGCTTGAAACAGATGTGGAGCTCGATTTGCAAATCTGGCGAAAGTACCACCACATCATGGCCGTTTCAGTTAGTGTGAAGGAGGCGTTCACAAAAAAATACGCTGAACTCACAACGAAAGTAGAAGTGATGGAAAACGTATCATCACCTCATATTATTAAAAGTTTGAGTCTGGAAACGCAGAATAATCTCATTGAAAATGATTCACGCTTTAAATTGCTAACGGTCGCACGCCTTTCGTACGCAAAAGGAATCGACATGGCGGTTGAAGCGTTAAAGCTGCTCCACACAAAAGGCTACAAAAACATCGCCTGGTACGTGGTCGGTTATGGAGGAGATGAAGCCGCCATACGAACGCTTATACAAAACCACAACTTGCAGCAACACTTCATTCTGCTCGGTAAACAAACAAATCCATATCCGTATATGAAAAGTGCAAATCTATACGTACAACCCTCTCGCTATGAAGGAAAAGCCGTCACGGTAGAAGAAGCGCAGATTCTAGGAAAGCCCGTACTTATCACCAATTACAGTACGAGTAAAAGCCAGGTCACACACGGTGAAGACGGATATATTTGTGACCTCTCGATACAGGGTTTAGTGAACGGAATAGAGGAAATCTACCACAACGAACATCTCAGAAAAAAACTCATCGCAAACTGTGAAAAGCGAGACTATAGCAAGTCGCATCTCGTCAACAAGCTTTATCAAATTAGCTCTTGAAAGGGCGGTCACTTATGATCAGCCAACTAAAAGCAGGCGCTGTCTTATCCTTTATCGCCTTAGTTCTAAACAGTGTCGTGTCGCTACTCTACACACCCGTCATGCTGCAAACACTCGGTCAAGCCGAATACGGACTATTCGTGCTCGCGACATCAACGATCGGGTACATTGGAATTCTAAACTTTGGACTTGGAAACGCAGTCATCCGGTACATCGCAAAATACAAAGTGATGAACGATGACGACGGAGAATCCAGACTGTATGGCATGTTTACCATCATGTACGCCATCTTGGGACTCCTCGCGTTTCTGGTCGGAATGGTCATTACGTTTTCAGCCGACTCTTTGTTCGGGAGTTCATTAAGTCCGGCTGAACTGAATAAGATTCAAACCTTGATGTTCATCACGGTACTGAACCTGACGCTCTCGATTGGGCTCGGTGTGTTCAGCTTCATCATACTTGCTCATGAAAAGTTCATCTTTCAAAAATTCATCGTCATTTTAGGAGCAGTGAGCTCTCCACTCATCTCGTGGCCGTTTCTTTTAAACGGATACGATTCAGTTGCGATCATCACGATCACGACGATAGTAAATATGGCAGTTATCGCATGCAACATCTATTTTTGTTTAAAAGTGATAAAAATCAAAATCTCGTTCCAAAGAATGGAGATACCACTCATAAAAGAGGTTCTTTTCTTTTCATCGTTTCTTTTCATCAACTTGATCGTTGAAAAAATCTACTGGTCAACGGATCAGATCATACTTGGGGTTTTCACAGGCACTGTCGCGGTTTCCATCTACGCGTTAGGTGCCTCTTTTTCTGGCTATTTTGCCGGATTCTCTCAAGCGATCTGCAACGTGTTCTTAGCGAGAGTGTCAGGGATGGTCGCGAGAAATGCTCCGGATGGAGAACTTTCAAATCTGTTTATCAAGATCGGCCGCATTCAGTTTATCGTCTTATCCTTTGCGCTAAGCGGATTCGTCGTTTTCGGATACGAATTTATCGACTTGTGGATCGGAAAAGAGTACGAGGAGTCTTATATGATCGCGATTCTAATCGCTGTTCCACTCATCATCTCTCTCATGCAGGAGATGGGAAACATCATCCTGCAGGCGAAAAACATACAAAAGTTCAAAACGTTTGTGTATCTAGGGGTTGCCATTTTTAACGTGGTGTTGAGCCTGTTGTTAGTCGGGCGCTGGGGAGCTTTAGGTTGTGCGGTCGCTACAGCCGTCGCTTTTTTCGTAAATCTACTCATCATGAACATCTATTATTGGAGGAAAATCCATCTAGACGTTCCGAAATTTTGGCTAGAGATTCTAAAGATGAGCTTCCCGTTCCTCACAACATTGACGTTAGGTTTATACATCAATGACATGCTCCCTAATGGAAGCTGGAGCTTGTTCTTCTTGAAAATATCAGTGTTTGCAGGTTTATTCATGGTGTTGATGTGGTTTACGGCGATGAACAGATATGAGAAAAGTTTAATTCTATCGTTTTTAAATCGTCTGAAGCCAGTTCAGCAAGTGGGAGCGCAGTCTCATAAACATTGAGGTTCTACCGCGCTTTGAAGGCGTGGTTTACGGTACGTGTTTTTATATGTATTACACGTTCGCACACTTTTTGGCGTTTTGCGCACACAATCTTATATTTTGCACACGTTTCGACAGAGACATCACTCATTTCGACACGACTTACGCACAAATCACCATACTTTACGCACAAACCGGCTTCTACCCAGCTACATCACACCTAAAAAGGACAGCATAGACTCTACTAAATAACCCTGAGCATGCATTTTACTCAAAAAAAGCAAATAGTACGCACAAACAGCCACTCTCAACTATTAAAATCCACCTCATCACATTAAATAAAGGAGGCACACCACCATGGCCATCTTAATCACAGGCGGCGCTGGCTACATCGGCAGCCATACATGCGTTGAAATGCTGAACGAAGGATACGAACTCATCGTCCTCGACAACTTCGCGAACAGCAAACCAGACGTCATCGAAAGAATCAAACAGATCACGAACAAAGACTTCACCTTCTACGAGATCGATCTTCTCAACAAAGATCAGCTACACACCATCTTCACCAATCATAAAATCGACGCCGTTATCCACTTTGCAGGCTACAAAGCGGTCGGAGAATCTGTCGCGGAACCACTGAAATACTACCAAAACAACATTATTTCAACACTCAACTTGTGTGAAGTGATGTCAACAAACAATGTGCATAATCTCGTGTTCAGTTCATCGGCTACCGTCTATGGCAACCCGGACATCGTGCCGATTATAGAAGACAGCTCTTTAGGAGCAACCAACCCTTACGGACGTACGAAACAGATGATCGAAGAAATTCTTCGCGATCTGTATGTATCGAACCCAAAGTGGAGCGTTGCTTCCCTACGTTATTTTAACCCGATCGGTGCACATGAGAGCGGTTTGATTGGTGAGAACCCAAACGGCATACCCAATAATCTCGTTCCATACATCTCACAAGTTGCCGCTGGCCGCCTGCTGCATCTCAACATTTTTGGTGATGATTACGAAACGCCAGACGGAACAGGGATCAGGGACTACATTCACGTCACGGATCTTGCGAAAGGACATGTTAAAGCGCTCCAATCTGTGATATCTACGACCGGTGTTGAGGCTTATAACCTTGGAACAGGCGTCGGGCATAGTGTACTAGAGATGATTGCAGCGTTTGAAAAAGTAACAGGAAAATCCATCCCATGTGTGGTGAAAGAACGCAGACCAGGTGATATTCCGGTCAGTTACGCCAATCCATTCAAAGCGAACACGCTGTTAAACTGGGTCGCGGAAAAAGGATTACACGAGATGTGCCGTGATTCTTGGAATTATGAGATACAATCTCTTCTTCAAGCAAAAGTGCACATCCCTATCGCACCTTGAACGTAAAAAGAGAGGAACAGATATGAAACGTTTATTTGATTTTAGTTGTGCTTTTATTCTACTTATTCTACTCTTTCCAATACTAACCTTTGTTGCAATTATGATACGCCTAAATCTTGGCTCACCTATACTGTTTAAACAGCAAAGGCCAGGACAATATGGCAAGCCGTTTTATGTATACAAATTTCGTTCGATGACAGATGAAAAAGACACAAACGGACAGCTGTTAGCTGATGAAGTTCGACTCACCACTTTTGGTAAAACACTAAGAAAATATAGCTTGGACGAACTGCCGCAACTATGGAACGTACTAAAAGGAGATCTCAGTCTTGTTGGACCACGGCCATTACTCATGAGCTATCTGCCTCTTTACTCAAAAGAGCAAAATAAACGTCATGATGTGAAGCCAGGAATCACAGGGTGGGCACAGATCAACGGCCGAAACGCGATCGATTGGGAGGAGAAGTTTAAACTCGACGTGTGGTATGCAGAGAATCAAACCTTTTTGCTCGATCTTAAAATACTTCTTCTCACGGTGAAAAAAGTCTTTAAATCCGAAAACATCAACAACGCCAACCATGCCACGATGCCAGAATTCAGAGGGAGCGAAACACCATATGAAAACGTTCGAAGCTAATATCCTGTTCACCTCTTCCGGGAGAAGAGTGTCCCTTCTCAACATGTTCAAAGAGTATCTGAGGTCAGAGAACATAACCGGCAAAATCATCACAGCAGACTTTAAGAACAATGCGCCAACAACCTTTGTTTCGGATAAGCATTATGTGGTACCGAGAGTGAGCGATGAGAACTATGTGAGCGAACTGATCGCGATTTGTGTAAAAGAAAACATTAAAATGATCATTCCGCTGATCGATACAGAATTACCTCTTTTAGCAGAAAAAAGTTCAATCTTTGAGGAGCTGGGCATTAAAGTTCTCGTTTCAGGCAGTGAAGTGATCAGAATCGGCTGTGACAAAGTGGATACGTATACGTTTTTCACTGAAAACGGTATATCAACGCCAAAAGTTTACAGCGAGCATGAAACCGATTATCAGTTTCCGCTAATCGTGAAACCGCGCGATGGCAGCTCTGGACTTGGAGTTACGGTGGTGAACAATCTTCATGAACTTGAATTCTTCAAAACGTACATCAAGAACAGCATGATTCAAGACATGGTGAGAGGCGAAGAATACACGGTGGATGTGATGGTCGATTTTGACGGCAACATTAAGACGATCGTTCCTCGACAGCGGATTGAGATTCGAGCGGGAGAAGTGAGTAAAGGAATCACGCGCAAAGATCCAACCATCATTTCAGCGGTAAAAGATGTGATGAAAAAGCTCGTTGGGGTGGTCGGGTGCATCAACCTGCAATGCTTCAAAAAGGAAAACGGAGAGATCTCTTTTATTGAGATCAATCCACGTTTTGGCGGTGGTGTACCACTCGCGATCAAAGCAGGAGCAAATTTTCCAAAATGGACGGTTGAACTCATGCTGGGGATGGCTTTTGTAACAGCTGATTTTTCATGGTTAGACGGACTAACGATGCTGAGATACGATGACGCAATCTTTACGGACCAACTTACTCATGTCGATTAAAGCGGTCGTTTTTGATATGGATGACACGCTGTTTTGTGAGGAACATTACGTGATGAGCGGGTTTCGTGCAGTGGGCAAGTGGCTTGAACACCCACTTTTTTACGTCACAGCTAAAAATCTTTTTCAAAGTGGAGAGCGAAAAATGATTTTTAACAAATCGCTCGAGCAATTACGAATTCCATATGATGAGTTTCTGATCAAGGAAATGCTTCATGTTTACAGAAACCATGATCCGCAGATTACGTTACACGAAGATGCGGTATATATTCTGAATCTGCTGCACACAAAAGTAAAGCTCGCTCTTATCACAGACGGATATTTAGAAACACAACAAAAAAAGTTTTCTGCTCTTAAACTTCAAGACTACTTTCAAACCGTTGTTTTTACAGATGAACTCGGCCATGAACATTGGAAGCCGAGTCCATTGCCTTACCAGATTGTGAGCACAACACTAAATGCACTTCCAGAGGAGTGCGTCTATATCGGGGATAACCTGGCCAAAGATTTTGTAACCGCGAAAAAGCTTGGTTGGCTCACGATTCATATTCAACGCAACGACGGAATCTATCATCATGACAATTATCCAGAAACACACTTAGCACATCATAAGATTCATAACCTCAGAGACCTTACAAAACTAGCAGAACTTAAACCATTATTTCACTACCAAACCATATAAGGGGGTAACGACATGCCGATTTTGACGAACAAAAAGAGAATTTTCCTTTGTGCCCCGCATATGAGTGGCAACGAGCAGAAATACATGAACGAGGCGTTTCAAACGAACTGGATCGCGCCACTCGGACCGAATGTCGACGCTTTTGAAAAAGAAATTGCCGCACATGTTGGAGCGAGAGCAGGAGTGGCGGTGAGTTCTGGAACTGCCGCCATCCATCTGGCGCTTACGTTGTTAGGAGTGAGCCGCGGCGATACGGTGTTCTGTTCGTCGCTCACATTTGTAGCGAGTGCGAACCCTATTCTCTATCAAGGAGCAGAACCGGTGTTCATCGATTCTGAACCGGATACGTGGAACATGTCACCACACGCTCTACAAAAAGCTCTTCAAGCGGCAGCAGAAAAAGGGAAACTTCCAAAAGCGGTCATCGTCGTCAACTTATATGGTCAGAGTGCCAAAATGGATGAAATTGTTGCTCTTTGTAACCAATATGAAGTGCCTCTCGTTGAGGATGCGGCTGAATCACTCGGATCGCACTATAAAGGAAAAGCGAGTGGAACGTTTGGCAGGTTCGGCATCTACTCGTTCAACGGTAATAAAATCATTACGACATCAGGTGGAGGCATGCTGGTCTCTCAAGATGATGCTGCCATTGAAACAGGACGTTTTCTTTCTGCACAAGCAAAAGATCAGGCTATTCACTATGAACATAGCGTGATGGGGTTCAACTACCGAATGAGCAACATTCTAGCAGGCATCGGCCGCGGACAGCTGGAGGTGCTTCATCAGCGCATCCATCAAAAACGTGCTATTTACGATTTGTACCAACAAAAACTAAGTGATCTGCCAGGCGTTCATTTCAATCCCGAACTAGCAGAAACGTTCTCAAACCGGTGGCTGTCGGTTCTGACGCTGAATCCAGCAGAAACGACTGTATCCGTACTACAAGTTATTGAAGCACTGGCTGCCGAAAATATTGAAGCACGTCCCGTATGGAAACCGCTACATCTGCAGCCATTATTTAAAGACGCGTCCTATTTCTCGCACGAACCACATAAAAGTGTCTCTGAGCAATTGTTTGAAAACGGTATCTGTCTTCCATCCGGAACAAGCATGACGGAAGAAGAGCAGTTACGTGTCATCGGAACAATCAGAGACCTATTAACAGTAAGCCGACCCGCTTTAATTTCAGGTTCACGCACCTATCAAACGTAAAGAAGGGGAAGCATATGATCGGAAGAAATATTCACGAACTTCGCGTGAAAAAGGGAATCACACTGTCCGAACTCGCCAAACGAGCGAAAATCTCTAAGTCTTATCTAAGTAACATCGAACGAAAGCTGAACAAAAATCCTTCCATTCATGTAATTGAAAAGATTGCGGCAGTGCTGGAGGTGGATGTCCAACTATTAATAGGGCACATGCAAGACAATCAGCCTCTCGAGCAAGAATGGCTGGATTTTATAGAAGAACTGAAGAGCCTTGGGGTAAAAAAAGAACGCGTTCATGAATACCGTGAGCTTATTGAATATATCAATTGGAAAAAACAACAAGAACACGCAAAAAGGGGTTGATGCTTTATCTTTGATCGTCATGTAGGGGTGCGCATTGGTCTAATCATTCTTCCTGTGGGATACATGCTCTTTATCTGGATGCAGTCCAGTTACTTTAACCCGGAGGAGATTTTCAGACTGAGTGCGTATGTGCCGTATACGATTCTTTTAGCCATGGGAGCCGCATTTGAACTCGCACATCTGTTTGAATTCGGCGTTCTATATCTTTTGTTTATTTTACTTTTGTTAAGCTACGGCTCGTTAACTCGGAAAAAAGAAAGACTAAGCTTTATCGCAGCGTTTTCGTATGGGGTGATCGATGAGGTTCACCAAATGTTCGTACCGTATCGGTCAGCTTCTGTTGTTGATCTGATCAAGAATACGATTGGAATCACCGTTGTTTGGTACATCATCCATCAGCACTATTTTTATAAAACGAAGTCTGTACTCGGAGAGAAGCTGAGGAAGGTTACGGCATTTAGTAAATAACACACTGTCTCTTCTAGAGAGCGGTGTGTTTTTTAGTAGCTGCGAGATTACTTATCTCATTCTCTTCATTGACAAATGGATTGGAGTGTAAGGTGCGAGACTCCTGGGGGATCAGCGGGACAGGTGAGACACCTAACAGCGCAGAGCGCTAGGTGGCTCACCGCACGCCCCCCGGAAAGCGAGCAACCTGAAACGGAAATCCATTACTTAAATCCACCAGATAATCAAAATAAGATTCAAAACCCAAACATACGATATAAAAACTGCTCATTGGAGGTTATAACATGATCCGGCTTGGGGACGGCGTGTATCTTTGTTTTTTGAACGGTCACCGTTTGAAGATCGTGTATGTAGGCAACAACATCTGCAAGCTTTATTTAGAGAACGAGTATCAAGGCACAGCGCCGTTTGATTATGTGAAACGAAAGCTGACTGAAATGGAGAAAAAGTGGAACACATCCAACATACGAGGCTATCAATTTAAAGAGCTGCGTTCATCAATTGACCAACTCATATAAAGAAGGAGGTGGGAGAAAGTTGATTGATTCTAGCTTTACTGTTTTACAAGAGAATGATGATTGGATGCCATACATGAAGTACTTCACCAAACTGGATGTTTATTATTCTAAAGAATACGTAAGTTTGTTCGCTCAAAAAGAGAACGGTGTGCCAGAAGCTGTCTACTACGAGCAGGATGGCCAGCGCTTTTTTTATCCTTATATTAAAAGAGAAATAACCGACGGATTGTATGATATCGTGACACCGTATGGTTATGGAGGGCCAATCTGGAGCACTGACGTTCACCACGAGATTGTTTCCCATTTTGAGAAATCGTTTAGTCATTATTGTCAGCTCAATAACATTATTACAGAGACCATTCGCTTTCATCCACTACTTCAAAATGAAAATGACCTTCATCATCACATAAAGATTGAATATATCCGCAAGACAACAGCCGTTGATCTCACCCAATCATTAGATCTCATAAGGTCTCAATACAGCTCCACTAACAAACGCAACATCAAAAAAGCTATCAGATCGAACCTTGAAATAGTACGTTTAGAGTCAGAGAGTGACATGGATACGTTCATGAGCTTATATGAAGAAACGATGAATCGAAACTCGGCATTGAATTATTATTATTTTGATCGAGATCACTTTAATCAACTAATGAAGCCTACAAAATGGTGCACACCCTATTTATTAGGAGCGAAGCATAAGGGGGAAGTTATAGCAGCTGCGATCCTTTTG
Source organism: Fictibacillus nanhaiensis (assembly GCF_036213205.1). Classification (GTDB taxonomy): domain Bacteria; phylum Bacillota; class Bacilli; order Bacillales; family Fictibacillaceae; genus Fictibacillus; species Fictibacillus nanhaiensis_E. Next base: position 54,826 of record NZ_JARMFC010000008.1, read on the forward strand.
ATGGGGCCTCAGAATGCACACTATCACCTCGGTGCATCTCGAACTAGTACTCTTTCACTGCGTCCGAACAATCTTTTATTCGATAAAATGATTCAATTTGCGAAGGAAAAAGGTGCGGAAACGTTACATTTAGGTGGGGGCTATCAAGAAAATGATGGCTTATTTGCGTTTAAGTCAGCATTTACCGGTAACAATCATTTTTCGTACTACATTGGCAAGAAGGTTCACAACGAGGTAGTTTATCGAATATTAACGGAGAAAAAGGGAAGTTCCACCTCTCAACGACCTCATTTTTTTCCTGCTTACAGAGCGTGAAAGCGTGAATTTTTGATATCTCACTCGGTAGTCTTGTTATGGCGACTAGATTTCTTGATATCCTCCATGTTTTTCTTGATATCTCCTACTAATTTCTTGATAAAGCAGAGATAACCGGGCATCTTACTGACCCGGTTATCCCTTCCTGAAAATCCCAACTTACCATCATTTACGGAAGAATTTCATGATTCGCTCCATCTAATTCCCCATTGCAATAATTCTCATTATATGAAAACGTCAATTTCCAATAGTAATTACCCTATTATTATTCTTTGCGGCATCAATCAGTCTTGTTTACAATTTGTATTTTAGAAAAGTTGGTTTAAGTGATGCGACTTCAGCCACATTTCTATTTGTAGTAATCATTATGTTCATAACATTTATAAGAGAAATGAAGAACAAATAATTCACTATAATCGTTCAATAGCGAAAACAGCATGTTACTGCTTTTAATGAACAGCAGATCTTGAAGATAAACGGTGTTTAACAGACACAATAATCATTTTTGCTAAATATATTGAACATATTAAGGGGCTATTTTTTAGAAAATTATGAATTAGGCATTCCATTTTTAAAAGCGACTGTTATACTTACCTTAACTGGTAATGACATCATTACTATCCGAAACCTCTCTGTACTCAAATTGGAGTGACAATATCATGATTAAAATCTTTGAAGATGAACAAGCAGTTACAAACGAAATCGCCACAGAAATGAAGCAACATCTATTAAATGACGAAAACCCCGTATTCTGCCTAGCATCCGGCACGACACCAGAGAAAAGCTACCGTCAATTTGCAGCGGAAGCGAAGAATGAATCAACCCTAAATAATTTAAGAATCGTTAGTCTAGATGAATGGGTAGGCATTGACCAAGCATCTGAAGGAAGTTGTTATCAGATGTTGAATAAGGATTTGTTTTCTCCCTTAAGACTCCAGAATTCACAAATCGAATTCTTTAAAGGAACCCAGACAAATCTAGAAAAAGAGTGCCATCGCATTGATCGTTTTATCGAAAATAATCCTATTACATTTAGTTTGATGGGGGTCGGGATGAACGGCCATATCGGATTAAATGAACCGGGTTGTCGAGTTTTAGATCATAGTTGTGTTGTCGACCTATCGGAAAAAACAAAGATTGTCGCGCAAAAGTACTTCAATCAACCAACTTCACTTGAAAAAGGAATAACTCTTGGACTAGGTCAAATCATCAAAAGTAAACGAGTCATTGTAGTGATGACGGGCGAAAGAAAAGCTCATATCGCAAAAGAGATCATCATGAACCGAGAAGCTCAACTACCAGCTCAGGTTCTGCTAGGACATGACCATATTGATTTTTATCTAGATCGAGAAGCGGCAATGTGGATTGAAGAAGCACAACTTAACAAAGGAGAATGATGTACATGAATAAGATGAAGGTATCACTAATCGGAGCAGGCAGCATATCGTTTGCTTTAGGCGCACTTCAGGATCTCGTTTTGTCAGAACGATTGAAAACAGAAGTTCAACTAGAGATTGCGCTCATGGACATAAGTGAAGAAAACGTGAACCGCACGTATACATATGCGACAGAAATGTTTCAGTCTTTTGAGAATCTGGCAAAAATTTGGCAGACTACGAATCTCGAAGAAGCTTTAAGTAACTCCCATTTTGTAATCGTTGCCATTGAGAGAGAACGTTACCACTACTGGTCTCAAGACTTTCATATTCCGCGTCGTTATGGCAGCAAACAAATCTATGGAGAAAATGGCGGTCCAGGGTCGATGTTCCATACGCTCCGAAACATGGGGCCGATGCTTGAGATCGCAAAAACGATGGAAAAAGTTTGTCCTGAAGCTTGGTTCATCAACTATACGAATCCTGAAGCGAAGTTAGTTGAGGCTATCTCAAAACTTACATCAATTAAGGTAGTAGGTTTGTGTCATGGCTTAGATATGGGCATTCATCAGTTAGCCGAGTTTTTGGAGCGGGACGCGAGCGAAATTGGAGTAGAAGGCGGAGGATTAAACCACTTTGGCTTTTTTACAAAAATCTATGATAAGACGACAGGCGAAGATCTGTATCCACTTTTTGACCAAAAAGAAAAAGAAGCAAACGCCTTAGCACAATTCGACCATCTTGGGTTGTCGAGAACGATGTATCGCACGTATGGGTATTATCCGTATCCGGGAACAAATCATATCGGTGAATATGTGTCTTACGCCGAAGACTTTTACGCAGGACTATCACTACTTTATCGGTACGATCCGATCCGAGAGAAGTTATGGGAAAAAGATTCTAGGGTTCCCGATTTTGTATACAGTGCAAGTGGTCACGTTCTAGATAAGAAGCTGTTTCCGAAAGACGATTCTTATGAGCAGTGGACGGAGCAGGCGTATGTCTTTAAAAAGGAAAACGTACAGCGAAGTCATGAATATGCCATTCCTATTATCGAAGCGATCTACTTCAATGACGAGATTGAAGTAAACGCTGTGAACATGCAGAATCATGGTGCGATAAAAGGACTGCCTGACGATATGGTGGTGGAAACACAAGCGATTGTGAACGGAAACGGGATCATGTTAAAGCCTATGACGGTAGAACTGCCAACCGCGATTATCGGTACCATTCATATTCAAGGGACGATTCATAAATTACTGATCGAAGCATTTCTTGAAAAATCAAAGACAAAGTTACTGCAAGCTGTCCTGCTAGATCCGCAAGCACCTTCGTATTACCAAGCCTGTGCGATGATTGATGAGATGTGTGAGCTGCAAAAAGAAATCCTGCCAAAATTAGAGTGGAAGTCAGGTGAAGAGCTGCAATGAATGAAGAGAACATACAAGCGTTACTTCAAGAGATGACGTTAAAAGAGAAAATCGGCCAGCTCACTCAGATCACGGGAGAACATTATGTGGGCAAGATTGAGGGTGAGATGGTAGAAACGGGTCCTGGTTATTGGGATCAGCTTTTAGAAGGTGATACGTTATACACGATCGGAAGTGTAATCGGTGTTTCGAGTGCGGAAGCGACGAACATGATTCAGTCAGCGTATTTGGAAAAATCGCGACTGAAAATACCACTTCTTTTTATGCACGATGCGATTCATGGCTATAAGACGATTTTTCCGATTCCACTCGCCCTGTCTTGTACGTGGGACGAGGGGATTTTAGAAAAAGTTGCAGCACATACGGCATCAGAATTACGAGCTGCAGGCATTACGGTGAATTTCTCGCCAATGGTCGACCTTGTCCGGGATGCTAGGTGGGGAAGAGTCATTGAGTCTTTTGGTGAGGATCATCTGTTATCAGGTAACCTGGGTGGAGCTATGATTAGAGGCTACCAAAAAGATTGTGATGGAAAGATTTCAGGTGACGGAGTAGCAGCCTGTCTCAAACATTTTGCAGCATATGGCGCGGCTGTTGGTGGTAAGGACTATAACACCGTCGATATGTCGATGCGAGAGTTCTTTGAGTACTACGGTAAGCCGTACGAAATCGCACTCAATGACAAGCCGAAGTTTGTAATGAGTTCATTCAATACCTTTAACGGAACTCCGGTTACGGCGAGTGAAGAAATGATGAAAGACATTTTGCGAGATCGCTATCAGTTTGAAAACATTGTGATCTCAGACTGGGGTGCTGTCGCTGAGCTTCAGAATCATAGAGTAGCCGCAAATGGGAAAGAGGCGGCAGAGTTAGCACTAACCGCTGGAATTGATATTGAGATGGTATCAACACTTTACCTTGAAAACTATCAGGAGATTGTATCAAAACATCCACAACTTCTAGAGGATATAGATGCTGCGGTTCTTAAGATCTTACAGCTTAAAAATGAGCTTGGTTTATTTGAATACCCTTATGTAGATGAAGAGAAAGAGAAACAGCTTATCTTAAATGAGGAATTCTTACAATTCTCAAAGGAAGCGGCGAAAAAGAGCTGTGTGTTGTTGAAGAATGAAGAGTTGCTGCCCATTCCGAAAAATGTGAAAAACGTCTTGATCGTTGGACCGTTCGCGAAAACAAAAGAGCTGCTCGGGAACTGGCCGTGCAAAGGGAGCTTTGATAATGTTATCTCGCTAACGGAAGGACTGCAATCACTAGATGGTCCGTTAAACGTCAAAGCGTATGAGACACTAGAAGAATGTCCTCAGGATGAACTTGTTCAATCTGACTATATCATTGCGGCTATTGGAGAACGCTGGGATTTAAGCGGAGAGGGACATAGCAGTGTTCATATTGAGCTCGAGGATAAGCAGCAGGAATTAATTAGAGAGATTAAGCGTTTAAACAAGCCGTATGCATGCGTTTGTTTCTCGGGAAGACCTTTAGCGCTGCAAAATATTATTGATGATATTCCTGCTCTCCTATGGTGCTGGTACCCTGGAACACAAGCGGGGACAGCGATTGCTGAACTTTTAACAGGAATAGATACACCTTCAGGAAAATTAACGATGTCGTTTCCGCGTTATTCATCACAAGTTCCTATTCATTATAACGAATACAGCTCTGGACGTCCGGCGAATGATTCAAGCTATAGCAGCCGTTATCAGGATTGTGAAGTGGGTCCGCTGTTCTCGTTTGGTGATGGACTTACGTATACGAACACAAAATATAGCAATATTAAAATTTCTAACAGTGTATTGAAGAATGGTGAAGAACTAACAATCTCGTTCCAACTGGAAAACTCAAGTTCATACGAGTATCCGGAAATCGTGATTCTTTATATAGAAGATCTAGTCTCAAAAGTCGTACGTCCAACACGAGAAATGAAGAAATACAAAGTGGTTCACGTACCAGCTCACGAGACGGTAAATGTGGAATTGATGTTAACAGTAGAGGACTTAACCTATTTAAATAATCATTTGCAACCAAGTATTGAACCTGGTACATTCAACCTTTATATCAATGACTTGAAACAACCTATAGGGACGTTCAATTACGAAGTTGAAACGATAGGGGTGCGAAACAGCTGATGAAAGTGATGACGTTTAATATAAGAGTGGATATTCCAGGTCTTCAAGAGAACGCTTGGCGTGAACGGTATAAAGGTGTAAGTCAAGTGATCAACGACCAGTCGCCTGTTATTGTTGGGATGCAAGAAGCGAATAAGTCAATGATTAGCGATGTTATGCAGAATCTTTTAAAGTATGACTGGACAGGAGAGCCACGCCGAAAAGATGATGAAGGGACTCCGATCTTTTATCGAACAGATCTGTTCACATTACTAGATTCAAATACATTTTGGCTATCTGAAACGCCGGACGAGGTAGGCAGTATGAGCTGGAATACGAGCTACCCGCGCGTGTGTACGTGGGCTGAGTTCTCACTTATTAAAGAGCCCAATACTAGATTCCGAGTGTTCAACACCCATCTGGATCATATGAGTAAGGAAGCACGTATTCAAGGAATCAAACTCATCGGAGAGACGATTCATAGGTTGAACCAGACCTCGCATCTGCCGTTTCTATTGATGGGAGATTTTAATGATGTTCCTAGCAGTAAGACGCTTCAGTATTGTGAAAAAGAGCTGCATTTAAAGAATGCGTTTATGACGATAGATGAACCTGTTAAAGAACAACTAACATTCCATGATTTTAAAGGGGAAGTGCAAGGTGAGCCGATAGATTTTATCTTTACTTCTCAAGACGTAATCATCTCTGATTCCAAGATTATTAGAACAAAAATGGAGCAAGGCTACCCATCTGATCATTATCCGGTGACTGTGGAAATAGAGCTAAAGAAATAGGTAAATCTATATAAAATTCAGAAAATTAACAAAAATAGATTGTAGTTAAGAAACGGATGTGTTAATTTAAAATAAAATAAAAACGTTTTTATATTTCTGTGCAGATTCGAGGTTTTATACTTTAAACGCCGAGAAAAGAACTGGAAATACGAAAGGGAGGACGAAATAATAGCCCTCCCACTATTTTTGAGACTTTAGAAAACGCTTACATAATAAAACGATAAGTAAAAAGCTCTTTATTGCACCAAAATAAAAACGTTTTAAGAAGGAAGAATGCAATGAGAAAAGTAACGATAAAAGATGTGGCAAGGGAAGCGGGCGTATCCATTTCGACTGTTTCCAACGCGTTAAACAACGTTGATGTGCTCATTCCAGCTACAAAAGCACACGTGTTGGAGGTTGCGGAACGATTGAATTATATTCCGAACCTTAACGGAAAGCTCTTAAAAGCTGGCGAAAGCAAGATGCTCGGGTTCTTTACAACAAGTGTCAGCGGTCCTTACTTTTATGTATTGGTTGAAGCGATGGCACGACACTGCGAAAAGCTAGGATACGGCTTAAACATTGTGGTCGCAAAAGATAAACGCGTGATCTTAAGCAATATTTTAGGACAACGCCTTGATGGTGTGATCATATTTGAGGAACTACTGATCGATGACAAAGATGTATCAGTAATGGAAGAGGCGCAGGTTAAAGCGGTGTTTCTGGACCGCGTTTTGGAGAACGATACAATGGGAAGCGTGATCTTTGATTCTTATGTAGCGGGGTATGACGCGACCAAGTACCTGATCAGCTTAGGACATAAAAAAATCGCGTACATCTCAGGTGTGGACACGATGTATGACAGTGTTCAGCGTAGAGATGGCTATCTAGCTGCACTTAAAGAACACAATCTTCCGTTTGACGAGAGCTACATCCTACAAGGGTTCTTTGAAGAAGAAGGTACATATAACGCAGTTAAATCCTTTATCAAATTGCATCCTGAAAAGTTACCAGATGCTTTCTTAGCAGGAAATGACGTGAGTGCGATCGGTTGTATAAAAGCGCTGAAATCAGAAGGCTATCAGATTCCCGAAGACATTAGCGTAATGGGCTTCGATGATATCAATCTAGCCGAATACTTCTCGCCACCACTAACCACAGTTAAGAACCAGATTTCTAGACAAGGCATCTTAGCCGTAGATCATCTCGTGAAATTGATCCAACAAAAAGAAAAAGGCATGATCCAAAAGCTAAAAGGCGAAATCATCGTCCGACGCTCAAGCAATCTAAAAGTAGAACAATTAGTAGGAAGATAATTTTTTTACCCACTAATAAAAACGTTTTTTTGATGTTTTCAATACACCATAGACTAGTTGGTTGGAGTGAAAGGTGCGAGACTCCTGGGGGATTAGCGGGACAGGTGAGACTCTAAATAGTGCAAGGCACTAAGAGGCTCACCGCACGCCCCCCGGAAAGCGAGTACCTGTAACGGAAACCAACCGCTCATAAATAACAACACAGCTTATAGCAACAAAAGTTTATAAAAACAGCAAGGGAGTGAGATGAATTGTGAAGTCAACGGTTATGGAGAACAACAACGTTGAAATAAAAGAAAAAAAGCCACTAGGACCTAGGTTCAAACGGTTTTTCAAAGACTTTAAAAATCAATGGGAACTGCAATCCATGATTATCCCAGGTCTCATATTTATGATTATCTTCAGCTACATCCCGATGTATGGTCTCTTGATCGCGTTTAAACAATACACAGCGCTCGACACCTTTTCCACCGCTCCATGGGTTGGATTAAAGAATTTTCAAATCATCATGACAGACAAGTTCTTCTGGGAAGCGATGGTCAACACGGTGGCCATCAGTTTAATGAAGCTCGCGATTGGATTCATCGCTCCGATTATATTAGCAATCATGATCTATGAACTGCATGATGGACCAATCAAACGCTTTATGCAGACGATCTCGTATCTGCCTCACTTTCTATCGTGGATCGTACTCGGTGGAATGCTCATCACTTGGTTTTCAACGACTGGATTATTGAATCAAACGTTGATGGCGGTCGGACTTATGGATAATCCGCAAAACTACTTGCTCGACGCAGGGAAGTATTGGTGGATCGCCACGCTGTCTGACATTTGGAAAGAAGTCGGTTGGGGAACGATCCTGTATCTCGCTGTTATGTCTAAGATCGATCCTACTTATTATGAAGCAGCCAAGACCCACGGCTGTCGCATAAGAGAAATCCCCTTGCGTCATACCGATTCGATACACGTACGTACTAAGTACTTCTGCTTTTTCCTGATTCTGCGTGTTCATGAGGACGAGCGTATGTCGATCGTGTCACTCATCCTTTTAGTCAGTGCACATAAAGTCACAAAACGATTAAACGAAGGACAATCCGTACTATAGAGAGGAGGGCATTCATGTCAGGAAAAGTAGTTAAAGGAGATTTAGATAGTCGGATTTTTAACTTCATCAATATGTCTTTGTTGCTAATCTTCACGTTCATCATCATTATTCCGATATGGAACGTGCTCGTTTCTTCATTTAGCTCTGGAAGGTCGCTAGCAGAAGGCGGGTTTGTGTTTTGGCCGCAAGAGTTCTCGATGGAAAACTATCGAGCGGTGTTTAGAGACGAGACGATCTGGCAGGCATTCTTCATCTCTGTTGCAAAGACCGTCATTGGCGCGAGTACACATGTTCTGTTTTGTGCGATGGTCGCTTATGCCTACAGCAAACAGAACTTAAGAGGACGCAAGCTTTATTCGGCACTCGGTATCATCACCCTGTTCTTTAGCGGAGGTATGATTCCGACGTACCTACTTATTAAATCACTAGGACTGTTAAACAGCTTTTGGGTGTATATCATTCCGGCATTATTCAGCTTTTTTGATGTTATTATCTTGATGAACTTTTTTAGAAATGTTCCTAAGTCTCTAGAGGACTCAGCTAAAATCGATGGCGCAGGCGATTGGAGAATCTTCTGGAGCATCTACCTTCCATTGTCCAAACCAGCACTAGCGACGATCGCTCTCTTTAACGGAGTGGGTCAGTGGAACGATTTTATCACGACAAAATTATACATAACGGATCAAGCACTCTATCCGTTACAGATGAAAATCTATGAAATCATCGTTCAGTCTCAAACCAACACGATGCAAAATATCGGCGGCTCAGTCGTCATTGAAACAACGGCAAGAGGTGTGCAGTTGGCCACAATTGTCATCACGACCTTACCAATCATCCTTATCTATCCACTCCTACAGAGACATTTCATATCTGGAATGATGCTTGGAGCGGTGAAAGAATAGTCTGAAACAAAAATGAACTATCTTCACAATTATTTTTGAAAGCGTTAACAGTTTTTAATCCAAAGGAGGAAAAAGAAATGAGGACCATCAAATCTATGTTTGGCAAAGGCTTAGTGTTATTGTTAGCGGTTTTTATGGTATTAACAGGCTGTTCAAGTGATTCAGAAACTGAGAGTGCTGGACTGAAAAAACCAGATTACAAAGTAGATAAAGAGACACCTGCTTGGAAGCTAGATAAGCGAGATGAAACGACTACTTTAACATGGTACGTAAACGCCGATTGGTGGAATGCTGATTTTGGCAACGACTTCGTCACAAAACAGATCAAGAAGGACTTAAACATCGATGTGAAGTTCATCACGGGTGATGATACGAAATTAAACGCACTTTTCTCTGGTGGAGACATTCCGGACATCATCTCTATCTTTGATGCGAATTCACCGATCGCGAAAAAAGCGAACACATGGGCATTGCCACTGAACGAACTAGCAGATACGTATGATCCTTATTTTCATAAAGTAGCGGTAAAAGATACGTTAAAATGGCACGAACTGAAAGACGGCAAAACATATGGTTATGCCAACTTCTCCAATACACAAGCCGATTATGACCAAGGTGTTATCCCAGCAACAACAGCATTTGTTATTCGTAAAGATGTGTATGAAGCGATTGGAAAACCGGAGATGAAAACACCAGAACAATTCCAAAGTGCGATGACAAAGATTAAGGAGCAATTCCCGAAATTGATTCCTTTTGGACCGAGTGAAGCATTTGGTGAAGTGTTGCAAGACTATATCGGTGTTCCGCTTGAAACAAAGGATGGTAAATTCTACAACCGTAATCTAGATAAAGACTACTTAACGTGGTTAGAAACGTTTAACGGTGTGTATCAAAAAGGTGGCATCAGTGATGATAGCTTTGCCGACGACAACACAGCGATGGAAGAAAAGATCAAATCAGGTAAATATGCATCCATGCTGATCAGTGGAATTCCACAAAAAGGTGGGGCACTGCAAAGCTTCAAGACTAACAACCCTGGAAGTGAATACATTGCGGTAGATGGACCGGAAAGCACGGTAGGGAATGCACCAACTCTAAATCAATCGGGAATCACAGGCTGGATGATGAACTATATAACGAAAAAGAGTAAAGAGCCAGCAAAAGCAACTCAGTTGTTCACGTACTTGTTGAGCGAGAAAGGGCAAACGCTCGTAACGTACGGAATTGAAGGCGAAACCTACACAGTGAACGCAGACGGAAAATACGAGTACAAACCAGAGATCAAAGAAATGCGCACGAAGAATCCTGATCAATACAAAAAAGAATATCGTTTCGGAGAGTTCTTCTTCTTCGGACATGATAAATACAACTTGCTGAGCGATGACTCAACGATCGAAGCAACCAAACAGATGACAGAATGGGGCAAAGGAAAACTCGTGCCACACTTCGTACTAGAAGGAACAAACCCTGATCAAGGAACACCAGAAGCACGCTCATTCAGTGCCATCGACACCGAATGGAAAAAAACAGTCGTAAGCATGGTTCGAGCAAAGAGTGACAAACAGTTCGAAAAAGAACTTAAGAGCTACGAAAAATTCCTAGACGAAAACAACTGGGATAAGATCACAGAGCTCAAAACAAAGAAAATGGAACAAAACCGTGAGAAGCTGGGGATGAAATAATCATCATTGACATTGGGAAAGTGTGCTCATTTTACTTACACTCAGAAGTAACGTGTAAAGGGTTGTTGAAGTTTTCTCTTCATTGAAATAGTTGATTGTAGTGAAAGGTGCGAGACTCCTGCGGGACAAGCGGTCAGGTGAGACACTTAAAGGCGCAAAGCGGCAAGTGGCTCACCGCCTGCCCGCGGAAAGCGAGCACCTGAAACGGAAATCAACCTCATTCACGCAGCAAAGCTTAGCTCTACAAGGGGGAATCAAACATGCAAAAAATCTTTCATATAGAAGGCAAAATCTTCACAACGCTAGCCAGAATCTTCGACCTACTCGTACTAAACGTGCTGTTCATCATGAGCTGCCTGCCCATCATCACAATCGGCGCAGCACTAACAGCCATGTACACCACAACCTTCAAGATGGTCAAAAACGAAGAAACTAGCATAGCCATTGACTTCTGGAACGGGTTCAAACGCAACTTCAAACAAAGCACGAAAATCTGGCTAACCATATTCGCAACAGCGGCAACTTTTTTATTCGCAGCGCAGTTTTTAATGGGAAAAGGCTCAGCGATACTCTTCCCACTGCTGTTTGTAGTCACGGTTTCGTTGCTTTCGTTTTTATACGTATTCCCCCTACTTGCTAAGTTTGAGAACCGTAGTTTTCAGATCATAAAGAATGCTATTTTCATAAGCTTTCATTCGATGGCTTATTCCATTCTACTGTTTGCGATTACGCTTTTGTTTGTAGGGTTGGTCCCAATCTTTCTGCCACAATTAATCGTTCTGTGGCTGTTCTTAGGGTTCTCTCTATCGGCTTATGTGAAATCGTTTCTGTTTGAAAGACTATTTAACAACTATGCATCCATAAAGGAAGAAAAGGAGATCGCATGAAAAACCTAACCATCTATCAATCTACTGGAGAACATGATCTGTTTGTTCAAAAAGAGATCGAAGAAGTTCGTGTGAGCGCACCACCTTCTGATCCCACGGTAACCGTCACTGTGAACACAGAAGAAATCTATCAAGAAATCGACGGATTTGGTGCTTCATTCACCGATTCTGCAGCTTATCTCATTCATCAAATTCTAGATGAAAACGACCGAACAGATCTTATGGAAAAGTTGTTCCACCCTGAGAAGGGAATCGGACTTTCTGTGCTGCGTAATCCGATGGGGTCTTCCGATTATGCTCGAGAGATGTATAGCTACAACGACCTTCCAGACGGAGAGACAGACTTTTCACTGAAACACTTTTCAATCGCGCATGATCTAGATGACATCGTTCCCTTGGTACAAAAAGCGCTGCAATTAAATCCGTCGATTAAACTAATGGCCTCCCCATGGAGTGCACCTGCTTGGATGAAAACGAGCAATTCGATGATCGGCGGGGAGTTAAAGGAAGAATGCTACAGCGTGTATGCCGATTACTTTGTAAATTATATTAAAGCATACGGTGAAGAAGGCCTTCCAATCTATGCGATTACGCCGCAAAACGAACCTCTTTTTGTGCCGGGTCATTATCCCGGCATGCTTATGACCGCAGAGCGACAAGCCGATTATATCAAAAATCACCTGAAACCGCGGTTCATTGAGAATGGAATAGATACCAAGATTCTTTGTTATGACCATAACTGGGATCGTCCGGATTATCCATTGCATGTGATCAATGATGTAGGAGATGCGGTAGATGGTGTCGCGTGGCATTGGTATGGCGGTCGACCGGTTGCTCAGCATCAAGTACATAAAGTCTATCCGGAAAAAGAAGTGCATTTTACAGAAGGATCTGGTGGAGAGTGGATTCCAGCGTTTGAACCCGCGTTCTCAAATGTCATGCGTACGGGGATTGAGATCATGCGTAACGATTCAAAGTCCTTTGTCCTCTGGAACATGGCATTAGATGAAGAGAACGGCCCCTCTGTTCCAGGCTTTGGACAGAGTACGTGCCGAGGCGTTGTAACGGTCGAACAGAAAACCCAAAAGTTAACCTATACGCTCGATTATTACGCGCTCGCTCACTTTAGCAAGTTTGTTCAGCCGCAAGCGGTAAGAATTGGTTCAACCAGTACAGAAGATATTCGAACGGTTGCTTTTAAAAATACTGATGAATCGATCGCAACTGTACTTTTTAATGATAGTGAGAAGGAACAATCCATTGAGCTCAAGCAGGATAACGATGAGATCCTCCACTTTACACTCGGTTCGAAATGCGCGATGACATTACTTAGAAAATGATGTTCAACAGAAGGAGAATACAAACATGCAGATAAAATGGATCACAACTACCTACCAAGGAGACACGAAGAAAACCGTTGAGGACAGCCGAGAATTCTCCCAAGATACAGGAGTCGAGATGAAAGTGGTTAACCTTTATCCAGATATGGAATACCAGACATTTGACGGATTTGGCGGTGCTATTACAGAAGCGTCAGGTCATACTTTCTCTTTGATGAGTGACGAAAACAAAAAGAAAGTTCTAGATGCTTATTTCGGCCCTGAAGGAAATCGTTATAACCTCGTCCGCACGCATATCGATAGCTGTGATTTTTCAGTAGGTCAGTATGAAGCGATGAGCGATCCGACTGATACGGAGTTCAAGTCGTTTAGTCTAGAACGGGATGAACAATACATCATCCCGATGTTAGAGGGGGCTGAAGAAACTGCTGGAAAGTCACTGAGTGTGATGCTGTCGCCATGGTCACCGCCATCTTTTATGAAAACGAACGAACAACGTGTGGAAGGTGGCTCACTAAAACCGGAATATCGAGAGTTCTGGGGAAAATATATTGCTCATTACATCAAGGAATACCGCAAAAAAGGCTTTTCGGTTAATATGCTAACGATTCAAAACGAGCCGAATGCTAGACAAACGTGGGATTCGTGTTTGTATACAGCACAACAAGAAAAAGAATTCTTAAGAGACTATCTCTACCCTGCGTTAAAGGAAAATGACTTGTTAGATGTGGATGTATTGATCTGGGATCACAACAAAGAAAGAATGTACGAACGTGCGTGTGACATTATCGATGAAGAAACGAATAAGATGGTTCAAGGTGTGGCGTTCCACTGGTATACAGGCGAGCATTTTGATGCGATTAGCCTTGTTCGAGAGAAGTTTCCAGATAAGAAGTTAATCTTTACAGAAGGCTGCGTGGAGTATAGTCGTTTTAGTGAAGCGGGTCAGCTTCAGAATGCACAGATGTACGCGTATGACATCATCGGGAACATCAATGCCGGCATGAACGCATTTATCGATTGGAACATCCTGCTGAATAAAGAGGGTGGACCGAACCACGTGAACAATTTCTGTGATGCGCCAATCATGTGTGACACAGAAAACGATATCGTACAGGAGAAGTTGTCGTACACATATATCGGTCACTTCAGCCGTTATATCGAACCAGGAGCAAAACGAATCGCATCCACGAAATATACAGATAAACTAGATGTAGTCAGTCTAAAAAATCTGGATGATTCGATTGTGGTTGTTCTGTTGAATCGTTCGGCAGAAAACGTTCCAGTATCACTTCGATTAGGTGGAAAAGTGAGTGATTTTGAAGTACCAGCTGGTTCAATCGTGACAGGCATCATTTCTTAATTGTTTCAACAGAAAGCTTCCTATATACTACTGGTAATGACATACGTACCCGTAAGGAGCTTAACGTGATTCTAAAAGATAATCGACTTCCTTTATATTATCAGCTGATGGATCTATTGATTGGCAAAATTAAATCCGGCGAGTTTGCCGAAGAAGATCAGCTGCCTTCCGAAAGAGAGCTGTGCGAAACGTATCAAGTGAGCCGAACAACGGTAAGGCAAACCATACAAGAACTTGAAAAAGAGGGCTATATTTATAAGATCCATGGCAAAGGCACCTTTGTAGCCAAGAAAGTGCACAACCAGAGTTTAGTAAAAATTTATAGTTTTACAGAAGAGATGAAAAAGGTTGGGAAGACACCATCCATTCAGATCATTTCCTTTCAGAAGACGGTGTGCAGCAGTAAAGTTGCCCGAATCATGAATCTGTCTGTTGAGGACGAAGTGTACATCTTTAAAAGACTAAGGCTCGCCGATCAAGATCCGATGTTGATCGAAACCTCTTATCTTCCGGCCAGTCGCTTCAAGAACTTAAACAGCAAAGACCTCGAGAATACGTCTATGTATGAATGGTTCCGAAATGAGTACGACATGAATATTTCAAAAGCATCGGAAAGCTTTAAAGCGATTAGTGCGATGAAAGACGAAGCTGAGATATTGAACATTGAAGAAGGAACACCGTGTCTTCAATTAGAGCGGATCGCCTACGAACAATCAGAAATCATAGAATACACGGTTTCGGTTGCGAGAGGAGATAAGTTTACGTATACGGTGGAGTTGACTTGAAAATAAAGCTGATCTTAGCGGTTTCCTGGTAGGGAGATCGACGAGATCAGCTATTTTTGTCTTGTTTACCACTCTTGAAGGAGTAGTGGAGAGGCTCTGACAGCGGAATCTCACGACTTTGCTTGGTAATCTCACAAAATTGAGTAATATTCTCACGAAAAAGAGATATAATCTCACAAAAAATGAAATATACTCGCGAGTCGACACCCCTCGACAAAGAACACAGCATTACAAAATTTTTTTCTACTATATAGCTCTTTTCCTCTCCCTCTACACATCTATATGATGAGTCAATTAAAGAGAGGAAGAGAAAAATGAGAGCAGGGAACATCTATCAATTCAAAAACATGAGCAAATTTCAAACCGTAGGCGAATTCAACCAACATAAGGACATGTTCCTTCAGCAACATCCCGATCTATTCACGAGATCTGAATACATAGCGTTCGAAGTTTTGAGCCAGTACAGTGTTGTCGTGCCAGGTGTAGCTAACGCCAAGATTGCTACACTCGTCTCAGCGTGCTCCAAAAAACAAGGTGGCATTTCACGAGCAACCTTTATGAGAATGCTTAGAAAGGCGAAATCAACGGGCTTCTTAAAGGTCCACAACACATACAGAACAAGCGGTGGACTTGCTCACAATATTTTTGTTTTTTACCCAATTGAAGCACCATCTGAAACACAAATGATACATCGCGACACACAAGAAACTCCTTCTCAGAGTAAGGTTCAAACAACCAAAACAAAGCTTGAATCTTTAAATCTTCTATCAAATCTAGAAAACAAAGATCAAAACATACGTCAGGAAAAGAACGTTACCATCACAACTCCACCTATATCTAATAAGCATCAACTTCAAGACCTCGATTACACCTACGTACCCAATAGTGTCCCGCATGACTTTATCCAAACAGTAAAACCATTCTATGACAGAGCAACCGAGATATACACGTTCTGGCACAAAGCACATATTGCGTATAACAAATTCAACTTTCAAAAACCTCTTGAACACTTAACTTCTGTTGTTATTGATGCCTTCAAAACAACCGTATTACACTACAAACTAAAAAAGATAAAAACGAGTTTTATACAGTATTTTTACGGCGCCCTTAACGGTATGTTCGCAATGGAAAAAAGAAGAGAGCACATTAATAGATTGAGACCTAATTATAATTGGCTTGATGTCTAAATCTAACTAATTACTAAATACCGGAAATATTTATTTGAAAATAATAAAATAAATAGTAATATTAGTAAGTGGTAAAAAGGGAGGATAAAACATTACAGGTAAAAATATCATTCTAGAATAGAGTTATATTTTCTTATAAAAGTAATTTAGTAGTTGATTTTATTAGAAGTGGGAGACGTTTAATGAGTATTCAAAAATTAAAAGAATTAAAGACTACCATCATTATGGTAGTTATATGTACTTTAAGCTTTCAACCTATCGTGCCTGGTGTAGAAGCTTTTGCTGCTTCTATGGTTGATTCTGTACCTCCAGAAATAGAAAGTATTGAAGTAATGTCTCAAGACTTAAGTGTAGGGGAAACAGTTAAAATTAAGGCGCATCTTAAAGATAATCAATCAGGCGTTCAATATATTAATCTAGGATATCAACCTCAATCTAAAAATAAACTCCAAGGAATCTATTTGGTTTATAACGAAGTCGAAAAAGTTTGGGAAGGAGAATATACCGTTAAGCCGGATGATGAGAATGGAGTATGGAGTATTACTTGGATTGACCTAAGCGATAATGCGGGTAACAGGGTCTTGATTAACGGATATAACGGAACAACATTACCAGATAAAAATCTGACTAATTTTATTGTTGAAAATGAAAACGGAGATTCATTTCCACCTGAAATCACAAGTATAGAAGTTAGTCCAAAAACAGCAAAACCTGGGGAAAAGGTTACTGTAAAAGCGAAGATAAATGATAATCAATCAGGTGTGAAATATATTAATCTAGGATATCAACCTCAATCTAAAAATAAACTCCAAGGAATTGAATTGTTTTACAACAATGTTGAACAAGTGTGGGAAGGTGAATATACCGTTAAGCCGGATGATGAAAATGGAGTATGGAGTATTACGTGGATTGACTTAAGTGACAATGCGGGAAACAGGGTCTTAATTAACGGATATAACGGAACAACATTACCAGATAAAAATCTGACTAATTTTATTGTTGAAAATGAAAACGGAGATTCACTTCCACCTGAAATTACAAGTATGGAAGTTAGTCCAAAAACAGCAAAACCTGGGGAAAAGGTTACTGTAAAAGCAAAAATAAATGATAATCAATCAGGTATTCAATATATTAATCTAGGATATCAACCTCAATCTAAAAATAAACTTCAAGGAATTCAATTGTTTTACAACGATGTTGAACAAGTGTGGGAAGGTAACTATACTATTAAATCTGTTGATGAAGACGGTGTATGGAGCATCACGTGGATTGACTTGAGTGACAATGCAGGGAACAGGATATTGTTGAACGGATACAGCGGGACCACATTACCGGATAAGAATCATACAGATTTCACGGTAGATTCTCAACCCAAAGACACTACACCACCAGTAAGCCCAACAGTGGAGGATATTACCGATCAATCTACAACTATAAAAGGATCGGCTGAGCCTGGATCAACGGTATCTGTAAAGTCTGGAACGGAAGAGTTAGGTTCAGATATTACAGCGGAAGATGGAACTTTCACGATTAGCATTCCGCTGCAAAAAGCAGGAACAAACTTATCAATCGCAGCTACAGATAAAGCTGGTAATAGCAGTGCCCCGAAAAGTGTGACTGTTATAGATGTGACAAAGCCAGAAGCGCCTGTCGTTAACGAAGTAACGGATACGTCTACAAGCTTAACAGGAACAGCTGAAGCGCGATCAATGGTTTCCGTACAGTCAGGAACCGAAGAAATTGGTTCGGCAGTTGTTGGTCAAGATGGGAATTTTACTATATCTATTCCATATCAGTTAACGGGAACGGAATTGATAGTAGAAGTAAAAGATGAAGCAGGGAATGTGAGTGATGCCACAAAGATTGTGGTTATAGAAGACGAAAATTCTCTGTTAGAAAGTATAACGGTTAATAAAAACGAAGTAACCAAAGGTGAGACGGTACAAGTCAGTGTGAGAATGAAAGATCATACAGGTATTAGTTATCTTAATGCCTATTACAGTTCGCCTGTCACTAGTCAGAATTATACGGTCCGCTTAGATCACAATCCTTTAACAGGAAGCTATGAAGGTTCTTTTCCTATTAATAGTTACTTTGAAACAGGTACATATAAGTTAACCATGTTAAGTACGTATGGCACGTTAGGTATTCATAGTATTCACCAATACGAAGATCCTCTTCAATTTGAAAAAGGCGACATTGTTGTTAGCGGTACTGCGGGCATTAATGTCATTGAAAGTATTACGTTAGACAAAAAAGAAGTTGCTGCCGGTGAAACATTGGCAATCAAGGTGAAGACATCTCAAAAGCTAGATGTTCATTCCATGATTTTATATTATGACACGCCAGTTACACATAAAAATCACACCATTACTTTAACGTATAACCCGGAAACAGATGTTTATGAAGGGGTGGTTACAGCTCAAAGTAACTTTGACTCAGGCGTTTATCAAATGGACATGCTCAGTATGTATGGACCAGGTGTTACGAATACTTTATACAATTGGCAATATGGAAGTCTATTCGATACGGGAGACTTTACTGTAAGTG
This sequence comes from Fictibacillus nanhaiensis, assembly GCF_036213205.1. Lineage (GTDB taxonomy): Bacteria > Bacillota > Bacilli > Bacillales > Fictibacillaceae > Fictibacillus > Fictibacillus nanhaiensis_E. The sequence goes on from NZ_JARMFC010000008.1 coordinate 73,966, forward strand.
GAACGAGTGGAAAAGACGTTATCGAAAATATTAAAGTCATTAATAAAGAATTAACTGCCGGGGACACAATGAATGTTTCAGTGAATGTAACAGATCATACAGATATAAGATATATGAACCTGTATTATGAATCACCTGAGAATGGAAAAAACTTTACTGTAGGTCTTCATTATAATAGCGAGTCAAATGCGTTTGAAGGAAGTATGCCGATAGAAATGCACTCAGAAGGAACAAATTACAATGTATATATGATGACCATTTACTATACTTTCACTAATACGGCTGGGCTATATAATTCATACTATGGTGACCTCTTTCATTCAGGGGATTTCAAAGTATATACAGAAGAAAACCCTCCTACATTCACGAGTCTATCTATCGATAAGAAAGTGGCTGAAGCAGGAGACAAAATAGGAATTACAGTAGAAGCTGCTGATGATACTCATTTGCAGGAAGCCACTGTACACTATACTTCTCCAAAAAGTAAGGAAAAAACATCTATTGTTCTAAATTATGATTCTGCAAACGGTAAGTTTCTGGGTAATTTTATTGCCACTGAAACGACAGAAATTGGAAATTGGTTAGTAGATTCTATTGAAATAGTAGATACAAATCAAAATTCGACCATTATTGATGCTGATGCTTCAGATTTAAGCAATGGTACATTCACGATCAATGAAAAGGATGTACAAGCACCGAGTACACCAGAAGTGGATGAAGTGAATGACAAATCTGCTGCTGTATCAGGTAAAGCAGAGGCAGGCTCAACTGTTTCTGTAAAAGTAGGAACAGACGAGATAGGTTCAACAACTGCTGGAGAGGATGGAACTTTCGATATCACGATTCCAGTTCAAAAAGCAGGTACTAAGCTATCTGTCACAGCAACAGACAAAGCAGGAAACATTAGTGAAGCACAAGAGGTAGTTGTTAAAGATGCAACTAATCCGGAAAAGCCTGTTGTAAATGAAGTAACCGACAAATCTACTAGTGTTAAAGGAAAAGCAGAAGCAGGCTCAACTGTTTCAGTAAAAGTAGGAACAGACGAAATAGGGTCAACAAGTACTAAAGAAGATGAATCTTTCAACATCACGATTCCTCATCAAAAAGCCGGAACAAAGTTAATTGTCACAGCAACAGACAAAGCAGGAAACAAAAGTGAAGCGCGAGAGGTAGTTGTAAAGGATGCAACGAGTCCAGAAAAACCTGTTGTTGATGAAGTAACAGACAAAACAATAATTGTTACTGGAACTGCAGAAGTCGTCTCAACAGTTTCAATAAAAGTAGGAACAAAAGAAATAGATTCAACAAGTACGAAAGAAGACGGATCTTTCAACATCCAGATTCCAGTTCAAAAAGCAGGGACAAAACTATCTGTCACAGCAACAGACAAAGCAGGAAACAAAAGCGCAGCACAAGAGGTAGTTGTCAGTGATGCAACGAATCCAGAGAAACCAGTTGCGAATGAAGTTACCGACAAATCAACAAGTATTAAAGGAAATGCAGAAGTCGATTCAACCGTTTCTGTAAAAAAAGGAACATTTAAAATAGGTTCAACAATTGTTAAAGAAGACGGAACTTTCAGCATTGTAATTCCAGCGCAAAAAGCAGGAACAAAACTATCCGTTACTGCAACAGATAAAGCGGGAAACAAAAGTGAAGTACAAGAGGTAGTTGTTAAAGATGCAACGAATCCAGAGAAGCCAGTTGCGAATGAAGTAACCGACAAATCAACAAGTATTACAGGTAAAGCAGAAGCAAGCTCAACAGTTTCAATAAAACTAGGAACAAAAGAAATAGGTTCAACAAGTACTAAAGAAGATGGATCTTTCAACATCACAATCCCACTTCAAAAAGCCGGAACAAAGCTAACAGTCACAGCAACAGATATAGCAGGCAACAAAAGTGAAGCACAGGAGGTAGTTGTAAAGGATGCAACGAGTCCAGAAAAGCCAGTTGTGAATAAAGTGCCGGACAATTCTACAACTGTTACTGGAAATGCTGAAGCCGACTCAACAGTCTCAATAAAAGTAGGAACAAAAGAAATAGGTTCAACAACTGCGAAAGAAGACGGAACTATCAACATCACAATTCCACTTCAAAAAGCCGGAACAAAGTTAATTGTCCAAGCAACAGACAAAGCAGGAAACAAAAGTGAAGTGCAAGAGGTAGTTGTTAAAGATGCGACGAGTCCAGAAAAGCCAGTTGTAGATGAAATCACGGACAAAGCAATAACTGTTACTGGAACTGCTGAAGCCGATTCAACAGTTTCAATAAAAGTAGGAACACATGAAATTGGTTTAACAACTGGGAAAGAAGATGGAGCTTTTTACATCACAATCCCACTTCAAAAAGCCGGAACAAAGCTAACAGTCACTGCAACAGATAAAGCAGGAAACATTAGTGAAGCACAAGAGATAGTTGTTAAAGATGCAACAAGTCCACAAAAGCCAGTTGTGGATGAAGTCACGGACAAATTAACAATTGTTACAGGAAAAGCAGAAGCTGATTCTATTGTTTCAATAAAAGTAGGAACAAAAGAAATAGGTTCAACAAGTACTAAAGAAGACGGAACTTTCAGCATCACAATTCCACTTCAAAAAGCAGGAACAAAGTTAATTGTCACTGCAACAGACAAAGCAGGAAACAAAAGTGAAGCACAAGAGGTAGTTGTTAAAGATACAACTAACCCAGAAAAGCCTGTTGTAAATGATGTCACGGACAAATCTACTAGTGTTAAAGGAATAGCAGAAGCAGGCTCAACTGTTTCTGTAAAAGTAGGAACAGACGAAATAGGTTCGACAACTGCGAAAGAAGACGGAACTTTTAGCATTGCGATCCCGGTTCAAAAAGCCGGAACAAAGCTATCTATCACTGCAACAGACAAAGTGGGTAACAAAAGCGAAAAGTTAGAGGTAGTTGTAAAAGATGTGACGAGTCCAGAAACGCCTGTTTTAGAAAAATTAACAGACAAATCAACAACAATTATTGGAAAAGCAGAAGCTGGATCAAACATCATTGTTTATTCAGGTACAGTGGAGTTTGCGAAAACGATTGTTGGAGAAGATGGAAATTTCAACATCACGATACCACTTCAAAAAGCAGGAACGAAGTTAACCATCATAACAGTTGACCAAACAGGAAACAAAAGTGAACGTCTAGAGATCACGGTTAAAGATGCTATATCACCTGAAAAACCAACTGTTAACGAAATAACGAACAAGTCGACCAACATCAGCGGGACAGCTGAAGCAGGTTCTAATGTTTCTGTTCAAAGTGAAACGGGTGAGTTAGGATCGAGTACAGCTGCAGAAGATGGCAGCTTTATAATCACGATTCCTGTGCAAACGGCAGAGACGAAATTAATGATTCAAGCTACAGATACTGCTGGTAATCAGAGCACCGTACAAGAAATCATAGTCAAAAAAGCGTCTGAACCAATTGGTAAGTTTACGGACAGCAAAGGCCATTGGGCTGAAAATGAAATCAATAAATTGTATGACCTCGGATTAGTCAAAGGATATACAGATGGATCATTTGGTGTCGGTAATAAGATTACTAGAGGTGAAGTGGCATCGATTATTTCTAGGCATCTCAAACTAGCGGGAACACCTTCAACCTTTTCGGATGTTCCATCAAACTATTGGGCTGCTAACGCTATAGGTGCTATACAAGCGAATAACATAATGAGCGGGTATAACAATGGAACGTTTAAACCAAATGCACCTATTACAAGAGCGGAAATCGCATCAATTATTGAAAGAGCTTATGATTTAAAAGGTGAAAAGACAATAAGTTTTACTGATGTAAAAGCTACACATTGGGCATATAAACCAATCAGTGTCCTGGTTTATAACAATCTAACGAGTGGCTTTAGTGACAATACGTTCAGACCGAACGCTGAATTATCGAGAGCTGAATTTGCAGCATTCCTCTCAAGAATCATAAATCTAAATAAATAATAAAAAAATACCAGCTACCGTTGAAACGGTGCTGGTATTTTTTATTTCCACTTCTTCATCTTCTCTTTCAAAACATCACGTACTTCTTCAGCCTCCGTACGATCAATGCCTTCAAATTGGCCTTCGTGCTTTACGATGAAAAAGCTGTCACGAGGCTTTTTCTTGCCGTATGTAAGTTCATAACCGTTGTCAACGTTACACACGATTTTGAAGGGTGAACGGTAAAATGGCTGCATGTCGAGCGGGCCGTTTACAATTTCCTCAAATGTTTTTAAATTATTTTCAATAGACACGATGGATGGGCGTTGAGATGGCTCAACCATTAATACAGAAATCGTAGACAAAGACGTTTCCTCCTTAGTATATCCTACTATGTTCATGGTATCATATTCCCGTAAAATTGGTAATGGGTGTAAAATAACGATATATGTCGAAAAATTCCAAAAAATATCATTTTTTCAGAAAAACATTATGTTTCATAGTAACATAAAAAAATATAACTTTTAGCCAATTTTCATCAAAGTTCGACAAGGGATTATTACATTAAAAAAGTATAACAAAAAACCAGACCTTGTAAAGGTCTGGTTCATATTACCTATTATTTCAAATATTCATTTAAAAGTGTGTGTATTCTTTCTTGCTCAGCTTCATCCACAATTCCATAGTAAGTTCCACCGATCATCTCTCCAGAACTCTTAATTTCAGTAGACTCTATATTATGTCTTGCTCCTTTATAGTTCTTCTGAATATCCTTCATCTCTTGGAAAGTCATGTTCGTCTTTACATTATCGCCAAGGATTTCTAGAATGTTATCAAACTTTGTAATAGAAGAAACTCGTGCACCTTTATCAATAATAGAAGTAATGACTTGACGTTGACGATCATTACGACCGAGATCCCCCTTAGGATCTTGGTATCTCATACGAGAGTAAGCCAATGCTTTTTTTCCATCAAGTTCTTGCGGTCCAGCTGGGAAAGAGTACCCTTCATAGTCAAAAGCTCGAGGGTTATTTACTTCTACACCACCGACAGCATTCACTATGTCCTTAAACGATTCCATATTTACTTTCACATAATAATCAATGGATGTATCAAGGAAATTTTCTACTGTATCCATCGCCATTTGAGTTCCGCCAAAGGCGTAGGCATGATTGATTTTGTCGACTTTGTTCTTTCCTATTATATCTGTTCGGGTGTCACGAGGAATACTGAACATTAACATCTTTTTATCTTTTGGGTTAACTGTTATGGAGATAATTGTATCTGATCGTCCACTGTCACCACTGCGTTCATCTACGCCTAGAAGCAAGATTGAAATAGGTTTTAAATCCTCTTCTTTTCCTGCAACAATTGGTTTAGGCTTGTCCGTTTCTACTTTCTCGTGCATATCCGATACAGCATTTTTTGCGGAATCATATAAATAGTAGGCATATCCTCCTATGCTAATAGCTAAAACCACAAGAAGTATCACTAATATCTTTAAGAACTTTTTCATTGTTGTAATCTCTTCTTTCCATATAAAGTACATTTAATAAAAGGATTATACCACGCGTTTCCAGTTTTGAATAATCTTAATAAATAAATTAATTACAGAAACATTTTATTATGTTAGTATAATGTAAAAATAGTGCCAAGTTTTACAAAGTTTTATAAAAAAATTCCTAAAACGACATTTTTTTGTGCTATAATACAACGAACTTAAAAATAATAGAATACATAGATGGAGGCATTTATGGAAGAAACGATTTCTTTGAAAGACATCGCCCAAACTTTGCGCAAACGATTGAGCTTAATCATATTAATCACTTTGTTAGCAGTGGCAGCGAGCGGTATCATCTCTTATTTCATCCTAACACCTGTATATGAAGCATCTACTCAAATCCTAGTAAACCAAAAATCTACTGAACAACCTGTCCTAGACCCCAATCAAGTTCGTACAAACGTAGAGATGATCAACACATATAGCGTAATTATTAAGAGTCCTACAATCTTAGATAAAGTAGTAAAAGATTTAGATCTTAAGCAAACAACTGAAGAGTTAAATGAAGTAATTACAGTAAACAGTGAACAAAATGCTCAGGTGTTTAACTTAACTGTGCAGGATAAAGATCCAGCTCAAGCAGTTAAAATTGCAAATGCCATTTCAGATACTTTTAGTGATGAGATTCTAGATATTATGAATGTTGATAATGTTAAAGTACTGTCCCCAGCAGTCCTGAAAGACGATGCGAAACCGGTTAATCCTAAACCACTACTAAACATTGCGATTGCATTAGTAGTTGGGCTAATGGCAGGGGTAGGGATTGCATTCTTACAAGAGTACTTAGATAACACAATTAAAACTGAAGAAGACATTCAAAATGTACTAGGTTTACCTATTTTAGGCGCAATTCCTAAGATTTCAGTTGAAGATGAAAAGAAGCCTGTGATCAATAAAGCAGCAAGTAAACGGATGGGAAGTGAAACACTTGAGTCGTAAGTTTAGAAAGACTATTCAAGATCTAACCCAGCGTAGCTTAATCACGCATATTAATCCAAAATCACCAATTTCTGAACAATACAGAACAATAAGAACAAACATTCAGTTTGCATCAATTGACAAAGAGTTTAAGACATTAATGGTTACTTCATCGGGCCCTGGAGAAGGGAAGTCTACTACGGTTGCCAATCTTGCAGTCGTTCTAGCACAGCAAGGGAAACGGGTATTATTAATTGATGGAGATCTGCGTAAACCAACTGTGCATTACACGTTCAAAGTAAGTAACATTTATGGCGTAACGAATGTATTAACACGTCAAACGACATTAAAAGAAGCAGTAGTCTCAACGAAAATTCCTGATGTCGATGTGTTGCCAAGTGGACCGGTTCCACCTAATCCATCAGAATTAATAAACTCTAAATCTATGGATAATTTAATAGAAGAAGCAAGTACACTTTATGACTATGTATTATTTGACACTCCGCCTATTATGGCGGTAACAGATGGTCAACTGCTTGCTCATCGAGTGGATGGCGTGATTCTAGTGATCTCTAGTGGGAAAACAGAGATCGAAGCTGCAGTAAAGTCAAAAGAGTTGTTAGAAAATGCAAACGCTAAGATTTTAGGTACGGTGTTGAACGCCAAAGAAGTGAAGAAAGATAACTATTACTACTATTACGGAACAAATTAATAAATATCCAAGATGTTTCTTGTTTATTCGACAAAAAAACACCGTTGTCAGATCTTGTATCTATGGTAATATAACGATAGATTTCCGAATTTAAGCATATAGAACTAGATTCATAGTGAACTAGTTCTAAAGTTTGGAATTTTAGGCAGGGGAGAAGTCATGATTGATATACATAGTCATATTTTACCGGGGATCGATGACGGAGCACAGACATTAGAAGATGCACTATTGATGGCAGAAGCGGCTGTAAAGGAAGGAATTACACATCTTTACGCCACACCACATCACCGAAATGGTAGATTTGAGAACGAGAGAGTTTCTATCATTCAACATACTAATTCTTTTAATGAAGAACTACGTCAACGAAAAATACCACTTCAAATCATACCCGGACAAGAGATCCGACTATACAAAGAGTTAGTTGATGATCTTGAACGGGATGTACTTATTCCGTTGCACCATCAGTCGAAATATTTACTAATTGAATTTCCTTCAAGTAATGTACCAACCTACGCCGCTGAAATACTCTATGAACTTAGTTTAAGAAACTACACGCCGATTATCGTTCACCCTGAACGCAATAGTGAGATTATGGAGAATCCAGATCTTTTATATGATCTCATTATAGAAGGTGCACTTACCCAAATCACAGCCAACTCCATTAATGGAAGCTTTGGAAAGAAAATCATGAACTTTTCACATGATTTAGTAAAAGCGAACATGGCACACTTTATTGCTTCTGATGCACATAACGTATCAAGTCGCGGGTTTCATTTAAACAGAGCTTTCGAAACGATTCAAAAACAGTACGGAGTGGACGCACGTTATTATTTGCAAGAAAATGCGGAACTTGTCATGAAAGGTGAAAGTGTACTTATTGAACAACCTTCACATATTAAGAGGAAAAAGTTTTTAGGGATTTTTTAAAGGAGGATAACCTTTACAATGAAAAAAGTGCGTAAAGCAATTATACCGGCAGCAGGATTAGGGACCCGTTTTCTGCCGGCAACAAAAGCCATGCCAAAAGAGATGCTGCCAATTGTGGACAAACCAACAATACAGTATATCGTTGAAGAAGCTATTGAATCAGGCATCGAAGACATCATTATTGTAACAGGTAAAGGGAAACGGGCAATTGAAGATCATTTTGACCATGCCTTCGAGCTTGAACAGAACCTGTTTGAGAAGGGTAAATTTGACCTTTTAGAGAAAGTCAAACAGTCTTCAAAATTAGCTGATATACATTATATTCGTCAAAAAGAACCAAAAGGTTTGGGTCATGCAGTAAATTGCGCTAAGAAATTTATTGGAGATGAGCCTTTCGCCGTACTTCTTGGGGATGACATTGTTCAAGCTGAAACACCATGTTTAAAACAGTTAATAGAAAAGTACGAAGAAACGACTGCTTCGATTATTGGTGTTCAGAAAGTACCAGAAAATGACACGCACCGATACGGAATCATTGAACCATCAAGTAGCTTTAACAATTTATATGGCGTAAAGAACTTTGTTGAGAAGCCAAAACAAGGCACAGCGCCATCAAATTTAGCCATAATGGGACGTTATATTCTTACTCCAGAGATTTTCAACTTCTTAGATGAGCAGCAAGTTGGAGCTGGTGGAGAAATACAGCTTACAGACGCAATTCAAAATCTAAACCAATACCAAAGAGTGTTTGCATACGACTTTGAAGGCACTCGTTATGATGTTGGAGAAAAGCTTGGATTCATTATGACAACGATTGATTTTGCCTTAAAAGATAAAGAAATCACTAAGCAACTATTACCTGAGTTAGAAAACCTACTTGAACAATATAAGATAAAGAATTAATTACAACTAAGCAAGTTTGTTAAAGAAAACAGAACAATCGTTTAATTGTAGTTAAGAAATGGTGATGTCTCCTAACCTATATTAATGGAGATACTCGGCTATGCTGTGGGTGTCAAGCCACCTTAGCACTTGGTTGTCAATAGCGTAGTGTGAGGAAGGGTTAGATGCCCTATTTTACATATATTTTAAAGTTGAAATATAGGGGAGGGACGGAACAACATGGCAGAACCACAAGTGCAAACAATTGTTACTTCAAATTGTAATACCTTACTCAAAGAAGACCGTTTTTACGAAATGAGTAAGAGATTAATGGATATTATAGGTGCTTTAGCTGGAATTATTCTTTTATTACCCTTATTTATAATAGTTGCATTTTTAATAAAAAAAGAAGATTCAAACGGACCTATATTCTTTAAACAAATCCGTGTTGGAAAGAATGGTAAAAAATTTTATATGTACAAGTTCCGTTCCATGGTTAGTGATGCGGAAGAAAAATTGACAGAACTTCTTCAATTTAATGAGATTGAAGGAGCGATGTTTAAGATGAAAGAAGACCCCCGAATTACAAAAATTGGGAAGTTTATTAGAAAGACAAGCATTGATGAACTACCTCAATTATGGAACGTACTTCAAGGTGATATGAGCCTTGTAGGGCCACGGCCACCACTTCCACGTGAAGTGAAAGAATATAACTCTTATCATATTCAACGACTCCTTGTCACGCCTGGATGTACAGGCCTTTGGCAAGTAAGTGGGCGTAACCATATGAGCTTTGAAGAAATGGTAAATCTGGACATTCAATATATCTCCGAGCGGAGTGTATTTTTCGATATAAAGATTATTCTTCAAACCGTTAAAGTATTATTTGGATCAGATAACGCCTACTAAAAAAGAGTTGTATCGCAGATCTACTATAATAAAATATTATGTAGAAATTAATAAGATATTAAGACTCTTTCTTTGTTTAAATAAGTCTATAAGGAGCGAGCTTTGGTATGCTCGTTTTTTTATATGAAAATATTTGCAAGACTTTTAAAGCTATCAATCGGAGGTTTAAAAGGGGGTTTCTCCCTTTTAAACATAACAATTTATGCAGCTGTTAAGCTCTAAACTATATCAAGAAAGAGTGAATTAACTTAGTATGAGAAATATATTTATCATTGGAAGTAAAGGGATACCGTCTAGATATGGCGGTTTTGAAACATTTGTAGATAAGTTAACAGAGTATAAAAAAACTTCAAATATTAAATATCATGTAGCATGTTTAGCAGATGATGAGGGTGAGTTTGAATACAATGAGGCGCGATGCTTTAAAGTTAAAATACCTGAAGTTGGAGCTGCGAAAGCTGTTCTCTACGATATTAAATCCCTAGATATGGTTTTGAATTATATAAAAAAAAATAATATAAAAGATGCAATTGTTTATATTTTAGCTTGCAGAATTGGTCCATTTATGGGTTTTTATAAAAAGAAGTTCGAAAAATTAGGAATTCCTATTTTCGTTAATCCAGACGGTCATGAATGGATGAGGTCCAAATGGAATATAGCTATCAGAAAATATTGGAAATATTCTGAGAGGCTAATGGTTAAGTATTCAGATTTATTAATCTGTGATTCTAGAAGGATTGAGGATTATATTAAAAATGAATATGTCAAGTATCAACCTAACACCACTTTTATTGCCTATGGAGCTAATTTAATTGAATCTAAATGCCCAGATGAAAAAATTGAAGAATGGTATTGTAAGCATGATGTAAAAAAAGGTCAGTTTCATTTAGTGGTGGGAAGGTTTGTACCCGAAAATAATTATGAACTATTTATTAAGGAGTTTATGAGATCAGAAACGAAAAAAGATCTAGTCCTGATTACTAATGTTGAAAATAATAAGTTCTATAAAGATCTAAATGAACATACTGGATTCGAACAAGATAAAAGAATAAAATTTGTTGGTACTGTCTATGATGGGGGTCTTCTTAAACGGATTCGTGAGGAAGCATATGGTTATATTCATGGTCATGAGGTAGGCGGTACAAACCCTTCTTTGTTAGAAGCAATGGCTAGTACGAAACTAAATTTATTACTAGATGTTAGCTTTAATAGAGAAGTAGGGCAAGATGCTGCTTATTACTTTTCGAAAAAAACAGGAAATTTAGCAGAACTAATTGATAAATTAGATTATATTGATCAAAAGATGATAATTAAAATGGGTGAAGCTGCAATTAGTCGGATACAGAAATCATATACATGGCCATATATTTGTAATTTGTATGAAACTCTTTGGAACCAAAAGAGTGGTTAAACATTTTGTTTAGGAATAAATAAATTCAATAATAAATTGGAAAAAGTTATTTTATTACATCGTTCAAAATGTTCAAAATTTGGTTAAGTATAAAGTTCAAATAAATTAAAAGAAGGTTATAGAGTGAAAAACTTAATATTTATACCATACCATGATATATATGACTTTGATAATAGTGGGATAATGACAAGAGAATATTCAATGCTTTGGCTCTTATTAGAATCAAATATTGACAAATTATATTGTATAGGAAAACCAAGAACTCTATTAGACGCTAAATATTATAGTAAGCAAAATAAATTTCCTGAAACATCTTATGAATACTCTTTAAAACAGAAAATTAGTAAGTCAAAACAATTTCGTTATTTTACTTATATAAATTCAGATATTTTTTTTAAGAAAAGAGCATGGTGGCCTAGAGGTTATAAAAATTTAATTAAGAATATTGAAAAAGAAAAAATTAATTTCGAAAATACAATCGTTTATTCAAATAATCCGTTTTCTTATAGTTTATTAGAGTATTTTCATAAAAAAGGCGCGAAGATTATTTTTGATATGATGGATAATTTTTATGAACACCCTTCTCTTAATATTAACGAGCGAGAAGTAGCTTTGAACGGCTATACTAAAATAGCTAAGTTTTCTCATTTTTTTTCATGTAATTCTTTAGCTATAAAAGATTTTTGTAAGTCTGCTTTTAGTATTGATCCAATACTTATAAAAAATGGTGTGTTTTCACCCAGGATAACAGAAGCCTTAAACCTAACACAATATGAAACTCTTTTAAGAGAACAAAAAAAATATAAAAGAACAGTAGGCTATATTGGCAAATTAGGAATGCGAATAGATGAGAAGTTAGTTGATGAAATATGCAATCAATGTCCTGATACACTTTTTGTTTTCATTGGACCCCATTTGGAGGGACAAAAAAATAATAAGTTAATCAACTTATTAAAACATAGGAGAAATATACTTTATTTGGGTCCTATATCTTCGGTATATATTTATAGTTTTCTTGATAGGTTTGATATTTTGTCTATACCCCATGCTGTTGGTGAACGGGAAAACGGCGGTGATCCGTTAAAATTGTATCAATACCTAAATACAGGAAAACCAATCATAACTACTCCAATACTTGGGGTAGATGAATTCAAAAACTTAATTAAGATATCTAGCAATCTCAAGGACTGGATAAAATTTATTAACGAGGAAGAGTATAAATCTCAAATTTATAAAACACCAAGTGGTATTTATTGGGATAAGAGAGCGAAGGAATTAATAAATTTCTTATAAATGACTAGATAAAACGAGATTTTTTTCATTTATCAACTTCGAAAATTTTAAAATTGCTGATGACTATTATTCATTAAGATATTTGAATGCTCCTCTTTTTGCTTGAATTTTAATGTATAATTAATCCATGAATTTTTTAAGGAGCTTTATATGCAATCTAGGCTTAAGTTTTTTAAAGTTTTGGGTATAAACATAGTTATTCTTGGGATTCTTGCAGGAATCATGAGAAGATATCCTTTAACTGATAAAGTTTATTATTTGTTTTTGTTGGTATTATTATTAATGCTATTTGTAAATATTTTCCGTTACAACCATCTAAAGATATCAGAAGGGAATATGTTTTCGATAACTGTGGCAGTTTCTTCTTTAGTGTTCATGATTATCTTTTCGATGGACCAGCTAGAATCTGTTGCAAAGCGATATTTGATTGTTTATATTTTGATTATTTATCTTTATTTTTCATTTTTAAGATACGGATTAGATTACACGATTAAGTTTTATAAACAATTAACCTATTTGTTAAATACCTTTTCTGTATTAAATTTATACCAAGTGTTTTTCCATAAACCATTATTAATAAATTATATGGAACTAATTGACCTCGGATATAATTATCATTTTGGTTCTTTCGCCTACAGAACAATGTCTGTTTTCAACCATCCGATTGTATGTGGGTTGTTTTTTGTAATCGCGTTCCTCTGTAATATTTTCGTTTTGAAATCGCCAATGAAATATTTCTTCCAAATACTTCTAATTCTTAATATTTATACAACATATGCAAGGAGCGCCTGGCTTGCTTTGGCGGTAATTATGATTGTTTACGCAGTTTTAAATCACAAAAAAATTCTCCTTTTACTTGTTAGACCGAAAATTACTTATACAAGCTTGTTTACTTTTTGCCTTATAACACCTACCCTATTTATTTTTATGATCTTTAACTTTGAGGTTATTTATGCAGGTATTGTTGAAAGATTTGGGGATTCATTAAGTTTTAATTCCTCCGACGGTTCTAATTTACAAAGGACAATGACAATCTCCCTTATTTGGAGTTATATGTTTGATAATGGTGGGTATAATTTATTCTTTGGATATGGAGCAGGAACAGTGACTGAATTTATGTTGAAACATCCATTGCTTTTAAAAGGATTTGCTACGACTGATAATCAGTATGTAACTTTATTCTATGAATTTGGGTTAATTGGTATATTTTTTTATATTTATGTGATTTTTTTCATAACCTTCAAATACTTTAAAAATAAAAATAAACATTGGGCAATTGATTTGTCTTTCTTGTGCTTATTGGTAGTTAGTTTCGAACTATTATTCTTTGAAGCTTGGCCTGTAGTTCTTGTTATATTAGCTTTCTTAATATCTGTTTTAACTTTCCAGTTTAAAAAAATTAATACAGAACAGGATTAAATTACTTAATAAGTAAAGCACCTTCAGTGGTGCTCTTTTTTATTAAAAGAAGGTGAGTGAGTCAACAGAAAACTTTATAGTGTCAGTGATATCGAACACAAGTAAAAAATAGGCGACTCATAATGATTATTCTACAAATCCTATTATTGGCAATTTTATTACAAGGAGTAAAAACAATGAAATTTTGCTTTGTAATCCTCCATTATCGAACGTTGAATGAGACAATTGAGTGTATTCAACATCTTAAAAAGTTAAAAAATCAGCATGATATTCAAATCATAGTTGTAGATAATGGTTCCAACGATGCAAGTATAGAGAAAATAAAAAAACAGGTAATAGAAGAAGAGAACCTCCTATATGTTGAATCAGAATATAACCTAGGCTTTGCTAAAGGAAACAATTTGGGCTATACAATCTCAAAACATAAGTATCAAGCTGAATATATCTTTATGTTAAACAGTGACGTTTATATAAAGGAAAAAGAATTTACTGAACTTGTTGTTGAGATAAATAAACAGACAAATTTTGATATATTGGGACCTGATATTATCACAAAAAATGGTGATCATCAGAATCCTGTAAATTATATTAATAACGATATTAAACTGGTAAATAAGTCTATTATGAGAAACAGAATTAGTTATTTCGCTTCATTTTTACCCCTCGGTATAAAAGAACTTATAAAAAAGAACAGGATAAAAAAGGATGAGTCGGAGACTTGTAGAGAGTTGGTTCAAATTGAAGATTGTCCATTGCATGGAGCTTGTTTAATATTTTCTGAAAACTTTATTAAGAATCATGAGTTTCCATTTTATCCAGATACATTTTTGTATGCAGAGGAAGATATTCTTTACTATCTAGGTAAAAAGAGATATGAAAAATTTGTTTTTTCACCAAAGATTAAGGTCTTACACTATGAAGATGCTGCCACTGATCTTTCCTTTTCTAATCAAGGGAAAAAGAGAAGATTTATTATAAAAAACTCAAATAGGTCTTTGAAAATTTTGAAAAAATTGATGAAATCAAATAATTCCCTTTAATGATACTGATAAATATCCAATTGGCTTTTAAATTAATTTTAATCATAAATTAATTAATTATAGAATTATAAGGTTAGAGGGATGAATTTTGAACATTAAGGCAATTACTTTTTTGAAAAACTTTTCATACACTCTATCATCAAATTTAATAGCAATCACTATTTCAACAATTGTAATATTAGTAGTCCCTAAATTTATTGGTGTAGAAAAATATGGTTATTGGCAGTTATACCTATTTTATTCTGCTTATGTTGGGTTTTTACACTTTGGATGGAATGATGGTGTATATCTTAGATATGGTGGTAAAGAGTACAAGGAGTTAAATAAGGATTTATTTTTTTCACAGTTTTGGATGTTGGTAATTTTTCAAGCACTAATGAGTATTTTAATTTTAGTTGTTGCAACTAATCTGGGAATAGAAGCTAATAAGTTGTTTATAGTCAAAATGACTGCATTGTGTATGATTTTTGTAAATATAAGACTTATGTTGATTTATATTTTGCAAATTACAAATAGAATAAAAGAGTATGCATATATAACTTTGATGGAAAAAGTTCTTTATTGCTTTATAATAATATTGCTCTTATTTGTAGGTGTTAGCGACTATAAATTATTGATTTTGGCAGATATAGTTGGAAAATTAGTATCTCTAATATATTCAGTATATTGTTGTAGAGATATAGTATTTAAAAGAGTTTCTCAGTTTTATTTCAGTATTAAAGAAACATCTGAGAATATCAATGTAGGTTTAAAACTTATGTTTGCAAATATTGCTAGCATGTTGATAATCGGGATCGTACGTTTTGGTATTGAACGAACTTGGGACGTAACAACCTTTGGGAAGGTATCATTAGCTTTAAGTGTATCAAATTTAATGATGTTATTCATAAATGCAATTGGAATAATACTGTTCCCAATTTTAAGACGTACAGATGAAAATAAACTCTCAGCAATTTATATAACAATGAGGACATTATTAATGGTTTTTTTGCTGGGTTTATTAGGTGTTTATTACCCATTAAAAAACATTTTAACATTTTGGCTACCACAATATACAGAAAGTTTCTATTATATGGCTATTTTATTTCCAATATGTATCTATGAGGGAAGAATGGCTTTGTTAATTAATACCTATTTAAAAACCTTGAGGAAGGAAAAGTTAATTCTCACTGTTAATATTGTGTCGATGTTGCTAAGTTGTATATTAACTATCTTATTCACAATTGTATTTAAGAATTTGCATATAACAATAGTAACCATTGTTATTATTTTAGCTTTCCGATGTGTTTTGGCAGAGGTTTATTTATCAAGAATATTAGACTTTTCATATTATAAAGATCTTTTATATGAAAAAGTATTGGTTTTAACATTTATTTTAATAGGTTTGTATGTAAATTCATTAATTGGAATAACGTTATATCTTAGTGCCTATGGGTTGTACTTGTTTATAAATAGAAAAAATATAATAGGAGCATATATTGTTCTAAAACAGTATATTAGAGGTTGAATTTAAATTTATAAACGTAATAACTTTTTTTTCAAAAAACAGTAAAGAGGTAGATGCAAATGTTTGATAAAATCTTAAATAAAGAAGAAAAAATCTCAGTAATTGGGTTAGGTTATGTGGGATTACCTTTAGCAATTGAACTTGCTAAAAAATTTGATGTAGTAGGATTTGATGTAAATACAAAAAAATTAGAAAAATATCTAAGTGGAGTAGATGTAACAAACGAGGTAGGAAATGAAGCTGTACAAAATACTAATGTGCTTTTTACAAACGATGAAACCACTTTAAGAGATTGTAAATTCCATATAATTGCAGTGCCAACACCTATTAATAGTGATAAAACACCTGATTTAGCACCGGTAGTTGGAGCTAGCGAAATTATTGGAAGAAACTTGAAAAAAAATTCAATTGTTGTTTATGAATCCACCGTTTATCCAGGAACGACTGAAGAAATTTGTATTCCTATACTTGAGAAAGAATCTGGATTAACTTTTGGTAAAGATTTTGAAGTAGGATATTCGCCAGAAAGAATTAACCCGGGTGATAAAGTTAATACTTTGACAAAAATAATTAAGATAGTATCTGGTTCGAATGAGGAATCACTTGCGGTTATTTCAAAAGTTTATGAATCAATTATAGAAGCTGGTGTTCATAGAGCACCATCGATAAAAGTTGCTGAGGCAGCAAAAGTAATTGAAAACTCTCAAAGAGATATAAATATTGCATTTATGAATGAACTCTCAATGGTATTTAATAAAATGGGTATTGATACAAAAGCTGTCTTGGAAGCAGCAGGAACAAAGTGGAACTTCCTAAATTTCACTCCTGGTCTTGTAGGGGGGCATTGTATAGGAGTAGATCCATATTATTTCATATATAAAGCTGAGCAATTAGGTTATCATTCCCAGATAATACTTGCAGGTAGAAAAATAAATGACGCCATGGGTAAGTATGTTGCACAAAATATTATTAAAAGTTTAATCAAAGCCGAACAACCAATTAAAGGAGCAAGAGTCGCATTATTCGGTATTACTTTTAAAGAAAATTGTCCAGATGTCAGAAATTCAAAGGTTATTGATATTATTACTGAATTAGAGGAATTTGGAGTAGATGTACTAGTATATGATCCTATAGCTAATAAGGAAGAGGTTTGGGATGAGTATCGAATTAATCTAGTAGATGAAAATGAATTAAAAAATCTAAATTGTATAGTGTTTACAGTTTCTCATGATTTGTTTAAGGACAAGGTTGATTTAGACAAAATTAAAGACCTATTTGTTGATGATAAGAAAGTTTTAATTGATGTTAAAAGTATGATAAATAGAAAAGATTATGAATCTAGAGGTTATCATTACTGGAGTCTATAATTTTAAAAATAAATTAAACTGAGGTTTAAACAGGTGTTTAAGAAATAGAGTTCCATTCAATATATAGCCAATAAATAAGACTTAGCAAAAAATTATAAAAGTAAAAGGGGAAATAATTAGATGAAAGGTATAATTTTAGCAGGTGGAAGTGGTACACGCTTGTATCCATTAACAATGGTAACTAGCAAACAATTATTACCAATATATGACAAGCCGATGATTTATTATCCATTATCAACGTTAATGCTTGCAGGAATTCGTGAAATCCTTATAATTTCAACTCCAGAAGATACACCACGTTTTGAGGAATTGTTGGGAGATGGATCTCAATTTGGATTAAATCTTGAATATAAAGTGCAACCAAGCCCGGATGGATTAGCCCAGGCTTTTTTAATTGGCGAAGAGTTTATTGGTAATGATTCGGTTGCCATGATTTTAGGCGATAACATTTTCTATGGGCATGGTTTTACCAAAATATTAAACCGTGCTGTTACACGTTATGAAGGGGCAACAGTCTTTGGATATAATGTGAAAGATCCCGAACGGTTTGGTGTAGTAGAGTTTAATGATAAGGGTAGGGCTATTTCAATTGAAGAAAAGCCAAAATATCCAAAGTCATCATACGCTGTTACAGGCCTTTATTTTTATGATAATAGTGTAGTTGAAATTGCAAAATCTATAAAGCCGTCTGCTCGTGGTGAATTAGAAATTACGTCTATAAATGAAGAATATTTACGACGTGGTAAACTCCACGTTGAGTTACTAGGCAGAGGATTTGCGTGGTTAGATACTGGAACACATAACTCATTACTTGAAGCCTCTACTTTCATTGAAACAGTTGAGAAACGTCAAAGCTTAAAGGTAGCTTGTCTAGAAGAGATTGCTTTCCGTAAAGGATATATAGATAGAGAAAAATTAATTCGCTTAGCTGGTCCTTTGAGTAAAAATGAGTATGGACAATATTTATTGCGTCTCGTAAATCAAATAGAAGTAGAAAACATGATAGTGGGTGTGTAATAGATGAATATTAGCAAAACAAAGATACAAGGAATTTTAGTAGTGGAACCCAAACTATTAGGGGATCACCGGGGCTGGTTTATGGAAACTTATAGTAATGAAAAGTTTGAAGAAGCGGGAATAGGGTTAAGGTTCATTCAAGATAACCAATCATTTTCAGAAGTAAAAGGTACCCTAAGAGGACTACATTATCAATTAAACCCTAAAGCCCAAACTAAGCTTGTCCGATGTACTAGAGGTGCTATATACGATGTTGCAGTAGATATTCGAAAAGGAAGTCCTACTTTCGGTGATTGGTTTGGAATTGAGTTGAGTGCAGATAACAAGAAACAGTTATTAATTCCCAAAGGATTTGCTCACGGATTTATGACATTGACTGATGATGTAGAAGTTCAATATAAAGTGGACGAGCTATATGCACCTGAGTGTGATCGAGGGATTATATGGAATGATTCCCAAATTGGAATTGAATGGCCAATTAATATTACACCCGTATTATCAGCAAAAGATGAGAAAGCACCAAGCCTCAGGGAAACTGAGAATAATTTTATCTACGGAGAATAACGTATGAAAATTTTAGTGACGGGTTATACAGGTCAACTTGGGTATGATGTTGTACGTAAAGGATTAGACCATGGCTTTGACATGATTGGTGTAGGATCAAATGATTTGGATGTAACTGATGAACAATCTGTTAATCAGTATGTAAGTGAAATCAATCCTGATGCTATTATTCATTGTGCTGCCTATACTGCCGTTGATAGAGCGGAAGATGATAAGGAAAACTGTTGGAATGTAAATGTTAATGGAACGAAGTATTTAGCCAATGCAGCTAAAGAATCAAATGCAAAATTTATGTATATAAGTACAGATTATGTTTTTGATGGTTTAGGTGAAGTGCCGTTTGTTGAAACAGATACTCCTAATCCAGTAGGATACTATGGTCATACTAAATTTGAAGGAGAAAAGGTAACACAGTCTCTTTTATCAGAATGGTTCATTGTTCGTATATCCTGGGTATTTGGTTTAAATGGAAATAATTTTGTTAAAACGATGCTGCGGTTAGCTGAAACTCGTGAAGAATTAAATGTTGTATGTGATCAAGTGGGTTCCCCAACAAATACATATGATTTATCACGCTTATTATTAGATATGATTCAAACAGACCAATATGGAATATATCATGCGACGAATGAAGGCTTTTGTAGTTGGTCTGAGTTTGCAGAAGAAACCTTTCTTCTAGCAGATAAGAAAGTAAAAGTAAATCCAATCACAACAGAACAGTATCCTACTAGAGCAATACGTCCTAAGAACTCTCGTATGTCTAAGCAAAAATTAATTGATAACGGTTTTATGCCATTACCGAGTTGGCAAGATTCATTAAAACAATACTTAAAAGCATTAAAACATGAGGTGAAATAATGGCCAAGAAAAAGATTCTTGTTACAGGTGGAGCTGGGTTTATTGGTGGGAACTTTGTTCAATATATGGTAAACAAATACCCTCAGTATGATATTTATAATTTAGATGTCTTAACGTATGCTGGTGACTTAACAAAGCATCGCGAAATTGAAAAAAAAGAAAACTATCATTTTGTGAAGGTGGATATTGCCGACCGAGAGGCAATTATGGAACTTTTTGAAAAAGAAAAGTTTGACTATGCGGCACACTTTGCAGCAGAGAGTCATGTTGACCGATCAATTACTGAACCAGAAATCTTTGTTCGTACCAATGTATTAGGAACACAAGTGTTACTTGATGCTGCCAAACAGATTGGTGTAACGAAATTTGTTCATGTTTCAACGGATGAAGTATACGGTGAACTAGATTTTGACCCAACCACATTCTTTACAGAAGATACGCCATTACAACCAAATAGTCCGTATAGCGCCAGTAAAGCATCATCTGATTTCTTGGTTAGAGCTTACCACGAAACATTTGGACTCCCTGTTAATATTACTCGTTGTTCAAATAACTATGGACCGTTCCATTTTCCAGAGAAGTTGATTCCATTAACAATTTCGCGTGTCTTAAATGAAGAAAAGGTACCTGTTTATGGTGACGGTAAAAACATTCGTGATTGGTTGCATGTTTTGGATCACTGTTCTGCAATTGATCTTGTCATGCATGAGGGTGTTAACGGTGAGGTTTATAATGTAGGTGGCCATAATGAGAAAACGAATTTAGAAGTCGTTAGAACAATTATTAACACTTTAGGTAAATCTGAAGAATTACTTGAATTTGTAACCGATCGATTAGGTCATGACAAACGGTATGCAATTGATCCTACTAAACTGGAAAACTTAGGTTGGAAACCAACTTATACGTTTGATACAGGGATTGCTCAAACAATCAACTGGTATTTAGATAACAAATGGTGGTGGGAGCAAATCATTAGTGGGGAATACCATAATTACTTTGAGAAGCAGTATTCATTAAATAAGCAGTAATTGATATCATCAGGGTGAATGATGTAGAACAAGGGCAGTCGTGAAGCGGCTGCCCTTGTTTCGTTATGCCTACATTTAGAAAAGGTGATTATATGGATTGGAATTCTTCAGGGTAAGTAAATAAGGAATTAGTCTGGAAAGCTGAGTGGTCATTAGAAGAGATTGTAAAAAGGTTCTTGGAAATGGCATAAAAACAAGTGAAAATCAATATTAAGTAAATGTATAGATGATCAAAATGTCACTAAATATTTCTGATCCTTTTATTATTTTATCACCTCAATATTCCTGAAATTAGACAACTAAAATCGAACTTCAAAAAACGTAGTCCACATTATGATTAAAAACTATTATCTTTAGTATCACCCTCAGTTTGTAAATTTAAAAACTATATAATGCAAAAATTAGTAGGATGTACTTTATATCGAGAAATAATTGTTAATTTATGGTATATTAAATAAATAATAGATAATTAGATGGACACACCCAAAATAAAGCTAATATAGTAATTCATAATAGGAGAAAAATAATGAGAATTGATTTTAGTTCATACTCATTGCCAGACATATATGTATTAGACCAAAGACCTTACTTCCTGGATTATGTTCGAAATAAGTTTATTATGCAACAACCAGAGGAAGAAATACGCCAACGAATGATAATGTTTTTAGTATATGAAATGAAAGTCCCTTTATCAATGATTGAAGTAGAAGTCCCTCTCAGTAGTATAATAAAGCTACGAGTGATCGAGCAGATATTATTGTGTTTTTTGAAAATGAAAAAAATGAAAAGAAACCTTTGTTCCTTGTGGAATGTAAAGCTGAAAAGGTTGCATTAATAGATAGAGTATATAATCAAGCAGAACGATATGATAAGATTCTACAAACCCAAGCATATATGATTACAAACGGAGTAGAATTAATAATTCGAATGTGGGATGAAGATAAAAGAGTTTATATGGAATTAGATAATGTCCCTACTTATGAACAGGTTCTATTAAATAAAAATCTAAGCCTTCTACCAATATTGCCTCTTGTTCCAAACAGAATTAAATATGAAAACAATCAATTAGCATACATTAGTACATCTATACCACTGTATGAAAAGTTAGAATGTTTATATCCTAACAGTAAAGGGGACTATTTGTTATTTCAATCTCAGTTAGTTTCTTTTATTTGGGATGAAAGAGATGCAATACCAAATAAAATAATTCACGGAATTAAATTTATTAAGGATTTAGGAGTACGTTATACATCCTTTGGAAATGCTTCAGGTTTTGATTGGGTGGGCTATTATAGAAGTTTTGTAGTTAGAGATCATATAGGAAAAGTACATATTATTAGTTTATCAATGCATCGCGGTTATCTTAATGTTTCAATTGAAAATAACAAAGTGAGTCATAACTCACTTCAACTTAATTTAAAAAAGTATCATGCGGAAGGCGAAAATGAATTTTTCCTTTTTCACGATGGTCGTTTAACCGTAGGGAAAAAAGGTGCTGTAAAAACAGATCTAGTTAAAGAGCATGCTAAAGCAGCAGGAATGGATATATTAAATCCTGAAGGTCAGAAAAGTCGTATTTACCTAGGGACATTACCGAAGAAGAAGGAATATACCTGGGCAAACGAAAATGTCTTAAACTTTGTTGGAAATATAATTCGATATGCTATTATTCGCGATGAACTAAGAGAGAAACTAAGTAATAGGGAAGTATTCTAAAAAAACTCCTAGCCTTTGTAAGGATAGAGTAAATTTATATGAGTCTTTCATACTTAGGGAAGCACGGGACGGATTTTCGCGCTTCTTCTTTGTTCTAAAGGATGCTGATGAGTCAAAGGGGTTAAATATAAATATAGCTATGTAGGATTGACCAACTAATGCTAGAATTAAGAAATATTTGAAGCAATAGAACCTGCCCATATTTTTGAAAGCCCAAGTAAGAAGTAATGAAGAAAACCTAGCATGAAACCACATGTCTAATAATAATCAGGTGGCCTCTTTATATTTAAAGGAAATAATTTGAAAAAATGGTAATATTAAATAGTTAAGTTATTTTCCTTAATACAAAAATTTTTAAGAGGATGGATTATTATGGGTACATTAAGCAAAGCTGATTTTTATTATGGTGCATTACTATCAGAATTAATTAGTAGTGGATTCTGTCCGGCTATTTTTGAACAAGGAGAAACAAGGCGAATCTATAGTTTTGAAAATGATCATGGAGATTACCAAATTTTCGCTAAGTATTCATCCAAGCCCTCACCTAGCCAAAGAAAAGATATCCAGGTATGGCACTTTTCTTTCTCAACAGATGAACTTCAGAAGATACGTACATACGAAGATGGAAAAAAGAAGCATTATTTTGCTTTAATATGTGGAAGAAGTGAATTGAAGGGAAGCGAATTAGCTCTACTCTCTTTGGAGGATGTAAAGGATTGCTTAGGTATGGATTATCCAAGTTGTGCTTATCGTATCACTATTAAGTTTGAACGAGGTAAAAAAGGGCTCGGAGCCTATGGGACAGGAAGAGCAGATAAAGATATAGACGGAAGAAACAACATGAGGAAAGTCTCGCGTGATCTTACTTCATTTTTCCAAGAAGATAAAAGTTTAATATCTGTTACTTAATCAAGTTATTTAAGGGAAGCACGGGGACGTTTCTCACGCTTCCTTTTTCGCATTAAGTAATTATTCGTTTGAATTATTCCAAGAAATTCTCACATGTCTTTTGGATACACGCACACTCTACGAGGGTAATTGGAATATTCTTATTATCGCATCTAAAAGGAAGGAGGGACCGTTTCGGCCTCTCCTTTTTAATTAATTGGTCTTATTTAGTGCCTAGCCTTTCACGCACCCAGCTATATTGCAAAGCAATTTGCAAATCCTTTTCTGTTTTGATGCCACGTAATATTAAATTTCCTACGAAAAGCTTATTTAAAATGAAAGCCCCAATCCTGTAAACAGCTTATTCAAATAATAAATGCTACGAACCACCACGTTCTTTTTCTAGCAGTAAAACCCGATGTTTTAGACTATTAGGATTTTATTTTTCTAATCTTAGTTTATAAGATTCATCTATAAAAGGTTTAATTTGTCCTAAATCCTGTACCCATTCTAAACGAATATATACTTCTCCAGATGTAAGTCTGATATTATCTGTATCTTCATATTTTTTTCCTAATAAAGCATCAATCTCGTTTTGCATTTGCTTTGCTCTCTCTGTATGAATCTTCTTTCCAAGATGCAAAACAAAACAGACCTTCCTTGCCTTTGTTATGGTAGCAAATTTAAATGAACCTTTTTTACTTATATAACCGATACAATCTGTTCGTTTCCCATTTTTATATCTGTCATGATAATCTTCAACTTCGTGTTTATAAGAACACTGATCATATAGGTAGTCATTTATTTCTTTTGCGATTTCTTTAGCTCTAGGTGTCTTGAATAAATTATAATAATACTCATTGGATTTGTCTGCAATTTGAGTAAACATGTAAAACCTCCCTTTCCTCATTATACCAATTAGTGGAAGTGTGTAGAGTGTTTTTGTAGATTATTTAGAAGCAAGGGTAGGGATTCGCGCTTCTTTTTTGTTTTCAAGGGGTTATTGACGCGTTAAATTGGCTAAAGTTATCTGTAATTATTTGACCTACACTTGCTGAAGTTACTTTCCATTGGTGCAGGTGTAAGATACGTCGCTCTAATCTGAACAACCTCAAATTATTTATTAATTGGCAACAGGAATGATTATTATGGAAGCACAAGAAACGTCCATATGCTTCCCTGTAATTGTATTCCGCATTCAAAGCAACATATAGGCTTTATTATATTGATGTTTTTCCTTTTTACTTAATAGTAAAATAAGGAAGAGAATAATGATATCGGGAAGTGCAGTAACGAGAAGGTGTAACATTCAAGTAGTTTTGAAAAGTTTTTGCCAATTAACTTTAAACACTTTCTGCTAATTTTGCACTGTTTCGCGCCTCTAGGACAGGCGACTTCTGTTAAAAAGGAATATCGTTTTCCAACCCTTAAATTGATCTCTTAATTGTTTGTTATTTTCATGAAGTTCCTGTAGTTACTCCAACACACTCTCATGCTTGACTGAAGAAGCGTGGTGACGGTTCCCACGCTTCTTATTTATACTCCCCCAAAATAGTTCGGAAAATTAAAAATAATTAATTTCCTATCTATTGTGTTTGTATAAATGCAATACTGGAGAAAATTATGCATAAGATAGGTGGAGAAAAACTGATGAAAATGCATCCTTTAGCTGAGGTAAGTTATAGATGCGTTTGGTTTACTTAAAGAATTGAATGGTGGTAAAATGTTCATAAATAAACAATGGCTATTTACTTACAAATGGGGTGAGAAGAATGACTCTTATGCCTAGAATTAATAGGGAAGATATGAAAGGTCAAATTCTTAAAAATATTGTAACTAGAGTAGATTATCAAGACACATTCGGTTTATCAGATGAAACAAGGAAGGGAATATATAAAATTTGTGAGGCACGAGGTATAACTAAAAAATTACGTAGACCCTTAGAGGAAAGTGACTTTCAGACCTATGACCCTGTAAATATATTTAGTGTGACATATGAAGAGATAAGAGATGTTTTTTCAGATGTTATTTATGATGATGAAAAAGGCTTCTATGTAGAAATAAATCAATTCTTTTTACTTATAACACAGGAAATAGATGCGTATTATGAAAATTATTCTTTTACAAGTGAGCTGGTTGAAGGAATTCTACGAGTGTTGAAAGAAAAAGAAGCACTTCAGATATTAAAGGTATCTATACGTAAAGCAAATGAAGTATATTATAAAGACTATACTAACATCCATTCTGATTTTAAGTCGGAGATAATTAATTTTAATCAATTTAACCGAGCGATAGATTGGAAAAAACCATACAGTAACTCAGAGTCAAAGCAGAGCTTTGAGTGGAATAATCAACGAATTAACTTTGTAAGTATCTTTGATAGTGGAAAGTTAAATGGCAATAAATTATATCGCTTATATCTTCAAATTGAAGTCTATGATGTGGATCTTAATTTTGTGAAATTTCAGGATAATGTGATAGAAAAGTTTAAACAATTAAATGAAACTCTATACCTATTTTTTGAATATACACTCACAGATGTAGCTGTTGAAAAATTAAAAGTCGAAGAAGGAAGGCTAGGTGATTTAACATGATAGCACGTTATCAAAAATTAGTTAGGACTTCTTCTAAAATTACTGAATATAAGGCTGAAAAGAAGAAAGAAGAAAATACTTTCAGATCTAGTGATTCTTTTTTATATGGAGGTTCCAATAAAAATTCTATTTATAGGGCTGAAAGCGTAAGAAGAAACAAACGAATATGATATATCGTGATGAAGCAATTCATATAAGTAAAAATGCTTTTTTGGACCTTTATGTTATAGGTTATAAATCGATGGGGGAGAGTATAGTACTTAACCTCGACAATCAATTTATAGGTATTGTAGATAGCTATAAAACTGTATCTTCATTTATTACAAAGCAAATTCTAGATAAATTAGAACGAAACGTGGATTTTATATGTTGGACACATACTGATGAAGATCATACTAAAGGATTATCAGAGTTATTAGAGAGTAACTTTATCACAGAAAATACACGCTTGTTTTTACCAGAGGGGATTACAAAAAAAGAAATAAAAAGTTATTTAGAGATGGATAGTGAAAAAGAATACACAAAAGTTTTTAAAATGTTAAATAATAGTTCAAATCTGAATGTTGAATCAGCAAATGAAAATACATTGTTATATAGTTTTCCGTTAATTCAGGGAGATAAGCAATTTAGCTTTTACTTAGAGTCCTTTGCACCACTATCTCAAATCGTTAGAAATCTCGAACTTGCCTCCATTAAACATTTATTCGATTCTGATAATCTGTCTCTTCATCAGAATCCAAACTTTTTCTCCGTGGGATTAAAACTCACTATTACATCTCAAGGATTTGCCCCCTTTACGGTATGTTTAGCTGGGGACGTTGATAATCACACAATAGAATCAATGAAAGATAAAAATAAATCGCGTATATTTAGCGAAAACGTAATATTGAAAATACCACACCATTGTTCTAAGAATTCAGATTTATTAATTAAAGAGGGTCTAATAAAGAATTTTGATTTTGCTGTTACAACAGGATATAAAAGGGGAAGAAGCAATTTGCCCGATAAGTATGTACTTGACGAATATAAAAAGATAGCAGCAAGGAATGCTGGTAAACTTTCATCCACAGCATTGCGAGTTAATCATGATTTTGGTGTTGTGTTTTATAGACTTAAACTATCTCATTTAACAAGAAAAGTTAGAGTGCGTAATCTAGGTAATGCATCATTAGTATGAATTTTAGAAGCAAGGGAAGCACGGGACGATTCTCGCGCTTCCTTTTTGTTTTTTACGGGTTACTGACCTCAAGTTTTTAAACGAGTGCCACTGTAGCAAGAATAGAGGGGCAGTTAATGGTTGAATTAGAAGAATTGTACTATGCATCTATTTATTTTACATCATCTACATAAGCACTGCTTTTCACTATCTGTATCAATGTTTATCTCAAATTGATAAATTGTGGTTGCTTCGAAAAACAGGAAGCGAGAATATTGCTGAGTTCTGATCAAGGGGACGAACATATTTGAAAGTTGTTCTATCCTATACGATTATTCACACAAAGCAAGGAAAAGCTATAAAAAGAAATATGGTATAGCCCATACATCTATAGAATGAATTTTAATGGAATTACTAGTATTTCCTATGAATACTTTCAATTATTTAGGCACTGTGATCAGCCAGTAAATGGGCGGTTGATATTTTGCATGGTTTTTTGACAAAAATAGATTTAATAGCAAAACTTATAAATTTTTGAGACAATAATAATTTTTTAAAAATGATTACTTATTTAAACCTATTTGGTAACAATGACGAATTGCTTAACTACAAATTTCAATAGATATCTTATTTGTTACTTTTATTATAAGTAGAAAAATAAACCCTGATACAGGAATTTATTCCAAGTTATTTTTGGTAGAAAACGTAAAAAACATTCGAGAATTTGAAGAACAACGAGAAATTTATTAAGGAATTACTTCAGAAGAGTTGTTTGGAGTGATAACTAGAGAAGAAAAAACTTTTTGATACATAATATTAAAATTTCACATTCTAATTTTCTATATAACTAGTTTCTTCTATATTATATTTATTGAATTTTTCTTAAACATGCTAACTTTCATTACCAAGATATCATTTAAATCCCTAAACTCTATTGATTTTTAGATTTGAAGTTATTTAAGATAAAGTCATGATTAAACACGCAAATTGATTGCCAAGTCTTTATAAACTCTAGGTTCCATACTAATTTTTGCAGTATTATTATAAACTGTACAGTAATAATGCGAAATTAAGAAAAAATATTAGTTAATTAAGAAAGGATTTATTCATAAAATTTATATGTTAAAATATATACAAAATTAGTAAAACAAAGAGTAATTTAATTTCCACAGGGAATATTTATTAAGTCTTCAATTGTATACTTTTCTATGGAAAGTGCTGTCTAAAATAGTATAATGCTTAAAAATTAGTAAATATCTTAATAAATAATAAAATTCTAGGAATTAAATATAAGTCATTACGTATTCGTGTATATACTCACAAAAGAATAGGGTTTTATAGAAATTATTAATATTTTCATAAAAGATTGTTAAAAATATCGTTCTTTACTTTACGTAATAAATACTAAAAATATATGAAAGGAGTATAAAAAATGAGTGGAACTTTACAGGAAATAATAGAGGTTCAAGAAGAATCTACTTCATTAGATGAGAAAAAATTAATTTTATCCTCAGTCATCTACAAAAAAATGAAGGAAAATGAAATATCAATTAGAAAACTTGCAAAGAATATTGATGGTATGGGGGCTGCTCAAATTTCAAGAGTTCTTCATGCTGAAAATTACAACATCATGACGATATTAAAAATTTTAGACTACTTTGATTTAGAATTGGATATTAAGAACAAATAATTATTTTACATTCTCTAAAGAATTAAATGGGATTTATTATTCAGAGGAAGATACCTAAAATTAATATCAAATAATTAATTAAATATTATATTTTTACAAAATATTACAAAAACAACTTTTCATCTGATGGCAGTTCTTGCGAAAGTACTCATCAGTTAGAGTTGTTTTTTTTTGAAAAAAAAAGTTGACATGCATAATAATGAGCATTTAATATGAAAACCAACAAGTGATACATTCCGATTAAGGAACGTGTATCTTGATAATATGATTAGGGAGGGATGACTATGAAAGGGATGGATGAGTTGATAGGATTGGTTGAATGGGTGAAAAGATTAGAGAGCAATATAGAGGATGCTGTGCATTCAGGCGGTGAAGATACAGTAATATCCAGAGATTTCGAAATATTCTTTAATCAATTCCTGTTTTTCATGCTTCAGTACCCTATGAAGGAATACCCCGTAAATTTGTTTCATTGGCTTCAATTGCTTAAAAAGCCGTTAAGAGATTGGTGGCCTGCCTCTGCTAGTTTTCTTGATGAAGAAGGTATTTCACCAAATTTTATCATATTGGATGATGAAATAGGATTGTCTGAAGAAGCAGAAGAGCTTTTGCGGGAATATAAATCATACAAAGAGGCAAGTGCAAAAGTCGTACGTGATGTACTTATTCATTGTCGGGAAGAAAGCATTAACAGGGGTATAGATATGCAGCATGTCTATACTAAATTCAGATTATTTTTGATAGAAAATCCTCTTACTAATTTAGACGAGCTAGAGTTATACTGTTTTGAAAACGATTTCGACTCTTTCCTCTCCAGATCTCTAGAAAATTGTTATGAAGATATACCTGAATCATCCATGTTCAAGTGTCAATTTTGCGGTTGGACTCTAGAAGAGAAAACCAAAAACGCGTTTGTCTGTATTAAACAACAATGTCGTAGTAGTTATGATGTTAATACTCTTAAACAATATAAGATTACACAATCAGATCAGTTACGTGTTAAAGAAAGTATTCAATTTTCTACTGTTATTCCCGGCCTGCGTGAAATTGAATTGAAAATAAGGTTCGAAGAATGCGGAGCTACAGTTGAGCTATACCCTGATTTAGAAAGATTAGGTGATCTCCGTGTAAGCAATGCAGGGGAAAAAAAAGGTTCAGAAAAACTTTTAATAGACGTAAAGGATTATCGAAATGCAAAGCAATTGGTCAAAAAGTTATTAGCAGATCAAGTTGCCGGGCTAATAAAATCCCCAATCATTGCAGTACCTGATGACAAAGCTAACCGACGGTATTTAAGCTTTGTTAATGAGTATCTCATAGAAACGGGGATCACTTCCTGCAAAGTGTACTCCTTTAAACAGGTAGTCAGAACGTATAAAGAAATGAGTTTAAGTGGTGCCCAGTCATTTAATGCGAAGGAGGGTATTCATGTTCATTAGTTTATCAGCTTTAACCTCAGACCTGAAAAAATCTTTAGAGAAGGCTGTGCAAAACAGTACTATTCCTGTGGACAAAGATAATCTTGAGGTGATAATACAAGTTGAAATCATGATCTCTGGTTTTCAGTCTAATTATGATGATAAGCTCTCTACAACAGAAAATATTTGGTCGATATTGCCCAATCATCGGGGATCTCTCCCTCCTGGAAAACAAGAAGGAATGTTGGATGTTCTCCGCTTATATTTTTCCCAAGACTTTACTCTGCAAACATGGAGAAGGCTGGTGGACCATTATCTCACAATTCAAAGTCATCTTCGAATCTACGAACTTCACGAAAATGGGTATTTCTATCATAAGCTGGCAGTGGTCATGCCGGAGAGGCATATTGAGTATGCGAGGCTATTAACGGCAGGAGCAATTTGTGCCAGAGAACCTGAAGATCCTGTTTTCATAGAAAAAGAGGATAGCAACTATTATTTTACAGATACATATAAGGGAAGTACCGAAAGAAGAATGCCTTATACCCAAGAAAACCAAAAACGCTTTCCCTCCCATTTAATACAAAGTCAAGATAAATTGCATGAAGAAAGAAATCGTTGGATTCTTCCGAGTGGCCGTACCAAAATTGAACGGGAGAAACTTTCCCTGTCGCTACATTCAGATTCTTGGGTTATTCCAGCTGAAGAGATGGACAACTTTGTTAAACGAAACCAGAATATCTATTCCAATTATGATAAAAAGCAACTGCGCAGTTGGATTGATGCACAGGCCGCCTTTCGATTGAAACCTACTGCCTCTAGGATGAACAGAACCCTACAATATAAGGAACAAACAGGGATTGTGGGATTGGTGGGGGCAGGAAAAACGACATTTCTTAATTTGGAAGTGTTCCGGTTAACAAAATTAGGTGTGAAATCAGGTATATTCACTGTCAATGTGGTCGATGCTCTTATGCAAGTTTACCGCTTACACCTTGTAGGCATCAAAGCGGTACCAATCATCGGAAAAAGTTCGGCGAAAAAGCATTTAAAAGACTTTTTAAGAAAAGTAAAAAATGAATCAAATCGTTCCTTTGAAGTAAACCCTTTGTCTCAACTTGCAATAGAATATGTTTTGCAATTCTTTGAAGGAAGTTGTTTGGCCCAGGTTCTTTCGGAGAATAGTCAATATGATGGAATAAATCCGTGTACATCAATCAGAAAAGAAGGTAATGAAAACAGATTTGCGTGTCCTTTGTTCACAATATGCGGAAAATACACGATTGAACGATCGCTAAGAGAAGCGGATGTGTGGGTAGGTACTCTTAGTGCATTTATTAGTTCTAAGCCCCGGGATATCATCAATCCTTATAAAAAAACGTATGCAGAACTGGCACATGATGAACTGGATGTCATCTTTGTGGATGAAGCGGATAATGTACAACAAATGGCCGATACGTCATTTCTGACTGCTAACAAAATTTTCGGTGAAGATGAAGCTATTTTTGAAAAGAACTTCTTAAAAGTAAGCCATGATCTCGCTACCAGGTATGATTATTCTAATAGTAAGTATTCACACCTCTGGAGAATGCATTCAGCAGATGTAAATCATGTCCATCACCTAATGTTTGAGCTAATCCACGAGAGTGAATTTGTAAGGGAAAGAATAAAGAATCGGACCTTTGGAATTCATCAGATTATGGTCTGGATTACAAAGTTGTTATATAAAATAGAGTCCGATCAAACATTAACCGAACATCCCTTCTTCACCACTTTGAGAGAGATTGATTTAAAGAGGTTAAGAGATAGTCGAGAGGTTCCGAATGCATACATGGAACGGGCAATTCGGTCATTTGTGAACCTAATGCACGATCTAAAGAATTACGATGATTTGAATTTCCTGACATTGAAAAAGGTTGAAAAGGAAGAAACCAAGAAGCTTCTAAATGTGTTCCTGAACAGTTCTTCATTACAATCTCTTCATAAACAGGAGCTATCTGAGGATGAAGAGGAAAAGGTTTTGCAATTATTCCGTTTTTTTGTGTACCACCTGTATTTCGATTATAATTTTAAGTTCTTAATCGGTATAAAGAAAGCAGTTGAAGTACTATGTAATCAGAGCATAGACGATCTTTCTGGGAAGTACCAGAATGTGAAACGGTATTTGCCATTTCTTCCAGAGGCAGCGACTGGACGAAACTTTCAGTATTATTTTAAAGAATCTAATAAAGAGGGTGTCGTGGGGACCTTTAGTACGTATGACTATTTAGCTGTCGGAAGAAATTTCCTCACTGAGTTTGGTACCATATTTCAAAACCTTACGGGAAAACAGGGGCCGGCAATGTGTTATTTGTCAGGCACGAGTTTTGCAGAGGGTTCACGCCATTATCATGTAGATGTTCCATTAGACTTCTTACTGGAATCTACTTCTCAGAAGGTCTCCACGATTAAGCAGTTTCTCTATCCTGTTTATAGAGATGGAAAACCCCTTTATATATCTGGAGAAAGAGATGAAAGACAAAAGAAACAAAACTTAAGGGACATGGTGGAACAACTCGTACCTAAATTGAAAGAAGAACTTTCGTATTGGCATAAAGATGGTCGCAAGATTCTGTTGGTTGTCAATTCCTATGAGCAAGCTAATATTGTTCAGAGTTCGCTTGAACGGTATTTCCCAAACAAAGTGCGGTCACTGGCAAAACAGATCGATCACGAATCAGAAACACATAAAGTCCTGAGGGCAGAAGTTGAATTCTTTGCAGATACTGAAGCAGATATCTTAGTCGTCCCTCTGCTTTCTATCAATCGTGGATATAACATATTAAAACAACAGGAATCTACTTCCCTGTTCGGAAGTGTTTTCTTCTTGATTCGTCCCTACATACCGGGTGACTCCATTACCAATATCATTCAGGTGATCAACGGGTCCGTACCTTATTACATTGAACAGGCTAAACATAACGATTTACGATTTTATGAAACTATTAAATATATCCGAACCCGTTCAAACGCTTTAATGGAGCATATGTTGCTTGAAGATAATGAATGGTCCTATTTAGATGCAATGGAAAGAAAGAATATGGCATGGTACATGTTTATCAATGTCTGGCAGATGATTGGACGACTATTAAGAGGCCAAACTGATGCAAGAGTATTTTATGTAGATGCCCCGTTTGCAGCAGAAAATGCAAATGGAACAGGCAAGAAAGAAACCATGCATAGTAGTATGCTGCGTGCCTGGGTTTCCATTTTAGAAGAGCAATGTTCAGATAACTGGGCAAAGCAGGAGTTGTATGGAGAATTTTTAAGAGGGCTGAAAAAGGCCATATCATTAGGAGGATAAGCAATGGTAACTAAAACAACGACAAAAGAAACAATCTTTCATAGCTTGCTTGTGGAAAGTAAAGATTTTAAAGATAAACTGGTTCATCTTGTTTATTTACCTCCGGCTACACAAACTTTACTAAATGAACAACTGAAAGCGGACAAGCCATTTGAATGGGAGTTTCGGATTTCTGAATTTCGTGCCATTCTGCAGAGTCGATATGAGGAAGTGATTTGGGCAGACTTCTCTGCACCTGTATTGGAAGGGAAGAAGCCTTGGTTATATCTAAGCGAGGATGCTCGCCCTGTAGCTGGAAAGCTAATTCATAGCAGACTTATTAACTGGATAAGCCGTATACTTACTGCAAGGAAAAAGGATGTCCATATCCCGGAGACTATTAAGAAGCAGGAAGTACGGCTTGAACATACTTTGATAGCGCATTGTTTTCATTTACCAGTCATTAAGAAATTGGTCTCCAGTTGGTTTTTAAAACAATTTTGTATGTCAAATAAACAATTGATTTGGAATATACCTAATACAAGCGGTGAACGGAAAGATATTGAATTTCCTGAAGAGTGGTTTTACGTTTTTAACGGCTCTGAATATGAGGCAGTTTCAGAACCGGTTCATATTACTTCTTTTAAGAATGAAAGTAATAAACAATATGCATCATACGTTGTCAGCCTTCATTTTGAAGAAAACGATGGTCAAATGATTATGCATCTGAAATCATCATTAAGACGCTGGATATATAAACCGCTATTAAAAGATGGGAAAGTTTTCTTTCCAAGAAATCATAGACGATCGCTATACTTGATCCGGTCAAGTCGTACGGGTAAACAAATGTTTAGGGTTGTGATGAATGAATATAATGAGAAGGTGTACTTATCATACTATAATCAGACAGTTGAAATGTTTGAAGAGATGGGGTTTACTCCTAACTTGCCAGTTATTCTATCTTCACCTGAACAGTATTACCATTCAAAGCCAATAGCAGCGCTTATTCCCTATAAAACGGATGATAAGTCTTATCCTAATCTTATTGAGGCAGGAATAAGTAAAGTAGAAAAAACGAGGATATTTGATATGTTTATCAATGCCTTTCCATTTTTGCAGTCAGCTCATCCTCACGCCAGAAAACTCGTTACACCACCAACGACCTTAAAAGGTGGAAGTGTTGTACTAGATTACCCTGGGGAGTTAAGTCATGAACAGATAACGATTGAAACATATTCCAAAGAGAGTGCATTGTTGCCGATCTTAGAAGAAGTGTTATTCAGCCTAATCCAATCGGACAAAATTGAAACGCGGTTCAGCCTGGAAAAACACGATGCATGGAGGTACGTGTTAAAGGATAATACCTCTAGTCATAAATTGACCATAACTTTCAAGGATTGTTCTGAATATGGTTACCTAATACAGGATTTGCCTTATTCTCCTGGTGGGAAACTCTCCTCAGAACGTAAACGTATGAAAGAAATTAAGTCTGGTCTTCCAGCTGCAGCTGAAAATACATTTAGTCTTATCGAGATTGGCAAATATGGCATTGGTCAAAACAGTGATCCAAAAAGTGCTATTGAAAAAGGTTTTCTAGAAACGAAAAGACTTACACAGTGTTTTCATCCTCTACATGAACTGAAAGATTCGGATAAACTCCATAAAATGAAAAGCTGTATGGCGGATATTCTGGCTCGTAAAGGG
This sequence comes from Fictibacillus nanhaiensis, assembly GCF_036213205.1. Lineage (GTDB taxonomy): Bacteria > Bacillota > Bacilli > Bacillales > Fictibacillaceae > Fictibacillus > Fictibacillus nanhaiensis_E. Next base: position 109,805 of record NZ_JARMFC010000008.1, read on the forward strand.
TTTACGAATCACATGATTTCAGCATATAAAGAATCTCTATCAAACTTCACTTACTACTTTCCTAAGTGTATGAGTACTTCTGTTGAGAAAAAACAAGGATACATTTTTGTAATGGCAAGATTTAGGGAGGGTGTAACGGTAGTAAAGTACAAGGGTACTAAGTGGATGTCATTATATGAATCATTGCTGTACTTAAAGACGGAAAATAGAAGTACTCTATTTCAAAGTGGAAATCTTGATTTCCACCGCTTCATCGAAGATGAAATCGAGACAGAAAAGGACATTGTCGTATTTCAGAAAGATGAATTACCATTAAAGTATAAGGATGGTGAAGAAGAGTTCCCGTTTACTGCAGCAATATTTGATCATGCCGCCCACCGCAATCCTTACATTGATTATCGAATAAATGATGTACCTTCCACAGGTACATTTATTGTGGAAAGTCTTGGCGAATATTACGCGGTTCCACCAAAATTAAAAGACAATACTGGGAAAAATTATAATACTAAACAAGACACCAATAAACCGTTCAAAACTAGACACCCTTTGCGTATATCATTATCGGAGCCAATTGATGATATTGCTGTAAATCTTCATCTAATGAGGAATTTACCTCTTACCTTTGCTTACTTCATCAATAATCCATTACCATACCATTTGCTTCGTTATCATGAGAAGTTGATTTAAGGGTCGTAAAGCAAAGAGACGGTTCTCTTGCTTCCCAAATTTGCGTTAAACGAATTACGAAGTTAGTCAGGAGCAAGCGTCAGGGAATCCTCACGCTTGCTCTCTCTATACTGATAACGAGAAATCTAGAGGGTATATCTATTTAATGTTTATAGCGTAAACCTGGAAGCAGAGAACCGTCCCCTTGCTTCAAAAGTCACATTCTATAATTAATAGAATGTGGCTTTTCCTTTTTAACGCGACTCTCCACCTAACAACTTAAGCGCGTCATCTTCAAACCCTACAACATAACTTAGCTCATATTGTGCGGTTGTTCAACATCATCCACTTACTCTCGATATTCCAATGTTTGGTAACTCGGCTGTCATAGTACCTTAATACTTTAGACCTGCAGCTTTTCGTACTTTTATATCGATATTTTTCCCTTAATTTGGATATTACCCATACCCTTATCCTATCACGATCAGTAAAATATACAATATTTAACAATTTGTGTTAGGAGCACGTGGATAAATAATAGATTGGGTGTTATATAATAAGAATAATAATTTTGATTTCTTACTATGGTTTTTAATAAGTAGAATAATATAGATTTTTCTCTTTTTTGCTTAATTTAAAAACACAAATAATTTGTCGAACGAAACACATTTCAAATATGTAACAATTTTAGTATAATTTTGATGTTATTAAACTATTAGTCAATGAAAAGGGGTTAAAGTATTGAAATCTTTTATTAAGATGTTGGCAGTGTTCTCTGTTTTATCAGCGGTATTTTTCAATCCGTCTACAACTAACGCTCACAACGGTGCACGTGATGAGTTAGGTGGACACTTCAGAACAGCAGATTGTGTATACATGCTTCATGAACCGACTGCATTAGCTAAAACTGCAAAAAATATTGAAGAACTAAAGGCGTTAATCACAGAATATAACAGCAATGCTACATGCGTTAAAGAATTAAATGGTGGCACGAATTTTGAAGTTGATCTGGAAGGTTTTGCGTTTCCATCTGAAAAGCTACCTTTTAATGATATCAGGGGTCACTGGGCGCAAGATGATATTTTGCTGCTAAATGAACTTGGGTTAGTTAGTGGTTTTCAAGATGGATCGTATGGAGTAAACAAGAAAATTAGCCGTGCAGAAGTAGCGGCAATTATGGCTCGTCACATGGAACTTCCAAATGCTACACCAACATTTAAAGATGTACCGAAAAGTTTCTGGGCAGCTAATCAGATTGGTGCCGTTGCAGAAGCAAACGTAATGAATGGATTTGTTGGCAACACGTTCAAGCCTACTAAGATTATTACTAGAGCGGAAATTGCTTCGCTCTTAGTAAGAGCATACGAGCTAGAAGGAACGGCAACAGAAAACTTTAAAGATGTTCCTAAGAACCACTGGGCATATGAACCAATTAGTACTCTCGTTGAATATGGTCTTGTAAGTGGATTTAGTGACCATACGTTTAGACCAGAAAATCAATTAACACGTGCAGAGTTTGCAGCGTTTTTGGCTAGAGTAATCAGAGCAGGGGAAATCGAACCTGAGCCGGAATTGAGTACGATTGAAGGATTGGTTGTTGATGAAGACGGTAAACCGATTGAAGGTGCTAACGTCGTTCTTGCAACTGAAGACATCTATACGACCGAGAAGACGAATGCAAACGGCTCATTCATCTTTAAAGCGCAAGAAGACAGATACACGCTTACAGTTGTTAAAGAAGGCTATGAAACGTTTGCCGATAACGAACTTATGATAGAAGAAGGTACTGTAGTTGAACTGGAAATCATGTTAGCTCCCTCAGATGGAGTAGGATACGATTTTCTAGAAGTGAATAAGCCTTACGTTTCTTCAGACAATGGTTTGACCGTTCAAGTTACAAGCTTAGCTAAGGTAACTCAAAACAATTACATGGAATATCAACTGAACTACACAGAAACAAACAACACAAAAGAGACGGTTGACCAAGGAGCGTTCAAGCTGTTCTTCACAGATGGTACAGCAGATCCACAATTCGGTATCTTTAGAGAACTCGCTCCAGGCGAAACAGCGACAGGCAGCCACGTCTTTAAAGCACCACTCACTAAATCAACAATAGCATTAGAATATGGAGCAGATATTTTACTTAACGGAAAACCTTCAGATGATACGTTGAAGTGGGATTTTAAATAAAAAAATTACTTCATCAAAATTCAGTCCTCTATTCATATAGAGGGCTGTTTCTTTTATGTTGTTTATAGATCTAATTTATAACTTTAATGTTTCTGAACAAATATAACTCCAATAATAATTAGTGAGACACCAATGAATTTATAGAGATTAATAGATTGGATTTGTACTCCAAAAAGACCGAAATGATCGATCAGAACTGAGGCAATAATTTGACCTGTAAGTATAAAAGCTACTGTTGAAGCTGCACCGATTCGCGGGATGAGTACAATGGTTGCCACTACATAAAAAGCTCCTAACACCCCCCCTGTCCATATCCACCATGGACCTTCTAACCATCCTTTGTTAAACCTGACTTCTTGTTGAAAAAGAGAAAGAATGAGTAGAGCGATTGATCCAACAATGAAAGATATGGTAGATGCGATTATAGGAGAACCTACTAGACTTCTTAATTGTGCATTAATACTGAACTGTGTAGGAAGGGCCATACCAGCTATAAGGGCAAATAAAATAAAAAGATATATCATGATAACACCTCATTCTAATAAAATTTTTGAAGGAGAACGTCAGGAGTTGTCGAATAGACGAATTACTCTAGATTTACTTTAAATTAGTTTAAAAGGAGTTGACTAGTCAACAAATGAAGATTGTAATCGCACCTGATTCTTTTAAAGAGAGTATGACAGCAATGGAAGTATGTAATCAAATAGAAAAGGGTTTTCGTAAAGTCTTACCTGAAGCCAATTACGTAAAGATTCCCATTGCTGATGGAGGAGAGGGAACCGTTCAGTCCATTATTGATGCAACAGATGGAAAACTGATAAAGAAAACTGTTACTGGCCCGCTTGGAACTTTAGTGGAAGGTTTTTATGCAATTACCGGTGACGGAAAGACGGCGGTAATTGAAATGGCTGCAGCTTCTGGACTCCATCATATTCCTCGGAAACAACGAAATCCACTATTGACGAAAACTAGAGGGACCGGTGAACTTATTCTTGATGCCCTGGATCATGGAGTTGATAGAATAGTATTAGGTTTAGGTGGATCAGCAACAAATGATGGTGGAACTGGAATGGCAACTGCTTTAGGTATTACTTTTTTTGATGAAAACGATGTAGAACTTGTCATGCAGGGAGGCGTTCTTTCAAAGATTGCTCGTATTGATTTTTCTGGAGTGGATCAAAGGTTAAAACATATTGTGTTTGAAGCTGCATGTGATGTAACGAATCCACTTGTAGGTCCACAAGGTGCCTCAGTAATATTTGGACCCCAAAAGGGAGCAACACCTGAGATGGTTACAGAATTAGATCAAGGATTAAATCATCTTGGAGATGTTGTTAAAGCTAGCTTACATCTAGATATTAAGGATATACCTGGCGCAGGAGCTGCTGGTGGTTTAGGGGCAGGTGTAATTGCCTTTTTAAACGGTTGTTTAAAATCGGGTATCGAAACCATATTGAACATTGTAAACTTTAACGATTGTATTGAAGACGCGGATCTTGTGATTACAGGAGAAGGTAGGATTGATGGGCAAACGGTACATGGAAAAGCACCTATTGGCGTGGCTAAGCGGGCCAAGATTTACGGTATACCGGTAATTGGTTTAGCTGGAGGTTTAGGTGAAGGTTATCAATCGGTGTATGATCATGGGATTGATGCCGTGTTTAGTATCGTAAACGGTATTAGCACATTAGATGAAGCGTTATTAAACGGTAAAAGGAACGTCGAGCAAACTTCTATAAATATAGCGAAAACAATATGTTTAAATAAAATTTTGCAAAAGGTATAGATTTATTTTCTGAATTGTCATACAATGAGTAACAAGAAAAACGTTTAGCTAAACGTTTTTCTGTAAGAATGCCGATAAAAAGGGTTAAATTTGTTTAATAGTAAAATTTTTTAGAATTACAGCTAAACGTTTTTCTGGGAGTGGAATATATGAATATTACAATCAAAGATGTAGCGAAAAAAGCAGATGTTTCCATCGCTACAGTATCTGCAGTTGTTAATAAAACAAAGTTTGTAAGTGATGATTTGAAAGCAAGAGTAGAACAAGCAATTGAAGAGTTAGGTTATCGCCCTAACAAGATTGCAAGAAGTCTGAAGAGAAAAGAATCCAAGTTGATTGGTGTAACAGTAACTGAAATCACTAATCCGTTCTATCCGCTCATGCTTAAAGGTGTAGAAGATATTGCTATGGCTAATGGATTCAACGTAATACTCTGTCCGACAGGTGATGACCCAGACAAAGAATACGAACTACTCCAATCTTTGTTAGATCAAGGTGTAGATGGCATCGTATTGGCGACGATCGATGAAGAGGAATCAGCTAGCACAAAACTCTTACAAAAAGAAGGTGTCCCGCACGTCCTTATCAATCGTGCTCCTAATCACTATCAAGGAAATGTAGTACGAATTGACAGTGAAAAGGTAGGGATGATGGCAACAAACTACCTTATTCATTTAGGTCATAGTGACATCGCATTTCTCGGAGGTGATCGACTAAACAGCGTGCAGCGAGAAGAAGGATTCAAAAAGGCGTTGATGGAAAACGGGATTTCCTTGAAAGAAAACAGAATCATTATGAGTGATTATCAGATCAAAAGTGCTTATAACGATATGAATAGTCTCTTAGTAAAAGGCGATGTACCTACTGCAGTGTTTGCAGCAAGTGACATTATGGCATTCGGTGCTATAAAAGCATTGCTGGATGCAGGTTATAAAGTACCTGAAGATGTATCGGTCATTGGATCAGACAATATTTCATTTTCGGAGGATTTTAGAATCCCTTTAACAACGGTAGATGTTCATACGTATGAAATTGGTAGAATCGGTGCTGAGATTTTGATGCAAACGCTTTTAAATAAAGAAAAAGATAGCATAGAACATAAGAATTTCTTAATGGAGCCTAAACTAATTATTAGAGAAAGTAGCGATATTGTAAAAAAACAAAAAATAGGGATGGTGGATGGACAATGAAAGAAGTTGTAATCGTTAGTTATGCCCGCACAGCAATTGGAACAATGGGCGGTGAAATTGCAGGGGTACATGCGGCAGATCTTGGTGCAACAGCCATCAAAGGTGCTGTTACTAGAGCGGGCATCAGCTTAGATACTGTAGACGAAGTGGTTATGGGCTGTGTCGGACAAGTTGCTGAAAATGCTTTTATCGCTAGGATGTGTGCCATTCGAGCAGGCATACCTTCATCAAGCAACGCCTATACGGTAAACCGTCTTTGTGGCTCTGGGTTACAAGCTATAAATAGTGCTGTTCAACAATTACAAACAGGGAATGCAGAGGTTGTAGTTGCGGGTGGAACTGAAAATATGGATCAGCTTCCTTACTACGTTCGAAAAGGAAGGTATGGATATAAATTTGGTCATGCTCAATTAGAAGACGGATTATTGACAGCGCTTACAGATCCGTTTGGTAATTATCCTATGGGAATTACAGCGGAAATCGTTGCTGAAAGATATGGCATTACTAGAGAAGAGCAAGATCAGTTTGCTTATGAAAGTCAATTAAAAGCAATAGAGGCTATGGACAACGGTTATCTAAAAGATCAAATTGTTCCAGTGGAAGTAAAGGGAAGAAAAGGTAGCGTTACGATTTTTGATACAGATGAACATCCACGCAGAGGAACGACATTAGAGAAATTATCTAAATTAAAACCTGCTTTTAAAGGTGGAGGTACTGTAACTGCAGGAAACTCTTCAGGTATTAATAACGGGGCAGCTGCACTTGTATTAATGACGAGTGATAAAGCCGAGCAACTAGGGCTGACTCCAATTGCTTACGTAAGAGATCAAGCGCTAGCGGGTGTTGATCCAGAAATAATGGGATTTGCCCCAGCACCAGGAGTGAAGAATCTCCTAGCAAAAGCTAACCTTTCACTAGATAAAATCGACTTAATGGAATTAAATGAAGCGTTTGCCGCGCAGTCTGTAGCGGTAATGAAGGATCTTGGCATCGAGAAAGAACGTGTAAATGTAAACGGAGGAGCAATCGCCTTTGGTCACCCAATTGGTGCTTCCGGTGCCATTATTACTGTAAAACTATTAGAAGAACTAAAAAGAAGAAACTTAAAACACGGCGTATCAACCATGTGTATCGGCGGTGGCCAAGGAATCGCAACATTATTTGAACTAGTCTAGATCGTATAGAGAGTGGAGGAGACAAAATGATCGATTTAACAGGGAAGGTAGCGGTGGTAACAGGTGCCGCACGTGGATTAGGAAAAGGAATTGCTGAGAAATTAGCAGAGCTCGGTGCACATGTTGTTATTAGTGATATGAATCAAGAAGGTGCAGATGCTACTTCATCACAGATAAAAGAAAACGGCGGAAGCGCTGAGGTATTTCTTTGCAACGTGGCAGTAAAGGAAGAAGCGGAGCGTCTGATTGAAGAAACCGCTAAAACACATGGCAGATTAGATATCCTCGTTAACAATGCTGGGATTAATAGAGATTCAATGTTACACAAGATGGATCAAGAACAGTGGGATTCTGTTATCGGTGTTAATTTAACAGGTGTATTTAACACGATGAAGCCTGCAAGTCAGATTATGCGTGAGCAACAACAAGGTAGAATTGTTAATATATCTTCTGCAAGTTGGCTAGGTAATGTAGGTCAAGCAAATTATGCTGCGGCAAAAGCAGGTGTTGTAGGATTAACCAAAACTGCAGCAAGAGAATTAGGAAAAAAGAACATCACCGTTAATGCAATTTGTCCGGGTTTTATTGATACAGACATGACTCGCGGAGTACCTGAAAAAGTTTGGGATATCATGGTTTCCAAAATTCCGATGGGAAGAGCAGGAAAGCCTGAAGATGTTGCAAATTGTATTGCGTTTTTAGCATCAGATCAAGCATCTTACATAAACGGAGAAGTCATTAATGTCGGTGGTGGAATGGTCCTTTAATTTCAACCCCAAAGGGAGGAAATATGATGAAGGCAATTAAGAAGGTGGCTGTAATTGGCGGTGGGCTGATGGGTTCAGGGATTACTCAGGTGATTGCCGAAGCTGGGAAAGAAGTTTACATGGTTGAGGTCGACCGGGAGCGATTGCAGAAAGCATCAGATTTAATAAAAAAGAACCTACATCGTAAAGTGGAGAAGGGAAAATGCTCGAGTGAACATGTTCAAAGAGCTCTCCATAAAATCAATTCAACCTTTGATATGAATGATATTCATGATGCAGACTTGGTCATTGAAGCCGTTCCGGAACAATTAGAAACCAAGAAGAAATTATTTACTCAATTAGATCAAATCCTCAATGAAAATGCGATTTTAGCATCAAACACATCAGGCTTATCCATTGCGTCTATCGGAGCTTCAACAAAACGTCCAGAAAAAGTAATAGGCTTGCATTTCTTTTACCCTGCACCACTTATGAGTCTAGTAGAAATTATTCCTTCCATTGTTACATCAGAAGAAACTTATAAAATAACACAACAATTTGTCACAGACATTGATAAAAATGGAGTCACGTGCAAAGATTATCCAGGATTTTTAGTAAATCGTATGCTGATTCCTATGGTGAATGAAGCCATTTATTGCGTCATGGAAGGAGCAGATCCTAGAGACGTGGATGATGCGATGAAATTTGGAGCAAATCATAAAATGGGCCCAATCATGCTAGCGGACTTTGTTGGTTTAGATGTCTTATTAGCAACAATGAAAGGCCTTTATGAAGGATTTGATGATTCCAAGTATCGGCCTGCTCCTTTGTTAAAGAAACTTGTGGAGTCTGGAAATTTAGGGAGGAAAACGGGTCGCGGCTTCTATTTCTACGATGATCAAGGCCGAAGAATTGAAACAGGAAAAGTAGAGATTACCCTATAATACAGAAAAGATGAGGGGGATAAAAATGATTGCGAAAAAGACGAGTGCCTCTTCTGTTGTTTCTATGATCCAGAACAATAGTACATTGGCATTATGCGGGTTCACACTAATGGGTGCATGTGAGACCTTTTTAAAAGAAATTGAAGAGAGTTTCTTGAGGAAAGGATCTCCTCAACAATTAACGCTGATCCATGCCGCAGGTCATAGTGACAGGGTAAACGGAATCGAGCACCTTGCTCATAAAGGATTAGTATCTAAGATTATTGGTTCACACTGGGGGCTTGCTCCAAGGTGGGGAGAACTCATTCACAATAACGATGTGGAAGCACATTGTCTTCCGCAAGGTCAGCTTACTCACCTTTTTCGCGCAATGGCAGGTGGAAAACCAGGTAACTTCTCGAAAGTCGGGCTCGGAACATATGTTGATCCGAGAATTGAAGGTGGGCGAATGAATGAGCGTGCCAAACTCGCTGAAAGTTTAGTAGATTTAATCCACATTCATGGTGAAGAGTATCTTTTCTATAAAGAAGTACCTGTTGATGTTTGTATTATCCGCGGTACGACGGCAGATGAGTTCGGTAATGTAACGATGGAAGACGAGGCATTAAAGTTAGAAGCGATCTCCGTCGCACAATCCACTAAACGATTTGGTGGGAAAGTAATTGTTCAAGTGAAGAATTATGTGAAACGAGGAACGCTTGCTCCAAAAGAAGTTGTTATACCAGGAATTTATGTAGATCATGTTTTGGTAGCTGAAGAACCAGAGGTGAATCATCGCCAAACAGCTAGTAATTATTATAATCCAGTATTTAGTGGGTGGTTAAAAGAGCCGCTGGAAGAATTAGACCCAATACCACTAAATATGAGAAAAATTATTGGCAGACGTGCAGTTAAAGAACTGTTCCCAGGAGCAGTCGTAAACTTAGGAACAGGAATCCCGGGTGATACAGTGGGTCCTGTATCTAGTGAAGAAGGAATTCTTAAAGATATAGTTCTTACGATTGAATCAGGAGCGATAGGTGGACAACCACTTGGTGGAACGGACTTTGGGATTACACGTAATGCTGAAGCCATCATCGAACATCCTTATCAATTTGATTATTACACTGGCCGCGGTGTAGACATTACCTATATGGGAACAGCTGAAATAGATGAACACGGCAATGTAAATGTTAGCAAGTTTGGAAGCAAAACGGCCGGATGTGGTGGATTTATAGATATTACACAAAATGCAAAAAAAGTTGTATTTTGTTCTACTTTTACAGCTGGTGGTTGTGAAGTAGAGGTAAAGGATGGAAAGTTAGAAATTGTCACGGAAGGAAAATTCGGAAAATTCAAACAAAATGTTAATCAGATTACGTTTAGTGGGAAATTCGCACAGGATATAGCTCAAGAAGTTTTATACGTAACAGAACGCGCGGTTTTTAAGTTGACAAAGCATGGGGTTGAATTAGTTGAAATTGCCCCAGGCATTGATATGGATCGAGACATTCTAGCTCATATGGATTTTGTACCGATTATATCGAATGAGTTGAAAGAAATGGATCTGGATATTTTTTCAGAAGGTAAAATGGGGTTTGCTCAAACGTTTTATGATAGCGTTTCCAATGAAAAAGTATCGTATATACATTAAAAATAGGGAGGAAATTAATATGAAAAAAGGACAGTTGTTAATTGTTTTGTCACTTATTCTTTCCATGCTATTTATGACGGGCTGTGGTGCTGATAAAACTACTGGAGCATCAGCCGAAGGTGAAGAAAGAGTTTTTGATGTGAGTCTCCCACTAGGTGAGGGTTCACATCATGATGAAGGTCTGAAGAAATTTAAGGAAGAATTGGAACGGTTAACAGATGGGCGCTTATCTGTGAAGCTTCATTATAATAATGAGCTCGGTGGAGAACGTGAAGTAGTAGAAGGAATGGGGATTAATACCATTGAAATGGGCGTTGCGTCCACAGGACCGATCGGCAGTTTCGTAAAAGATATATTAATGTTTGATCTTCCTTATTTATTTAATGATGTAGATCATGCTTATGCTGTTTTGGATGGTAAGATCGGCGATGAACTAGCAAAGAAAATTGAGGACCAAGCAAATGTAAAAGTTTTATCTTGGATGGAAAACGGAGTCCGACATGAAACAAACAATGTGAGATTAGTTAAAAAGCCTTCAGATCTTAAGGGAATTAAACACAGAACGCAAGAAAGTGAAGTACAAGTAGATACCTGGAGAGCTTTTGGAGCTGACGCTACACCAATGGCTTGGCCAGAAGTATATACTGCCCTTCAGCAAGGTGTTATTGAGAGTCAGGAAAATCCTATTCCAACAATACTAGATGTTCGTTTCCACGAAGTTCAAAAATACTTAAATTTAACAAGCCATGTTTACTCGCCGCTTCCATTTATGATGAGTAAGCAATTGTTTGACTCACTACCAAAAGAAGATCAAGAAGCCATTTTAGAAGCGGCGGAGCTAGCAACACCTGTTCAACGCGAAGCTAGTCAGAAATTAGAGAAAGAATCATTAAAAAAACTTGAGGAAAACGGGATGGAAGTAGCTAAACCAGATTTAGAGGCATTTAGAAAAGCAGTAGAACCGGTTTATAAGAAATGGGCACCGGAAATTAACGAAGAACTGATCAACGAAGTTAGAAATTATAAGTATTAATCAATGGGGGGACTCCCCCCTCTAAGGAGGGGTTAGAATGATATACACGTTAAGACAATATGTTAAACTAACAAACTTGCTAAATAGAGCCGTTGGATGGTTATTGTTCATCATGCTTGCCCTAATGAGTGTGCTTATTTTCTGGCAAGTTTTCGCTAGATTTGTGGCAGGTAACTCTCTAACGTTCTCGGAAGAAGCATCCAGATTTCTAATGATATGGCTTACGTTACTAGGTGCAGCTTATGCGGTAAAAGAAGGTTCTCTTATCGCAGTAGATATCCTACAAAATAAGTTAAAAGGAACGTCAGCAAAAGTATTAAAAGTCATTATGTCTGTTTGTACAAGTGTCTTTTATGTTGTTCTCATCATTTATGGTCTAAAAATGGCTCAAAGTGTTTCTTTTCAGACTGCACCAACTACAGGTCTTTCAATGTTCTGGCCGATGCTAGCTGTGCCGGTTGGTGGAGTACTCATGTTAATTAATACAATTGCTAGTCTAATAGAAGACTTTATTGGTAAGGAGGAATTATAGATGGTCGCGTTACTCTTTATATCATTAGCGTTCCTCTTTCTAATTGGAACTCCCATAGCTATTGCGCTAGGTTTGTCGACAACCGCGATAGCGTGGATGGGTGATCTTGCTCCTTTACAATTAGTGCCACAGCAAATGTTCAATGCAATAAACTCGTTTCCATTAATGGCCATTCCGTTCTTCATCTTAGCTGGGTACTTAATGCAAGTTGGCGGCATTTCTCAGCGGTTAGTAAACTTTGCAAGTAGTTTAGTAGGGCATATCACCGGTGGTTTAGCAATGGTAGTTATCATTACTTCCATGTTTTTTGCGGCAATCTCGGGATCAGGAGCAGCAACTACTGCTGCGATCGGTTCAATCTTAATCCCGGCAATGATAGCAAAAGGCTATCATGTGAACTTTGCGAGTGCAAATCAGGCCGTTTCAGGTGCACTAGGAGTTATTATTCCACCAAGTATTCCGCTAATTTTATATGGTATTGCTGCTAAACAATCGGTAGGGGACATGTTTATGGCAGGTGTCATTCCTGGAATTGTTATCACGATATCGCTATTAATTTCTGCATATTTTGTTTCAAAAAGAAAAGGTTATTTAGGTGTGGAAAAAGCAAATGTGGGAGATACATTCAAATCTTTTAAAAGTGCAATTCTTTCATTATTAATGCCTATTATCGTTCTTGGAGGAATTTATGGAGGAATATTTACGCCAACAGAAGCAGCAGTAGTTGCGGTTGCTTATGCTTTTGTAGTAGGGGTATTCATATATCGTGAAATTAAGTGGAAAGAACTACCTCAAATATTTAAAGAATCTGCAGTTACTACATCTATCGTCATGATTATCATCTCTACTGCTGGTTTATTCAGTTTTATTCTAAATCGCTTAAGAGTTCCAGAGTTAGTTTCTGAAACATTTCTAGATATCACCACAAATATTTATGTGTTCATCATTGTAGTAAACATTTTCTTACTTATTGTAGGAATGTTCATGGAAGCTGCTGCAGCCATTCTAATTTTTGTACCAATCTTACTTCCGATTGCACTAAGTCTAGGAATGGATCCTATCCATTTTGGCATTATCGTTGTAGTCAACTTAGCGATTGGTTTAATTACTCCACCTGTTGGAATTAATTTATTCGTAGCTATGCAAATATCAAAAATCCGGATAGAACACATATCTCGAGCAATTGTGCCGTTTGTCATCATTTTGTTTGTTGATGTATTAATTATTAGTTTAATACCATTCTTTTCAACTTGGCTACCATCTATTGTTTAAGAAACAGCCCCTATAAACGATTAGCAACTGTCAAAATTTCATAAATAAGGGGGAATAAACATGGTTAAATCTATTATGGTGGACCAATTATCATTAGATATTCCAGATGGAAGTACGATAGCACTCGTAGGATTTGGCGGTATGGGTCAATGTGATAAGATACTACAAGCGATTGGGAAGAGTTATAAGGAAACAGGACATCCACATTCATTAACCGTTTTCCATACCGCTGGACAATCTGATAAAACAAATGGAATAGAATATATTGCTGAAGAGGGATTAATATCAACAGTTATTGGCGGCCATTGGGGTCTAGCTCCTAAAATGAGAAAGTTAATAGAAGAAAATAAAGTGGATTGTTATTGCTTTCCGCAAGGTCAACTAACACATCTATTAAGAGCAATGGCGAACAAAATGCCAGGACAACTTTCTCCAATTGGCATCGGAACTTTCATTGATCCTCGAATTGAAGGTGGAAAGTTCAATGAAAGAACAAAGCAAAAAGAAGACTTAATTAAAGTGGTAGAAATAGAGAATGAAGAATTCTTATTGTATCCATCAATCGCATTTGATTATGTCTTTATTCGGGGAACAAGTATTGATGAAAATGGCAATATTACCGCAGAAGAAGAACCGTTAAAACTAGAAATCCTATCTGCCGCTCATGCAGCTAAAGCTAATGGAGGAAAAGTAATTGCTCAAGTTAAGTATGTTGTGAAAAAAAATACGATGCATCCTAAAGATGTAGTGGTTCCAGGATATTTAGTAGATGAGTATGTTTTAGTGGATGATCCTGAAACTGAACATCGTCAAATTCCAAGTACGGTATACAATCCCGTGTTTTCTGGAGACCTTCGTACACCAACGGTAAGTTTCATGCCCTTACCGCTAGATATGCGAAAAGTCATTGGAAGAAGAGCTGTCCAAGAAGTTACCTCTTCGGTAGTGGTTAACTTGGGGATTGGAATTCCAGGTGATGTAATAGGACCTATCTCTCATGAAGAGGGATTAGATGAACAGATGACCATTACACTCGAATCTGGAATTGTAGGTGGTGTACCGATTGGAGCAAATGAATTTGGGGTTGCTCGTAATGCGGATGCCATTCTTGATCATGAATATCTGTTTGACTATTATCATGGAACGGGTATCGATCTAACTTTTATGGGAGCAGCAGAGGTAGATCAATTAGGAAATGTAAATGTCTCAAAGTTTGGGACGAGAACAGTAGGTTGTGGTGGTTTTATTGATATTACACAAACAGCCAAAAAGGTAGTCTTTTGTACAACATTTACCGGTGGAGGATTACATGTTGAAATAAACAACGGTAAAGTTGAAATTGTACAAGAAGGCAGGATTAAGAAGTTTAAAAATAAAGTCCAACAGATTACGTATAGCGGAAGATTTGCAGCAGAGCATCAAAAAGACGTAATTTATGTAACAGAACGTGCCGTATTTTTGTTATCAAAAAAAGGCTTGATATTGACGGAAATCGCACCAGGAATTCAATTAGAAAAGGACATCTTAGCCAATATGGAATTCCAGCCCATCATATCCCCTCATTTAAAGGAAATGGATGTTAAGCTCTTTTTGGATGGACCGATGAAGTTACATCCAAAAAACGATAGGAGTTTCGTAGTTTAATTGCTTTGTTTTGAAAGCATCTCTTATGAGGGATGCTTTTTTGTTAGCTTTCAACCAACAACGTAATATACTAGTATACATAGGAAATTTCTCGTTAAAACTGACTAATAATATTTTTATTAAAAAGTCAGGAGAAGATAAAATGGAAGAGAGTAATTTCTTTAGGGGATTGATCTGGGGTGTTTTGTTCAGCGTTCCGTTGTGGATGGCTTTCTTTGGATGGATTAATCTTATTCAGCGAATGATTTGATATAGAGAATAAATTTAGGCGTTATTTTACAGGAGAGCCCGAAACTTTTCACCTCAATCACCGTATAAACATATATAGAAGCTTTACACCTAAAATAATGAGGTTGGTTATTATGACACGTAAAAAGAAAGTAGCGAGGATCTTTTTTTGGGGAATTTTATTGTCACTTCCCTTATGGCTGCTTTTCGTATTAATTCTAGTTACTGTACGGATTATATATTAAATAAAGTAGTTTTTAAGATGTTTCTAGAATTACTTTGGGCAAGTATCTCAAAATAAAGGACTCATAGAAGTTGCGGGAAGACCCATTGATCATGTGTTTTGACCCATAGAAACTGTGAGGACTCATAGAACTCTAGGTTTGACTCATAGAAACCTGTTGAAGACCCATAGACATTGAAGAATGGCTCATAGAGTTTGTTAGAAGAATCATAGGGTATTAAACGGTTAGCCTTTAAATATCAAAAGTGCATTTACCTAATCACGTAAATGCGCTTTTTTATTGATTTCACACTTATGTTTAAACAAATGTTTAAATAGGAGCGGGATATTCAATAATTACGACTAGAGAGGAGATAACTATGTTCTTTAAGCACAACGATAAGATTCAGAAGAAAAATGTTAACATCGCGTGCTGGTGCACATTCACCGTATGGGCAGTGCTGTTACTAATCAATTCGTTCTATGAGTTCTTTATGGATAGAGAGTTTATTGAAAGCTCTTTTACTATATTAGTCATTGGTCTAGTCGTGTTTTTTGTGGTTGAAGCGTTCTTGAACATCTATAAAAGAAAATCGGAAAAATCCCGTAACATATAAGATAGGGGTTAGTTCCATGTTCAATATACTTATTTTAATAGCGTTCATTGCCGCACTAGGTTATAGCATCTATGCCATGAACAACTGCAGCCCTTGTGATTCTGTTAGTTATCGCAGGTATTGGGATTGTTTACAGAATATATAGCGCAAGGAATAAGAAAAGAAATTTAAATAGCTAAAGAAATCTCTGGAAACAGGGATTTTTTTGTTGTGATGAATTAATGATTTTCGAAGATAGAGTGTAAGGAAATTATACCCAGAGTCATGTCATTCACTTAAAGCCCTTAGCCTCATTGTAAATCCAACTAGTGGTCTGTATCTTTTACTTATATAAGGAAATAAAGGTAAGTAGAAGAGGAGGACATACCATGTTTCGGATTTTACTTAAAAGTTTGCTTGCATTCCTGTTAATTATTCCCCTTTATCCAAGTGGACAAGCTCATGCGCAAGTGGAGCTGATTTCTGACACGCCGCTTAGCGAGAGACTTCACGACATTACACTCCATAGTCCGGCATTAGGAAAACAGACATCACTGCGAGTTATTTTGCCTAAAGGATATGAAGAATCAGAGCAAACATACCCTGTTCTTTATTTGTTACATGGTTGCTGCGGTGACTATAAAGCATGGACGGCTCGGACGGATGTTGAAAAGATAACTGAGGATCTGCCGTTGATTGTGGTTATGCCGGATGCAGGGAGAGGTGCGAGTTATTCGGATTGGTATAACGAAGGCGCGTATGGACCGCCTCAGTGGGAGAAGTATCATATCGAAGAACTAATTCCGTGGGTGGAGCAGCATTATCGTGCAAAAGGATCGAGAGAAGGACGAGCTGTAGCAGGCTTATCCATGGGTGGCTTTGGTGCCATGTCTTACGCGGCAAGACACCCCGATCTTTTTGTAGCAGCGAGTTCGTTTTCAGGTGTACTCGATACGAACCTAGACCCCGAGTTTTTAGAGAAGACGATCTTTCAGAATCAGGAAAAAGTGCCACCTGGAACGGTTTGGGGTGATAGAGAAACGAAGGAGATTATTTGGAGAAGTCATAATCCTTGGGACTTAGCAGAAAACTTGGAAGATGTGGATCTTGCTATACACACGGGAACAGGTGAAGCAGGCGGACCCTTAGATGGTGGTTTGGCATCACCGGTTGAAGAAACGTGTTTTGTGATGTCAACGAGTCTTCATAATCGGTTAGAAGAACTGAACATATCGGATGTGTGGGATAGTTACGGACCTGGTTCCCATACGTGGGGATATTGGCAGCGCGATCTGCACCAAACGTTGCCACGATTTATGGACATTTTCAATAATCCTCCTGAAGCACCGATTCCTTTTCACTATAAGTCAGCTGAATCATACTTTTCTGTTTATGGATGGGATGTTGAATTTGATCGAGATGCAATGGAGTTTGCTAGATTATCCGACGTGACAAAGAAAGGATTTAAGCTTCAGGGTTCAGGTAAGGCTGATGTTCAGACAGCACCTTGGTTCAAGCCGAACGGAAAGTATCTCGTGAAGATTAAAGGTGATCGAGGTGCTAAGGTAGTTAAGACCCGTGCGGATGAAGCGGGAAGATTGCGTGTTAAGTTGGATTTTAGTTCGAAACATGTGGGGGATACATTGTTGGTTAGTATTAAACATAAGTAGCATGGATATGAGGATTAGATTTAGACCCATAGGTAGGTGAGTTAGACTCATAGAGTGTGTGTAACGACCCATAGAAATTGCGAAGACCCATAGAAGTGTGAGAATGACTCATAGGATTTACGTGAAGACCCATAGACACCGAATTTTGACCTATAGAAACGTAATAACGACTCATAGAAGGTCTAAATCAGTGAAACTCCAGATGGGATTTAGCAGTACCGACGCAAGAAAATACCACTCTGCTACTTACCGCATGACCGCATGACTTTTTACAGCCTATAATAGTAGTAAATTCCATAAAGTTAGGATAAGTATGACATGAAAAAATAGTTAACTGGTTTATCGAGCCTTACATCATCATAAGACAAGAATGGAAACTTCTCTCTGCACGAAATAAAGAACCTATAACAGCTTCTGAAAAAGGACGAATCAAGGAGCTGCGCTTCTTTAACATCATGTTATCGGCTGTTTATACGTTATTTTTCTACATGTTTGTAGCTGACTTGGTCATGCTGATACGCGGAAACTGGGTTTCACTACTGGGTGTTATTTTTGGCTTCTTAATGTTGTTGTTAATAAAGAGAATACAAGTCTCGCGGTATCTTAAGCGGCGTGAAGCTTATATCAAGAATGACGAGACACTTATTGAAAAATAGGGCTCGCCACCGCAACAAAAAAAAACAAGCTGACTCTTTTGAAAAGTCAGCTTGTTTTCTGTCTTACTTTTTCGCTACATCCACAATACGACCTTCCACCTTCGGATCGACCGTTTTCAACGCAGCTACATAATCACGTAGATTCTCCCAGTCAGATAACCCAAGATCTGTTACGCGGCCTTGACTATATGCGTTTGCGAATACAGTGTATCCATCTCCACCTTTTGCAGTGAAGGCATTTGTTGCGATTACATATTCTTTCGCTGTATCAATCGCTGTGTAAGAGCCATCTGCGTTTTTAACTTCCATCGACAATACGCGGCTGCCTGCAGCTTTTGTGCTGTCATACGTAAACTTCATACCAGAAACGTGTAGGAACCCGCCGCTTTCTTTTGGCGATTGACTTACACTGTGTTCAAGAGCTGTCTTGATTTCAGCACCAGTTAATTTCATAGTTGCTAACGTGTTACCGAACGGAAGCGTTGTTAACACATCTCCGTATGTGATCGGACCAGCATCGATCGGAGCACGAATACCGCCACCGTTTTGAAGAGCCATCACCACATTCGGGTTAAGCTCTTTTGCTTTATCTAGCATGCCATCCGTAATGAGGTTACCGAGTTCAGTTTCGTTGCTTCGTACACTCGGTCCGTCTGTTGATGAACGCGGATTTTCAAGCGCATTTACAGCCTCGCCGCCAGTTGGTGTATTCTTTAATTCTTCTATTTTACTAGAGTATTTCTTCAATAATTCAGCAACTTCCGGGTCATCTGTTTTCGTTTTAACTTCGATCAATTCTCCGGTTTGTCCGATGACTTGTCCTTTTTTATTGAATTGTACATCCAATGTGCCTAGAAAATCACCATATTGATAGGCTTGGACAATAACGGTAGAAGCATCTTTCTGTTTGTCATTTTCATCTTTATCTACAACAACAGGCTCAGCTAATGTCGTATGGCTGTGACCGCCAACAATGACATCAATTCCGTCAACGTACTTGGCTAGTTCAAGATCGTTGTCATACTGAGGGTTGTCATCATATCCGAGGTGAGTGATCGCCACGATCTTGTTCACGCCGCGGCGTTCTAATGCTTTAACCGCTTTTTGAGCAGACTCGATATAGTTATTAAACTTTACGTTTTCAGGGCTTGAGATGTCAGCTGTTTCTTCTGTTGTAAGACCGATGAACCCAACGCGTTCGTGGTTCACGCGTTTGATTACAGCAGGATAGATGTTGCTGTCTTTCGCTCTAATCGGAATTCTTTTATTTGTCAGTTCCTTCATGTTTGCGTCTTGAGAAAAGTCTACGTTGGAGCTAACGAAAGGAAAATCTGCATTTTTTACAAAGTCAGCAAGTGCTTTGTGACCTTCAGGACTTGATCCCAAGTCAAACTCATGGTTACCAAATGTCATAAGGTCATAGCCTGCTAGGTTCATAAATTCAAGGTCGGCTTGTCCCCTAAACTCGTTAAAGTAGAGGGTGCCAGAGAACACGTCGCCAGCATCTAAAAGCAATGCATCTGGCTTTTCTGCTCGAACTTCTTTAATTGCGGTGATACGTTTTGCCACATTGTCTAAATGTGCATGTGTGTCATTCGTGTGCATCAAAGAGAGGTTGAACGTTCTTGGATGATGTTTCTTTTTATGTGTTTCCTGCTGAGGAGCGGCATAGGAAGCGGTTGCAAATTGTGAAGAGAGAAGGGCAACCGCAAGAGAGGAAGCTAGTAATCTTTTAAACGGGTGTTTAACGGACATAACATCACGATCCTTTCTAATTTGTCATACTATTCTAATATAGCATGATTACTAAATAAGGGAAGTTGAAGTTTTAATGAGAGTGGATATAACCTGGTTTGGTAGAATAAAAGAGATATAAAAAAATTTATAAACAGTGGAAAGGGTACATATACTTTGCAAAAGATTATCAGCCAACACCAATGAACGAATGTTTAAGTATGGGGGAACGAGATGGATCCTAAAGAGTTAATAGAGATTATGACTGCTGGTGGTGTTATTACGACTATTGTTATCATTTCATATTTTTTAAAAGGGAAGTACCGTAAGATCAGCTTTAGCCTTGCCATCATTCTATGGTTAGCATACTCTGTGTTTTTTGTAGTACGCCCAATATGGATCGACGCACAAATCCATAAGAAAGTAGATTTATTAAAACCTTATTTAATAGAGAAGTATCCAAATGAGCGTTGGACAATTTCTACAGTCCCACATCGTGATGAAGGATTTAAGCATCTAAATCCTTATGTAATCTCTGTTGTATTTGAGAATGAACCAGATGTTACTTATTATTATTGGGTAAAAAGCAAAAACAATATCTCTCAAAAAGGCTTATCTACAAGTAAGGATATTCAAGATTTGAAGCATGGAGACAATAAAAGCACTGCGGAGTAGTCTTCCGCAGTGCTTTGTTGTGCACCATTATTTCACACTAATATATTCCAGTTGGTCCGAATCAATAAAGTGGAACGCCATAGAGTGCTTTGTGTCATTCCAAATATATACCGTCGTTCCTGTCTTTTGGTCAGTATACATTTTATGTGGTTTTCCTAACGTATCTCTCACTTTTTTTAAGGTAAGTCCTTCAGTCGGTTGAGGATACACACGAAGTTCTTTGATATATGTATGTCCATGTCTGAACATCTCATAGTAAAGTCTGTAATCGCCATATGTGTAATAACGTTCCTTGTTATTTACAGCAAGCGGCGCACCAAGCTTTTCAAAGTACTGATCGTCGTACTGACTAATGATACCGATAGGGAAGTTTCCAAGCTTGCCCCCTTTGAACTGAGAGAGAAGATCAGCGTTAAGCTCTTCTTTTGTAAAAGAAAAATCAGTATGCAGCACCTTATCGTCTGAAATGATAATGCTGTAGATTTCTTTGACCCAGTCGACTTTCAAATCCATATGTTCGCTAAGGAAGCGAAGTGGAATCATCGTTCTGCTGTCCTTCGCATAAGACGGAGCAGGCATCTTTTTCTCTACCCCATTAATGTAGGCAATATCTGAACCTACTTCCGTCTTAAAAATGAAATCTTTCTTTTCCCCTGTAATCTCCATCGTACTAGGATTATAAGTGAGTTTCATTCCTAGCAATTCAAAAACCTTACGCAATTCAATGAATGTGACACCGTTTTGCGTTTTTACTTGATTAGAAGAATCAAGTTTTTGCCCCTTTATATATACAAATGGAGCGTCCATTGCTGATGCTGATCGTGGAGAGAACATACCAAACATGATCAAGAGCGCGATTAGTAGAACACTTATTTTCTTCACTTTTCATCCGCCTTTACTATTCTTTTTCCTACAAATTCCATTATATAGGTAATTAGCAATAAATGGATAAAATATGGTGTATTTGGTTCTTTAGACTTAAGAGTAAATATGGAATTAAGTGTATGATCAGAGAGTTGTGTTTTTGGTACAAATACATATTTTTACATATAAACAGGTTTCGTAACTGTTGAAAAATGGTAAATAAGAAAATGTAAAGAAATTGGAAGATAGATAAAAAGGAGTGGTCGGTTTGTTGAAAGCAAAGTCTAAATCTAAGTTCGTGGTCGTGGCAGGTCTATCTGCTGTCCTTATGCTAAGTGGATGTGGAGATAGTGAGAAAGCATCAGGAGATAAGGAAGAGAAAGAAGTAAAAGTGGAAGAGAAAGCAAAAGCTGCTGACGAACCTAAAAAAGAAGAGAAAAAAGATGAAAAAAAGGAAGAGCCAGCAAGCAGTGATTCGGGCGAAGTGTTGAATCCTTACATAGAAGAAGATACAGGTGGAAAAGTGGAAGTCCTGTATACGAACAGCAATCCTGGCTTCGTAAATGAAGGTAGCGGCTTTAAAGTAACGATCGATGAGTACCAGCTTGTAAAAGTGACAGATATGAACGAGTCAACTGCTAGCCGTTTTGATGATTCACCGAACGGTTATATTCTCACGGCACGTATGTCAGTTGATAACCAATCAGGAAAAGATGTTTATTTTAACGGAACAACGAACATTCGTCTAACTGATAACCTAACGTACATCCCGTCAAACACAAGAAATTTTATTGAAGAAGGAAAAGGACTGCGTCCGAAAACTTATTCTGAAGGAATCGACGGAAATAATAACATGTATAAAGCGGGTGAGAAGACGTCTGGTCTGATCACGTTCTTGATCACAGAAGCGGATTACCAAACGATGACGAGCGTAAAACCAAAGTTCGTTATTGAAGCAAGTGCTGCACCAAACAAAGATTTCAGTGGCATGCAAGATTTCATGCAAGAAAAGATTTTTGATTTTGCGTACAGTGGGGAACAAGCGAAGGCATCCGCAAGTGAGCAAAAGTTCTATCCAGACTTAATGTCAGCTAACAACCTAGCGGATAAGAAGATGATTTTCGAGAAAACAGACATCGGACAAACGCAAACAGTCGGTGACATGGAAGTGACGTTAGAAGGCGTTCAGTACACAGAAGTCATCCCAACGGCAGGTAACGAATCACGCTTTGAAGACGCAGAATTGGTTGCGTTAACGGTTAAAACGATGATTAGAAACAATGGTAAAAAAGAGATCGACATCTATAATCTTGGCGGAAAAGTAACCATTGATAAAGACCGCGGATCAGCGCTGAGCAATGGATTCGCAGAGCCACGCGATCCAAAGAGTGTGAAGCCAGGCGAAGAGAAAGAAAAGTACACGGTATTCTTATTCCGTAAAGACGAATTCCAATTGTTCAAATCATTTGAGATGGAGCTTGGACCGTTCTTCGGAGACGGGAAGTATCTGTTTGGAGAGAAAAAAGCGAAGTTTACGTTACCGCGGTAACGGATTTGAGAGCACTCCTGATTTGGGAGTGCTTTTTTGTGTGGTGGTGGGTACTTTAAAACCCGATGATGAAGCTTGTAAATGTGGAAAAAGTGACGCTCAGCCAAAAATACTTTCTACGCTTTTCTTTTGGCAACTGTACTTCCAACAGTTTTTCTACCATCTCGAGTATTATCCAGACCGATATAATGTTTCCGACGAATGTTAATAATAGAGTTATTGCGGTTTCCATTTGTATTCCTCTTTTTTTCTTTTCTATATATATCGATGGATTTTAGCGGAAGTTAATATATTCCATCCGTTGAGGAGGAAGTTTCTGTTTTTGACAGAAATGAGTGATAGTTGATTATCTGTGGAAAGAAGGAATTAGTCTGAAGAACTTATTGTGCTTTTTATTCCTGTTTGTTATTAGTGGTTGTAACTATGAAAGTGAAAATCCAAAGGTTCAGGGGGCAAGACAGATTGCTCTAATAGAAGAAGAGGGGAAGGTGAAAGTATTACAAAAAGGTAAACAACTTCTAAAAAAGGATTCCGATTTTGTAGTTGATTCTTCTTCTGCTAGAGTATGTATTTTTGACCGAACGGAGTCTGTAACAGTTAAAAATGATGAGATTCCGATAAAAATAGAAAAAAAGTTTAAAGGTTCTATAGATAATGAAACAACTTACTATGCATCTCACTTGCCGGTTGGAACGGAAGTACAATTTATGTTAGAAAATGGTGTGGAATGGCTGTATACAAAAGAATTGAATGAACCATCTAGAGTATATCGCTGTGACTATGTGAATGATGAGAGATAATCTCACGAAAAACGCCAGAATTTCACGGATTTCATAATTATTCTTTAAAAAATCTCATTTAATTTCACGAAAATGAAAATATACTCGCGAGTCGACAACGTTCGACAGATTCAAAGCACTGCCTACTGCCAGAACGATGTGAGAATAAATATTAAACATGCTATTATTAAGCAGATTACATTTGTTATGCATACATAACCGTTTTTAGGAGGAACCATGTTACAAAAATTCGGTTTTTCACAATACGAAAGTCAGGTATTCGAGGTTCTTGCATCAAGCGAGGAGCCGATGGACGCGACCAATATCGTTAAATACTCGGGTGTTCCGAAATCTAAGATATATGAAGTGCTGTCGCGCATGATCGAAAAAGGCATGGTGCTGGATTCGGTGTCAGAGAAGAAGAAGCTATATACCGCGTTGCCGCTGTCAATCGTGATCGAGAAGCTTACGACAGAATTTCAGGAAAATGTAAAGCAGCTTAAAAACAATACGTCGAAGAGAAAGTTTTACGATGAACACGTTTGGAGTCTGAAGGTAGATTCGTCGATTCGTGCACAAACGAAGCAGCTTCTGCAAATGGCGGAGAAATCGATTCGCGTTTCTGGCTGGCAAGACGATATTCAAGAGATTCTACCGATTCTGCTCGAGAAGGAAAAGCAGGGTGTGGATGTGGAAGTGCTTGTTGTAGGTGAGTTGGAGTCGACGCTGTCCCATGTGCACACGTTGATTCCTGCCCAAGAGCATCACTCACTGGAGCGTTTTCGCCTGGTTGTCGTCGATGAGACGGAAGTTATCTTTGCAGGGATGGAGAGTCAGAGCTGGCAAGCATTGAAGACTAAATCACGACCATTCATTAAAGTTTTCATTGAGTTCTTTTATCATGATGTGGCGTTGGCTAAGATCACGGAGAAACATTCGGAACTAATGATGAATGATGAAGAGATTAAGAGTGTATTGATGAAGTTGAGGTATTAAAGAGATAGGGCTGACCCTGAAAGAGCACTTCACGTGTTCTTTCGAGGGTCAGCCCTATTTCATTTTATTGGTAGATAGTGTGTAAGCCGATTCCTATGAGTCAAATTGTGCTCTCTATGGGTCGTTAGTAGTCACTTATGGGTCAAACGAAGACTTCTATGGGTCAAAAAGAGAAGTCTATGAGTCAAACCGTAATCTATGGGTCAAAATCATAGGTCTATGAGTCAAAATGAACATCTTATGGGTCAAACTAGCAAATCAATCAATTGAGCTTGTTGAATCGTAAACGATAAATCAGCTACAGGAGGGTTTCACGGTACGTGTTCTTATATTTGTTACGCGTTCGCACATTTTCTTGTGCTTTACGCACAGATGGTATGGTTTTAAGCACACATTTTTCTTGTTTGCGCACATTGCGACACGATTATCACACGTTTCGACACAAGTTACGCACAATTATAGATACAGAAGAGCCTCACAAGAGAAACTTCTTACAGATCTACATAAAAAAGAAGCTCAGAATCAACTCTGAGCCTCCTTACATGCTTATTTATCTTCAGAACTCACAACTTCCAACGCCATTTCAATCATATCATTGAAAGTCGTTTGGCGTTCTTCCGCAGATGTTTCTTCACCTGTGAAGATGTGGTCACTTACAGTTAAGATAGACAACGCGTTCACACCGTATTTCGCTGCGATCGTGTAAAGTGCTGTTGTTTCCATTTCAACCGCCAACACACCGTTATCCGCAAGCTTTTTCACGATATCCATGCTGTCACGATAGAATAGGTCAGCTGTTAACACGTTACCGGCTTTGATTTTCAAGCCTTTTGCCGTTCCAGCTTCATATGCTTTTCTTAAAAGATCGAAGTTCGCGCAAGGAGCGAAGTCAATGTTAGGGAACGTCAAGTGGTTCATGCGAGAATCTGTAGATGCTGTCATCGCTAGGATTACGTCACGCACTTTTACGTCTTGTTGGATCGCGCCACACGTACCAACGCGGATTAAGTTTTTCACGCCATATTCACGGATTAACTCGTTTGTGTAGATTCCGATCGATGGAATCCCCATGCCTGTCCCTTGAACAGATACGCGCTTTCCTTTGTATGTTCCTGTGAATCCAAGCATGCCGCGAACTTCGTTATAGCATGTTACATCTTCTAAAAATGTTTCTGCAATATATTTTGCACGAAGCGGATCCCCTGGTAATAGGATGCTTTCTGCGATTTCACCTTGTTTTGCGCCGATATGAATACTCATTTGTTCACCATTACATCGTTACGATTGTAATGGTTTCACCTCCTCAAAAGATTGTAACTTACCAAAAAATTCTCTACCTTCATCATGCCATAGTTTTCGCAACCTAGCTAATAGTATGTGCAGATTCTGGAGAGCGGCGTGCTTTTTTTGTCATAGATAGCACAGCCGTTCCGAGTGCTAAGATGATCAGCAGTCCGCCGACCGTTGCGTTGTTCTCGACAGATGCGTTCTCAATCACGATTCCGCCGATCATGGACCCGAACGCGATACCGAAATGAAGCGCCGAGTTGTTCAGACTCTGCTGAATATCGGACGTTTCAGGTGATGACTCGATCAGATAGCTCTGCATGGCCGGTGTGATCGCCCAGCTGAGCATGCTCCAAATGACCATGACGACTAAAAATAGCGGAAAAGCAAAAGTTGTATATGGAATCATAAAGATTGAGATCGCAAACACAATAATAACGCCTAGTATGGTTGGTTTTGTGCCGAATTTGTCAGCGAGCATACCACCGATTCCTCCGCCAAAGACCGCGGCAACACCGAATATTAAGTATACGATGCTGACCCATGTTCCGTTCAGTCCAAGCGTCATTTTTAAGAACGGAGTCAGGTATCCGTATAACGTTAGGTGACCAGCTAAGAACAGGAACGACGTGATCTGTGCAAACAAGATTCGTCTGTTTTTTAATGTGCGCAGCTGTTCTTTAATCGGAATCGCCGGCTTTGGAGCTAACGTATTCATGAAGAAATGAACACCGAGTATGGATAAAACGGTTAGTGCTGTGATCAAGATGAACGGTGCACGCCAGCCGAACGCATTTCCGAGCATTAAGCCGACCGGAATGCCGAGTACGAGCGAAGCACTGATTCCCATGAACACAACACCGATCGCGCGAGCTCGATATTTTTCTTCCACGATGTTCGATGCCATCGTCACACAGAGTACAACGAGTAAGGAACCACTGACCGCGGATAAAATTCGTGCGATGAGCAGCATCGAATACGTCTGACTCACGATAACGAGTGCGTTTCCTGCTAAAAACACAAATAATGAAATGATTGTTAGACGTTTTCTCTCGATGTGAGCAGTCATCGTGAGTAGGATGGGTGCCGCAATCGCGAAAACGAGTGAGAAAATCGTGATCAGAAAGCCCGCCTTGCCGAGACTAACGCCAAGATCGTCAGCAATCAGGTCAAGAATGCCACCGATGATCAACTCGACCATCCCAACCACAAACGAGACGATCGTTAACAAATAAACACGTTTGTTCATATTTATCTACCTTCTTTTGTATAAAAGTTACCCCTGTAATGGTAACTTATTTTGAGTGTGGTGGCAATAACGAAATTGGTGTTACAAATAGGGTTTGAGTGAGAGCTCAATTAGGAGTGGACAGTAAAAATCGTGAAGTGGACAGTAAATATGTATAAGTGGACAGTATTTCATGGAAAGTGGACAGTAAAATTCAAAAAGTGGACAGTATTTTCATAAAAGTCGACAGTAAGTGGTTGTAGAGGTGGAGGTGCACCCCAAAACTGCGCATTCACCCGAGCTGAAATTATTATAGGTGATTGTAATCTGTCGGATTTGATGATTAATCTGTCCAATTAGCCGCATTATCTGTCCAATCTACAACATAATTTGTTCATTTCGGTCACGGATCTGTTCAATTAGAGGACTGAGTATAAGGGCTGGAAGGTGAAAACTAGGAAATCAACTGGATTCGGTGGTGAAGAGACATTTTCAGGTGGTAGCAACGTAATTATCGGTGAATCAAGAAGAGATCTCAGGTGGTCAGCAGCTATTTAGCGGTGGTCACACCCGATTTACCGGCGAACGTGTAACAGATATAAAAACACGTACCGTAACCCCCGCTAAAAGACTAAATTAAAGCAGCTTCCTAAGCGGAGCTGCTTTTTCCCCAACATCAAACCTTCACGGAAGTAATTGTAAGATTTATAATAAAATCACAGACAGAAAAAAGGGGACATGAAGGTATGACAAACATTTTATGGACGATCTATCTAGGGATTATTGGTGCTTTTGCCATCGGCTATTTCATCAAAGGTGGCTACAAGACACATTCAGCGAAACTAGACTTTGTTATCTCAATCATCACCTGGATCGGATTGTTCGGTTACGTAACGAGCTATGAACTCTTCACACCACTTCTATGGAAATTTGTTTTCATCGGTGGACTAGTGTGGGATCTCGCATACGGACTCAAAAAGTTTAATGAAGATGCGAACGAGATTCCAAGAGCAGCTCGCCCAGCGATATTCGGGTTAACGGCTTTAATTATGATCGGCCCACTTTATTACGGGCTATTCCGTTACGCGTTTTAACTTTATAGAAAATTGAGAGACTTTCTTTTACCAAGGAAGTCTCTTTTTTATGTCCAAAATAAATCCGTCATGTATTGGATAAGCCCTCCATATAGTAGTAATAATCATCATACAATTGGCTTCTTATGTGAGAAATGCCTGTGATTAGAGGAGGGGTCGAATGCTTCATATTGTGGCTTGCATCAAGCAGGTGCCGGATACGAAGATCATCAAGATGAACCCGAAGACGAATACGATGGACCGCGCCAGTGCGCCTGCGATACTCAATCCATACGACGCGCATGCAGTAGAAGAAGCAGTGCGTCTGAAAAAGAGATACGGTGGAACGGTTTCGGTGTTGACGATGGGACCACCGCCAGCGGTAAAAGCGATCAAAAAATGCATCGAGATCGGTGCAGATGAAGGTTATATGATCTCAGACCGAGCGTTTGCCGGAGCTGATACACTTGCAACGAGCTATGCGCTCACGAAAGCAATAGAGAAAATCTCGCAAATTAAACCAGTCGACCTGATCATCTGTGGAAAGATGACGATCGATGGTGATACGGGACAAGTTGGACCAGGAATCGCACGCCGATTAGACATGCCTCCGCTCACTTCCGTCAACAAGGTTAAAGAGATCAACGTGGGTGAAGGGTATGCGATTGTTCACCGAAAGCTGGAGGATGGATATGAAGTCATCCAATCGACGATGCCGTGCTTGATGTCGGTGGAAAAAGAGATCAATGATGTTCCGTACTCTTCGATGACGAACATGCTGAAAGCGGCTCGTTATCAGCCAGTCATCTGGGCGGTCGCAGATCTAGAGGATGTGGAGAGAACACAGCTCGGACTCAAAGGCTCGCCGACGATCGTTTCGAAAGTTTGGGCACCTACCAAACCGAGTGGCGGCGAGATGTTAGAAGGCGATGCAGCTCAGCAGACAGAACAGCTGTTGAACCTTTTATTGGAGAAAAAAGAGCTTTTTGCGGTGAAGGGAGGATCCGGCGTTGAGCTTTGAGGATTATTCAGGCATTTGGGTTTTTATTGAGGTTAAAGACGGTGAAGTAGTACCGGTTTCGCTTGAGTTGTTAGGAGCGGGGAAGGAACTGGCAGACAAACGTGGCACCGAGCTTGCTGGCGTTTTGATCGGAGAGAACGTCACACATCTCGCCGATACGCTTTATGAATACGGGGCGGACACGGTCTATGTGTATGACGACACCATTTTTAAAAACTACCGAACCGAGTCCTACATGAAAGCATTGTTAGAATGCTGTCAAAAGTATAAGCCAGAAGTCATTTTATACGGTGCAACATCGACCGGAAAAGACTTGGCGAGCGCCGTTGCGACAGACTTACCAACCGGACTCACCGCGGACTCTACCATTTTAGATATAGAAGAAGACACAGGATTGCTGCTTGCGAGCCGACCAGCGTTTGGCGGTAACATTATGGCAACAATCCTGTGTAAAAAATATCGACCCCAGATGGCGACGGTCCGGCCAAAAGTGATGAAAGCACTCACGCCTGAACTAGGCCGAACGGGACAGTTAATAGAAGAAACAGCTTCTATAAAAGAAGAAGACATTCGAACGAAGGTTCTTGAAATCGTACAGTTCACCACGCAGAAGGTTCGAATCGATGAAGCAGATATCGTTGTTGCTGGCGGAAAAGGACTAGGCAGCGAAAAGGGATTCCAGATTGTTCATGATCTCGCTAAAGCGTTAGGCGCGGCAGTTGGTGCGAGTCGTGATGTTGTTGAAGCAGGTTGGGTCGAGCATCATCATCAAGTGGGGCAGACAGGGTTAACGGTTACGCCAAAGATCTATTTTGCGATTGGCATTTCTGGTGCCATCCAGCATATTGTTGGCATGCAGAATTCGGGACTAATAATCGCGATCAATAACGATCCTGAAGCCCCGATTTTCCAGTCTAGTCATTACGGCATTGTTGGCGATGCCTTTGAAATCGTGCCGCTTCTGATCCAACAGTTTAAACAAGCGTTTAACCAGGAGGTGGTGGACCATGTCTGAAAAGTTTGATGTGATCGTTGTTGGTGCAGGTCCGGCCGGCATTTCTTGTTCATATGAACTTGCGAAAGCAGGCGTAAACGTATTGCTCATCGAACGTGGTGAGTATCCAGGTTCGAAAAACGTTATGGGCGGTGTCCTTTATCGCAAAATGATGGAGGACGTGATCCCAGAGTTCTGGAAAGAAGCACCGCTCGAGCGACCGATCGTTGAGCAGCGATTTATGATGATGGACAAAGAATCGGCGGTAACCGTCGGGTACAAAGGGATGGAATGGGGACAGGAGCCGTACAACAACTTTACGGTACTGCGGGCAAAATTCGATCAGTGGTTTGCCGGGAAAGCTGTTGAGCAGGGAGCTCTTTTGGTGAACGAAACCGTTGTTTTAGAATGTATTGTGGAGGACGGTAAAGTAGTAGGAGTACGAACAGATCGACCGGATGGTGACCTGTACGCAGACGTTGTTGTGTTGGCGGATGGCGTAAACTCGTTGTTAGCCAAGTCGCTCGGTTTTCATAAAGAATTTCGTCCAGATGAAGTTGCGCTCGCCACGATGGAGATCATCAAGCTCGACAAAAAGACGATTGAGGACCGATTTAATTTAGAAGAGAACCAAGGTACGACGATCGAGCTTTTTGGTGACGCGACAAAAGGAATTCTCGGGACCGGATTCCTCTATACGAACAAAGACACGCTGAGCTTAGGAGTCGGTTCACTTCTATCTGGCCTTATCAAGCATAAGATTAAACCATATGAGTTGCTTGAGTATGTGAAAAACCATCCGATGATTCGTCCTTATATTGCAGGGGGAGAGCCGGTTGAATATTTGGCCCACATGATTCCAGAGGGTGGCTACAAATCAATGCCAAAAGTAGCAGGCAACGGGGTGCTTGTTGTTGGAGACGCCGCCCAGCTCGTGAACGCCATCCACCGGGAAGGATCAAATCTTGCGATGAAGTCCGGTCAGTTTGCAGCTGAAGCGGTGCTGCTTGCGAAGGAACGAGACGACTATTCGGAAGCGACACTCAATCATTATAAAACAAGGTTGATGAGCAGTTTTGTTGGTCAGGATATGAAAAAATACAAAGATTCGACGCATCACTTTGATAAGTTTCCGCAGTACTTTGATAAGTACATTCCGATGGTGAACAAGGCAGCGAGCCAAATGTTTACGGTCGATGGCTCATCGAAATGGGAGAAGCAGAAGAAAATTTGGCGTGATGTAGGAACGGCTGGAGAGAAATTCAAACTAGCTCGTGACGCGTACCGGGCGTGGAAGGTGATGAAGTAAATGAGCGAAAGAAAGTGTCAAAGCATCGAAGAAAAACAGTATCTCGTTCGTTTTAACGCAGACACAAAGTCACATCTCACCGTTATGGATGCCGATGTTTGTCTGAACCACTGTCCTGATAAAATCTGCACGATCTTCTGTCCGGCTGAAGTGTATAAGTGGGAAGAGATTCGGATGCACGTTGGGTACGAGGGCTGTCATGAGTGCGGAAGCTGCCGAATTGGATGTCCGCATCAAAACATTAAGTGGGAATACCCAAAAGGTGGGCATGGGATTGTGTTTAGGTTGGGGTAACGGCTGGAAAAGATGAGGATGACCTGGGGTGTTTGGTGGCCCAGGTCGTCTTTTTTTGTGAGGTAGCTTTTACGGTACGTGTTTTTATAATGGTTACGCGTTCGCACACTTTTTTAAATTTTACGCACACATTATTGCCTTTTGCGCACTTTTCGACACACGCTTCACACTTTTCGACAGAGCCTACGCACACATAGCTGAACTTTACGCACATCTGCTGTAGTCACTCACTAAAACATCTAGCACAACAACGAAAAAAGAACCTACTTCAACTGAAGTGACCCCTAAAAGTT
>NZ_JARMFC010000009.1:0-174568 GCF_036213205.1 Fictibacillus nanhaiensis
GGTTTGTCTACGTTCTGAAATGCTCCCTAGTGATTAGGGAGCATTCCTGGATAGAGGTTATTTTTGTTGTTGGTTTTTACCTTGTTGAGACTGTTGGTTTTGTTGGCGAACTTCTTGAGCGTTAGTTTCGCTAGCAAATTCAGTCCCGTAAGATTGACCAGCTTGTTGTTGAGCGTTTTGTTGCTTTTGACGAGCTTGTTGCTGTTGTTTTTGTTGTTGTTGTTTGTCCATGTTTTTCACCTCCACGAAATATAATTTACCCGGGGTAATCAAATTTTATAAGTATTTTTAATAATATATTTTTCCAGTATTAAAACCAGTAAATATGGGGGATAAATGAATGATTACCCTAATTTAAGGAGGGATAGCAAATGTATGTAGGAAGAGATATGACTGAACTTAGTATGACTAGCAAGAATGATTGGAGAGATGAAGAACTTGCTTATTTTCACCACTCGTTGCAACAGGTGGCTCCTTATTTGAACGAAGAAGGCACTAGTTTGCACCGCGAGATCATTAAAGAGATCGAAGCAAGAGGCGGCATGAAACGCGATGAAGCTGATTGGACGCATGGGACTGAGGTTAAGTACGATTGATTTAAAGTTTTAGTTCATGATTGCTTGGAATTGGGATTGCTCATAAACTTTGTGAATCGCTCGTCCAACTTCCAAAATTAGCCGCTGAACGAGCATAAAAACAAGCCCTGCGCTTCGCTGGGGCTTGTTTTCCTTCATATCCATTAAAAATTACTATAAGACTGGCCGCCATCCACGTTCAACGTGCTCCCGACGACCCAAGATGCCTTTTTAGATGCCAAGAAGACAACTACATTCGCCACTTCTTCCACTGTCCCAAACCGTCCAGCAGAAATATGTTCTTCCACAAACGAATTGATTTTATCTTGATCTTGTTCCAATCTTTTTTTCCAGTTTCCTGTTTCATGCAAGATCGATCCAGGTGCAACACCGTTTACACGAATCCCCTTCTTGATCATCTCGTCACCAAATGATTTTGTGAACGAGATCATGGCTGCCTTACTTGCATTGTACGTAGGCTTACCGCCAGACTCTCGGCCAAAAATAGAGGAAATATTAATAATAGCTCCACCGTCTGAGTTCCCGCCAATTATCGCAGCTGCTCTCTTACTTAAATCAACAGCTGAAAGAAAGTTCAAATGCATGGCTTCTTCAAACTGCTCGATGCTTGTCTCCATAACAGAAGAACCATTGCTCCCACCTGCATTGTTAACCAAAATATCGATCGTTCCAAACCTCGTAACAAACTCATCCATTACACGCTCACGATCATCCGCAATCGTTACATCACCTTGGAAAATTTCAATCCCATTTTTTTGAGCAGCTTCCAGATCAGCTAAATTACGACCGACGATTCCTACTTTTGCACCTTCTTCTAAAAAGGCATGAGCGATGCCTTGACCGATCCCTTTTGATCCACCTGTAACAAGCACAACTTTTCCTTCAAGTTCTAAATTCATACGATTAACGCCTCCTTTATGAGCCGAATAATTTTTTGATGAGAGACAGGGAACGGATGATTTTCAAGCTCATCTACACTGACCCATTTCCAGTCATCAGGCAGTTTTTCTAAATTATCTTCACTTTCAATTTCCCCTTGCAAAATTTGAATTTCCCACTTCAAGTGAGAAAAAACATGCTCAATGTAGCCCGCTTTCCCCTCTACACCAGCTCGCAAATTCGTCTGTTCCTGCACATATCCAACTAACGCAGCTATCTCAGCATCCTTGTGCTCTCCAACATACTCGGTGTTTGGAAATTCCCACATGTTAGCAAGCAATCCTTCTGATGGTCTTTTGTGAATGAGAATTTCTCCATTACTATTAACCAAAACACCTGCAGTCATCTTAGCTTTCCGTACTTTTGTTTTTCCTAACTTTACAGGAAGTTCGGCTTGCCTTCCACTTTCAAACCCTCTGCATAATTCTCGCATCGGACATAATAAGCAAGCTGGTGATTTCGGCGTACATATTAGTGCACCTAGCTCCATTAAAGCTTGATTAAAAGAAGATGGATCTTCGTGTGAGATCAACTCCCTTACTGCTTTTTCAAAAAGCACACGCGTTTTTGGTTTACTGATGTCTTCTTCGATCAATAGAATTCGTGATAAAACACGCATAACATTACCATCAACTGCTGGCTCTGGAATACCGTACGCAATACTAAGGACCGCTCCTGCTGTATATGGGCCAACTCCCTTTAAACCTGCGATCTCTTTTGGCGTATTCGGTACTTTTCCTCCATAAGATTCGCATACTTCTTTTACTGCGGTTTGTAAGTTTCGAACTCGGGAATAATAACCTAGACCCTCCCATGCTTTTAAGACTTTTTCTTCATCCGCATAAGCGAGGTCCTGAAGCGTTGGGAACAGTTGAGTAAATCGTTCGAAATAAGGAATAACCGTATCTACTCTTGTTTGTTGAAGCATAATCTCAGAGACCCAGACACGATAAGGATCTTGATTTTCTCTCCAAGGCAATGTTCGTTTGTTCTCATTATACCAAGTTAACAAATGGTCTTGAAATTGTTTCACATATGAATCATTGAGGGAAAATATACTATTACTTGTTGTGTTCAATTTACAGATCTTCCTTTGTGTTTAGCTTTTCAAACGCCCAGCAATGGATTTTTTCTAGCCCTCCTGTTACACATTCGTTAAGGACTGAAAAAACAGGATGCTGAAGTGTGGTTCGATTTTTTTTAATCGTATCATATGATTCTTGATCATTAACTTGGAAACATTCAACATATAGGGAAGGCTGATCTGCCGCCCTATACCATTGAATATCAGAAGCTCCAAAAGCTTTAAGTTCACTAATCACAGAAACCATTTGAGACTCATAATATTGAATGGAATCCGGACTTACTTTATACTCCATAAAAACCGTTAACATATTATTCACTCCATTCCTACATAGGAGGTGATCGCCTTGGATACAGGCACACATATTGTAATGGGGCTCGGGTTAGGTGGATTAGCGATGCTGGACCCTGCGATTGCAAATGATCCAGTGACCTCCCAAGCCATTCTTGCTGGGACACTAATCGGTTCCCAAGCACCAGACTTTGACACAATACTTAAACTTAAAAATAATGCGGTATACATCCGCAATCATAGAGGGCTTACCCATTCATTGCCTGCTCTTGTGATCTGGCCGCTACTTTTATTCGGTATCATCTCTTTATTTGTTCCTGAAGCCGACAACGGAAAGCTTTTGTTATGGACAGCAATCGCAGTTTTCCTTCATGTGTTCGTTGATATCTTTAACGCTTACGGTACACAGGCACTTTACCCTGTTTCAAAGAAATGGATCGCGCTAGGTGTCATTAGTATCTTTGATCCCTTTATCTTTTTCTTGCATCTAGGAGGCTTGCTGCTCTGGTATGTCGGTGTTGATCCAGGATACACGTTTCTAACGGTATATATCATACTCGTCGTTTATTACATCATTCGAATCAAGTCCAGACAGCGAGTAAATAAGATTGTGCTGAAAAAGATACCAGAGGCTGAAGAGATTTATGCTAGCCCTACGATTCGTTGGGGACATTACCATCTAGCGATAAAATCAAAGCATGAATTCTTTGTTGCGGGTTTAAAAAATGGAAAAGTTACCGTTTGGGACACTTTTGATCGTCTTGCTGTTCCAAAAACCAAATTGATCGATGCTGCGAAAAAAGATAAAAACATATCTGCCTTTCTGTCCTTCTCTCCTGTGCACAGGTGGGAAGTCGAGAAAAACGATCACGGGCATCTCGTTCAATTTATTGATCTTAGGTATCGAAGTAAAGGACACTACCCCTTTGTCGCGATGGTACAGCTTGATGAAAACTTAAATATCATTACTTCATTTACGGGATGGGTCTATTCTGAAGACCGCCTGAAAAAGAAGATGGAATTCTCTCCACTCGACCTCATCAACAATAATGAATAGTAAGAAGACGGGCTTATTGAATAGGCCCGTCTTTTTTTACAAATCGCTGAAATTTAGGATTGTTTGAAAAATACTCGTGAAGCTTATGGCCATATGAAGTAATCAGCTGAGTTACCATTTTCTCTGTAACTTCTTGTCCTTCATATTCCCACCCAGCCTTCGCTCGAGTAGACTCAAAATCTTCCCATAATCCTTCCACCCATTCCCTTGCTTCTTGATTATTAAGAGCTGGGTTCTTTTTTTGCAGTAGTTTCGCCAATCTGTCAAAACGCTCTTCCATTATTCTCCCTCCTTATCCAATTTTTAAAGAAAACCCCGTCACATAAAGGGTTCTCTCACGTTTCATACTAGTTGAGAACCGATAATAAGGAGGTAATCACATGCGCAATAAATCGAAAAACTTCCCTAATCGGATCTCCTTCTCAGGTGAGCCGAGATCAAAAGAAGAATTCTCTTCTAAACGGCCAGATGGAACCATTCGTGACCATCCGCAAGAACGAATGTTTTTATCCAATCAACACCGAGATGATCAGTAACTCTTGCGGTTATGAATTTTATTCTGGGGGGTGAATCAGTTGAACAAGAAAGACTACTTCTCATCAACGCGATTTAACGGTAAATATTCTGACCCCTTTCACTCACCGCGTGCCAATTCGAAGCATGCGTACAATCAAGTGAACGGGGAGACCCAGCAAGCATTAAATAACTATGTGCTTGAAATTCAAACACGTAAGCGTTCATAGTGACGAATAAAGGAGCGGTCCTGTACCGCTTCTTTATTTTGTTCACGGTGTTTTAAGTGGTTGATCTCCGTTACAGGTGCTCGCTTTCCGGGGAGGCGTGCGGTGAGCCACCTCGTCGCCTTGCGACCTTAGGTGTCTCACCTGTCCCGCTGATCCCCCAGGAGTCTCGCACCTTACACTCCAATCAACTTCAAAGAAGCTTTGAACAAAAAACAAAGAAAAGAGCCTTCAAAATTTTTCAAGAACTGAAATCGGCAATGCTTCTAGTGCACTTTGTTTATTTTTATAACCCCAGGCAAAAATACCATTTAGGTACAGCACAGAAAAGGTTGAACCTGGATCTCCTTGAATTCCGTACTCTTTTCCGCTTTCGATCGTTGACGGGTCCATCAGATAGCATTTACCCATTGCGATCTTGCGTTCATAAACAGCGTATTCACTTACCATACCCATTTGTTCTGCTTTTTGTGCTTTTGCTCGAAGGGAAGCAATTTCGCCTTTAATTTCAACTTCTGTCATCTCGCTGAATCTTTTTTCCATTTGATTACTTCCTTTCTTTTCTGTACCCTATATATGCTTGAGAACTAACTACATAGGAGTGATATCTTTGAATAAGACTGTCATTATTACGGGCGGCGGCTCTGGCTTAGGACTCGCACTAGCCCGTGAATATAATAAGAAGTACAACGTATATCTTGTTGGCCGTGATGAGCAAAAATTAGAGCAAGCTGTTCAATCATTCGCTCACAGTGATAACAAAGTATCGTTTAAAGTTTGCGATATTACTGATTACGAAAAAACCGAATCCATGCTTCAATCCATTTTTCAATCTGAGAACGTTCACTTGTTAATCAATAATGCAGGTATGGGAGTTTTCGAGCCTCTTGAAGACTTATCAAAAACAGATATCACAGGAATGCTTGAAACAAATGTTTATGGCACCATTTTTCCGACTAAAGTCGCTTTTAGGCTATTTAAACAGCAAGGCGCAGGTAAGGTCATGAACATCATTTCCACAGCCGGCTTACGCGGAAAGGTAAATGAATCCGTCTATTGTGCTTCTAAGTTTGCCGTTAGAGGATTTACAGAGAGCCTCGTAAAAGAATGGGATGGCACTAATATCTATCCAACAGCCGTTTATATGGGCGGAATGGATACCCCTTTCTGGGATGACTCCAATCATATTGCAGATCGCTCACGCTTAAAATCTCCAGAGCAAGTTGCAGCACTAATTCTTGAACAAGACGACAACAGACCTGAAATCTTCATAGATCGTTAAGTTCATCACTGCTAAGCAGTTCTGAAATCACTCCGGAATCGAAGCCTTTGCTGTAAAGAAATTTCTTCATGCGTGACTCGTATTCAAAGCCACTAAACTTTTTATATTTTTGATGAGCTTTGCTAGCATGCGCCAGCAAGGCTTCTTTTTCATCTTCGGCAGATTGACTGATCTTTGCTTCTTGAAAAGCCATTTCAATCACTTCCCACGAATAGCCTTTTTGCTGAAGCTGCTGAGCGATCCTCTGCTTCTGTTCTTTTTCAGATCGTTTCTTGCCACTTGAAAATTGCTTTTGAATAAATGTAATACTAGCTTCAAGTTGATCTTCATAACTGAATTGATCAAGAGCCTCTTCCGTGTTGTGATCACTGATTCCTTTTTTCTTCAGCTCCTGCCGAATCATTCCAGGTCCTTTGAACGATGTGTTCATACGGCTTCTTACGAGTGATTTTGCGAATGTTTGGTCATTCACAAAATCATACTCCGAAAGTTTTTGTAGAACGCGTTTGATCGTAGCTTCAGGAACTTCCTTCTTTTCTAGATATACCTCAATCTCATGAGCCGTTCGCATTCGAAAAGATAAATAGTGAAGAGCTTTATTAAAAGCTTTTCGATATTGATCTTCTTCAATGATGGATTCCCATTCTTTTTCATCGATTTCCATACCTTTTTGAAGTGAAAACTTTATTAAAACATCTGCGTCTACGCTAAACGCAAATTCTTCTTTTGGGCCATTTTGTATAAAAATATTGAATCGTTCGTCGTTTTTTTGCTGAGCAGAAATCCTTGTTATAACAGCCATCTACCCACCTTCTTTCACCAATTAGTGTACCATATTTATTGAATTTCGTACTGTTTGAACAGTCTGCGAACCATTGATTTGTAACTATAAGAGAATGTTAACGAAACAAGCACTTTATCGTTGGATGAAGCAGAGGATATAAGCAGCATTGGTGGTTAGAGTTGATTTTCAAGTGTAGAAAGTCCAGTTACAGGTGCTTACGCAGCATTCTCAGGTGCAATTCCGTACATTACAGGTGATTAACCTCACTTTCCCGGCGAACGCGTAATAAGTAAAAGAACACGTACCGTAAAAAGCAGATTCCACACCAGAGGCTCATCTACTCATCAAATAAAAAAAGCACCCTCCCCGTTTAGAGAGAATGCTTTTTCTTGAAAGTGCAACCTGCACTTATGAAGGCTTATCAACAACGTTTTGCATTTGCGCCATATTTATTTTCAAGCAACTCCTCAAAAAACTCTTTTTCAGTCGGCGGTGTGCGCTCTGGATGATTTTCTTTTAGGTGCTTCACATAAGCTTGATAATCAGGCAGATTTGAGATGCCTTTTCCGATATATAAAAGGATCTGAAAGATGTCCCTTACCCATTTCCAAGCTGCTTGGAATGTCACGAAACATCACCAAGCTTTGTTTGCACAAATGGCTCTTCTGATGTTTCTAAAGGCTTCTCGCTCTTGACCGCCTTGTACCAGATGCGCATCGCATCAATTAGAACACCTAGAATAAGCAACATAAAGATCGCGGTTAAATAAGCGTTTAACGTATTGTTGAAGACTAGCTTTTCAGCAGCTTCCATGGAAGGTACAGTTGCAGGCAAGTTCCCGCTTGCTATAGCCTCTTTCATGACCTCAGCTTGTTTCAAGAAACCAATTTTCGGAACATCAGAAAAAATCTTTTGCCAAGCAGCTGAGAACGTGACAATCATCAGCCAAGTAAGAGGAACTAATGTAACCCATACGAACTTCTTCTTGCCCATCTTCAAGATAACAGTTGTTGCCACGATAAGTGCGATGGCCGCTAACATTTGGTTAACGATACCGAACAACGGCCATAGTGTATTGATTCCGCCTAACGGATCAGTTACACCGACAACTAAGAAATAACCCCAGCCCGCAACGACTAACGCACTCGTGAAATATACAGCCGGCATAGAGTCTGTTTTTCGAAGCGGCTTATATATTTGTCCGAGAAGGTCCTGAAGCATAAACCTGCCTACACGAGTACCTGCGTCAATGGTGGTCAATATGAACACAGCTTCAAATAGTATCGCAAAATGGTACCAGAATGCCATCAACTGTGGTCCACCGATCACTTGCGAAAAGATTTGGGCGATCCCAACGGCTAACGATGGAGCACCACCTGTACGAGAAAGAATCGATTCTTCATCCACATTTTTAGCGAGCTCATTGATTTCATCCGCTGATACCGTGAATCCCCAGGAAGATATCGTTGTAGCAGCGGTCGCGACATCCGTTCCGATCGCAGCACCTGGTGAGTTGATCGCAAAATAGATCCCAGGAGTTAAGAGCGTTGCCGCTACCATCGCCATAATCGCAACAAATGATTCAGTTAACATTCCTGCGTATCCGATCATAGGAGCATGCTGCTCGTTCGCAATTAATTTAGGAGATGTTCCTGAAGAGATCAGAGCATGGAAACCAGAGATAGCTCCGCAAGCAATCGTAATGAACAAGAACGGAAAGAGATTCCCTGCGAAAACAGGTCCTGTACCATCAATAAATTTAGTAAGTGCAGGCATTTGAATCTCAGGCATTACGATAAGAATGCCGAGTGCCATCATTCCGATTACCCCTACTTTTAGGAATGTACTTAAATAGTCTCTTGGTGCAAGAAGCATCCAAACAGGTAGAACGGATGCAAGGAAGCCGTAAACAATAAGCATCCAAGCTAAAGTCTCACCATCGAATGTAAAAAGAGGTGCAAGTGTTGGTGAGTCCGCTACCCATTGTCCGCTGACTAAAGCAAAAATCAACAATACAAAGCCAATAATAGACGCTTCACCTACTCTTCCCGGACGTAAATATCTCATATAAACACCCATGAAAAGAGCGATTGGAATGGTCATCGCAATCGTATATGTACCCCATGGGCTGGACTTAAGAGCATTAACAACGACTAGTGCAAGCACGGCAATTAAAATAACCATAATAGCAAAAACACCGATAAGCGCTAGCATTCCACCAACTGGCCCTATTTCTTCTTTTGCAATCTGACCAATTGATTTACCTCTACGTCTCATGGAAATAATTAATATAACAAAGTCTTGTACAGCACCAGCAAGAACGGCTCCGACAATGATCCAGATCGTCCCAGGCAGATATCCCATCTGTGCGGCTAAAGTGGGACCAACTAGTGGACCAGCACCTGCGATCGCTGCGAAATGGTGTCCATAAAGAACCCATTTGTTTGTTGGTACATAATCCTTCCCATCTGCATATCTCTCTGCAGGTGTTGCATTGTTTTTATTAAGGCTGAAGATTTTTGTAGCAATAAATCGTGCATAAAAGCGGTAAGCAATAGCATACGTACACAATGACGCAACAACAAACCAGATCGCATTGATCTTTTCATCTCTTTGGAGCGCGATAATCGATAAGGCGATTCCTCCAGCTAAAGCAATACCAATCCATAACAGCGCTTTCAAAAAGGGGTTCTTCTTTTTTGTTTGCACATTTCTTTGGAGCTCCATAAGCCTTCTTTCCTCCTCAATAGGGTAATATAATATGTACAAGATGAATTATAACAAATATTCTTAATTTTTAAATAAATAAAATGGAAAGAGGTGGATTATCTTGAAAAAAATCTTAGTAACCGGAGGCACTGGCTTTGTAGGCGGCTTTCTGACCAAACACCTTACATCGCTTGGAAATGAGGTCTTTATTCTGACAAGAAAAGATAAACAGTCAGTAGAAAAAGGCGTTCATTATGTTCAATGGATGGGAAGCAATGAACCTGACCTGCCTCCGATTGATGCGGTTGTTAATCTTGCTGGAGAATCTATAAATGGCAGATGGACTGATGAAAAGAAAAAGTCGATCTTAAACAGCCGTTTAAAGGTAACAGAAGAACTATTAAAGCTTGTTGAAAAGATGTCTCAAAAGCCTTCTGTTTGGGTTAATGCTTCTGCCATTGGGTATTATGGAACTTCTGAAACAGAAACTTTCACAGAGAGGTCATCCAAGCATGGATCTGACTTTTTAGCTGAAGTCGTAAAAGCATGGGAAACGAAAGCATCAGAAGCAGAATCTCACAGCATCAGAACGGTTTTTACACGTTTCGGTTTAGTTTTAGGTAAAGAAGGTGGGGTACTTCCCCAGCTAAGCCTTCCCTATCGTTTTTTTGTAGGTGGTACGGTTGGTTCAGGAGAACAGTGGGTTTCATGGGTACATGTGGAAGATGTAGCAAAACTCATAACAGAAGCTATTGAGAATGAAGAATATTCAGGACCTGTAAATGTCACTTCCCCACACCCTGTTAGAATGAAAGAATTTGGTCAAATAACTGGTGACGTTATGCATCGCCCACATTGGCTTCCTGCACCTTCTCTAGCTTTTAAAATCATGTTTGGAGAAATGAGTATGTTGATTCTAAAGGGACAGCAGGTACTTCCTGAAAAAGCGCAAAATCTAGGCTATGTTTTCTCTTATCCAAACTTAAAGGGGGCTTTACATGATTTGTTACAATGATAATAAAAATAATTTATCAGGTGACACATTATGAAAACATTAATCCAACAAGCGAAAGTATACCCAATCACAAGCAGCGAACTTCAGCAAGGAGATGTTCTAGTAGAAAACGGCAAAATCATAGCTGTAGAAACACATATAGAACCGTCAGCTGACATGGAGATCATCCCAGCTGAAAACCTGCATCTTCTTCCCGGATTCATTGATGTTCATACACATCTAGGTTTGTATGATGAAGGAACAGGCTGGGCTGGAAATGATGCTAACGAGACGCATGAGGTGCTAACTCCTCATATTCGTGCAATCGACGGCTGCCATCCTTTAGACATCGCCTTTAAAGATGCTGTTCGTTTTGGAGTAACTACAGCGCACATCATGCCCGGAAGTGCAAATGTTATTGGTGGAACGACCTCTGTCATTAAAACGCATGGTCATGACATCAGAAAGATGATTATTAAGGAAACAGCAGGACTTAAAATTGCGTTGGGTGAAAACCCAAAACGAATTCATAGTGGACGTCATAATGATTCCATCACTCGTATGGGAATTATGGGCATGCTGCGCGAAGCCTTTTACCAAGCAAAAGATTCAGCTTATCAAGATAATTTACGTGTGGCGCCTATCGCAGCTGCTCTAAACCGTGAAATTCCTGTTCGCATTCATGCTCACCGTGCAGATGATATTCTTTCAGCGATTCGTTTTGCTGAGGAATTTAACCTAGATTTTCGTATCGAACATTGTACAGAAGGTCATCTTATTGCAGACTCATTTAAAGACTTAAACCTGAAAGTAAGCGTTGGCCCTACGCTGACACGAAAATCCAAAATTGAATTGAAAAATAAATCATGGGAAACGTATCGTATACTATCCGAAAATAATGTTGAAGTCTCCATCACGACCGATCACCCTTACATTCCTATACAATATTTAAATGTTTGTGCGGCAATTGCCGTAAGGGAAGGTTTGAGTGAAAAAAAAGCGCTTGAAGGCATTACGATCGCTCCTGCCAGAAATCTTGGAATAGATGATCGAGTAGGCAGTATTGAGCCAGGGAAAGATGCAGATTTATCCCTTTGGACAGAGCATCCGTTCCACTTTTCTGCTACCCCTGTTTTGACCATGATCGACGGTGAAATAATTTACAAAAAATCTACAAAATAACTATTTTCTTTTTTGAAAAAATGTCTTATGATACAAATAGAGCAACA
Organism: Fictibacillus nanhaiensis; assembly: GCF_036213205.1. Lineage (GTDB taxonomy): Bacteria > Bacillota > Bacilli > Bacillales > Fictibacillaceae > Fictibacillus > Fictibacillus nanhaiensis_E. The sequence continues at coordinate 11,706 of NZ_JARMFC010000009.1, forward strand.
TGCGGATTAAGCGAATCCGGAACATTTTAAAAGTCGCTCAAGAATTCAATACAACATTATTTTCATAAATTAAATATTGAAGCAAGGGAAGGCAATTGGTGCGCCACCAGCTATGACTGGTCCTAGTGGGTTCGATTCCCACCCCGAATTAATTTTTATTCTTAATTCGAGGGTGGGGGATACTTCTGCCCTCTAGGAGGGATTAAATTGTTGAAAAAGCGTGATTTATCAGAAAGTCATGTTCTTTACAATTTAATGGTGCACCCAGACGTCTTCCCTTTTGTGCGTCAAAAAGCTGCTTCTTTTGAAGAATTTTTATTTTTAACGAAGCAAACGATCGAGGAAGAAGACCAAGGAAACATTATTTCCAGAACGATTTTGGATGAGTGGCATAATCCAATCGGCACCATTAATTTATTTGATGTCCAAGATGGCTATGGCTTTCTTGGCACCTGGATTGGTCAGCCTTATTTCGGAAAAGGGTATAATTCTTTAGCAAAAGAAGCTTTCTTTTCTGAATTGTTCTATGAGAAAGATATCCACACAATCTTTATGCGTATTCGCAAAGTAAATATTCGTTCACAAAAAGCTGCTGAAAAAATTCCATATGTGACTTTAGCTAACGAAACAAGAAAAGATGTTTATGATCAGCTCAATCAAGGACAGGATATCTACAACCTTTATCAGATTGAAAAAGATAATTATCTTATGCACATGCTTCGTACGCAATCACAGCCTCTTGAAATTGTGGAAGAACAGTTAAAGGAAGCTTAATACAGGTAACTTGTACACCAACTCTGCACATACTAATAACCATCACTCCAAATTTGGGTGATGGTTATTTTATTTTAAGGAGGTTACATCATGGAAAGTAAAAAACAACAAGCAAAAGAAAGAAATGATGACCTAACTAAAGCACAAGAAATTTTATATAAAGAGGAATTAAAGTCAGCAGAATCAATCGCAGAAACACAAGAGATGACAAACGAAGATAATTCGTAAAAGGATGATTCTTCCTCTAATATTTAGCTGAAAAATGCACATTCTATAGTTGAGGACAAGTTCCTCAAATGCTTTTGTTTTACGTTTCAAAACATCGTGATATCTTTAAGGAGGTATTTGTGTGGAAAAACGTAACCGAAAGTCCTCATTGCACAACAATGCTAAAGCTTCTCAAGCCAAAGGACTTGATGTCGAGTACTCAAGTGAATTGGCAGATCAAAACGATCTTGAAGCACAAGCACGTGCTCAAGCCGCTGACCGACGCCAGAAAAAAGGTCGTCGCTAAGTGCAAAAAGACCTGCTGGGATAGCAGGTCTTTTTTTAGTATAGAATTCCTTATGCTCTTATTATGTTGTGGACAAAGTTATCCACAACGCTGTTGATAATGTTGATAATTTAAATTTGCATGAAAGTTATTGTGTGCAAATTTGTGCAAAACACAATAGTTATACACATTTTCTGTGGAAAAACATGTGGATAGTGTGTATATTTCTGAATTTTTTAAGCTTTAAATATATTATTTCATTTCAATGGTTTTAATGATTTTTGCTGGATTTCCCCCAACTACTACGTTAGCCGGAACATTTTTGGTCACTACAGCTCCAGAAGCTACAACCGCATTATCTCCAATTCTTATCCCGGGATTGATAATGGCTCCTCCACCGAGCCAAACATTATTTCCAATCTCAACAGGCTTTCCATACTCTGCACCTGAATTTCTTTCAATATGATCTATAGGGTGAGTAGCTGTATAGATATGAACGCCAGGTGCTAACATGCAATTGTCTCCAAATCGAACTTCACACACATCTAAAATGGTGCAGTCAAAGTTGGCATAAAAGTTTTCTCCAACATGAATGTTATAGCCATAATCACATTTAAAGTTCGGTTCTATTCCAACATTCTGACCGGTTGATCCGAATAATTGTTTTATCAAAGAAGTACGTTTAACCCCTTCCTCTTCTGTTGTTGCATTGTACTCTCTTGTCAGCCTTCTCGCTTGAATTCGTTCGTTTACAAGCTGCTGATCATCTGGACGATACATCTCGCCATCTATCATTTTTTCTTTTTCCGTTTTCACTCAGCATCATTCCCTTCCCGTCTTGTTCTATTTCAGTACTAATGTACAAACAGCTTCAACTTGTGATGTTTGAGGGAACATATCCACAGGAGTGATTTGCTCTACTTTATAACCATTACTTATTAACATGTGGACATCTTTTGCTAATGTTGAAGGATTACATGATACGTAAACCATTTTTTTAGGTTTTGTTTTTATGATTGTATCTAAGAAAACAGGATCACAACCCGTTCTCGGTGGATCTACTACTACAACGTCAGGTTGCCAGCCTTCTTTAACCCATTTTGGGAGAAGTTTTTCAGCTTTTCCCGCCTCATAATAAGCGTTCTTAATTTGATGTTTCTCAGCGTTCTTTCTTGCATCTATGATGGATTCTTTAATAATATCCATCCCTCTCACTTCTTGGGCATCTTTTGCTAGCCACATGCCGATCGTGCCTGATCCACAATATGCATCGACGACCTTTTCATTACCAGTGAGATTTGACTGCCTTTTTACCTCATTATATAAATTTACGGTTTGCTCAGGATTCAACTGGAAAAATGCACGCGCTGAGAGCTCAAAACGAAGATCGCCAAGATGCTCAGTAATCGTATCTTTTCCATAAATGCCTTCCGTCTGTTCACCAAAAACAAGCGAAGTTTTCTCTTCGTTTACATTTTGAACAAAGGATGTCACTTGAGGTAGTCTTTTCTTGATCTCTTCAACAAAAAGTTCTTTTTTCGGCAACTCATTCGTTGCGGTTACGATTACTAATTGAATTTCGTCTGTACGGAAAGCCGTCCTAACTACAATCGTACGGATGCTTCCAGTTTGCTTTTTTTCATCATATACAGGCAGGTTCAGATCTCTAATAATCTGTTTCACTTTATTCGTTACAATATTCGTATCTTCGTGTTGTACGAGACAGTGATCAATGTTAATCAGTTTGTGTGAGTTGCTGCTGTAAAGTCCTGCTATGATAGTATCATCGATCTTACCTACTTGGAACTGAGACTTGTTACGATACGCCCAAGGCTCTTCCATTCCAATTGTTTTTCTCACGTTTAATTTATCCCTATGAATCTTTGTGTATCGCTCAAAGGCTTGCACAACAATATCTCGTTTTTCTTTTAGCTGCGCCGGATAAGACATATGCTGAATCTGACATCCGCCGCAAGTCTCATAGATCGGGCAAGGTGGTGTAACTCTATCTTTTGACTTCTTAAATACTTTTTTTATTTTTGCTTCTGCTCGATTTGGAAAGACTTTTGTAATAATAACCGACATTTCTTCACCCGGAATCCCTCCAGGAACAAAGACTACCTGCCGTTGATGAAAACCGATCCCTTCTCCATTGATGCCTAAGCGTTTGATGGATAGAGGAATTGTCTCACCAATCTTCATAATAGGGTTATTTTGTTTAGTATTCTTCATCATTCTATTCACTCGTTTCTTAGCTAAAAGTGGCTTTCCTTATTGTAGACGAAACTTGCTTGTTCTACCAACTTCAATATTCAATTTTCAAAGGGAGGCAAAGCTTTTTGCACTGCAACACAATCAAATAAAACTTTTTGTAATCAAAAAACCATACTAAAGTCAGATTGTGTGGATTTTTCAAAATCTCTATAATAGCTATAACGAAAGCGCTTTCGTAAATGAAGCTCCTATTTTTTTATTCGTTTTCGAAACCGCTTTCGTTTCGATACTCAAAACAAAGGAGGAAGATGTTCAGTGAAAAAAATCTGTGCTTTTGCAGTCTCTGCTTTATTAATGATGCCAAGTGGGGTAATCGCATCAACTGAAGATGAGGTGAATAAAGAACTTCAACAAAAGAAAGAAAAAACAAAATGGGCCCTCACATGGTCCGATGAATTCAACAAGCTAACAATTGATCCGAAGAAATGGACATATGATACCGGCAACTGGATAAAAGATGACGATGGCAATCTCATTACACCAGGCTGGGGAAACAATGAAAAGCAGTATTATACGAACTCAGATGAAAACTCATTTATCAAAGACGGTAAATTGATTATCCGTGCTAAAAAAGAAGTTACTACTGATGACTCAGGCACTTATGATTATACGTCGGCAAAATTAAAAACGAAGGGGTTATTCAGTCAAACGTATGGGCGGTATGAAGTTCGCGCTAAATCTCCTACAGGTAAAGGATTTTGGCCAGCGGTTTGGATGTTGCCCGAAAAGGATCGATATGGTGGATGGGCCGCATCAGGTGAAATTGATATCATGGAAGCTTGGGGAAGTAAACCAAATAAAGTGGCTGGCACGCTCCATTATGGTGAGACATGGCCAAACAATCGCTATACAGGTAAAGAGTTTGTATTCCCTTTTAACGATGGAATCAATGCATGGCACACTTACGCTATTGAATGGGAACCCGGTGAAATCAGATGGTATGTAGACGGGGAACTATACCAAACGCAAAATGAGTGGTATGCAAAAGGACAAAATAATCCGATAAAGTTTTCTTATCCAGCACCTTTTGATCAAAATTTTTACTTAGTAATGAACCTTGCTGTTGGGGGATGGTTTGATGGAGATCCAGATGAAACGACTACATTCCCTCAACAGATGGAGATTGATTATGTTCGTGTGTATGAAATAAAAAATCGAGATTATCGAGAACCTGTGGAACCTACTCCAAAGCCTGTTGAACTTCCTGAAGAAGCTAAACAACCTCTTGAAGACGGAAATCTCGTTTATGACGAAAACTTTGAAAGACCTTTTACTCGTATCGATCAAAATGAAACACCATTCGATCCAACCTACTGGAACCTTGTCACTCTTCCCGACTTTGGTGGTGAGGCTTCAGCTGATAAAGAAATGATCGATAATAAGAATTTTGCAGTGATCACTCCACAAGTTCCTGGAGCATTTTCACATTCTGTTCAAGCGATTCAACTTCTTTCACTCGGCAAAAGCGGACGTTACAAAGTTAGTTTTGATGCAAAAGCAGCATCTGATCGACAAATGACTGTTAAAGTTGGCGGTGGCGCAGAGCGTGGCTGGGGCAAATACTCGAATGAAGAAATGATTAAATTAGGTGATACACTTGAAGCTTATACCTTCACGTTTGATATGCTAGCAGATACGGATCTTGCCGCTCGCTTAGAGTTTAATCTAGGGAACAATGGAAGCATTCCTGTTTGGATAGGTAACGTGCGTGTAGAAGAAGTAACAAATGAGCCTATTGATGAGTCCGCCACAAAGCCCCCACTTCCAGATGGTAACCATATATACAATGGCACATTTGATCAAGGCGATATGGATCGACTGACGTATTGGGAGTTTGTTTCAAATCATAAAAAAGATAGAGCAGTTGTTAACGATAAAACTCGTGAATTTCATGCTTATTTAAAGAGTCATTCTACTAAGAAATCAGATAAATACCTTATTCAAAAAGGAATACAGTTGATAAAAGGAAATGAATACCTTTTAACTTTTAAAGGAAAAGCCGATAAGAATCGATCCATTTCCGTTGGTGTGTTAGATGAGAGCGGCAATAAATCGTATGTAACACCTGCAAAAGTGAACCTAAACAGAAGAAGTAATACGTACGAGGTAAAATTTAGGTATGATGGTGAAACGTCAGACTACAATAGCCAGTTAATTTTTTATTTAGGTGGAAATTCAGCTGATGTTTACTTAGATGATATTGTTTTGAAAAAACTATCCAATATTCCGGATTACAACGATGTGGATATGAAACCCTTAAAAAATGGAGATTTTCTTTCCGGACTTTCTTTTTGGAACCCATACATCCATTACGATGCAAATGCTCAAATTGTGAGTGAGGAAGGTAAAGCCATAATTAACATCAATTCTGAAGGAAATGAGCCATGGAGCGTTCTTTTAGAACAAGGCAATTTAAAGTTAGTTGAGGGATTGAATTACGAACTACGTTTTTCGGTTTCCTCACAGATTGCTCGCAACATAGAGGTAACGTTTGAAAACGCACAGTACAAGCGTTATTTTGCTGAGAGCATTGAAATCGGAACTGAAAAAACCACCTATACGTACAAAATAACTCCTACTGATACAGATACGTTGTCTTTAAAGTTCCTGTTTGGAAAAAGTTCAGGATCACCACTAGGCGAACATGCGATCTATCTCGATGACGTGCAGCTATCTGTTTTAAAATAATCCTTGAACGCTTAATCCACTGTTTTCTCAAAAGCAAAGGTTTAAGCGTTTTTTGTATCCTTTTAGTACAAAAAGAAACACCTTCACAATTTATGCAAAAGTGTTCAAGACTTAAATAATAATGGTGTTGGCACAGATTTCTTAAGCTGTAAGTCGTCTAAGCTTTTGAATGTGTAGCCTCTTTTTTGAAGAGCTTCAATCGTCCGTTCGAGTGCATCTGCATTGTCTTTAGAAACCGTATGCAAAAGCATGATGCTACCTGGATGAATCTGCTTCATGATCTGGTTGTACGAATATTGCCAACCACGCTGTTTATTGGTTTCCCAATCTAAAAAGGCAAGTGACCAGAACACGTGTGTATAGCCTTCTTGTTTAGCAAGCATAATCGTTCTTTCGCTAAACACTCCTCTTGGAGGTCGAATATAATTCATATCGGTTCTTCCCGTTATCTCCGTGTATCTATGCTTTACTTTTTCAAGCTCATTCTTCAAACGTGCATCAGACACTTGGGTAAGATCTGGATGGTAATAAGAGTGATTCCCAACAATATGCCCTTCTTCAGCCATTCGTTTTATTAGGTGAGGGTGAGTCTTCATAAATTGTCCGGTTACAAAAAAGGCTGCAGGTACTTTCTTTCTCTTCAACACATCCAAAACGTTATCGGTATAACCATTTTCGTATCCATTATCGAAGGTTAAATAGATATCTTTTTTTGCTGGATCGCCAACAAAAAGGCTATCGTATTTATGGACGAGCTCCATGTATCTTGCATCTGTGATGGGAGGCTTCTCTTCCCCTTTTTTCTCAAAGTACCATTCCAGTCTTTGATTGGATACGCCTCTTTTAGCATAAATAACATGCGTTTGTGTAAAAAATATGATTGAAACCAATATTAGGCACAGGAGCCGATTGATTTTCATTAAACTTCCTCCTTCAAGCGACAACCTATACCTTTATTTTGTTGTAATTGTAGAAAACCATGCTAGGGATATAAAGGAAACGAGTGTAATGGTGATATTTTCTGCTTCAATCCACAAATTTGGATGCTCAATCCTAAAGTTTTGTGCTTCAATCCACAAGTTTTAATGCTCAATCCTAAAGTTTTTGCGATTTATCCACGAGTCTACAAAAATAGACATTTTTCTATACTCCCTATTCATCTCACGCGGTAAAAATAAAAAACCACAGTTCCAAATCAGAACTGTGGCTCACACATTCATTTTATTTAAATACAGGATCTTTAAATTGCTCTAACTTCTGTAAGGATGATTTCTCCACATGCTCATGAAGACTGTTTCCGTGTGAATCCATCGTTACTACTGCTGTAAAGCCATTTACGCGAATGTGCCACATTGCTTCTGGAACACCGAATTCCATCAGGTCGACACCTTCTACTTTTTCCATACACTCAGCGTAATATTGGGCAGCCCCACCGATAGCGTTCAAATAAACACCACCATGCTCTTTAAGAGCTGCTAATGTTTTTGGACCCATTCCACCTTTACCAATAACTGCGCGGATTCCGAACTTTTTCATGATGTCACCTTGGTAAGGTTCCTCACGAATACTTGTAGTCGGTCCTGCCGCTTTTACGACCCAATTTCCTTCAGCGTCTTTTGCCATTACTGGTCCACAGTGGTAGATGATCTGACCGTTCAGATCGATTGGCGCCGGATTATCCATTAAATGTTTATGAATAGCATCTCGACCTGTGTGCATCATTCCGTTGATCGTAACAACATCTCCAACTTTTAGTTCACGAATCTGCTCTTCGGTAATAGGAGCTTCAAGTGTAACGCTTCTCGTCTTCTCTTCTTGCTGTTCAACTGCGGCTGCAGCTTCTTCTTCAGCTTTAGTGAAGTCCACTTCTTCGCCTTCTGTATACAACCAATCTTGAATTTCTCCCGTTTCAGGGTTCAGTTTTACCCCTAAACGACGGTAAGCCCAGCAGTTATAAGCTACTGATACAAAGAAACTCGCTGGAATTCGGTTGATAACACCAACTTTACAGCCTAGCAATGTCGTTTCACCGCCAAAGCCCATTGTGCCTATTCCAAGTTTATTTGCATTCTCCATCACATACTCTTCAAGTTTACGAAGGTTTTCGTTTGGATTAACATCATCTACAGAACGGAATAACATCTCTTTAGCAAGCTCATAACCAGATGTACGGTCGCCACCAATCCCAACACCGATGAAGCCGGCACTACAGCCTTGGCCTTGTGCTTGATAAACGGAGTGCATGATACACTTACGAATACCGTCTAAATCACGACCCGCGCGTCCTAAGCCTTCTAATTCGGCAGGAAGACTATATTGAATATTTTTGTTCTCACAACCGCCGCCTTTTAGTATCAGACGAGCATCGATATAATCTTCTTCCCACTGCTCAAATTTAATAACAGGCGTGCCGTCTCCTAGGTTGTCCCCACTGTTATCTCCTGTGATCGAATCGACTGAGTTCGGTCGAAGCTTCGTATCTTTTGTTGCATCCGCAATAGCTTGACGGATCGCTTTTTTCATCTTAATCTGGTTAGCTCCTACAGGAACTTTGATTTTAAAAGTAGGAAGTCCAGTATCTTGACAGATCGGTGAAACATTTTCATCAGCTTTTAAAATATTATCAGTAATCGTATCTAAAGACATCGCAGCACGCGTTCCGGCGTTTTCTTTTAGCTTAGCTGCAAGAATGGCACGGCGAACGTCTTTTGGCAATTTCGTTGATGTTTCTACAATCAGCTTGTACATGCTTTCTTGAAATTTCTCCATCTCTTCACTTCCCCTTTATGACTTGCTATTGTAAGCGTAATCAAAATTATCAATGAGTTCATTATAACAAAAAAACCGTCTCTAAAAAAAGAAACGGTTTTCGAGCTTATTTTTCTTCCCAATCGTGACGGAACTGTTTGCACTTTTCTTCTAAGTCATCCAGCATTCCGATGATTCGGTCGATCTCTTCAATTCCAGCTGTTTCAGCATCTATAGAATCTAAAACATCAACTAATAAGTCAATACGATTTTTAATATATTCTTTTTGAGAGGATTTATCCTGAATAGAGTTACCCATGTTGATCTCTCCTTTCCATCCCTTCTACTTTAACAAGGTCAGCCGTTTTTGCCAACAGAATATTATCCTTTTTCTTTAATGTACGTTCGGTTAAGATAGATACTGTCCATTTATGGTCGCAAAGGAGATGTATGATGGTGTTAAAAACCGAATTAAAAGCGATAACCCCAAAGCATGATCCGTGGGAAGCTTATTTAGATATGAGTGAACATAAAAAACTTCAGCTATCCAATATAGAAATAACAACAACTACATTGTGTAATATGCGTTGTGCGCACTGTGCAGTGGGATACACGCTGCAAACAAAAGATCCTGAGCCTCTTCCGCTCGATCTAGTCATCAAACGACTTGATGAGATTCCTCAATTAAGAGCTTTCAGCATCACAGGCGGTGAGCCTATGCTTTCATTAAAGTCAGTAAATAATTACGTTGTTCCTTTATTAAAATACGCCAGAGAACGTGGTGCACGCACTCAGATTAATTCAAATTTAACTTTAGATTTAGCGCGCTACGAAAAAATTATTCCATACTTAGATGTGCTTCACATTTCCCATAACTGGGGAACACTGGAGGAGTTTTCTGATACAGGCTTTGCCATGATGGATAAAAAGCCTTCTGTAGAACAACGCCAAGCGTACTTTACCCGCTTAGTCGAAAACGCTCAGGCTTTAACAAAAGCAGGTGTGATGGTTTCTGCTGAAACGATGTTAAATAAAAAGACATTGCCCTATTTAGAAGAAATACATAAACACGTTCTTGAGATGGGCTGTCAGCGTCACGAGATTCACCCTATGTACCCGAGCGATTTCGCGAGTACTTTAGAAACAATCTCTCTAAAAGAAATGCGTGAAAGTATTCATCATCTACTTGATATTCGTGATAAAAACACTTGGATGCTATTTGGAACTCTACCCTTTTATGCTTGTTCTGAAAACGAAGAGGATTTGAGATTGATCAGAAGACTTCAAACAGAAGAAAATGTTACAGTGCGTAATGACCCTGATGGAAGATCGAGGTTAAACATCAACCTTTTTGATGGCAATATTATTGTTACAGACTTCGGTGACGCTCCAGCTCTTGGCAACATTAAAGACACGAGCTTACTCCAAGCTTATGAAGCTTGGAACGAATCAGCTCTAGCAAAAGAACTGAGCTGTCATTGTCCCGCGGTTCAATGTTTAGGACCGAACGTACTTGTTAAACATTCTTACTATAAAGATGTGGACTTCAAAAATAATACATCAAAGCTTTAAAGCGTTAAAAAGTTATAAACTTTACAAAAGTAAGTTTAAATCGTATAATAGGAGGCAAATATAGACTGTAGAAAAAGCATCGTTTTTTCATATAGATAGAGGTGAATGATAATGGATTATAGCACGATGTGTCCGAAGTATGAAGTAGCCATGGATATTATCGGCAAAAAATGGACAGGACTCATCATTCGCGTTTTGATGGATGGCCCTAAACGGTTTAAAGACATCAAATCCCAGATTCCCGAGATGAGCGATCGTATGCTTACAGAACGGATGAAGGAATTAGAGTCTGTGGGAATTGTGAAACGTAACGTTTACCCAGAGACACCTGTGCGAATTGAGTATTCACTGACGGATAAAGGTAATTCTCTAAAAACAATCATCAATGCCATTCAAGACTGGAGCGAACAATGGGTGGACCATTGTTAATGGCTAACCCGAGAGTGTTAATTTCCGTTTCAGGTGCTCGCTTTCCGGGGGGCGTGCGGTGATCCTCTTAGCGCTATTGCGCTGTTAAGAGTCTCACCTGTCCCGCTGATCCCCCAGGAGTCTCACACCTTACACTCCAATTAACTTTTCAATGAAGCATCATGGGGAATCCAGCACCATCTTGGGTATAACTTTAATACGCAAAAAGGAAGGACAGCTGTTTAAGGAGCTGTCCTTTTTTACATATTGCTTGTATGAAAACTAAATGATACGTGGTCTTGAACCGGAATCCAAGCACCAATTCCTTGCTGTGTAACGTTTTGGATGACGATCTCTCTTTTACCGCCTTTTAAAACGATATACACTTCTCCATAAGTAACTCGTCCTCTTTCATTTACGGCTGGAACATAACTATTTAAATATCCTACCTGTTTCGGCGACACATGGTATACATTCGATTTCTTTGTACCCGCACCAACTGCTGTCTGGAACGATAGGGGTAGCTTCGATTTTTCTGCTGCTGTGATGAGCATCATTTTTTGAACGGCTTCACTATTTGGAATAGATGCAGTTAAACCACCGCTAACTTTTTTATGAGCCGTTTGGTTATAAGACAACTTCGCAACTGCTTTTGCCCCTCTGTTATCTAAACGGTTCGTATTAATTTGTTGATGTTCCCAATTCACCGTCGTTTCTGTTGATTGATAAGACAGTGGCCATTGCCCTAAGTAAATTTTTGCACGATACCAAAAAGCTACTTTTGATCCATTTATAGACGATTCATTCAATAAACGAATTAAATCTGGATTTGTAATTGGAACATCCGACGTTTTAAGCATGGCTTTTGCGAGCTTGCTCGGTTCTAAGTACGGAAGATCTTGTGCAGAGTTAGGATACGTGTTCTCTTTTGAAATGCTAAGAACCGAACTCGGTACTTTTATATCTGCTTTTGGAGCAGCTTTTTCTATTTTTTCTGCTTGTTTTTGTTTTTGTTCTGGCTGTTGTTTTGTCTTTTCAGCTGCTAATGCTGTATTCGTTAACACAAAAAGCATAACAAAAATAATAATAAAAATTCTCTTTTTCATAATATCCTCCTTTCCCCTATTTTTTTCTAACCCACAAAATTTATCCATGCTCCTTGCTTTGATTCGTACGGGTATTGTTGGAAAATAAAAACCCTGATTCGTTAAAGAACCAGGGTATTATTTAAGCTTGAATTGTGAAACTTTCGGTAATGTTTATACTATCTTTAACGGATTGCACCATCGAGCAGTTTTTTCGAGTTACATTTAATGCTTTTTCAACCTTGTCTTCTGATAATTCTTTCCCTTTGATCAAAAAATGAAGATGGATTTCAGATACGCGGTTTGCCTCTTTTTCCACTCTGATTATTTTAGCTTGTACCGTAATATCGTCATAAGACATTCTCATACGCTCTAATACTTTACGAAGGACGCCACCGCTGCATACAGCTATAGAAGAAACGAGAAGTTGAAACGGACGATAACCATAATTCGCGTTTCCGCTTACTTCGAGTGTTCCATATTCTACTTCGGTTTCAAAACCATTTTCAGTCATTCTAAATTCCAAATTCATACACCCCTAATCTTGAAATTTACACTCAACTTTTTATGGTATCCATTGTACAATGGTTTTAGTTTGTTTTGAAAAGGAGATGCTCATGCAGCTTTCTACGTATAAATTCTCAGTTTTAGTTAGCATTGTTTTTATTTCAGGTTTCGCTCAAGGCATGCTGCTTCCTTTAATTGCAGTCATTTTTGAACAGGATGGTACATCGGCTTCCTTAAATGGTTTTCATGCAACAGCTCTTTATATAGGTATCTTGATCGCTTCTCCATTTATCGAGAAGCCTCTTAGAAGACTCGGCTATAAACCACTCATATTAGCAGGTCTGTTAGCTGTCGTATTCTGTTTTGCCATGTTTCCCGTCTGGAAAGTATTTTGGTTTTGGTTTGTTTTAAGGCTCTTGATCGGTATTGGAGATCACATGCTGCATTTCTCAACGCAAACCTGGATTACGACTAATAGTCCTGAAAAGAAGAGAGGTAGAAATATTTCTATATATGGCATTGCGTTTGGAGCAGGGTTTGGAATTGGACCCCTTATGACGAAGATGTTAGAAGTAAATGAAAACCTTCCTTTTTGGCTTGCTGCAGGTCTTTGTTTTCTCTCTTTTCTTCTAATGACGACAATACGCAACGAAAGACCTGAAACAGAGTCTGCCCGTACTTCTGGCATTACAGCCATCGATCGTTATAAGGATGTGCTGAAATTAGCATGGGTATCATTGTTGCCGCCATTTGGCTATGGATTTTTAGAAGCTACCCTTCATGGTTCCTTTCCCGTGTTTGCACTACGTAACGGGATAAGCTTAGATTGGGTAGCGCTTCTCTTGCCAGCCTTCGTGTTAGGCAGCCTTGTACTCCAACTGCCACTTGGTATTCTTAGTGATAGATTAGGCAGGAAACCGATCCTAATTTTTTCTTTCGTCTCGGGGTTCTTCTCGTTTTTGGCAACATATTGGAGCATGCATAACTTTTGGCTTCTTATCAGTTTGTTTTTCTTATCTGGAATGTTTGTCGGTTCGATGTTCTCTCTAGGAATTGCGTATATGAGTGACCTGCTTCCTAAATATCACCTGCCAGCAGGCAATATCTTAGCAGGCATCAGCTTTAGCATAGGCAGTATGTCTGGTCCTATGATTGGAGGAAGCTTCATAAGCTTGTTTGATGACGGTGCTTTTGTATTTGCGATATGCGGTATGTTATTTATACTTTGTTTACCGATACTTTTTATTAAAAATAAACATGAAATCGCGATTAAGTCCAAAACAGCTTAGAAATAATATTTTTCTTTTTACACCATATTAGTAGAGCAGGATTTTTGACTTTAGTTGCTCAATCTTTAAACTAGAAATTAGATAACTTAACTATCTTCAAAACAAGGAGTAGATATTTTTATGATGAGATTACGTTCGGATATGCCAGAACTTAGTGGAGCTACACAATGGATAAATGGAGAAGTTTCTAAAAGTGACTTGATTGGAAATAAACCAACACTTATTCACTTTTGGTCTGTAAGCTGTGGATTATGTAAGGATGCAATGCCTAACATTAATCAATTTCGCGATGACTATAAAGACGAACTGAACGTTATTGCCGTTCATATGCCTCGTTCAGAAAAAGATCTAGATATTAACCAGATTAAAGAAGTAGCAGCAGAACACGATATTACACAGCCAATCTTTGTTGATAACGATCATGCGCTAACAGACGCGTTTGAAAATGAATACGTGCCTGCTTATTATGTTTTTGATGCAGAAGGCAAGCTGCGTCATTATCAAGCAGGTGGAGATGGCATGAAGATGCTAACAAAGCGTGTTAACCGTGTACTAGGAAAAGAAACGAAGTAAGTATACAAAACCGGACAGCTTTATCGCTGCCCGGTTTCTTTTATCTTCTAAAAATATTGGTTTAGACACCATTTATTTTAGCAATCGTTCAATCCATCGAAAGAGTACAGCTAAAAACTTGAATAAAAAAAGTCCTAGCATTGCTCCCATACCATTAAGAAATATATCATCAATATCGAATATTCGTTTGAAATACTCATATTGAAGAACCTCAATAATAAAACTTGTACCAAAACCAAAGATAAAAATAAAACGCCAAGAGTTAAACACTCGGTAAATTAAAGGCAGCAACAAACCAAATGGTACAAACAAAAGCACATTCCCGATTATGTTTTTCAGGATAAGCCAATCATTATCGCTTCTCCACATCAGCCTTATGCTGTCAAACAAAACAAGATTAGCTGATCTTCCATAAACATACTCATTAAATGAGAAAAGAGTGGCTTTAATAAGAACTGCCAAATACACAATAAATACAAGTGTACCTAAAACGCTAAAGATGAATCTAACTTTTTTCATACTGCCTTTCTCCTGCCTTTTTTAAAGAAATTCCCATAAGTGCCTTTTTAGTGTAACACGCAAAGCTCTTAAGGAGATACAGGTAAAAGACACAAACTTTCTCCATTACTTATACACATTTCGTATTATCCACTCAAAACATGTACTTCTTATAAATTTTTTCATAATAGTTCCTGAAAGGATAAAAAAGCCGCCCTGCTAAGAGGACAGCTTCGTACTTGTTCGCTTTAAATTAATGAAAGTCATTCTTTTTGTTCGAGGATTTACTCGTTTTGTGCTGACTATCATTTTTATTGTTCTTATTGTTGTGGGTCTGCTTGTTGCTTTTTCCCATATTCAATAATACCTCCTTAACGACAAGGTATGTATAGTTTTACCTAGGATTCAGCCTTTAACAAGCCCCTTTTCTTGGCAAAATCAATTTTAAACTTATGAAATGTTGCATTAAGGACTCCACCTGATAATAGCACGATACCTGTTAGGTAGAACCACAGCATAAGAACAATAATCGCCCCAATACTTCCGTAAGTAGCAGAATAATTACCGAAATGATCCACATAAAAAGCGAAACCGAACGAAACAACCTGCCAAAAGAATGTAGCAACGAGTGAACCGTACCAAATTTCACTATATTTGAGCTTTTTACATGGTGCTAAATAATATAGAACAGACACAACCGTCGCGATGATAAGAAAGCTAATCAACCAACGTAAAACTCCCCAGATCATCAGGAACTCATCACTTAATCCTAAATAAGAAAAGGCTGCATTCCCAAGCATTTTTCCGAATACAGGAAAAACAAGTGCAACTACGAAAGCAAAAATAACGCCAAACGTTAAGAATATAGCCAGCAACCTTGTTTTAATGAAGCTTCGGCATTCTTTTACTCCATATGCTTCGTTTAAAGTCTTGATTACAGCGTTGATTGCATTAGAAGCTGACCATATCGTAGCTAGAATTCCAATTGATAAGAGTCCACCACTTCTTCCTTCTAATACAGCAAGTAAATTCTCCCGAACAGAATCCATTGCCTCTGTTGGGACAAAATGCTCTAACAAATCGAGTGCTTCTTTCGGTTCAATAAAAAAGGCACCAAGCGTTAATAAGAAGATAAGAAAAGGGAACAGCGAAAGCAGAAAATAATAAGCAAGCTGTGCTGCGAGTCCTGTAACGTCTCCTCGTTGAAAACCATGTATGAATTCAATTCCAAATGCTTTAGCTTTCATGTGTTTGAGTATATGCCATAATGTCAAAGTTCCTCTCACCCCTTACTTATTTTTATACATTTCCCTTTATCTTTCCCCTTCCTTAAGGTGATAAAAACTTTTTTCAGGATAAGTTTATATTTTTTTATAATGGGTAACTTAAGAATAATTCCATATTACAACCTACAAAAAAAAGGAGGAATTTTAAATGAGTTTATTATGGGCACTTATAATTGGAGGAATCATCGGTTGGTTGGCAGGTCTTTTAACAGGACGTGACGTACCAGGCGGAATCATCGGTAACATCATCGCAGGTTTTGTTGGTGCATGGTTAGGTGGATTATTATTAGGTGATTGGGGACCAATGGTAGCAGGATTTGCAATCGTTCCAGCTATTATCGGTGCAGTTGTAGTAGTACTTATCGTAAGCTGGATCATGCGCAGTATGCGTAGCCGTGCTTAATAAGATTTACTAAAACATAACCCCTTTTTCAAGTGAAAAGCTGGCTAAGGTCGATCATGATATGATCTTCCTTGGCCAGCTTTTTGCTTTGTTACAATAGTTACTAGCTTTTCTTTAGTTTGCATAAAGAATTATGTCCGTTTATTCGTTATGAACGCCCTGATTTATGATTGCTCACGATGATTTATGATCGCTGGCCAAAATTTATGATCGTTCATCAGGTTTATATTCGCTTACGATTAACATTAAAATCTCTTTTTAAACACATAGCTCGGCATCTCATAATTCATCTTTTCTGTATAAAAACGGTGAGCGTCTAAACGGTTTACATTAGAACTTAGCACTACACAATTACAGTTATTTTGAAGTGCAAAGGACTCCAAAAATGCAAGAAGTTCCTCACCATATCCTTTTGATCGTTCGTTAGAATCAGTGATCAGATCGTACAAATAAATATGCTTTCCGTCGTAAAGATTAGTCAGCATCGCAAAACCCGCCAAAGCAACAATTTTTTCTTCATGAACATTGGCGAATAACGTATAACCTTCTTTCTCCATCTGTAAAAATAGTTCATAGAAAAGATCTTCTGAAAGATGCGTACGAAGCTGATTCATTACCGGAAAAGCATCACGCACTTCTTGTTCTGATGATAATTGACGAATTTCACCCATCCAATATCCTCCTGATTATAACGATTCTCTATTTTTTATTTCAATAAGTAGCCTCTCACACCCAACAGTTACAAGGTCATACACTTCTTGAAAATTACCAGTAAAGTACGGATCAGGAACATCCTCTTCTTCAACTTCAGGTACAAGATCCATAAGTCTTGCGATCATGCCTGTTTTAGTTTGGCCCGCCATCCTATGCATGTTCCCAATATTCTCAGCGTCCATCCCAATGATATAATCGTAGTCTGTTAAATCTCTCGCCTTAACTTGCCGTGCTTTTTGACCTTCATAGGATATTTGCTTTTCTTTCAAGATATTCCTTGTTCCCTCATGCGGTGGTTCGCCTGCATGCCAGTTTCCAGTACCAGCAGAATCAATGGAAATGATTTCAGATAATCCTTCTCGTTTTACAAGATCTCGAAAAATAGCCTCCGCCATAGGAGATCGACATATGTTTCCTAAGCATACGAAGAGTACTCTAATCATGAATCATACCCCTTTCGTCTTCCTTATTAAGGTATAACAATTTCATCCAATAATAAAGAGCAAATATACACATAAATAAAACCAGGCTGCTAAAGCCCGGCTTTATATGCATATGCTGTTGAAAATAACGATGATAGCATGCAGTCTTTAATAAGCTTAACGCCCCGCGGAAAGCGAGCACCTGGAACGGAAATCAACTACTAACTAAAGCAACAAAGAATACGAAAGTTAAGCCAGATAAGCCTCTCGAACGGACTCATTTGTAATGAGCTCATTCCCTTGACCAGCCATCACAATCTCTCCTGTCTGCAGTACATACCCTCGATTCGCGATCTGAAGAGCTTGAAACGCGTTTTGTTCAACTAGAAGAATCGTCATTCCTTCTTTATTAAGATCACTTATAATATCAAAAATTTGTTCTACAATAACAGGAGCTAACCCCATTGAAGGTTCATCAAGCAGCAATAGACGCGGCTTTGACATAAGTGCACGGCCCATGGCGAGCATCTGCTGCTCACCGCCACTCATCGTACCCCCTTTTTGAGTCAATCGTTCTCTTAACCTTGGAAAATAGTCAAAAACCTGTTCCATCCGTTCCTTAATTACCTTTTTATCTTTTACGATAAAAGCACCCATCTCTAGGTTCTCTTTTACCGTCAATCTTGGAAAAATTCTTCTCCCTTCAGGAACGTGTGCAATACCCGTTTGAGCGGTAATGTGCGCAGGTTGTTTAGAGATATCCTTTCCTTCATAGATAACAGAACCTGTTTTCGGCAGAACCTGTCCACTGATCGTTTTTAAAGTGGTTGATTTCCCTGCACCGTTCGATCCGATTAATGTAACGATTTCCCCTTTTTCAACAGATATGCTGATACCTTTTAGCGCATGAATACCACCGTAATATGTGTTAATATCTTTTAATTGCAGAATACTCATCGTTCTCCTCCTTACGCTGGTGTTACGGCACTTTTTCCAAGATAAGCTTCAATCACTTTTACATCATTGCGGATTTCAGCAGGCTTTCCTTCAGCGATCTTTTCACCATGATCCAAAACAAAGATCTGTTCAGATATCTCCATTACTAGCTTCATATCATGTTCAATCAAAACGATCGTTACGTCCAGGTCCTCTCTCATTCGCTGGATAAACTCCGTTAACTCACGTGTTTCTCTCGGGTTCATCCCTGCTGCTGGTTCATCTAAAAGCAAGAGTTTAGGTTTCGTAGCCAGCGCACGTGCAACCTCAAGTCTACGCTGAGCTCCATAGGATAAATTTTGGGCATCTTCGTTCAGATGTTTAGCAAGGCCGACATATTCAAGCCAGTGGTACGCTTCTTCTTTTGCCAGCTGTTCTTCTTCTCTTACCTTTTTTGTTTGAAACAGAGTACCAACGATTCCAGCTTTCAACTGTTTGTGCAAACCTACCATTACATTTTCAAGAACGGTAATGTTTGAAAAAAGACGAATGTTCTGGAATGTACGGGCGATTCCATGTCTGGATATCTCATGTGGTTTCAGCCCTACTAAAGAAGTCGATCCGAGCTGCACATTCCCATTATCCGGCTGGTATACCCCTGTGATTAGGTTGAAAAAGGTGGTCTTGCCTGCTCCGTTCGGTCCGATTACTGCTGTTATTGAACCTTTTTCCACCGTCATATCTACTGAATTTACGGCAACTAGTCCGCCAAACTGTTTAGTAAGATTACTAACTGTTAAAATTGACATCTTTATACCGCCTCCTATGCCTGAAACCCTTTGTCAGGTTCAACCGTAATCTGTTCATTTCTGTGCTTTTTAGATCCCTCTTTAAGAGACTCTTCATCAAACACTGGGTTTTTGGATGGTATTAACCCTTGAGGGCGATAGATGGCAAATATGATTAAAATCGCTCCAAAGATAAATCGTTGCATCTTTGCTGGAGCAAGCGCTTCTGGAAAGCTGATCACACCATCAAGACTCAATTGATTTAAGTAATTTGTTACCTCTGTAAGTACCTGTAAATTTAGTATGGTAATCACGGCTGCCCCGAGGATTACACCTGGCACACTTCCCATTCCCCCTAAGATAACCATTACTAGGATGGTGATAGACTCTAGTAGCGTAAAACTCGTAGGATCAACGAATGTTTGTTTCGCTGCAAAAACAACCCCCATCATTCCTGAAAAAGAAGCCCCGATTGCAAATGCTAAAAGCTTCGTACGTACAAGGTGGATACCCATTGATTGTGCTGCGATCTCGTTTTCTCTAACCGCTTTCCATGACCGGCCGATCTTTGAGAACTCAAATCTTCTAACAGCTAAAATAACAAAAAACAAGATAGCAAGAACAATAAAGTAGAATTGATTTGGATATACAAACTGATAACCGAAAATCTCTGGAGGTTTAACAGACGCTAACCCCATTGCTCCATTCGTAATATTCACCGGCTTATCAAGGTTATTAAACACAATTCTAATGATCTCACCAAAACCAAGCGTAACGATCGCTAAATAGTCTCCTTTTACACGAAGTACAGGAATCCCTAATAAAACACCAAAAAGTGCAGCTACAAAGCATCCTATTAAAATGAAGATCCAAAAGCTTTCACCCGATAACGGGAACGTTCCGAATGGCATAAAATTAGCAGCTTGTCCTGTTGCAAAGATTCCATACGTATATGCCCCGATTGCAAAAAAGGCTACGAACCCGAGATCCAATAAACCCGCTAAACCAACTACGATATTAAGTCCCAAAGCCATCGCAACATAGATACCAACAACCGTAGCGACCTCCATATACGATTGATAACCCGGTCCTGTGCTTGAGACAAAAGGTATTACGCCAATGAGGACGACGCCTGCGATTAACCACTTTAGACGATCTGGCAACTCTGTATAGTACAGCAGCAATAACGAGAACAAAAGTAACAGAAAAGCTGTTACAGATGCTTGAGCAAGATATAGGCTCAACGAGGTAATCAGTACATAAAGGACGAGCAGAATAATTTGTGCCAGCTTGTTGCCTTTTAGTTTACTTGTCAGCTTATTCATCGCTCTTCACCTACACTTTCTCAGTAACTGCTTTGCCAAACAGTCCTTCTGGTTTGAAAATTAATACGACGATTAGGATTGCGAAAGCAAATACATCTTTATATTCTGCACCAAAGATACCACCCGTTAATAGCTGCAGATTTGCAGCTGCAAACATTTCTAAAATCCCTAACATTAATCCTCCAGCCATAGCACCACGTATATTTCCGATTCCTCCAAGAACAGCAGCTGTAAATGCTTTTAAACCTAGGATAAACCCAATATACGGATCAATCGTTCCATATTGAACAGCAAACAGAACACCCGTTGCTCCACCTAATGCTGACCCGATAAAAAAGGTCAACGAGATCACTTTGTTGACATTGATAGACATGAGCGAAGCCGTTTCACGATCTTGAGCTACTGCTCTCATCGCCATACCCCACTTCGTTTTATTAACAAAAAAGTCCAGTCCGATCATCATGATTACTACTGCAATGATCAAGATCAATGTAGAAGTTTTAAAAAACGCATCACTAAACGAAGAGGAGATACTAGAAAATTTAATTGAAAATTGCTCATTAAACATGGATGGACCTGTTAATATGTAATTTCCTCTTTTATATTCTGTAATAAAACGAACGAGATCCTGCAGCAAGAACGATACACCTATAGCCGAGATTAACGTGATCAGTTTAGGCGAATTCCTGAGTGGTCTGTACGCCATACGCTCTATCCCAACACCCATGAAACCTGTTAGAATCGACGTAACCACCAATACAAGGATTAAAGCAAGAATAGCAGGCATCGCGGCTAACCAGCCCATTCCAGTCATAAGAATCAGCATCGCAACTCCAATAAAAGCACCTGTCATAAAAATTTCACCGTGGGCGAAATTGATAAGTTCTAATATCCCATAAACCATCGTATAACCAAGTGCAATAACGGCGTAAATCGCACCAAGAGCAATTCCATCTACAAGTACTTGAGGCAGACTTTGTAAAATTTCAGCTAACATAAATATTCCTCTCTTTCACGTCTGGGGAGTGTATGTAAAAAAGAAGAGGGACATGGCCGTTGGGGTCATTCCCTCTCTTGTAAACATAAGTTTACTTACTGATTTCGCCTTCTTGAACGCCTGGATATTTAGCTTCACTGAATTTGTAGATGTATACTTTTGCAAACTTGTTGTCTCCGATATCATCGAAGCCAACCTTCGTAACAACACCTTGGAAATCTTGGATCTTACGAATTTCTTCTGCTACTTTTTCACGTGCAGGTAGATCTCCGTCACTTCCTTCAATCGCTGCCTCAAGTCCTTTTAATAGAACGCTCATAGAATCGTAGCCATAAGCTGAATAAGACTCTACGTTCTTGTTGAACTTCTCTTTGTATTTAGAAGAGAAATCTTTGCCTTCTGTTGATTTGCTCGCATCAGCTGCTACAGATGTGTAGTATACGTTCTCTACAGCATCGCCTGCGATCTCAACTAGTGTAGATGAGTCCATTCCATCACCACCCATGAATGGAATCTTAATTCCTTTGTCACGAGCTTGTCTGATCAACTGACCGCCTTCAGTGTATAATCCACCGAAGAACACTAAATCAGGTTTCTTTGACAACACTTGAGTAAGAACTCCGTTAAAGTCCTTCTCACCAACTGTGATTCCTTCATAGCCAAGAATTTCTGCTCCAGCTTCTTCAGCTGCCTTCTTAAACGCATCGGCAAGCCCTGTTCCGTAAGCTGTTTTGTCTTGGATAACGAAGATTTTCTTCGCTCCTAATTTATTAATCGCAAAGTCTGCACCTGCAGGACCTTGGAAATCATCACGTGCTACGATACGGTTCACTGTTTTAAGCCCTCTGTCCGTTACCTCTGTCGCAGTATTTGCCGGGGATACCATCGGCACTTTATACTTTTCATAAACTTCAGAAGACGGGATGGATACGCCTGAATTCAAGTGACCCACTACCCCAAGGATTGATTTATCTGAACCAATCAGCTGAGCGTTCGCTACACCTTTTTTCGGATCCGCTTGATCATCATACGGCTGAAGCTGAAGCTTGTACCCTAGATCCTCAAACTTCTTCTTGTTCTCTTCCAATGCCAGTTGCGCACCAAGCTTAATAGATTCCCCAAGTGTTGCACTTCCGCCAGACAAAGGAGTTTGCGTCGCAATTTTTATTACTTTTCCGCTTCCTCCCCCTCCATTGCTTCCTTCTGAACCACCAGAAGAGTTACAACCTGCCAAAAGTCCTAGTGATAATGCAGAAACCGCTAATACTTTTAACCCTCTCTTAATCCCCACCTAAAATCCCCCTTGTTTTGAATATTATGATAATTTCCACTATTTAAAAAAATAGTACATGAAGAAAAGGGATTAGACAACTAAATTTTTGGAAAAATAGAATTTTTATGTTAAATTTAAAAGTTTTCCCTAAAATTCAACAGATTTCTTTGATGTTCGATGTCCTAGAACTTTAGTAGGAAATAAAAAAAGACCCACTATTTGATATAGTGAATCTTTTTTGAGTATATCTATTTGCTTAGGATCTTCACATGATACTTTCGTGATCGTGGGCCATCAAACTCGCAAAAGTAGACACCTTGCCAAGTTCCTAAGAGAAGCTTGCCGTTCTGTATAAATACCACTTGCGAAGAACCAACGGTACTTGCTTTAAGATGTGAAGCAGAGTTTCCTTCAGCATGGCGATACTTAGGGTGTTCCCAAGGATACACTTCATCCCAGCGCATTAGCATATCATGAACAACATCTGGATCTGCATTCTCGTTAATTGTTATTCCTGCTGTCGTATGCGGACAATATATGTACATCACACCATCGTTTACACGCTGCTCTTCCAGATAAGCCTCCAATGTACTCGTAATCTCATACATCTCATCTCTTTGATGCGTTTGTATCGTAAATACTTGTGACAATCTCATCCCTCCTCATTCTTCTTATTTTGATGTTTCCCTATGAAAATCCTTTTTAATACTTGAAAGTTAATCTGTCAGTATCAATAGGCAAAAAAAGAGAGGAGTGGTTAGAAAACCATTCCTCTTCCATTTCAATTATTTACGGTGTACGCGTGTGCGGTCACCAGCTAGTTTTTTCCATTTTGCTCTTTCTGCATTCGCTAACTTTTGATCTTCTTTGCGAGCGAAGTACGCTAATTCACGCTGAAGTTTTACGTAACTGTTATATCGATCTTCCTTTAACTCACCTGTTTCAATCGCTTCTTGCACTTTGCACCCTGGTTCATTTTGATGAGTACAATCGCGAAAACGGCATTGATCGGCATACCCTTCAACATCCTGAAAACTGTGGCTTAAGCTGTTGTCGCCTTCCCACAATTGAAGTTCTCTCATTCCCGGAGTATCGATTAAGATCCCACCACGATCAAGAACAAGTAGTTCACGATGAGTAGTCGTATGCTTTCCTTTTCCGTCTTCTTCACGAATAACGTTTGTTTTCAATACCTCTGACCCAAAAAGTTTGTTTGCAAGTGTTGATTTTCCAACACCAGAGGATCCTAATAGAGCAACGGTTTCACCTTCTGAAATATAGGCTGCCAGATCATCAAGACCTGAACCTGTTTCTGCACTAACTGCAAATGTAGGAACTCCAAACGCAATGGTTTCCACTACATCTAAAAACTTTTGAACATCATCACAGAGATCCGCCTTGCTTAAGACGATAACAGGAGTCGCGCCGCTTTCCCATGCCATTAATAAATAGCGTTCAAGTCTGCGAAGGTTGAAGTCTTGATTTAGAGCATTTACTAAAAAGACCGTATCCACGTTCGTCGCGACAATCTGTTCATCTGTTGTTAAGCCCGCTGCTTTTCGAGAAAACTTACTTTTGCGCGGCAGTATTCCGTGCACGTAAGCTTTTCCTTCTTGGGGATTCGCCTGAACAGCCACCCAATCTCCAACTGCCGGAAAATCATGACGGCCTGTTGCATTAAAGCGAATCTTTCCTGTGATTTCACCTAATAATTCACCATGCTCTGTCAGTACACTATATAGTCCTTTATGCTCTACACTAATTCTTCCTGGAACAAGATCTTGATTTTCAAATGTTTGAAACGATTCTTCAAATGTTTGATTCCAACCTAGTGATTTTAAATTCAATGTAATACCCTCCGAATAAATGTTGTCATTTTTTTATAAACTTTTCCTAATACATTGTTGTCCTAGTATGTGGTTGATTTCCGTTCCAGGTGCTCGCTTTCCGGGGGGCGTGCGGTGAGCCACCTCGGCGCTATGCGCCCTTAGGTGTCTCACCTGTCCCGCTAATCCCCCAGGAGTCTCCCACCTTCCACTCCAATCACCTTTTCAAAGGAGAAAAAAGGAACAAAAATTATTACATAAAAACAAGGATTTTAGTTATTTAGTTAAAAGTCTTTCTTACAAATGAAAAAGAACCTAATATACATACTTAGGTTCTTTACCGAAAGAAAGGTACATAAATACCCCTCTTCATATAAAAAACCATGGCACTGTTGTACAGCCCATGGTTAAATGACAAATTTAAGCGAAGAGATTACATACGCAAATAAACTACTTGCGCTCCTTCATTGTCCCAATAGGCTGTACATAAATTACACTCTCTGAAGTCAATCCATTAAGTTGTCTCATTATACATACCTCCTTGGGTTTCATTAAGATTAGTTACTTTACTTCTACACTATAGCAGTATATGCATAAATTGTAAATAGATGCATATTTTTATTTTTTAACTGAAGCATTCTGATAGCCTTCAATGATTCGTTTTATCATCTGCATGTCCATGTGAAGGGGTGCTGCTTCTATTTGTTTGAGCATTTGTTGCGTGTTGTTGTCATCGAACGTGATGTTTCTGTTCAAGTAGTTTTTATATACGTCAATCACGCTGTTGAGAAGCTGTTCTTCTTCATTGAGAGACGGCTCGTAATCATAAGGAGCAAGCTTAAACAGTTCAAGTCCAGCTTTTTCCCTCATTATTTGAAAAACATCTGCACTAAGCGGTGGATTGTTATTTGTAATATGATAGATCTTCATTTCTCTTCCCTTTTGTAGAACACCAGATAAGACATCAGCTACATAATCAACAGGAACAAGATTTTGTGTACTGCCTTCTTCACACAATAAGTGGAACACGCGATCTCCCATTCCTTTTCTTTGAAATCTTTTCTTAAAGACTTCAAGGCTACGGAGTAAACCATAAAGCGTAAACTTTGAATCTGCTTCTCCGGTTTTAGAGTCGCCAATAATAATTGCCGGTCTTAAAATACTTACGTTAAAGCTTTCTGTAAACTCCATACATAAATGTTCAGCTTTACATTTACTTTCTTCATATGGATTGTTGAATGTATTGTTCATGCTGTGTAATTCTTCTTTAGCAAATTCTTCTTTTCCAAGAGTATATGCTGTGCTTACATAATAAAAATGTGATACCCCCATTTTCTTTGCAGCATGAAGTGCATGTTGAGTACCTGTATAATTTATTTCAAAAAGTTCATCTTTGAGATCCAAGTCAAATTTCACAAGAGCAGCCATATGATAAAACACATCAATTTGATTTGAAAGTTCTTGTTCTGCTTCCTTCGTCATACCTAAGTGAGGAGCTGTGATATCCCCTTGAATGATATGAATAACGCCGTTCAAATCAGCTGTCTTGTGAAGAAGCTGTTCAGCTTTTTGTAAGTTTCGCGCTAACACATAAAGTGTATGACCTTCACGCGCCAAATTTTGAATTAAGCGACCACCTAAAAAACCAGTTGCTCCAGTTAAAAATATATTCATTCAGCTGTTCCTTCCTATTCCTATATCAGCATACTTCTGCTTATATAGTACCACAACATGACTTGTCTGTTGCCGGTTTCAAGAGATATGCTAAATAAAGCCCAAATATAAAAGCTGCTAAAAAGCAGCCTTATTTTTCATCATCAGGTTTAGCAATATTAACAGCAGGCATCTCACTATTCATATAATCAGTAGGATGACCATCGGTTTGTTGATTCTCGTCATAAAAATAAGCATTGATCTCTTGTTCTGCATGAGCAGTCGGATCTTCAATGGGTTTATGATTCTTGCGTTTTTGGTCCACAGCTAATCTCCTTTTTTACATGTTTCACAAGCTTTAAATACTTCTTCATACTGAAGTTTTTCATTCGCATCAAACGTATGGTTGCTAAATTGAACAATGCCTTCTTGATCAATAACAAAACAAGATCGAATGGCAGTTCCATTCTCTTCGTCAAGAACACCGAACTTCTGCGTTACTTTTTTATGCCAATCGGCTAAAAGGGGATAAGGTAAAGTTCCAAGAGCTGCCGCAAAGACATTGTGTGAGTATATGTGATCAACACTGATCGCAAGCACTTCCGTATTGGCATCTTCAAAGCGTTTGTAATCCTCTTTCCAAGAGGTTATTTCCTTAATTCAGCCAGGTGTAAAATCTAGCGGATAAAAGGCCACAAGGACATTCTTCTTCCCTTTAAAGTCTGATAATGAAATATCTTTTTTTAATGTAGATGGTAACGTAAAATCGGGTGCAAAATCACCTTTTTGTAGCAACTATCCCACCTCCTTGCGTCTTTAAGAATATACTTCCCCGAACATATAAAAGAAAACGTTGGAATATATAGTCATTGCATGGTGTTGTCTTAAAAGCTGAAGACTTATAAAAACCATTTCAAGACTTATAAATTTTTTTGAGGACGTATAATAAAGTTTGGAGACTTATAAAAGAATTTTTCAGTACAAAAAAGCCAGGGAATGCAAATCCCTGACTTCATTTTTACTATTTTGTTTCAGTATCTACTATGATTTCAACTGTTTCTTCAGTTTTATCTTTAAAAACATCTTCTACTGCCAAAATTGTCGCTTTAATAGCTGCATGTAGCTTTGCATTTTTAGAAGCGTGCTCAGCTGCTAATGAACGAATGACATATTATTTTAACGCATGAAACTTTGATGATGTTTGTACGTATTTTATGTATAGAAAAAAGGAGGAATTTTCATGAGAAGTGCGAATCCCGCTTTAAAAGGCTCAACTTTTGATAAGTTCAGGGGGACGTCTTTTAGCAAGAAAATGACTTTATCAGGAACAGTAAACAAAACGTTTATTCTACTGCTTGTTTTAATGGCTACTGCTATATTTACATGGTATCAATACAATTTAGGTAACCCCGTCGGTCATTTTATCGTGATCGGTTTGGTCGGAGGTCTTGTTACAGCATTAATCGTTGCATTTGTTCCTAAAACAGCACCATTACTTGCACCGTTATATGCTGCACTGGAAGGTCTTGCGGTAGGGGGAATATCAGCCAACTTCGAAGCTCAATTCAATGGCATTACATTGCAAGCTGTCGCTTTAACATTTGGAACGTTGTTCGCCTTATTGCTCGCATATATGTTTAGGATCATAAAAGTCACTCACAATTTCCGTTTGATTGTTTTCTCAGCGACTATGGGAATCATGCTTGTTTATCTTACAAGCTTTATCTTAGGTTTTTTCGGAATGAGCGTACCTTATCTACACAGTACAGGTCCGATTGGGATTGGAATTTCACTGTTTATCGTTGTGATCGCCGCATTAAACTTAGTGTTAGATTTTGATTTTATCGAATATGGAGCAGATCGGGGAGCTCCTAAATATA
The DNA here is from genome assembly GCF_036213205.1 of Fictibacillus nanhaiensis. Lineage (GTDB taxonomy): Bacteria > Bacillota > Bacilli > Bacillales > Fictibacillaceae > Fictibacillus > Fictibacillus nanhaiensis_E. The sequence continues at coordinate 40,118 of NZ_JARMFC010000009.1, forward strand.
TGGAATGGTACGGTGCTTTTGGGCTAATGGTCACGTTGATCTGGCTGTACTTTGAAATCTTACATTTGCTTGCAAAATTAAGAAGAAACTAAAAAAGAGAAGCCAACAAATGAACTGCACCCCGAATTTTAGACACAGTCTTAAATCTGGAGGTGCTTTTCTTATGTCAGTATGTTTATCCATCTGTAGATCGTCCAGCATCCTACGCCTATATTTACTGCATATAATGCCGCTAGCATGACTTTGTTACGATGAGTAACGAGCTGCACGAAATATAACGTTCCCCATAGGATGAGAATAAACAATGTCCATATGAGGCTTCTTTCATTTCCTTGCATGACTGCTCCATAGCTAAAGATCCATGTATATGGAAGTAAGAGGCTTCCCGTAACAAAGTACATGCTATGAACACCGTGGGTTTGAAGCTTGCTTGCTAGTGGTGCTCCTTTAATCATTACCCCATATAGCAAACAAATCCCAATCATCACACCGAGAAAAAATCCGATCTGGAAGATGTCATAAAAGAAAGCTGGCAGTACAGAAAACGCCTCCATCCAAAACAATCTGCTAAAAAAGAGAATCGTTAATCCAAACAATGTATAAGGGATGGAATAAAGAGTACGAATCCCCTTCCAAACTGTATGACCTAATAAGAGTAAGCCATAAATAAAAAACAAAAAACCAAGCAGTTTGCTGGAAAAAAGCATAAGAAAACTGTATAAACAGAAAAGAACGGCAAACGCAATATGATAGAAGTAATCATATGTTGTATGCCTAGCTTTTTCAAGCGTATTATTTATTAGAATCATGTTGCACCTGCCAAGACTAGTCGTGTTTATACATTTATCGTCAAAGACTGGTTATTTTTCAAGTTAGTCCTTTGGCACTTTAACCACGCCTCGAATGTGCCAGAGATGAATGAGCTCTAATCGTTTTCGATATTGTTTCGCCTGAAGCCTGCCTTTTTTGTATCTTTTCTTCAATAGCTGCATATAATCTTCAATCTTGATATGATAGTCATCCATTCTTTTTACCCACCCTCACCAATTATCTCATTGTCATATTCCCGAAATTAGTCGAAATGTAACATGAAATTTTAAATAAATGAGTAAAAGTAAGAAAAAAGGATTACTCTCCTAATTGCTTAATATCGTTCAATAAGTCAGTGTACACTTTCACATCTTCTAACAAACCACTCTTCTCTAAGAAATCAGGGGTTAGTTCTCCGTTTTCTACCGCAGTTAAATATTTATCTATTCCATCTTGGAATGTTTGATTCTGTTCCATCACCTGATTATGAATATCTTCGAATACAGAAGGTGGTGAAAGTTCATTAAATTCCTCAATCGTCGTATTCATTTCTTGAAGTGCCTTCTCTAACTCAACACGTGCATTTTGATCTGAGACAGCTTTCTCCGCTAATGAAGGAATTTCTTTAGAAAATTGTTGTACATCGTTAATGTATTCTGTTGCTTCTGGTACATAATTAATACCGTTCGTTACGTCTTCCACCGCTGAACAGCCTGTAAGAACACTGAACGATAAAAGAACAGCCACTATTGTTTTTTTCATTTTAATCTCCTCATTTCATTAAATTTATCTTTATTTATTTTTATTTGAGGCTATATAAATTCGATTTTCACTTGTTTTTTATACGTCTTGACTGCAATTAAGTTTCAAAATAGGACATTCTAATACTAGTTAAAAACGGAAAGGCTGATAACATGTCAAAAAAAGATAAAGAAAATGAAGGTAAAAAAGATTTATATCTAGACGTTGACCGTATGATGAATGAAGGAATGGCAGGAGGTACGGTAGCTGATAAAAAGGATTTAAATCAGATCAGCTATGATTCAGGAATCGATGATCAAGAAGAACCACCAATAAAAGTAGATAAAAAGAAGTAGAGCCGCTCATTTTGAACGGCTCTTTTCAATTGATGATTATGATCGTAACTTATTCATCCTATGCAGTACTTCAATCTAATAGCAGCATAAAAAAACCTCCCCTATTAACTAGAGAGGTCTGCCCAAACCAAAATAAGTATCACAAAAAAACAGGCCTGTAATGAAGTCCTAAAAATAGGCAGAGAAATCCTATCTAGCGTTCTACTTTTTATTCAAGTAAAATAGCTAAAATCAGATTAATTGCGCATTGGACGAATACACCTGTTCCTTCCGTTGTTTTTCTAGTCGTCAAGAACACACTCGCTACTCCTGCACCCAGTTTAAGTTTACCTTTCGCTGATTAGCCCCAGGTCGTGTATCTTTTAATAACCGAATAAATAACAACCCTTTTCGATAAAAAGCTTGAACAGGCTCCTGTAAAACTTTTTCGGGCAGATGAATTTCTCGATTAAATGTGCCGAGTTGAAATTCCTCCGAACTTAAGTGATAGGAATCTAACGTTAACGATAACTTCCCCTGCACGGTCAGCTTAAACGGATCAACCATAACTTCAACATCCTCTGTACGATTCAAACCTGGCAGTGCCAACACACAGCATATTTCCTGTGGTGTGTCATAAATGTTACAAAGAGGACTCTCATTATTTTGATTAGCATTCGACCTTTGATTCTGATTTGGTGTAAAGAACTGATCACCAAAGTATTCTTCAGCCATCCTCTTCCAGTCCATCATTTGTTTCCAAGTGTCCAATTCAATCACCTCTTATGAAGGCGGCCCTAAAGGAACAGAAGGAGTATCCGGATCCGGAATCTGAGGGGCAGGACCTGTAAAACCGCCTGTGTTAAATAATTGCGATATCGGCTGTATAACCCCGGCGCTTCCTATTTGGAGCACAGATGAGTTTTGTATGCCATCCACTCTTATCTGCTGAATAACGATTGTCTGACTAACAAAAAGGTTCATGATTCCTCCTCCTCACTTTCCGGATAAGGATTTGTTAAGAAATTACGAACATGCTTAACACGTGATTGAAGCTTTAAATCATTAACTGATCCAATATGAAGGATCGATGAACTGGAAACCCCAAGAATATCTATTTTCCCTACTCTAATATAAGGGTTAGCATGATACGTTTGTTTTACCTTATACACTGGACACACAGGAACTAATACGGGCTGTGAAAAAACTTTGTATTTGCTGTATGGAACATTGAACGTCCCAAACTTTGTACTTTCTCTTTGAATAGCAAGAGCAGCAGAGAAACTATTGATCTTGTCAGTATCTCCTGTTTGTAGGACACCTGAGTTAGCAAGAGAATTCAGGATGACACAGTCTACGACAGATGTTCGATACATAGAGCACCTCTTATAGGGGAACGAGTGATGTACCTAAAACCAATGATTCAGGCGGTGTGTCAAATGCGGATCCTAGACTGATACAATCTGTATCTCCGATTAATACGACCGATGACAGCCCAACGCCGATGATGTGAATCTCTCCCACAAACAACTCATGATTGGTTACGCAAAATTTCACTTTCATCCCCTCCAGTAGACTTAGAATCTCTCAAATGCACGATAAAGGTTTCGATTCCACGATAGATGTCCTCTTTTGTTTTTTGAATAATGTCTCTTCTGCCCCGCTCATCCTTGGGCTCATATTTTGTTAGATAGTGCTTAATTCTTCCAGGAACTTGTCGCTGTACATCTTCTAATATAAAGATTCGATAAGGTTCATCTAAAGGTATATTCATTTTACTTTCAAGTGATTTTAAATAAACAGGAGCCTCTTTCTCAAAAAAGCCATCCATCACTTGAATCATCTCACGGTAGTTTGGATTTTCAATCGTACTTCGTTCCATCTTTCCTGGCATTTGAAGGGTGTTCTGACCAATATTAAACTGTTCGATCAAGTCTTTGCTATCATCCGAGTGACCGAGCCCGATGTGCAAGGTGCCTTCGAGCTTTTCTATTTTTAATTGATCAAACTTATATTCTACATTTTGAGGTTGAGACGATAGATCGCTCACTTGTTTCTTTAATGCTTTTATCTGGTCTTCTAAGTCTCTTATCTTATCATTTTGATCGAGAATCATCTGTTGAAGCTTGCTCAAGTAATAGTTGCTCTCTTCATTCATACAATCAGCTCCTTAGTTAGATGTATGCCCTCTACCTAAGGAATTTGCTTGTTAACTAAAAATTTGCTACGGCATTACTGTCATTTACATCAGGGTCTTGCGTAAACGTAACATTATAGCCGTTCTCTAGACGAAGATTATCCCCTGTATTGAACGATCCCGCTCCTGCATACGTCTTTGCATAACTTACTGGGCATATGGTCTGGACATCTCCCACATGAAAAACGCTGCCGCTCGATATGGAGTTTACTGATACAGATCCCACTATTGCTGGCATATACGTTCATCCCCACTTTCAAGTACTTCTCACATGATATGCATACGCCCAATCTTTTGTGCCTAAACCTTCCCATTCACCATTAGGCTTCTACCTACATAAATTATCTGTAAAGGACGACGTCACAATCGTTATTTTTTTAGAAAAAGGGAGGTGCTAATAGTGCCCTGTTTAATTGTAGCTCCTATTAATATTAATGCAGCAGAAGGGGTTGTGAATTTTGGCGATACCCTCGTCATTAATCCCAAATCTACAGGTAAAGGATATAACGGCTCTGGCGGAGGTAACACAGGGAATTTTATACAGACGACCAATGTGGTTAACGCAACAAACACATTAGATCCTGATATCTTTGATTCTAATAATGCCGGCAATGCTTAGGGGGTATGAGAATGTTAGGCAAAGGTCCATTAATGCCTTTTTTTAATAACCGTTCTATGGATGACTGGCTAAAATCTTTTGATCAATACGTCAATAAAGGACTCACTCAATTTGAGAAATTTGCTGACCAGATGTCATTTGAAGTGGATACAGAAGAAACAGCGGACGACTATAAGATTCGTGCAAACCTGAAAGACTATAACCCAGAAGACCTTCAGATTGAAATCCTCAATCAAGGACTTCAGATTAAAGCACAACGCGAAGAAATACGCTCTACAAAAAATAAACGAACGGGACATTTTCAACAAAGGAAGTCCATGAAACGAACGGAGCGGTTCGTACAATTGCCTTTTATGTTTCGAAATGAAGATGTAAAAGCTCAATATACGAATGGGATCTTAGCCATTTCTGTTAATAAAAATGGCGGAGAAGTGATGAATCCGACTGTACCTATACAAGTGACTTCAAACGATACCGGCGATACAAGTGCTGAGAACAGCATGAACCTCACCAACACAGCTGATGTAACAACGAACGACGAGCAGTTTGAAGAGTAGATGAAGCATTTCGTTTTCGATATGTACTTTTACTACAATAAAAAATGCTGACATGAAAGGATGATGCGTTCAACCTTTTCTGTCAGCTTTTTCTTTTATCTTCCTAGTGTCGGTGCTATCCAAACCTCCCCGGTTCCTTCAAAAACGTGCAGGTAACCCTCTCCACTTGTCGCCGATCCGATGATAGAAGAGGAAGCTCGTTTTACAGAAAAATCGATATCCCCTTTTCTTAAAAGTGCAAAGTTTCCATCCACTTGTAGTTTTTCATCATGAAGCTGTATCTTCATAATCTGTTGAAGGGGAACAGGACTTTGAAGCACGCAAAATCCAGAGCCTCTTAATCTCGTTTGAAAGAGTCCATCTTCTCCTTTTATAGAAGACGTTAGTTTTTGCCTGGCTACTCCTAATTGCACGGATGGTTCTGCCGCATAAAACATTCCGCGATCAGCAACAACTTCTTCGTCGTTTAAGTTCAACAACAAATAATGACCATATGACGGTTCTAGAAAGATTTCTCCCGTTCCCTCATACAAAGGCTTGAACAGTGATTCTTCTGTTAATATATTGGAAGCCATCTTCTTCATGAACCCTCCAACTCCACCTGCATTGCTTTTCAGTCCTAGATCACCCTTCATAAACTGCAATGCTCCTGCCTCAGCTTGAACAGCTCCTTGGCGCAAAGTGATACGAACTTGTTTTAACGATATTCCGGTTTCTTTCGCATAATACGAGGAACTTGAACCTGCACTTGTTACAGGCAGTTGCTTATATTCAAGGACTTCAAATGTCGCTCGACGTCCTTCTTGTTTTTCAATAACGTTAAAAAGAGATTCATTCATAACCATCATCCTCCTCTTCCTAGCATAACAAACTCTGACTTTGTTTAAACGAAGCGTGTTATAATTCACACAAAGATATTGGTTAAATTTAAAAGAGAGGCGTGATTAGACGTGCAAAACAAAATCGTTCTTGTAACAACTGACTCATTTGGTACTGGCAATGATCCTGCTCTTGGAGAAAACGTAATGGAAACGTATTTTACTGTTCTAAAGCAGCAATCCGATCTTCCTGCTGCAATCTTTTTCATGAATCGTGGCGTGTATTGCCTCACAGAACAGTCTCTATGTTCTCTTCATCTTAAAGAAATGGAAGATAAAGGTGTTAAAGTATTCGCCTGCAAGACATGTGTTGATCACTATAACGTAGAAAATGAGCTGGCTGCTGGCGAAATTTCAGGAATGGCACATTTTGTAGAGCTATCTGCTACATATGAAGTTATTACGATTGCATAATATATAAGAATTTTAATAGCTTATATAGCACTCGATGTTGGGATTGAATGTGGTTGATTTCCGCTCCAGGTTGCTCGCTTTCCGCGGGGCAGGCGGTGAGCCCCTTGCCGCTTTGCGCCCTTAAGGGTCTCACCTGACCGCCAGTCCCGCAGGAGTCTCGCACCTTCCACTCCAATCAACTTGCACTGAAGTGAAGAAAAAAATTCAACGCAACAATCCTCGAGCAAAAAAGAAGATTATCTACTTTCCATCTTCTTTTTTCTACAAATTTTCGAGGCATTAAAAAAACGTACACCTAGCTTGCTGGTGTACGTTTTCTGGTTTTATCTTCTTTCTTCTCGAATAATTCTCTTTTCTCTAGTCGTGCCTTCGTCTCGGACAACGGGCTCTTCTCTAATCACCGTTTCACGATGAATGTGATCTGCTTTTCTCACTGAAAATAGCCGTTTTAATAACATGCCGACTACCCCATACACAACGATGGCTACGATCGTAGACAATTCTACTATGAATCCATTGGCTAGTTCGATGTTTGGAAAAATCGCTGCAAATGGTAGAAGAAGCGGTTGACTCAGTCCGTATATGAGCTGTACAAAAGCAGCTCCTTCATTTGCATTAAACAGTTGAAAAATAAAATGTAAAACTAAGATTAGCTGAATGATGCCGACTATGAATGAAATAATTGTGGCTGGAACGGAACGCCTCATCGCAATTCCCTCATTTCATTGGATTTGCTACTAAACATACCCTTCTTTCCATAACATTATGCATTCTCGATCGGTTTACCGCACTTGTCATACTGAAGCAACCATTCTTCAGTAAAATCCACCAGTTCTTTCTGTGCAATCAACCGGCAATCAGCACTTCCTACTTTTCCTTTTTTGACAGATTGACTATTTTTCTCGTAAACCTCTCCAATCTCTTCGAACAATTCTTCTCGGTAAGAAATTTGAGTGAACGACTTCCATACTCGTTGTCCATCGCTTAAAAATGGACCTGCGTTTTTTTCTGTACTCGGTGTCGGAACACGATGTTCGGCTAAGTGTATGGAGGTATTCGAATCATAACCTACACCTAGCAGCAGAACATGCCCCTGAAGTTCATAAACTCTCCCAAGTGGTGACTGTTCACCTAAACCGAAGTCCACTGAATGATCGTTTATGATCGTTTCTTTATTTTTACCCCATGCAGCAAAAGATTCTGTTGGATGATTACTTCTTAAAACACCCGGAAACGTGCGAAAGGCTTCTACAATCGCTCCCATAAAATATGTCGGTGTTACAGCTGGATCAAACGCTGGCATCTCTTCTATTATTGTTGGCCACCAATCCTTTGGAACTGGTGGATTCAACCACCCTGCCGGATCAGAATAATGTGCCGTATGTGTAGGCATAACCAATGTTCCTTCTTCTGTAATAACGTCCATTAACGCTTGTACAACGGCCACAGGCCCTCCTACCACCCAACCTAGTGACTTCAAACTAGAATGAACGATAACGGTCATCCCTTTTTTCAGTCCTAGTCTTCGGAGATCTTCCGCTAAAGACGTTCTCGTTTTCGGATAATCTGTATGTAATTCTATGCTACTCACGCTTCTCACAACCTTAAGTTTTTTATGTACCACCATTATACCAAAAAGAAATGGAATACTTTGGTTATGATTGTTTTTGATTATTTTTGGTTGTTTATGATTGAAAAATGTAAGGGCTTACGCTACAATGTTGTCAAAGATAGAGAACATATGGAGGTGTCAGGATGCTTACACCTGAAAGACATCGTAAAATCATTGAAGTATTAGGCGAAAAGTCAGTAGTAACTATACAAGAACTCGTTGAAGTAACTAATTCATCTGAGTCTACAATACGCAGGGATCTCAGTCAGCTGCAAAAAGAAAAGAAACTAAAACGCGTTCATGGCGGCGCTTCCCTTACTCAGCAAAAAAGTGAGGAATTAAGTGTATTTGAAAAATCAGAGAGAAATTCTTCAGAAAAAGAAAGAATTGCACAATATGCTTGCGACTTAGTCGAGACTGGAGATTGCATCTATCTCGATGCAGGCACGACAACGCTAAAGATGATTCCTTATCTTAAGGATAGAGAGATCACAGTTGTAACGAATGCCATCTCCCACCTTGAAGCGTTAAGTCAGCACGAGATTAAGACGTATTTGATAGGCGGCCTCGTTAAGTCTAAAACGAAAGCACTTGTCGGAAGCAGTGCGATTAAGAGTTTGAGTTCGTACCGATTTGACAAGGTGTTTCTCGGAATTAACGGCATTCACATTGACGCTGGTTTTACTACTCCGGATCCGGAAGAAGCAGCCTTAAAAGGATTAGCGATTTCCCTTTCACAAAAAGGATTTATACTAGCCGATCATACTAAGTTTCATGAAACTTCGTTCTCAAAAGTAGCAGAACTAAGTGAGGCGATCATTATAACGGACGATATTGATGATGACGTCATCTATGATTTTCAAGACAAGACAGAAATAAGGGTTGTGACATCATGATTTATACTTGCACACTGAATCCGTCCATTGATTATGTAGCTCGAGTGGATGATTTTAAAGAAGGACAGTTAAACCGTACGTCAGATACATTTGTATACCCTGGTGGTAAAGGCATCAACGTTTCACGCGTCCTGAAGCATCTTGGGATAGACAGTACTGCACTTGGTTTCACTGGTGGTTTTACAGGTGCTTTTATCAAAGACTTTTTAACAGAAGAACAAATTCTTCATGATTTTATTAATGTTTCAGAAGTTACAAGAATTAATGTAAAGCTCAAATCTCTTAAAGAAACTGAGATTAATGGTCAAGGACCTTCAATCTCTATAGAAAATCAACTCGAATTACTGCAAAAGATCAACAACATGAGCGAAGGTGATTTCCTCCTTCTTGCTGGAAGCATTCCACCATCGATCTCAGATGATTTTTATGCAGATATCACTGAAAAATGTAATAAAAAAGGAATTCATGCCGTGATTGATACTGCTGGAGAGGGACTGCTCAAGACTTTACCGTTTCGGCCCTATTTGATTAAACCAAACCATCAGGAACTGGGAGAACTTTTTCAAGCAGACGTTAACAGCAAAGAGGATGCTATTTTTTACGGTAAAAAGCTGCTAGAAGCCGGTGTACAAAATGTCATCGTATCCATGGCTGGAGATGGAGCGATCTTTCTTGATCAAGAACGCGTACTCTTATCAAACGTACCTGTGGGAACCGTTAAAAATTCAGTAGGTGCTGGAGATTCTGTTGTAGCAGGTTTCCTTTCTCAGATCATCCAAGAGCGTGACCTCTCAACCGCGTTTCAGTACGGAGTTGCGGCAGGAAGTGCGACTGCTTTTTCAGAAGACCTATGCACATTAGAACAAGTTGAATCTTTACGAAAACAAATCGTCATAGAAGAAATACGGTAATAAGGAGGAATTAAGATGAAAATTACAGATGTATTAACAAAAGATACAATCTTATTAAACTTACAGTCTCAATCTAAAGAAGCCGTCATAGATGAACTGATTGATAAACTCTATGCAGCTGGAAAACTGAATGATAAAAAAGCTTATAAAGAAGCTATATTAAAAAGAGAAAACCAAAGTACTACGGGAATCGGAGAAGGAATAGCCATACCACATGCAAAAACGAATGCCGTTAGCGAGCCTGCCATCGCTTTCGGTCGTTCAACAGATGGCATCGACTATGAATCCTTGGATGGCCAGAACGCACATCTTTTCTTTATGATCGCCGCATATGAAGGCGCTAACAACGATCATTTAGCGACACTTTCCAGACTTTCTAGCTTTTTAATGGACCCTAACTTTAGAAAAAGTCTGGAAACTGCAGCAACGGAAAAAGAAATACTAGACGCGATCGACGCAAAAGAAAAAGAGATACAAAAAGAAGAAAACCCTACCTCTTCTTCTTCTAAACAAAAGATACTAGCTGTTACAGCTTGTCCTACAGGCATTGCTCATACGTATATGGCAGCTGATGCGCTAAAAGCAAAAGCGAAAGAAATGGATGTCAACTTAAAAGTAGAAACCAATGGTTCGAGCGGAATTAAAAACGCACTTACAAAAAAGGATATTGAAGAAGCTCATGCAATCATAGTCGCTGCAGACAAACAAGTTGAATTGGAACGCTTCAACGGCAAACATGTGATTCAAGTTCCAGTAGCTCAAGGCATCCGAAAGCCTGAACAGCTCATTCAGCAAGCGTTGGATCAAGATGCTCCTGTTTACAACAGTAGCGGAGAAGCATCGAATGTTGATGAGAAGAAAACTACTTCTCCAGGAAGATCTGGGTTTTATAAACACTTGATGAGCGGTGTGTCCAACATGCTTCCCTTCGTTGTTGGTGGAGGAATTCTAATTGCGATCTCGTTTATTTTCGGGATTAATGCAGCTGATCCGAAAGATCCTTCTTATCATCCGATCGCTGAAGCACTGAGCACGATAGGTGGCGGTAACGCGTTTGCTCTTATGATTCCTGTTTTAGCAGGTTTTATTGCGATGAGTATCGCAGATCGTCCAGGATTTGCTCCAGGTATGGTTGGAGGATTCATGGCGGCTACAGGTGGAGCTGGTTTCCTTGGTGGGCTGATTGCTGGTTTCTTAGCAGGATATCTAGTTCTTGGATTAAAAAAGTTGTTTAAGAGCTTACCTCAATCATTAGAAGGAATCAAACCTGTTCTTCTTTATCCATTATTCGGCATACTTCTAACCGGTCTGATCATGATGTTCATTGTGATTGAGCCCGTTAAAGCATTGAACGACGCATTAACGTTGTGGTTAAAAGGAATGGGAACTGGAAATCTCGTGTTCTTAGGTTTAATCCTAGGCGGAATGATGGCCGTCGATATGGGTGGACCTATCAATAAAGCAGCTTTCACATTCGGTATCGCGATGATCGATGCAGGTAACTTTGCACCTCATGCAGCCATTATGGCTGGTGGCATGGTTCCACCGCTTGGACTAGCACTATCAACAACATTATTTAAAAAGAAATATACAAAAGCAGAGCGAGAAGCAGGTAAGACAAATTACATTATGGGAGCTTCCTTTATTACTGAAGGTGCTATACCATTTGCTGCTGCCGATCCTGGTCGGGTAATCCCAGCAGCTATTATCGGTTCCGCTGTAGCTGGTGCTTTATCTATGGTATTCGGTATCGGACTACCAGCACCACATGGAGGCGCGTTCGTTATTCCAATCGTGAACGGAAATCCTTTGTTATACGTATTAGCAATTCTGATCGGTTCAATCGTTACCGCTTTTATTGCTGGTATCCTGAAAAAAGAAGTTCAAGAAGACAAAAAAGAACTCGCAGCGTGATGTGAGGGATAGAAAATGAAACAGAAAAAGGATAAAACTAACTCGCATTGGCGATAAGTTTTATCCTTTTTTGGTATTTTATTAAAATTGAAATAGTTCTTCTCAAACAGAGTTTTAATCCGAAATGTGGAGGTGGCTCGTTCAGTCCCGACAAGTAAAAGTTGAATGGGCTATGAAGGCTCACTTTGCTCATCACAGACTGTTTAACTTTTGACCTCGAGGGGCTAGTCACTAGAACTAGGCAGGAGGCTTGCCGGTCGCCCCATGGAAAGCGAGCAACCTGGAGCGGAGATCAACTACTATCAGAGCTACTAAGTAAATTGAAAAAGCTTTTTAGTTTGATAATTAAAATTCTCTCGGAATCCATTCACCAAGAAGCTCACCCATCTTAACTCTTCCTTTTTTTCCAGTGAACTTCAAAGCACCTTTTGGAATACACAATACAACGGTAGAACCAAACGAAAAATACCCAAAAGAATCTCCTCTTTTTACAACAGATTCATGATTTGTCCGTTCAATCGTATTTACATTCAAAGCACCAACCATAACATGTGCAAGAGGTTGACCACCTGCATTCATTCTAGTAACTAATCTGTAGTTACGTGTTAATGGTCGTAGTCCATGACGTAATCCAAGCTCGTTGACCGGGGCAGCTTCTCTTCCTAGTGTGTAAACGGACTCAACTTCAGCATCCAGTGGTACATGCACTTGATGATAATCCGTAGGACTTAAATAGAAAACAAATACTTGTCCCCCGCTGTATCTCTTTGCTTCTGATTCAGATCCTAACAACTCGGCCACCGTATATTCCTGCCCCTTTACGGTAAAACGGCTCTCTTCAGTAAGATGATCTACAACTGATAACACAGCGTCACAAGGACTCACAAATGCATGATCTTCTGGTGGGATTGGACGAGCATCAGATTTTAAATCACGGATAAAAACATCATGAAGAGAATGATACTCTTTTAGCTCACGAGTCGCTTCGTTTATATTTATCTTATATAATCTCACAAATGAAGGAATGAAAGGTTTACTTACTTTTGATTGTGCGAATTTTTTTAATGAACGTGCCACAACTGGATGTCCGTTCAGTTCAAATAGATTTCTATAAAATCTAGTCATGTTCATGCTCTATCACCTAACTTTAATTTAGTCTATGAATGTTATCATTATTGATAACGGTTTTTATTTGGCATTTTTTGATATACATACAGTATAAAGCATTCTACTAAATATATCAGCGTTCCCTCTTCTTAATTGCTCTTCTTAGGCTCAGGTACTAACATCTGAACGAGCTTAACCTTTTTATTATGCTTCGAAGGTCTGTTTGGCACATATTTGCCGATCAGTTCCTGCATTCCCTGACTAAGCTCTTCCCACTCTTCATCACTTAAATAAAGATCCAACTGGTTATATCCGAAAATGTCTGTTTTAAGGTCCGTATTGCCGTTAAAGTAAGCTTCCACCTCGCCAGTTACACTGGATACAAACGTCATAAACATTTTCATATGCTCTTCTTTAGACAAATTGGCTGCCTCTTCGGCGGTAATATAAGTTGAGTTTTGATTCATAGCATACGTCCGTTCTACAGCACCACGGACTTTTTTTTCTTGTACTACATAAATGATCTCATTTTTACTAAGAAGATTTAAATGCCTGTATAGCGTGGCTTGAGGAACTTCAGATACCCATTCTTTTAATTCCATTACGGTAGCGGGACCTTTGGAAAGCTGCTGTATAATTTTCATTCGAACAGGATGTAAGATAAAATCTGCTTTACTTTGCATAATACAGAATCATCCTTTTTTTATTATTGTTATCAATAATGATAATAATAAACCTTTTTATTGTCAATGAAAAAGAAGCATCCCGAAAGATGCTTCTCATTAATTGTTATGCTGCTGTATGATTCTTATCTAATTGATCAGTTTTTTTTTGCCCGATACTCCAACCTGTATAAGCAAGTAATAATGTGAACATTGGAGACAGCCATAAAAATAAAGCATATGGAATATAATCGATAACCGAGACTCCTAGAGTTGATGCAAAGAATGCACCACTCACGCTCCAAGGAACGAGCGGGTTCACAAGTGTTCCACCATCTTCTACCGTTCTAGATAAGTTTTTTAACGGAACTCCTGATTTAATATATGCATCCTTTAAAGCCTGACCTGGTAACAGGATGGAAAGATACATTTCTCCTGCAAGCAAATTGATTCCTACTGAAGAAGCTAGGGTAGTCGCGATTAACTTGCTTGCTTTTTGAGTTGTGTTTTTCACAGCTCCAAACAATAGCTCAAACATTCCTAACGCTTGGATGACTCCACCTAGTCCTAATGCAATTAGTACAAGTGAAATCGACCACATCATAGACATTAATCCACCTTTATTTACGATGGTATCTACTGTTTCATTACCTGTCTGTGTTTGTAAACCATTCTGCATAACATTGATCACTTTTTGTAGCGTCAGGTCTGGTACTAAGAAGAATCCAACGATGATTGACACCGTTACTCCAGCTAAAAGAATAGGAATGATAGGCAATTTACGGAATGCCAAAACCAATACAACGACTGGTGATATCAAAGTTAACAGATGGATTGGAAATTCACTCGAAAGCACGGATTGAATCTCTTTGATCTCTTGAAGATTCGCATTGCCTCCACTACCACCAAGTACGAAAAAGGCAATAGCAGTCAGAATGAATGCCGGAACCGTTGTCCACATCATGTGTCGAATATGATCAAACATATTTACGCCAACGACTCCTGGTGCAAAGTTTGTTGAGTCAGACAGTGGTGACATCTTGTCTCCGAAACATGCTCCAGAGACAATAGCTCCAGCAGCTAATGCTGGGTTCACACCAAGCACGTGACTGATACCCATTAATGCTACACCAACCGTACCAACAGTTGTAAATGAACTCCCTGTAAAAGAAGAAACAATAACTGTAATGATGAGTGCACTTACTGCAAACCACTCAGGCTGAATGATATCCATTCCGTAAAATAATAATGTAGGAACTGTTCCACTTAACATCCAACTTGCAATAACAAGTCCTACTGTTAAAAGAATCATGATCGGCTGCAATCCGGCTATGATTCCGTTCAATATTCCTTTTTCTATTGTCTTCCATGGTGCGCCGAAGACAACGCCTACTGCTCCCAATAAAATCAAGCAGGCTAATAAAGGTATATGTGGTTCAACTTTTATATACACGAGACTCGTGAACATCACAGCAAAAATCATTGTAAATAATCCAAGAGCCACCGGTAACTTCATTTGTTTTTTCATGAAAATCTCTCCGTTCATCTTCTTACACTTATTTACTTAAACGCTTTTACGCGTTGAAGCGTGTTGGTAACTGTTATAATACTAACGAACTTTACAGAAGCTGTCAACATTACAAACATGGTAAATTAAAGAAGACATATTTATGGAGGGCTGTATGAATAGAATTAGAAGTTCAGTGAAAGCATTAATCATTCATGATCAACATGTTTTAACAATAAAAAAAGGAAACGAATATGAAGCGAAATATGTTATACCAGGTGGTGGACAGGATTTTAATGAATCTTTATCAGACGCTGTGATTCGAGAATGCTTAGAAGAACTTGGTGTAAAAGTAGAAGTTGGTCCATTGTTGTGGGTTCGGGAATTCATTAGCAAAAATCACATTGTGAATCAAAAAGAGGAGGACGGAATACATATTGTAGAGCATATATTTGAAGCTTTCTTAGAGAATGTCCCAAAACAATTTCAGCCGCTTTCTCCAGATTCTAGTCAATTAGACATCAAGTGGCTTTCGATCGATCAGCTCTCAGAGTATAATTATTACCCCCGTGATATCATTCCTTTGATTCAGGATATGAGCTTTTCCAAATACAAAGGACCTACTTATGTTGGCGATATTAATTAAAATTCTGAGCTGAAATCATTTTTTAATAAAAGGGGGAAATCACTTTGTGGTGGTTACTACTATTCATCATAGGGATTTTAACATTAGCATTTATCATAGATTACAGAAGAAAGAAAAGAAATGATAAACATATTAGTAGCGTTGATCCTAGTGTAAGAAAAGGTGAAGTTGGTAGTCATTGGAATAGTGGTGATGGTCCTAATGGATTATAGTCACATAAAAACCGCTAAGGATAGTAATTCCTCTGCGGTTTTCTGTGTGACTTTGCTGTTTTCTATTAATTATCTTCCCCGCCTCGCAAAATCCACAAATCGAAAACGATCTAGACGATGGCGAGATTCAGTGTATTGAAAGAGGCTCGCATCTTCCAAGTACACATAGTTTTTTACAACGACAATATGTTCGAAAGTACCGAGATCCAACAATTTCTTGTCTTCTTCTGTACAATCTACAACGACAATTTCCTTTTTTGCAAAACTGATCTTCAGTCCCAACTCATTCTCTAAATAAGCGTAGATGGACCGTTCAGCAATTTCTTTCGTGAGCTTTGGTACGTATTTTTTTAAAAAGTAATCCTTGTCCAAAATGATGGTCTCTCCATCAAGTTGTCGTGATCGAATGACTTTCCATGTTAGCTCTTCAGGCTCTGTTTGAAGCTGCTGCTGTAGAAACTCATCAGGCTCGATCAAACCAAACTCATGAACTGACGTTACACTGTTTTTCCCCATGGACTCTGATAACTCTTGAAAACTTACCAAGCCCGAAACAGGGAAGCTAAACTTGTTTGTCTCTAGAACAATCGATCCTTTACCACGGATTTTTTGTATAAAGCCATTTTGGGATAGGAGGTTTAGTGCCTTCCTGACCGTTTCCCTCGATGTTTCGTATTGGTCAGCTAAATCGTGCTCGGATGGAAGCTGATTATTGGCTTTTAAGACACCATCTTGAATTTGAGTAGATATTTCTTGATAGATCTCTTGAAATTTATTTTTTCTCATCATTATTCACCATATTTAGTGTAGCATTATTTTTTCAAGTGAAAAACGATAGATTCATACGGTCTTAATGAAAATGAAGATAGATCTGTAGGTGTTCCCTCATAGTTACTGATCAACACTTCCGCAGATAGACCTGTAAGATCAATGGATTTTGGCAACTCAAAATCTGTGCTATTACCATAGAAGTTGTTTACGACAAGCAGTTTATCACCATTGTCTGCGTTACGAACATATGCGAAAATATCAGGATGATCTTCAAGGATTAATTGATAGTCACTGTATGTTATTACATCTAGTTCTTTTCTTAGTTTATTGAGCTTTTGGTAATGATAAAAAATAGATTTTTCATCTTTTATCGCTGCCTCGGCATTAATTTCTTTAAAGTTAGACGCAACCGGTATCCAGGGTTCCCCTGTCGTAAAGCCAGCATTTTCGCTATCATTCCATTGAACAGGCGTACGAGAATTATCACGTGATTTATGCTTTAGAATTTCTAGAACTTCCTCTTCGGTATAATTTTCTTTTAATAGATTGAACATATTTAACGACTCTACATCACGGTATTGATCAACCTTTGTGAATTTAGGGTTTGTCATCCCAAACTCTTCACCTTGATAAATATAAGGTGTCCCTTGCATCATATGAATCGTAGTCGCAAGCATTTTTGCGGATTGTACACGGTATTCACCGTCATCACCGTAACGTGATACGATTCGTGGCTGGTCGTGGTTGCACCAGAATAAAGCGTTCCAACCCCCACCCCTATGCATCTCAACTTGCCATGTTGAAAGAATTTCCTTTAATTTAAGAAAATCAAAATCAGCGATACTCCATTTCTCACCATTTGGATAATCAACTTTTAAATGATGGAAATTGAATGTCATACTTAATTCGTTTCGGTCAGGATTCGTATACTTGACGCAGTTATCTATCGTTGTAGATGACATCTCACCTACTGTGAGCACATCGTATTTTGAGAACACTTCCTTGTTCATCTCTTGCATAAATTCATGCACGCGCGGTCCATCTGTGTAGAATTTCCGTCCGTCTCCTGGCGCTATAGAGCCATCATCGTTAGGGAAATCTTGATTTTTTGAAATCAGGTTAATCACATCTAAACGGAAGCCATCTACCCCTTTTGCAAACCAATAGTTCATCATCTCATAAACTCTTTGACGAACTTCTATGTTTTCCCAGTTCAGGTCCGCTTGTGTCACATCAAATAAGTGGAGATAGTATTGCCCGGTTTCCTCATCAAACTTCCATGCCGATCCACCAAATTTTGAGATCCAATTAGATGGCTCTTCACCTTCGACGGAATCTTTCCAAATATAAAAGTCACGATAAGGGTTGTCTTTTGATGAGCGTGATTGTTGAAACCATTCATGCTCTGTACTTGTATGGTTTACTACGATATCCATAATGATTTTCAAATCTCTTTGGTGAGCCTCTTGAAGAAGACGATCAAAATCCTCCATCGTTCCGTAATCTTCAAAGATTTTATAATAGTCCCGGATGTCATATCCGTTGTCTCGTTGAGGCGAGTCGTAGATCGGAGTTAGCCATAATACATCTACTCCTAAATCTTTTAGATAATCTAATTTCTCTATGATTCCGTCGATATCTCCTGTTCCGTTTCCTGTCGTATCGTTAAAGCTCTTTGGATAGATCTGATAAACAACAGATCGTTTCCACCATGGTTCTTTCTTCATACTTTCACCGCCATATATGTTTTAGTAATGAAAACAACCGGAAATAAAATGTTGCTATCCCGGTCGTTTTTGTTTAATTGTCTTACTTAGATTTTTTTACTTTTGCATAAAGGTACGTTAATACAAACGGTACGACAAGTGCGATTCCCATACCGATAAAGAATGATCCCCAGCTTCCTGGCAGAATTGAAAGGAATCCTGGTATACCGCCAACGCCAATGGATGACGCACGAACACCCGCAACTGTAATTACGATTCCAGCGATTGCAGAACCAATCATCGCAAAAATGAACGGATAACGGAAGCGTAAGTTCACTCCGAACATCGCTGGTTCAGTGATTCCAAGGTATGCAGATAATGCTGAAGTTCCAGCAAGTCCTTTAAGCTTTTCATCTCGTGTTGCTACAAACATCGCAAGCGCAGCTGATCCTTGTGCAATATTGGATAGTGCAAGCAT
Organism: Fictibacillus nanhaiensis; assembly: GCF_036213205.1. Taxonomy (GTDB): domain Bacteria; phylum Bacillota; class Bacilli; order Bacillales; family Fictibacillaceae; genus Fictibacillus; species Fictibacillus nanhaiensis_E. The sequence continues at coordinate 59,091 of NZ_JARMFC010000009.1, forward strand.
TGGCCAGAGAAAAGTACCACCTGTGTTAGAAATTAGCTGTAAGTCCACTGCTAAGAACGTATGGTGCATACCCGTAACAACAAGTAATGAGTAGAACCCACCATAGATCAAGCCGCCTAACCATGCAAAGTTATCAAAGATTGATACGAAAAAGTCTGTAACGCTATTACCAATCGTGAACGTGATCGGTCCGATAACGATAAATGCTAAAAATCCTGTTACTAGTAATGTGATTGGAGCTACCAATAATAGTTGCAAAGCATCAGGAATACGTTTTTTCAAGAAAAGTTCGATTTTCGCTAAGAAGTAAGACGCGATTAGAACGGGTAACACTTGACCTTGATAACCCACTTTTTCAATTGGCAGACCAAATAAGTTCCATGTTGGAATATCCTTTGTCTTCCCGTAATCCCATGCGTTCAAAAGGTCTGGATGGACAAGCATCAATCCAAGAACGATACCGAGTAAAGGACTTCCGCCAAACTTTTTAACGGCTGACCAACCGATCAGACCAGGTAAGAACACGAAAGCAGTATTCGCGATCAAGTTAATCATTCCAGCAAGATCAGCCCAGTTCTGGTGAACATCAATGAATGATTTCTTATCATAAAAAATACCCGGACCAGTCAGAATATTGTTGATCCCCATCAATAGACCTGCCGTTACGATTGCAGGAAGAATTGGGATAAAAATGTCTGCTAACGCTTTTATCGCTCGTTGAAGTGGATTAAGCTTTTTACTCGCTTCATCCTTGATGTCTTCTTTTGACGCGCGCCCTGTACCTGTAATATCAATGAACTCGTTGTACACTTTGTCGACCGTTCCTTGCCCAATCACGACTTGATATTGACCGTTTGTTGAAAAAGAACCTTTTACGAGATCAATGTTCTCCAGAGCTTTCTCATCTACTTTTCCTTCATCTTTAAGAGCAAGACGAAGGCGCGTTACGCAGTGAGTAGCTGCTGATATATTTTCTTTACCACCGAGAGCTTCGACGATTTGTTCAGCTGATTCGCGTATTTTGCTCATTCTGTTCCCTCCTAGAAACCGTTTCCATTTCATTTGTTAAAAAAAGCGATATTACTCTATACCCTTAATTAACATTCAATGAAAACTTGTTTACTTCTTTAATATGTCTAAGCGTTTTCATAAAAATCAAAACTTGTATATACATCTTACAAAAACAATTTAACCTGTATATACAAATATGTCAATCACTTCGATTACTTGGTGGAATTTACCGTTGTGAGCTACTTTTTCTTTTCTCCTTATTTTTTGCTATAATCTGTTACATATAGAGAAACGAGAATAAAGGAGATTTTATGATGTCACCTAAAAAAGCACTTACGATTGCAGGATCAGATACAAGCGGTGGAGCTGGTATTCAAGCTGATTTAAAAACCTTTCAAGAGCTAGGCGTATACGGAATGACTGCTCTTAATGTTGTGGTTGCACAAGACCCACATCGTGAATGGTTTCATGAAGTATTCTTGCTTCCAAGCGATCTTTTTAAAGCACAATTAGAAACAGTTGTCTCCGGAATCGGTGTTGATGCGCTTAAAACAGGCATGCTAGCTTCAATTGAAGCTATCGAGATTACTGCAGATCTGATTGAAAAACACAATCTTCAAAACGTGGTAGTAGACCCTGTTATGGTTTGTAAAGGTGCAGAACCTCTTCACCCTGAACTCGCTAGTACATTACAAAATGTTTTGGTACCTAAAGCGACGGTTGTAACGCCAAACCTATTTGAAGCTGCACAACTTGCTGGTATGGAACCGATCACAACAGTTGAACAGATGATGGAAGCGGCTCATAAAATTCAATCTAATGGAGCTAAATATGTAATCGTTAAAGGCGGCGCTAAATTAGAACATGAAAATGCAGTTGATGTCCTTTATGATGGACAAGAATTTGAAGTTTTAGAATCTGAAAGAATTGAAACAACGTGGACGCATGGCGCAGGATGCACATTCTCAGCCGCGATTACAGCAGAACTTGCTAAAGGAAAGCCAGTCCGAGAAGCTATCTTAACAGCAAAAGATTTCATTACAGAAGCAATCGCAGCAGGTTTTGAATTAAACCAATATGTAGGACCAACATGGCACGGCGCTTACCGTGATAAATTAAACAAATAATTTATGGAGAGACTGATCCTGTTGATTAGTCTCTTTTTTATGATTCACAAACTTGATGCTTTTGAAAGTGGTTGATTTCCGTTCCAGGTGCTCGCTTTCCGCAGGGCAGGCGGTGAGCCACATTTGTACGTTTCACTTTTAAGTGTCTCACCTGCCCGCCTGTCCTGCAGGAATCTCGCATCTTACACTTCAATCAACAAATCATAGAAGACAACATTTGAAAGCAACAATCTTTTAGAAAAGCGTTTTTATTAAGGAGATAACTGCTTATCCCATGAGACACTTCTCGCAGGAGGCAAAGCGCAGAAAAAAGCGAAATAAAGTTTGCAAAAAAAATCTTTGTTATTCTACTTTGAATCCTAAACGTCTTCAATGACTAGTTGATTGGAAAGGAAGATGGCAAGACTCCTGCGGGAGCAGCGGGACAGTTGAGACTCCTAAGGACGCAAAGCGTCGAGGAGGCTCAACGTACGCCCCGCGGAAAGCGAAGCCACCTGGAGCGGAAATCAACTACTTTCATACAACAGAGAGTAAATAAAACACAGGCATATCATACACGTTATTTTGAGTTTTGAATTATAATAAGTACATCTATTCTGCACTGGAGTGTGAAGATATGCAGCTCATACAGACTAACGAGGTCCAGGAAACACTGGATCAGCTTATTGGAAAAGATCTTTATTTACATTTAGAAACAACCAATGGCGCATATGCCAATCATAATAACGAGAGTGTTCTAACCGTTAACGCATATATCCGAAATGGTAAAGTCACACCTTTATCAGGAAAGATCATGGGGAGCGGTCCATACCGTGTTGGCTTAAAAATTGAGCTAGGATGGATTTATGCAGAGGGGTTAACACATTGGGAATTTGATTCTGAAGGAAGATTACTTATGGCAGGTCACGATGCTGAAGGTAGACTTGCTGTAGCTCTTCAACTTAGTTCTTCCCCATTTGACGTATAAGGAGGTTATATTTTATGGATGATCATTTACTCGTGATCTTTCCCCACCCAGATGATGAAGCATTCGGGGTGTCTGGAACGATTGCTCAACATACAAAAAAAGGTCTACCCGTTACTTATATTTGCTTAACGCTCGGCCAGATGGGTAGGAATATGGGAAACCCGCCATTCGCTACACGCGAATCGCTTCCACTTATTCGTCAAAAAGAGCTAAAAGACGCTTGTGACGCAATAGGCATTCAAGATCTGCGGCAATTTGGATTACGCGACAAAACAGTAGAGTTCGAAGATGAGAAATTTTTAGCTGATCAATTCTTAGCTGTAATTGATGAGGTAAAGCCTACTCGCCTTATCACTTTTTATCCAGGATATAGCGTACATCCTGACCATGAAGCTACAGCAAGAGCGGTAGTTCGTGCGGTGGAAAGCATGCCTGAGATGGATCGCCCGGAACTATTATGTGTCGCTTTCGCAAAAAATTCTGAGGCCGATCTTGGAGCACCACATGTTGTAACTGATATCTCGGATGTTTTTGAAGAAAAAATGAATTGCATCAAAGCACATCGCTCTCAAACACAATGGCTTGTTGATAGCGTTGATAAAGATCCAGCTATGCTCGCTTGGGTAAAGAATGAAAGATTTTGGCGTTACCCATTATAGAAACAACTATAAAATAACCCGTAATCCAAACTAGGATGCGGGTTTTTTTATGCGCAAATACTTGAATTTTCAAAAAAATGCACAAATCCATGTAGCATTTTCCTAATATTGTGGTATACTAATTGTAACAAATCGTTCACAATTTAGACGCTAATTCGTCAAAATTGTAAGCGTAAACAATACTTCAAGGGGTTGATTTGTAATGGATGTTTTTATGGTTTACTTATTTGTAGCGACTGCCACACCACTATTCTTATGGAATGATAGTCGTAAGTTAGCCTTATGGCAAACGCCGTTCATCGCCCTTTTATGGACTTACGTTGTGTTATTCATGGCTAATGATAGCTTAAGCTTATTCGTACACAGTTTCTTCATCACCGTATTTATCGCAAATGTCGTTTTTGCTCATTATGCAGCATACATCGTATGGGGTCGTCCATATTTGGCGAAGCGCAAGATGGAAAAAGCAAAATATTAATCTAAACTATAATCCCCTCTTTTATTAGAGGGGTTTTTGCATTTTATGGTATTTTTTCTCATTCAAATATCCTGATATACTCTTCCATATCCCGGTCTCACATTCCCTCATCTCCTATGACCTATATATCCCCTTTTTCTTCTGTTTTCTTCACTTTTTGCTTGTTTTCTACACTATCTCATCAATACCTGTTGTGTTTAAATCTTACCATGTTATACTCGTTACCGTTGAAATTTTGACCGGAAAACTAGTTGATATAACTTACAAAACAGGAGTGATTTTTAACAGATATGATTTTAAATGAATCAAAAAACAAACGAATTGTTATTAAAATTGGATCTAGTTCTTTAACGAGTAGACTTGGTGATATTAGTAGACATAAATTAGAGCGACTTGTTGATGAGGTCGTGAAATTGAAAGATGAAGGACACGAGGTGTTGCTCGTATCTTCCGGCGCAGTTGCCGCAGGGTATAGACGTTTAGGTTGTTTGAACCGTCCGACTTCCCTAGCCGAAAAACAAGCGGCTGCATCAATAGGACAAGGTTTGTTGATGGAATCTTACTCTGAACGTTTTATCTCTCACGGTTATACCGCTTCACAGATCTTAATTACGAGAAGCGACTTTTCCGACCGTGACCGTTATCATAACGCTCGAAATACGATTAACGTTCTTTTAGATCGCGGAATCATACCAATCGTAAATGAAAATGACACAGTTACAGTAGAGAGACTTAAGTTCGGTGACAACGACACACTTTCTGCTAAAGTAGCAGGACTTGTGGATGCCGATCAGCTCATCATTCTCTCTGATATCGATGGCCTGTACACGGATGATCCTCGAAAAAATCCTGATGCAAAACTCCTAACAAAAGTTAGTGAAATCACACCAGAAATTGAGGAATCTGCAGGAGAACCCGGAAGTGCAGTGGGTACAGGCGGCATGCGTTCAAAGATCGATGCAGTTAAAATTGCGATGGCATCTGGCATTTCATCTTTCCTTGGGAATGCAACATCACCAGATATCATTCACAAAGCAGTCATCGGCAAAGCTAGAGGAACATACTTTGTCCCTGGTAAAAATGAATTCAACCTGGATACAAAGCGTCAATGGATTGCTTTCCATTCTGGTCCAGAAGGTGAAATTGTGGTCTCAAATAAAGCTAAACAAGGCATTGATGAGCTCAAAAGCCTTTATCCTACAGGCATTCGCTACGTAAGTGGTCATTTTAAAAAAGGGTCTGTGGTTCGTATTAAAGATTTAGATGGAAATGAAGTTGGTCTTGGTGTTTCAAATTATTCTTCTAAGCAGTTAATCAAGATTAAAGGTATCTCTCGAGACGAGCTAGCTGATGTCGGACCTGAAGAAGCCATTAATAACAACGATCTAGTCTGCCACACTCGTCTGGCAGTACCTATTCACTAATATAAGAAGTAACGAAAAGTTGATATAAGAATGTGTGTTTTTTAAATAACAGGGAGGCGTTGGATGAGTACTTTTAATAGTACGACCAAAAATGTTCATGTGAAAGACCAAGCAAAGTTAGCACAGAAAGCTTCAAAAAAGCTTGCACTGCTTAGTGAAAAAGAAAAAAACGAAGCTTTATTGATTATTGCAGACACGTTAGAAAGAGAAACAAACTTTATTTTAGAACAAAACAAAAAGGATCTAGTCAATGGTGAGAACAATGATTTCTCTGAAGCTTTGATGGATCGTTTACGTTTAACAGAACACCGCGTTAAAGAGTTTGCAAACGGCCTACGGGAGGTAGTTGAGTTAGAGGATCCTGTAGGTGAAATCTTGTCTGACTGGACGCTGGATAACGGATTGAACGTAGAACAAGTTCGTGTACCCCTTGGTGTAATCGGCATGATTTACGAAGCACGACCGAATGTAACTGTTGACGCAACAGGACTTGCTTTAAAATCAGGAAACGCCATCGTGCTAAAAGGTGGATCGAACGCTATTCATTCGAACTCAGCGATTGTATCTGTTATTCATAAAGCGTTGGGAACAACAAAAATTTCAGAAGATGCTGTTCAATTTATTGCTTCTACAGATCGCGAAGCGGCGGGTCAATTGTTTACGATGAAGGAGCATATTGATGTCTTGATTCCTCGTGGTGGCGGTAATCTGATTAAAACGGTTGTCGAGAATGCTACGGTTCCTGTCTTAGAGACAGGTGTCGGCAACTGTCACATCTATATCGATCAGTTTGCTGATGTTAGTAAAGCTATTAACATCATGGAGAACGCAAAAACAGATCGTCCAGCTGTATGTAATGCCGCAGAAACGTTTATTTTTCATGAAGCGTGGCTCAATGAGCATGCGGAACAAGTTACAGCTCTATTTGAAAAGCACGGTATTGAAGTGCATGGAGACGAAAAAGCAGCAGAGTTCTTGCCAGATGTGATACCAGCCAATGAAAAGGATTGGGCGGAAGAGTATCTAAGCTTGGCTGTAGCAGTGAAAGTAGTTAGCTCTGTCGAAGAAGCAGTCGCTCATATTGAACGATATGGCACAAAGCATTCAGAAGCGGTCGTGACGGAAAATGCAGAGAATGCCGTTGCTTTCTTAAACAGTGTTGACGCAGCTGCCGTTTACCATAACGCATCTACTCGCTTCACTGATGGGTCAGCGCTTGGATTCGGAGCTGAGATCGGCATTTCTACCCAAAAATTACATGCTCGCGGTCCAATGGGTCTGCCAGCACTTACGACAATCAAGTATCGTATGACAGGTGACGGTCAGGTTAGGTAATTTTTTTGAAAGCAGTCCCTTTTGGGGGCTGTTTTTTTTGTCGATTTTTTGTAGACACAAAGAAGGTGAAGTTATATTGGTAAGAGAATTTGATTAGAAAAGGAGGTCATCTATGTTAGTTAAAGATCGCAGTAAATCTATAAGGATAAGAAAGCTTGAAGTTATGCAACGACGAGTTATTAAGCATCATCCCAAATATTTTACCATGGAAGATGAATTAAGCGGCAGGTTAGCCGGACATTTCGGTGAGCAATCAAATGACTACTTTTTAAAGCCTTTTCGAGACTTTTCTGTTGTGCATGACCTTAGGCTTACAGCGCACGAAAGTTATTTTCAGATCGACACCCTGCTTCTTTCCCCTCGTTATCTTTTGAACCTCGAAGTGAAGTACATTACCGGAACACTAATTTTTGACCACCTTAATCAAGTCATCCGCGTTAAAGATGATGGAACGGAAGAAGCTTTTAAAAATCCTATTTTTCAAGTAAAGCGACAACAGTCACATTTAATCGAATGGATGACAAAGAACCGTATACCTCCTATTCCCGTTCGGTCTCTGGTTGTGATGAGCAATCCAAGGACCATTATTAAAGCCCCTCCCTCAAATAAAGATGTGCTTCAATATATTACCCATAGTCCCTATTTGCAGGAGAAAATTAAAGTGATTGATAAGATGTATACGGACGAGAAGCTGACGATAAAAGAAGTCACTAAACTCTCCAATATGCTTGTACGACATCATGTCCCTGAAAACCCTGATCTTTTAAAAAGGTATGGTATTGAAGACAAAGATATTATCAAGGGTGTTTATTGTACGGAGTGTTTTTATTTGCCTGTGGTGCGAAAAAAAGCTGTTTGGCTTTGTCCTAAATGTTTGAATAAAAGTAAAGACCTTCACCTTTCTTCACTTTCTGATTATGTACTTTTGTTTGGGAAAAACATCACTAATAAAAAATTATGTGAGTTTCTGTGTCTTTCATCCAGACATACAGGGAAGCGACTACTTAATGAAATGAACTTACCTCATACTGGTGGAAAGAAAGGGAGAGTTTACACACTACCTGATCCGTATTGAGATTATTCATGAGTCGATGACAAACTTTTTAAATCGCTCATAAACTTCTCGAATCGCTCATAAACTTCTCGAATCGCTCACAAACTTCTCAAATCGCTCACAAATCGACAATTTACTTAATACAAACACGTGCAAGAGCCAATAAACACAAAAAACCTCTTGCTAAAAGATCAATCCCTTAGCAAGAGGCTTTAACATACTAATTCTTATTAATGACTCCCATGATCACCGTGATCACCAGAATCATGTTCACTTCCGCCGCCATGATCACCGTGATCTTCATGATTCTCAGTGTTCGGTGCGTGCTGGTGCTTATCGTGCTTCGCGTGACCTGCTGTCATTACCCAAACAGAACCGATGACGATAACGATCGCAACGAATGCTGCAAATAGGATGTTACCGATCTGTACACGGCTCGTTAGGTTACTCTTAGTCGAGTTCTCGGTTACGTGCATGAACATCAAGAGCTGAAGAGCAGCTTGTAGGAACGCAAAACCGAAAATGATAATTAAAATCCAAGTCATAGAAAGATCTGTTTCAAGCGCAATCCATAGTGCGAATAATGTTAGCACGATGGATAACACAAAACCGATTAAATGTTTCCACGGAAAGCCGTGGTGTTCATTAGCTGCAGTTTTACTAGCCATTATGCATCACCATCCCCATCAGATAAACGGCTGTGAAGATAAAGATCCACACTACGTCTAAGAAATGCCAGTATAGACTGGTGATGAAAACTTTTGCAGATGTAGCTGGCGTTAAACCGCGTTTCGCTACTTGGATCAAGACCATCGTTACCCAGAAGATACCGAACGTTACGTGGGCACCGTGAGTACCGACAAGAACGAAGAACCCTGACCATGCTGCACTTGTACCAATGTTCGCACCTTCATGAATGAAGTGTAAGAACTCTTCAATCTCAAAGTAAAGGAATCCAAGACCAAGACCCAAAGTGATGGCCATCCACGTGATCAAACCTTTTACATTTTGACGGCGCATCTCATGAACCGCAAGTCCACAGGTAAAACTACTTGTTAAGAGCAAGAAAGTTTGGATCAACAAACTCTTTACTTCAAATAGCTCACCAGGTGATGGACCATCAGCGATACGATGTTCTAAAACCATATAAGTTGCAAATAATGTTGCGAACAACGCAATTTCTGCCCCGAGGAAAATCCAGAAACCGAGAATATTTAAACGCCCAGTCTCCGAACGATACTCTAAAGGCGTGTTGGGGTCGTGTGTTTCTGCATGTGCCATTTTTTCACGCCTCCTTATTTAGAAATCTTTTCTGTTTCGATTACTTCTTCAACACTTACATAATAACCATCATCATACTCGAATGAACGATAGAACAATGTTCCAAACACACCGATTATTCCAGCGATCGCCATCCACATCCAGTCGAATACCATTCCGAATCCGGCAACAAAGAAGAAGGATGCCATGATGAAAGGAACACCAGAGTTACTTGGCATATGAATCGGTTTAATATCTTCAGCTTTTAGCTTCTCAACTTTTCCAGCTTGCTTCTGTCTCCAGAAGTGATCAAGACCTGTTACCTCTGGAATTTTAGCAAAGTTATAGAATGGAGGCATTGCTGTAGGAGTAGACCATTCTAAAGTACGGCCATCCCAAGCATCTCCAGTTGTTTCACGCTTCGCATAACGGAAGCTGTAGTACATGTTGTAAACAAGGATTAAGAACGCGATTCCCATCATGAATCCACCGATCGTAGATACCATGTTCAATGGACCCCAGCCAGACTCTTCACTGTACGTGTAAACACGACGAGGCATACCATCTAGACCAAGGAAGTATTGTGGGAAGAAACATACGTTAAATCCGATTGTGAATACCCAGAATACCCATTTACCGATACGTTCGTTCAGTTTGTAACCAAACATCTTCGGATACCAGTAGATCAAACCAGCGAAACAAGCAAATACTGTACCTGCGATCAACACATAGTGGAAGTGAGATACTAGGAAGTATGTGTTGTGGTACTGATAGTCAGCAGCTGCCATGGCTAACATGACACCCGTAACCCCACCGATTACGAAGTTCACGATAAATCCGAGTGACCAAAGCATCGGCGTTGTAAATTGAATCTTACCTCTGTACATCGTAAACAACCAGTTAAAGATCTTAACACCGGTTGGAATACCGATTGCCATCGTTGTGATCGAGAATACAGAGTTAACAAGTGCTCCAGAACCCATCGTAAAGAAGTGATGGACCCATACCAAGAAACTGTATCCTGCGATTAAAAGCATAGACCAGATCATGGCTTTGTAACCAAATAGCGTTTTTCTAGAGAACGTAGAGATGATCTCTGAGAACATACCGAATGCCGGTAGAATTACGATATATACCTCTGGGTGACCCCATAGCCAGAAAAGGTTCGCCCATAGCATATCCATTCCTGCTCCTTGCAGAGTGAAGAAATGGCTGCCGAATAAACGGTCAAATGTCATAAGTGCTAGTGCAACAGTAAGGATTGGGAAAGCGAAAATAATGATAACCATTGTTACAAGTGATGACCAAGTAAACATCGGCATACGGAACAATGTCATTCCCGGTGCACGCATCTTAAGGATCGTCACTAAGAAGTTAATACCCGTTAAGAGCGTACCAATACCTGCTATCTGTAGCCCGAGCAGATAATAGTTCTGTCCAGGTCCTGGACTAAGCTCGTTACTCGCAAGCGGCATGTAACTCGTCCAGCCTGCTGATGGAGAACCACCAATTACGAATGAGATGTTGAACAACATCGCACCAATAAAGAACGTCCAGAAACTAACTGCGTTTAAATAAGGATAAGCTACGTCACGTGCTCCGATTTGTAATGGAACAACGACGTTAATTAAACCAATCAAGAACGGCATCGCCATGAAGATGATCATGATCGTACCGTGCGTTGTAAAGATTTCGTTATAGTGCTGTGAATCGAGGAACTTAGCCTCTGGAACCGCTAGCTGTGTACGCATTAAGAGGGCATCTACCCCACCGCGGAACAGCATTAATACAGCGGAAACGATATACATGATACCAAGTTTTTTATGGTCAACAGTTGTAAGCCATTCGTCCCACAACCATTTCCACTTATTATATTTAGTAAGATAGAACAGGATACCCACCATCGTTAGTACGATGGATACGTCAGCACCATATATCATCGGGTCGCCTGTTACGAAAAATTCATCCCATTTCATATTGAAATGCCTCCTCTGTTAATGGGCATGAGAATCCCCATGAGACTCTGATTCTGATTCTTCTAGCTTCTTCATCTCTTCTTCACGCTTTTTCTTTTCTTCCTTCGCTGCTCTTGAGTGAGGAATTTTCTCTTCATAACCTAAACGTTCACGAGCATCTAGCGCGTACTCAGCATTTGTAGCATGGTCTACCCAATCTAAGTGAGTGGAAGAGAAAGTCATTTCTTTTACGTGACCAGGAAGCATCAGCTTGTCATATTGCCCCTTGGAAAGTTCAGGAGCATGAGCTTTCGTTTCACTCGCCCATTTTTCAAACTCTGCATCAGACATAGCCATCACATCAAACGTATGATTTGTAAATCCTTCTCCTGTAAAGTTGGAGTTACGTCCTTCATACGTCCCTTGCTCGTCAGCTTGCAGATAAAGCTCTGTCTCCATGCCTGCCATCGCATATTTCTGACCACCTAACTGAGGTACCCAGAACGATGCCATTGAATCAGCTGAAGTCAGCTTGAACAAAACAGGTCGATCTTCAGGAATGTGAAGATAGTTAACTGTTTCAATATCTTGCTCTGGATAAGAGAATACCCATTTCCAGTTTACAGATGTTGCATGAATCACCAATGGCTTTTGATCTTTCGATTCTTCAGGAGGTCCTTCAAGAGAATAGATACTCTTAACCGTTGGAATCGATAATGCAATAACGATAATGATAGGAATGATCCACCAAATCGTTTCAAGAAGATGACTTCCTTCATTATCAGGATCATAGCCTTTGTGGTTTTTGCGATCACGATATTTATAAACAATAAAAGCAGTAAGTGCGTAAACAACTAGTAGGATAAATAACATAAACCAGATGGAATACATGATCAGATCCCTCTGTTCAGCTCCTACAGGTCCTTTTGGATCTAAAACAATCATATCGCTGCAGCCGCTAAGCATAAATACGGCCATCAATAACCCGAATGTAAAAAACGGCTTCAACCGTCGCATCACCAGGTCCACCTTCCTTTCTCTATTTACAAGCATTTACTTTTGCCTAATAAAAAACGAACCAAGAGTGATTATAGAGCATTGTGAATTAAATCACAATGTAAAACATAGGCAAAAATTTAAATGACAAAAACCTTTGCTTTCATAGTACCAGAATCCTAATAAATGTGACTCTATCCACAACAAATGTCACGATTACTTCAAATAAAGCTCACAACTTTATCACAGTTTTGACATAGAATGTTCACGATTTTGGAAGAGACTTCTTTCATTGGTAAAGACTCTTGAGCTTTTTAAAAGTTCAGTTTTTACTTTTTACCCTAAATCCAGCCAACATACACCTGCCTATGTAAATTTTACAAATAAAAAACGACCTTGTCTTTTTAGGACAAGATCGTGATTTCTTAAATACTTAAGCACTTACTTCAACTTGATTTTCAGTATCATTATAAACATTTGTATCAAGCTGATTTTGAACCTTACTAGTTAACAGTCCTGATGTCATGGCACCACTTACGTTAACAGCAGTACGACCCATGTCGATCAATGGCTCAACAGAGATTAACAAACCTGCTAGAGCAATTGGAAGATCCATTGCGGAAAGTACAAGTATTGCTGCGAACGTAGCTCCACCACCAACACCCGCTACACCGAACGAACTTAGTGCTACAACTACTACTAGTGTCAACAAGAACGATGGAGACAACGGATCGATTCCGACTGTTGGAGCGATCATAACGGCTAGCATCGCTGGATAGATTCCTGCACATCCGTTTTGTCCGATCGAAAGACCGAATGAACCTGAGAAGTTTGCAATTCCGTCAGGTACACCCATGCTCTTTTGCGTACGAATATTTAACGGAAGTGCTCCTGCACTCGTACGAGAAGTGAAAGCAAAGGATAGTACCGGGAAAGATTTTTTCATATAAGTAATCGGGTTTAAACCTGCAAATGTTAATAGTAATAAGTGAATTCCGAACATAATTAGCAAAGCTACGTATGAAGCAATTACGAACTTACCTAGTTTTGCAATTGCATCCATATCGCTTAGAGCAACTGTTTTGGTCATTAGCGCGAGAACCCCATACGGAGTTAGACGAAGAATCAACGTTACTACTCGCATGATAACCGCATAAAAGGCGTCAACAATCTTAGCAAAAAGCTCTGCATGCTCCTCTTGCTTGCGTTTGACTCCAAGATAAGCCACGCCCAGGAAGGCTGCAAAGATAACGACAGCAATCGTCGAAGTCGGACGAGCTCCTGTAAAATCTAAGAATGGATTAGCTGGTAAAAATGAAAGAACCTGTTGCGGAAGTGTCAAATCTTTTACCTCAGCAAACGTCCCTTCCATCTGTTCACCACGAGCCGTTTCTGCATCTCCTTGCTCAATCTGTACCGCTTCGAGATCAAAAACAGTAGAAGTTGCAATTCCGACAACCGCGGCAATTGCAGTCGTACCTATTAAGATTCCGATGATTAATCCACTAAGTTTTCCGATGTTTCCTTTTAAGTTCAGACGCGTAAACGCTGAAAGAATGGAAATAAATACGAGTGGTACGACGATCATTTTGAGGAAAGTTACATAACCACCGCCGACTAGATTGAACCAGTCAGTCGATTTAGCAGCAACCTCAGAGTCCGCTCCATATCCGTACTGAAGTCCGAGTCCGAACAAAATCCCTAGACCGAGACCCGTAAAAACACGCTTAGAGAATGAAACGTGCTTTTTTTGCATGTAATACAAAACACCCAATAGTATAAGCATAATAGCAATATTCGATAAAACTAAACCAGTAGTCACCTACAAGCCCCCCTTTAGTTAACTAAATTAAATTAATACAATTAAACCCATCTGTCAAGTAGGGATTAACAGTGAAATGTTTTTAACGGCCACCTCCTCACACAAAAAAAGACAAGCTTTAAGAAAGAAGTTAGCGTGTCATTAGAGTGTGTATGCTTTAGTCTCAGGTGAATATTTAGTTGTGATACAGATATATTCATCTTAAAACTAAGATATGCTTGTTTTTGTAACAAATTTCTATGACTTGGTACTAAAATCCTGTGAATCAATATTCATTCTGCAAAATGTCTTCAAAATGTCTGGTTTTAACACTTCGTTAACTATCTATTCTAAATCTTCTTTTGGGTAATTTGTGAATTCATAATCGCTCGATCTCGTGGACAAAATACAAATTATAAAGAGATGAGGAGTGAAAAAACATGGCACGAGGAAAATCGTTCGAACATAAAAAACAAGGTCATCCAGGAAGGTTTCCTGATAACACACTTCAAAATCGCCTTGTTGAAAAGTCTGATGAGACAGATTCGGTTAACCTTGCGACAAAAGAAGCTTTTAAGAACAGAACTGGTGAGCAAGAATAGATAAGTTACAGGCACTCTTGGAATTTCTTCCATGGGTGCTTTTTCTTTTATAAGATTACGTATGCACCTATTGAGTTCCTTCCCCATTCAATACTATAATCAAGAGGGTACAAATTACTGACAGAAAAGGTGTTATATAGATGAGTATTTTAACGGTGCAAGGCTTAAGCCATGGTTTCGGCGATCGTGCCATATTTAATGATGTTTCCTTCCGCCTGCTTAAAGGTGAGCACATCGGTTTGATCGGTGCAAACGGTGAAGGTAAATCAACGTTTATGAATATTATTACAGGCAAACTAAAGCCTGATGAAGGTAAAGTAGAGTGGGCTAAAAAGGTGCGTGTCGGTTATCTTGATCAACACACGGTTCTTCAAAAAGGCATGTCGATCCGCGATGTATTGAAAAGTGCGTTTCAATACTTGCTCGACATGGAAAATGAGATGAACAGCATGTATGAAAAAATGGGTGAAGCAACACCTGAAGAGCTTGAAAAGATGCTTGAAGATGTTGGCGTTATTCAAGATACATTAACAAACAACGACTTCTACGTAATCGATGCTAAAGTTGAAGAGATCGCACGTGGACTTGGGCTTGATGATATCGGTTTAGACCGTGACGTACATGATTTAAGTGGTGGACAGCGTACGAAAGTATTGCTTGCTAAGCTCTTATTAGAAAAGCCAGAGATCCTCTTACTGGATGAGCCAACAAACTATCTGGATGAACAGCACATCGAGTGGCTGAAGCGTTATTTGCAGGAGTACGAAAATGCGTTCATCTTGATCTCGCATGACATTCCGTTCTTAAATAGTGTTATCAACTTGATCTATCACATGGAAAATCAAGAACTGAACCGTTATGTCGGAGATTATGACCACTTCAAATCTGTTCATGAGATGAAAAAATCTCAGTTGGAAGCAGCATTTAAGCGTCAACAGCAAGAGATTGCCGGATTGAAGGATTTCGTTGCACGAAATAAAGCACGTGTTTCCACTCGAAACATGGCCATGTCTCGTCAAAAGAAACTCGATAAAATGGATGTCATTGAACTCGCTAAAGAAAAACCAAAGCCAGAGTTCAACTTTAAAGAAGCGCGCACGCCAAGCAAGCTGATCTTTGAAACGAAAGAACTTGTTATCGGATATGACGAGCCACTTTCTAAACCATTGAATCTGCGTATGGAACGCGGACAAAAAATTGCTTTAGTCGGTGCGAACGGTATCGGTAAAACTACGTTACTTCGCAGCATCTTAGGTGAGATCACGCCTGTTTCAGGTTCCGTTGAGCGCGGTGAAAACCTGGAGATCGGATACTTCGAGCAAGAAGTGAAATCAACAAACTATAATACATGTATCGATGAAATCTGGAGCGAGTTCCCCGGTTTCTCTCATCATGAAGTTCGTGCTGCTCTTGCGAAATGTGGTCTAACGACAAAACATATCGAGAGTAAGGTAGAAGTGCTGAGCGGTGGAGAAAAAGCAAAAGTTCGCCTTTGTAAGCTCATCAACCATGAAAACAATGTTCTTGTTCTCGATGAGCCGACAAACCATCTAGACGTAGAGGCGAAAGATGAATTGATGCGTGCACTGAAAGCTTTTAAAGGTAGTGTTCTGTTGATCTCCCACGAACCTGAATTTTATAAAGAAGTCGCAAATGACGTCTGGAACTGTGAAAGCTGGACGACTAAGGTGTTTTAATTAATCGTGTTTGTTAGCCCTCATCTTTTGATGGGGGTTTTTATTTGGAAGTTTATTTTGGCAGAGGAATGGTATAGGTTGCTGCTTTTCTTTCACCTGTAGGCTTCAGTTTCATACTATAGAGGAGTTTTTTTACGGATGATTGTGATTCCATGTGGAGAAATGAGCGTAGATCTTTGTTTTTGACCACAGGACTAAACAAAAGTGCATAATCAATGATTGCTTTTTTATGAGCATTCAAACAAGTGTTGGAGCAGCTTGCACACAACCAGTTTCGTTTTATTCTGATTAGTGCGACCTGAGTACAGTTTGGACAAAAAACACCTGTTAAAATTTCATTGCGATGAATATTGAACAATTTTAAAATGTCAGGATTATGCGAAGTATGTACTTTTAAGAGCATAGAAGAAATTCTTTTTAAATCTCGCTTTTGAAGAATAACTTCAGATTCTAATTTTTCAATTTCTTTGATTTTGTTAGGTAAGGTCCTACCTCTTATAATTTTTTTTGCGTTTTTTCCGTACTTTGGGGAAATTCGAATATAAGATTTTGGATTCGTAATTACAACTAAAGTATGAATCGGTATACGGGGAAATTTGTGTCTAAGAAGCCAATTGGAAAAATGATTTTTTTGTATTTCAACTTGATTTACGGGGTCTGGGAAAGTTTCATCTATCCCTTCTCTAGTACGCACAATCTGATCATATTGATGATCAAAATACAAATTACCTATTAAATTCTTCACTTCAATTATAATACAGAATTTCGAATGGATAATTACGGCGTCCAGTTGGAAATAAAGTTGGCTGTTATCGTTTCTGGGGATTCGCAGATCGTGAAAAATGTGGTAATCATCGTGTGGTAGTTCAGAAAGGAAATAATCCAATGATAGTTCTCCCCTAAAGCCCGCTAAGTACTTTCTATAACTGCTCTCAATCAGTTGCTTCTGATTATGACTTGGGAGAATTCTTTCTAGTAAAGCTTCAAATTTTAATAGTTTAAGCGGTTTGGTTCTAGTTTTTTTAATCAATTTATCACTTCCTCTTATACTTGGACATGAACAGTTGATTCGCTAACTATGGTGTAGAATCCTTTTTTAGTAAAAGAAATTTTTATAGGCCCGAAATTTGGTTTTATAGGCCCTAAATTTCTATTTATGGGCCTTCAAAAAATTTTATGGTCCTTCAAGTAAATTTATAGGCCTTCAAAATCATTTATAGGCTTTTCGACAAATATCGCCAACCGTCCCCCCTTCCCACAAAAAAAACACCCCTGCTAAAAGCAAGAGGTGCCCACCCAATCACCTAATCAACTATTCAACTCTTCCACCAACAGAGAAAGCTCTTCCCATCGTTCCATCGCGGCTTCAAGCTCACTCTCCACTTTTTTCTGCTCAACCATAAGCTCGCTGATCTTCCCAAAATCGCTGCCAGCAGCTACGATTTCAGATTCGATCTGTTCCTTCTTCTCTTCTAAGTTCATGATTCGCTCTTCAATCGTATCCCAATCTTGCTGATCTTTGTAAGACAGCTTCTTCTTCTTTTCTTTGCGGTGTGGTGCAGCGGGTTCAGTCATCTCTACAAAAGATGCCTCTTTCTTCACCGTAGCAGCCATTTCATCACGCTCTTTTTTCTCATCCATATAGTCCGTATAGCTGCCTTGAAATCTTTCAACCTCTGCGTTCCCTTCGAATGCGAGAAGATGATCGACAACCCGGTCTAAAAAGTAACGGTCATGGGAAACAGTCAGCACTACGCCAGGAAAGTTTTCTAAATACTCTTCTAAAATTCCTAATGTTTGAATGTCCAAGTCGTTTGTAGGTTCATCCAAAAACAGAACGTTCGGCTCTTCCATTAAAACTTTTAACATGTACAAGCGGCGCTTCTCTCCACCTGATAACTTACGAATATACGTATATTGCATATAGCGAGGAAACAGGAAACGCTCGAGCATCTGTTCAGCCGTTATCGTCTGGCCATCTACCGTCGTGATGACCTGTGCTGTTTCCTTGATATAATCGACAACGCGTAAGTTGCCATCAAGTTCTTCGTGATCTTGTGTGTAATAGCCGATTTTAACCGTTTCCCCTACTTCAACAGAACCCGAATCAGGTATCATTCTACCTGCTAACATATTTAATAAAGTGGTTTTTCCGCTTCCGTTCGGCCCGATAATTCCAAGTCGTTCACCTGGAACGATCAGATAGTCGAGGTTTTTAACTAGCTCTTTTCCATCTAAACTTTTACTCAAGCCTTCAACTTCAATCACTTTTTTACCAAGTCGTTGTGATCCGATCGCAAATTCTACAGAGCCTTTCACTGCTGGGCCTGTTTCTTCTTGCAAACTTTCTACACGCTGAATTCTAGCTTTTTGTTTCGTTGTACGTGCTTTTGCACCGCGTCTCAACCATGCTAACTCGCGGCGTAGAGTATTTTGCCGCTTATCTTCGTTCTGCAGAGCGATTTCTTCACGCTCAGCTTTTTTCTCCAAGTATGTTTCGTAATTTCCCTCATATACATAAAGCTTCCCATTATCAAGCTCGAAGATATTGTTAGTTACGCGGTTTAAAAAATACCGGTCATGGGTAACCATCAGTAAGGCGCCTTTATAGTTTCCTAAAAATGTTTCCAGCCATTCAACCGTTTCATTATCAAGATGATTTGTTGGCTCATCCAAAATCAGCAGATCAGCAGGTTGAATGAGTGCTTTTGCAATCGCTACTCTCTTCTTTTGTCCACCGCTTAAATGCTTCACTTGACGAGAAAAATCACGAAGACCAAGCTTAGTTAACACCGTTTTTGCGATAGTGTTTGCTTCCCATGCCTCATTTTCATCCATCTTTTGTTGACTGCTCATCAAACGCTTTAGCATCTTTTCGTTTGACGGGTCAGACTCTAAATCTAATAAGGCTTGTTCGTATTCACGCATCGTCTTCATGATAAGAGAATCTCCGTAATAAATTTGATCTAAAACGGACATCTCTTCATCAAGTTCAGGTTCTTGGGCCACATATTCGATTTGAAATGTATTCGCATGTGATAAAGTTCCTCGTTCAGCTGGTTCTATCCCTGCTATTGCTTTTAATAATGAAGACTTACCTGTTCCATTCGGGCCGATGAGGCCAATTCTTTGCTTGTCGCTGATCGAAAAAGTGATATCGTCAAACAACGTTTTTTCACCATATGTTTTATATAAATTTTCAACTAATAAAATACTCAAAACCATATCATTCCTTAGGCTAATGTCTTTGTTTTCTATTGTATCTTAACCGTGTCAGAATAGCATCTCTCGGTTATGATTTGCATTCTTTTCGGAATATTTGTTATAGTGATAAACATGTTCTGAAAAGAAGTGGGCACGTTTTTTGCTCAAAACGGATGCCACCTATTTTCAATTCACACATCGGCTTTGCTTTTTTCTTGTAGTTGATGCTGGGTTCATTTAATCCAGCAAGCTTTTTAATGCGTTTATTGACCGCGCTTTTGACTTCAAGTTTTTTTCTGCTATTCCCCGCAAGCTCTTTTTGCAAATAAAAAGCTCTAAGAAACAACCTGCCAACTTTTTCATAAACAAGTCATCCGTTGAGCAAACTAACATGACCCATTTCATGAAAAAAGAAAAGGAGAGAAATTTTTACATGCAAACAGGAGTTATTATTTCTTTAGTTATTTACATGGCCGGTATGCTTTATATCGGGTACTGGGCTTACAAAAAAACATCTGATCTAAATGACTACATGTTGGGTGGAAGAGGATTAGGTCCTGCTGTTACTGCACTTTCAGCCGGCGCATCTGATATGAGTGGTTGGATGATGATGGGTATTCCAGGTGCGATGTTCACTGATGGAATCAGCAGCATTTGGATCGCTGTCGGACTTACGATTGGTGCATATTTAAACTATATTCTAGTAGCACCTCGTCTTCGTACGTATACAGAAGTTGCAGATGATTCGATTACCATTCCTGATTATCTTGAAAATCGCTTCAATGATACACAGAAAATTCTACGTATCGTATCAGGGCTCGTAATAATAATCTTCTTTACTCTTTACGCGTCTGCTGGGCTTGTATCCGGCGGTAAGTTGTTTGAAAGTGCATTCGGTACAACTTATCTAACTGGAATGTTAATTACGGTTGGGGTAGTTGTAGCTTATACACTATTTGGTGGATTCCTTGCAGTAAGTTGGACTGATTTTGTTCAAGGCTGTATCATGTTCATTGCTTTAATCTTAGTACCAGTCGTTGCTTTTACTGATATTGGTGATACGCAAACATTAATTGACACTGTACGTGGTGTTGATCCATCCCTTTTACAAGTATCAAAAGGATTGACCACTCTTGGATTAATCTCTTTATTAGCTTGGGGATTAGGTTACTTTGGACAACCACATATCATCGTTCGTTTTATGGCCATCACATCTGTTAAAGACATTAAAACAGCAAGAAGAATCGGTATGAGCTGGATGATCATCTCTCTTATCGGTGCATCTCTTACTGGTTTGATTGGTGTTGCTTGGTTTGCTAGAGAAGGAAGAGAACTTGCTGATCCTGAAACAGTATTTATTGAATTTGCAAACCTGTTGTTCCATCCACTAATTACTGGTTTCTTATTAGCTGCCATTCTAGCTGCAATCATGAGTACAATTTCTTCTCAGTTGTTAGTAACATCCTCTTCTGTAACAGAAGACTTTTATAAGCAATTCTTAAAGAAAGATGCTTCTCAGAAGGAACTCGTTATGATCGGCCGTATTGCGGTACTCATTGTAGCCGTAATCGCTGTATTGTTGTCATTGAACCCTAGTGATACCATTCTTAGCCTTGTAGGTTACGCATGGGCAGGATTTGGTTCAGCATTTGGACCTCTCGTCTTATTAAGTCTATTCTGGAAGAAGATGACAAAATGGGGCGCTCTAGCAGGTATCATTGTTGGTGCTGTAACAGTCCTTACTTGGGTACAGTTCCCTGATCTAAAAGAACAAGTATATGAAATGATTCCTGGATTCTTCTTAAGCTTGATCGCCATTGTTATTGTAAGCTTATTGACAAAAGATCCATCTAAAAAGGTTCAAAACCAATTTGATGACATGGAAGAAACTCTTGATGAATTAAAATAATACAAAAAAAGCGTTCCTGATTAACAGGAGCGCTTTTTTATGTCTTCATAATAAGCCGGTCTGAGTGTGCAAGCTCTTCTATACGGCCAGCACCTATTCCAAACATAGCCACACGCAACTCGAATTCAATTCGTTCCATCTGTACGAGCAATGCCTCGACATCATTTTCTACAGCTGAGGGGAGAAGCAGTCTTCCAAAACCAGCAAGATTAGCACCTAGAGCAATTGTTTTTGCAGCATCAACACCGTGTTTAAGACCCCCACTTGCGATTATCGGGATATCAAAATTGTTCTTTCTGACAGCAAGAATGCTTTCAGCAGTAGGCAGTCCCCAATCTAGAAAAGCTTCAGCAGCTTCTTTTCGAATGCTGTCGTTTGAACGATAACTTTCTACTTGTACCCAAGACGTTCCACCTGCTCCAGCTACATCAATGAACTGAACACCCACGGATGTAAGGCGATCTGCCGTTTTTTCGTCGATTCCCATTCCTACTTCTTTTACACCGACCGGCACATGCAGAGAATTTGCGATTTCTTCAATCTTAGATAGCAAATTTGAGAAATTTGTATCTCCTTCTGGCTGAAACACTTCCTGTAACGTGTTTAAGTGCAGTACAAGCATATCTGCTTCAGCCATTTCGATCGCTTTTTTACATTGATCTGCCCCAAAGTCGTAATTGAGCTGAACCGCTCCTATATTTGCGATGATTGGAATATCAGGAGCATACTTCCGAATTTGAAACGTATAAGCAAGATCCTCATTCTCAACCGCAGCTCTCATTGAACCGAGGCCGATCGCCCATCCTTTTTCTTGGGCAGCCATCGCTAAATGTTTATTTATCCGATAGGCGGTATCTGTCCCACCTGTCATGGAAGAGATTAAAAAAGGCGTCCGCACCTGTTTATTTAAAAATGAGGTTGAAAGTGAAATTTCTGCAAAAGATAATTCAGGCAGAGCGTTGGGTACGAATCGATAGTTTTCAAGCCCTGTCGTAATGTTTTTACCTTCAACGTCTTCATTCAAACTAATTCTGATATGTTCAGTTTTTCGCTTTTCCGTAAGGTCCTTCGAAATATCCAACTACTTTCCTCCTCTTTCGTTCAAGCGTCTTGTTCTTAAGGTTCAGGATTCGAATCAGCCTGAACCTGTTATATCTCTGGATAAATATAAAAGGAAGATTAAATAGAACGGCATACAGAATCATAATGTTGCCGATCCAAACAGGGTTCCATAAGAAAAACAACAAAGCTGGTGGCATGGAAAGCCAATGCGTCAATTCTGCACGACGAGTCTCTGCTAAAAAACGGGCTAAATATTCTGCAGAATCTCCCTCTAGTGTTTTCTTCGCGAATCCTCCCCGATAAAAATCTCCACCATCAGGCAGTATCGTTTTCCATTTGCGTATTCCTATTTTTTCATACCATTGTCCACTGTTTTCCCAGCCAAAAGCTGTATCCCATCTGCTCTCTTTTATAAAGGAAGAAAAAGGGATTCGATGAATGATATAAGCCACAGTTAAATGAAAGATGAGCCAGGCAAGAATATTGATCACTACCGTCCAAAGCGGAGAAAGTTCTATCAGCATTTAGGCATCTCCTTTTTCAGAAACCGAGATTTCTCTACCTTTCCACTTTACTTCTTTTTTGATCATACTCAAAATAAAAGACCAGATGTACACTACAGAAAAAAACATGAACTGCAGCGGATGGGATAGAGCTGAAACAATTGTATTCGTTCCGATTTTCTTCATTAAGATCTTAATCTGAACCGCATAAAGCAGGTAGAAGATTCCCCATATTAAGACCTCGTTGGATTCTTGAACAAACAAGAAAGGAAGCTGAATGGCTAGACTTATTCCTCCTGTAATCCAAGCTACTGTCAGTAATAAGGGCATGAGTGGCGTTTTTGCTGAACCAAGCGCGAAGCTTTTGCACCATCCTAAAAATAGTGCTGTCAGACCTTCTGCATACATTCGGAAATAAACCGTCTTGTATCCTGAGAAACAAGTAACATTTACATCTTGATTCATAGCTACTCTTCCCATTTCCATATGTTCAAGAACTTGGTGCCTAATCCCTTCATGGCCACCGATCTCCGTATAGGTTTTTCTATCGATCATGAGGCAAGGACCAAACGCTCCAGCTGGTTTTGTACGAAATAACGTAAAGCATTGCATAGCGGCCATTACGATTATGTTAAATAGAGAAGAAAATTTCTCTGAAACACTTTTCATATGATGAAACGGTTGAACACTTATCAATCCCCGTTTTCTTTCCCATTCACCGCACAAGCGTTCAATTCCGTCTCTCTCTATTTCTAAATCTGCATCTAAAAATAACAATAGAGAACCTGTCGCTTGTTTTGCTCCATTCCAGCATGCCCATGGCTTACCTAACCAACCGATAGGAAGACGTTCTGGCTTTACAACGGTAACACCGAACTCCCGAGCGACTTCTTCAGTTCTATCTTCAGAATCATCGTTTACAACAATTACCTCATGAAGCTTCATACTTTGGTTACTCAGTGTAGGCAATAATTTTTTTAAGTTTGCTTCCTCATTCCTTGCGGGAATAATAACTGAAACAGAATGTGGTTCCTGAGGACCTCTAGAACTTAGAGTCCGTATATTCCATAGCATGAACCATCCACAAAGCCACATGATCAATAGATACAAAGAGGTAGAAAACATGTCGACTGTCTCCTTTATTATAAAAGTTATAGTTACAGCTTTGGCTTTGTATTCTTTTTTCAAACAATTCTTAAAAAAAGAGGAATTTTTATATTCAGTCAAGAACTGAAAATAAAGATTATCTTTCTGAATATGTTAAAATGCCGTTCAATAATTTTACAATGGTTGTACATAAACTATACAATACAGAGGAACAGTCGTACAGCAACAGCTAAGAAACAACCTTAACCTTTCATTCCCAATACCGAGGAGGATTTTGATGAAGAAAAAAGTGTTAGTTGTAGGCGGCGGACTTGGTGGCCTATCAGCAGCTCTTCGATTAGCAGCTGATGGACACGAAGTAACTGTACTCGAAAAGAATGAACGTATCGGCGGTAAACTGAATCAGCGTTCTGGAAAAGGCTATACCTTTGATACGGGGCCATCCATCTTAACGATGCCATGGGTGCTTGAACAGCTTTTTGAATCTGCTGGAAAGAACATCCACGATTACATAAACATCCAGCGTATCGAGCCACAGTGGAGAACTTTTTTTGAAGATGGCACGGTTATTGATGTGACGAGTGACCTGCCAGAGATGCTGAAAGAAATCAGTAAAGTGAATCCGCAAGATGCTGCTTCATTCTTTAAATATCTGGATTATTGTAGCCAAATGTACGAACTAAGCATGAAGAGCTTCTATAAGAAAAGTTTATCTGGATTGAACGATTTGCGCACTCTTCACAGCTTCAAAGAACTTCTTGCGATGGATCCTGTAAAATCAATGGACCAAGCAACGAAGAAATTTATTAAAGACAAGCACCTTCAACAACTATTTAATTTCTTCATCATGTATATCGGTTCCTCCCCTTATCAGGCACCAGCTGTTCTTTCTCAGCTAATACACGTTCAGCTCGGCCTTGGTATTTATTATGTGGAAGGTGGAATGTACAAAATTGCTGAATCGATCTTAAGTGTTTTAAACGAATATAACGTTGATGTTCGAACGAATCAAAAAGTAATAGGAATCTTAACAGAAGGTACTACGGCTAAAGGGGTAAAACTTGAGAACGGCGAAGAGCTGTATGCAGATATCGTTGTTTCTAACTTAGAAGCGATTCCAGCATACAAGACGCTTCTCTCAAATCATCCGCAAGCTAAAAAAGCGGCTGAAGATCTAAGTAAATACGAACCTACTGTTTCAGGTCTCGTCTTATTGCTTGGAGTTGATAAGAAGTACGATGAGTTTGCGCATCACAATTTCTTCTTCTCTCAAAGTCAGGAAAGGGAATTCAATCAAATCTTTAACACGGGTATTCTTGCTGATGATCCTACAGTCTATGTTGGAATTTCATCAAAAACCGACCCGACTCAAGCACCTGAAGGGAAAGATAACTGGTTCGTCCTAACGCATGTACCTCCTCTTAAAGAAGGTGAAACGTGGGAAAGCAACCTTGAGAGCTACCGAGAGCTCGTCCTAAACAAGCTTGAACGCATGGGAGCTAAAGACCTTCGCCAGCATGTGGAGTGGGAATACACGTTTACACCTGACACTTTAAAAGAATTGTACGGACCGAACGGAGGATCTATCTACGGAATTCGAACAGACCGCAAGATGAACGGCGGATTTAAGATTCCGAGCAGAAGTAATCAGTTTACTAATCTTTATTTTGTTGGCGGCTCTACACACCCTGGCGGCGGTGTTCCAATGGTAACTCTATCAGGACAGCTGACAGCTGATTTAATAGGTGAAGATTTAAAAAATGTTTCAAAGGAGATCGGGTAATATTGCAACCAGCACAGCAGCATGGGACCATCGATAAAGTACTTTTTCGCTTCTTTATCTTTTGGTACAGCGTAGGATTAATACTTCTTGTTTTGGATATTCTCCCTCCTGCTCTTGAGTGGGCAAACAGCGTATTTTTAATCGCATGCGGTATACTAGGAGGATTTTATTTTTACCGAACTTATGGGAATTTTGGCGCTGTTTTTACGTTATTCGTTCTGTTTGGAAGTATCATAGCAGAGAGTATTGGCGTCAAGACTGGCCTGATTTTTGGTCACTATAATTATAGCGATCAGCTCGGTTTACAATGGTTAGATGTTCCTGTTGCCATCGGGTTCGCGTGGGTAATGATTATAGCTGTCTCTCACGCGATAGCTGGTGGTATCGTTAAACCATTTAAAGGTCAAACAGCTATAAAGGTTCCACTCTATGTCGTTACAGGCGGTCTGATTGCTGTTGTAATGGACGGGATTATCGATCCTGTCGCTTACCTCGTTAAAGGTTACTGGTTCTGGGATGGCACAGGGATGTACTACGGAATACCACTGCAAAATTTTCTTGGCTGGTTTCTTTTAGCTAGCTTCTTTCATATCACTTTAGAAACAGGATTAAATGTAACGAAAAAAACGGAGACATCACCGCACCCCTATTGGCATTCTCGCACGATTGCTGTGTTTTTGATGGTCACGAGCATGTTTGTTTTACTAGGATTAACATCAAAGCTGTATCTGGCGTCAATCGGCGTTTCTTTCGCTAGTATCATCCTGTTGAGTTTATATCGCTTTAGTAATCAAGCAGTCTCTGTTAATAGTGATCTTGCTTACAGCCCAGGAAAAAGGTGATATTCATGCTTCTTATTTTTGTTACAGCTGCCCTACTTTTTTTAGCGGCTACTATAATGAATAGTTTCTTTTTACCCTCTCTTAAAAAGCCCTCGTTAGGGACTTTTCATTCAGAGAGGGTTGCTGTTTTTGTACCGATGCGAAATGAAGAGAAAAATGTAGCTGGGCTCGTTGCCACCTTAAAAGAGCTTTCGTATCGTTGTATATCCTTTACCATCCTAGATGATCATTCAGATGATGATACATATAACTCTCTGTTGAAGCACATAGATGGCGACAGCCGTTTTACCGTTCTACAAGGGAAAAAGCTTCCTTCTGGCTGGGCTGGTAAAGTTCATGCCTGTCATCAGCTTAGTCAAAGTGCAACAGGTGATTATCTTTTGTTTATCGATGCGGACGTTCGACTTCATCCCCATACGATTGAGACTTCACTCGCATTATTGAAGAAGCGAAAAGCTAGTCTATTATCCGGATTTCCAAAGTTTCCTGTAACTCTGGTTTTCGAGAAGCTAATTGTCCCTCTGCAGCATTTTGTTATTTTATTTCACCTGCCTCTTCTTTTTGCAAATTTCACAAGATGGCCTCCTGCAACCGCTGCACACGGCGCTTTCATGTTGTTTAAGAGTAACGATTATCACGCCATTGGTGGCCATGCTAGCATAAAGGATTCTTTAGTGGATGATGTAGATTTAGCTAAAGCCATGAAACGAGCACGTTATAAAGTTGTTCTCGCTAACGTAACGAACTATGTTTCGTGTTATATGTACACGACAAATAAAGAAGTTTGGAGCGGATTTACGAAGAACCTGTTTCCTGGATTAGGTCGTTCCATCTTTCTCGTTGTTTTTTTATCTATTTTTTATACTGGATTTTACATAGCTCCTTTGTTTTTTTTCATATATGGCATATTCACTGAGCAATTGCTATGGATGCTGCCCTATTTGACCACGGTCATCCAAAAAGCTTATGTAGACCTTTTAACGGGTCAGAAAGCTTATCTTGCCTTCACAATGCCATTATCTGCGATCGGTTTGGTCGTGCTTGTGAATGCCTCTATGTGGAAAGGTCTGAAAAAGAAAGGCTACGAATGGAAAGGACGTTCTTATCAATGAGAAAAATTGCAATTGTCGGAGGCGGCCTTGGCGGATTATCTGCAAGTATCTCACTTGCCAGTAATGGTTGTGAAGTTCATGTATTTGAAAAAAACGAGCATTTTGGCGGGAAGCTGATGCCCGTATCTTTAGGTTCTCACACGTTTGATTTCGGACCGAACACCATCACGATGCCTCAAATATTTGATGAAGTCTTTTTAGACGCCGGTGAGAATCCTAGAGACTATTTTGAGTGGATTAAATTAAACACACATACTCGAAATATTAGCAACAACGGTGAAGTCTTTGAGATGTCGACAGATGTAGATCATGTGGTGAATCAATTAAAAAAACTTGATCCCTATGCGGCACAACGCTATTCGGAATATCTTTCTGAAGTGACTCGTTTGTATCAACTAGCAGAAAAAGAATTTTTCCCTAGGACTTTTACGAGTATGAAAGATTATCTTTCTCCCTCTCTTTTTAATGCTTTTACAAAAGTGAGACCACTGCAATCCATGGACAGCTTTCATCATAAATACTTCAAGCATCCGCTATTGATGCAAACCTTTAACCGTTATGCCACTTACATAGGATCTTCTCCCTTTCAAGCACCTGCTACATTCTCTTTGATCGCTTATCTAGAGATGATTCAAGGCGTTTATTACGTAAAAGGTGGTAACGTGAAGATTGCCGAAAGTATGGTGCGCCTAGCAAAAAAGCTCGGGGTACAGATGCATTCAAGCGTTGAAGTGAAAAAAATAAACGTTAGTAACGCTGAAGCGAAATCTCTGAGACTTTCAAATGGAGATGAAGTGATGTTTGATGCTGTCGTGATGAACGGAGATCTGCTCGAAGCGTATCCTAAACTCGTAGAAGAACGCTACAGACCATCTATGAAAAATAAAAAGGTTGAAAGCTACTCTCCTTCGATTTCTGCATTTGTTCTATTAGTCGGACTCAACAAACGGTTAACTAATCTTCTGCATCATCAAGTGTATTTCTCAAGCGATTATAAGCGAGAATTCGAAACGTTATTCAACGGAGAATATCCAGATGATCCGACTATCTATATTTCAAATTCTTCTGTAACCGATCCATCCGTCTCCCCTGACGGAGACAACCTGTTTATATTGGTAAATGCACCGCCTATACGAGCTGGGGATGAAGCAAAAAGCACGATCAATTATGAGCGTTATAAAAATCTTATTTTTGACCGTCTAGAGTCGTTCGGTCTACATATAAGGCCGCATATCCTTCATGAGAAGATGATAACCCCTCACGACATACAAGCTAAATTTGGAGCTTTTCGAGGAGCATTGTATGGTATATCAGCAAATGAACGAAAGAACACGTTCCTCCGTCCATCTAACCGCTCTAAAGACATCCGCAACTTGTTTTTCGCTGGAGGCACAACCCATCCTGGAGGCGGCTCGCCGATGGTCATCATGAGCGGCCGCAATGTCGCGCGTGAACTGCTGAAGGGGTCAGTCCCCAAACAATTATCATAAATCAATAAAAACGAGCAAACACCCTAGGCGTTTGCTCGTTTTTAAATTCATCTTTCATACTCTTTCCATTTTGTGGTACACTAATTTTTAAAAATATTGGGGGATATCTCATGGAAGTCCGACTCTTAAAACCTGATGATGCAAAAGCGTATTGGGAGCTTCGACTTGAAGCGTTGAAATCAAGTCCAGAAGCGTTTGCCTCAAGCTATGAAGAAGCGATTCAAAGAAAAGATCCCATAAAGGAAGTAGCGAGCAGATTACAAGAAGAAGGCAGTTATACGTTAGGCATGTTTAATGAAGGTAAGTTAATTGGCAACGTTACTTTAGTACAAGAAAAAGCGTTAAAGATGCAGCACCGGGGCAACATTTATGCCATGTACGTGAGCGCAGAGAACCGCAAAGCTGGCGTCGGTCGCTCTCTCATGCAAGCAGTTATCCAACACGCAAAAAACATACCAGTTCTTGAGAAACTGAACTTAACGGTAGAAGCAAAAAATGAAAAAGCAAAGAACCTATACACTACACTCGGTTTCAAAACATATGGGTACGAAGAAAAAGCACTTAAAGTAGATGGACAATATCACGACGAAGAACACATGGTGTTGTTTTTATAGTTAAATTTCAATTGCTTTCACTTTTAAGAGTGTTTTTCTAAGAATTAACCTATCCTCAACACTTTGGTTCCTTAAAATGTGTACATTTTTTGTACTTGTAAATACTGTGGCGTATACCAACAGGGGTATACACCACGTTAATTCAAGAAATTATAAATATAATTCTAGAAATTACTGAATTAATACGGCGAGATTCGGCCAAAATACGGCGAGTTTTGTAGATATATCGGCGAGTCGACATTGTTCGACTCTTATCACATAGCTTTATACCCCTCTCCCCGACATTCGAATCAACTGAAACAGAAACTAAAAAATTCAAAAAGAGCTGATAACACAGGTATCAACCACCTGGTTCTCAGCTCTTTTTCTAGTATCAGGTCATTTTACAGCAATCTGCTTTAACAGATCCCCTTTTTCAGCACTTGATACAAACACCCTTCCGCTAAACACTTTATAATTTTGCTTACGAACCTTGTTCAGAATCTCACGGTAATAGATCGCCGCTAGTTGAACAGGCATTCGCGATTCGATCGGATAGTATTCTAGCGTCTCATTAAATTTTGCATAAAAGACCTCGGCACGAAGGGCTATACTCTCCCATGCGGCAATAAAACGATCATCAACGATTTCTTTTTTCAAATCATCCTCTGTATAACCGTTTTCAGCCATCACTTTAGCTGGAACATACACTCTGTGACGATCTAGATCTTCTGCAATATCCCGCAATACATTTGTAAACTGCATACCGATGCCAAGTGAAATCGCTCCTTCGCGAAGCAGATCTTTTTGTTCAGGAGCTAATATAGGCAGCAGCATCAATCCGACTGTACTAGCAACATGATATGAGTAGTACTCTAGGTCTTCCACTGTTTCGTAATGTGTCTTATACAAATCCATTTCCTGACCTTTAATCATATCTAAAAAAGCTTGATGATCCATCTCGAAGTTTTGAAAAACATCCTGCAATGCGATCCACATTGGCTCGGCTGCAGGAATTTCGCCGTTAAGAAACTGGTTGAACTCTGTCTTAAAGACAGCTAGCTCTTTCTTGGGGCTATCTCCCTCATCTACAATGTCATCTACCGTTCTGCAAAATGAGTACACGGCCCAAACTGCACGTCGCTTATCTTCTGGTAAGAATGAAAATGCTTTATAGAAGGTTTTAGAATGAATTTTAATGATCTCTTCACAATAAGAATACGATTCCTGAACCGTTACCAACTGTTTCACGCCCTTTCAAGATATTTTGCTAGATGTTTTGCACTCTGCATAACGATGGGAACCCCTCCACCTGGATGGATCGATGCACCGACTGCGTATAGATTTTCATATGGAAGAGGCTTGATTTGTGGCCGAAACACACCAGACTGTTTCAAAGTTGGCGCAATACCAAAACTACCTCCTTGGTAAAGTCCATCTGTGAGTGCATCATTAGGAGTGCGGATCTCGCTCCACACGATAGACTCCTTCAAACCTGGATATCCTCGCCTCTCCAAAGAGTCAATAATAAAATCTGCATAACTTTGTTTCTCAGACTCCCAATCTACTGTGTCACCTGATGGAACTGGAACAAGTACGTATAATACACTTTTTCCGTGTGGCGCGAGTGACGCGTCTATTTTTGAAGGATAGAACGTATAAATAGCCGGATCACGAGGCAGCTTCTTTTGTAAAAACACTTCTTGCATATGTTCATCAAAGTGATCCGTCATAAAGAACTGATGAACATCTGCTTCATCAAACATTCTGTCTAGACCCAGATATAAAAGAAAACAACCAGAAGAAGATTCGTAGTTTTTCTTGACCGGCTTTGGTCCTGGGATGAGATGGTGAATACCAGGAAAATCACCATTATAAATGACCATGTCATGCAGATGAGTGCCTTCTTTTGTCACCACCCCGTTACACATATTACCTTGTAATGACAGTGCTTCTACAGGTTCGCTTAACCGGATCTCTACTCCTTGCTCGACTAGCTTTCTTTGGAGCAAATCTACAACACTTCCATATCCACCTTTTACATACCAGATCCCATGAGCATGTTCACTAAACGGTACGAGCGAATACATGGCAGGTGAGTTATCAGGTGATCCTCCGATATACAAGGTTTGAAACGAAAAAGCTTCCTGCATTCTCGGATGACTGAAATATGCTTCCGCTAATTTTTTTACAGATTGATAAGCTTTTAGTTTTGTAAGTGTGTGCAGGTTTTTCGGTGTCCAGAAATCCCGTCTGTTTACAAAAGAACGATCTAAGAACGCTGTCTTTCCTTGATGAAATCGTTCGTACATATCCGTTACGTATCGTAAGAATCCTTGCTCTTCACCAGGAAACATCCTTTTAATCTCGTTCAGTTGTCCGGGCAGGTCACTCGTTTTATAAAAATGAGATCCATCTGGATAATTCAACTTATACATCGGACTGCATAAGATTAACTCTAGTTCCTCACGATCGATGCCCACTTCGCTTAAAATCTCATAAATCATTTCAGGAAGCAGCACGATTGTAGGTCCGCTATCAATTTTGTATCCTTCTTTTTCAAAAAAGTTCAACCTGCCGCCAAGTCTGGAACTTTTCTCGTAGATTGTAACCTCTTTACCTTGTTTTCTTAAGTAGAGTGCTGTAATTAAGCCACCTATACCTCCGCCAACAATTCCAGCATTCATACGGATCGAACCTCCATCGTGCTATGTTTCTCTGCCATCATGGTTGTTGTGATACGCGCAGATTCCATAATTGTAGGAAGACCACTTCCCGGATGAGTACCTCCCCCAACAAGCCACAAGCCTTCTATCTCTTTTTGTTTGTTATGCGGTCTGAAGTACATCATCTGAGTTAGTTGATGGCCAAGGTTAAACGTTGCTCCCTTATAAACTGAGAGTTTATTTTCCCAGTCAAGCGGCGTGAACATATATTCCGTTTCAATATGCTGTTCCAAGTCTTTGAAATCAGTACGTTCTTGAAGCTGCTCTAGAACAAGCTTTTTAAAATCATGCTTATGATGCTCCCAGTCGATCAAACTAAAATTGTTAGGAACAGGAGCTAAAATATAAAGCGCTGACTTTCCTTCAGGTGCAAGGGTCGAATCTGTTACAGAAGGATTATGAATATAGATGGAAGGATCTTGAGACAAAATCTTTTTCTTCGTAATCTCTTCAACATTCTTACGATAATCTTCAGAAAAAACGATCGTATGATGCGGAAGGTCGTATTTCTTATTCACACCAACGTATAGCATAAAAGCTGAACAAGAATAGCTCTTCTTCACTAACTTATCGCTCGTATATTTTTTTGTAGAGCCTTTAGGCATCAGTTTTTCCATTGCATGTGCGAAGTCCGCATTCACCACCACTTCATCCGCAAATACTTTTTCACCTGAATCTAGTTGAAGTCCCTTTACTCTGCCCTCTTCAATAATGAGCTCTTTTACACCAGATGAAGTTACTACTTCACCACCGTACTCTTTAATCACTTTAACCATTGCTTCTGTAATCTTGTTCACACCACCTACAGGATGATAAACCCCGTATGCGTGTTCCATATAAGAAAGAATGGAAAAAGCGCCTGGACATTCCCAAGGTGACATACCTAAATACTTTGCCTGAAACGTAAACGCGAGACGCAGTCTTTCATCGGAAAAATACGTAGAGAGCTGATCGTGCAAAGAATTGGTTATCGTTAGTTTTGGCAATGCTTTTAGAAATTTAAGCTGCAAATAATCCAGTAAAGAATCATGCTTATTTTGTAAGATGGGCATTAGTGCTTCAAATTTTTCTTTTTCTTTCTTCATAAAACGTCTATAGCCTTCACCATTGCCGGGAAAGACCTCTTCAATATTCTCATACATGGTGGATTGATCTGTTGTAGAATCAATCGTTGCATCTTTAAATTTCAGCTGATACATAGGTTCAAGTTTCTTCAACTCGATATAATCTTCTAGGCGTCGATTCGCGTGTTGAAACATTTCCTCCAAGATGTGAGGCATATTTAAAAAGGTTGGACCCCGATCAAATGTATAACCATCTTGATGAAAAGCAGAAGTACGCCCCCCGATAAACGGTTGTTTTTCGTATACTGTCACTTGATATCCCTTACTGGCTAATAGCATCCCCGCTGTTAGACCACCAGGACCCGCACCAATTACAGCTACAGATTTCATACATGCATACCTACCTTCTACTTTTACAAACTATATACAAAATATTATACAAAAATTATACGATGCGTGTTCTAGGATTGGCAAATTTAAAAGATATAAAAAAGCACACTCAAAAAAAGATTCATTGATGTGTGCTTCTTCACATATGATGTGTATGTAACTTCGACGTAAGAAATAGAAAACCTTCCCAAAATTTTAAATGAAACAAACTTTAAACATAAAACATAAAATGCGACAAATTATTAAAAAAGCCTGTAAATTCTACAGGCTTTCTAAAATCATTCTTTTGAATGTTTTTCTTTGTGATTCAGATAGTCTTCTTCTTCATTTTTTGGCTTTTTCTTTCTAGCTTGACGCACGATTAATATGACAATAATGACAACTAACAATAAGCTGACATTCAAGAAGCCTCCAAAAAACTTAAAGAGTTCAGACATAAAGTTATCCATGCTGCTTCACCTCTTCTCAGCATTTTCCCCTTCTTTGCAAGTTTTAAACCGTTTCTCTACTAAGAACGTTAGTGAGAGGCAGCGTTACACTAACTTTCGTACCTTTACCTAGCTTACTCGTATAATCCACTCTTCCTCCCATTGATTCAATGATTCGCGTAGATACCATCGTCCCTAAACCAGTACCTTGCTCCTTCGTGGAAAAGAAAAGAGAGCCCACACGTGCAAGCTGTTCTTTGGTCATTCCTTTACCCGTATCCCTCACAATAATCTTTACGCTATCATCCTCTTCTATTAGTTTTATCGTCACACGTCCTTCTTTTGGTGTTGCCTCTACTGCATTTTTCAAAATATTTATAAGTGCTTGCTTTAACTGATTGCGGTCCGTAGTAATGACAGCATCTGATTCAATAGTATGTGTGAGCGAAATTCCTTCTTTTAGCGCATATGGGTTTAATAGAATACTTAATTCCATGACTAATAAAGGAAGAGGAAATGTTTCTATCTTCTTAAATTCAGGTTTTGCAAAATTCAAGTAATCGCTGATAATATTTTCAGCTCTTCCTAATTCACTAAGGATAAGTGGGTAATAATGCTTGTGCCTTTCGTCTTCACCTTCCATTAACTGAAGAAATCCTTTTACAACAGTTAACGGATTACGAACTTCATGTGCGATAGATGCTGCAAGCTCTCCAAGCGTATGCTGCTTCTCAGAACGGCGGATCTCATCTTTCATCATGTTTCTTTCAATAACAGATTCATTTAACACGGCTGCAAAAACAACTGCTAAAATTTGAATGGTGCCAAACACACCTATGTATAATACTAATTTTTGATTGAACACTAAAAAATCCTGATTAAAATACAGATAGATTAACAGGATGAGCAGCTGAACAAGCGCTGGCCAAGACCCTATTATTATTGAAAGATGAACCCTCTTTTTCGGGTTGGATTTCCAGAAGTACTTATAGATGAGAAAAGGGACTGCACAAGAAATTACTGCTACGATATACGCTAAGAACAGAGTTTCACCACCCATAGCAGTTCTAGTCAGCATAAGAGCAACAATCGTTATTATTCCAGAAATAGGACCACCATAAAAAATAGACAGTACCACTGGAACATACCTTAAATCCCAGTACAGTGAGGAATCATAATAGGCAAAATACATACAAAGCGATGCGGCCGAACCATATAACAGCCCTAAAAAATATGGAGACCTCCCTATTTTACGATGTTCGAACAAAAAGCTATAGCTTAACACGGGCGCAAGAACAATTAATACATGTAAAAGCAGCTTCTCAACAATCATTCTATACTCCTTAGTCCGAGTGTCTTATGTTCTATCAATACGACAAAAAAAGGGCAATTCCTTCAAGAATCGCCCTTTTATTATGACTAAAGCCTCATAACCCTACCTTAATTATCTATTAAGCATCTTGCTTCAATTGGCTGTGATAAAGAGAATAATAGAATTTCTTGTTTGTTAATAACTCATTGTGAGTTCCTTTTTCAAGGATACCACCGTCATGAAGAACGAGAATTTGGTCAGCCTGTTGAATCGTGTTCAATCGATGTGCGATCACAAAGCTCGTTCTACCCTGCATAAGACGCTGCAACGCTTCTTGTATCTTCATCTCGGTAATCGTATCAATGGAGCTAGTCGCTTCATCTAAAATAAGTAAAGACGGATCCGCTAAAATTGCTCTTGCAATAGATAGAAGCTGCTTTTGTCCCTGACTAATGCCGCTGCCTTCTTGGTTCAGTATCGTTTTATATCCTTTAGGCAGCTTTTGAACGAAAGAATGAGCATTCGCTAATTTTGCAGCATTCACCACTTCTTCATCCGTCGCATTCAACCGCCCATATCGAATATTTTCAAGGATCGTTCCCTCAAACAAAAAAGAATCTTGAAGAACAAATCCCATATGACTACGGAGGGAGCTTC
Organism: Fictibacillus nanhaiensis; assembly: GCF_036213205.1. Taxonomy (GTDB): domain Bacteria; phylum Bacillota; class Bacilli; order Bacillales; family Fictibacillaceae; genus Fictibacillus; species Fictibacillus nanhaiensis_E. The sequence goes on from NZ_JARMFC010000009.1 coordinate 95,639, forward strand.
TTTTCACTTTTTTTATGTCAAGTCCATCGATTAAAATCTGACCGCTATCACTCTCATAAAACCTAGAAAGCAGATTTACGATAGTTGTTTTTCCTGCACCGGTAGGACCCACCAAGGCAACCGTCTCTCCTTCTTTTACAGAAAAACTTAAACCACTCACGGTTTTTTCATCCTTTCCATAAGAGAAGGAAACATCTTTAAATTCTACTCTTCCTTTTACAGAAGGCAGTTCAGTAGCACCTGTTTCATCCATCTCCTCTTGTGATTCATCCAGGATCTCAAACACTCTCTCCGCACCGGCAACGGCAGACAATAACGTATTAAATTGGTTGGCCAAATCATTGAGCGGTCTCGTAAATTGTCTTGAATACTCAACGAATATAACGATCACACCAATCGATACTTTTCCTTCTAGAGCAAGCACGCCGCCTATTCCTGCTATTAATGCAAAGCTTCCATTGTTAAGAACGTTCATTAATTTCGGTATGAAACCGGAGAAGGTCTGCGCCCAATATCCAGACTTTCTCAACCGTTCATTCTTTTCCATGAATTCTTCCATCACTCTTTTTTCCTGCGAGAACGATTTTACAATACGTTGACCAGAAGTGATCTCTTCAATGTATCCATTGATCTCACCTAGATTTCTTTGTTGCTCTTTAAACCGCGCACCTGTTCTTTTCGTAATCCATTTTAGACCAAAGAACATGAGGGGAACGATAGATAAAGAGATCAGCGTTAGTATAGGACTTAAATAGATCATGACACCGACTGTTCCAACAAGGGTGAGTATGCTTGAGAACACTTGAATAAACGAACTGTTCAAAGTGGAGCTGACGTTTTCTATATCATTCGTCACCCGGCTCATCAGTTCACCATGTTGCCGTTTATCAAAAAAGGAAATCGATAATCGGTGAAATTGATTAAACAGATCGTTTCTCATTCTTAACACCGTATCTTGTGCGATTCCGATCATCCAATAGTTTTGCAGCCAAGTAGAAAGAGATTGCCCTACAAATACAAAGATAAGACCAAATAAAAGTTTGTTTAGTCCATCTATATTTTCTTTAACAATGTACGAATCTATAGCCATACCGATTAAAAAAGGACCGAGTAAGCTTAAAGCTGAGCTTATGATGACCATGAGCAGCACTAGACTCAGAAGGAATTTTTGATCAGAAAAATAACTTCCGATTCGTTTGATCGTACTTGCCCAATTTTTAGGTTTTACTTTTTTTCCAAATAAATGATTATGTGGATGAGGTCTGTTTGAATCCTTTGACATGCTGAAAGTCCTCCTCCCCAAACTGTGATTGAACGATTTTCACATACAGTGGTGAGGTATTTATCAGTTCTGTATGTGTTCCCCAAGCCTCAATAGCTCCATCATCTAAGAGCAGAATATGATCTGCTTCCATCGCAGTGCTGATCTTTTGCGTAATGATAAACGTTGTGCAAGAATATGTTCTTAGCGCTTTTAACAGCTTTGCTTCCGTTTTTAAATCCAATGCACTCGTACTATCGTCGAGCATGAGTATCCTTGGTTTACGAATTAGTGCTCTTGCGATTGACAAACGCTGCTTCTGTCCGCCAGAGAGGTTTACACCACGCTGACCTACTCGGGTATCATACTGACTCGGCAATTTTTCTATAGTCTCATGAATTTGTGCATCGACTGCCGCTGATACAACTTCATCAGAAGTGGCTTCCTCTTTTCCCCAGCCAATATTCTCTGAGATGGACCCGGTAAATAGAACGGCTTCTTGAGGAACCATACCGATTGCTTTTCGGAGTGTTTCAATAGGATAGTTATTTACATTTATCCCATCAACAAGCACTTCACCTTTTGATGCATCATAAAGTCTAGGTATGAGTTGAAAGAGTGAGGTCTTACCAGAACCTGTTGAACCAAGAATCGCTAGCGTCTCACCAGATTTTACAGAAAAAGAGAGATTCCTGAGAACTGGTACATCACTTTCTGGATAGTGAAAAGAAACATCCTTAAATTCGACTGATCCGTCACTTATCACTAAAGATTGATCTGTATCCTGAGATTCAACTAAGTCAATCTCTGTATGGAGAACTTCTCCTATACGCTGTGCAGATGCTTTTGCACGAGAGAAAGCCATAATAATAAATGAGATAATCGTAAGAACAGATGAAATACGGAATGAGTAGTTTACGATTGCTACCACTTCTCCTACCTCAATAGATCCCATACTCACCTGTCTGCTTCCGAACCAAAGAATAAACAAAATCCCAATATTCATGACAAACAATAAGACAGGAATCGATACTTCGATCAAACGAAGAGATGAGACTGTCTTCTCCTTCAACTCACCGCTCGCTTGTTCAAAGCGATTTTTCTCAAAATCTCTTCGTAAAAAGGCTTTTATAAGACGCATGCCCATCAGATTTTCACGCATCACACGATTCACGCCATCTAGCTTGTCTTGAACATCCCTAAACATACTGCCCACAGTCTGGAGAATCCATTTTAAGAAAAATAGCAAGAACGGTAATAAAACGACTAGCACTAGAGCCAGTTTCCAGTTTACGATTAAAGACATGATCACACCGCCTGCTAGTAATAGAGGTGCTCTAAGCATGATCCGCAAACTCATAAATACTGTATTCTGAAGCTGTGTCACATCATTTGTCATTCTTGTTATTAACGACGAGGCAGGAAACTTATTGAAATTCACAAAAGAAAATGACTGCACCTTCTCAAAAACACGCCGTCTAATATCAAAACCATAGTTCTGACTAACATGTGCTGAAAAGAACGAATTCGCAATTCCGGCTGCAAATGCGACTAGAGCCAGCCCGAACATGACAGCTCCCCAATACTTCACAACACTTAAGTCACTTTTTAAGATACCGTCATCAATAATTTTCGCCATAATTAACGGCTGCAAAAGTTCAACTCCAAGTTCAGTTAACGTCAAAAAAAGAGCAACACCTATCGCGACACGGTACGCTTTTAAATAAGAAAATACTTTCCACATAATTTGTCCCCCGAACGTTACCGATGTTTAACAAACTTAACCATCTATTTTTATTTTATCCTTTTTCGTAAAAATATTTAACTATTTCGACTTCTTATCCTATTTTTTAGTAAATGAAAACCCGCCGATTTAAAATCAGCGGGTCTTCTCTGTCTCATCTTCTGTTCCGTTCACTTCAATTTCTGCTTTCTTTGGCCACGTTTTTACATGGTCTGTTTCTAAGATACCCATCGTAACATCACCAATGTCGGTGTCTTCTAACAGTTTATCTCTCACACGATACTTTATATCATCAGCATCAGCGAGAGAAAACCCTTCTTTTAATTCAATATAGCTTTCTACATGATACCTTCTGCCTTCTTGAAGAATTCTTAGTTCTTTTATATCCACGACATCCTGATCTGAAAGAATCGTATTCGCAATTCGGTCTTCAACGACTTTTGGAGCAGCAACACCAATAAGCCCTCGTGTGTTTTCAATCCCTAACTTAAAAGCTACAACGACGAGCAGTATACCAATCAATAATGTTCCGATACCATCCAATATATACGCGCCGGTTAAGTCTGCCAATACGATCGAAATGAGAGCTAACAAAGCACCAGAAGTTGCAATTAAGTCTTCATAAAATACTAATCGGGTTGGTGGTGCAGCTAAGCTAACATTCTTAAAAGATTCCTTTACAATCCCAAATCCTTTCGCATCACTTCTCGTCTCATGTACGATCTCCTTCATCGCCTTAATAAGGATAAAGCCATCAACTAAAATCGCTAGTATCATGATGGCAATATTTAATAGTAGATTCGTTGAAGAATGAGGATCTTGTATGAGCTTCCATCCTTTTAATATCGTTTCATATGCCATGATAGAAACAACGATAACGGCTACCAAAACGAATAAGTTCACAACACGGCCAAACCCTGCCGGAAATCTTTTCGTTGGTTCTTTTTCAGAAAGAGCACTTCCAAAAAATACAAACGCCTGGTTTAACGCATCTGCAGCTGAATGCAAAGTTGTCGCAAACATAGCACCACTTCCACTAACGGCAGCAGCAATCCCTTTAGCAATAGCGAGTACTGTGTTTCCTAATGCAGCAATGCCGGACGACTTATTTCCCTTTTTAAGAAGTTCAATCAAAGGTCTGCCTCCACTCTTGTTTTGTTTTTAATCATTAATAATAGTTAGGTATGTCATTTATCCTTATTGACTACGATTCAAAGGTATTGCGTGCCCACTACAATAGCTAATTGGAGCTTCAATACCTCCCCTTGAAAAGCGAGTATCTTGTAAAGGAATTCAACTACTTCCAAAAGAACCAAATGATACCAAAACATCTTTTTAACAAAACATCTTTTTAATAAGAATTCCTGAAATGCTTCTTATTTAAACCACAATAAAAACAGGCTGCTACAAACAGCCTGTTCATAATCGTTCATTATGATACTTTCTCCTCATTATTACCCTGTGACTCTTTATAACCACCTTCCCAATACTCAGCGTTCTTTATTCCAAGTTTGGTTGAATCAAAAACAGGATCAAGCCCAGCTTTCTTTTGCTCCTCGTAATCTTTTAAAACGCGGAGTGCCGGTTTAGCTAAGATCAGTATAGCAATCAAGTTCAGCCAAACCATGATGCCTAGACCCAGATCTCCAAGCGCCCAAGCTAAGTCTGCTGTTTTCACTGCTCCGTAATACGTCGTACCTAACAATACAATTTTAAGCAGGAACATAGGAATTTTGTTATTCCGGCCTCTCATGAGGTATGCAATATTCGTTTCTGCAATATAGTAGTACGCCATAATCGTTGTGAATGCAAAGAAGAATAATGATACAGCGACAAAACCAGAACCGAATCCAGGAAGAACAGATTCAATCGCTTCTTGAGTAAAAGCTGTACCTGCTTCGACGTTAGGAAGGTTCTCAACAATAAATGACTTGTCTGCTTCGTTTTGGACATTGTACATACCCGTAAAGAGAATCATGAACGCTGTAGCCGTACATACAAGCCAAGTATCGATGTATACAGAGAAGGCTTGTACAAGTCCTTGCTTAGCAGGATGCGATACTTCTGCCGCAGCTGCCGGATGGGCCCCAGTACCTTGACCCGCTTCGTTCGAATAGATTCCGCGCTTAACGCCCCACATGATCGCTGAACCTACAATTCCTCCAAATGCAGAATCAAATGAGAACGCACTTCTGAAAATTAAAGAAAGCACCTCAGGAATTTGAGGGATATGAAAAGCAACGATGATTAACGAAACAAGCACATAACCAATTGCCATAAATGGAACCACATACTGTGCTACATTGGCAATCCTTTTAACACCACCAAAAATGATAGCGGCTAAAATGACAACTAAGAAGATACCCGTTATGGAAGGATTGATGTTAAAAGCATTATCAAGTCCAGCAGCAATTGAGTTAGACTGAATCCCTGGCATCAGTAGCGCCATAGCAGCTAGCGCGGATACAGCGAAAATAATTCCGTACCATTTCCACCCGATGCCCTTTTCAATATAATACGCGGGGCCACCACGGTATTCCCCGTCCTGTTTTACTTTATAAACTTGAGCAAGTGCAGATTCTACAAAAGCACTAGAAGCACCAATAAACGCGATCATCCACATCCAGAAAACCGCACCAGGGCCACCGAAGCCGATTGCAGTTGCTGTTCCTGCAATATTACCAGTTCCTACCCGGCCAGATAATGCAATCGCTAATGCTTGGAAAGATGAGACACCGGCTTTAGAACTTTTTCCTTCTAACATGAGTTTGATCATTTCTTTAAAGTGACGAACTTGCAAAAATCTCGTTAAAATTGAAAATAATAGCCCTACGCCTAAACAAAAATAAATCATCGGCTGACTCCACAGAATCGCCACTGCATCTCCTACAAACGTTTCAAAGCTGTTCAAAAACTTTACCCCCTTGTATTTGACTGAAAATTTTCTCTATTTTTAATTATAAGATAAATCGTATATGATTACAAATTGTGACTTGAAAAGACAATATCTGTTTTCGGTGTTTCCTTATTATGAAGTTAGTCATGGTAAGAAAACAAGATAAAATTCTTTCCAGTATGGACATTTGTATCTTTTGTCGTGTACAAGTTCCTAGTTGAATCCCATAAATTGAAAGTTAATAGTAGAATGTAAGCATTACAATTTGTGCAATAAAAAAACCACCTGATCTCCAGATGGTTTATAATTGCCTATTATGTTGGGTTAATGTGTCTTGTTTACAATCGTCTTCAGCTTTGATTTTCGGATAATCTGGTTGATCACTTCAGAGAAAACAAGACCAATAGCTATACTCCCTGAGATCATAAAGGCTTTTGCAGCTAGATTAATGGCAAGATTATAATCATTCTCCACGAAGCTTCTCATTGCATTGTATGCAATACCACCTGGTACTAACGGAATGATGCCAGCTACACTATATATAATAACGGGTGTCTTATACTTTTTTGCAAAGTATTGTGAAGCGACAGCGATCGTAAACGATGCAATCACCGTTGCTAACACCATATCTACACCATTTGTTTCTAATAGAAAATAGAAGATCCACCCGATCATCCCTACTAGGCCACAGTGAAAAAGCGAGCGTTTTGGACCGTTAAAAATGATAACAAAGGCTGCCGACGCTATAAAACTCGTAATAATCTGTTCAACAATTGTCATCGTGAACGCTCCTCCTTAAAAAAATGAAAAGATAACAGCGATTCCTGCACCTATTGCAAAAGCTGTTAAAAAAGCATCTGCTCCTTTAGCCAGGCCAGAAATAAGGTGCCCTGCCATTAAATCACGAACAGCATTCGTAATCAGTAACCCCGGTACTAAAGGCATAACGGAACCAATAATAATTTTATCCAGTTCACCGCCGATTCCTGTCGAAACAAAGAAAAGAGCTTGTAATCCAATTAAAAGTGAAGCAGAAAACTCTGAGAAAAATTTTATCGGAACTAGCTGGTGAAAATACAACAGTGACAAGAACCCTAGCCCTCCTGTAATAAAAGCTGGGATAAAGTCTCTCCATTCTCCTTGAAACATGATTAAGAAACAGCCTGAAGAGACAGCTGCTGCTAATACGTGAATCCACAAAGAATAAGGAGAACCTGATGCACTAATCTTTTTTAGCTCTTTATAAGCTTCTTCGATCGTTAATTCACCAGCGCTGATTCTACGCGATATGCCATTCACTTGTGCAACTTTTTCTAAATCTGTTGTTCGTTCTACGATTCGAATCAGCTTCGTTTTAGTTGGCTCGTCACCTTCTACAGAAAAAAGAATTCCTGTTGGAGTTACGTAAGGGTGCGACTGATAAGCACCAAAAGAAGAAGCGATGCGCATCATCGTATCCTCCACACGGTACGTTTCGGCTCCGCTTTGTAGCATAATTTTGCCTGCTAATAGACAAACTGCCATTATATCGTAGGTTTCTTGTTTCTCCATTTCCATTAAGCATACTCTCCAATTAATTACTTACCTTTATTCTACCCAAAAGTAGAGCGTTAATATTTTTACAGTTTAACTGATTGTGACTGATTTCGGCAATGGAGTTGAACAAGTTTACAGATGTTACTACAATAAATTTAATAGGTTAGTCACTATACACATCAAATAAATAACTGAACTGATCCTTTTTATTCCTTTTTTGACTTGGCAGCCCGCTTTTTTCCTGAAGTGAAACGGTAAACGAAGACAGGTATAGAATAGAGACGCACATGAACATAAGACTAACAATGCCACTTAAAATCACCATACGGCAGACCTCCTTTTGTGTATAAGCAAAGGGTATGGTATGAAACGCGTTTCAGAGCAAGAAAAACTTTTTTAAAGAAAAGGTGAAGGCATGACCAATATTCGAGATATTGCTAAGATGGCAGGTGTTTCTGTTACAACCGTATCCCGTGTAATGAACAATCATCCTTATGTAAGTGAGGAAAAAGTATCTGCTGTTAAAGCTGCTATGAAAAAATATAACTATCACCGAAATATTAACGCCGTTCATCTAAGCAAAGGAAAAACGCATTTGATCGGTGTTGTTGTTCCATTCTCTAATCATCCTTACTTCGGTTTATTGATTGAAGGAATCGCGAATGCGGCATTAGACCAAAATTATAAGCTTGCTTTAATACAAACAAGCTATGAAAAAGCGAAAGAAATGGAAGCCTTAAAGATGCTTGAAGATAAGCAGATTGATGCACTGATCATCTGCTCGAGGGTCTGTGAGTGGGACGTCATTGAAAGCTACAGAGAGTACGGACCTATTATCCTTTGTGAAGATGCAAGAAACGATAAGATTTCCTCTACATTTATTGACCACCATAAAACTTTTACCATGGCTCTAGATTACCTGTACAAAAAAGGACATCAACAAATCGGCTATACCATCGGAAGACAGACTGGGACCAACAGCAAGCAACGAGAAACTGCTTATAAAGATTTTCTAGAACGATTTGCTTTACGTTATGAACCTAGTTACATTTTTACAAGCCGTTTCAATGTTGAAGACGGTGTCAAAGTGGTAGAGAATTTGTTGGACATGAAAAATCGTCCAACTGCTTTACTTGTGACGAGTGATCAGGTAGCTGCAGGGATCTTAACAGGTTGCAGGGAAAACGGCCTGTTTGTACCCGATGACCTCGCAATCATGAGCTTTGATAATCAACCCATCTCAAAAGTTATGCATATTACAACACTTGAAATACCTTTTGTAGAAGTCGGTAAAAAACTGTTTCAGCAAGCATTGAACGGGCAGGGAGTGTCACATGAAGAAGTTCAAGTACGATTGATTGAGAGGCAGACGGTTTAAAAGCATGGGGAAATTATTCTCCATGCTTTTACTCTTTCTATTGTAATTGTATTTTTAACGGTGAAAGTTCGATTCTATTTTCTTGATCCATTGAAACAACTTCTGGATACACTATCAAGTAATTCACATCATCGTCTATTTTTTCTAACTGTAATTCTCTATATTGCGTAACGCCTTCTGAATGTTCAATTCTATTCACTACACCGTTACTTCTTAAAGGTACTCTTTTCCCGTGTTCATCAAATACTTTTACATTTACATCTTGATTCAAGTCGCCTTTCATAGAATCAAAAGTGTAATATAAAGTTGATGTAGCTTTAGCAATTGATAATTTGTTTAAGTTAACCTTGTGTAATCCATCTTTTGTAGTACTGTTTTCATTTAATTTCATAGTTTCAACAGGCAGCTGTTTCACAGGGACCGAAAAGTTCCAATCTCCCTTTTTATTTGCTATCAGCGTAAAATGTAATGGAAGCGTATAATTCTTTGGTAGCTCTTTTTCTTTCAATTCAAACTCTAGCGCTGCCACATAACTACCTTCTTTCAACTTCTGAAGGGGTCCCCTCAATCCAACAAGTTGATCTTTATCTGCTCCTCCAATCGTATATCCTGATTCAGGACTATGCTCTTTATCCATCGCTTCAACTGAAAGATCTTTACCTTCCGCTTTTATCGTAACACCTATCACATTACCATCGTAATAAGCACTAGTTATAGTTACATCGACACCATTACTCGACGCTTTTTGATTGATTTCTGTTACGAGGTTACTAGCTGCTAGTTCTTTGCCAATTTTGATATCTAGTTCTTCATATAATTTTCCGATTAGAGGAACATCAGCTAATACGGTATTTATTGGTGAAAAGACAAAACCTGAAACAAGAACAACAGAAGCTGCAATGCCTGACATCCACATAGAAACCTTTATTCTAGCTTTTAATGTTTCTTTTCGTTTTATTCTTTTTCCTTCTTGCATGCCTATTTGGATAGCACTTAAAATCTCTTTTCGTGACGGATCATTTTGCTCCTTTTTATCAACCCATTTTATGTCCATATGTTTCCACTCCCCCTAGCAAGCTTCGCAACTCTATCTTGGCCCGATGTAAATATGTCTTTATCGTTCCCTCCGGCTTTTGCATTTTCTGTGAAATGGTCTTTATTGATAAATCATGAAAATAGAACAAAATGATAACAGTTTGATAGTGATGATCCATTTGGGATATCGCATATGTTAAATCTAAATCGTGTTCAGGTTGAATACTTGTATTTTCAGTAATCTTTTGAATAAAGGCTCCTCCTGTTAGAACCGTCCTCTTTTTCTTTTGTAGCACTTCATATGAAGTTCGAATCAATATCTTCATTAACCATGTACTAAAATATTTTGGTTCCTTTAATTTGTTTATTCCGACAAAAGCTTTACAAACTGCCTCTTGCAGAACGTCTAAAGCATCATCTTTATTACGTACATACAGAAAAGCTGTTCTGTAAAGCTTGTCACTCTCATGTATGATGAGCTGCTCGAAAGCTTCTTCATTTCCTTTAATCGCTTTTTTTACTGTATTTTGATTTATCAAGTTCTTGTCCCCTTTCACCTATTAGAGAGATGTGTAAAGGAAAAAGTTTCACTACATGCGAAGAATATTATTTTTATAATTGAAATACTTATATAGAACAAAGAACGAAATCAAAAAACTAAAGTAAAATAAACAATTAGAGGCTAGAAGATTCTTATAAGGTCTATATCCAGGCATATTGTTATCTAACGTACCGCTTAATAAAAAAGGTAGAAATATAATGATCACCCCAATGATTGCTCCAAACAGTAACCAAATGCCGTCTGACCGTTTCACGTAAAGAAAGATAAGTATAACAGGGCATATCATGAATACCATCATTATGAACACACTAGTTCCAGACATAATAAACCGATAAATAACAGCTGAGTGTAAGAGACTTGGCAAAGTTAATAAAATAAAAATTAACAAAGAGAAAGGAAGCGGGCTCATGTAAAGCATTCTCCTGCTCTTCATTACTAGCATGACAATAAAAAATAGCGATAATGCTATACCAGTTATTTGGAAGATATAAAACGTAGAAGTTATCACAGATTCCCAACTGAGAGATTGTACAGTTACATAATGTATAGATTCACTTTTATAAAGTAAAAAAAAGATCCAACCGATTATTAGTACTATAGGTGGTAAGTATCCCGTCACTCTAAAAATGATTGGATCTTCCTCTTTGACTAGTTTTCTTTTATTCGCCAACTATTAACATCCTTTCATAATCAAAATTCCACTGTAATCTATACGCTTATCAAATAGAAAAACCTGCAGAAGTTATCCAACTTCTGCAGGTTTTTCTACTAGATTCTATAATGATCGGCTTTCCAGTTTGTAATTACTTGTTTAATTTCCTTTGGTTTCATGTTCTCAGCTGCTGCTTTCTCCGCAAGAAGTGGAAGTTCCTCATCTGGCGCGAATCGAAGTGCCACGATTTGCCCAGCCGTAAGCCTTCTATCTAACAACTTTCCTGTTAATACGTAATAGCGCAAGTTTTCTTCTGCACGTATCGCACGATCTTGAGCCTTTAATGGATACAAGCGAAGTAAAGCAAACGTCACCAACAGACTAAGAGACATCACGATTAATATCACGCCTAGTAACTTATCTTCTGCTTTAAACAGATAAACAATGCTTGCAATAAAACCTCCAAGCACAAGCAATGAAAGTACATAATGATAGATGGGATGCATGCGTGCATGATTGTTATAATTTTGTGTATTCATTTCGTTCTCCTCTTTCTGTTACTTTATCTATTCCCACTTAAACGTGAAGCTTGCTACGATAAACGCTCCGATCAACCAGCCGCCCAGAATCATGGCCTCCATGCCGAGATCCAAGAACGAAGCTCCAACGTTCATCGTCTCACGAAGAGCATGGCTTAAGTGAGCAATCGGTAAAATTTGTACAAATGGCTGTAAAAACTCAGGCATATCTCGAATTGGGAAGAATACGCCGCCTAAGAAAAGCATCGGAAACGATAGAAAACCTGCAATGGGTCCTGCACTCTCAGGAGTCTTAGCAATGCCTGCAATAATAAAGCCGATTGCCATAAAGGCTAACGTCCCAAGCGTTACAAACGCGATTACGGTTAACCAAGATCCTCTCACTTCAATGCCGAATGCAGCCCAAGCGACAGCTAATACAATCATCGCTTGCAAGCCGTTCAGCATAAAACGAGCTGTTATTTGTGCTGCAATAAATGTAGATGCTTTAAGTGTTGTTCCTTGCATACGACGTAAAATTCCACGCTCACGCCATGAAGAAATCTGCCCTGCAACACCATTCATGTTGTTGCTCATGATCATCATCGCCACGATTCCCGGTACTAGGAAGTCGATGTAACGAAGGTTAAGCGCTTCTACCCCTTTTGATTCTGTTATAACAACAGGCTCATAGCTCACTGATTTTTTACTGATCGTGTCTACAGCATTATCGACGAGCTGAAGTCCGACTTGGGACATCGCCATGTTTGTCTCGTTATAATAAACAGGTAGTTTAAAAGGATCTGCTTTGTTTCCTGCATAAAGATTTTCACCATAGCCTTTTGGAATGGTTATAACGAGCGTTAAATCACCTTGTTTTAACTGACTTAACACATCTTTTTCGTTTGAACTTTTTTCAAGAGATAAAGCTTCGTTTTTTTCCATTTCTTTTACTAAATTCTTCGACTGTTCACTCCTATCCTGATCAACAACAGCTGCCGTAATGGAAACACCATTACCGTTTCCTAAGAATGAACCTAACATGACCATCAGAACGATAGGAAATGCGAGGGTCCAGAACAGGACTTGTCTGTTTCTAAGAAAGATCCGAAGCTGAGCGAGTGTTAGTAGGTAGTATGATCTCATCCTTCTCTTAACCTTCTTCCTGTCATGTGGATAAACACATCTTCAAGTGTTGCTGTTCTTGTTTGAAGATCGACAAGCTTCAGCTGTTTTTCAGAAGCGATAGCGATTAAACTCGTTAAAGTCTCCTGTAGATCGTCCGTATAGAGAATATGTACATCTTTCTGACTGCCCACTTGCTTCACTCCGTCAATCTCTGACAAAGCAATATCTACTTCATCGTTAAACTTAAATTCAACCGCGCTATCAGACTGAAGATTTCTCACAAGTTCACTAGGAGTATCTAGAGCAATGAGCTTTCCTTGGTCCATAATGGCAATACGGTCGCATAACACATGTGCTTCATCCATGTAATGAGTCGTTAGAACAACCGTTTTGCCCCGTTCCTTCAAACGTAAAATAATGTCCCATAACGTTCGGCGTGCTTGTGGATCGAGCCCAGTCGTAGGTTCGTCCAAGAAAATAATCTGAGGATCATGAACAAGTGCAAGCGCGATCGCAAGTCTCTGCTTTTGACCACCAGACAAACCTTTTATTCTGCTATTCTTTTTCTCTGTTAAAAGCATGTCATCAATTAGTTCAGGAATCGAAATATGTTCGCTGTAAAAACTGCCGTAAAGATGAAGGATCTCATCTACAGTCAAGAGCTCAAAGAGTGTGGTAGATTGAAGCTGAACACCAATTACTTCTTTTACTTTATCAAGCTCTTTTGTAATATCAAATCCACCGACGATCGCTGTTCCTTCATCTGGCTTACGAAGACCAACTAACATCTCAAGCGTTGTCGTCTTCCCCGCTCCGTTTGGGCCGAGCAGACCAAACACCTCGCCATTATGTACAGAGAACTCACTTCCATCCACTGCAGTGAAATCTCCATATCGTTTCACAAGTTTCTCAACCTTTATTATTTCTTGCTGAGTTTCCATTCTTCACACTCCAAGCATACGTTTCACTGTTTCTTTTGTTTGCTGCAGCAAAACATACCTTCAAATTTTGTCCATAGCTGTTTAAGCGTAGAGATCCATTCACATGCCTCATCGATTGAATTCGGTTCTATCGCATAATAGCGAAAGCGCCCCTCTTTTCGGTGCGTTACAAGACCTGCATTCTCTAAAACTTTCAAATGCTTTGAGATCGCAGGAAGCGACATATCAAAAGGCTCCGCTAACTCTTGCACACTCCTTTCTCCTTTTGAAAGCTGCTCAATGATCGTACGCCGAGTCGGATCAGATAGAACTGAAAATACATCATTTAAATGTTCTGTATTATATTTAACCATTTGGTTAAGTATAATGCGCCATATATTAGGTTGTCAATTTGCATCTATCTTTGCTAACTATAGGTGTACTGAACTTTCACAGATGCTGTTATTTTGTTCTCTCCTGGTTGTATAGGTGTTTCGGCACTTTGTGCATACATAACGGCTTGAAACGGAACGGGTCTAGGGGGCAGCGACTGAGATACTTCTTGAACGATGATCGGTACTGGCCGAAGTGTAACTTGTAAGGCTCTTGCCATAGAAACCGCTTTTTGCTGAGCATTTTGAATAGCTAGTGACAATGCTTGATTATAAAAGGCATCTGGGTTTGAAACGGTGAATTGAATGGACGATATAGAGTTAGCTCCGTTTGCAACCGCTTGATCGATTGCCTGCCCTGTTTGCCGAATATCTTTTACCGTGACCTGCAACTGGTGCTCTACACGATATCCTCTAAATTGTTGCTGACCATTTTCATAGTTATATTGAGGTTCAACTCGAAAATTGGATGTCTGAATATCGCTTTGCGGAATACCTAATGACATAAGCGTTTGAATAACAGAAGTCGTTTTTTCAGCATTCTCTTTTTGAGCCACACTTAGATTTTGGTTTTCTGTAATGACTCCTATTGTTAGAAGAACTCTATCTGGAACAGCTGAAACAGAACCTTCACCTGATACAATTAGGCGATTCATCATTGTGAGGTCGTCTAGGTGCCTCATTCCTGTATTTTGAAAACCTGGATGATTGTAATACATAAACAGACTCCTTCCGCTTAGTTGTTCTATATAAGCTATGAGAGTGTGTGTGGGAAAAGAAGCGTATATGATGAGGGCATTTTGGGAGATTATGCTCGGTCATGGTGAGGTAATGCTCGTTCTCGTGGTTTTATGCTCGTTCACGGGACGGTTATGCTCGTTCCCGAAGTTTTATGCTCGGTCCCGATGTTTTATGCTCGCTTATAGAATTTTATGATCGTTTGCGGCAATTACGCTGTTCCCAGGTAACACTAATATCCTTCTCCATAGAAAAAAAGGCTGACATTCCGTGAGAATGCCAGCCTTTACTTTCAAATTATATTTTCGAAATAAAATTCATGAAGTTCTGAGAAGCAAATCCTCGGACTTCTTCTTCAGAATAATGTTTTAATAGTTCATTGATTAAGTTTTGAGTCATAGATGCATCTTCTAAATCCGTAATAAGTTGCGAGATGCCGTCGAAATCAGAGCCGAGACCGATTTGTTTTACTCCACCAAGTCCACAAAAATGATCGATGTGCTTAATTAAGTCACCAATACTTGCTGATCCCTCATTTTTCGTGAATGGCGGGTTATACACAACGTGCACAACTCCACCTTTACCGAACATCTCCTTTGCCATCTCATCCGTCAGGTTGCGAGGGTGGTCACACAGCACGCGTGAATTAGAATGGCTGGCAAGTGGATAATCGGCAATCTCCATCACATCCCAAAAAGCGCGATCACATAAATGAGACACATCCGTTAAAATTTTATGTTCGTTATTAAACGCGACAATCTCTTTTCCAAACATCGTCAAACCAGCTCCACGCGGTTCTTGAGCACCATCAGCGGCAAGATTCGCATGATTCCATGTTAAACCGATCAAAAGAACACCGAGTTGATGCAGAATGCTTAACTTCGTAAGATCATCACCGATCGCGTCCACTCCTTCAAGCGTAAGCACTGCTCCAATTTCTCCATCCTTCAATGTTTGAAAGTCATTCCAGTTCTTCAAATGCTTCATTTCTGGATTTTTACTAAGAACCTCTTTATAAAAATAATCTACTTGTTGAAGAGCAGATTGGAATTTTTGATCACTCGGAATAAATGGTTCAATGAAAATCGCAAAGAACTGAACGTTCACTTTTCCCTTTTGCAGCCGTTTCTTATTTGTAGCAAGCTGTGGTGCATCTGCATAGTTCAGCCTGCCGTCCGTTTCCCATAGTTTCAATAATGCATCGCAATGCAAGTCAATGACATTCATGTTGATCCCACCATTTCTTTGTTAAATAATCTCCATATCCCTAAAAGAATACGTTTAGTTGAAATTTATTTTTGTTATAATGTAAAGTATATCTTAGTTTACATATAAGGAAAGGCTTGATACGGGATGGAGAATAGTTCTTCTAATTTTATTAAAACAATCATCCAAAACGATCTGGAATCCGGAAAGCATAAGAAAATCGTTACTCGTTTCCCTCCAGAACCTAACGGATATCTTCATATTGGACATGCAAAATCAATTGTAATCAACTTCGGACTTGCAGATGAGTTTGGCGGAGAAACAAATCTGCGCTTTGATGATACGAACCCATTAAAAGAAGACCAAGAATACGTTGATGCGATTAAGAACGACGTCGAGTGGCTTGGGTTTGAATGGGAGAACCTTCGCTTTGCTTCCGATTACTTTGAAGAGATGTATGCGCGTGCTGTGCTTTTAATTAAAAAAGGAAAAGCCTATGTGGATGACCTTACGGCTGATGAGATTCGTGAGTACCGCGGAACGTTGACAGAGCCAGGTAAGCAAAGTCCTTATCGCAACCGTTCTGTTGAAGAGAACTTAGATCTATTCGATCGCATGCGTAAAGGCGAGTTCGAGAACGGTCAAAAAGTACTTCGTGCGAAGATCGACATGAGTTCACCTAACATTAACTTACGTGACCCAGTCATCTATCGTGTCTCTCACGCAACTCATCATAATACAGGTGACACATGGTGCATCTATCCGATGTATGCATTCGCTCATCCGATCGAGGATGCGATAGAAGGCGTTACACATTCGCTTTGTACAACAGAATTTGAAGACCAACGCCCTCTTTACAACTGGATTGTGGAAGAGTGTGAGATGGAAAGCCAACCTCAGCAAATCGAATTCGGCCGCCTAGGGTTAACGAATACGGTAATGAGTAAACGTAAGCTGAAGCAATTAGTAGATGAAGGTTATGTGGATGGATGGGATGATCCACGCATGCCGACAATCTCTGGACTACGCCGAAAAGGGTACACGCCTGAGTCAATCGTTGAGTTTGTAAAAGCAGCTGGTGTTTCCAAAGGTTCTGGTGTAACGGACACAGCTATGCTTGAGCACTTTATTCGTGAAGACCTAAAGGTAAAAGCACCTCGTACGATGGGTATTGTTGATCCATTAAAAGTGGTAATCACAAACTACCCTGAAGGACAGGTTGAGATGTTAGATGCTGAGATCAACCCAGAAAATCCTGAAATGGGATCACGTCAGATTCCGTTCTCCCGTGAAATCTATATCGAGCGTGAAGACTTTATGGAAGATCCTCCGAAAAAGTATTTCCGTCTCTTCCCTGGTAATGAAGTACGCTTAAAGCACGCTTACTTCATTAAATGCGAAGATTTCATAAAAGATGAAAACGGTAATGTCGTTGAACTACATTGTACGTATGATGTGGAGACGAAATCCGGCTCAGGTTTTACTGGCCGTAAAGTAAAAGGAACACTTCACTGGGTAGAAGCTACACAAGCCGTACCTGCAGAGTTCCGTATCTATGAGCCACTTATCTCTGATGCAGATATGGAAAAGGAAGAAGATAGCGAAGGCAAGACATTCTTGGATTACGTGAACAAAGATTCACTTATCGTAAAACAAGGATATATTGAAGCAAACATGAAGGATGCGAAACCTCAAGATAAGTTCCAGTTCTTCCGTCATGGCTACTTCAATGTAGATCCGAAGCATACAACTGACGAAAAAATTGTGTTTAACGAGATCGTTTCACTGAAGAGTTCGTTTAAGCTTTAAATCGTAATGAAAGAAGGGTTTCCAGCTGTGGAGACCCTTCTTTTTCTTATTGTTGTGATATGTTTTTAAGGACCTAAAAATGAGTTTATAAGCCTTCAAATCCATTTATGAGCCTTCATAAATTTTTATAGTCCTTCAAATTATTTTATAGGCTTTTCGACAAATAGCCTCACGATTTACTTAATGCAAGCCCATTAAACTCTTATTGTAGGGGAGGTCTTTCCCCATACTGCAACTCTCTGATTCGTAACCCAAAATTCATTTCTAAATGTGGATAATCTTTAAAACTTCCTTGAAAGTCTGCCCCCGATTTAAATCCTAATTTTTTCGCAATCTCTATGACTTCCATCCAATCAGACTGTCCGTTCCCATTGTCATCTCGTTCTAGATCCCAGACGACAGAATCATCATCCAGCTTAAGAGCAAAATCAATCGCTAGACCGTAGTTATGATAAGATTCGCCACCTTCAACATGAGTCACAATGGTCCCTTCTCTTGAACGGCCTTGTTCATACAGCCGATCCTGTTCAGCTGCTGATCGAAAATCATCAGTTATTACAACATTGATTCCTTTTTCCGACGCTTTTTGTATCAATATATCACGGTTCTCTGCCACAATCGGATGCAGCTCTGTAGGCAGAGGTGTATTTCTCTTTTTCCATTCCAATGTGATCAGATAAAAGATAGATGCAAGGACCGCGAGAAACAGTATACTTTTGAATATCTTCAATGAAACAAACTCCTTTGCCGAAAAGCACTCTACCTATAGTTTATATCATCGAATAGATTGCGGAAAAGAAAACACTCTTTTAGGATCGTATTTTTGATTGATTCGTTGAAGTCTCTCGGCATTTCTGCCAAAATACTCTTTTTCATAGTTTTGCAGTTCACTGTATGGAAAATTAACAAATGACCCTTTCGTGATGGTCTTCAAATATCTGAACCTTTTTTCCACCCATCTTCTATTTTCTTCTGCAACGGCTGGATCTTCCCATACGGATTGGATGCCTAAGATATAACGTGCTTTTCGGTAATAAAAAGCAGACTGTGTTTTATCGACATTTCGGATTTTCCCTCCCATTGCATACAAGGTGAGTGCTGCAAACACCGAACCTTCCGCACGTTTTTTTACAAGATTCACGATTGCTTCCACTTCTTCTCGGTCGTATTCTTTGTATACGAAGCGACCTGTCGATTTAAACTTTTCATATGGCGGATAGGTAGACTGAACTTCCGTAACAGCTTCTAAGAAGGGTAAAGATTTGGCGGAAATCTGAAAGCTGTCAATTTTGTTAAAAACATTTAACAGTGTCAATGCTTGTTCCTTCGATCCATAAAAGAACCCCCTGCCAAAGATAGCAAGTCCTTCAGATGCAGCGTTATACATGCTAGCATTCAAACACATTCGTTCATCTAGATTCACAAGCCACTTCTGCCATATTCTCAAAAACTTGCCTAGCTCTTTTGTTGTGGCACTAGGCTTATATAGCTCAAACAATGTCACTCGTTCTACTTTAGGCGGAAGCTTAAACGTCATGGAAACGACCACTCCAAAATTGCCTCCTCCTGCACCTTTGCATGCCCAAAACAGATCACTATTTTCTGTTTCATTCACTTTTAATCGTTCACCTTTATAGTTGATCAACTCTAGTTCTACCAAGCTGTCACATCCTAAGCCAAACAATCGGCTAGAGAACCCCCATCCTGCACCAAGCACAAAACCACTGACGCCAACAGTTGGGCATGTTCCTCCTGGAAATGGGTATCCACTAGAACTTACCGCTTGATAGAGATCTTTATTTTGAATGCCAGCTTGAACGTTAACCGTTCCTTCTTCCTCATTAATACTGACATCATTCAAGCGACTGATATCGATGACCAAAACACCATTACCTGTCGAATAGCCTTCGTAATGATGCCCCCCTGATCGAATTCGTATATCCTTACAATACTTTTGTGCCCACAAAATGGCGCGGCTTACATCTTCATATTCAGAGCAATAGACGATAACACTTGGAAATTTTTGAATCGCTCTGTTCCATTCTTGCCGTGCAGCGTCATATTGCGGATCATGGGGTAAAACAATTTCCCCCGTTAAACCTTGAAAGATATCCATCCTCAACACCCTTTATAAAAAATGAGTTGCATTAAAGTTTATGAGAAGGTGGCATGGTCAAATTCTGAAACAAAAATAAAAAAGACCAGGTTGCCCTGGCCTTCGTTCATTCTTTAGATTTATTGTTGTGAGCCGATCGCTTGAGCGAGATTGGACTTAATGGAAACTTTCTCAAAGGATAATCCTAATTGAATAGCGGTCATTGCAATTTCAGGTCGGATGCCAGACAAGGTTGACTTTACTCCGATCAGACCTAAAGTTTCAATAAGAGAAAAGATTTGCTGAGCAACCATCGTATCTATGATTAGAACACCAGAAAGATCAATAAAAAGATGTGTGATCTCTTTTTCCGTACACTGTTCGAGTGTGTTTTCCACAATAAGCTTTGCCCTTTGTGTATCGATAACACCGATTAACGGCAGAAGCCCCATATGATTATTCAGTGCGATAACAGGTGAACTAAGCTCGTTGATCATCTCTTGCTGCGCAATTAATTTTTCTTCACTATATTTTTGGTTTTCTTCTACAAACCAAGTAACAATCTTATTAAATGTATCAATTATTATCTCATTCCATGCATCAATGACAACTTGAGGGTACTCACCTTGATGAAGATGAACAAATTCTTGGACGAGATTTAAATATTGTTTTTGTACATTGAAGAATTCTTTCATGATTACAGTGAGAGGAGTATTTAAATGCTCATCGTCTTGAGCAATCATTAGAACCCACTTTTCAAAGTCTTTTAGAAACTTACTTTCTTCCGTTACAAAAACCTCACAAAAATGTTCGTGAAATTCATGATTTTGCATTTTAAGTGTTTCTATCGTTTTGGGATTAGTGGAAGCGTATACCCCCGTGGCCGTTGATTTATCAATTGATTGGTACCAATCTTCCGTCAACTGCCATGTTTTTTCAATTAAAAAAGAATGCAGCTCCTTATCCCTATGCATCTCTTTTCCACTCTCCCCATCTACCCAATTTTATCATTATTTTAATCTTCGTCTTTTGCATCCCAATCTTCAGGGATCGGTTCACTCAAATACTCCTCAACCATCTTCTTGTATTTTTCTAACTGTTCGAAATGAGTATTGAACTGTTCCTTGTTAATAAGATGCTGGTTACCGTCAAATATGGTACGGATTTTATTTTGCTGAACTAAGCTTTCAACTACCGCTTCTGGCATTGATAAATATTCAGCCGTTTCTTTTATGGTAAGGTACATTGTTCATACATCCTGTCTAACTTTTGGTTATTCTTAGCTTACAGCAAGAACGGTATGGATTCAATATACCCTAATTTGTTACTTCTAAAATCTAATTCATCATTTTTTTATTTTGTATCAAATGTTTTCTCATTAAAATGACAAAAAGGAGCAGAAGTACATCTACAAATCCATAAACCAAGCCGTAACTCCCTAGGTGATAAAGGAAACTTCCTAAAAGCGGTCCGATCGACATCCCCATGTATCTAAAAAAGTTATACGCACCGATTGCTGTAGCACGATTGGCTTGAAACTCTTGTGTAAGGAGAGTTGTCTGAACAGGTAGTGACATACCTAAGAACAGACCAAAGAATGAGATTGAAATAATCAACAATAAAAGGGATACATTCGAGACGAGTATAAACAACAATAAAGAAATGACGTTCAAAAAAGCAGAGAATACAATTACTTTTCGTTCATTGTATTTTCTCATTTTGCCG
Source organism: Fictibacillus nanhaiensis (assembly GCF_036213205.1). Classification (GTDB taxonomy): domain Bacteria; phylum Bacillota; class Bacilli; order Bacillales; family Fictibacillaceae; genus Fictibacillus; species Fictibacillus nanhaiensis_E. Next base: position 117,234 of record NZ_JARMFC010000009.1, read on the forward strand.
CCAATAAAGCTGCCCACTACGATGCCCAGTGATAATGGTAGAAATACTAGACCTTTTTGTTCGACAGACAATTCGTACCTTTCACTCATAATAGCAGGTAAGAATACTAGGAAGTTATACAGAGCGTAATACTGAATGAATCCCAAGCCAATAACAGTGTACCCAATACGGTTTTGCAAAATAGTAAGGAAATCTGAAAACCTAAAGTTCTGTTTTTTTGTTGTACTTGGTTTTGTTTCGTGCAGAAAGATGAAATTTCCTGCAAAGATGATACATACAACACAGATTAATGCTATAAAAATCATATGAAAATCAAATGAAGCACTTAAAAAACCACCCACTACAGGACCTAAAACTGGTCCTAATGATACCATCATCTGAAATGTTCCCATAGGCTGAATCCGATCTTTCCCTTCGAACAGATCCCCAATAACCGTTACTGCTACAACAGAACCCGCAGCAATTCCGATGGCTTGCATAGAGCGAAATACTAAAAGAAATTCAATGGATGAAGAAAAATAACAACCGATCGTAGCCGCTAAATAGATTAGAATGCCTGATAGCATCACTTTACGCCGTCCGATTGAATCCGTAAGTGGTCCATAGACCATCTGCATCAAAGCCAGGAAAATCGTATAGATCGAGATCGAGAAGTTAACCAAAAAAGGTGTTGTATGAAGTTCTTTCGTGACCTCAGGAATAAGAGGTACATAGATCGTTTGAGAAAAAGGACCGAGAAACGCAGCAAGTGCAACAAGGTAGACTAACAATCTGCGGTGCTTCACAAATAAAAACTCCTATCATTTTATAAAATAAAAAAGTCTGCTGAAAAAATTCAGTCAGACTTCCCTTACATTAACTTTTTAAATTATACACCTTGTTAAGCACTTTTAATAAGATTTAGTTTGATTTTAGTGTTTCTTTTTCTTTCATTTCATTCATTTTCTCAATATCTTTTCGGTGTTTTTCGTGATAGACGGCAGGTTTAAGTCCTCTAATTATGACAGGAAAAAGAGTAATAAATGGTGATACCAGAATAAAGAAAACAATCTCAAAAGTTAAAGCCGTAGCGAACTTGTCTGAGACTTTACTGAATAGACCATCTACTGTATAAGTTGCTACAACCCATGAAAAGATTGTAACCAATACATATTGTAAACAATGCTTAACATTGATATGAGAAATCATGTAGATATAAATAGAGAAGAATATTGCAAAACCTGGATAAAAGTAAATTAGCGCTGAATTAGTTAACATTTCATCTGACGAATAATCATTGTGAAAGAAATAAATAAAAAATATCATCGCTAGATATTGAACACTATAGATAGCCACTTTAGGAATTTTTAATTTTACTAATTGATTAGAAGCTAGTTTTTCCTTTGTTTCTGGTAAAGAATAATCATTAGGTTTTTCCCTAGTAATCCCAATATTTAAATCCTCTATAGAAGATCTATAAAAATAAGGCCTTCTTTCTACTTCGCTACTAACAACACTGAGATAATTCTTTTCGGCTACAAACCTCAGATCATAATCGGTGATTTCAAGGGGAATATTGTGCTCTCTTAGTGTTCTAAGCCATAAATGAATTTCCTCTTCGTCATGATGCGTAAATCTCATAACTTCCATTCTACCTTTACTGGCTCTAAAAAGAATATTAAGGGTTATGAGCTTGTTGTAAGTTGTTTCAAATGACTGTGTTGCAGAAGGGCGAACAACGGAATAAGGGGATAGCAAACACTTCACCATATCGGTGTATAAAATTTCTACTTTTATAGATTTATTCGTATTGGTGTCGATGAATGTTGTCACATAACCCGTATCTGTTAGTTCAGAATCACTCACTATACTAGTTCTCTTTTTCGTTTCCTTCGCTATAAAAATTATGAGTCCTGTAAGAATGGTTACGAAAAATAACATGATAACAAGTATAACGGGGTCTTCTTTCATAAATTTAATACCAATATATATAAAGAGACCTACAAATAGTGATAAGAAAATAATTATTAGTATAGTAGAATCTTTCCCCGCCTGACTCAATCTACTCGTATATTTTCCTTTCTTACCTATAACCTCCATTGCTACCTCCTATACTATTTAACCTCAATGACAAGTTTATCCGATTTTGCCCGTGAAACACACGCAATTATACAATTATTTTCACCTTTTTGTTCATCACTAAGAAATGAATCATAATGATTAATTTCTCCTTCTAAAACAGACAGTTCACATGTACCACAACGACCGATTTGGCAGGAATATGAAGTAATGATTCCATTTTTATGAAGAGCTTCTAATAATGTTTCAGTATGGGATACCTGTATTGTAGCTCCATTGTGTATCTTAACTTGAAATGTGTTTAACACTGTAGGCTTTGGTGGGCTAAAACGTTCAGAATGAACAGATGAACGTGGATAGCCCAACTCTATTGCTTTAGTAGTAAACTGCTCAATAAATCCTTCAGGTCCACAAAAATAGACATGCGTTCCGATTGGATGATTTTCTAAGGAGGTGGTTTGCAAACGTTGTTGTTGATCGGAAAAGTAAAAGTGGCTTTGATTAGGATAGTGTTTTTTTATGTATGTATAAAATGCACAGTTATCCTCAGATTTAGAGGCGTAATGAAGTTCAAAGGTTTGTCCGTTAACTGAGAAATCCTGCATCATAGAAAGGAATGGGGTAATCCCGATGCCTGCCGCGTAAAATACGTGATGTCTCGCTTTAAAGCTAAGAGAAAAATGATTCTTGGGGTAACTGATTTGAAGTCGATCACCGACTTTCATTCCCTGATGCCAGTAGAGTGAACCACCTTTAGAATCCTCACATAATCGCACAGCAATTTCATATTTCGTACGATCGTCGGGAGGACTCACTAAAGAGTATTGCCTTACAACAAGTCCTGACGGTGTTTTTAAGTAAGTAGAAACATGTGCACCTCCACTAAATCTTGGAAGTCCCTTTCCCGTTTCTTTGAACAGCGTAAACTTCTTAACCTGCTTTGTTATCTTTTCTATAGATGAAACCCGTACAAATAAATTAGGTTCAATAGACAAATAGACTCCCTCCTAACTTGTAGCTGGATAGCCTAAAAATGCATGGTGTAGTTCAGAATAGTGGTCTGACACTTCAAGCTTTAATTCACATTGAATGCAAGTTAATTCGGTAAGTTGTTCTTCTGCTCTGTTCAGTTCATGACAACGACAACAGAAAACGCTAATCCACTTCTCGCCATAACCAATAAATTGTGACTCATCACTCGAAAAACCGATACGAGCTGTCATCGTTTGTACGATATGAAGTTCAGAATACGGTAACACTACATAAAGGAAGGTTCCCATTTTTTGCTTTCTTAGAAAATCTTCTAGGAACGGCCGAGTTTTAGTAGAAAGGTGATACCACTCATAAGCCAACTTCTCTTTTCTCACGTGTTCGAACACACTGCTTAAAACTCTTAATCCATGCTCATCTGAACAAAATATATATTTTCTTTTTCCTTCAATGAAGACCGCATCCATACTCATAACGTCTTCAGCTGTTGGAGCTGACCTTCTAAATATTCCAACACAGCTTTTTTATAAGCAGAGATTCCTTTGTATTCAACAATATGTGCGGGAAGTTCAGACATGATTTCGTAAAATTGCTGCAGCCATTCTCTGTTTGTTGATAGTTGTTCAAGGGACAGCAAATGTGTGTGAATGGAAAAGAGAATGCTATTCGTTCTTGGCAGTCTGAATAACTTCTGCACCTCTACTCGTATATGAACAAGCTCACCTGCGTTGTCACTTGTTACGTGCTTGCGCAGCTTTCCCCACTGATCAAAGGTTTCAAGAGATGTATCAAGTCGATCACCTGCCATAAGCGACCAATTCAAACGTTCCCAAGGTGTTCCGGCTTCAAGCCTCATTAGAAATTGTAGAATTCGTTGATCTAGTCCCTCTTCCTTAAACCCAGGGATAGGATGATGAATGTTTTTAAATTTCATTCCTATGTTAAAAGCGAGAGACCAGTTAGCAGGAAAACAAAGCTGTCCTGCGTCTAAGTACAGATTATCGTCACGCTGTCTCATGTATATAAGGTCTTCTTGTACGTGTTGACTAATAAAAAACAACGGTTCACATGAAAGTGAGTTTTCATCACCAAAGATAAATTCTACTTTTTCGTCCAATATCTTATTGAAAAAAATCCAACTCGTATTCTCTTTCTCTACTGAAAAATCTTTTGGGTACTGCGAAACTAAGTGATCGATCACGAGCTCAACAATCTCCCACTGCCCTGTAATAGAATGTGGCAGCGATTGATAACAACGCTCTGGGTGATCACTTAATAGTTTACGCTTTAATAGCATCTCATTGTTATAACTTGGAGTAACCTCTATACTGAGTGGCTGTTTCATGGGGATGGAATTGTTGGAATAACGATACGTTGAATGTTTAAACGGATAAGGAAAATGCGCAAGATTACCTGTCCACTTCATACCTTCACCCTTTACAGAATATTCTTACAATTAATTGTAAAGAAAATCTATTGTTTTGGAAAGACAAAAAAGAGAACCGACTTTTAACAAGTCAGCTCTCCTTCTTCTTGTCCGGATAATCACACAGCTCAATAATCTGCCCTTGTGAATGCGCGGGGTTCATATAAATTAACCGTCTGCCAAAAGGATTTGTCCGATACGTATCTTTTAAAAAGGTATACCCTCTAGCTTCAAAGTCATCAATCGTTTGAAGAAGATCGTCCACTTCATAAGCCAGGTGATGCACACCCTTTCCCTTCTGTCGGATGAACCGCTCGATTGGAGATGTTTTACTCGTAGGTTCAAGCAGTTCTATTACCTGATTTTCAAGCTCAATCACAGCAATGTGAGTTTCTACTCCAGGCTTTTCACTTGTATAACGTTCAGTCAGCTTTCCGCCTAATACATTCGTATAAAATTTAATTGCTTCGTCTATTCGTCTCACAGCAATGCCGGTATGATCTAGTCTCATCACGTTCACCTCATTTAACTAGCATTATAGAGGGTTGTTGGCATTTAAGCAAAAAAGGTGGTCCTTAAAGAAAGGACTACCTTACCAGATTATTTGATTCTAATTTTTTCATCGCCTTTAATCCACTCGGGATAATAGCTTAAGTCAATGGTTAAAGGATTTTGTGAGTGGCCTATTGGAGGCAGCTCTATCCCTAGTCGTGTTGTACCTTTTTCTTCTTCAGTACCCATAGACTGCGAGTTGACCTCAATAGTTTTACCATGTGCATCAGTTATTGTGCTAAAAATACCATAACGGAATGGTTTTTTTGTATGCAGATCAAAGACAAGCTGCCCGTCTTCTTTCCTTAGATTTTTCAACTTATTTCCATCAGGCTGTTTTAAAATCTTCATTTTTTCTGTATCCACAACAATGACTGCATTATCTTTATTTATGGCTTGAGCACTGCTTAAGATTAAATATAATTCTTTCGGTTCTTTAAAATAGTTACTTTGCAGATAAACTTCCCGCTCAGTGCCTTTATCACCTGAACCGGTTATACCATTTGCTATGTTACCCCACACTTCATTGTTTTCATCTACTAAACGTAGGTCATCAAGTTGCAGGATGTATTTTTCATTTTCATCTTTCATCTTTAATTTAACAACAGCTCGTAATGGATAGATGGTTACCTTCTCAATATTGATCTTTTGACCTTCTAAATCCATCGTTTGTTCAACCGCATATTCTTTTTTCTTCTTAAACTCTTTAAGGGTTAATGGAATGGAAAATTCTTTGTCCTTTAACTGTAGTTCAACGATATATTCTTTTGCTTCAATAGGTGCTTCAAAGAAATATTCAATTTCTCCGCTAAACTTGGTCTCGCCTTTATCTGAAGTATGGGCATCGCCGAATGAATTATATGCTTCATCCAGTGCGGTTCCGTCTTTTGTTCTAATCTTTACATCATCAAACATAACCTCTTTTATTTTTTCTTTGGATTCAATCGAATAAAAAAGCACCATACCTATCTCATCAGCAATCGTTCCATCAATGGTAACTTTCAACCCATCTTTTTCATCTGATACGCCTTGTTTTTGATAATATTTTTTTTCAACAGCTGCCATTCTTCCTTTATCATCACGAATCATACTCACTATTTTTTCCATGCCAGGTATTTCAGAAATGTAATTAGCGAAAGCCGGTGAATTCTTAATTGAAGAAAATAATCCAATGAGTAAAAGAGCTGCCGCTATAAAACTAAAAGCACTTCTTTTCTTAATTCTAGATTTTCGTTCTTCTGTTTTTGCCTTCTGAAATCCACTTAATATCGCCTGATCAATAGAATCTAGTGAAATCGGTATATTTTCATATTCTTTCTTCAAATCGTTTAGTTGTGCTTTTTCTCTTTCAAACATGTAGATTACCTCCTTTCTCATCTAGCTTTTCTCTTAATACTCGTAATGCCTTATTCAGCCACGTTTTAACTGTACCTTCTGGACACTGCATCATGATCGCTATATCTTTAATCTTTACGTCATTAAAATATTTCAAGGTAAGGATTTCGCGTGACCTGTCGTCTAAATCTAACATCGCGTCCTTCAACTCTAATTGTGTGTGGTTCTCTGAGACACCTAACAAATTCAACATTTCATCATTCGTGACGACTCGCTTTTTTAGTTTCAACTGATCATTACAATAGTTGATCATAATTCGAATCAGCCACGTTTTAAAATAAAACTCGTTTTTTAATTTTTTTATATTTTTGTAAGCACGATACGTAACTTCTTGAATAGCTTCGAGTGCTTCTTCTTCATTACGCAAAAAAGATAGAGCTGTTTTATATAAATCGACTTTATACGTTTGAATCAAACTCAAAAACGCCTCGTCGTTTCCTTTTATCGCTTTCTTCACTAACTGTTCTGTCTCCAATTTATAGCCTCCTGACCCTTACCTATATATTAGACCGTGGAAAGCAAAAAAAGTTTTAATAAAAATAAAAAAATCAGCCTTTTTAACAAAGACTGATTTCAATAGCTATTTTTTTGCAAGCAGGTACATAAAATACGGTGCCCCAATGATGGTCACAATGATTCCCGCTGGTATTCCACTAGGATCTAATACTACTCTTCCGATCGTGTCAGCTGCTAGCAGTAAGATGCCTCCGATCAATGCTGCAACAGGAAGGAAGACTTGGTGTCTCGGGCCTACTAACGAACGTGCGATATGAGGAGCCATCAATCCTACAAAAGCAATTCCACCACTGACTGCTACAGAAGCCGACGCAAGTGCTACCGAGATCATGATCAAAGAAATTCGTTCTCTACTTACATTCACACCTACACCGACAGATACGTTCTCATGCAAATTCAACGTATTTAAAACATTGGATTTAAACATCGTATAAGGAATCAGCAGCAAAATCCATGGCAGCAATGATAAAACAAACGTCCAATCATCGCCCCAAATCCTGCCTGCCATCCAGTTCGCCATAAACGAATAATCTTCCATATCTAGTCTCGTAGATAATGTCAATGTTGCTCCATACAAGGCGGCTGCTAAACCTACACCGACTAAGACGAGCCGGGTCGGTTCAACACCTTCACCTTTTATGTAAGACATGATGTAGATCACAAACGCTGTTACCATTCCGCCAAATAATGCAAATAGCGGTAGAACGTATAAAAAGCTTGTGGTTTCCACTGTAAAAAACATGATATACACCACTACCATCAGACCAGCACCAGCATTTATTCCTAAAATACCAGGATCTGAAAGCGGGTTCTTCGTAATACTTTGGAGGATAGCACCAGACACAGCGAGCCCCATCCCCGCAAGAATAGCAACAAAGATACGTGGTAAACGGAACTCAAAAAGAATTAGATTCTCTCTCGGCGTTCCTTGCCCAATAATAGTTCTAAATAATTCTGAAGGTGTTAATGAAGCAAATCCAGTTGCCACACTTATAATGAAAACGGCTATCAGCAATAAGATCGCCGTAATCGTCGTTACTCTTACTCTCTTAATCTGGTGTGCATTCATCATGATAATTTTCTTCCTCCCTTTCTTGCAAGGTAGAGGAAGAAAGGTACCCCGATCATCGCGACTACTGCACCGACTGGTGTTTCATAAGGAGCGTTTACCGTTCGAGCAAACGTATCTGCTAACACCATGAGCACACTTCCAAAAATCGCGGAACATGGAATGATCCACCGATAGTCCGTTCCAACTAAGAACCGAACGATATGCGGCACCATAAGACCTACAAATGCAATAGCACCAACGAGCGAAACTGCAGCTCCAGCTAAGATCAACACTACCGTCATGAGAACTATTTTTGTAAATAGTGTTCGTTGACCAAGGCCGCGCGCCACTTCTTCACCAAAGCTTAAAATGGTTAACTGCCTTGAGAACATAACTGCTACAATAATTCCAACCAACACAACTGGTACGATAATTTTCAGCTGTGCCCAGTTTGTGCCTGACACACCACCTGCCGTCCAAAACGCAAGGTCTTGAGAAAGCTTAAAATATAATGCAATGCCTTCTCCTAATGAAGAAAGCAGTGCAGAAACAGCTGCACCTGCTAACGTAATTCGGATTGGAGTCAATCCACCTCGACTCATTGAGCCAAGTCCGAATACTAACATCGCACCTATTCCTGCACCTATAAAGGATAGAATCATCACGGTAAGGTAGTTCGCCCCTGTATTAAAAGCGAACACACAAGCAAGAGCGAGGCTTGCTCCTGCGTTCAAACCAAGTAGACCAGGGTCTGCTAATGGGTTTCTAGTCATCCCTTGCATGATTGCTCCACTCACAGCAAACGCCGCACCGACGATTGCTGCACCAAGCTCTCTCGGTAATCGTAGACTCATAATGATACGGTCAGCTTCTCTAGTAGGATCATAGTTGATCACAGCGTTCCATACGGTTAAAAACTGAATCTTAGCGGCTCCCACAGATATTGCAAGAACGATACTCAACAAAAGAAGTGCGAACCCTAACAATAAAATAACTGTCCCTACCGCTGGCCTAGAATACACTTTATTCTCTTTTATAAGCTTGGTTTTTGTTTTGAACATAGCGTTTGTCCCTTTTTATGAAGTGCTTATTATTTCTTTTTCGTTAACTCTTCAACGATAATATCTAGTTCTTTTTCTAGCGAGATCGGGTCATTGAAATAGAAAGACTCTGAATCAAACTTGATTGCGTTACCGTTCTTAACGGCCGGAAGTTCTTTCCAAACATCTGACTCCATAAATGAATTGTCTGGATTACCAGCACCAGATCCAACAAAGATATAATCTCCAGCATAAGTAGGGATCACTTCAGTTGAAATGGCTTTCCAGCCTGGGCCAAATACATCTTCTTCTAACTTCTTAGGAGCTTTAAGTTCTAGTGCTTGGTAGATTACTTCTGTACCACGGCCCCAGTTCTTACCATAGACATACATGTCTTTTCCGTATGCTTCCATAACCATGAACGTCTTATCTTCACCAATTGCAGATTTTACTTTTTCACGAGCATCAGCGGCTTTCTTCTTCCACTCTTTTACCCATGATTTTGCTTCTTTTTCTTTATTAACCATCTTCCCAATCTCAACGTGCTGTTCCATGTAGTCATACTTGTCATACGTCATTGTAACAGTTGGAGCAATCTCTTCATATTTCTTAATATTTTTGTCATCAGAATACGTAATGATAAGATCCGGATCTAATTCTAGTAATTTTTCATATGAATCAGCTGTTACCACTTCAGCTTTGTCTAATTTGTTTCCGTAAAACTTGTTTGCTTTTGGATATTCATTTACTGCTACTGGTGTAATTCCTAAGTCTAGCAAGTTACCTGCATAAGTTGCAGCCATCATTGCAACACGTTTCGGTTCAGCTGGCACTTCAATCTCTTTACCTTTTTCGTCTTTATAGATTCTCGTTTCATTTTTCGACGATTCCTTTTCACCAGTGCTTGCGCCTTCTTCTGAATTATTTCCGCATGCAGCTAGTACAAATACTAAAAGTAATGTCATAAAGCTAACGAGTAATTGTTTTGTTGTTCTTTTCATTTTGTTATCCCCCTATATTTGACAATAAAAATCATTCTCAATTAACTGTAAAAAAGAAAGGCGAATTTACGCCAAGTTCTCAACTAACTTTACATTCTTAATCAGATCATACGTAAGACAGACAGGTTTTCTCGTCCTCGGGTCAACACCGATCTCTGCATCAATATTAAATACATTACGTAGGACCATACGATTCATTACCTCTTCAGGCGTACCCTCTTTTAAGATGGATCCGTCTTTCATCGCGACCATATGATGAGCAAAGCGAGCCGCGTGGTTCAAATCATGAATAACCATTACAATCGTTCTCTTCTCATCCCGGTTCAACTGGTATAACAACTCTAGAACTTCCAATTGATGAGAAAGATCCAAGTATGTAGTCGGTTCATCCAACAAGATAATATCCGTTTCTTGAGCTAATGCCATCGCGATCCATACACGCTGTCGCTGTCCACCTGAAAGCGCATCTACAGATCGATCTTTGAACTCGAGGACACCTGTAACGTCTAATGCCCAATCGATTACTTCGAAATCTTTTTTAGTAAGTTTTCCGAAGCCTTTTTGATAAGGAAATCTTCCGTAAGAAACAAGTTCACCTACAGTAAGTCCTTCAGGTGAATCTGGTGACTGAGGAAGAATCGCCATCTTCTGAGCAATCTTTTTCGTAGATTCTTTACTAACGGCTTTACCATCTAGATAAACCACGCCAGATTTCGGACTCAGAATGCGCGACAAGGTTTTCAAAACCGTTGACTTCCCACACCCATTAGGTCCAATAATTGTCGTGATCTTACCGTCTGGAATGGAAATGTTAAGATCCTTTACGATGTCTCGTTCACCATATGAGATTTGCAAATGCTCAGCATATAGTCTAGACACTTTATTCGCCCTCCTCTATAACAGTAATTTGAAATTTATTTAAAGCATTGAACTTAATTGAAAATGATTATCAATCTCGTTATCATTTTATTGGATATCGAGGAGTGTGTCAACGGGAATTTTAATTTTTAAAAAAAAATCAGCCCTTTGTCATTCAAGGCTGATCTCCCATTATTTAAAACATACCAAGTGCTTTCTTAGTAGCCGGTCCTACTACACCGTCAACTGTTAGCTTCTTAGCTTTTTGAAACTTGCGAACGGCAGCATCAGTGTTGGCACCAAATATACCGTCGATTCCTTTTGTGCTGTATCCTAGATTCGTCAGCCTACGTTGAAGCTCCATAACTTCAGCTCCACGGCTACCTTTTTTTAGATTAACGATTGAGAATACCGGCACTGTTGAACTGTTTGTTACCTTATATCCATTCGCTGCTGCTAAAGCGGAGAATGATTTACCTGAAGTCGTTATAACTACAGGTGTATTTACGGAAATCCTAGCGTATAACCATTGCACCTCATTGTTGTACATACGGATACAGCCTGCGCTTACATATTTTCCTATGGAGCTTGAATTATTGTTACCATGGATAGCATAAGTTGTACCCCATGTGCCATTCGCATTTAAACCAAGCCATCTGTTTCCTAATGGATTTCGTGGATCTCCACCTGGAATGTTACCTGTATAATAAGGCCGATTTGTGATTTTGTTTACAATTTTAAATTTACCTTCTGGTGTATAGGATGGTAGTTTACCTGTAGCCACTTTGAAAACCTTCGATAATTTATTATTCTCAAAATACGCTAACTGGTTTGTCGATTTATTTATTACGATAAATGATGAAGCTGCAGCCTTTGCTGGTTGAACTAGTAAGAACATGAAACCAAACATTAGTAATGCAATCAGTACTTTTTTCGTTTTCATTCCTTCACTCCTATTCTTTATTGAAATAACAAATCCTCATATTCTATGCGAGGGTATAGGAGATGCATTACTACTTTTGTTAAAAATTTAATCAAAAAAACATGAATAATTCGCTTGTACGATGAATACAATGGTAGGTTATATTTGTCTTATACCTATGAACAGAAAGAAGATGGAATGATGCGAAATGTTATGTTAAAGAACACTCATAGAGTTGAAATTCGGGAAGCTGTAAGTGATGATGCAGTGAACATCATCGATTTTTATAATGTGGTTGGCGGTGAAAGTGATTATTTATCCTTTGGAGCTGGTGAATTTAAACGAGAAATAGAGGATTATAGTAATTACATTGTCTCTGTCTCGAATGAACCTAATTCGATCATGCTGCTTGCAACAATCGGTTCAGAGATTATTGCGATTGCAACCATTAACTCCTCGCAGAAGGAAAGAACGAAACATGTTGGAACATTGGGGATTGTTGTTTCTAAAAAGTATGCGGGGTTGGGTTTAGGCAAAGCATTGATGAATGAACTTATAGAGTGGGCAAGACAAAATGGAATCACTAGAAAGATTAGTCTCGTAACAAACGAGCATAATACGAAGGCGATCGACCTTTATCAAAAGTTCGGTTTTGAAGAGGAAGGTTTGCTGAAGCAAGATAACTTTATTAATGGAACCTATCAGAACACGGTAATGATGGGGTTAATTTTATAGTAAAAGGTACCTGCATTTAAACAGGTACCTTCTTTTATTTATTCACCTTTAATCTCAAGCAGTTTCTGCCTTAATCCGATTTCCATCGTAGCCAGCTCTTCTTCTGCAAGACGTCTCTTTACTCGTCCCTCTTCTTGAATACGGAGTGTCTCTTCTAGTGTGGAAAGAAGATTTTCCTGCGTTTTCTTTAACGTTTCAATATCTATCAAGCCGCGTTCGTTTTCTTTTGCGGTTTCAATCGTATTGGTTTTTAGCATCTCAGCGTTTTTTAGTAAAAGCTCGTTCGTTGTTTTTGAAACTTGTTTTTGAGCCTCTACTGCATTACGCTGTCTGATCAACGTCAGTGCAATAGCCACTTGGTTCTTCCACAACGGGATAGCCGTCATGATGGACGATTGAATTTTCTCTACCAGAGCTTGATTCGTGTTTTGAATAAGTCGAATTTGTGGTGCACTTTGAATCGTGATCTCACGGCTTAGCTTTAAATCATGTACCCGTTTATCGAGTCGATCGGCAAACTGAACCATATCATTTACTTCTTGGAACTTCATCTGATCGTTCGTTTGATCAGCTACTCTTCTCATTTCAGGAATTGTAACCTGGTTTAGCTCATCTAGCTTAAGTTCTCCAGCTGCAATATATACGTTCAACGCTTGAAAGTACTCTTTATTGTTTTCGTACAATTTTTCAAGCATGACGATGTCTGACATGAGAACATTCTTGCTGCCATCTAGCTTTACGGAAATTCGGTCAATCTGTGCTCCCGTTTTTTGATACTTCGATAGAACTTCTTGAACAGAGCCTGAAATTTTTCCAAACATACGGCCGATCAACGTTGGTTTGTTTGATTTTAATTCTTCAGGATTCACATCTTGAAGCTTTCTCATTAGATCTCCAATAATCTCACCGATTTGACCAGTATCTTTCTTTTTCACATGATCAAGCATGGTGTTCGAAAAAGAATGAAGCTTTGCCTGTGCAGGTGCACCGTAAGTGATCATCGTCTGGTGATTCGTCGGATCGATCTGTTTCGCCAGCTGATATGCTTTTTCTTTATTTTCTTCTGGCAGAACATCAATTAATCGTACCTGCTTGTTTTCACTTGAAGGCACAGCAGATTCTGGCTGTTCGCCAAAAGGATTAGCCAACAAGTCATCCATTAGATTTGTCGGTTCCTCTGAATGATTTAGTGGTGCATTACTTTCTTTCATTTATATCGCCTGCCTTTTTTATGGATTGGGAGTCTTTATAAGAATTAATTGAGTACTTCGCTACATCGATCTCATAATGTAGGTCATCTATATCATTTGACAGTACTTGGTATAAATCCTTTTCAATCTGAACGATGAGTTCGTCGAGAGTTCTTTTCGTTTCTACTAATGATTGCGTCAATTCCCTCGATTTTCTTGGTTGTGAGGATAGAAACAAATATTTTTCGGTGAGCTCAACAGCTGAATCCAAATGAGAAAAATAGAACTGTTCTGCTTGATAAAAACGTCGGGGCTCTTTTTGAGTTAAACTCTGGATTTTTCTTACTACACGAACAAGGTCTGCTCTTTGTTTGAAAGTAGGTAGGTCACGTACTGAAAACATGGCTTTTTGCAGTCTATAGATCTTTGGCTTTGCTTCATCTAAGTTTTTTCTGATGTATTTATACTCTCTTCTTGATAAGTGATGTTCACTAAGAAATTTCTGTTTTTGAAGAAGTCCTGTTGCTGTGTATGCGGCAGCTCCTCCAGCTACTGCGATTCCTGACGACAAAAGGTAGCTCTGGTCATACCCGATAATACTTGCCAGCCACACTCCTACTGAAGCTGGGATAGCAACAAACATGCGGATAAAAAAAGCTAAAAATCCGTTCATTGTAATCGACTCCTGACATAAACTCTTTACTATTCATACGGATGTAACAGTTTCTGAGTTTCGTTTAAATAAAAAAAGTTCATCTATACTATGTTTCTATTATTACCTTATCGAAACCTTCCTAAAATAACCATGGCTTTAAGAAGTAATGTGTTCTAAGACTTGAGGCTTATTTTATATATGGCCATTTTTGTATGAATAGTTGTACTTGTTAGTAGTTGATTTCCGTTCCAGATGCTCGCTTTCCACGGGGCAGGCGGTGAGCCACATTCGTTCGTTTCACTCTTAAGTGTCTCACCTGACCGCTTGTCCCGTAGGAGTCTCGCATCTTCCACTACAATCAACGTGTCAGTGAAGAAAAGATTTACAAGCTACAACCTTTTAGAAAAGATTCTATTTAAAAAAACCCACCCCTAAAATTTTGATGGTGAGTTTTGATTTATTATGTAATTGAATTAGTATTCGATTGGAGTTTCTCCATAAGTTTCCCATAAAAGCGGAAACTTTTTTCTCAATCCCTCTTCATCATCTTCGTCCCAGTCAAATACAATTTCTGGTTGAATATATTGCTCGTTTGTTAACTTATCATATAAATCTTGGTACTCTTCATATTCTAGACCTGTCTTTTCTTCATATGCTTCACACGCTACAGACAATAACTCTTCAAGTTGAGGCATTTCATCTTGCTCTTCTATTAATTTTAAATATGGTAACAGTGACTCAGGATTTTTAATAGCTGTTTCATAAGGTTCTTTTCCTAGGTATAGAAGGAACGCTCTAAAATAATCAAAACAATCGTCAGAACAACCTCCCATTATGATGTATGCTGCTGCCCATAAATCTGATGTGTATGACTTTAAATAATAGGTATTGAATATGAAATCGAACATGATGATATCTTTAACAGGTCTCTTTGATAGCTGATATATGAGCCATTCCATTTGCTCTTCAGCATCTTCGCCCTTTTCTTTACATTTGTCGATAAGTTCCCAGAATAGGGTTTCTGTCATGGTGGTATCTTTTAAAACTATGCTGCTTGATTCAGTGCGTACGTAGCCTTTTTTCATTTTTGAGGAAATAAGTTTATCGATTTCTTTACGACACTTCTCTTCTGATTCAAATGTTTTCGATTTTATTACTCCAACTGTTCCTACTTTTCCATATGTAACCATATAGGAATTTCCTGTCTGGTTAATTTTCCAAAACTTATTAGAAGAATCATCTTGATAAGTAAGCAACATTTCCATAAGTAATACTCCCCTCTTCCCGTATGTATTTACTTAATGCTATAAATATTATGTTATAACAAAACAAAGACGCTGAATATGTATATATCACATAAACAGCGCCTTTAGCTTACACTCACTTTATTCACTTAAACGTTCTTTCCTTTCTTACTAATACACAAATGCTAGTTATTGTCCCTAACTAGACTTCAATTAATTGTTCGTTCAATCAATTGCCTTGCATTAGATCTTATTTTTCCTCTACTTCTGGTAAATTCCCACACGCCCACATGCTGCGAAAATAGTTTTCACCGGCTATTTCCATCTGCAACACGATTTTAGCATGCTTCGCTCACATACGTCATTGGAATCATCCTCTTTCGTTATGTGTATTTGCGCGTTCCCACATACCCACACATCTCGAAATCAGTTTTCACTGGCTGATCTCTAACTGGATGTGATTATGATATGCTTCGCTTACTTATTTCATTGGAATCACGCCTTCCTTTAATTGAAGTAGTGTTTCTTTGTTAACTACATATTAACTCATTCTAAATTTTATTTAAATATTCAGAATAATCAATTTTATGTGATTTTGGGTGTTTTTATTCCTCTTTTTAGAATCATGCTCCTTCTTTCGTAAAATTTCTTTTTATTTCATCATATTTCAACAATTTAAATAATAAATGTGTTTTTTAGGCTATCACCTATTCCAGCTTTCCTACATAACATGCATGTAGAAACACAACTACAAAATAGAGGAGTGTTTTGAACCTTGACTGGAAAAATTCTAAATTATTATGCTGGCGGCAATACAGCTAGAGGTTTTCACAACTTATTTACTTCCAATCTTAGTGCTCTTGATCGCCTTTTTATTTTAAAGGGTGGACCTGGAACCGGTAAGTCGACACTCATGAAAACGGTCGGGGAAAAGTGGAACAGTGAAGGCTACGATATAGAATACATTCATTGTGCTTCAGACAACGGGTCCATTGATGGTGTAATTATTAGAGAGCTCGGATTAGGAATTGTCGATGGCACTTCTCCACATGTTATCGAACCAAAAGCACCTGGGGCTATCGAGGAGTACGTGAATTTAGGTGAGGCGTGGGATTCTAAAAAACTAGCGGACAAAAAGGCAGAAATTTTAAAGATCACAGATTCAATTTCTATTGATTATCAAAAGGCGTATGCGACTTTCCATGAAGCGCTCCTCATCCATGATGAATGGGAAGAAATCTATATTATGAATATGAATTATGAAAAAGCTAATGAAATTACAGATGAACTGATGCATCAATTTTTTTCTAAGAAAGTAAATAAACCCGCGAACGTCTATCACCGTTTTTTAGGAGCAGCTACCCCAAAAGGTGCGGTCGATTTTGTACCGAACTTAACTGAAGGTCTAGAAAAAAGATTCTTCATAAAAGGAAGACCAGGTTCTGGAAAATCAACTTTATTAAAAAAGCTGGCCGCAAATGCAGAAGCTTCAGGTTATGATGTTGAGATTTATCATTGTGGGTTCGATCCGAACAGCTTGGATATGGTAATCGTGAGAGAGCTCGGCTTCGCTATTTTTGACAGTACAGCACCTCACGAATATTTCCCTGAACGTAAAGGCGACTCCATCATAGACATGTACGAAAAGACGATAAAAAAAGGCACCGATGAAAAATTCTTTGATAATCTAAAAGAGATTAGCGGCCGTTATTCGAAAAAGATGAAAGAAGCTATCGGATATCTAGCTGATGCAAAAAGTAAGCACGATGACTTAGAAAAGATCTATAATGCCGCGATGAACTTTTCAAAGATCGACAAAATTCACAAGAAGATTGATCAAGAGATCGAAAAATTAACCGTTGCACAACAACAAAAATAATATTTGAAGCAGCCACTATTTTGATGATGGTGGCTGTTTTGATATGATGAGCATAAGACAATCTTACATATGGAGGACAGGTTTAGTGATGGAAACAGAAAATACAAAAGCTGTTGAAGATCTATATTTTAACTTCTTACATGCGTGGAACGAGAGGAATTCCCGTGAAATGGCTGATCATTTTACCGAAGATGGCGAGATGGTTGGATATGATGGCAGTCAGGCATTCGGCCCTGAAGAGATTCATGCTCATCTCGAGCCTATTTTCAACAGCTTCCCAACTCCACCTTATTATGCAAAAGTGAAAAACGTTTCCTTCTTAAGTGATGATGCTGTCATGATTCGCGCTATTGCTGGAATGGTGCCGGTAGGAAAAACAGAACTATCTCAAGAACTAAACACGCATCATACGGTAGTTGCCGTTAGAGAAGAGGATAACTGGTACATTAAACTTTTTCAAAACACACCTGCTCAATTCCATGGACGTCCTGAGCTTGTGGATCAAATGACTGAGGAGCTTCGCGCATTGCTTCCTAAATAAAAACAAGGAAACCCGCTTAAGTTACAGCGGGTTTCTGCATGTCTATTATTTTCTTAATATTTCCTTGAGCCCTTTATAAATCAATACGGCTCCAAAAACAAGAACCGTTAAAATCGCGATAATTTTAACAGCTGGACCGAATGCAGCTAAAAACGTGCCGCCTAGTGGAAGTGCAAGTAGAAAATAACCAGCTAATAAAGCCCCAATGAGTGTTAATACGTTTGTATTAGACATATTGCGCCTCCTTATAACAGTTTTCTTCTCGTTATAAGGTATGCGCGGATGTGAAGAGTGGTTAATTCTACATTATGCAGGTTTTATTAGGTAATCTGTCCAATCTAGGAGTTAATCTGTCCAATGTTCACTTTAATCTGTCCGATTCACAAGATAATCTGTCCAATGTCCCTAATAATCTGTCCAATCTAAGAATTAATTTGTCCATTCTTAAATTTTCAGCAGTTTCGTATAATCATTCTTCGGCACGATGCCTTCTTCTCCGGCACGGTTCAATAGGGTTGTAATGGCCTCAAAGCCCTTGTCACCAAGATCCGCTGTAAAATTATTCACATACAGATCGATATGAGATTTTGCAACCTCCTCTGAGAGTTCGCTCGCGTGCTGCATCACATACTCTCTAGATGCCTCAGGATTTCGCCACGCATACTCTACTGATCTACGAATCCACGCTGTAATAGACTCTAAATCTAGTGAACGGCGCGCGATGATCGCTCCTAGTGGAATGGGCAATCCCGTATCTTCTTCCCACCAGCTACCCATATCCGCCAACAAGTTTAAGCCGTAATCTTGATACGTAAAGCGAGCTTCATGAATAACAAGACCTGCATCAATCTTGCCGTCTTTTACCGCAGGCATGATCTCGTTAAACGGCATTACGATAATTTCGCCAACTCCGCCTGGTACATTTTGAGCCGCCCATAAACGGAACAGCATGTAAGCTGTAGAGCGTTCACTCGGAACAGCCACCTTTGCTCCCGACAGCATATCTGGCGTAACTTCACCTGGTTGATTCACAAGTACTAACGGACCACATCCACGACCGAGTGCACCTCCGCATGGAAGTAGAGCATATTTATCCAAAACATAAGGAAGCGCTGCGTAAGAGATTTTTAAGATATCAAGTTCATCTGACTCAGCGGCTAAGCTGTTGGTAATATCAATATCTGCATATGTAACATCAAATTCTGGAGCACCAGGAACAAGACCATGAACCAGTGCATGAAAAACAAACGTGTCATTGGGACAAGGTGAAAACGCAATACTCATTTTACTCATAACAAAACCTCCGCGATAACTTTACTAGCTCTCTCTAGTGTATCGAACGCTTCCTTCATACGCCAAGCAGAACGATCTCGCGGACCGATCGGATTTGATATGGAACGAATCTCAAGTACCGGCTTTCCAAATTCTCGTGCCGCAAGCGCTACACCATAGCCTTCCATCGCTTCTGCTACTGCATCTGGCTCACGAACCTGAAGATCCTTCGTCGTTTCAGAAGTTCCTGTCACAGTAGACAGTGTTAAAACATGACCGAGTTGAACTGCTACTCCAGCGAGCTTCAATGCAGTTAAACAGTGCATGACCAGTTCGCTATCTGCTTTTATGCGCGTGGCAGCTCCAAAACCAAGTTCGTCTAAAGTGATGAATCCATCAGGAGATTCTGCCCCAAGATCTCCTGAAATCATCTCATCTGCAATAACCAGTGTTCCAACATCTGCTTTATCTCGAAATCCTCCTGCAATTCCCATGTTGATTACAAGGTCATAGTCTTTCGTTAATAGTGCTTTTGTTGTTTGAATCCCCGCTGAGATCGGACCAACTCCAGCTAATACCACATCAACGGACGACGTACGGCCAATCCCTCTTGTGATTGCTTCTTTCTCAGCAGGTACCGAAGTCATGATTAAAATACGGCGTTCGTTATTCATCGACATGAAGATCCCCTTTCGCCGGTTAGCTTAATTTTTCAATGAACACAACTTTTAAATAGTTACCCTCTTTGAACTCTTTGTGAGTTTTAAAATCTTGAGGAAGCTTAAATTCTTCCAAAATGTTGTACGTGCCGCCTGTTTGTTTAAAAGCTGATGATATCATCTCTTTAAACTTTTTCATCCCGAATGTTGAGCAGTTAGATGACGCTACGATTACACCGTTTCTTTCTGTAATCTGAATCGCTTGTGCTAACAGCTCAGGATAATCCTTCCCAGCACTAAACGTATGTTTCTTAGAACGCGCAAAGCTCGGTGGATCTAATATCACAAGGTCGAACGACAGCTCTTTTCGAACGGCATATTTAAAGTAGTTGAACACATCTTCTACAATGATGTCGTGATCCTCATAACTCAGACCATTCACACTGAACTGTTCTTGCGTCTTGCTTCGGCTTCTATTCGCTAAATCAACACTTGTCGTTTTCGCAGCACCACCAAGAGCCGCCGCGACTGAAAACGCACCTGTATAAGAGAACGTGTTCAGAACGGTTTTCCCTTTCGCATATTGATCACGGATGGTTCTTCGCACATCACGCTGATCCAAGAACACACCGACCATCGCACCATCATTCAGATAAACTGCAAAGTGAATGCCGTTCTCTCTCACGATCAGTGGACTTGGTGCTTGTTCTCCTTCAACAAAATCATTATCATCGATATATTTGCCTTTTACAGCAAAACGCTTCTTCTCATAGATCCCTTTTACTTTAACAAGTTCTTTAAGGGAAGAGATCACTTCATCCTTAAAAGAGTAGATACCTTCACTATACCAAGTAAGAACGTAGTAGCCGTTAAAGTGGTCGATCGTCAGCCCACCGATTCCGTCTCCCTCGCCGTTAAAAACGCGGAATGCTGTCGTTTCATAATTGTTAAAAAGATCTTGTCGATGGTGAATCGCTTTTTTTAGTTTCTTTTCAAAAAACTCTTGATCGATGAGTTCTTGTGAATTTTGCGTGAGCACCCACCCACGGCCTTTATTTTGTTTGCCGTAATATCCCTTACCTAGGAATACATTCTTTTCATCAAACAGTTCAATGATCGATCCTTCTTCTTTTACGTTGCTTATATTTTGTACAGCATCCTCCGTAATCAGTGGATAGCCTGTTTTCAGCCCTTTCACATAAGAAGGTTTTACTTTCAATCGGACATTCTTCTTCATCTTGTCACCCGTTTCTTATTTTCGTTTTGCAGCAAGTAAACTTTAATCATAAAGTAACTTACTTCTTCAGGAAGTAATTCTTTGATCGGCTTTAACTTTTCTCCGCCAGCTTGTTGAATGGCATGTTCAATTTCTGAGACATATTCATCTGGAATAAGATCCTCCATATGAACGTCCATTCCTTCTTGCATGCATTGAATAAGGTGATTCTCGACCGTACTTAAGGCTAGGCCTCTATGCTCAGCAATCTCATCGACTGACATCTTCTCTTTATAGAAAGTGTATGTTTCAAGATGAGAATCAGGCGTTGCCTTTTTGGGAGGTGCTTTTGGTTTGTGGCTTTGATTCGCACCTTCTCTTCTTTCGGGATGCTCAGACAAATAAGTAGAAATGGCAGAGATAAAACGCTCACCATATTTCTCTAATTTATTTTGACCAACACCTGTCACACTCAAAAATTCAGTTTTTGACTCAGGCAGTTTCACGCACATATCTTTTAAAGCGGTATCTGCAAAAATAACGAAAGGCGGAACGTTCTCTTGTTCAGCTATCGTCTTACGGACGATTCGAAGCTCTTCAAATAGCGGATCATCTGCAGCCACTTGTTTAGTTACGACAGCTTCTTTACGCATGATCTGTTCTTTTCCGAGCAGGATGTCTTTTCCTTTTTCTTTTATATATAGAGTTGGGAAAGTACCATGCTCAACAGCAATAATCTCTTGTGAAATAAAAAACTCGATAAGATCTGTTACTTCTTTCGTACTTTTTTCTTTCATCATGCCGTAAGTTGGTAGCTTATTAAATCGCTGCTCTATCACTTTTTTATTTTTGGATCCGGTCAGTACTTGCGCGATTAACGTCTTTCCAAACCGCTTTTGTCCCATTCGCACGATACAAGACAACACGATCTGCGCTTCTCTTGTCACATCGATGCTATCGCGATCATCCGTACAGTTGCCGCACCGGCTGCATGGCGGAATTTCTTCATCACTAAAGTACCGAACGATCGATTGCTGCAAACAGCTTTCGGTATAGCAATAGTCCACCATGAGCTGAAGTTTTTCAAGCTCTTGTGCCATACGATCCTGCTCGCTAGACTGGTCAATCAGAAAACGCTGTACCTGAACGTCTTGCGAAGAATATAGCAGGATACATTCACTTGGAAGTCCATCACGTCCAGCACGACCCGCTTCTTGATAATAACTCTCCATGTTTTTAGGCAGCTGAAAATGGATAACATATCGAATGTTCGATTTATCAATACCCATTCCAAACGCCGAGGTAGCCACCATGACTGATGATTCATCTTGAAGAAATTGTTCTTGTTGTCCCATGCGCTCGTTGTCATTCATTCCTGCATGATAACGAGAAACGTTAATACCGCTTTTTTGCAGGGTTTCATAAAGCTGATCAACTGTCTTACGTGTTGCTGCGTATATGATTCCCGCTTCTTTCTCGTTCTTTTTAAGGAAATCTTTTAAGTAAGAAAGCCGGTCTTGTCCCTTAATCACAGAAAAAGATAAGTTTTCCCGTTCAAATCCTGTTAACACCGTCTTGTTCTCATCGATATCAAGCGACCAGCAGATGTCCTGACGAACGCGTGGTGTAGCTGTTGCCGTTAATGCTAGTACTACTGGCCGATTCGGTAGATTCCCGATCATTCTTTGAATACGTTGGTAGCTCGGTCTGAAATCGTGTCCCCATTGTGAGATACAGTGGGCTTCATCTACCGCGATTAAAGGAATATCGATCTGTCTCAAATGATCCATAAAGTCATAGGATTCTAGACGCTCTGGTGCAATATATAAAAGTTTATACTCACCGCTTTTCGCCTTTTCAATTCGTTCTCTCGCCTCTGTTGCTGTAAGTGAACTATTGATGAAGGTCGCGGATATACCTAACTGCAATAATGTATCAACCTGATCTTTCATTAATGAAATTAAAGGAGAAATAACAATTGTTGTTCCTTCAAAAACAAGGGCAGGTATTTGATAGCAGATCGATTTTCCGCCACCAGTAGGCATAACACAGAGTGTATCGTCACCCGCTAAAACCGATTGTATCGCTTGCTCTTGTCCATTCCGGAATGAAGAATAACCGTAATGCAAATTCAGCATTTGCTTTGCTTTTTCTATCAAACTTAAATTAGCCTCCTTCAGGTAGAGTCATCTCTTGATTATAAAGGTACTGACTCCACATAGCAAAGACACATCTTACCGTTTTCTTCCGATAAAAATAGACAGACTACTTAATAAAATGTGATACATTAGGATTTGGAGAAATGAAAAAGGAGTTTTTACATATGACAAATCAAGAAAACAACAATTTGCCACCAAAAACGTGTTCGATTGAAAGACTCGTAACGATGCCAGCTGATGTTGCTAAAGTTCTAGAAGGCAAGAAAACGGCTACTCGCCGTAACGGACGTTATGCAGACATTGGGGAGATCATGGAATTAGAAGGGCAGTCGTTCGTAGTCAACAATGTATACCGACAATCTCTTGGTGAACTAACCGATGAGCACGCTCAGCATGAAGGCTTTGCAACCGTAGAAGAGTACAAAAATGCGATTCTTTCGTACCACCCAGGCATGCCTTGGCTTCCTCATATGCAAGTATGGGTTCACGAATTCAGTCCTGCTAAAGGCTGAACTGTAACTTGATGGATATTTTGTATCGTATTTTTTTGTATATCCATATTTTAAGCGTGATCATTTCTGTTGGACCGTTCTTTATTCTGTTTCCACTGATCAAAAAACTGCGAACAGCGGCTGGGGATGAGATGGTAGCTTATCTTGGTACGTTTCGGTTTGTCGTTTGGCTCGCTAAACACGCAGGTCACGTTCTGGTGTTGTCAGGATTATTGCTTGTTTTTACCGGACCATGGTCGTGGGACACACCGTGGATCCTCATGACTTTAATCATCTTGTTCTGCTCGCTGTTCTTTTTAGCACGCGCCTTTTCACCGACGCTTCGTAAGTTTGATGATGAAGCCCACGATAAAGCGGTGTTATCTCAGAAACTGCAGCGTGCCGTTTGGATTTACCTCGGATTGTTGATGATCATGCTTTGGTTTATGGTTGGTAAGCCATATTTTTGGTTTTGATAGGTTGGAAAAAGCCGATCCCTTTTAGAGGGTGCGGCTTTTTTACGTGGCGTCCATTTGGAGTGGACACATCTAGCTTTGCAGGCTAAAAATGTGGATTGGAGCCTAAAACTCGTGGATTAAACACCTAAACTTTTGGATTCAGCAGGCAAATTTCTGGATTCAGAAGCTATTTTTGTGGATTCATTCCCTTTGTATCCAGCTGGCAAAGAAATAGTGATTTATGTAAGAAGAAATTTGCCTCTCTGTATAGAAAAAACTATGTATGAAACTCCATTTTCAGAAAAGGAGGCACATATCTATGGATTTTCATCCGATCACAGTCATTGAAATTATGTTCACCGTAACTTTGATCTCCACACTTTTCATAATTGCTTTCTTAATACCAAAAACAAAGCGAAAAATCGGCTTATACACAGCCAGCAGAATCACAGCTCTCGTTTTACTATTTTTCATCTTACGTCCCTTTTGGATTAACTATCACGTTTCCGTAAAAAAAGAACAGCTCACCTTATATTTAGAGAAGCAATTTCCAAATGAAAAGTGGCAGATTACACAAAACATCGGACGGCAATACAATCCTTATATCTTTTAGTTGAGTTCCATAACGAGAAAGGTTGGAAGTATCACTATTTTGTAAAGAATGCAGACCACATTAAGCAACACGGTGTTAGCATGCCAGATGGTGTTAAACAAATGGAGGGTAAACATCAGCGAAATGATTGGTAGAATAAAAGTCTGAAAGCCCTTTCATTATCTAATAATATTAAATATTTTAAAAATTTATATAATTCCCCTTGTCCCACTCTTTCTTAGCTGTTATGATTGTGAACATTATATTTCTAAAAACACCATAGAAGGGACATATGCAACATGAAGAAATTATTATTGATCATATTGATTTCCGCTCCATTTATCGCACAACTGGTCGTTCTACCGTTCGTAAACAAGATCGATCCTATTATTTTTGGCCTTCCGTTTCTTCAGTTTTGGTTGTTTTTGTGGATTGTTCTAACTCCTTTTTGCACATTAGGAATCTATCAACTTCAGAAATCAGAAGGGAGTCTGGATTAAATGCAGCAAGGTAATCTTACAGCACTATCTATCACGATTTTTATTATCTTAACAGTCGTTCTGATCGGATTTCTTGCCGGCAGGGACAAAGCTACCCGAAGTTCTGTTGAAGAATGGTCTGTTGGCGGAAGACGCTTTGGCGGCCTACTCGTCTGGTTTCTAGTCGGTGCAGACCTTTACACAGCTTATACATTCCTAGGTTTAACGAGTACCGCTTACACAGCTGGAAGTCTTGCATTCTTCGCGATTCCCTATTCGGTTCTGGCCTATTTTATCTCTTATTTTTTCCTTCCGAAGTTATGGAAAGTGGCAAATGAGCATAAGTTAACCACTTTAGCAGACTATGCTCGCGAACGTTTTGACTCTAAGCTTTTATCTTCACTCATCGCCATTGTTGGCGTACTCATGCTGATTCCGTATATCTGTTTGCAGCTGAGTGGTATTCAAGATACGCTTCAGGTTGCTGGGACAGGCTTTATCAATGTAAAAGTGGTCGTGATCACCTCTTTCTTGCTTGTTGCACTGTATACATTTTTCAGTGGGATCAAAGGACCAACTTATACAGCAATCATTAAAGATGTTCTAGTGTGGGCAATCATGTTGTTCATGGTCGTGTCTCTACCAATCATGCACTTCGGCGGGTGGAATCCCATGGTTGATAAAATCGTAACGGAAGCCCCTCACCTTTTAACGATTCCTGAGTCTGGGCCAAAAGGTGTTACGTGGTTCATTACAGCAGCATTCGTGTCATCCCTCGCTCTGTTTATGTGGGCACATGCGGCTACGGGCGTTTTTACAGCAAAAAGTGCAGATGCCATTCGAAAAAACGCACTGTACCTGCCGCTTTATAATATCGTTTTAATTCTTGTTGTTTTCCTTGGCTTCATCGCCTTTCTAGTTTTACCAGATGGTACGGATCCTAGGTTTGCTCTTCTTGCATTGATCCAAACGTCTTATGGTGGGATCGGTCAGGGATTAGCGTACTCAACGATTGCGCTTGCGTCACTCATTCCTTGTTCCATCATGGCAATCGGTGCATCGAACCTTTTTGCAAACAACATCTATCGTGACCTCATCAATCCGAAAGTAAAAGGCGCGAAACTAACGATGATCACTCGCGGCATGGTTTTCGTAGTTATCGGACTCGCATTATTGTTCGGCCTTGTGTTTCCACAAGCGCTCGTTTCCCTACAGTTGCTTGGTGTATCGGGAATGGTTCAGATTTTCCCTGCGATCGTTGTCAGCTTGTTCTGGAGAAATCAATCTAGAGAAGCTACCATCATTGGCCTGATTGTCGGACTCGTGGTTACCTTCACAGTCTACTCAACTGGTACAAGTCTTGGAATCTATGAAGGTTTCTGGGGATTGATGGCTAACTTTGCGACGCTAGCCGTGTTGAATCCGATCTTTGTTAATAAAGCAAAGCACTCGTCAAACGCTGTAAAGAATTACTTGTTTGATCAGTCATCAAAAAAAGAACACCTCGTACGAAAAGGAGCATAACTCTAGCTCCACATAAAAGAAAAAAGCTTGAGTCGAAATCTTTTTGACTCAAGCTTTTTATTATACTTGCCGCTAAACATTAGCGAACTTGATTCTGCTCCCGATAATGCTGCATCTTCTGATTGAATTGAAATCCTAGCACTTTAAAATAGATGGTGAACCCAAGCATGCCACCCAGATAAAGAATATGGAACAGAACCAACATCATATAGAATGTTTTACTTCCCCACTCGAACCAGTTAAAAACTTGGGACATACCTATTAAAACCAAGCCGAGAATAAGATATTGTATGATTAGTTTCCAACTACTTGCTAACTTCACTTTTGTGTCCTCAGTCCAAAACAGGTAATGCAATGCAGTGATCAGAATACTGAAAAGGAATATTTGTACGATCGACTCAAACGAAATTTCTCTTTCACCGAGCATATAGCCGAACACAACGTAAATGATGATTCCTGCTGAAAAGAATAAACTCATAATCGTTTTAAATGCTACCGTATACGCCATTACTTTTTTTAACATATCATCGCCTCCTTCATTTTAAAAACCTAACTTTTCCTTTAATATAGGAACATACTGACGGGACACTAACATGTTCTCTCCGTTCTCCATCTTTACTTCTAACCTGCCCCCGATTCGTGGGGAAATGGATTGTAATCGGTCGAGATTCAATATACTTGCTTTTGTAGCACGAAAAAAATTCACATCACCGAACAGCTCTTCAATTTGATACAACCTTAAGGACACCTCATAGACCGATTTTTCCGTATAAGCAAACGTCTTTTTATCAACTGACTCAAAATAATAAATATGATTCGGTAAAAGAAGATGAATCTTCCCTTCTTTTGTACCTAATACTTTTCTTTCAAGAGATCTTAAGGAAGTCAGAACTTTAATCACTTCATCATTTAAAGTTTTGCATTTCACAATAATCTCTATGCTTTCATGATCATCACTTTCATGTATTGTAAGCTTCATCTCACGCCCCCTTTTTGTAATTCACTTTATTTTTACCCAGTATATGTCATGATCTTCTCATCGTAAATCCACTTCTGACCATCCTGTCACAAACCGTTACCAAGTTGCACACAAGACCTCATAAATAACAAAACAATACCGTACCGTATATAAATAAAAAGATGCCACTTACTCCTATTCCATAATTTTAATAACTAAAAAAGCACTTGTAAGTTACACAAGTGCTCCTAAGTTAATTATTCAATTCTCTTCTCACAATATCTAAGAGGACGTTGTTCTGATCAGTCTGAATCTCGCCTTTGTTGCCATGATTTATCAAGTAGTAAGGTAGTTCCAACACATCCTTCAGTCTTCCTTCTGTTAAGAATGGAACAGTAACTTTTAATCGGATGTCGTCAGGCTGCATGGGGAGTGACGAAGCTAGTATATAACCCCAATCCACACCAGTCTTGTTAGAGAAATTATGAAAAGGAATCGTGAAGAGTCCACATTCTTTTAACGTCTTTTCGATGCTCCACATATATTCTGGCATCAGGTTGACGGTTGAACAAGCAATGGATAGAACACCACCCGGATTTAAATGTTCCTTTAATTGATGATAAAACTCTAAAGAAAACAATCGGGATAAACTCGGACATCTTTCAGTCGGTTCTGGTATATCAACAATAATTACATCCCATGATTCTAGGCTTTGTTCCACAAAACTTCTTCCATCTTCAATCCTTGTACTCACTTTGTGATGATTTAAAGCACCTTCATTGAATGATACTAACCGATCGAAGTTCTTTCCAAGGTCCATCATCTCAGCATCAATATCAACTGCGATAATTTCCTCCACTTCGTCATAGCGTAACACTTCACGTGCACTAATCCCGCCACCACCACCGATAATTAAGATACGTTTTGCCTCTTTCGCCGCGGCCATCGGAACATGTACAATCACTTCCGCATATTCATTCTCATCTTGTTTCGTTCCAAACATGATCTCACCGTTGCTATAGACCCATACTTCTTCTCCGACTTCGATTAATGCGATTTTTTGTGTAGACGTTTTAAACGTTTCAATCACTTTAAAGTCACTTTCAGGTCTCTGGCCTTCATTCATATAGAGTTTAAGTGAACCTCTCCCCAAAAACCTCCAATATAAGTAACCACCTGTTTCTATTATAAAAACTGCGGCTGCACCAATCGCTAGCCACATGAGTTCCTCCACTAGTAACACTCCTTATCTTTCAACGAGCTATATTCTCATTTTTATTCATGCATCGGACATGTGGTGTTGAAAAACTTGTACATAAGCAAAATTTAGGCATCTGCATAGACTAATGCGACAATCATTTTTTGGAGGTTAACTTATGAGCTATATGAATCCACAACAACAGCAGGAAGGTAGCGGACAACAGCAGAGCGACGGGCAGCAGCAAGCTCTTCAACTATCTCTGCAACTCATTAGAGAAGCTGTTGCTGGTGAAAGAGAAGATGAGTTGTTTTACGATTACTTAATTTCTGAAGCACCTACGAACGAAGAAAAGTTAATCATTGCATCTATTCGTGATGATGAAAAAAAACATAACAAGCTTTTCAGGATGATCTACAAAGATCTTACTGGCCAAGAAGTTCCACCCGTGAACGGAGAAGAGTTTCAGAAACCGAAAACTTATAAAGACGGTCTTGTAAAAGCACTGTTTGGAGAACTTGCAGCTGTAGAAAAATATCGTGTAATTCGCCAGGGACTTCCTAATACGTATTATCGAGATATTCTCTTTAACATCATTACAGATGAGATCAAGCACAGCGCAAAGTACAACTATTTATACACGTTAAACAGCCAACCAAGTTCTCCTCGTTCTTTTCAACAAGAACACAGAATGCCTCAAACGGAAAGCTTAGCTGATCAATGGGTTTCATACATTGATCCATTGGTGAAAAGAGCGTTAAAAGAGACGGAAGAAGGCATTAACCTTACCCACCTCTATCAAGAGTTTATTTTATCTGGTGTTCTTGTCGGTCAAGGGTTCACCCCTCAACAAGCAATCGAACAAGTAGAAGAGTGGGAAAAAACAGGAGAGTCTCAACTGTTAAAAAAGAGCAAAATGATGGGAAACCAAGAAAGATAGGAGAAGAGAGGGATGGAATCTACACAAATATATTCAAAGCCTTTTATTGGCGATCAATTTCCGGAGATGACAGTTCATACAACCCTTGGGGAACTTGTCCTCCCAACAAGCTATCAAGGTCATTGGTTTGTCCTCTTTAGTCATCCAGGTGACTTTACACCCGTGTGTACGACAGAGTTTGTAGCATTTCAAAAGCTCATGCCTGAGTTCACAAAACTCAACACTTACTTGATCGGATTATCGGTAGAACAAGTATACTCTCATTTAAAGTGGATCGAATGGATACAACAGAATTTGAAAGTTGAGATTACTTTTCCAATCATTGCGGATAGTCTTGGAAGGATTGCTACTAGACTTGGAATGATTCATCCTACGATGGGAACACGAACCGTGAGAAGTGTTTATATCGTTGATTCGACAGGCAAGATTCGACTTATTCTTACGTATCCAGAGAATGTTGGCCGTAATATCAACGAGATTCTAAGAGCGGTTAAGGCTTTGCAAACAGCAGATAGAAATAAAGCAGCAACACCTGCAAACTGGCCGAAAAACGAACTAGTCGGAGATCGCCTGATCGTTCCACCAGCTGCAACCGTACAAGAAGCGAAAAAACGTGCAGAACAAGCACAAGCGGGAGATATCGAATGCTACGATTGGTGGTTATGCACAAAGCCTCTTCATGATAGATAAAGAGCAGCCTTGCTTTAAGGCTGCTCTCTTTATGTCTACACATTCACTATGCGGTTTTAATTTTAACGATAAAATAATAATACTTATACATCACAACAAGAATCAAAATCACTCTTGCAATCATACTGTCTGTAAGGATAAAGGTAATCAAGATCATGGAATCTGAAAACAGGCTGATCATGATCTTTTTCTTTTTTGTCAGCGAACGATTTCTAACAAAATCATCTAGATGTTTTTTATAGATATCCGTTCCTTTGAACCACACTTCAAATTTTTTTGAACCTTTTACGAAGCAATAAGATGCCAGTAATAAGAGTGGTGTGGTAGGCAGCAACGGCAACACTATTCCAATCACGCCTAAACCTAGGAAAAAGAACCCCAATGCTACAAATATGATGTTTTTAATTTTCACTGAGGATCTCACTTCCTTTTTTAAAAAATTAGGTTTATTCATTACATTGTTGCTTTTGTTAGATGTTGGTTTCCGCTACAGGTTACTCGCTTTCCACGGGGCGAACGGTGAGCCTCATGCCGCTTTGCGCCATTAGGAGTCTCCACCTGACCGCTCGTCCCGTAGGAGTCAGTAACCTTCCACTACAACCAACTTGCAAAGAAGAGAGCTTTTAACAACCCTTAAATTCCGTTCACATTTTTATATAGCATACGCCGTTCTTTCCTTAGTGGAGCACCTTTAAAGAGTGCTTCCTCCTCTTCTGTCTCAGGAATGACACTTGGTACTGGGAAAGGCTTACCGTTTTGATCGATGGCGACCATCGTTAAGATCGACGTGGTATTTAGCGTTCTGTTTCCCGTCTCTAGATTCTGACACTCTACTTTTACGTATACTTCCATCGACGTTCTTCCGGTTGAGATCACTACACCTTCTAATATGAGGATATCTCCCACTTTAGCAGATGATAAAAAGTTTACATTATCAATGGATGCAGTGACAACCACTTTCTTGCTGTGCTTCATCGCGGCAATCGCTGCGATCTCATCAATGTACGATAAAACGGTACCACCGAATATCGTTCCCATGTGATTCGTATCAGGGGGCAATACCAACTTTGTTTGAATCGTTCTTGAGGTGTTTGCTGATAACTGCTGTTCCATACCATACCCTCTTTTCTGAAGCTTGAAAGCTCCTCTTTTTTTGAGGGAGTTAGTGAACAAAAGAAAATACCCATCACTATAGACGGGTACGTAAGAATACATAACAGAAAGAATGATCTATTAAATATCCCTCGTCCTATCTTCCCAACTCCCGAAGAAGATCAACACTATAAAAATGGCAGGTCTCCTGACTCATGCTTCACCCTACTCTAAGCCCTTCCCGTCAGATTGACAGTGGTTTTGCTTATTTCGTCAGCACTTACAGTTGCGGGTACAGTTCTGGCCTCACACCAGATTCCCTATTAAGTCTGTAACAGACACCATAATTATCGGATCTTATGAAATTTTGAATCTATCTTATTGTACCATTAACAATTTTTACTTTTTACAAAACCTTTTAATCTTCTTCATATGACGTTTAAAATCTCCTGCTATGCTTATCTCAAAAGACTGGGGAGGTTTTCTAATGATACGTCCAACAGCATTAATCCTTACAGCTAGCTATGGAAGCGGTCACGTGCAAGTCGCGAATGTCCTTGCTGAGGAACTTAAGAATAAAAGATTTCAACCTGTCATATCTGATTTATTTGGGGAAGCTCACCCTATCATGTCTCAGGTCACACAATCCATATTTATCAAAAGCTTTTCACACGGCTCTTCTTTTTATAAATGGTTCTATTATGGAACAAACAAATTGAATGCAACCACGATTACACAGTTCTCAAGATATTTAGGAAGAAAAAGATTTTTAGAATTGGTCAAGGATCACCAACCTCGTTTTGTTATTACTACTTTTCCACTTCACGCTGCACCATTTCTTATTAAAAAATCACGGTTTAACATCCCCATCTATACCGTGATCACTGATTATTTCGCTCATCCTTTTTGGATTAATTCATCGATTGATCATTATTTTGTAGCTTCTCATTCAGTAAAAAACGGACTAATCAAACACGGTGTTGATGAAAATAGAATTACAGTCAGCGGTATTCCCATTCGTACAGACTTTTATCGCCCAATTCATAAAGAGGAAGTGTTTACTAAGTACGGAGTTACGCCAAGTAAACGTGTCGTGACGATACTTGCTGGTGCACAAGGTGTGCTAAGAAATGTTAAGGTTCTTACTCAGCTATTGTTAAAAGATCCTTCTCTGCGTGTCATCGTTGTTTGTGGCAAGAACAAGACGTTGTACGAAAAGTTAACACCGCTAGCAGCACAATATCCAGACTCATTCAGATTATTTGGATACGTAGAAAAGCTACATGAGATTTTGAAGATCTCACATTGCTTAGTGACAAAACCCGGCGGCATCTCCATTACTGAAGCAGCTGCTGTGAGAGTCCCCCTAATCCTATATAAGCCTGTACCAGGCCAAGAAGGAGAAAACGCAAGGTATTTTGAAGAAAAAGGCGCAGCTTTTGTTGTTCATACCGCAGACGAAATTGTGGAGAGTGTTCAGAGGTTGTTCGATAACGAGTCTTTGTTGAGAAGCATGCAGAAGAGTTTAGAACTCATCCACCAATCTCACTCTTCCGCATTGATAGCTAATTATGCTGTTGAAGATTTACAACAGCTATCTCGAATTACACGATAGGGGGCACATCTAGATGGATACAACATCTCATATCGTTATCGGTTTAGGATTGGGAGCTCTTGCTCAAATTGATCCAGTTGTATCGAGCAGTTCACTTTCTTATGCTGTTGTACTTGGAACAGTCATCGGTTCAAATGCACCAGATGCCGATTGTGTTTTTAAATTAAAAGGTAAAGGCAGCTATTTCCGTAACCACAGAGGCTGGTCACATTCTCTACTTGCTCTTCCATTATGGGGACTTGCCGTATCAGCTATTATTCATCCATTTTTTGCTGAATCATCGTTTCTCCATTTGTTTATGTGGAGCTTCTTGGCAGTCGTTTTACATGTTGGATTCGATTTGTTTAATGTATATGGAACACAGGCTGCACGACCCTTATCGTCTAAGTGGATCTCTTTTGATTCCATACCCTTAGTCGATCCGTTCATCTTGCTTCTGCATGTTATTGGGTTTGTTTGTATTCCTTTTTTCGATCCAGGAGTGGTGTTCCTCTTAGTGTATTTAGGGGTTTTTATCCATATTCTGTACCGAACCCTTTACGCCGCACAAATAAAGACACATATTGAGAAATACTACCCTGATGCTCACAGAATAAAAGTGATCCCGCAAGCAGATTTATTAAAATGGGATTTTCTCGTTGAAACAGATGAGGAATTTTTGTTTGGCACGTATAGAGCAACTGAAATGAAACTAGAACATACATTTCCTAAGACAAACCTTGTTAACATTCTTATTGAACAAAGTAAAAAAGAAAAAGATATTGCTGATTTTCTGTACTCTACCGAATTTGCCCATCCTTTTGTGAGAGAAGGAAAACATGGCACTTATGTCATGTGGAAGGATTTACGATTCAGAAAGGATAAAAGCTACTTCCCTTATCATTCAATCATGTACCTGTCACATGATGGACAGATCTTAACGAATACAGATAAGATCTATTCGTATAAAAAATACAGAACCACTCTTAGGATGTTGGAGTCAAAAGCAATCGGCAAAGGAACAAGGTTGGATAAAGAATATTTGCAGACGAGTTAATGCATTAAAAAGACAGCAGCGACCACATTAAATTGGGAGCTACTGTCTTTTTAAGTTCTATGCTTTGTTCAACCGCCCATTATCGCCTGCAAAACAGAGATTACGTACCGTTTTGGCTCTTATACCTGATTTTCCGATTATACAGTGCGAGGTATATTGACTACTATTTCGAGAACTATTTGGAATAATCCTGGAAATTTCCAGATTTATTCCGGCGAGTTTAGGCCATAAACCAGCGAGTCGACATATCTCGACAAGCATACACTAGTCCTATACCCCTTACCTCAACATCGCATAGCAAAGTTAACTCATTCACACACCCATGCCTTAATACATCCAAACATATAAAACGGGCAGGTACGCTATCATCAGCGATTCTGCCCGTTCTAAAAAACTTCAATCTTCCTTAGCTCCGTCTTCTGCAATGGCTCGAAGGTCCGCATAGAAAAAATCATCATTGCATAACGGTGAATGTTCCTCCTTATTTTCATATCTTTCAACAATTTCCTTCAATTCACCTGTATCACCTTTTGCGTTAATGATCTCAACAAGCTCGTTCATTCCTTCCGTTGTTTCTTCGTCTATTCGTTTCTCATTCTTATCCTTCATGGTTATCCCTCCTATACGTTTTTAGCTTCCCCGCCCAGGAAAATTTTACACAAAACAAAAAAGCCCCTAACATACGCCAGAGACTTCAATGGTTATTATTATCTTAAAAATAAATTAGCTTACGGAAATGGTATCCGCCTCTTTGTTACTGTTATTATTTCCTCTGTTCTTCACGATCTCCGCATAACGATAGGCACTATCTTTCCAGATTCGCTCTTGAGAATCGAAGTCTACGTAGATGATTCCAAATCGTTTGTCATAACCGAAGCTCCACTCAAAGTTATCCATGAGAGACCATAGATAGTAGCCTTCAATATTCATCCCTTCATCGTTCAGATCAGAAACCGCTTGAAGATGCTTTTCGATATAATCGACACGGCCATGATCGTGGACGCGTCCGTTCTCTAGCACGTCATCAAACGCTGCACCATTCTCCGTAATATAGATAGGAAGATCCGTATACTCTTGTCTTAATCTTCTGATCAGATCTTTGAACTCTTCTGGCGCGATATCCCATCCCATGCCAGTTTTCTCATAGTCAGAATGAGCCCCTCTATGTAAGAAGTCACTTGCTGCAGAGAACTCAACAATGCCTCGGCTATAATAGTTAATACCAAAGAAATCACAAGACGTTGAGATGATCTCCATATCTCCTGCTTCAATAAAATCATAGGAATGAACATATTTAGAGAACAGATTCATCATATCAACAGGGTACTGTCCTTTAAAAACAGGATCTAAAAACCAGCGATTAGAGTAACCGTCAGCATTGTTCGCTGCAAGCTGATCATTCACAGAATCTGTTTTTGCATAGATCGGTGAAAGGTTTAACGTAATTCCGATCGGCGTTTTGGATTGAAGCTCGTTCTTTAAATATTGCACAGCTTTTCCGTGAGAAAGAAGCATATGGTGAACAGCTCGAACTGCTTCGTCCATGTTCGTATGTCCTGGCGCATGAAATCCTTGATGGTAACCTAAGAAACCAGCACACCACGGTTCGTTATGCGTAATCCAAGAATCCACCTCTATATCAAGCTCTTGGAAGCAAACTTTTGTTAATTCCATGAACCATTCTACTGACTCACGGTTTACCCAACCGCCTTCTTCATGAGCCCATAGTGGAAGATCCCAGTGATAAAGCGTAATCGCAGGTTTGATTCCTTCTTCGCGTAAACTCTGCGTTAATTTTTTATAAAAGTCCATTCCTTCTGCATTTAAAACACCCTTTTCAGGAAAAATACGAGGCCAGGAAACCGAGAAGCGATACGTTTCTACGCCGAGCTTCTTAATCTGCTGAATATCTTCTTCAAAACGGTGGTAATGATCACACGCTACGCTTCCATTATGCTGTTGATATACTTTTCCAGGCGTATCACAGAACGTATCCCAGATTGAAAGTGTTCTGCCACCTTCAAGACGTGCTCCCTCAATTTGATAAGAAGATGTTGCCGTACCAAACACGAATGACTTATTAAAATGCATAACTGTTTCTCTCCTCTATTCTTTGATAGAACCTGCTGAAATGCTGTTGACGATATACTTTGATAAAAATAGGAAAGCAACCATGATTGGAACCACTGAGATCGCAATCCCTAAATACATAGAACCTAAGTTTTGAGCCACTTGTGAACCTTTTAAGAAGCCCATCAACACAGGAAGCGTGAATTTTTCAGGTGAGAATAAAACAACTAACGGCATGATGTAGTTGTTCCATGACCCGATAAACGTAAAGATTGACATCGTCGCGATCGCTGGCATCATGATTGGAATCGCGATCGTATGAAAGATATTAAATTCACTTGCACCGTCGATCCTTGCCGCCTCAATCAAACTTGGATGTAGCGTTGTTAAAATGTATTGGCGCAAAAAGAACACCACGAAAGGACTCGCTGCTGCCGGAATGATTAAAGGAATATACGTATCCAATATCCCTAAGTTTTTACACAGCTCATAAAAGCCGATTAACCCTAACTGGCCAGGAACCATCATCATCACTAGCATAAAAACGAACATTGCATTCTTGCCCTTAAACACGTAGAACGCAAATCCATACGCCGTTAATGCTGAAAAATAACCTGACAATAACGTCACGAGAACGGAGATGATTAAGCTGTTCTTAAAACCCGCCCAAATATTGATATAGCTCATCATCGTTTGATAGTTTTCAACGATCGCACTACCAGGAATCAGGGTGAAGCCTGAAAGGATTGCTTCATTTGAGCGTGTAGCGTTAACAAGCATCATTAAGAATGGAATGAAGCATATGATGGCCATAGCGATCAATACAACATAGATCAAAAGTTTTGGGATGCTGACTTTCCGCTTTGGTTTTGTTTCTATAACACTTTTCTTTTCAACAGAATTTGAAAGGCTATTATCTACCGCTGTTTTTCCTATCATGCTTTACACCTGCCTTGGTTGTTTACGTTCTTTCCCATACATCCCTTTGAAAATAAAAGCAGAGAAGATGAGCGTTATAACAAATAGCCCGTATGCGACTGCTGCAGCATATCCGTAATTGTTATACTTGAAGGCTTGATTGTATAAATAGAGCACCATCGTATTCAATGAGCCATCTGGTGATCCTATTCCATCTGTTAAAAGCATCGGTAGATCAAACAATTGAAGACCTCCAATGAGCGAGGTAATCATGATATAAAGCAGGATAGGCTTTAAGAGCGGAATCGTAATCTTTGAAAACGTCTGCCAGCGATTTGCACCATCGATCAATGCTGCTTCGTAGTAGTCTTTCGATATGCCAGATACACCTGCCATTACGACGATAAATGAGTGACCAAACCACATCCAGGTTAAGATTAGTGAAACAGATAGCTGTGCACTCGTTGGTTCGTTCAGCCAGTTGATCGGGTCTGAGATGATCCCTAGCTTCATTAACATCATGTTTAATGATCCGTGCTGCCAATCTAGTAAAATACCGAATAATAGAGCAACCGAACTGATCGTAATTAAATTCGGTAGATAAAAGATCGATCTAAAAAATGCGATTCCTTTTAACTTAATTCTCATATCTGAAAAAATCATAGCTAGGATGAGAGCAAGTCCCATTTGAAGAGCAAAGTTTACACCCCATATTTTCCATGTGTTAAAAAAAGCTTCAACAAAATACGTGTCTGTGAGGAGTCGTTTATAGTTTGCTAGACCTACTAACTGTGCTTCACCACTGCCTGTGTAATTTGTAAAGCTATAATAAAAGGTTAGGGCGACCGGATATATACTGAACACTAAGAAGACGAGCCAAAACGGAGCAATAAAAAAGTATCCATAACGGTTTAAATTTTTCATCTCTCCTCCCCCTTTCAATAGATAGGCCAGTGGCGAGGAAATGTTTCCCGCCACCGTCCATAAAACTTATTTTTTCGGTACTTTTATGTCTGGATAAGCATTTTGTGCTTTTTGATAAAATTCTTTAATCGCTTCTTTTTTAGATTTCTTCCCTGTTACATATTGCTGTACGGCATTTCCGTAGAGCGTATCTAGCTGCTGATCGTATTTCGTCACAATTCCTGGTGTGATCTTAGTAGATTGATCCAGGAAGAATTGATAATTGTTCTGTCCACCTAAAAATTTGTCGCTAAAGTCGTCTTTAATCGTCTCTGTAACAGGTAGATAAGAAAGAACATCTCCTGTTTCTTTACTCCAAGATGTTAAGAACTCATCGTCTTGTGTCATCATTTTTACAAATTTATAAGCAAGTTCTTTATTATCCGATTTGTTGTAAACGCCAAGCCATGTTCCACCCCAGAAATAAGGACTCGGACCACTCGTTACCGCCCAGTCACCAACAGATTCCTTAACATTGGTTTTCAGGACGCTATGTAATCCCCATGTAGGAAGAACATACGAAAACACTTGCGTTTCTTTTTCCTTGCCACCCTCTTTTACCTTGATCGGCTTATCCATGCCTTCGAACCAAGATGGTGACCATTCAGGTGCTAGTGCTGTGTATTGATTATCACGAAGCTTTTTGGAGTAGTCCATGTACTCCATTTTTTCATCTGTAAGCTGAAGCTCATTCTTGTCGTTTACCCAAGGCTGTGGGTTGTCTCCTTGCGTGAACCAACGGATCGCACCCTCATCAGGAAACATGCTATAGCCTTTTGACTTCATCTTTTCTGCTACGTCAAACACCTTATCCATCGAGCTCATCATTTCACCAACTTGTGTTGGATCGTCCGTTCCTAATACTTCCTTTGCAATGCTTCGCTTATAATAGATTCCTCCTGGCGTTGTTTGCCAAGAAAGAGCGCGTACATCCCCATCTTTATCTTTACCAAGGTCAAATACATAAGGTACATATTTATCAGAAAGCTTATCTGCGTTATAAGGCTTTTCAGATAAGTTCTCCCAATAACCTGCATCTACCCATTGTTTTAAGAAAGCGATCTCTCCCGTGAAAACGTCAGGAGCTCCAACACCACTTTCAAGTACAGGTTTTAACTTTGTCGGATAATCAGCGATCGGAACAATCGTTAACTCCACTTTTACGCCATTCTTTTCCTCGAATGTTTTGATCGGTTTCTTTAATTCATCTGTAAAAGACCAAATTCTTAGATCAACATCTTTCTTTCCATTACCAGATGTTTTCGAATCGCTTGAACAACCTGCAAATAATCCCACCAACAAAATAGATACCAAAAAGATACTTAACTTCCTTTTCATGTATAAACCCCTTCCTTCTTTAAAATTTATTGAGCGAAAGCGGTTTCGTTTTGTTTTAAAATAAATATTCGAAACCGCTTTCGAATTATCCTAAAAAAATTTTTATTTTTTTTGTGCGCATGATTCTCGAATGATTAGTTCGACTGGAATACGCTTGGATGTGATCAGTTTTTTCTTCTGAATTATCTGTTTCATCAACAACTGAGCAGCTTGATATCCAATCATATCCGTATCTTGCTTAATCGTCGTTAACTTCGGTGTAATGTATGCCGCCATTTCAATATCATCATAACCGATAATTGAAATATCTTCGGGTACAGATAAACCCTTCTCTTTTATGGCCTCAATTGCACCGATAGCCATATGATCTCCTGCAACAAATACCGCTGTAGGTACATCATCCAGCATCAAAAGTTTTTCCATAGCTTCTCTGCCTTCACCGATTGAAAACAATCCACCATTGATAAGATAGCCATCATGAATCGGCAGGTTCAACTCATTCATCGCTTTTTTAAATCCTTTAATTCTTTCTGCTCCTGCATCAGTTAAAGCATCGCCAGCGATATGAGCGATCTTTGTATGACCAAGTGAATGCAAGTAGTTAACTGCCAACTTTCCACCTTCAATATTATCCGAGAAGACAAGACTGCAGTTCTGTTTGTTCATATCTATAACAACGATAGGAATCGTGCTGTTTATCATCTCTTGTACTTGCGGATCTTGTGGATCAGAACAGATTACTACAATGCCATCAACGGCACGGTAAGAAAAGTGTTCCAAATAGCTGATATCCCGATTACGCAGATTTCTTGAAGCGAAGATCAGATCATATCCCTCTCGTTCTGCATTCTTTCTGAAACTTTCAATTATGGCACTAAAGAAAGGATGTTTCATTCCTACTTCATTCGACTCAGAAAACATCACACCAATCGTCCAAGACTTTTTTGTAGAAAGTGATTGGGCATGTGCATTAGGCAGATATCCCATTTCTTCAACTGCTTGTAGAATCTTCTGCTTCGTTTTTTCACTCACATCAGAATAGTTATTGAGTGCTTTTGAGACGGTTGTCGTTGAAAAACCCGTCTTTTTTGCAATATCATAGATTGTAGCCATTGTTATCTCCTCTTTACCGAAAGCGCTTTCGTTAATGAAGATTATAACTGACACGAAAATAAGTTTCAATATAAAT
Source organism: Fictibacillus nanhaiensis (assembly GCF_036213205.1). Taxonomy (GTDB): domain Bacteria; phylum Bacillota; class Bacilli; order Bacillales; family Fictibacillaceae; genus Fictibacillus; species Fictibacillus nanhaiensis_E. Next base: position 158,144 of record NZ_JARMFC010000009.1, read on the forward strand.
TTTCTAACTTTTTTGAACAATAAAAGACAGGGGACATTGTATCCAACCTATCTTGCATGACTTTATTTAATCTCTAGCTAAAAACAGAGAGGAAATTTCAACCGCTTTCTCGTACTGCTTTGTGTCAGCATAATAGTGATATAGCTGCTGTCCAAATTTTTCGATCCTGCTGAATTGATTATGCGATTGAAAAAATGGCAGAGCTATATCTTCTAAGTAACTGAAATAAGCTTTCATCTCACTTCTTAAGATATACAGGTGAAGTTGAAACAAGTGAAAGTATAACTGGTGCTTTAACATTTTGGCTGCTATTAATCCTTCTTCTGCACTTTTTAAATTCTGCTTTTGAGACTGAAGTTTCCCATCGATACTATTGTCCAAAAAGTTATACAATCGGTTTAAATAAATGGCTGTACTCTTATCAGCCATCTTTAACGCTTTGCGATAATAGATGTGGGCATTTTTATAGTCTTTTCTTTTGAAAAATTCAAGCCCTAGATTATGTAGAAGCATTCCTATTATACCAATTTCGTTTAGCGTTTCGCTATCCTGAATCAACTGTAGGTAACGGTTAACTTTTTGTTCAAATTCATGGTGTGTTGCACATTCTATTTGAAGCAGCATGACTGATTCTGCTTGGATGGCTCTAGAGAAGTTGTTGTTTCTCTTAAAATAGTCCATTGCTTTCTTGGCATTAATATAAGCCATCGTTTTAGATTCAACCCATTGATAAGCCATCGCTAAATGATAACAGTATTCTTCATTTCCATAGGATATTCGATCAATTGTACTCAAGAGTTCGATCGCTTTTTTACGATTCTCAATATGAAAATTGTTGTACTTCTGCAAATAATAGATTCCTTTTACATGCTTATACATGTTGTTCTCATAAGGAGTCAGGTGCTCAGTTTTCATTCGGTTTAAAATCTCTGCTGCTTTTTGTGGCTCTTTTTTCAAAAGGTAATATCGAGTAAGTACCAACTGATACTGTGATGCATGTTTTGAGAATTGAACGATCGGAAATTGATCTAATTCACTTTTTGTCTTCTCTACTTCTTTCATTCTTTGCATGATAATAGAGTTGTGCCATTGATGAAGTTTCTTCTCCATATCTTGAAAGAACTGCATTTCCTTCTGAATATCAATATCTAGCCGTTTTGAGAATAAGGCAATGATCTCCGTTGAGTACTTCGTCTGACCCCTCTCTATCTTACTAACATGTGTTGTCGTACAAATATCTTTGCCCAGTTGCTCTTGAGAAAGTCCTCTTCTTTTACGATAAAATTTAATAATTTCTCCCTCAATCATATGTGTCTCTCCTCATGAACAAATGTTTAATGATAAAAGTTTCTTTTTAAATTGTTTTTTTCCTTCTAAAGTCATGTTTTTAAGTCTTTGTGCTCACTATTTTTCCATAAAAAATCCACGAAAGAATACTCTCTCGTGGATCATACTGCTTATTGAGCTGGTACACCAATCGCATCGTATGCTGCAATTACCGCCTTTGTTTCGTTTGATGGAGCTCCATTACGGTCTGGATATAGATCTCGAGCTGACTGGATCGCTGCCGCACGCATTTCTTTGAATCCTGATGACGGTACAAGGTAGTTCGTTAAAGCACGGTAAAAGATTTTCTCTGTTTTCGAACGTGTGATACCCGTGACTTTAACTCCGTGGTGCTCTCCTCCTTCAGAGATAAGATAAGCTGCTTTATTATTGATGGAGCTGTTAATATGAACCCCACCCTTATCCAGCTCACCTAAGTAACGGTCTTCATAATGATCAGGGTATGCATTATCCTTTAATCCGTAGGTTGCAGAAAGCTTCTTAGATTTTGGATTACTCATGGAACGAAGTCCGCCATCACCAGGTACGTTTGGTGTGTAAATGTCTTCACCCATCTCCCATTCAGACGGACTTGTTAATCCGTGTGAATGCATTTCAGACAACGCACCAAAGATATCAGCTAGTGACTCATTAATGGCACCTGATTCTCCTTGATAAGTAAGGTTTGCAGTCTTAGAGATTACTCCATGTGTCATCTCATGACCCGCAACATCCATTGCACCTGCTAATGAACTGAACAGAATTCCATCACCATCTCCATAAAGCATCTGCTTTCCGTTCCATGCTGCATTGTTCCATTTAGATCCAATGTGAACCGTGCTTATAATCGGCATTCCGTTTCCATCTATACTGTTACGTTTATGAATATTTTGATAATACGTATTTACTTTGATAGAGTTCGTATGAGCCGAAACCGCTGCTGGATCAGCAAAGAACGACGTGCCTGTCTCTATTTCAAAACCTGTGAACCCAAAAAGTCCGGATAGTAGGATGAATGGTGTTTCACCCATACGGTTTGCTTTATACGTGTGAACCGGGACGATGTTCGGATTTGTCGTTGTTCCTCCCCCAATCGCCGCACCATGCAGATAGCTTTTCCCTGATGTACTATCTTTTACAGCGATAAAGTTTTGAACTTTACCGAATAAATCTAGGCCTCTTCCAGTTATCGGTGTGACTGCTGGGGCATCCGCTTCATGTACCGCGTTAAATTGATCAACGATGTCACCCGTCGTTGCATCTATAAAATAATGATAAAACCCTGGTGCAGGAACAGAAGTCGAAACTTTAACTAAGTACGTTAAGTAGTTTCTGCCTTCATGCGGATAAATCGTTAATTCTGTTTCTATGCCGTCATACTGCTTAACTTCTCCAATTTCAGCAACTACTTGCTCTTTAGCTGTTCTTTCTGCATCTTCCTTCGTGATGGACGGATCTGTAGGAATGATAGCTCTAGCTAACTTTTGAGTTACCTTTCCAAATGACGCATACACGTTGTTGTTTGCATCCAACGCAACGGTTTGTCCACTTCCGTAGATCGGAATCCCGTTATATTGCTCAACAGTACGCACGTGGTATGTATTTGTGCTACTATCTGCAAACTCTTTTACGATTTTAAACTGCTCTCCTATTGTAGATGTTGATTTAGCTCCAACCTCAGAAACCACCTGTGATTGAAGATACGCTCTAACGATTTCAGCTTTACTCAACCCTTCAGGAGCTTGGAATAAAACAGTTGTAGGATTCGCGTGTGCATTGGATCCAGGTAATGAAAATCCTCCAAGTGTAACGGACAATGCTAGAACTGCTGGGATTACCACTTTTTTGTTCAATCGTTTTTGACTTTTCTTTTTCAACCCATTCACCTCTTCATCAAATTGTGCTTCCGGAATAATTCCAATTATTAAGAACATTACAAAAGTGGTCAATTGGGTTAATTTATACTAAGTTTCTCAAGGGTTATAGGTTTTCAGGAACTTTATTCGACAAAAAATGTCCATATTTCATGAATAATTAACCCAATAACAATCTCGAACACATTCTGTAATAATAGGGTCAAATCACTAGACGAGGAGGGCTGATATGAAAGGTATGCTTCATAAAGGGACTGTTCTATTGGGGTTATGCTCTCTATCTTTTTATTGTGGTGCTCAAATTACCGGTCAAACAGAAGCAGCCTTTTCAAGCCAAGCTCAAATAAAACCGGTTGAACTTTCAGCTGCAGTTGTTTTTCCAGACACAGTGGAGAATCTTAACGGAAAAGCTAAGATCATTTATTCGGACATACTCTCTCTATACAATACCGTTCCGAACGCTGCTGATGATTTAAGTTTACAGGAGCTACAACAAACGATGGAGGAGATTACAGGATTAGAACATACACTTCACTCCCTACTTCATGACTTTGAAGACACACATAATAAGCTCTTGAACTATGAGAAACAGGTGAGGAAACTGGATTCAAATACATACCAGTTTGTCTATGAAGGCTGTAATGAGGCAAACGAATTGAGCAAAAAACTAAAATCGACAGTGGACCTACAATCTATTAGACAATTACACCTTTCAATTGAAGTTCGTATAAACAACTTAGAAGATGCTGAGAAGAAGGTTGAAGGTCCCATTAAATCAGCAAAGATGAAGAATGCTACTGATCATATAGAACAAAACGAATTTGCTGATGATTCTATTCAAAGTGAAGGAGAAACAAAACATGACGAAAAGACTGTTGAAATTCACGACTAAACTAGCAAGTACCTCTTTTATTGTGTTGCTCTGCTTCCTTGCTTTTATCATCCTATCGTCACGTATCTCAGGAGCAGAACCTTCTGTTTTTGGCTATCAGATTAAAGCCGTATTATCTGGATCGATGGAGCCTATCTTTCAAACAGGATCAATCATATCTATTAAACAGGTGGATAACACTACCTTTAAAAAAGGCGACATTATCACTTTTCAAATGGAAGATAAGCTGATTACTCATAGGATTATCGATATTGAAAATAAAAATGGCCAAGTTTCCTATCGCACAAAAGGGGATAACAATGATGGACCTGATATGTGGTCAGTTCCTTTGAATGACGTGATTGGTAGCTACACAGGATTTACGATTCCATATATCGGATATGCATTAAATGTGACTCAATCTAAGGAAGCATCTGCGCTTATGTTATTTATTCCAGGGTTCTTATTATTTAGTTCAGCTGTCTTTTCTATAGTGAGAGCAGCTAGAAAACTAGATGTTGAAAAGGCATAAAAACAGGTTAGCTCTCTATGTATATAAACCATACATACGAGTTTAATAAATCTATATTACATATCTATGGAGGTTGAGAAGAATGGGGTTTACGAAGACAATTAGCAAAGGCGTTATGACAGCTGCACTAGGTTTATCTTTAATGGGAGGAGGAACGTTCGCTTACTTTAGTGACACGTTTGAAACGAAAAACACATTCGCTGCAGGTACGTTAGATCTTTCCATCAATCCAAACGCTGTGGTTAACATTGACAACATTAAACCTGGCGATGAAGTGTACCGTGAATTTACGTTTGAGAATAAGGGCTCCCTAGACATCTATCAAGTACTACTAGATACAAAATATACGGTTGAAGATGCAAAATCAGATAATACGGATGATCTGGCAAACCACATTAAAGTTACCATCATGTACAATACGAGCAGCGCAACTGTACCTGTTGTTGAGACTACATTGGCACAGCTGAAAGAAAAACAACCTGATCTTACAGCAATTGACGAGTTTGTTGGCACAACACAGCGTCCGGATGGTATTCCTCCAGGTGAGAAAGAAAAAATGTTCGTATTGTTCCAGTTCGTAGATAATGGCGAAGATCAAAATCAGTTCCAAGGAGACAAACTTAAAGTCGACTGGACGTTCAACGCGAAACAAGCTCCAGGTGCTTATAACGACGATACAGATCCAGAGAATAACTAAATATTAGAACAAGCTAGAACTGCTAAGATTAGCAGTTCTTTGCTGTTCTATCCTAAGTTACAACGTTATTAATTATACTAAAGTTCTTGTCTTCAACTTCTTATTCAGCAGTGTGAACGTCTGTTTTAAATTACTTTTAGGTACTGTAGAATAATTGTCACCTATGCTTACTTCAAAGAAACAGCTATTCTCACCATTCTCTCGAAGATGTCCTGTTAATCCAACTCCACTTTCACCATAAGTGTCTGCAAAAATGCGTTCCACTTCATCCTTTGGTGCTTGGACATGAACATGAAACATGTTTGAAACAGGCGTTATAGGGAGTGTACGTACACCTTCACACTCGTTATAGAGCGTTGCCAATTCCTTTGCACCCTCATAGTACTCTTCCATTTTTCCAACCCGCTGATCGAAATAAAAATCTGCGCTTAAGATATATGGATATAGACTGATCAAGTCACCGCCATGTCGTCTTTTCCAAACCTTTGATGTTTCAGTAAAGTCTTTTGGCCCAGCTAGGACTGCACCTGCGACTCCACCGATTCCCTTGTAGAAAGAAACATAAACACTATCAAAAAGAGCACAAACTTCAGCGGCTGTCTTTTTATAAAAGGGCAAAATTTCTAACAGTCTTGCTCCATCCAGATGTAGTCTAATTCCTTTTTCTCTGCAGTAATCAGAGATTACCTGTAATTCTTCAAAAGTTGGAAGCTGTCCGCCGATTTCTCGCTGAGGAAGTTCCAGTAGTAAACAAGAAATGTCCTCCTTCATGTTGACTACGTTATGGAGCTTAATGATTTCATTAGCATCAGCAAGCAGCACGGGTTCAATATGGTGAAGTTCTTTCAAACCATCTTCTTCATGAATTTCCAAGTGACATAGTGGATGATACGCAACTTTCCGGATTCCCTTTTCATCACACCAAATGCGCATGGCGATCTGTTGAGCCATCGTACCACTCGGGAAAAACACAGCAGATTCTTTTCCTAAATAAGCAGCCATCTTTTCTTGAAAGCTATCAATGATGTGACCGCTGCCATACATATCACTTTCTTCCTGTCCTGTTTGAATTGAAAGAGAATCTAACAGAACAGACACATCTCTTTTTCCGTGTCCGGTTACTTGATATTTTGCATTTTTATAGGCGTCTAGTAATGGATTTTGATTTCCCAACATAACAAGCTCCCCTCTATTCGTTTATCCAGCTAATGTTCCCGTTTATCTCAATATCGTTAGGTACTTTTAAAAGAATAAAATCTCGACCAATCACAGAGCTGCGAATTTCTTGACTAAAGTGTTCACCTTTAGAGAACTGACTGAATGCAAAGCCTGGTGAGAACCTTGAAAAACTAACTGTCACTAAAGTTGGATTATTTACGGTTAGCTGTTGTCCGTTCAATAAAAGCTCTGGCGGATCCAACTCATTGGTGAAGTCTACGCCATCAATATAAGATTTCCCTACATGATACGTAGCCTCAATCTCACCATCATTTTCGCTTTTTCGCTCAGCAAAAACACTCATGATGCCTGTTTCTCCCTCTGTTAAAACAATGTCTAACGACTTTTCTTCAAAAGGAAAAGACCACTTTTTCTTTTCAGAAAAAGCTTTATCTAGATCTACAAGGTTCCCTGAATACAAATTGTCTATCGCTTTGGTTTGAGCGTCTTCTATTTTAGTCATTTCAGCTGCCGTAGCCACTTTTTGATCATTCTTGTAGTTCGGAAGGACGCTTAATGAAATAACTGTAGCAATCGCTAGTATAATTGTATATCCGCCGAGGATCCAGCGGATTTTTCTTGTTCCTAAACTTACTTTATTGGTGGATTTCATGATTCCAATTCCAGATGCGACAATCACGAAAATTACAAATAATAAGGCAACATTAATCATTTTCTTACCTCCATTCTATTAGAAATCCCCAAGCTAGCTAGCAGCAAAATGGACGAGACGAGAGCAATTTTACATATGAACAGAATAAATGATGTTTCTTCTCCAAAAAACCTTGTTATATTTACAAATAATTCTGGATCGCCACCAACTCCATCCAAAATTAAGCCTCCAAACAAGATAGTAGGAATAATTAACAAGAAACCTTTATGAAGCTGAATTAAAATACCAACAAGATACCCTGCGCAAGCAAACAGAAAAATATAAAGAATGGAAGTAATCATCCCCATGACAAATTCAGTAAACGATAATGAATCAACGATGATTGAATAATTATCTTTGAAGTAAAACGCCAAGATTTGAAAGAGATGAGTAGAAAGATAAACCGTTATGCCTGCAAAAATACTAGCTGATAAAAGAAATAGAATGTTTGAAACTTGACTGATGGTACGATTAGTCACAAACGAAAAATCATCATAACGATACGCTCTCGTTGTTATGATGATGGCTGTTATGAACGCCCAAATCATCATAAAAATGAGGATGATGTCACTTGTGTAATAGTAAAAATCATATTGTATTGAATTTGAGGAGCCACTTCCCGACCCCGTTCCATTAAAAGAAAAAAGAATGGCCAGCAGCTGGATCACGATTAACGATGTGAAAACACCGAAATATGATTTAAGCTTATAGCGGTATTGTTTCTTCACGATGTCCCAAGCCTTAACCTCTGCTAAATACATGATCGATCCCACCCTTTGTTTTACTTGTTAGATAACTACAAATATCTTCTGCAGAAACTGGCGTGATTTCTAACCCTAACTGTCTAGCATCCTCTAACTCTTGTAATGAACGATCGTTTCTTATGACCGCATATGACATATTTGCGCCGATCTCTTGCATGGAAATCGGTTCCATTTTTTCAGTCCACTTCTCCACATTAACCGTCTTTCCTCTCACGCCAATCGCGTACTCTTTTAGTTGATCGATGGGTAGGTGAAGACACTTTTCACCAGACTTAATGAGTAGTACCTCTTCTAACAGATCTTCTACTTCATCTAATAGATGGCTAGAAAGAATGATCGTTCTTGGATAGGCGATGTATTCTTTTAATAACGCTCGGTAAAAATCCTTACGTGTCGCAGAATCCATCCCGCTTGTTGGCTCATCCATGATCGTGAGTGGGCAGCGTGCCGCTAAGCCAACAATCATATTAAACGTGCTCTTCATTCCCTTTGAGAGATTTCCGTGATATTGAGTAGGATTAAAAGAAAAATAATCAAATAATTTTAGAGCTAAGTCGTGGTTCCAATTTGGGTAAAAGCTCTCTGCTGTTTCGAGCAGTTCTTTTAAAGTTAACCCTTGTGAGAAACTCATCTCGTTATCGATGAAGATTGTGTTTGCCGATACCTTTAAATTATTGAACGGATTTTCAGAGAATACTTGTATGTCACCCGCAGAATGATGAAGGTAACCAGCAATTATTTTTAATAACGTTGTTTTTCCTGCTCCGTTTCTTCCAATCAAACCTGTAATCTTGTTCTCTGCTATCCGACAGTTCATATTTTGAATCGCTTTCGATCGACCATATTGTTTAGTTAGGTCATGACAAACAACAACATTCATGATTGCTCCCCCTTTATTCTTTGGTGCATATCTCTTATCATCTTGACTAATTCCTCTTCTTCGACTTGCAGCTGTACAGCTTCTTGCGCTAACTCGGTTACAAGTGAATGCAGCTTAGAACTCTTTCTTTTACCGAGGATAATTTTTCTTGCATCCGCCGCAACAAACATCCCTAATCCCCTTTTCTTATAAAGAACGTTATCGTCAGCCAGCAAATTTATGCCTTTACCAGCAGTAGCTGGATTTACATTAAACATCTCAGCTAGTTGATATTGCGAATATATTTTTTCATCTGCTGAAATCGATTTGTTCAAGATTTCGTTCTCAAGCCATTCTGAAATCTGAACATAAATCGGTTTCATACTATCGGCATTAAGCAGCAAATGTACCTCACCTCCAACTTACCACTATAGTGCATTACATATGTAATGTACTATATATTTCCAATATATGCAATATGTTGTTTATGATGACATAAAAAAAGACACTCTCCTGTATATGGAGACTGTCTGATAGTCAGATTATTTATTTCTTCGCTGTATGATTTCTTCAATCATCATGGCATATAAATTTTCTACACCTTCATCGGTAGCTTCAAAACGAAATGCATCTTCTTCTTTAATACCAAGATTTTTTGCTTCAGCAATCACATCAATATTTGCACCCATAAAAATAAATTCCCAATTGTATTTCTCTTGCTGATGTTCGATGAGCTTCTTTACCTTTTCATGTGTAAATTCAGTGCTCGCGTTTTCCATTCCATCTGTCGTAATAACAAAGATTACTTTACCCGGTCTATCGTTTTCTTCAATACGTGAAAGCCTGTAACCCACATCCAATATGGTTTTTCCTAAAGCATCCAAAAGTGCCGTAGTCCCCCGTACAAAATAATCCTCGCTCGTTAACTGGACTTGTTCTGCTGGGACACCACTCCATAGAATTTCATACTGATCATCAAATAAAGCGGTCGTAATAAGTGTTTTTCCCTTCCGTTCAACTTGGCTTTTTACGAACGAATTAAACCCTCCAATAGTGTCCTTCTCCAGCCCTGACATCGAACCACTTCGATCAAGCAAAAATACGATTTCTGTTACATTTTTGTTCACCCTTAACCATCTCCTAACATTTGTCATGCTATAATCATAGCTAGAAAGATCCAGCAAATGGTCGCCTGTGAAGCGACATTTTAGGAGGTGGACGGATATGCTTGATCAAAAACTTTTATTAGAATTAGAAACCTATCTGAATGATTATTTCATATTGGAAGTAGAAGTTTGTCAATCTTCTAAAATGATGGAGGAATGTTTTGAAGAAAACAGTCTACGTTTTGAGTTAGATGCGTTTATTCATCACAACAAAAAGCCCACGCTGCAGGAAAAACTTTTTCAACTGATTGATGAAAAAGGTGTAACCGACGCAGAAATTTATAAGAAAGCCGGCTTAGATCGAAAGCATTTTTCTAAGATTCGCTCTAAATCAGAATATCGACCAAGAAAAAATACAATTCTTGCGCTGGCTCTTGGTTTGGAATTGGACGAAGATGATACAGAAGAGCTTCTGGAAAGTGCAGGATATTCACTATCTCACAGCGATACAAACGACTTAATCTTTAAATTTTTCATTAACAAAAAAATCTATGATCTAGATGCTGTTAATGAGTACCTGGTATATTTCAGCTTAAAGCCAATTGGGAGTACCATATAAAAAGTGTTTTCGTATATATAGTTGCTCCCCAAAAGTAGTTGATTTCCGCTCCAGATTGCTCGCTTTTCATGGGGCGAACGGTGAGCCTCCTGCAGCTTTGCGCCATTAGGAGTCTCCACCTGACCGCTCGTCCCATAGGAGTCGGCAACCTTACTCTTCAATCAACTTGCATAGAAGAGTAAAAATCATTTTAACAGCGACAACCTTTTAGAAAAAGCTTAATTAAAAGACAACTCACTTATATGGAAGTTGTCTTTTTTCATAACGATTATTCAATAGCACCTGAAACATCATAATTAGATATATCTAGTTCTGTAGATTTTCCTAATGCAAGTCTCGCGAGTTCAGCTCCTAAGTAAGGTCCACTTGTAAGCCCTGATGCGCCGAGACCGTTTGCCACCAAGATGTTATTAAAGTTAGGAAGTTGCCCAATAACAGGTAAAAAACCTGGAGTGAACGGACGGAAGCCTACTCTCGTCTCAAGAATTGAGCCTTCTGCCAGGCCAGGTGCGACAGCTAAGGCTTTCGAGAGTATGTCATGAATACCGCCTGCCGTTACACGGTTATCAAATCCTGCCTCATCTTCATGTGTTGCTCCTACAACTACACGATCATCAAAGGTGAGTATGTACTGATTTGTAGGCGGCATCACCACAGGCCAATCAGCTGTATCCGTTTTTGGCAACTCCAAATGGATGATCTGTGCTTTTTGTGGAGTTACTTTAAAGTTGATTCCAAGTGGCTTTAAAATCTCATTCGACCAAGCTCCTGCCGTAATGATAATTTGATCAGCGGGAATGGTTTGACCATTAACAGAAACACCCGAAACCTCTCTTCCTTCATAAAGCAGGTCAGCATTTCCATAAAGTATTTTTACTCCGTTTTTCTTAGCTCCATTCAATAAAGCGTCACGCATCGCTCTCCCATTAACACGAGCTCCGCCACTTACAAAGACCGAACCAAATTCGTCGGATAGAGGTGGAAAGCGTTTTTTCGTTTCTTTGGGAGAAAGAATCGTGATCTCACCAATTTCCCGAGCTTCTTCTCTACGTTTCAAAGCTCGTTCTGCCATTTTCTCAAGTTTCTCAGTATCTGCATGTAAGCTAAGTGTACCTACACGTTTGTAACCCGTATCCGTTTCACCGTCTTCCTCGAGCATCCTTATGAGTTCAGGATAATACCGAGCTCCACCTTTCGCTAGCTGATACCAAGCTTTGTTACGACGTTGAGATAGCCACGGACACACGATGCCAGCTGCAGCATCTGTTGCTTGTCCTTTGTCTTTCCTATCAATTAATAGAACCTCTGCATCAGATTTACTAAGATGATAAGCGGTTGAAGCCCCTAGAATTCCGGATCCGATAACAATTATTTTTTTCATATATAAAACACCTTTAATCTTTTGTCTGTTCTTATTGATTTAAGTTTAACCTATCTAGTACTTTATTTAATTAATTCTATAAAGTTTTCCCCTAGTATACATCTAATTTGATTATCTGAAATCTTAAGTGATTCCACCCATGATTTTTTTGCAGAGTAATCATAAACATTAAATTCTTTCATTCCATAAGGTCCATCGCAACTAAACAATACTTTTTTATATCCCAAACAATTAACTGCCATCTCTACTATTAAAGGATTTAAGTAATCACTTGAAGTATCTACAAAAACATTTGGCTGTTGCTTTGCATACTTCCAAAGTTCCTTCCAAAATGGGAGACCTGCATGTGCATATATTAATTTAAGATCTGGATATTTTTCTGGCAAATATTTATAAGAGTCTTTTTCTGACGATAGATGTATAATCATAGGTTTCTTCAATGTTTCACACACAAGTGCAACCCTATCAAGTTCTTTAATACTATATTTATGCATGAAAGGATGAGCTTTCACACCGATAAAACTAGAACTACTAAGATATTTCTCTATTTCTTCCATGGTTGATGGTATCTGTGGATTTACTGCTACCCAACCAAGAAAATGCTCCGGAAATCTCTTAATTGCAGAAGCGACTATTTCATTATTAGGCTTAGAGAATATTTTATAATGATTTCCATAGAGTCTTAAATGTTCATCCTTAACAAGACCATCATATATTTTTAGTCCTATTAGAGGAACATCTAAGATTAAAGAACGAAACAAGCGCTGCAAGTTTTGCTGGAAGATACTATCTTTTTCAAACATTGTCTCATTCATAGGTGGTATCAAAACAGTTTTGTCAACACTATTACTTTTCATTCCTTCTATCATTTTTTCAAGAGTTAACATCTTTTCATCCACATGAAAATGACAATCAATTATCATAAAAAACTCCTTTTAATAATTTTAATTTCCATTTATTACAAATTATACGCCGACTAGCATTTCATTAAAACTAAAATAAACGCCCCCTATATATTGGGAGCGAATGGTTCTACGGTTTATGTATGAAAAACGACAAGGTTTATTGCTGCTAAGAAAGCATTGAGCTCACTTTCAGTTTTGAATTTAAATGAATAACCATATGTTATTGGGTTTTGACCTTTATTAATCCTTTTAGGAAAGAGACTTAGAGCTGTGCTATTAAAAACACCATTACTTCTCTTTTTTAACCCATCATTTTGTTCCACCGTTTCTGGGTGTAATACGATACTAATTTCCTTATTCGGCAACAAATATATCACATCTTTTGTATGTATGTTTTCATATTCAATTGCCTTACTCGTTTCTTTGGTTAACTTAAACTCATTTTCCTCAAAAATCACCTTTAAATTTTCCATTTACTTAACCCCTTGCTAATACGTTACCTGTAATTTTCAAATACAAAACTATCTTGTCTATTGTAACAAAATTTTGAAGTTCCACATGCAGTAAAAGTTCAAATAAAAAAGCAGGATCAGCTCCTGCTTTTTCTTATCGTTTATTAAACTCCGGGAAACCACCCTGGTGCGTTCAAGACTGCGTTCCACAATGGATCTGGTACTACCAGTTCATTTTGCTTCGTTTTATCAAGTTTCGTTACGATTTCAGACTCTTTGCCTTGCTCGATCTTTTGTACCCAATCTGGATCGATGATTAATTCGCGCCCCAGAGCAATCAATGGAACTCCTGTTTCTAAAGCTTTGATCGCATCATCCGCTGTATAGATTGAACCTACTCCCATAACAGGTACACGATCGCCTACTCTTTCGTTAATAATCTCAATGCGTGAACGTGTATCTTCAACTCCTCGTCTAGGTTCAGACCAGAAATCCATTACCGAAACGTGAAGATAATCTAATTTTTTTGCACTAAGAGCATCGACGAGCGCTAACGTATCAGCCATTGTAATTCCTGGTGTTTCAGGTTCTTCTGGTGAGAAACGATAGCCTACGATAAATGAATCATCTCCATATTCAGCAACTGCTTTTTTCACTGAATCTACAACTGCTAAAGGAAACGCCATACGTTTTTCTAATGAGCCACCCCATTGGTCTTCACGGCGATTCGCGTGTGGAGAAAAGAACTGCTGAATCAGATAGCCGTTCGCACCGTGGATCTCAACACCGTCATAACCCGCTTCAATCGCTCGTCGAGTGGTTTCACCAAAATCACGAATGATAGAAGCTACTTCTTCTGAAGTTAGTTCACGGGGCAGAGGTTTTCCTTCACCTGAAGGAATATTGCTCGCACTCACAACATCACCGTTTGGAACAAGTTCCTGCGGCACTTCGCGACCACCATGGAAGATTTGTAGAATCGCTTTCGATCCTTTTGCTTTTATGGCAGAAGCTAAGCGGCGAAGACTTGGAATCATATCATCCGTATCTCCAGCGAACTCTCCTGGGAACCCTTTTCCGTTAGCCGTAACATTCGTACAAGCTGTAATAACCATTCCAACACCTTCAGAACGACGCTCGTAGTATCGGATTTCTTCATCAGTTACAGTTCCGTCTTCGTTTGACGAAAAATTAGTCATCGGTGCCATAACAATACGGTTCTTAAGCTCAACACCGTTCTTAAAACGATAAGACTTAAACAATGGTGCATATTTTTGATTCATCATGTTTGTCTTCCACCTCTTTATTTATTAGCTTTTTTCTTTTTTTCTACACGATTATTCTATTATTACTTTTTCCTTCTCCTTGTAAGTTGATTGGAGTGAAAGGTGTGAGACTCCTGCGGGACGAGTGGGACAGTATGAAAAGTGGAAGTGGCTCGTTCAGCTCCGACAAGCAAAAGGTGAATGGGCTATCAAGCGTTCTTTGCTTTATTGACCATTTAACTTTTGACCTCGAGGAGCTAGCCACTGCAACTAGACAGGTGAGACACTCAATGGCGCGTAGCGGCGAGGGGCTCACCGTCCGCCCCGCGGAAAGCGAGCAACCTGAAGCGGAAATCAACCACTTACAAGAACATCCTAAGGAAAAACTTAATAATAACTTTCTTTTTTAAAGTAACTATTATAATAATACCATCTGTTCTCAAATGCAAAAAATACGCTTTTGGTTTTAAGAATAATTTAAAGAGGGAACAGTATACTGCTAAGAAATATAGACAATTGCTTGCAAGATTTCTACTACAATCCAGGAGGTGACACATGAAAAAAGCCAGTATTGCCGTCTTTATTATCATTTTTGCTTTGTTCTATGTTTCCAGTCTTCTGTTCCCTATCGACCGTGAGTGGTACGATGCTTTAAACAAACCATCATGGACTCCATCAGGACAAACAATTGGCATGATATGGGCCGTTTTGTTCTTTTTAATCGCACTTTCAGCTACACTTATCTATAATCAATACGGTTTTAAACCGATTGGCTTTTGGATTCTGTTTGCTATCAACTATGTGTTCAACCAAGCTTTCGGTTATTTTCAATTTACACAAAAAGATTTATTTGCAGCGAGCGTCGACGCACTGTTGATAGCGGTGACAACTTTACTTTTAGTCATCTATGCTAGTCGTTTAAGAAAAATTTCAGGATGGCTTCTTATTCCTTATCTTCTCTGGAGCTCATTTGCTACTTACTTGTCATGGACGATCTACAGCATGAATGCTTAAACAAAAATGTCCACACAAAAAAGAGATCTAACCTATTTCAGAAGGCTAGATCTCTTTTATTATGTTCCAGAAATCGCTACGTATTGATTCTGGAGAACAAATCGATTGTTCTTCCATTCTAGCGTGTTCACCACATACCCTAAAGCATCTGCGTTATATAACCCTGCGATCTTTTGATAAGCAGACAGCTCGTAAACTCCGTCGGAATCAAAATCGATTGGATATAAACCACTTATTGGATTCACAAAACCGGTAATTGGTTTCTTCAGCTTTCCGTTCACTTCATATATTTCGTTTAAATACGCTTTGTCTCGTTTTGAAATATCAATGATATACGTTTTCCTATTACGCTTACTTACAACTCGAACTTTATAGTTATTCTCATAGTTCACATCATATTCATAAGCAGCATTGTATGCGTTGAAATTAAACATTTCTTGCGGTGTGTTCCCTATAAACGAGTACACGTAATGATACATGAATCCCCCACTGCCACCAGAATTGATGCTGACCAGCACATCTGAAACACCGTTACCTGTAAAATCTCCTAGAAACAATGTCGAATTGTATCCAGCATTGTCAGAAAGAGGCACTCTTGTTTGTACACCTGTTCTCCCATTCTTCACATAAAGCGTAATGTTTTCAATAAATGGGCTATCCTGACTCTTCGTACCTGTTAGGTATACATCATCCGGTACACGATCTCCAGTCACATCTCCCTTAGCGAACGCAACAACACTCGGAGTTACTCTATAATTGTAATGGTTATACATAACATGCTCCTTGTTTGATAAAGTATACTACCATGTTATGGGCACCTGTTGGGAATGACACTATCATTCATCCAACAAAAAAAGCCCCCTCGCCATAATTTGAACTGTAACCAATAA
>NZ_JARMFC010000010.1:0-139116 GCF_036213205.1 Fictibacillus nanhaiensis
TTTTTATCTCCTACAAGGCTCAATAAAGTATCCGTAGCGTAAGGATCACCGAAACGTCCCATTGCTGAAACCACACAAACCACTTTATAGCCTTCATCTACAGCTTTTTTAATGTGACGGATCGCTTCGACGCGTCCTGTATCATCTTTTAAAGAAGTTCCCCCAAATTTTTGCACGATTATCTTCATGAATGCACCTTCTTTGTAAAATTAAAGCAGATTTAATTTAATTAAGCTCTCTGCGATTTGTACTGAATTATATGCAGCACCTTTAAGTAAGTTATCTGACACGACCCACATATGATACGCGTTATCACGGTCTAAGTCTTTACGTATTCGCCCTACAAAAACATCAGGCAGGCCAGCTGCTAACGCAGGCATAGGATAGATCTGTTCTTCAGGCTGATCTTGAAGTGTAATACCAGGAGCTGTATTTAATAGTTCTCTGATTTCTTGAACAGAAGGGTTTCCATTCTCGAACTCTGCATATAAAGATTCTGAGTGTCCTGTTTCAACAGGTAATCGTACACATGTTGCAGCAATCTCTAAATTTTCTAAATGCATGATCTTCTTTGTTTCGTTCATCATCTTTAGCTCTTCAAATGTATAGCCGTTCTCTTCAAATTTATCAATTTGTGGAACTGCGTTAAAAGCGATCTGATAGTGCTTTTTGTCTGAAGCACAAGGCATGATAGAAGCCTCGAAAGATTCATCGTTTAAAATCGCTCTTGATTGTTCTTTTAATTCCTCAACTGCTTTAGCTCCAGCTCCTGAAACAGCTTGATAAGTAGAAACAATTACTTTTTTAAGCCCGAACTTTTCGTGAAGAGGCTGAAGAGCTACAACCATCTGAATCGTTGAACAGTTCGGATTTGCAATAATTCCGTTATGTTTTAATAGATCTTGTTCGTTAACTTCAGGTACAACGAGTGGTACGTTCGGATCCATCCTGAATGCGCTCGTGTTGTCTACAACGATCGCGCCTCTCTTTACCGCTTCGTGTGCAAGAGCCTTGGAAACTGAACCTCCAGCAGAGAACAAAGCAAGATCTACACCTTCAAATGCTTCTGGTGTTGCTTCTTGAATCGTATGAGATTCCCCATTATATGAGATGACCTGTCCTGCAGATCTTTTGCTAGCAAGAAGAGAAAGTTTCTTTATTGGAAAATTTTTTTCACTTAACGTGTTTAACATCTGCTGGCCAACTGCGCCAGTTGCTCCTACTACAGCTACATGAAATGATTTTTGGCTCATACTTTATTAACTCCTTTATTGTTTAAGGTAAGCAATCTACAACAGAAGGAGAAACTCAAAGTTTTAGTTTCTCCTAGTTAATCCATATAATTTATCATATTTTATCATAAACTTTGAGGTTATGAACGGATTTTCTTCTGTTGATTCAATCTATTACCCTAAATCTCTTACCCTAATAACGGGCTGGAGCTGTTTGCCTTGAATGGCTAGTTCAATCGTCTCAATAAGGGTATCCATATGAGCCACTAATGAATTCTGCTTTTTGACTGGATCATCTTGGCTAAACGGAATAAAATAAATATTTTTTGTCGCCATCAACCTCATAATGTTCACACCGTTCAATCCAAGACCATCGTTTGTAGATATCCCTAGAACAACCGGTTTTTGGTTTCGAAGTGTTGCTTTAGCCCCCATTAATACAGGAGAATCCGTCATAGCATTAGCAAATTTACTTATCGAGTTTCCTGTTAACGGAGCAATTACCATACAATCAAGTGGTGTTTTCGGTCCATATGGCTCAGCCTTTACGATGGAGTCAACTGGTTCATTTCCAGTGATCTGTTTAATCTTTTCCACCCATTCTCCTTCTGTTCCAAAACGTGTAGAGGTGTGCCCTACGGTATGTGTAAAGAATGGAGAAACATTCGCTCCGAGCTCCACAAGCTTTTGAATCTGTGGAAACACGGCATCATACGTACAGTGAGATCCTGTTAAGCCAAAACCGATATGCTTACCTTTAAAATCCATAATAATTACCCCTTCCGCTTAAATTCATTGATTAAGAGCTGCGAAAGTACGTTTGCAACAATCTTACCGGCTGTTTTAGGAGCTACAATTCCTGGCAGCCCAGGTGCAAGAAGTGCTTTAATCCCTCTTTTTTCTGCATACCTAAAATCAGTTCCTCCAGGCTTTGAAGCCAGATCAACAACTAGTGTATGTGAAGGAAATTTTGAGATCACATCTGCATTAACAATCTGTGTAGGAATCGTATTGATACAAACATCCGTTTCATAGACTTCATTTTTCAAATTATCTAAATGAAACGGAATCATCCCCATTTCTGAGATCCTCGCCATATGTTCAGATTTTCTTGCACCCACTTTTACGTGCGCTCCTAATGCTTGGAATGTTCTTGCTACACTCATTCCTACACGTCCAAAACCTAAGACTACCGTATTCGATTGATGGATAGTGATATCTGTATGTTGGATGACCATCATGATCGTTCCTTCAACAGTAGGAATGCTGTTATAGATCGCAACATCGTCTCTTTCAAACAACTTCGTCAGTTTTCTGTTAGTGTTTGAAGTAATACCATCTAAATAAGGGTTACTGATGCCTGAAAATACTTGGCAATGATCTTTCGTCCTTTTAAGGTGGTCTTCTGTAAGGATCATTTTTTTATTAGAGAAAATGGTATCGATCTCCCCTTGCAGCCCTGTTCCACTCACAGGAAGAATGATACTGTCTAACTTTGAGAAATCTACTTCATCTAAATTCATTTTTGAAGCACCAGTGAATCCGTGATCAAGTTGGTCATAACCGATAAGTGTAAGTATCGCATCCAGTTCTGTTAGTTTTCGAATAACCTCTAACTGTCTCGCATCGCCGCCAAAAACAGCGATATGCAAATCCGTTAACATTCTTTCTCCCCTTTCTCCGTTGTTCCTTTTTTTGCAGGGGATTGCTATCCATGTTCATCATCATATGAACACCCCGCCTATCTGGTTACAGAAAAGACATTCTGCACAACGGCACAACTGATATTTAATCATCGTTTTTAAAACGCTAAATAACACGATCATAAGCTTTCAATCAACACCATTATATTCATGAGCAACTCCTATGTTTGGGGCATTTTATGAAACGTTAAGCCCATTTTTAAAAAAGGATTTCTAAAAAACGCAAAAAAACCCGGATGAATTCCGGGTTTTGTAATGAGTATATGCTATTGTAGTCCTTTTGGAAGTTCTCCATTTGGACTGACAAGTGATGCTGAGCATCCTTCACTAAATATAGCTTGAATTAACGTGTCCACATCGACTTTTGACACTTTATCAATCGATTCCACCATATCATCAAGGGTACGGTGGTAACCTAAGATGAGCTCATGTTTACCATTACGGCTCATTCTACTATTGGTGCTCTCAAGACTCAGCATTAAGTTTCCTTTTATCTGTTCTTTAGAGTTCTTTAACTCTTTGTCAGTAATTCCGTTCTCTTTTAAATCATCTACTATATTTAAGATCGTATTATACAGCTCATCTAGTTGATGTGGAGCTGTTCCTCCATAAATAGTAAAGATTCCATTATCCTGAAACGCTGAATGGTAAGAGAACACAGAATAAGCTAACCCCTTCTGCTCTCTTACTTCTTGGAACAAGCGACTAGACATGCTTGATCCAAAAATGTTATTGAGGATAATCAAACTATAGCTGCGTTTATCTTTAAGAGAAAGTCCAGGGAAGCCAAGACATAGATGTGCTTGTTCTGTTTCTTTTTTACGAGAAAGTTTCTCTGGATGAAAAACAGGAGTTTCAATTTGAGGTTTGATAACTCCGCTTGTTTTGTAGTCACCGAACCATTTCTCTACTTCCTTAATGAACGATTCATCGACGTTTCCTGCGACAGAAATCACTACTTCTTCAGGAACATAATGAGTATCCATATAATCTCGAAGTGTATTCCCAGTAAACGTGTTCAATGTTTCTTCCGTTCCTAGAATTGGAAACCCGAGTTCATGGTTTTGAAAGCTAGCTCGACTTAGCATATCATGAACAATATCATCAGGTGTATCTTCATACATTTTAATTTCTTCTAGGACAACATTCTTTTCTTTGGATAACTCACCTTCATCGAAAGTAGAGTTAAAAAACATATCTGCTAGTACTTCTAAAGCATACGGTGAGTGTGTATCAAGAACTTTAGCATAATAACAAGTGTATTCTTTTGAAGTAAAAGCATTCACTTGTCCACCGATGCTA
The DNA here is from genome assembly GCF_036213205.1 of Fictibacillus nanhaiensis. Classification (GTDB taxonomy): domain Bacteria; phylum Bacillota; class Bacilli; order Bacillales; family Fictibacillaceae; genus Fictibacillus; species Fictibacillus nanhaiensis_E. The sequence goes on from NZ_JARMFC010000010.1 coordinate 4,238, forward strand.
TCAAAAGATTCGGCAATTTCTCGTGCAGTTCTCGTCTTTGTTCCTTTAAAGAACATGTGCTCCAGAAAATGCGAGATTCCGTTGTTTTTTGTGTTTTCAAATCTTGAACCTGTGCCGATCCATACACCGATCGCTACAGAACGTACGGTTGGAATGTTCTCCAGAACTATTCGCACGCCGTTTGAGCATGTATATCTATTAATCAAACTTGTTTCCCCCTAGCTGTCAGTTGTTCCATTAATCATAGGAACAATATACCATTATCATAACACGTACACAACTTTACTTGATGGTTTTAGGTACTAATCTCTTTTCATCCATCAAGTCTGACACCGTTCCAATACTGTATCCTTTTTCTTTTATTCCTTTAATTAGTTTATCTAAACCAGCAGACGATGATTCCGTTGGGTGCATCAAAATCATTGCACCAGGATGTAATTTACTAAGGACTCTGTTAACCATTTCATCAGGATTAGGTTTTCTCCAATCGATCGTATCAACCGTCCAAAGAATTGTTTTCATATCCATCTCTGAGGCAATTTGTACAACGTCGTTTCGAAAACTTCCACTTGGCGGAGCAAACCATTTTGGATGGATGTCTAGTGTTGCATGTATCACTTCATTGGTCTGTTTGAGTTCCTCTGTAATCCTTGAATTAGTCATCTTTTTTAAATCCGGATGGGAGTATGCGTGATTACCGATCTCATGTTTTTCTTCTGCAATCATTTTTGCGAGCGAAGGGTTCTTCTTCACCCATGAACCATCTAGAAAATAAGTTGACTTCACATTATTTTTTTTCATCGTCTGAAGCATACCAGGCAGATACTCATTTCCCCAAGCAACGTTCACTAACAGCGTAACCATAGGTTTTTCTGGGTTACCTCTATAGATCGGTGACGCAGGAAGGTTTTCAAGATGAACGCTTGGATTTATTTGTTTAATCACAAGTTTATTCTCATCAAATTTATTCGCTTTTTTCATCGCTTTAAAGGATGCTTCCATATCAACAACAATACCATTATAACCGGGAGTGGCTTTCCAGACTGGATCGATCTCTGCATTTTTAGGAGGGCGATTTAGCTCCTTCGCTTTCTCTTTGATCTGTTGATAGATTGAATTCGACTCCATCTGTGAAACGGCTGTGCTCTGAGCCTTCAAACTTTCGATATAGGTGCTTGTAAATGGGTTATGCAACGAAAACGCTATTGAAGTGATAACCAATACTACTAATGACCATTGAAGAATTTTATTTTTCACGTAAACTCCCTCCCTGTAACCAAAGTATGTACGAGTTGGACAGGTTAGAACGCTTAAACAACCTTCAAAGATGATCATTCTATTCAAACAACATGTAAAATATACAAATAAAAGACTGACCAATAGGATAAGAAGTATCCATTGGTCAGTCTTTTTAATTACTTTATTAAACGTTTTGCTGCTGTTCGCTCTTTGCTTTTTCTTCTTTCAGTACAACTTTGCGAGATAAGTTAACGCGACCTTGGTTATCGATCTCCATAACTTTAACCATGATTTCGTCACCAAGCTTCACAACATCTTCTACTTTTCCTACACGTTCTTCAGCGAGTTCAGAGATGTGAACAAGTCCATCCTTACCACTGAATAGTTCTACGAACGCACCAAACTTTTCGATACGTTTTACTTTACCCATGTAGTACTCTCCTACTTGAACTTCACGAACGATATCTTCAATGATTTTCTTCGCTTTTTTGTTCATAGCTTCGTCAGTTGAAGCGATGAAGACTGTACCATCTTGCTCGATATCAATCTTAACACCAGTTTCTTCAATGATCTTGTTGATGATCTTCCCACTTGGCCCGATTACATCACGGATTTTATCCGGATTGATCTTCATCGTTAAGATCTTAGGAGCATATTGAGAAAGTTGTGTACGAGATTCTGAAAGTGTCGCAAGCATAGACTTTAGAATGATCATACGCCCTTCTTTTGCTTGTGTTAAAGCTTCTTGAAGGATTTCACGATTAATACCTGAAATCTTAATGTCCATTTGAAGAGCAGTGATACCGTTTGGTGTACCTGCTACTTTAAAGTCCATATCTCCAAGATGATCTTCCATGCCTTGAATATCCGTTAACACTGTTACGTCTTCACCGTCAGAGATCAGACCCATCGCAATACCAGCTACAGGAGCTTTGATCGGTACACCAGCATCCATCAATGCAAGCGTACTTGCACAAATACTTGCTTGTGATGTTGAACCATTTGACTCTAATACTTCTGAAACGAGACGGATCGTGTATGGGAATTCTTCTTCATTCGGAATAACTTGCTCTAAAGCACGCTCACCTAGAGCACCATGTCCGATCTCACGTCTACCTGGTCCGCGCATGAACCCAGTTTCACCTACACTGAATGGAGGGAAGTTGTATTGATGCATGAATCGTTTTGACTCTTCCACACCAAGACCATCAAGAACTTGAACATCGCCAAGTGCTCCTAACGTACAGATGCTAAGTGCTTGAGTTTGCCCACGTGTAAATAGACCTGAACCATGAGTTCTTGCTAGAATACCTACTTTAGAAGAAAGTTGACGAATCTCATCCGTTTTTCTTCCGTCTGGACGAACTTTCTCCTTAAGGATCAAGCGCCTCACTTCTTCTTTGATGAGTTTATGTAAAACCTCTTTTGCTTCACTGGCTTTATCTTCATCTTCTTCATAGCGAGAAGCGACGTTTGCACTTACTGCGTCTAAAGCTTCCTGACGTGCGTGCTTTTCCACGACTTTAACAGCTTCTTTTACATCATTACCAACAAATTCACGTACTTCTTGCTCGATATCTTTATCCAGCTCATGAAGAACAACTTCCATCTTTTCTTTACCGATTTCAGCAACGATTTGTTCTTGGAAAGCGATTAACTTTTTGATTTCTTCATGACCAAACATGATCGCTTCAAGCATCACTTCTTCAGAAACTTCTTCTGCACCAGCTTCAACCATGTTGATCGCATGTTTAGTACCCGCAACAATCAGTTGAATATCACTTTTTTCGTTTTGTTCAACAGTTGGATTGATCACAAATTCGCCTTCGATTCGACCAACAGTAACACCAGCTATCGGTCCTTCAAAAGGAATATCAGAAATAGACAACGCAAGTGATGATCCGATCATTGCAGCCATTTCTGAAGAACAGTTTTGATCCACACTCATTACTGTGCTGACAACTTGTACTTCGTTACGGAAACCATCTGCGAATAAAGGACGGATAGGACGGTCGATCAAACGACTCGCTAATACCGCTTTTTCACTTGGACGTCCTTCACGTTTAATAAAACCACCTGGGATTTTACCTACTGCATATAAACGCTCTTCGTAGTTTACTGTCAGCGGAAAGAAACTAAGATTTTTAGGCTGTTTTGATGCAACAGCTGTTGAAAGTACTGCAGTATCACCATATCTGACCATTACAGCACCGTTCGCTTGTTTTGCTAATTCTCCAATTTCGAACGTAAGCGTTCTACCCGCCCAGTCCATTGTAAACGTTCTTTTTTGTTGATCCATTTTACTTGGTACTCCTCTCAACACTTAGAAAAATCCTATCATATTATGGTTCTATTATATCCTAACGTAGTCCTTCCTAAAAAGAAAAACTCGAAAGAATTTACTCATACATACCAAGAATAACATGTTTATTGCCGTTTATGGATGAATGCTTGCAATAAAAAAAGCGGGAAATATATCCCGCTTTGCTGGATTAACGACGTAATCCAAGTCTTCCGATCAATTCGCGGTAACGCGTGATGTCCTTGTTACGTAGGTACGTTAACAAGTTACGACGCTTACCAACCATTTTCAATAGACCACGACGTGAGTGGTGATCTTTCTTGTGTGTACGCAAGTGATCATTCAACTCATTGATTTGTTCAGTAAGGATAGCGATTTGAACTTCTGGAGATCCAGTGTCCGTATCATGTACCTTATACTCGCTGATTAGTTCGTTCTTACGCTCTTGAGTAATAGCCATCCTTTTCACCTCCTTAATTATAGAAACACCAATTACCGAGCAAACGTCGGTGACTCGATTTGCCAAGCAATGGTTATGTGCACATTAAAATGTACAGTTATTATCATAGACTTTTTATAGAATAATTGCAAGTTTTTTATTATAGGGATTGCTTGATTTCATATGTTTTGCTTTTATCTTCATGAAGCTGGGCGATAAGCTCGTCAATTCCACTAAATTTTTTCTCGTCACGAATCCTTTTCAACCAAGTAATTCGAACATCTTCACCGTATATTTCATTGTTGAAGTCAAAAATATGAACTTCAAGAGAAGGTTTTTTTTGATCGTCTTTAAATGTAGGTTTATACCCTACATTTGCCATCGCTAAATAACTTTTGTTATCGATGGAAACCTCTACTGCGTAAACTCCTACTTTTGGCAAAGAATATTGATCGGTGTCAAGGTTCGCAGTCGGAAACCCGATTGTACGACCTCGCTTATCACCATGAATCACTGTGCCGTTAAGTTTATATCTTCTACCCAGATAGGACTCAATCTCATCGACCAGTCCTTCTTTTAGATAGTTTCGAATCAATGTGGAACTTATCTTTTGACCATCTTTTTCTATCTTTTCAATAACAGTCTGCCCAAATTGTCCGTTAGACTCTTTTACTAAAGTTTCAACGTTTCCTTTTCCATACTTTCCATACGAAAAATCAAAACCGGTAACAACATGGACTACATGAAGTCCAATCACATACTGATCAACAAACTCCTTCGTTTCTAGACCGGCAAAAACATGATCAAATTTCACAAGATAAAATCTCTCTACACCCATCTCCTCTAGAATCTTCTTCTTCTCTTCTAAAGGTGTGATATATGTCCAATTTTGATCACTTTTGCCTAATACGACAGACGGATGAGGGTGAAAGCTCATTACAGCAGGAATAGCGTTGTTCTTCTTAGCAAGTTCTACTGCTGTGTTAATCACCCGTTGGTGCCCTACATGAATTCCATCAAAATAACCTAGCGCCAATACAGCTGGTGGCAGGTCATCTTGTTGAAAATGATGTGGATGACTTATAACAATCGTTTCCAAAAACTCACCTACTAACTTCTTTCGTTAATCAATGGCTAACACTTTAACAGGTTTTATTAAACCTGGTTTTGAAGGATGAATCTCATAAATGGCTAGACATTTTCCATCTTCATTATATACACCAAACGGGCTTTGTACCAAATCATTTGGTGCTTCAAGCACAGAACCATTTTTTATCTTGAACAACAGATCTTCAGTAACTGTCCATTTTGGAAAGTGAGAGATTCCTTTTTCAAGAGGAAACAGATAATCTTCTAAAGGCGTCTCACCGCTTTCAAGCTGCTCAAACGTCACACAGTCTTCGATCGAGAACGGCCCTGATGCTGTTCTGATCAAAGATGACATATGTGCTGGATATCCAAGTCTCTCACCGATCTCAACAGCAAGGGTCCTTACATATGTACCTTTGGAACATCTTACACGGAAAGAAAATACAGGGTCCTCTTTGTGCAAAGTATCACCATCAGCTAGGAGCTCAAGTTCATAGATGGTTACGTTCCGCTTTGGACGTTCAACAGTCATTCCTTGTCGTGCATATTCATAAAGTTTTTTCCCGTTAACTTTTACAGCTGAATACATGGGAGGAACTTGTTCAATTTCTCCAGTCAACGCTTTTAGGATGTCTTTGACCACAGAGAATGAAATATCAGCGTCAACGTGTTTCTCTTTAACTTTTTCCCCATGAGCATCTTCTGTTTCTGTAGAAAATCCTAAAGTTACTTCTCCGATATACTCTTTGCCATAGTCCGACATGTACTCTGCTACTTTAGTTGCTCTACCAATACATATGGGGAGAACTCCAGTAACTTCAGGATCTAATGTCCCTGTATGACCCACTTTTTTTGTCGAGAAGATTCTGCGGATCTTTGCTACACAGTCATGAGAAGTCATACCAGCAGGTTTTTTCAATGCTAAAATTCCTTGTCTTGCAGTCATAAACGAATTCTCCTTGTATCACTTTATCTCTTTTTAAATCAAAAAATGGATAGACAATATGAATTGCCTATCCATTTGCTATTATGGTTTCGGATGCTCTTCGTTTTCTTCGTCTTCTTCATCATCACGTTTGATATCAGATAAAAGACTTTCGATCTTGCTTCCATAATTTAAAGATTCATCAAATTTAAAAAAGATGTCTGGTGTTTTACGCATGCGGATTCGTTTCCCAATTTCTGTACGAATAAAACCTGTTGCTTTCGCTAAGCTTCGTAATGTTTGTTCCTTTTGATCGGCATCACCAAATACAGAAACATATACCGTAGCCTGCTGTAAATCACCTGTTACATCTACCGCCGTAACAGTCACAAAACCTACGCGGGGGTCTTTGATTTTTCGGCCTATAATGTCACTAAGCTCTTTTTTCATCTGTTCCCCAATACGATTGGAACGGATTGTGCCCATTTTTACTACACCCCGTTTCTTACCACTTGCGTTACAGCCACTCAATGTTTGATCGTGTAACTTCCAACTCAGTAATAGATGTAATGATCGCAAGTGCTCTTTGCAATTCTTTTTCTGCTATTATTTTGTCCGAAGAAACGGTAACCATACTTATCTCTGCGCGCTGCCACAAATCTTGATGACCTGTTTCAGATACAGCTATATTTAAACGTTGACGTAGCCGGTGTACCGCTTTTTGAACAACTGAACGTTTATCCTTTAACGACTGTGCTTCATATATGAAAAACTCAACCGTTAAGAACCCGATCATTTCACTTTAATTTCTTCCATGATGTAAGCTTCAATGATGTCGCCTTCTTTAATATCATTGAACTTTTCTAACGTGATCCCACATTCGTATCCAGCTGAAACTTCTTTAGCATCATCTTTAAATCGTTTAAGTGCATCGATCTTACCTTCGTATGATACAACACCGTCACGAATCAAGCGAACTGTGGAATCTCTTGTGATTTTACCTTCAGTAACGTAACATCCAGCGATCGTACCCACTTTAGAAACTTTGAAAGTCGTACGAACTTCAACTTGCCCGATAACTTTTTCTTCAAATTCCGGATCAAGCATCCCTTTCATTGCTGATTCGATCTCTTCGATTACGTTGTAGATAATTCTATGCAGACGAACATCTACTTTTTCAGCGTCAGCCGTACGTTTCGCACCATTATCAGGGCGAACGTTGAAACCAATCACGATCGCGTTTGAAGCTGAAGCAAGCATGATATCATACTCGTTGATCGCTCCAACACCTGAGTGGATGATTTTAACTTTTACGCCTTCAACATCGATTTTTTGTAATGATCCTGCAAGTGCCTCTACAGAACCTTGAACATCACCTTTGATGATGACGTTAATTTCTTTGATGTCACCCTCTTTAATCTGATTAAAGAGGTCATCAAGATTTAGTTTAGAAGACTCTTTACGCTGTGCATCCTGCTGTTTTTTGAAGCGAGATTCACCAACTTGACGAGCTTTTTTCTCATCAGCGAAGACCATGAACTGATCTCCAGCTTGTGGAACATCATTCAATCCAGTAATTTCAACTGGCGTTGAAGGTCCTACCGTTTTAACTCTGCGGCCAAGATCGTTCACCATCGCACGAACACGACCATATGTGTGTCCAACTACGATTGGATCTCCAACGTTTAACGTACCCGATTGAACAAGAAGAGTTGCTACAGATCCACGGCCCTTATCAAGCTGTGCTTCAATTACAGTCCCAATTGCAGTACGGTTTGGATTTGCTTTTAATTCTTCAACTTCAGAAACAAGGTTGATCATTTCAAGCAGGTCGTCAATTCCGTCACCTTTAATCGCAGATACGTTTACGAAGATCGTGTCTCCACCCCAAGCTTCAGAAACAAGTCCGTGCTCAGTTAGTTCTTGCATAACACGATCTGGGTTAGCAGATTCTTTATCCATTTTGTTTACAGCTACGATGATTGGAACTTCAGCAGCTTTTGCGTGGTTGATCGCTTCTACTGTTTGAGGCATTACACCGTCATCAGCAGCTACAACAAGAATCGTGATATCTGTTACTTGGGCTCCACGCGCACGCATAGTTGTAAACGCAGCATGTCCAGGAGTATCTAGGAAAGTAATCTGTTTTCCATTGTTCGTAATCTGATAGGCACCGATGTGCTGTGTAATACCACCAGCTTCGCCTGCAGTTACCTTCGTATTACGAATCGCATCAAGTAGTGTTGTTTTACCGTGGTCAACGTGACCCATGATCGTAACAACTGGTGGACGAACTTGAAGATCCTTTTCATCATCAACGATTTCGTAGTTTTCAAATTCAGTCTCGTCTACGATGATCTCTTCTTCTACTTCTACATCATAGTCAGCTGCGATTAATTCAATCGCTTCTTTATCAAGCTCTTGATTGATCGTTGCCATGATTCCAAGACCCATTAACTTTTTAATGATCTCCGAAGTATCTTTGTTCAACTTTTTAGCAAGTTCCCCTACTTGAAGTGATTCAGTGAAAGTAATCTTACTTGGCGTTTCAAGAACTTTCTTCTGAGGAGCTTGTTGTTGTTGGTTTCCGCCACTTCTGTTTTGCTTGTTGCGGTTGTTATTGTTCTTGTTGTTATTTCTATTGTTGTTTTGGTTTCTATTGTTATTATTCTTGTTGTTTGAATGATTGCTATTGCTCTTGTTTTGATTATTGTTGCTAGATTTATTTTGATTATTTTGGCTGTTATTCGTGGACTTTTGTCCTTTAGCTTGTGACGAGTTATTGTTCTCTTTTTTTATTTTCATATTACTCTCTTTTTGAACTTCCTTTTTATTAGATTTGGTGTCATTACCAGGGTTGCTATGTTTCACATCTGATTTAGGGAGTTGATTTTGATTTGTTGCTTTTGGTTGATCTTTGTTCGTCTTCGGACGATAGGCTTCATCCAATTTTTTAAGAGCTGCCTGATCAATCATAGACATATGATTCGCAACGTGGACATCCATCGTTTTTAGCTTTTCAATAATGTCTTTACTTTGAACATTTTTCTGTTTCGCATATTCGTATACGCGGATTTTACTCATATGTTCACCCCCGAGTTAGTGATCAAGAAGTTCCTTTAATTTCTTAGAAAACCCTTGATCATTTACAGCAACTACAACTCGTTGCTCCTTACCAATAGCCCTACCTAAAATATTGCGATCTTCTATCCAAGCAAGATCTATTTTGTAAAAGAGGCATTTATCGGTAACTTTTTTCTTTGTATTATCAGAAGCATCTTTTGATAGCAGAACAATTTTAGCGTTTTGCTTTTGGATGCTTTTCACAACTAGTTCTTCGCCGGAAATGACTTTACCGGCTCGAGCTGCTATTCCAAGAAAGTTTGCCCAAGGAGTTGGTTTCAAGATGTATGACTTCCTTTTTCTAGCTGTTCAAATAGATCAGCTGGAATCTTTGTTTTGAGATGTGACTCAAGAACCTTTTTCTTTTTTGCTTGTTCAATACAAGCTGGTTCATGACAAAGGTAGGCTCCTCTTCCGGATTTCTTCCCTGTTGTGTCGACAGAGACTTCTCCTTCTGGTGAGCGGACAATACGTGTTAATTCTTTTTTAGCCTTCATCTCTTGACAGGCTACGCATTTTCTCATCGGAATTTTACGTGTTTTCATTGTCTCCACCTCGTCTTTTCTTACTCTTCATCCTCATCAGTATCTTCAAAAAAATCACTTTGAGCGTTTGATGGATCGTACACACCTGACTCTATTGCTTCTGTTTCACTTTTAATATCAATCTTCCAACCTGTTAACTTTGCAGCTAGACGAGCATTCTGGCCTCTTTTACCAATCGCTAATGAAAGCTGATAGTCTGGAACGATAACTGTAGTCATCTTTTCTTCTTCATTCACTTGTACTTCTAATACTTTTGCTGGACTAAGTGAATTCGCTACATATACAACAGGATCTTCACTCCATCGAACGATATCAATCTTTTCACCGTTCAATTCGTTTACAATTGTTTGAACACGTGCACCTTTTTGTCCGACACATGAACCAACCGGATCTACCTCTGGATCAGCAGCATGAACGGCAATCTTTGAACGGTCACCCGCTTCACGAGCAATCGATTTAATCTCGACCGTACCATCATAAATCTCTGGTACTTCAAGCTCGAATAAACGTTTTAAAAGACCTGGGTGAGTTCGTGATACTAAAATTTGAGGACCTTTTGTCGTCTTTTCAACTTTAGTGATGTAAACTTTGATGCGGTCGTTCGTTGTATGAGATTCCCCAGGCATCTGTTCAGCAGCAGGAAGAAGAGCTTCCACTCTGCCTAAGCTAACGTACATATAACGGTGGTCTTGACGCTGAACAATTCCCGTGATGATATCTTCTTCACGATCAATAAATTCTGAGAAGATGATCCCACGCTCTGCTTCACGTACGCGCTGTGTTACTACTTGTTTAGCTGTTTGAGCAGCAATACGACCAAAATCTTTTGGTGTAACTTCTTCTTCTACGATATCTTCTAATTCATAGCCAGGGTTGATTGCTTGAGCTTCAGCCACTGAAATCTCTTGACGATCGTCCTCAACTTCTTCAACCACATTTTTTCTTGAAAAAACACGTATACTTCCTGTGTCTCTGTTAAAATCAACACGAACATTTTGCGCTTGATGAAAATTGCGCTTGTACGCAGAAATAAGGGCTGCTTCAATCGCTTCAATAATTACTTCTTTACTAATCCCTTTTTCTTTTTCTAACAATGTAAGTGCATCCAAAAGCTCGGTACTCATTTTTCTTCTCCCCTCTTCATTAAAAAACAACCGCAAGACGGGCGTTGGCCACTTTAGCATAAGGTAACTCTACCTTTTTCACTTGCGTTTTCACTCTAATTTCCATGAACAGCGTTTCACCGTCAAAGTCTTTTAAAAGTCCTTCATATACTTTTTCGCCGTTTAAAGGCTCATAAAGTTTAATGTTTACATTTTTGCCAATAGCATTTTTTACATCTTCAGGTTTTTTTAGCGGTCTTTCAACACCTGGAGAAGATACTTCTAAAAAGTAGGGCTGTTCGATCGGATCAAGTTCATCTAATTTTTCACTTAATTGTTCACTGACAGTCCCGCATTCCTCGATATCAATCCCATCTGTGGAATCGATATATACACGGAGAAACCAGTTTTTACCCTCTTTAACAAATTCAACGTCAACAAGTTCAAGTCCTAGTTTTTCAACGATTGGGGTTACAAGCTCTGTTGTGAGCTCTGTAATCTTCTGACTCATTGCTGCCCTCCTTCTTACTGAATGACCTCAAAACGTAACGAAAGAGTGGGGAGCCCCACTCTTTCGCCGACAGTTATTCATTCAACAGTATTTCCAAAAATACTATACCATAACCAATAAAATACTGCAACTTATCAAGCCTTCAGAAAGCCCTTGTTAAAAGAGTGAAAGCTGGTTTGCATCAGGCATTCCTTCCAAACATCCTTGATCATCTAAGTACTCAATAATAGTCTTAGATAACTTCGCACGCTGCTGAAGATCTTCTTTAGAAAGAAATTCACCTTGTTCTCTTGCTTTTACAATGTTTAATGCTGCATTTGTACCTAAGCCTGCGATTGAATTGAAGGGTGGTATTAATGTATCACCTTCTACTAGGAAGTCTGTTGCGCTCGATCGATACAGATCGATCTTCTGGAATGATAGCCCTCTTTCACACATCTCAAGTGCGAGTTCTAGAACCGTTTGCAAGTTCTTCTCTTTTGTAGAAGCATCAAGACCTTTAGCTGAGATCTCTTCAATTTTAGTACGCAGTTGCTTTGAACCTCTGATCATAGAGTCCACATCAAAATCATCCGCTCTTACGGTGAAATATGCCGCATAGAACCAAATTGGATAGCGAACTTTAAAATATGCGATACGAACGGCCATCAACACGTATGCTGCTGCATGGGCTTTAGGGAACATGTATTTGATCTTCAAGCATGAACCAATATACCAATCAGGTACATCGTTCTTCTTCATCTCTTCGATCCACTCATCCGGCAGACCTTTTCCTTTACGTACACTTTCCATGATCTTAAATGCAAGTGATGGCTCAAGGCCTTTATAGATCAGATAGACCATAATATCATCACGACATCCGATAACGTCTTTTAACACACAAGTGCCGTTTGCGATCAGTTCGTTGGCGTTGTTCAGCCACACGTCAGTACCATGAGATAGTCCTGAAATCTGTACAAGTTCAGAAAAAGTACTTGGTTTTGTTTCTTCAAGCATTTGTCTTACGAACTTTGTTCCGAACTCTGGAATACCTAATGTACCTGTCTTACACATGATCTGTTCTTCTGATACACCTAACACCTCTGGACCAGAGAAAATTTTCATCACTTCTGGATCAGAAGCAGGTATTGTCTTCGGATCAATACCGCTTAGATCTTGTAGCATACGGATAACGGTTGGATCATCGTGTCCGAGTATATCAAGTTTTAATAAATTATCGTGAATCGAGTGAAAATCAAAATGGGTCGTCTTCCATTCTGAATTACTATCGTCAGCTGGGAACTGCACGGGACAAAAATCATAGATATCCATATAATCTGGAACAACAATGATTCCACCCGGATGCTGACCTGTTGTTCTCTTTACACCTGTACAGCCAGATACTAGGCGATCCACTTCTGCCGATCGAATCGTTAAGTTATTATCTCCAGCATATCCTTTTACATAACCATAAGCCGTTTTTTCAGCTACAGTACCAATCGTACCTGCACGATACACATAATCTTCACCAAACAGTTCCTTCGTGTAATTATGCGCTCTAGGTTGATATTCACCAGAGAAGTTTAAGTCGATATCCGGTACTTTATCTCCTTTAAATCCAAGGAACGTTTCAAACGGTATATCTTGTCCATCTTTTATATAAAGCACTTCGCATGTTGGACATTCTTTATCTGGAAGGTCATAACCAGACCCAACGGAACCATCATTAAAGAAATGGGATTCTTTACATTTCGGACAAACATAATGTGGAGGCAGTGGGTTCACTTCAGTTATCTCAGTCATTGTCGCAACAAACGATGATCCGACTGATCCACGTGAGCCTACAAGGTATCCATCGATCAACGATTTCTTTACAAGCTTATGTGAAATTAAGTAAATAACCGCAAAGCCGTGTCCAATGATACTCTTTAACTCTTTTTCCAATCTCTTCTCAACAAGTTCAGGAAGATTTTCACCATAGATGCTTTTAGCTCGGTTATAACTCATTGAGCGTACTTCATCATCTGCTCCTTCAATCTTTGGTGTATAGAGATCATCAGGAATCGGCTTGATCTCCTGAATCATATCCGCGATTTGTCTCGTATTTTCACAGACCACTTTTTGCGCTCTTTCCTCTCCTAAGAAAGAGAACAGGTCCAACATCTCATCTGTTGTTCTAAAATGCACTTCCGGGAGAGTTTGCCTGTTAAGCGGATTTGCTCCACCTTGAGAAGAGATTAAGATCTTTCGATAGATCGCATCTTCAGGGTTTAAATAATGAACGTTTCCTGTTGCAACAACCGGTTTGTTCAATTTCTCACCAAGCTTAACGATATTAGAAAGGATTTCTCTTAAGTTCATCTCATCTGCGACTAATTCTCTTTCGATAAGATGATAATAGTTACTTGGCGGCTGAACTTCTAAGTAATCATAAAACTCCGCGATCTTTTCAACTTCTTCGATCGGTTTTTGCATCATACCTTCAAACACTTCACCTTTATCACAAGCTGAACCGACGAGTATACCTTCTCGTAGTTTACTTAGTCGTGATCTTGGGATACGTGGTGTTCGATAAAAATAAGAAAGATGTGACTCAGAGACGAGTTTGTATAAATTCTTCAGACCTTCTTGTGTCGCAGCTAAGAGTGTACAGTGAAACGGCCTAGATCTTTGAAATCCACCTTGCCCCATGTTATCGTTCAACCGATCGTGATAGAAGATATCCTTTTCAAACGTCTCTTTTAGAAGTTTCCACAAAAGATAGCCGGTTGCTTCAGCATCATAGATAGCTCGGTGATGCTGAGTAAGTTCGATATCAAACCTTTTACAAAGTGTATTCAATCTATGATTCTTTAATTGTGGAAGCAAGAACCTTGCTAATTCAAGCGTATCAATAACAGGGTTCTTCGCTTCTCCCAAACCAATCTTGCGTAATCCTTCGTTCAAGAACCCCATGTCAAAGCTAGCGTAATGTGCTACTAAGATATCTTCACCCATAAACGCGTGAAAATCCCGAAGTACTTCTTCGATCTCAGGTGCGTTTTCAACCATATCATCTGTAATTCCAGTTAATTCGATCGTTGTTTGAGATAGTGATTCATGAGGATTTGCAAACCTTTCAAAACGGTCAATAATCTCTCCACCACGAATTTTCACTGCTGCGAGCTCAATGATTTTATTGTAAACCGCTGACAAACCCGTTGTCTCAACGTCAAAAACAATATATGTTTCATCTGTTAATTTTCTTGGTGCCTCGTTGTAAGCGATCGGTACACCATCATCTACAAGATTCGCTTCAAGTCCGTACAGAATCTTAATCCCATTTTTCTTCCCGGCACTATATGCTTCTGGAAAAGATTGAACACCAGCATGATCGGTTATGGCGATAGCTGGATGACCCCATTTTTTTGCCTGTCCCACCAAAGATGAAACAGAAGATATCGCATCCATCTGACTCATGGGTGTGTGAAGGTGAAGCTCAACACGTTTGTTATCTTCATCTGCTAAATCTTTTCTAAATTCAGGTTTAATCTCATTAATATCGTTCGCAATCATGACTAGATCTCTTACAAACGTGTCATTTTGAATCCCGCCTCGGACTTTTAACCACATTCCCTTTTGAATCCCTTGAAGGATAGGAATATCTTCTTTGTCTCGAGAGAAGATTTTAATTAATAGAGAGTCCGTGTAATCGGTAATTTTAAATGTTAATAAAGTCCGTCCGCTTCTAAGTTCTCTCGTTTCGGAGTGAAAGACATAACCTTGAATCGTTATGCGTCGTTCTTCATCTTGAATTGTTTGAATCGGAACAGGATCATCCTTGATCGAGTAACCTATCATAATATCTGTTCTTGCTGCAGGTCCTTCAGATCGATTAGCAGCTTTTTCTTTTTCAACCAATGCTTCCATTACTTTGTTTTGATCTTCTTGTTTTCTCTGTTCGATAAACTTTTGAAAATCTTCTTCTGAGTGTTTAATCTCTGTTTTAACCATTACAGAATGAAAGCCAAACTGACTGTACATCTCTTTAATAACAGGAGATAGCTTTCTTTGCACAAGTGCTTCTTCTGCATCATTTCGTACCGTCAAACACAAAAAATTCCCTTCCGCTATAGGGTCTTGTGTAGAGAGCATACTTCCTAGACTCGGTGCAGCTGTCTCTACTAACCTTTCTTTACACAAAGGCCAAAATCCGAGAAGCTCCTCTGCTTGAAAACTCTCTTGTGTTTGAATAGAGAATGTTACTGAAGCAATATGTTTAAAAGTTTGTTGAAGACTGGCACTAAACCAAGCATAGCTTTCCGGTGTTAGTGGACGCAGGAGTCCTATAATAAAATGCCAGCTTCTATTTGTTTTATCTATCGTTAGTTTTTCGATCGTTCCTTCCGAAAAACCAGCTTTCATCTCATGGGGCATACCTAGTTGTTCTAAAAGAAGCGATAGCCTTTCTTGTCTGATCTGCTGATCATTTCCGCTCATACGAACCTCCTTTTAAAGGGGTTTAATTATGTTTTCACATACTAACCAACATTTTTATTCGTTACTTTTTTTATTATACTATAGCTATAAATCGTAAGCCTCGATTACCATCATAAAGATTAGATCCTTATTCGTAAAGTACAAAGAGAAAGACACCTCTTGTATGAGAGGCGCCTCCTCTATTAGTATTATAGATTAACACAAAAATTTATTAATTCTTAAGCTTGTCCCACTCATTTTTAATAAAGCTGCTAAGTTCAGAAGCAGGTACTTCATAAGATTCTCCGCTCTTACGAATCTTTACTTCAACGATTCCTTCTGAAGCACGCTTTCCAACCATTACACGAATTGGCAATCCGATAAGGTCACTATCTGTAAATTTCACACCAGCACGTTCAGGGCGGTCATCATATAAGCAATCAAACCCATCGTTTTTAATTTGAGTATACAATTCATCGGAAAGAGCTGCTTGTTCGGCATTCTTACTGTTTACAGCAATTAAATGAACATCGAACGGAGTTAGTGATAACGGCCAGATTAAACCTTTGTCATCATTGTTTTCTTCAGCTACTGCCGCTAATGTACGAGAAACACCGATCCCGTAACAACCCATGGACATGATCTGATTCTTACCATTTTCGTCTAAGTAGGAGGCTTTCATCGGCTCACTGTATACTTTACCAAGTTTGAACACATGCCCGACTTCAATTCCTTTTGCAAAAACGATTGTCCCTTTTCCATCTGGTGACAGATCACCTTCTACTACAAAACGAAGATCAGCTGTTTCATTAAACTCAAAATCTCTATTTGGATTAACATTCGTGTAATGGTAGCCTGTTTCATTTGCACCACAAACTGCGTTTACCATATAAGGTACTGCTTGATCCGCGATGACTTTCACTTCTTTTGAAGTATGAACTGGTCCGATAGATCCGTGTTCAGCATTCAACCATTTCTTTGTTTCTTCTGCCGTAGCCAATTCTACTTCTTTAACAGAAAGCACATTCTTAAGCTTAATCTCATTAACCTCATGATCTCCTCTGACTAACACTAAAACAGGTTGTTCGTCAGCGATATATAGCAATGATTTAATGACTTTTGAAGGTGCAACTTGTAAGAAATCTGAAATTTCTTCAATCGTTTTTGCATGTTTCGTTTCTACTTTTTCTAGCACCATCAAAGCTTCAGATGAACGATCTTCTCGAAGTACAACAGGAGCCATCTCTATGTTCGCTGCAAAATCTGAATCCGTTGAATACGCGATCAAATCTTCACCAATTTCTGATAAAACCATGAACTCATGATTATCTTTACCACCGATCGCACCTGAGTCCGCTAAAACAGCACGGAAGTTCAGTCCGCAACGGCTAAAGATCGCTGAGTAGGCATCTTTCATCGCTTCATACGTTTCATCAAGACTTTCTGGTTTATCATGGAAAGAGTAAGCATCTTTCATAATGAACTCTCTTCCGCGTAACAGACCGAAACGAGGGCGCTTTTCATCCCTAAACTTTGTTTGAATTTGATATAGATTAAGAGGAAGCTTTTTATATGATTTCACTTCGTCTCGAACAATGCTCGTAATCACTTCTTCATGTGTCGCTCCAAGAGCAAAATCACGCTCGTGTCGGTCTTTCAATCTCATTAATTCTGGACCGTAGCTATACCAACGCCCACTTTCTTGCCATAGTTCAGCAAGCTGCAGCGCAGGCATCATCATCTCTTGTGAACCGGCACGATTCATTTCTTCTCGTACTATATTTTCTATTTTATGAAGCACTTTTTTCCCCAGAGGCAAAAAAGAATAGATACCTGCAGCATTTTGGCGGATAAAACCAGCTCTTAATAAAAGCTGATGACTCTTTACATCTGCGTCTGCAGGTACTTCCCGTAGTGTTGGCATAAACAACTGACTTTGTCTCATAATCTCTACTCCTCAAATCATCCCTAATTAACCAAGAAAAATTTTCTGTATATCATTCCATGTTACAACAAGCATCAATAACATCAGAAAAGCAAACCCGATAAAATGAACCATTCCTTCTTTTTGCGGATCGATCGGTTTCCCTCTCAATGCTTCTACTCCTAGGAACAGAAGTCGACCTCCGTCAAGTGCCGGTAATGGCAATAAGTTAAAGATCCCTAAGTTAACACTTAATATAGCTGCCCATTGCAATAGCATATAAACTCCAGCTTTAGCAGCTTGATCTGTATATTCATAGATTCCAAGTGGCCCAGATAACTGATCAATTCCATGCTGACCCGTTATCAGTTGGCCGAGCCCTGTAAATATAGCCGTTGTCATAAACCATGTTTGTTTAGCGCCATATTCTAATGATCCAACAAAAGAGGATTCCGTATATGGATGTGCTCCGATAAACCCTTCATTCTTATCATCAGCACCTTTACGAGAGCCAAGCGTGACAGGAACCACTTTCTCTTCTCCATTACGGTTGATCGTAAACATTAATTTTTCGCCAGGATTTTCTTGAATGACGGAAACTAACTCTTTCCAGTCGTCCATTTTTTCGCCCTGAACAGCAATAATTTTATCCCCTTTTATTAAACCTGCTTTCTCAGCGCCTGCACCTTCTTGAAGTGTACCTAGTCGTGATTCATTTGTCGGGATACCTTGCATGAGTGAGAATACAACTAAGATCACAAAAGCAAGTAAAAAGTTCATTGCTGGCCCAGCGAAAATTGCGAGTGTTCTCTGCATGATCGTCTTAGATCCAAACTGTCGATTAAATGGTGCAATCTGCATCTCTTGGTGATCTGCTACAAACAGCGCATCTTCTTTAACTTTATAAGTCGAAGTTCCAGAGTCTTCATTTTCAAAACCTGTTAAATACAATTCACGTTCTAGATCAGCTTTTTCAATGGTAATCGTTTTTTGAACCGGATATTTATCACGGTGATTGACAATGATCTTCTCAACTTCATCTGCTTGGTTGAAGATCATACCAACTCTGTGACCTGCCTTAAGTTCTATACCTTCTGGATCTTCTCCAGCCATACGTACGAACCCTCCAAGCGGTAAAAGACGAATCGTATAGACCGTTTCCCCTTTCTTGAAGGCAAACACTTTTGGGCCGAATCCAATAGCAAACTCACGACACAAGATGCCTGCACGTTTTGCTAGCAATAGATGTCCGAGTTCATGAAAGAAAATTAAAGCACCTAAAATGATGATAATGGCTATCACAGTGTTCATTCCCATTACCTGCCTTTACTAAGTAGTGACTCCACATATTGACGAGTCCTATTATCTGTTTCTTGTATTGTCTCAAGGTCTGGCGTACTGACATTAGACAACTCTTGCATAGCACGTTCAATCATCTCTTCAATCTCAAGAAACGAGATATGACCATTCAAGAATAGCTCAACCGCTTTTTCGTTCGCAGCATTTAAAACCGTCGGCATCAAGCCTCCTGCTTTTCCTGCTTGAAATGCCAGTTTTAAACACCTGAACCGGTCGTAGTCCATTTCTTGAAAATGTAACTTCCCAACTTCCCATAAGTTTAACCTTTTCCCGTTTATTAATTCAAGCCGATCGGGATATGTAAGAGCGTACTGTATCGGCACTCTCATATCTGGTTGTCCCAAATGAGCGATAATGCTTGTATCAACAAACTCTACCATAGAGTGTATGATACTTTCCTTATGTAAAATGACGTCTATTTTCGAATAATCAAAGGAAAATAACCAGTGAGCTTCAATTACTTCTAACCCTTTATTCATCATTGTTGCGGAATCAATCGTTATTTTCGCACCCATAGACCAGTTTGGATGATTTAAAGCTTCTTGTACCGTAACGTGTTCTAGCTCATCGCGTGTTCGATCTCTAAAACTCCCACCTGAAGCTGTTAATATCAATCTCTCAACACGTTCACTATCTTCGCCATTCAAACATTGATAGATCGCTGAATGCTCAGAATCTACCGGAAGTATGGCCACGTTGTGCTTCTTCGCTTTTTCCATTACGAGATGCCCTGCAGTAACAAGGGTTTCTTTATTGGCTAAAGCAATTGTCTTCTTAGCTTCGATCGCTTTTAATGTAGGAAGTAAGCCTACACTTCCGATCACAGCATTCACAACAACCGTTGAATCAGTAGAAACCGAGGCTTCAATCAATCCGTCCATCCCTGAGACAATTTTTGTTGATGAATTTACTTTAGACCGAAGAACTTTTGCATCTTCTTCATTTTGAACGGCACAAATTTCAGGTTGAAATTTCTGTATGATATGTTCAGCAGCCTCAATATTCTTACCTACAGACATCGAACTTAATTTGAACTGTTCTGGATGTGAGGCGATCACATCTAATGTCTGAACGCCGATTGAACCTGTTGCACCAAGTAAACTAACCGATTTCATACTATACCTCCTAGCGTTATCCTATCAAATGAAGTACGTGGAGCAACGGGAATACAAATAACGCACTGTCTAGTCTATCTAATATTCCACCGTGTCCAGGAAGCAAAGTACCAGAGTCTTTCACATCATAGATTCGTTTGAATGCGGATTCTGCCAAGTCACCTATCTGACCAAAGATACCAACGATAATTGAAATCAGTAGAATATTTGGTAACGACATATCCACAAAATGAGTCAAATAGCTGATTACACCAACAACAAGACTAAAGAAGATACCTCCAACTGCCCCTTCAATTGTTTTGTTTGGAGAAATAACCGGCCAAAGTTTACGTTTCCCGATCGATTTTCCAACGAAATATGCGCCAGAGTCAGTAGCCCAAATCATGAATAGAATCAAGAATAGAAGTTGGACTCCACCTTCTAATATTCTCGTTTCTAGTAGATAGAAAAACCCAAAACCTACGTAAATAGAGCTAAATAACACGAACGATATATGATTGTATTCTGTATTGTTCTTTTGTACAACAGTTACGACTAGTAGTAGAAGTACTGCAAGAATAATGGCATCAGTTTTAGTGAAAGGATCTAAGAAACTCATCCAGTCTTGTGGCAATGCGATCAAGATTGCTAATAAAAATCCCATTACACCTACAAAACTTAGTTCCATCCTTTTCATACGCAATAATTCAAACATGCCAATCCCAGTTAGCAATAGTATTAATAATGAGAACGGCCAGCTTCCATAAAGGGTAATCCCTATAAATAAAACGGCTGCGATTACACCTGTTATTATCCGTTGTTTCATAAGTCCTCCTTAATTAAACACCGCCATACCGCCTGCCTCGTCCGGCAAATTGTGATACAGCTTCTCGTAGATGCTCTTCAGAAAAATCTGGCCATAACACTTCAGTAAACCAAAATTCAGAATACGCAAGCTGCCAGAGCATGAAGTTACTTAATCGAACTTCACCACTTGTACGAATCAAAAGATCCGGATCCGCTAGATCATGTGTCATCAAATGCTGTTCAATCATTGAATCATCAATTTGTGATGGCTCCAACCTTCCTTGTTTCACTTCAGAAGCCAAAGCTTTAACTGCAGCTGTAATCTCATCACGGCTGCCATAATTCAGAGCGAAGTTTAGGATTAAACCACTGTTGCTCTTCGTTTTGTTAATCGCTTCATCTACTGCTTTTACAGTGTGAAGTGGTAACAACTCCTTTTTACCCATTATTCGCACTTGTACGTTCTCTTTAATCAAATCTGGAAGAAAAGTGTTTAAAAATTCTCCAGGAAGTTTCATTAAAAAGTCAACTTCTTCACGAGGACGTTTCCAATTTTCAGTTGAAAAAGCATAAAGGGTAAGCACTTCAATCCCAATCTTATTCGCTTCTTTAACGATTTTTCGAACTGTTTTCATCCCTTCATGATGCCCGGCGATCCGTGGCATAGCTCGCTTCCGGGCCCACCTGCCGTTGCCGTCCATAATAATAGCAACATGTTTAGGGATATTTTCTTCTTTAAATGTATGATTCTTTTCTGGACTTTTTTTCTTAAAGAAAAGCTTGTCAAGCATGTATAAGCCTCCACATCTTCTTAGACTTCATAGAATCAACCTCTTATAGAGGCTTTCTCCATATGCCTATCACCGTGTTATTTAAAGTCTGGCATGGTGATATTGTCTAATAAAAAAGCCCCCTTTTATAGAGGGCTTTTTATATTTAATTGTACATGGAAAAGCTTTATACTTCCATGATTTCTTTTTCTTTTGCTGAACTTACAGAATCAACTTCAGCTGTGTATTTATCAGTAAGTTTTTGAACATCATCATTATAACGGCGAAGTTCATCTTCTGTAATCTCAGCTTCTTTTTCAAGTTTCTTCAAATCGTCATTTGCATCGCGGCGAACGTTTCTTAGAGCAACTTTCGCTTCTTCAGCAAACTTTTTAACAAGTTTAACCAATTCTTTTCTGCGCTCTTCTGTAAGAGCTGGAATCGCAATACGAATCACCTGACCATCGTTAGAAGGTGTTAGACCAAGATCAGACTTTAGGATTGCTTTTTCGATATCTGCCATGGCAGATTTGTCGTAAGGCTGGATCACAAGTAGTCTAGCTTCTGGAGTTGTTACACCTGCCAATTGATTGATCGGAGTTTGAGTTCCATAATAATCAACTTGTACTCTGTCTAATAGTGAAGGGTTTGCTCTACCTGCACGTAGAGTAGAATACTCGCGTCTTAGTGCTCCGATTGCTTTTTGCATCTTTTCTTCTGCTTGAGTTAAAACTTCTTTTGCCATTAGTTTCTCCCCCTTATAACGGTTCCTATTTTTTCTCCGGCAACTGCTCGTCTGATGTTTCCTTCTTCCATAATCGAGAAAACAACTAACGGGATATCATTATCCATACATAGCGATGAAGCTGTTGTATCCATTACAGCTAGGCCGTCTTTTAAAAGATCAAGATAAGATAATGTCGTATACTTAACAGCGTTCTCGTCCAATTTAGGATCTGCTGAATACACACCATCGACGTTGTTTTTAGCCATCAAGATGACTTCTGCTTCAATTTCTGCTGCTCTAAGTGCTGCTGTCGTATCTGTTGAGAAGTAAGGGTTACCCGTTCCTGCAGCAAATATGACAACTCGCTTCTTTTCAAGGTGACGAATGGCTTTTCTTCTGATATAAGGTTCTGCAACCTGACGCATTTCTATAGATGTCTGTACTCTTGTTTGAACCCCGATGTTTTCAAGACTGTCTTGAAGAGCTAATGAATTCATAACTGTAGCAAGCATGCCCATATAGTCTGCTGAGGCACGGTCCATTCCCATCTCACTGCCCGTCTTACCGCGCCATAGGTTACCACCACCTACAACTACAGCAACTTCTACGTCGAGTTCAACGATTTCTTTTACTTGTTCTGCAATTGACTGAACGATTTTTGGGTCGATTCCAGAAGTTTGTTCACCTGCTAGTGCTTCTCCGCTTAATTTCAAGACGACTCGTTTATATTTTGAAGTAGTCATTTGTCCCTCCATCACCTAAAAAAAATGTATTTACTTTGGTAATAAGGCTTTTCGTGTAAAGCTTTGTTGCTTGTGAAAGAGGTTGATTTCCGTTTCAGGTGCTCGGTTTCCGCGGGGCGTGCGGTGAGCCCGCAGGAGTCTCGCACCTTACACTTCAATCAACTAGTCAATGATGTCTTAAAAAGCACAAGCAACGATCTTTTTTAAAAAACCATAAATAAACCAAGGTTATTTCTGTAAAAAAAGAGGAACACAACGTGCTCCCCTCTTTTTCAAACTGTGCTTACTTTTTAACTTGAGACATTACTTCTTCAGCGAAGTTGTCTTCACGCTTTTCAAGACCTTCTCCTACTTCAAAGCGAATGAAGGCTTTAACAGTAGCACCTTTGGAAGCTACATATTTACCAACTTTTTGGTCTGGATCTTTAATGAAAGATTGGTCGTTTAAGCAAATATCTTCGAAGTATTTACCAAGACGTCCTTCTACCATTTTAGCTACGATGTTTTCAGGTTTCCCTTCGTTAAGTGCTTGTTCCGTTAACACTTTACGCTCACGTGATACTTCTTCTTCACTAACTTCGTCACGAGAGATGTATTTAGGGTTTACTGCTGCAACGTGCATTGAAACGTCTTTCGCAACTTCTTCTTCTGTAGTCCCTTCAACAACTGAAAGAACTCCAATACGACCACCCATGTGAAGGTATGCGCCGAATGCTGCATTGTCGTCTTTTTTCAAGATTTCGAAACGACGAAGTGTAAGTTTTTCACCAATTTTTGCAATTGCAGCGTTGATGTAGTCATTTACAGTTGTTCCGTTGAAATCAGAAGCCAATGCATCTTCAACAGAAGCAGGCTCTGTAGCCAACAAGTGGTTACCTAGTTCAGCGATTAAGTTTTTGAAGTTTTCGTTTTTTGCAACGAAATCTGTTTCAGAGTTCACTTCAAGGATTACTGCTTTGTTTCCTTCAACGATTACTGAAGTTAAACCTTCTGCAGCGATACGGTCAGCTTTCTTAGCAGCTTTCGCGATCCCTTTTTCACGAAGGTAATCAATTGCCGCCTCCATGTTACCATCTGTTTCAGTTAGTGCTTTCTTACAATCCATCATACCTGCGCCAGTTTTCTCACGCAATTCTTTAACCATTTGTGCTGTAATAGCCATGTGTTTTTGCCTCCTTATGGGATATGTAGTGCTGATTGTGTTTTTACATAAAAAGGGTGATAAAGGGTCATCCCCTCTACCACCCTTGAGCATTCCATTTAATTAAGCAGTAGTTTCTTCTTCAGCTGCTTCTGCTACTTCTTCTCCGCCTTGGTTAGCTTCGATGATAGCATCTGCCATTTTACCAGTAAGAAGTTTAACTGCACGAATTGCATCATCGTTACCAGGGATAACGTGATCAACTTCGTCCGGATCACAGTTCGTATCAACGATAGCGATGATCGGGATGTTTAATTTACGAGCTTCTGCAATCGCGATGCGCTCTTTACGAGGGTCAACTACGAATAATGCGTCAGGAAGCTTGTTCATGTCTTTAATTCCGCCTAGGAACTTTTCAAGACGTTCCATTTCCTTTTTAAGAAGAATAACTTCTTTCTTAGGAAGAACTTCAAAAGTACCGTCTTCTTGCATTTTTTCAAGATCTTTTAAGCGGTTGATACGCTTGCGGATAGTACCGAAGTTTGTTAATGTTCCACCTAACCAACGTTGGTTGATGTAGTACATGTCAGAACGTTCAGCTTCTTCCTTAACTGAATCTTGAGCTTGTTTCTTTGTTCCTACGAAAAGGATCTTTCCACCGTCAGCTGCGATGTTACGCATAACATTGTAGCACTCTTCAACTTTCTTTACTGTCTTTTGAAGATCGATGATGTAGATACCGTTTCTTTCTGTGAAAATGTAACGAGACATTTTCGGATTCCAACGGCGAGTCTGATGACCGAAGTGTACACCAGCTTCTAACAATTGTTTCATTGAAATTACTGCCATAATGGCACCTCCTAGGTTTTTTTACCTCCGTTTGTTTCACCTTTGAGCAATAACTGACTTGGTCAGCACCACATTACTCAAATCCGCAAACGTGTGTGATTAACACCGAGAAATAATATAACATGTTTCGTGCAATTTCTGCAAGTCTTTTTGCTTGTTATCGATAAAATTTTAAAAGCAACTCTACTTCACCTTTACCTCTGTGCAGCATTTTTGCAATTTCTTCAGCATTATATCCCTCTTGAGCTAATATTAATACTTCATTCGTATCTTTAGTTAAGCGATCATCTTGTGAAGCATTGTAATCGGTTTCGGGATCTTCAGACAGAACTGATGATTTTTCTGCCGTATCTGTCGAAAGATTTTGCTGTTGTTGGTCTTGCATAAATTTCACGATCATATTATGCAAGTGTTCATTTTCAAGCTTCATTTCTTCTGAAAACAACTCAAGAAGTTCTTCTAGCTCTTCACTTATTCTTGTGTCATTTAAATTACTTTGCTGCTGTAGTTTTTTACGCAAATTTATAACAAAATAAAAACAGACTATATTTAATAAGAAACTAAGAAAAACTAAAGCATACATCACATTCATCCTAACCTGTAAAATCAATTTTCTTCCCTTTATAAGGATGACACGGACTCTTTGAACTCATCTTTTCTTGCTGGTGCTGGTGATAGGATGGAAACAAACCTGCCTCCGCTGCTTCTTTCTGATTGACCCGTTTAGATTCATTCTTGTCTTTCTTCCGTATTTCTTCTGTGGTCTCTTGAAGTTGAAGAAGTCCTCTGTTCATAAGATCTATACTTGCTTTTGACGCATCAACTGTTCTTGGAATAGCAACTTGAAGCTCTATTAATTTCAAACTCACAGCATCCACATCCAATTCTTATAGGGAGTGAACAACAATTTCCTTCTCTTCGATAAATACTCTTGCAGCATTAAATGAAGATTGAATTTTTCGTTTGTACTTTCCGATACAGATCTCAACATTTGGGTGAAGCGTACCTTTAATAATAATAGTAGAATTTGAAGAACTTTTACATTTTTGAATTTCTTTTTGAAGGTTAACAATATCACGTTTCGCTTGAGAAATTGTATTAATGATACGATTAATCGTTTGTTGCTCTGAATTTTTCTGGATCAATACAGTCTTTAAATGATTTAGTTTCTCCAAATTCTTTTGCAGTTCAAGAATTTTTTGTTCATATTGTAAGATATCGGTCTCCATTCTGGCAATCGTTTTTAAGTGTAAAATCGTTTTGGAGTACGTCTCATTTCCTATATCATTCGCTGATATTCCCTTTCCAGCAATACACGTGCCACCTGATATATTCCCTTTTCCGCTTGTACATGTAACAGTCAATTCTGCCTCACAATGACTGTGTAGAATCGTTTGAGCTACCCTTATATTTCCTCCCGCGTATATGTTTCCTTGACTAATATACAGCGAAGTGAAATCTCCATTACAACGAACCGTTCCTTTTCCTTGACCTACGACACCACCACCGATAACAACGTTCCCGTCTGTTGTGATATCCGCTGCCTCTACAACTCCTTCGACTCTCACATCACCTTTTGCTGATATTTTAAATCCTGAAGGTACATCGCCGGTTATATGTACATTTCCTACAAAATCAATATGGCCAGTCTTTAAGGAAACATCTCCGTCCACTCGATAGACAGGATAAATATTCACACTATTTCTTTGAAAAGTTACTTCCCCGCTAGCTGAGGCATAAACGCATTGCTCTTTTTCGTTAAATACGGTATTCACACCATTCTTCACTATCAGATCTTTACCTTTTTTTGCTGGTATCACATTTCCGTATACACTGATTCCTGCGATGCCTTCTGTAGCTTTTTCTTTTCTAGCTAGCATCTCTCCGAATTCAGCTGTTGGTATTGTAAAAAGTCGTTTAAAATCAAGCTTTGCATTTTCGTTTATTTTAAGGCTTTTTTCATTTGAGAAAGATGAAACAAGTCTTGCAGGTTCTCCGTCCATCGGTAGTTTACCTTTTGCGATCTCAGCAGGGAATTTAAAAGTATCTAGATTTTCTGCTACTAAACTCAATACTTCATTTCTAATTCCATATCGTATACCTCTTGATTCGATCCAAGCTAAAAGGCGCGAAAATGTGACTTCACCTGATGGGATTTCAACTCCTTTTTTTAATAAGAGAGCCTGCGTTTCACTATCTTCCAATTTTATATGAAACCATTGATCCATATCCCTACTCCTTACATATATCGTTGTAGAACCTGTCGAATTCTAAAGAGTGCTTTCGAGTGTATTTGAGATATTCTGGATGTTGATAGACCTAGTACTTGCCCGATTTCGGTCAATGTTAGTTCCTCAAAATAGAACAAACTTACTACAAGTTGCTCTTTTTCAGATAATTCCTTGATCACTTCTGCAAGTTCGCCATGAAGTTCTTCCTGTAGCAAACTATTTTCAGGGGTGATTGCTTTTTTATCTTCTATTGTATAACTAACTTTTTCACGACTTTCTGTTTCTTTGTTCTCTTCGTCAATCGATAATACATTAGCAAGGAAACTTTCAGACATAACGGTTGTGACTTCATTTTCTGAGAATCCTAATTCATCAGCAACTTCTTTTGCACTTACGGAACGTAGATTTTCTTGTTCTAACCTTTCAATAGCAGCTTCAACTTTTTTCGTTTTTTCTCTTAAACTTCTTGGTAGCCAATCCTCTCTTCGTAAGCCATCCAATATGGCTCCACGAACACGAAATGAAGCGTATGTATCGAATTTCAGGTCTCTTTCAGGCTCAAACTTTTTTAGAGCATCGTATAACCCTAGCATACCAAGGGATCGGAGTTCATCTTTGTTAACACTTTTAGGTAAACCAACCGATATACGTTGTACATGATAATTGACAAGTGGTAGATACGCCCGCATCAGTTCGTCACCTGCTTCTCGATCACGACTAGTGTTCCACTTTTCCCAGCAAGATTGTTCTTCTACTAAAGATGGCTCCGTCATGGTAATCCTCCTCGTTTTTTTTTGTAAAATTCTAAATCACTTTCGTTCCTGCATTAACCGTTTTAATTGTTAATAATGTGTTCTCTGGATTGAATTCAATGGTTCTTCCACTCGAGCCTCCTACATCACTTGCTAATAAAGGAATTTTAAGAGCAGACAGTTCTTCTTTAACACGTTCAACGTTTCTTGGACCGATTCGCATCATTTCACTTCCGGAAGAGAACTTAAACATCTGTGCGCCGCCAGCTATTTTTGCTTTTAGCGCTTTTCCGTTAGCACCCCTCTTGATCAGCATGTTATATAAACTCTTGATTGCAGTATCTGCATACTTACCTTCATTTAACGTGGGAGTTTTTGATAGAGACGAATCTGGAAGCATGATATGCGCCATTCCTGCTATTTTTTTTACTTGATCAAAAAGTATAACGCCCACACATGAACCAAGACCTGTTGTTCTAATTGTGTTTGGAGGGGAAACGAGATTTATATCAGCGATTCCCACCTTTATGATTTCACTCATCCAACGGAACTCCTAATGCTTGAAAAATTTTTGAGAAGGAAAGAGGGTCAGGTAACAAAAAAAAGTGACCTTTTACTTCGTCTTGCCTTTCAATATCTGTAAAAGCAGTATCTATTACAATGGCATAATCGCTCACAGTAGAGATTTCGAACAGGCCAAAACTCAAGATCGCCCCAGCCATATCAATACTTGTTGCAGGTACAGATGGCTGCAGATTCAGCCCTGTGAAATCAGAGAACGATGTTAGATAGGAGCCTGATAGAATGTTCCCTACTTCCTGGAGAGCAGATAATGAAATGTCAGATTCTTCTCCGTTTGTTAACTTCACTGTTTGGCCGACTAATAAATCTTCTAAAAGCTGTTCAGCTTGTTCAACCGGAAGCATGAAGAACATACATCCGGGAGCATCGCCAACGATTCTCAAGAAAACAGAAGCCACAACATTTTCTGCTCCGCCAACCATCTCAGAAATCTCTTCAAAAGAGATCACATTCACTGAAGGGACTTTCATATCAACTGCTTTGTTCAACATCGTCGATAATGCTGTGGCTGCATGTCCTGCTCCAATGTTTCCGATCTCACGTAAGACATCTAGATGAATAGGCTGAATTCTTAAAAAATCCATCTTAAAGGATACTCTCCTTTGTAGGATGAACTTCCAACTTTTCTGGGTTCAAAACCTTCACAAGATCAAGCAGTATCAAGAGTCGCTTTTCAATCTTCGCAACACCTTCAATATACTCTGCATCAACACCACCTACTACCTCAGGAGGCGGCTCGATCGACTCTTTATCAAGATCGATTACATCGTTTGCCGCATCGACAATCAGTCCAGCTTCAATCGAACCGACTGAAACAATGATGATTCGTGTCGTATCCGTATGACTTACTTCTTCAATGTCAAATCGTGAACGTAGATCGATAATGGGACTAACGACTCCTCTTAAGTTAATTACCCCTTTTACGAAGGAAGCCGTTCTTGGAATTCTAGTAATTGGTTGCATTCTTTCAATCGATTTTACGTGCTGAACTGGCACTGCATATTCTTCATCTTTTAATTGAAATATGATCACTTTTTCTTCATTCATCATGATTAACCACCTTATTTTATGAGTGCATT
Organism: Fictibacillus nanhaiensis; assembly: GCF_036213205.1. Lineage (GTDB taxonomy): Bacteria > Bacillota > Bacilli > Bacillales > Fictibacillaceae > Fictibacillus > Fictibacillus nanhaiensis_E. Next base: position 34,009 of record NZ_JARMFC010000010.1, read on the forward strand.
GCAATCGAGAATTAATGCTACTTGTCCATCTCCTAGAATTGTTGCTCCGGAGATAGCAAATACCGATGTCAAATACTGACCAAGTGATTTTAAAACGATCTCTTGCTGTCCGATAAACGAATCAACGACTAATGCTGCCATCTTGTCCCCTTTTCTCACTACAACTACAGGAACGTGCTCACTGGATTCAAATGAACCAGGAACTTCAAATATGTCTTTCATGTTTACAAGCGGTACAACTTTACCTCTAAAATCAATCACCTTCTGGTTATGAGCTGAAAGAATATCTTCTTTCTTAATAATGGCCGTTTCAATGATCGATGATAAAGGGATTGCATATTTTTCTCGGCTAATTTCAACGAGCATAACTGACATGATTGACAGAGTCAGTGGAAGTTGTATGGAAAAAATCGTTCCTGAACCTTCCGTTGAATCGATAGCGATAGAACCACCTAAAGATTCAATCTTGTTTTTCACAACATCTAAACCTACTCCACGTCCTGAAATGTCAGAAACAACATCTGCTGTAGAAAAGCCTGAAGCGAACAATAATTCAAAACACTGTTTATCGGTCAAATTTTCAGACATTTCTTTCGTAAGAATCCCATTTTCCATCGCTTTATTTAATACTTTTTGTTTATTTATACCCGCTCCATCATCTTGAATCTCAATAAACACATGATTTCCGCTATGAAATGCTCTTAAATAGATCGTGCCTGTTTCATTTTTACCTTTAGAAGAACGTACCCCTGGGTTCTCGATGCCATGGTCAATCGAGTTTCTAAGTAGATGCACAAGTGGATCGCCGATCTCATCAATTACAGTTCGATCTAGTTCAGTTTCAGCACCTATGATCTCAAGATTAACTTTTTTACCAAGATCTTTCGCTAATCCTCTTATCATCCTTGGAAAACGATTGAAAACTTGCTCTACCTGAACCATTCTCATCGTCAGGATAATATTTTGTAGATCTCCTGAAACACGAGACATTCGTTCAACCGTTTCATTAAGTTCCATACTTTTTAATGATTTCGATATTTCTTCAAGCCTGCCCCTGTCAATGACGAGTTCCTCAAACAAATTCATAAGCTGATCGAGCCTCTCAATATTGACACGAATCGTTTTTCCGCCGCTACCTGAATTTGAGGTTTGTTGAGTTTCACTTTTTTTATCTCCTAGTGGCACTTCTTGTTGCTCTAATTTATTGTTACCCTCGTTCTCAGAGTTTGAAGAGATGTTAAGTTTATCTGCTTGTATGTCTACCACTTCTACTACATCTATCTCAGAAACTTTTAAGATACGTTCCTTTACGTTTTGAGCCGACTCTTTCGTGAGGATGGAAAGCATAAAATGAGTTCCAAATTGTTCTGTTTCAAGCATATCTACTGCTGGCATTGTTTTTATGATCTCACCGATCTGTTCGATCACTTCAAATACCATATATACTCTTGCAGCTTTTAAGATACAGTCGTCTCTTAATGAGATTGATAGCTCGTAAGCATGAAATCCTTGTTCTTTTGATTGGATAATAATCTGCTTTTCATATTGATCATAAGCTTGTAACGACTCAGCTTCATTTTTTGTATCGGGTTGAATCGTCTTCGGTGTTTCACCTTTTTCTAGTGACTCTAAATCTCTCACCGTTTCTGTCACATTACGTTTACCGCTTCCACCTTCTGAAATTTCCATTACCATTGCTTCTAAGTGGTCAAGCGATGCGAACAGAACATCCAGGACAGAAGATGAAACTTCTATTTTGTTATTACGAATTGCATCAAGAACATTTTCCATACAGTGCGTAAGATTTGCTAAATCTTCATACCCCATCGTAGCTGACATTCCTTTTAATGTATGAGCAGAACGAAATATCTCATTTACGATCGAAAGTTCTTCTGGTGTCTTCTCCAGGAGAAGCACTTGTTGATTAATAGACTGTAAATGCTCTTTGCTTTCCTCAATGAATATGTCAAGATATTGTGTCATTTCCATCGTATAATTCCTCCTAATTTACAAATGGTTCAAAATAGCTAATCCAATTGACTCTAAATGGACAACTTCATCTACTTTTTTAGTGAGAACTGCGGCTTTAGGCATCCCATAAACGATGCAAGATTCTTCAGCTTCCGCAATAACTATGGTTGAACCAGCTTCCTTTAAGTCCACGATTCCATTTGTACCGTCGGAGCCCATTCCAGTCATGATAACAGCGACCTTTTGGTAGTTTTTAAGCTTGCAAGCAGAGCTAAAAAGCACGTTTACCGCTGGCCGGTGCCCTCCTACAGGATCATCACTATCTAACGAAACATGCAATCGTCCCATTTTTTCGTACAGTCGTACATGAAAACCGCCTGGTGCGATGTAAACATGACCTTTTTGTAATAGTTCATGATCCTCAGCCTCTTTTACAGAAACGTTTGATAAGGAATTTAATCGATCTGCTAATGATTTCGTAAATCCTGCTGGCATATGTTGAACGACTACTACAGGTGCATCTAGCTCTCTAGGAAGCTTTGTGATTACTTGTTGCAAAGCTCTTGGACCGCCTGTAGATGTACCTATTAAGACTAGTTTCTCTCTATGATCAATTCTGTTTAATCTTTTAGGCGCTTTGTTTTCAAGTGTATAAGGTGCCAGCGCTTTTTTTGTTACAATATTAGCTTTAGTGGAAGCGACCACTTTTTCTATCAAACTAGTCTTTACTTTATGTAAATCTAAGGATATCGCTCCTGATGGCTTAGCAATAAAATCAATAGCTCCTGCTTCCATAGCTAGAATGGTATTTTCTGCACCGACTTTTGTTGTACTTGATAACATGATGATTGGAACAGGAAAACTTTTCATAATTGTTCTTGCCGCGTCAATCCCATTTAAAATGGGCATCTCAACATCCATCGTAATAACATCTGGTTTTAATCTTAGTGTTTTTTCAATTGCTTCTTGTCCGTTTCTTGCTGTATCAATCACAATAATCCTAGGATCTTCACTTAAGAATTCTTTGATCAGCTTTCTCATAAAGGCAGAATCATCCACAATTAGCACTCTGATCTGTTTCATGCAGCATCTACCTTTCTCTGAAAAATGACTTTAATTTCCCGATGAAGGACTTATAAGATACATTTTGTTTCACAGTACCAACATACGTTTCCGCTAACTCATAGACAGCTCTAGATGCCATTGATGATGGTTTATGAATAGAAAAGGGAACTTGTTTTTTCACTGCATGTAATACATCCTGATCCATCGGTATCTTACCTAAACAGATCAGCTCTTTTTGCAGGAACTGTTTACAAACATGACTTAATTTTTCAACCGTTTCTTTTCCTTCTCTCTCATTTTCATATCGATTAATGACTAAGTAGAAGGGAAGGTCCTTATCCTTCATATAAATGAATTTCATCATAGAATAGGCATCTGTTAGTGACGTGATCTCAGGTGTAGCTATCACCAATATCTCATGGCTTGATAGGACAAATTTTAATGCCGTTTCTGTTGCCCCTGCACCCATGTCTAAAAATATAAAGTCATAAAACCTCTCTAGTTCTTCCAGTTGCTTCATAAAATGTACCAGCATCTCATCCGTTATGCTTGTAAGAGACCCGAAATTCCTACCGCCAGCAATCGTATGAAGTCCGTCTTTTCCTTCTTCAATGATCTCCCATACAGATAATTGATTATGCAGCATATCCATCATGTGTTTGTCAGATCTTCTGCCTAGAATCAAATCTACATTTCCCATGCCTATATCAAGGTCTAGCACTAACACGCGCTTTCCCATTTGAACTAATGAAAGAGCTAGATTCACCGTTACATTTGTTTTACCGACTCCGCCTTTACCACTGACTACTGAGATTACTCTTGCACTATTTGTTGAGGCAGAGACCAATTGTTTACGAAGGCTAACTGCTTGATCAAGCATGATTTAACTTTTCCTTTAATAAGTTCTGAATAAGTTCATCCGCATCAGCCTCAAACATATCATCAGGAACGTTCTGGCCATTTGTAACATATCCGATCGGTACGTTGTTTAAGATTGCAAGGTTTAATAAAGAACCGTAAGTCTTTGTTTCATCTTTCTTCGTAAATATCACCTTATGAACCGGGAGACTCTTAAACTGACTATAAATGGTTTCCATATCTCGGTATTTTGAAGTTAATGAAAGGACGAGATAGTTTTTCATATCCTTATCAAAATGAATGATTCGTTGTAATTCTTCAATGTAAAAACGATTTAAGAAATTTCTACCTGCTGAATCTACGAGGACTAGATCATAGTCTTCAAACTTTTCCTTAGCTTTCTTAAAATCATCAGCTGTATAAGCTACTTCACACGGAATGTTTAATATTTCAGCGTACGTTTTTAGTTGGTCGATAGCTGCAATCCGATACGTATCAGTCGTAATAAACGCTACTTTTTTTCCATCTTTTAAAACCGCTTTTGCTCCAATCTTGGCTATCGTCGTCGTTTTTCCAACACCAGTAGGTCCGATTAAGTTTAAAAATTTCGATTCATAATGAAATCCGCCAAACTCACTTTTAGCCATTCTCGCGCTTAAATGACTGCTGATCCACGCATTCCAGTCATAGCTGTCTCGCTCAACTTCATCGAGACTTTCGTATTTGTTCGATAAAGATGGAATGAGTTCTTCCATTATCGTTACATCTACTTCTTGACTTAAAAGAAAAGTTTCCCACTCTTTAATGAACGGAGTTGTAACTTCTGAAGATTTAGATTGTACGGTCAACGAGTGAACCATCTTTTTCAGCTGTCGAATCTCCTTTGTCAGCTCTTCTTCTTGGAAAGCAGGTTGCTGTTCTTTTACAATATTCTTGTTATGATTCTTTGTTTGATGATAACTTACGTCTTGATCTAATCCAGCGAAAATTTCAACGTTTTTCTTTGTAAAGAATCCGAAGAAACCACCAACTTGAACCTCTCTTGTATTTAAAATGACTGCACCGCTGCCCAGATCCGCTCTAACTAATTTCATTGCTTCTGGCAAGTTCTGTGCTGTATACTTCTTTACTTTCATCAGATGTTCACCACCCCTACACTTTTCACTTCGAGCTCAGGTTCCAATTCGTTGTATGATAATACCGCAACATCCGGAAGATAACGTTCAATAAGTTGTCTTACATACATCCTTACAGCCGGAGAACATAATAGAACAACAGATTGATCAAAACTTCGCCCAGATTCAAGTTCAGTAGTAATACTGTCAAAAATCACTTGAGAATCTTGCGGATCTAGCGATAAATAATTACCATGTTCGGTTTGTTGAACAGCATCAGCTATCTTCTTTTCGACAGAGCCTCCAAGTGTAATAACGTGTAAGGGCTCATTTTCATTGCTATAGCTTTTTGAGATCTGTCTGGATAAACCCTGTCTAACATACTCTGTTAATAGATCTGTATCTTTTGTCATTTTTGCAAAATCCGCTAAAGTTTCAAAAATTATGGCTAAGTTTCGAATTGAAATCCGCTCTCGCAAAAGTTTAGATAACACTTTTTGAACCTCTCCGATCGTGAGAGCATCTGGAGTTACCTCATCCACGATTGCTGGATACGATTCTTTTAAATGATCTACAAGTTGTTTCGTTTCTTGTCTGCCAATCAATTCGTGTGCGTGCTTCTTAATTACTTCTGTTAAATGAGTAGAGACTACAGACGGCGGATCCACAACGGTATATCCTGAGTATTCAGCCCGCTCTTTCATCTCTTCACCGATCCAAATAGCTGGAAGACCAAAAGCTGGTTCCATCGTTTCTATACCTTGCACCTCTTCATCGTCAATCCCTGGGCTCATCGCTAAATAATGATCCAACAGCAATTCACCTTTTGCGACTTGGCTGCCTTTAATTTTAATTCTATATTCATTCGGTTGAAGCTGAATGTTGTCACGAATTCGAACGACAGGTACGATCATTCCAAGCTCTAGTGCAAGCTGTCTTCTGATCATAACGATCCTATCCAACAGGTCACCGCCTTGTGAAGTGTCTGCTAATGGGATCAGACTGTAGCCGAATTCAAATTCGATCGGGTCGATCTGCAGAAGGTTCACAACTGATTCAGGGCTCTTCAGCTGTTCTGTTTGAATATCTTCTTCCACCACTTCCTCTTTTACTTTTTGTTCACGTTCTGCTTTTAATAGAAGGTATCCACCGATCGCTAAAATCCCTCCGATCGTAATCGTAAAAAAGTCATTGATCGGTGTGAACAAGCCAAGCATGATGATGGTGCCGCCAGCAACAAAAAGCATGATAGGGTACGCGAGCAATTGTTTACTGATATCAAACCCTAAATTTCCTTCTGATGCCGCACGTGTAACTATAATTCCTGTCGCTGTAGATATGATCAGCGCCGGAATCTGAGAGACTAATCCATCACCAACCGTCATTCTTGTAAACAATTCTGCACTCTCACCAAAGCTAAGACCCATCTGAAGCATACCGATGATAATTCCAAACAGCATATTGATCAAAACGATGATGATACCTGCTATAGCATCACCTTTTACAAATTTACTCGCACCATCCATCGCTCCATAAAAATCTGCTTCGCGTTCAATCGTTTCACGTCTTTCTTTCGCTTCCCGATCTGAAATCATGCCAGCGTTAAGATCTGCATCGATACTCATCTGCTTACCAGGCATCGCATCGAGTGTAAATCTTGCCGCTACTTCTGATACACGTTCAGATCCTTTCGTTATTACGATAAATTGAATGATGATTAGAATGAAAAATACAACGATACCAACAAGAATATTTCCACCAACTACAAATTCACCGAAAGTATGTACAACGTTCCCTGCATCTCCCGTTGAAAGGATACTCCTCGTTGTCGAAACGTTTAGCCCTAGTCTAAAAAGCGTCACTAACAATAACAATGACGGAAATATAGAAAATTGGAGAGGCTGTGTTGTGTTCATGGCAATCAATATGATTAAAAGTGCCAGAGATATATTCGTTATGATTAAGAAGTCCAACATAAACGTTGGCATTGGTATGACGAGCATGGCGATAATAAGAATGACGCCTGCTAAAACACTCATGTCTCTAGCTTTCATCTGTTAACTCTCCTATTCATTCCTTACGCTTTTTTCTTTACACGGTATACAAAGGCTAAAATTTCAGCTACTGCTTTAAAAAGATCTTCAGGAATCACATGCCCGATCTCAACACGAGCGTAGAGCGTTCTTGCTAGAGGCTTGTTTTCAACAACCGCTACGTTATGCTCTTTTGCGATCTCTTTGATGCGTTGAGCGATAAGATCCACTCCCTTTGCCACAACAACGGGAGCATCCATGTTGTGGTCGTCATACTTTAAGCAGATCGCATAATGTGTAGGGTTTGTGATGATCACATCTGCATTAGGCACTTCTTGCATCATACGCCTCATTGCCATCTGTCTTTGTTTTTCCTTGATCTTTCCTTTAATCTTTGGATCACCTTCAGATTTTTTGTATTCATCCTTGATATCTTGTTTAGACATCCTAATATTTTTTTCGAAATCGTATTTTTGGTACATATAGTCAAGAAACGCAAGAAAAAGTAAAACGAGTGAGGCTGCAAAACCCATCTTGACCGCAAGTCCTCCAAAGACTGGAAGTGACGATTCAATACTCACTAGGCTCATTCTTAAGTAGATGTCACGTTCACTCCACAGAATGAAAAAAGTTACACCGCCAATCAGTAAAATCTTCAGCATCGATTTAGAAAGTTCAACAAGGGCACGGACTGAATAGATTCGTTTAAAACCAGATAATGGGTTGATCCGTTCAAGTTTCATTTGAATCGCCTCTGTTGATAATAAAAAGCCGACTTGCAAATAGTTCCCTAAGACACCGGCTATCATAGCAGCAATCATTACGGGTGCTATGATTATCGCCACTTCCAGCGAAAGTTCCCAAAATAACTTAGGAATGCTCGATTCCGTTACGTTATATAGAAGTTTCTTATCTAAACTATAAGCGAAGAGATGAAGCAACCTCTGACCCATCCAGCTTCCCATAAATGAAAGAAACATAACGGATGCAAACAGAACAAGCGCAGCATTGATATCAGCACTCTTTGCTACTTGACCTTTTTTTCTGCTCTCCTGCCTTTTTTTCGGTGTTGCTTTTTCCGTTTTTTCTCCTGAAAAGTATTGTAGATTGACTGGATATCTCTTCAACTTAAGCCGCCCCCAACAATTCCATTAAGTTAATCATGCTGTCACGCATCTGATCAACAAGCATCTGAACAGATACGAAGAATGCGGGCATTACTACTAAAAACAACACTAGAGCAATTAATATTTTCACTGGGAGACCGATAACAAAAATGTTCATCTGAGGAACGGTTCTTGCTACGATCCCAAGCGCTAGATCAGCTAGAAACAACGTACCTACGATAGGAATCGCCATCTGCAGAGCGACTAAGAACATACCTGAGAAAACACTTATAACAAATCTTGTAATACCGCCATCTCCAAAGTTTGATATGGTTGAATCAAGCGGCAAAAATTTATAACTATAAAAGATTCCATCGAGCAGCATGTGATGCGCATCTGTTGCTAACAAGAAAAGTATCGCAAACGTATACAAATATCTACCCATCAATGGCGTCTGAATCCCTGTCTGCGGATCAAACACGTTAGCGATCGCAAAACCCATCTGTAGATCAATAAATCCACCGGCTACTTGAATTGCATAGAAAACGATCGCTGCAATAAATCCGATAGATAGTCCTACCATTGCTTCTTTAATGATTAACAGAAAAAATGTAGCATCTAACGGAATCGGTTTTGGATCAACAGCGTATAACATGATCCATGCTAAGAATAGCGATAACCCGATTTTATGCATCACAGGTAAATTTTTATTAGAAAACACAGGAATTGTTAAGAAAAATGCCGATACTCTAGTTAGGATTAATAAAAAAGCAGGGAAAGCCACTAAATCTACCATTTCATCATCCTATATAAGTGTGTAAATTTTGAAAGATATTTGATGTAAAACTTAGTATTTGAGAAAGCATCCAGGGTCCGAAAAACACGAGTCCTACTAGAACGGCAACAATCTTTGGTATAAAAGCAAGTGTTTGTTCCTGAATCTGTGTTGTTGCTTGAAAAATACTAACGATTAAACCTACAATCAGGGCTAATAACATAAGCGGACCGCACAATAGCAAGGTCATGTATACCCCTTTTTCAGCTAAAGAAATGACAAATTGAGAATCCATGCTTCCACCTACCCTAATAGCTTAATAGCAATGATTTAACGATGAGGTACCAGCCATCAACCAGTACGAATAACAAGATCTTAAATGGCAGTGATATCATAACGGGTGGCAGCATCATCATCCCCATAGCCATCAAAATAGACGCAACGACCATATCAATGATCAAAAAAGGTACAAAAATCATGAATCCTATCTGAAAAGCTGTCTTTAGTTCACTGATCGCAAACGCTGGAACAAGAGTAGTTAAAGGAATATCCTTAATACTTTCTGGCTTCTTCGCTCCTGAATATTCCATAAACAGCATTAAATCTTTTTGTCTTGTATGCTTTGCCATAAATTCTTTGATGGGAAGACTTCCTTTATCAAAGGCTTCTTCTTGAGAGATCTCACCTTTTACTAATGGCTGAACAGCCTCTTTGTTTACTTCATGCATTACTGGCGCCATGATAAAAAAAGTTAAGAACAATGCGATCCCAATCAGAACTTGGTTTGGTGGCATCTGCTGCGTCGCTAGTGAAGTCCTAACAAAAGATAAGACAATGATAATCCTCGTAAAACAAGTCATTAGAATTAAAATACTTGGAGCAAGCGAAAGGACCGTTAAAAGCAACAATAGTTGAATGGTAGTTTCCATGTTCGCTGGATCGCTATTATTTATAAAATCCAAGTCTAAACCAGGAATAAATTCATTCATGATGTTTCCCTTTCTCTAACACTCTCTGAAGTTCTTTTTGCTGATTCTTCTTATCTTGAACGATCGATTGAAGTAGATTTTTAAATGTTTGGTTGTGATCCTTTGTCCCTGTTTCATTTGCAGGCTTACTCGATTCTTCGTTTCTGCTTTTCAGCCACTTTAATTTCAATTGATTTGTCATCGTTGTAACGTTTTGAGACGGACGCTGATCGAGCATCATTTGAACTTCATTTTCATCTGTAATCTCTTTTAGTAGTGTTACCGAATCCCCAACACCTACTACCAAGACAGAATTACCCGATTTGATCAGTTGAACAGAACGGTTCTGTCCAATTCCAATCCCCCCTAGAGATTGAAGGTTTTTCCCGTCTTGAAAACTGACAGACTTTCTTTGAATAAATCGCAAAACGAAATACAAGATCGCTAAAACGATACCCAGCATGAACACTAGCTTGACGAGCATCATAAATGTACTCTCACTTTTAGATTCTACAGGGCTAGTGTCTGTTGGTGCTTTTTCCTTCTCGCCCTTTTGATCAGAACTATTAATGGCGTCATAAACACTTTTCCCTGAACTGCTGCCTTCCGCTTGTACACTAAGTGGTACAAGCGAAAGACAAACTGCTGCAAAAAAACTAATTAACCATCGATACATGAAACGCTTAGCCTAAAGTCTTCTTGATCGCTTCAATTACACGGTCAGCTGCAAAGGGCTTTACGATAAAGTCTTTTGCGCCTGCTTGGATTGCATCGATTACCATCGCTTGCTGCCCCATCGCTGAACACATGATAATTTTTGCTTCAGGGTTCGTTTTCTTGATTTCTTTTAAAGCTGAGATGCCGTCCATTTCTGGCATCGTAATATCCATCGTAACGAGATCAGGTTTTAACTCTTGGAATTTCTCGATCGCTTGCGCACCGTCTGCTGCTTCGCCTACTACATCAAATCCATTCTTAACTAAGATATCCTTGATCATCATTCTCATAAATGCTGCATCATCAACAACTAAAATACGTTCTCCCATTTCACTTACCTCCGATAATTATTTCAATTTTTCTAGACGATCACGCTGGCTTAAAATCTCTGTTACACGGACTCCGAAGTTCTCATCAATTACAACGACCTCGCCTTTTGCGATCATCTTATGGTTTACAAAGATATCAACTGGTTCACCAGCTAGTTTATCGAGCTCTACAATCGAACCTTGTGACATTTCCAAAATATCTTTGATTGTTTTCTTTGTTCTTCCTAGCTCTACTGTGACTTGAAGTGGAATATCTAACAGCATGTCTAAGTTCTTCGTATCTCTTTGGTTCACCTCATAATCTCCAAAGTCTGAAAAACTTGCCGGCTGAATGGAAACGTCTCTCATCTGTGGTTGATAAGTAGGCTCTGGATCGTTTCTTGAGTCACTATGAACACGTTCTTGATAATGATCTACCGGTGATGGTGTTGCAACATCTTCATGAGGGACATAATCGGCAACCGGTTCATTTTCAACAATAGGTTCAGGATTCATTAGCTTATGTACAAGGTCCTTTGAGAACTCAGCATCAATCAGCTGCATGATATTTGAATCGATCAGCTCACCTACTTTAAGTCTGAAAGAAACTTTTACTAAAATCTCTTCATCAGGAATCAAACTCGTGTTTGATTCAACATCTAGAAAATCAATCTTTGGAGGTGATATATCTACCTTTTTATTAAAGATCGTAGACATCGATGTTGAAGCTGATCCCATCATCTGATTCATCGCTTCTCCAACAGCGCTTAGTTGCAGTTCTCCAAAATCTGGAGAAGGATTAGTCCCTTCACCACCAAGCATCAAATCAGCAATGATCTGTGCATCCGTCTTACGAATCACTAACAAGTTAGCTCCTTCGATTCCTTCTGTATAAGTAACTTGGACCGCAACATGCGGTATCGGAAACTCATCTTTTAACTCCGTGCGTTTCACAACAGTTACTGCTGGCGTAGTGATGTCTACCTTTTGATTTAAGAGCGTAGACAGTGCTGTTGCAGCACTTCCAAACGAAATATTACCAATCTCACCTAACGCATCGCGTTCGATCGATGATAGGTATTCTTCGGTTTCGGTCGCTCCGGACGAGGAAGGACTTCCACCATTCAGCAAAGCATCAATTTCGTCTTGTGAAAGCATATCTCCACTTACCATTGATCCTCATCCTCCTTAATGGTTTCGATAATTTGAACAGCTAGCTTTTTCTTCACTTTTCCAGGTTGACCGTAAAACTTTGGATTGTTTTCTACTTTAATCACAAGCGGTTGGTTGATTCTTTGATCTAGTTCAATACAGTCACCGATTGATAAGTTCAGAAACTCTTCTATCGACATGTCTGAAGATCCTAACTCAACCTTAAAAGGCAAAAAAGCGTTCTTTATCTTTTGTTCAATAAATTCAGTTTCTCCCGGAATTCTTGTTTTCTTTTTATTCTGCATCCAATGATGAACCGATAGCTTTGGTATGATCGGCTCAATGACAACATGTGGTAGGCAAATATTTATCATACCGCTCGTTTCACCAATCGTCGTGTTTAAAGAGATGACGACTACCGTTTCATTTGGAGAAACCATCTGTAAAAATTGTGGATTCACTTCCAAGTCGAGCATGAACGGATCCAATTCAATCACACTCGCCCATGCTTCTTTAAAACTATCAAGTGTGTTTTCGAACAACTGATTCATAATTCTTGTCTCGATCTCAGTTAAATTCTCAATCTTATTCATCCCCGCGCCGCTGCCACCCATCACTCTATCCAGCATGGCATATGCAATATTCGGATTGACCTCCATTAAGATGCGCCCTTCAAAAGGATGTGCTTCAAACACATTCAAAAGAGTCATCTTCGGAACAGAGCGGATGAATTCCTCATAGGGTAGCTGATCAACAGACGCTACGCCGATCTGGACGTACGTTCTAAGCTGAGCCGAAAAATAAGTCGTTAAAAGTCTTGCAAAGTTCTCATGCAATCTCGTTAAACTCCGAATCTGCTCTTTCGAAAAACGAAGGGCTCTTTTAAAATCGTAAACTTTAACCTTATTCTCTGACTCTTCCTTTTTAAGCTCTTCTGCATCCATCTCTCCGGTGGAAAGGGCGGAGAGAAGAGCATCTATTTCGTTTTGTGACAAAACATCAACCAAGAGTCTCACCTCTTTTCATGCCGTTTTTAGTGAATTATTGTATGATCTTTTGAGTTGTGTAGACTCTGACTACTTTCCCATCTTGCATAACCTTATTAATCTCAGATTTTAATTTATTCTCTAATGAGATCAACCCTTCTTGACCAGATAGTTCTTCTGTTTTTTTGTTCGAGATCTCATAGATGATAAGGTTGTTTACTTGGAACAATCTTTTTTCAAGTTCGTGTTTCGCATCTTCATTATCCGCTTGAATCTTGAACTGAATCTTCACATAAGACTGATCTGCAAGATTGGTTGTCATTTCATTGGTTTCGACCATAAGCTTGTCCAGTTCTTCTGCTGTTGGTTCAGAAGCTTCGGTTTTAGGTGAGAACTGTTTGAACCCGTAATAACCTGCTGCACCGATGAGACCAATCGCTACAAGCATGGAAAGCATGATCGTTACCGCTTTATTTTTTCCCAACTACAGACCCTCCTTTTTCTGACTTAGTGGCAGCATGTTAATATTTCTATAGAAAGTCGATATCAATTGAGCAACCTGTTCTTCACTTTCTTTAACAACAAACTTTTTGCCTGTTGTTAAAGTGATCGTCGTATCGGGAAACGATTGGATCTGTTCAATATAGATCGCATTCAGCGTAAATGTATTGCCATTTAACTGAGTTAAAGAAATCATGAGTTTCGGAGTTAAGCCGTTTCCCGCTCACCCCTATCTCCCTTCACATTAACGTTTTAAGTTCACCAGTTCTTGAAGGATCTCGTCCGATGTTGTAATGATTCTTGTATTCGCTTGAAATCCACGCTGAGCAACAATCATCTCCGTGAACTCTTCAGATAAGTCTACGTTGGACATTTCTAGAGCACCAGCTACTAGTGTGCCTGCTCCGCCAGCTCCACCAGGAGTAGATGCTGATGGTGTTCCTGAATTTACACTAGCACGGTATTCATTACTTCCTGCTTTTTCTAACCCTTCATTGTTTGGAAACTTAGCAAGTTCAATTTGACCAGCTGTAATAAGTGCACCTGCATTATCAATATAGCTCACTGTTCCATCTGCACCTACACTAAAACTTTTTGCAGAAGGTGGAACTGTAATTCTTGTATTACCAGTCCCTAATAAAAATTTACCGTCTGCGTTAACGATTTGACCTGTACTATCTAAATAAAAATTTCCTGCTCTAGTATAAGTAGTCTCTGTACCTGACAGTAACTTGAAAAATCCATCTCCAGAAATTCCTAAGTCAAGGGGTCTAGCTGTGTTTTGCAAGCTCCCTTGAGTATGAACAGTATCAATCGTAGCCAATTGTGAGCCTAATCCTACTTGCTTGGGATTTACTCCTCCTTTAGCAGCAGTTCCTGCACTCGCTCCAGCAATCTGCTGACTCACAAGATCTTTAAAAGTGGTACGGCCTTTCTTAAATCCGTACGTATTAACGTTTGCGATGTTATTCCCAATTACATCTAACTTCACCTGAAAGTTTTTCATACCACTGATTCCTGAATACATAGAACGTAACATTTGTTTTTATCTCCCTTACTTGGTTAAATGACTGCGTCTGTCAATCGGCAGTTTGTGAGCCTCCTGTAAAGGTCCAGCCCGTTTATTCGTCTATGACGATGGCACCATTGATGTTTGTAAAGATCTGAGATGTACTTTCGTTTCGATCTAACGCTGTAATTACAGTTTGATTTGAAGTATTAACGACAAGAGTGACATTTTTCATGATCACTAACGAGTCTTTAATACCTTTTTGCCGAGCTTCGATCACCTTTTCACTTATCTTGTTCCAGCTTGTTTCTGATATCGTAATATTTCTATCAAGTAATCTTTTTTGAGCGTGTTTACTAACGGTTAGTTGGTTTTTAAACTCTTTATGAAGAACTGATTGAAAAGATTGATCTACTTTTTTCTGCTGTCGATGATTCGGGTAAAGGATCGGCTGGTACAATTGATGAGCGTGGATACGTTCGCTCATATTTTCCACTCCTTACTTTGCCTGATCAGCTATTTTGATCACTTGATAACTTGTGATTTTTGTTCCGTCACTCATTTCCAACATGACAGATCCTTTCTCAAATAACACAGATTTTACTACAGCTTCTTTTTCTTCTATCTTTTTGTTACCTTCATCATCTACTGTTTCGGTTTCATAAGTTACTTGTTTACCAATCATCTGGCTTTGCTGTAACAAGGAAGATTCTGTTTGGAAAGATAGGAACTGCTGCATCGTTTGGTTCAAATTTGTCATCTGTTCTAACGATGAAAAGCTTGCCATCTGTGCGATAAATTCACGGTCTTGCATGGGACTTGTAGGATCCTGGTTTTGAAGCTGAGTCATTAAAATTTTAAGAAAATCATCTTTTCCTAGAATATTTGAACCAGTTTGCTTTGTTTTGGTTTGGTAATTCGACAGCATAAGATCTTCAGAGATCTTAGTCATTGCTCATCACACCTTTTCGTTTAATACCAATTGTGATAATTGTTCATCAAATGTGAGATGATCTGATTTTTCATCATCAGTCATGTTCTCGTCTGCATGGTGTTGATCTTCATATCCTTGACTATTTTGATCACGAAAATCAAAGGTTGGTTCGTCACCGTTTAGAAAGACATCGATCTTCTCAAAGTCTATATCTTGACTAGTGAAGGCTTGTTTCAATTGTGTGAGCTGACTATCTAAGGCATCTTTCGCACCTTGACTAGATGCAATGATCTTTGCCGTGATTTCACCATGCTTTTGGATAAGCTGTATCTCGATGTTACCGAGGTGTTCAGGTGTTAAACGAATCTGCATCTTCGTAAATCCAGTTTCTGTAACGAACAGCTTTCCTCTTGAGATAATCTGTTGAACCTCACGAACAAATTGCTCTTTTGGTCCTTCTCCACCTGAAAAAGGTATTTTCAAAGTCCATTGTTCTACTGGAGAAAGCGGACTTTGTAACGTTTGAAGTTCCTTTGGAGCTGATACATTTGGTTCAATTGACTTTGCTGTCGGTAAGTATCGCTGAAAGACTTGATCCGCAAAGCTCTTCACCTTTTTTTCAGCAGATAGTGTTTCAACAACTTTTAAAAAAGCATTTTTATCATTACTTGATGACTCGCTAAGAAGCTTTTTTATCTCTCCAAAAACCTGTTCTGTCTGTTTTGTTATAGAATCTTTTTGATCAAGCTTAATTCCCGGAAACCATCGGCCAATCATATCTGTGATCTGCTTCTGGTCTTTTTGAGAGAATAGCTCGGTTTCTTCATAAACAACAAACTGCAACAATAGTGCTAGCTTCATCTCAGGCATAGGATTAACTCCAATCTCGGAAAAATCAATCTCGCTTTTCAAAAGCTTCTCAACGACTTCTTTTATCTCAGGTGGCAGTTCTTTTAATAATGATTGAACCGTTTCGTTATTTAGTAGGTCATCATTCTGGTCAAGCCCCTCAATGCTTCTTAAAATACTTGCGATCATATCTCCTAAACCTTCAGAAAGCGGTTCACTTTCAACGCCAGAAGATGCTAGTAATTGAGAAAAGAGAGAATCCGTACCGTTTCCTTTTTGTGAAGAAACGGATATAGGTGAAGTTTGTGCTCCTGAAACAGCTGACTGCGATATCATCAATTGCACGTTTATCACCTCCTTTATAGAGACTTATTTGCCATGAGTACCGTAAGCTCTGCTGCGCGTTTTGCATCAAGTTTGGCAAGGATCGCAGCTTGCGTTTCGGATTGTAAAAGCACTAAGATGCCCATGATTTGATTGTTGTTCATCTCTGACATTACAGCTGCAGCATCTTTTGCTGACATTGCTTCATATAATTTCTTTAATTGCTCATTTTCTTCTTCTTTCACACTTGTTTCTGCATCTTCTACTTGCTTTTCTAATAGTGCGATATTACTTTTTAAATCAGTGACTTCTTTTTCTTTCTTTTGTAGATCAGCAGATAGTATTTTGATGTAATCTTCTTGCTCATCAAACTTTGATTTCCACTGTTTCTCTTGCCCAGAGTTTGTTACAGCTACTTCGGACTTTTCATTAAATATATTTTTGATAACAGGTATGTTTTTACCAGTGCTTTTTGCCTCTTCCCACACGTCCACTCCCATGAACGACAGAACGATACCAAATACAGTTAATGCAAAAACGAAAGGTACCAACACTACTAATAAAAACCAAACCATTTTACTGGATTTTTCGTTCTGTTTCATCTGATCACCCGATTTTATGACTTCGCAAAACGCAATACTGAAAATTCGTCGTTCTGCTTATTCTCATAAGAAGCAACTTCCACTTTATATGCGCTGAGTTGTCTTTCTTTTAGCTTTTCGTATTTCTTCACTTCAATCGTCTGTTGTAATAACCTTTGTTGGATAACTTGCATTCTCTCTCTGGCTCTTTGTAATAATGGCTGTAACTCTTTGATCTTGTTCGTCATGGATAACAGAAAACGCTGTGTATTTTGTAGATCATTTACTATGATTCTCTGCTGAAAGGTAAAATTCGATTGGTTCTCGACGTCTTCTTTCCTTTTAAGAAGGCTGTAAATCTCTTCTGCGATGCTCTCGAATGCTTGTACAGCCTCTCCTAATTCTTGTTCGATCGATTCTTTTTCCTTTTGTTTAACAGACAAAACTTTTTCCATAGAGAAATGAAATGACATCAACGTTCATCCTTTCCAAATTCAATCAACAGCCGCTCGAGAGCACCTTCGTAACTAACATCTTCATCTACTTGCTGTTTTAGAAACGCTAAAATGTTAGGGTACATCTGAATCGCTTCATCCACTGATTTAGAGGAACCCCTCTTATATGCGCCAATGCTGATCAAGTCTTCTGCTTCGACGTAAGCTGACAAAAGTTCTCGGAGACGTTCAGCTGCTTGCCGATGCTCTTTTGGAACGATATCGTTCATCACCCTGCTAATACTCTTTAGAATGTTGACAGCAGGAAACTGCCCTTTATTGGCTAAACTTCGATCTAAAATAAAGTGTCCATCCAAAATACCTCGAACAGTATCTGAAATCGGCTCGTTAAAATCATCACCATCAACTAATACAGTGTAAAAAGCTGTAATCGTTCCATTCTTATTCGTTCCAGAACGTTCTAATAATTTCGGAAGAACCGCAAATACGCTTGGAGTGTATCCCTTTGTTGTTGGTGGCTCACCAACAGCTAAACCGATCTCACGTTGCGCCATAGCAACGCGTGTTACTGAATCCATCATCAGCATGACGTTCTTGCCTTGGTCTCGAAAATATTCAGCGATGCTCGTTGCCGTTAATGCTCCTTTTATCCGCATTAAAGCCGGTTGGTCTGAAGTCGCAACGATTACAATCGATCGCTTTAAACCTTCTTCACCTAGATCTCGTTCAATAAAATCCAGAACTTCGCGTCCTCGTTCACCGATTAGAGCGATAACATTAAGGTCAGCTGTCGAATTGCGTGCGACCATACCGAGCAACGTACTCTTACCGACTCCACTTCCGGCAAAGATACCCACCCTTTGTCCTTTTCCAACCGTTAACAAACTATCAATCGACCGAATACCGAGCTGAATGCTTTCATGAATTCTAGGTCTTTCCATCGGATTCGGCGGCTCGTTCTCTGAAGGATACCGAAACAACCCACGAGGCAGTGGTGATCCATCTAAAGGAACACCCATACCATCTAGTACTTTTCCTATCAAAGAAGGTCCCACCTTGATTTCCAACGCTCGATGTGTTGCTTCTACCAAACTGCCAACTGCAATATTCTTTACATATGTAAATGGCATCAATAAGACATTCTCTTCCTGAAAGCCAACTACTTCTGCTTTGATTCTTTGCTTGTTGTTTCCAGTGTGTATATAACAGACATCGCCGATTGACGTTTTAGGTCCTTTTGATTCAATCATTAGCCCAACTACCCTAATCACTTTTCCATATCTTTTATATGAATCTAGTGATTGAAGGGAATCGATCATGTGTTCCACGTTCATTAATCTGACACCTCAAGTTGTTCTAACAGTTTTTCTCTGATCTCTTTCAACTGAACGTCGAGTGTTGCTTCGATCTTTCCAAAAGGAAACTCGATTATTGCACCATTCTCAGTTAAATTCTCATCTGGATAGATAAAAAGTGTCGCTGTAGATTGCAGCATGTTCTTTAATTCCTCGCGATAGTTTTGCGTAAGTTCGAACCATTGTGGAGGAACATAGAGCTTGATTTCTTCAAATTCTCGAGCTTCTTTTACGAGTTGCTTTACGATAGCAATCCACGTTTCTGGAGCTTCTTGTAGCTTTTTCCCTAAGATTTTTTCAGCGGCTGCCATAGCAAGAATGACCATCTGTGGTTCTGCTTCACTCAGAATGTTATGGTAGTCGTTTCTTAACATATCCATAAAGTTTTTAACTTCATTTAATTGCACAGCCCAGCTTTCGTGACCTTGTTCTAAACCATTTTGAAAGCCAGCATCGTATCCTTCATTCTTCGCCTGTTCATAAGCCTCTTCCAACTTCATTTTCCAAGATGCTTCTTCTTCAGCAAATTTTTTATGTTGCGCCGCCTTGTATTCTTCTACTTCCTTTGTTATAGAAGCTGCTTCGTTCTTCGCTTCTTCTAACAAGGTATAAGCTTGATTTTTTAAACGAATGACCTTTGACTCTTCGTCTTCATTCTCTAAATTCGCATGATTGCTCGCAGTAAATAATGAGAGTGATTGTATACCGATTACCACTTCACTTGTTTCAGACTTCTCTTTGTGATCGTGAAAAGATTTTATGACTTTAGACAATCACATCATCTCCTCCGCCTCGAGCGATCACGAGCTCTCCAGCTTCTTCAAGTCTTCTAATTGTTCCAACGATCCTAGACTGAGCTTCCTCTACATCACGAAGTCGAACAGGTCCCATAAACTCCATCTCTTCTTTAAAGTTCTCAGCCATACGCTGTGACATGTTATTGAACATCACTTCTTTTACTTCCTCGCTTGAGGCACGTAAAGCAAGAAGTAAATCTTCGTTCTGTACTTCACGAATAACTCTTTGAATCGCACGGTTATCAAGAGTAACGATATCTTCGAACACAAACATTCTTTTCTTGATCTCTTCTGCTAACTCAGGATCTTGGATTTCAAGCGCATCCAGAATCGTTCGTTCTGTGCTCCGATCTACACCGTTTAACACCTCTACAACTGCTTCAACTCCACCAGCTTGCGTGAAATCTTGTGTAACAGTAGCAGATAACTTTCTTTCTAATATCTGCTCCACTTCATTGATCACTTCAGGAGATGTTCGATCCATCAATGCAATCCTTTTGGCTATATCTGCTTGCATCTCTTGTGGGAGTTCAGAAAGTATCTGTCCAGCTTGAGAGGAATCCAAATAAGATAGGATCAGAGCAATCGTTTGTGGGTGCTCGTTTTGAATAAAGTTTAATATTTGACCTGGATCTGCTTTTCGAGCAAAGTCAAACGGCCTTACTTGCAAAGTTGAAGTTAAACGATTGATGATCTGCATCGCTTCATCTTTACCTACCGCTTTCTCAAGTACCGTCTTCGCATAGCCGATTCCACCTTGAGTAATATAATCTTGCGCAAGAGCTAACTGATGAAATTGTGTGATAATCTCATCCTTTAACGTTGAATCTACTTTTCTTACTTGTGAGATTTGAAGCGTTAATCTCTCAATCTCTTCTTCACTTAAATGCTTATATACTTGTGCAGCCACATCAGGTCCTAAAGAGATAACGAGGATTGCCGCTTTCTCTTTACCAGATAGTTCTTTCATCCCTTTTGCCATCGATCGTTACCTCCTTACTCTTCTGATAGCCATGTTCTTACTAGCTTGGCAAATTCTTCCGGCTTTTCTTTTGCCATTCGCTCTAACTGTTCCTTGCGAACGGTTCCCTCTGACCCTTTTTCTTGGTTTACGTCTGGAACATAGTACGACTCTTGTGGCTCATCCATCTGGAATTCTTCAATCCTAGTATCGGTCTCTCTTCTTCTTTTTCGCGAAAGCAAAAAGATCAATAGAATAATTACGATCAATAAAATTCCACCAACAATGTAGATCCATACTGGAATACCTGTAGAAATGGTACTTGTTTCTTGCTTACCGTTGAACGGCTGTGCAGATACAAATATTTTTTCTTGAATATCATCTTCTGTTAATGTCTCGTTAATGTCTTTAGAGATACTTGTCCTAACGATCGCACTCAAAATTTGTTCTATATCATCTAATCGTTCTTGCGGAAGAGATTCTGGTTTGTTTGGAGTAGGTGGCTCTACCATCACTTGAATACCTAAATCTCTTATTTCATAAGGACTTTCCACAATTTCTTTACGAATCTTGTTTACTTCGTTATTAATACGTTCTTCAACTTTTTCATAGTCACCGTTTGATCCCGCAGCTGAACCTGGATAGGTTGGAACCTCTTGGTCACCTGTTCCTCCTACTCCACCTTCTCCTGCACCTTCTCCTGTAAACGTTTCTCTTATTCGCTCTACGCTTACTTCAATGCCTTTCATGTTCTCTTTATCAACTGGTTCTACAATGCTTTCTTCACGTTTTTCTTCTGTAAAATCAATATCCGTCGTAACTGTAGCAACTACTTTACCTTGCCCCATGATTGTTGATAACATCTGTTGAACTCTTCGTTGTAAGTCTCTTTCAACGTCCTGTTTAATCTTTCTTTGCTCCTCGTATTTTGAAGCTGAAGAAGTAGAATTTACAGAATTTAAGTCATAATAATTAAAGTATTGATCTGTAATGACGATATTTTCCATAGGAAGATTGCTTACACTCTTTGAGACAAGGTGATAAAGAGCTTTTACTTGATTTTCATTTAATTTCGCCCCAGCTCCTAAAGAAAGTACAACAGAAGCTGATGCTTTCTCTTCTTCTTGGTTCACCCAGACACTGCTTTCAGGGAGAGTGATCATAACGCTTGCATCTTCAACCCCGTTAATGCTCTTTATTAAACTAGCAATCTCTGTCTGTGTCGCTTCTCTTTCTAGTACACCAAACTCTTTGTCTGTTATCCCAAAACCTGATTTCTCACCAAAGTATGAAAAATCAATATTTCCGCTTTCAGGCAATCCTTCTGCAGCAAGCTGCACTTGCAGGTTATTTACTTGTTCTTCAGGAACTAGTATTGTTTTCCCGCCATCTTGTACTTCATTCGCCACACCTTTGCTATTTAAATTCTCTTGTATTTGACCTGCTTCCTGAGGGGAAAGATTTGAATACAAAGGAACAAGGTTAGGTGTTGACATCATGATTGTTACAAAGATAAAAGCTACGATAATTAGAAAGATTCCTCCGAGAATAAATCCCTTTTGTAAATTGGAACGAGTTTTAAACCGCTCTGTCGTTTGCTTGATGATGTTTTTCCATTTTTCTTTCATTTTTTCCCCCGATAAACGCAATAAAAATTTTTAACAGCTACCCCCAAAACCGAATGCTAATATCGAATCATATAAAAGAGCCTATACTTGCATCCTCATAATTTCTTGGTAGGCCTCAACAACTTTATTACGAATCTCTAGAGTCGTTTGCATCGTTACACTTGCCTTTTCGGCAGTAATCATAACTTGGTGAAGATTATCCATGTTTCCGTTCATTAAACCCTGAGTAGCTTGATTAGATTGCGCTTGCGTTTCACTCAACGTATCTAAAGCTCCCTTTAAATAGCTTTTAAAGTCCTCTTGAGCTTCATATGGTGTAACTTTTGCAACTGATGTAGGGTTACTCATATTCTGAAGTGAACCGATTGAAATTTTGTCCATGTTTCACACCCCTAACGGCCAATTTCTAATGCTTTTAAGTACATTCCTTTTGCTGCGTTTAGTGCAGTAACATTTGCTTCGTAAGAGCGAGTAGCACTCATTAAATCGACCATTTCTTTTAGTGGATCTACATTTGGAAGCTGAACATAACCTTCTTCGTTAGCATCAGAATGTTCAGGTTGATAGACCGTTTTAAATGGCGTTTGATCATTGATTACTCCATTGACTTTAACGCCAGACATCTTTCCGTTACTTACAGCTTTATTAAACATGTTCTTAAAACTTGATTCACCTGAACCTAGTACAACCATTTTGCGTCGATAAGGTTCCCACACACCGTTCTTAAATTCACCTCGTGTCGAATCAACATTTGCCATATTAGAGGAAGCAACATCCATTCTAAGCCGCTGAGCAGTTAAACCGGATGCCGATACATTCATTGCATCAAAAACTCCCATATTTATCTCCCACCTTTAACAACCATCTTAATCGAATTAAACTTCCCATTAATCCGCTGTACAAGTGTCTGATAATAAAGCTGATTCTTCGCTAATTCAGCCATCTCTTTATCTACATCTACATTATTTCCGTTATGATTCATCACAGTATTTGTTTTTTCTTTAACACTAAAAGAAGATGATGATCCATTACCAAATGAAAAATGACGCTGATCTGTTCGATGTGCTTGCAAGCTTTTTTTGAATTCCTGGTTAAAAACAGTTTCTTTTGCTTTATATCCAGGTGTGTCCACATTAGCTAAGTTATTTGAAATGGTCTTTTGTTTTAATGCTGATCCATCTAGTGCCATTTCTAAGTTTTTCAAGACTGAGCCAGAGAACAAGTTCACCACTTCCCTCTTTTTTACTATAGAAGTTTCATATTATGTTAAATCTTACCTCACTATCATATTTTAAGTGATATATCCAAAAAGTGTCTATGTATTTTTTCCCAAACTGACTTTTTTCGATAGAAAGGACTATATTTCGACCGTGACTTTATACCCAATTTAAAAACTAGTAATAAAATCCCTATATTTACACTGTTTTTGGTACCTCTTTACCATAATTAATTGAATCGACAATTATCTACAATCTAGCACTTTTTTGTTACGGCTATAAGTGATAGTTGTTAAAGAATTTTTATTTTTTTCCTTAACAAACTCACGATGTCCATTTTTTACATTTAATAAGAAGGATGCAAATCAATAAATGACCACTTTTACCTGCACATGTGTTTAGTAAAATAACAATGAATATGAAAAATAAACAAACAAAAAAACCAGCTCTGATTTTCAGAACTGGTTTTTTTGTTATTTATGAAGTTTTAAGCTTTTCAAGTTCAAGCAAGAATTTGTCGTTCAACACTTTGATATAAGTACCTTTCATACCTAGAGAACGTGATTCAATTACACCAGCACTCTCTAATTTACGAAGTGCATTGACAATAACAGATCTAGTAATTCCTACTCTGTCTGCAATCTTACTTGCAACTAACAATCCTTCGTTGCCTTCTAATTCTTCAAAGATGTGTTCGATTGCTTCTAGCTCACTATAAGAAAGCGAACTAATCGCCATTTGAACAACCGCTTTATTACGGGCTTCCTCTTCGATTTCTTCCGCTTTTTCACGAAGGATCTCCATACCTACTACGGTAGCACCATACTCTGCTAGTACGAGATCATCTTCTTCAAATGCTGTAGAAAGTCTAGAAAGAATAAGAGTTCCTAGTCTTTCACCGCCGCCCACGATTGGAACGATCGTTGTTAATCCTGTAGAGAACAAATCTTTGTTTTCAACAGGAAACGCCGTATAATCGCTCTCTATATCAATATTAGAAAGAGATTCTGTAATGTTGAAAAGATTTTTCGTGTAATCTGTAGGGAATTGACGATCCTCGATCATCTTTTTCATACGTTCGTTCTCAATTTCTTGTTTAAGAGCGAGACCTAATAGTTTCCCACGTCGGCTAACTACGAAAATATTTGCTTCAATCACCGTACTAAGTGTTTCAGCCATCTCTTTAAAGTTTACTTGTTTACCACCTGTTTGTTGAAGCATCGAGTTAATGCTTCTTGCTTTGTTCAATAAATTCATTGTCTTTCTTCCTCCTACTGCATCCTATAATATATATTGGCTCAGATCCTTGTTCTTTGCGATGTTAGCCAGTTTTTCTTCTACATACTCGGGTGTAATGGTAATTTGATCTAAGCTGATATCAGGCGCTTCAAAAGATAGATCCTCTAATAAGCGTTCCAATATGGTATGAAGCCTTCGTGCACCGATATTATCGGTGTCTTGATTCACTTCATAGGCAATGCTTGCAATCTTAGCAATAGCATCGTCAGAAAATTCAACATTTATACCTTCCGTACTCAATAGAGCTTTATACTGTTTTATGATCGCATTATCAGGCTCTATTAATATACGTGTAAAATCCTCAACAGACAAGCTATTTAGTTCAACTCGAATCGGAAATCTTCCTTGCAACTCTGGAATAAGATCTGACGGCTTAGAAATATGAAAAGCTCCAGCTGCGATAAACAGGATGTGATCCGTCTTGATCGAACCATACTTCGTCATCACTGTAGAGCCTTCAACGATCGGAAGGATGTCACGCTGAACACCTTCACGGCTCACATCGGCAGAGTTTTGGTTCTTTCCTGCAATCTTATCGATCTCATCTATAAATATAATACCTGTTTGTTCGGTCTTGTAAACTGCTTCACTTGTAACATCGTCCATATCGATTAGTTTAGCCGCTTCATCTTGCGTCAATACTTTACGAGCTTCTCGAACAGTGAGTTTTCGTTTTTTCTTTTTCTTCGGCATAAGCCCGCCGATCATGTCCTGCATGTTCATTCCTACTTGTTCTAGACCTGAACCTTGGAACATGTCTAGCATCGAAGGGTTCTGTTCTTCAACTTCTACCGAAACAAGATGATCCTCCATCTCACCGAGCGCCAGTTTCTGCGCCATTTGATTTCGTCTCTGTCTAAGATCCTCAGCGTCGTCTTGCTGTGGTTTTTGCTCTTGTTCTGCATTACCGCCACCAAAGAACATCTCTAGCGGGTTTTTAAAGCTCGTTTCCGTTTTCTTACCAGGAACTAAAAGCTCTACCAGTCTTTTATTAGCATTTTGCTCAGCTTTGTCTTTTACATCATTCATCTTTAGCTCTTTTACAAGTCTCACTGAGGTTTCTACTAGGTCACGGACCATTGAATCAACGTCTCTCCCTACATAACCAACTTCAGTAAATTTAGTTGCTTCTAGTTTAATGAATGGAGCCTGAGCTAGTTTTGCTAACCTTCTAGCAATCTCTGTCTTTCCTACACCGGTAGGTCCGATCATCAGAATATTTTTTGGTGAGACTTCATCACGCAGCTTATCATCGAGCAAACTTCTTCTATAACGATTTCGAAGCGCAACAGCGACAGCTTTCTTAGCATCATTTTGACCTATAATATACTGATCTAATTTTTCAACAATCTGCCTTGGAGTTAATTGACTGTTCATTGCAACCGCTCCTTTACTTTTTTTACAATTCTTCTAAAACAATCTCTGTATTCGTATAAACACAAATTTCGCCAGCAGTCTTTAGAGATGCAAGAGCGATTTCTTTTGCAGAGAGATCTGGTGCATGATTCTTCAGTGCCCGACCAGCGGCTAGAGCATAGTTGCCACCTGATCCGATCGCGAGAATTCCATCATCAGGCTCAATAACTTCACCAGTACCTGAAATCAATAACATATGCTCTTCGTTCATTACGATAAGCAGAGCTTCAAGTTTTCTAAGAACTTGATCCGTTCTCCATTCTTTAGCCATCTCTACTGAAGCACGCTGCAGATTTCCGCTATATTCTTCTAATTTGCTCTCAAACTTTTCATAAAGCGTAAATGCATCTGCAACCGAGCCTGCAAATCCGGCAAGCACTTTTCCTCCAAACAGCTTTCTAACCTTCTTAGCTGTATGTTTCATTACAACCGCGTTGCCGAATGTAACCTGACCATCTCCAGTCATAGCGGATTTACCGTTATGCTGAATCGCAAAAATTGTAGTAGCATGAAATGTTGACATTGAAAAATCCCTCCCTTTTTGTTTTTATGCTCGAGGATGCGCATTATTATAGATTTTTTTTAAATGACTTTTTGAAACGTGCGTATAAACTTGTGTAGAGGAAAGGTTTGAGTGCCCTAAAAGTTCCTGTACCGCTCTTAGATCTGCACCTTCATTCAGCATGTGCGTCGCAAACGTGTGCCGCAAAACATGCGGGCTGATATGTATGGTAAGGGAAGATTCCTCAATTAGTTTATCTAATATAGTTCTTACGCCTCTCGCGGTTAAAGGTTCCCCTTTATAGTTTAAAAATAATGCATCCGACTTCTTTTCTGTTTTTTCTAACAGCAGCTTGCGGCCGTTCTGTATATATTTTTCAAGAGATTCTCTTGCAAACGATCCAATCGGTACATATCTTTCTTTTTTCCCTTTTCCTTTTACAAGTGCTATCTCTACATTTAAATCAAGATCCTTCAGCTGCATCTTACATAATTCACTGACACGTATCCCAGTTCCGTACAGTATTTCGAGGATTGCTTGATTTCTCTGTCCCATAGGTGTTGTAACATCAGACACATTAAAAAGCCTCTCCAACTCTTTTTCATAAAGAAATTGAGGAAGCATTCTTGCTTTTTTAGGGAGTGATGCCATAGCGAAAGGATTATGTTCTTCGACGATCTTTTCGCGGTTTAGGAAACGATAAAAACTTCTCATCGCCGATATCTTTCTTGCTACCGTATTTCGAGCATACTTCTTCTCATGAAGTGTCACTAAATATTGCCTGACTAAAACATAAGAAACAGCAGCGAATCCTTCGATTGCTTGCTGTTTCAAAAAAGAAGTAAAATCATTAATGTCTTTTTCATAGTGTTCAATCGTATAAGGTGAACAGTTCTTCTCGATCATTAAATAATTCAAGAAATCCACCACATGTTGGCGTTCTGATACCATTACATACACCTCACAAAGCCCCTAAATCGTAACACAATTTAGGGGCTAAATCAATACATGTTCACAATTTTGTTATAAAATTCTGAATTGTTTCCAGTGCTCTTTCAGCTAGAGCAGTATTACGTTCTTGTTTGTTTTTAATCCTCTTATCAAGGGGTGGAAGAAGGCCAAAATTAGCATTCATCGGCTGAAAATTATCTGGATTTGCAGTCGTGATATAATACGCCATGCTTCCAATCGCTGTTTCTTTCGGGAAAACGGCAAGTTCTTCGTCTTTAACAAGCTTTGATGCGTTGATACCTGCGATTAAACCTGATGCAGCACTTTCAACATATCCTTCAACACCTGTCATCTGACCTGCAAAGAAAAGATCTTTTCTTGCTTTTAACTGATACGTCTCTTCTAAGAGGCGCGGAGAGTTCAGAAATGTATTACGATGCATTACACCATAACGAACTACCTCTGCATTCTCTAAACCTGGAATCAGTCTTAAAAGCTCTTTTTGCGGTCCCCATTTAAGATGGGTTTGAAAACCTACAATATTATACAGGGTTCCTGCACTGTTATCTTGTCTTAATTGAACAACGGCATAAGGAATCTTACCTGTTTTTGGATCTTCAAGACCTACTGGCTTCATCGGCCCAAACAATAAAGTCTTCTTTCCTCTTTTAGCCATCACTTCGACAGGCATACATCCTTCAAAAAAGATCTCTTTTTCAAATTCTTTAAGAGGTACGGTTTCAGAAGTGATTAATGCTTCATAAAAACGGTCAAACTCTTCTTCTGTCATCGGACAGTTTAAATAAGCTGCTTCACCTTTGTCGTAACGTGACTTTAAGTACACCTTGTCCATGTCGATGCTGTCTACTTCGATGATCGGTGCAGCTGCATCGTAAAAATAAAGATACTCTTCACCCGTTAACGAGTTTAGTGATTTAGATAAGTTATCAGAAGTTAAAGGGCCAGTTGCAATAATTGTTGGACCTTCAGGAATCTCTGTTACTTCTTCAGTGATAACTTCTACATTAGGATGGTTCTTTACTCGCTCTGTTACAAGGCTAGCAAATTCATGACGGTCAACCGCCAGAGCTCCTCCAGCTGGAACAGCACAATCATCTGCTGATGAAATAATAACAGAGTTTAACTTTCTCATCTCTTCTTTTAGTACACCAACAGCATTCGTTAGCGTATTTGCACGAAGTGAGTTCGAACACACTAGCTCTGCAAACTTCTCTGTATGATGAGCCGGTGTTTGTCTAACCGGTCTCATCTCGTATAATTTTACTTGAATTCCTCGGCTAGCGATCTGCCAAGCTGCTTCACTGCCAGCAAGACCTGCTCCGATTACGTTAACATGTTGATTCATGAAGATAAACTCCTTACTTTGCTTCCTCTTCAGCATAATCGCAAGATACACACTGTACGACTTTGCCTTTTTTCGTTTTCTTTTCTACTAACATACTATTACACTTCGGACATGTTCTGGCAATAGGTTTATCCCAAGAAACAAATTCACAATCTGGATAACGGTTACATCCGTAGAAAAGTCTTTTTTTCTTACTCTTACGCTCTACGATCGTTCCTTCATGACAGGTCGGGCATGTAACACCGATTTCTTTCACAATTGGTTTCGTGTTTCGGCAATCTGGAAAATTAGAGCAAGCCATAAACTTTCCAAAGCGTCCCATCTTAAAGACCATTTCATGTCCACATTTCTCGCAATCTTCACCTGCTGGCTCATCTTTAATCTCAACTTTTTGCATTTCTTCTTCTGCAATCTTAAGTTTCTTTTCAAAGCCTTTGTAGAAGTCATCAATGATTCTGATCCAGTTTTCTTTGCCGTCTTCTACTTCGTCAAGATCACTTTCCATCTTAGCAGTAAATTCAACATTGAAAACTTCTGGAAAGAATTCCAGTGTCATCTCTAAAACGAGACCACCAAGTTCTGTTGGAATAAACTTCTTTTCGTCGAGAGCTACATATCCGCGTTTTTGAATGGTATCAAGTGTTGGTGCGTATGTTGATGGCCTGCCTATCCCCAGTTCTTCCATCGTACGTACAAGTCTTGCTTCCGTATAGCGCGGAGGTGGCTGCGTAAAATGCTGAGTTGGTTCAAGATCTTTCTTTTCTACTTTCATGCCTTCTTGAACATCTGGTAGAATACGATCTTCTTCTTTTTTTCCGTCATCATTGCCTTCAACATAGACTTTCATGAATCCAGGAAACTTAACCTTAGATCCAGTCGCACGGAAGTTGATTCCGTTATTTTCGAGATCCACTGTCATCGTGTCAAGAACTGCTGACGCCATTTGGCTCGCTAAGAATCGCTCAAAGACTAGCTTATATAATCTGAGTTGATCTCTAGAAAGATAAGCCTTCAAATCTCGTGGGTGATACATAACAGAAGTAGGACGAATCGCTTCATGGGCATCTTGAGCGTTCTTTCCAGTTTTCTTTTCCACTCTTGATTTGTTCAAGAATTGCTCTCCATATTCTTTCTCGATGAATTCAGCAGCTTCCGTTTTCGCGGTATCAGAAATACGTGTAGAGTCTGTACGCATATAGGTGATCAGACCAACTGTACCTTCTTTTCCTAGATCAATTCCTTCATATAATTGCTGTGCGAGCATCATTGTTTTTTTAGCTCGGAAATTCAATTTCCTAGCCGCCTCTTGTTGAAGTGAAGAAGTGATGAAAGGTGGCGAAGGATTTCTGCGTCTTTCTTTCTTCTGAACAGAATCGATCTTAAATTGTTTGCCCTTTATCGTGCTTAGTATCTCTTTAACTTCTTCTTCGTTGGAAAGTTCTTTTTTCTTGCCGCCCGTTCCGTAGAACTGAGCTTCGAAATCCTCTCCAGAAGCACTAAAGATTCCTTTGATTTTCCAATACTCTTCCGGTTGGAAAGCTTCTATTTCTTTCTCACGTTCAACGATCAAGCGGACCGCAACCGTTTGAACACGGCCAGCGCTCAATCCTTTTTTAATTTTCTTCCATAATAATGGACTGACTTTGTAACCTACTAGTCTGTCTAGCACCCTTCTTGCTTGCTGGGCATCAACTAAGTCCATATTGATCTTTCTTGGTCGTTTAAATGAATCTTTTATCGCATTTTTTGTAATCTCATTAAACACAACTCTACATTCAGAATCTAAATCCATATCTAAACTGTGAGCAAGATGCCATGCAATTGCTTCACCTTCGCGATCCGGGTCAGCTGCGAGAAAAATACGTTTCGCTTTTTTTGCTGCAGTTTTTAAGTCTTTTAAAATTGGACCTTTACCGCGGATCGTAATGTATTTCGGTTCATAGTTTGCCTCAACATCTACGCCAGTCTGGCTTCTGGGAAGATCACGAACATGTCCCATAGATGCTTTAACGTCATATTTGCTCCCTAGATATTTTTTTATTGTCTTTGCTTTTGCGGGAGACTCAACAATGACTAAGTATTTTTCCATTTACAGTTTATCCCCCTTTAAGGGTTTAGTGAAATCTTCCCTATTATTAAATAATGTATCTGCATTTGTCAAACTGTTTCCTCATTAAAATGAAAACGGTTAGAAACTTTCATTTTGAATATCTTCTGCACTCATGACTAATTTTGCTCCATTTTGAATCAAAAAATTGGTCCCGTTCGCACACTCTTCTAATATCGATCCTGGAATTGCAAACACATCTCTTCCTTGCTCAAGTGCTTGATCAGCTGTAATTAACGAACCACTTTTTGTTCTTGCTTCAGCAACAAGCGTTGCACGGGTGAGACCGCTTATTATACGGTTACGCAAAGGAAAATGCCAGCGTTTTGGTGTAACATGTGGCGAAAACTCTGATAGCACAATTCCTTGCTCACTAATTTTATTTGCTAGTTCTCTATTTTCTTTCGGATAGATCTGTAATAAGCCAGAACCCAGAACTGCTGCAGTCAAAGAATTCTTTTGTATACATAGCTCATGAGCGAACGTGTCTATCCCTTTCGCTAATCCGCTGATCACGACCCACCTATTATCAATTAACGGACCAAGAACCTTATGCAAAGCTTGTTTTCCTTGGTTGCTAGGATTTCGAGTTCCAACCACACTAATCATTTTATCCCGATTTAGGACTGTCCAATCGCCTTGTCCATAAAGAACCCACGGCGGGTCATAAATGCTCTTTAACAACAGAGGGTAATTTTCATCGAAAATCGTTACAGATGAAATAGATTGTCTTACTAGATTCTTCATTATGTATGTACTATTATTTTGTTTCATGTGTTGATAGAGACGCTTTGCCGTCGGTTCACTCAAACCATACGACATTTTCAACCTGCGAATATCCATTGAAAAAACAGATTTCAGTTCAGGATCAGCAACAACTATTGACCGTAATTGATTCCAAGTAAGTGCCTCGCAATGATGAAGAAAGATTAAGCGTTCTTTATCCAAACTTCATTCCTCCTCATGAAACAAATCAATGTAAATAAAAAGCTCCCGATCTGGGAGCTTTTCACGTTGTAGTCGTTGATGTTACGCTTTTGCTTTATTTGTTACACAACGATCGTATAAATCGTTTTCTTTTAAAGCTTCAACTAAAGTCTCACCCATAACAGATGGTGTTGCTGCAACTTTAATTCCACAAGCTTTCATCGTTTTGATTTTCTCATCTGCCGTACCTTTACCACCAGAGATGATCGCACCAGCGTGCCCCATACGTTTTCCTGGAGGTGCTGTTTGACCACCGATGAATCCTACTACAGGTTTAGTCATGTTCGCCTTTACCCATTCAGCAGCTTCTTCTTCTGCTGTTCCACCGATCTCACCGATCATGATAACTGCATAAGTATCCTCATCTTCGTTAAATGCCTTTAATACGTCGATAAAGTCTGTACCATTGACTGGGTCACCACCGATACCAACTGCAGTAGATTGACCGATTCCACGCTCTGTAAGCTGGTGTACAGCTTCATAAGTTAATGTTCCAGAACGTGACACTACGCCTACATGGCCTTTTGTATGGATATAGCCTGGCATGATACCGATCTTACATTCTTCAGGAGTGATTACACCCGGGCAGTTCGGACCAACTAGACGTGTCTTCTTGCCTTCCATATAACGCTTAACTTTTACCATATCCAATACTGGAATACCTTCAGTAATACAGATTGCTAGATCAAGTTCAGCGTCAACAGCTTCAATGATCGCTTCTGCAGCAAATGCAGGCGGAACATAGATGACAGAAGCGTTAGCTCCTGTTTCTTTAACTGCATCAACAACCGTGTTGAAAACAGGAAGACCTTCAACTTCCGTACCACCTTTACCTGGTGTAACACCGCCTACAATTTTCGTACCATATTCAAGCATTTGTTTTGTATGAAAAAGACCAACAGAACCTGTAATACCTTGAACGATAACTTTTGTATCTTTATTAATAAAAATGCTCATGCATCAATCCATCCTTCCTACGATGTTTTCTAAGATTACTTAACTAAAGCTACGATTTTCTCTGCACCATCAGCCATAGAATCAGCAGCTGTAATGTTTAGACCAGATTCTTTAAGAATCTTTTTACCAAGATCAACGTTAGTACCTTCTAAACGTACAACAAGAGGTAACTCAAGACCAACTTGTTTCGTTGCTTCAACAACGCCGTTTGCGATGATATCACATTTCATAATTCCACCGAAAATGTTAACAAAGATTCCTTTAACATTTTTGTCAGAAAGAATAATCTTGAATGCTTCTGTTACCTTCTCAGTAGTTGCGCCGCCCCCAACGTCAAGGAAGTTAGCCGGGTCGCCGCCGTAATGTTTAATGATATCCATCGTTGCCATAGCAAGTCCTGCACCATTAACCATGCAGCCGATATTTCCATCAAGAGAAATGTAGCTAAGATCATATTTAGATGCTTCGATTTCTTTTGCATCTTCTTCTTCTAGATCTCTGTATTCTAAGATGTCTTTGTGACGGTATAAAGCATTAGAATCAAAGTTCATCTTTGCATCAAGTGCCATAACATTTCCATCACCTGTTACAACTAATGGATTAATTTCTGCGATTGAACAATCTTTTTCTACGAAAGCCGTATATAGACCAATCATGAATTTAACTGCTTTTCCTACTAATTCAGTAGGGATGTTGATGTTATAAGCAAGTCTTCTCGCTTGGAATGCTTGAAGGCCGATCGCTGGATCGATTACTTCTTTGAAGATTTTTTCAGGTGTCTTTTCAGCCACTTCTTCAATTTCAGTTCCGCCTTCTTCAGATCCCATCATAACAACACTTGATGTTGCACGATCTAATACAAGACCGATATAGTATTCTTTCTTAATATCACAGCCCTCTTCGATAAGTAAGCGCTTAACTTCTTTACCTTCTGGACCTGTTTGATGAGTTACAAGAACTTTTCCTAAAATTTCATTTGCGTATGTACGCACTTCATCGATATTTTTAGCGACTTTTACGCCACCTGCTTTACCGCGGCCACCTGCGTGGATCTGTGCTTTAACAACAGATACAGTGCTCCCCAGCTCATTAGCAGCTTCTACTGCTTCTTCAACGGTAAATGCTACCTTCCCGTTTGGAACAGCCACACCATATTTTCTAAGTATCTCTTTACCTTGGTATTCGTGGATATTCATTTACTCTCCATCCTCCTATCATGGTGAAAACTTAAAGTACCGTTATCATTGTATAAGACCTAGTCTATTATGTCTACTATTCTTCAGAAAATTGCAAGCGCATACACATTTTTAACCAAAATAAAAAACCAAAAATCACTAAAAAATGACTTTGGTTTTATCGCTTTTTCGTCCCCTTTAGAAACGAAAACACCTTCTCTTTTCATTTGTTTTTTTCGTTTTTCTGTTTCTTTATTATTTTCGGTGTTACCGCTTCAGATTCGGCTGCTGATCGATACATCCCAAATTCTTCAGCCATCTCTTCTTTGAATTGATTTACTAGCTGTTCGGATTGCTTTACGACTAATTTATTTCTAGGCATTGAATACACTCCTTTTATGATAGTTTGCCCTGTTTTCACTACAATTATGTAGATTTACCAGCTTCTTTATCCAATCTATAAATAAAAGCAAACAGTTCAGCTACCACTTCATACAATTCTTCAGGAATACTATCGTCTATCTCTAACTTAGATAAAAGGTGGACAAGAGACGGATCTTCCTGAATAGGAATATCATGATCTTCTGCTGATCTTAGTATCCGCTCTGCTGTTTCGCCCTTACCCTTTGCAATAACGACAGGCGAGCTTGATTCTATAGGACTGTACTTTAACGCCACAGCTTCTTTTTTACGCTCACTCATACTCTTAAATCCAACCCTTTATATGAAATAGAAGTTTCGGTATTTTTAATCTTTTCGTCTTGAGCACTGAATGTAACGGAAGATAGCGTATAATTCATATTCTTCATACTAACCTTTAACGAGTTCAATAACGGTTCTGAAAATTTTTCAATAGCTGGATGTGCGTTATAAACCTTTAATGAGACAATTCTGTTCTGAATCTGAACATCTACAGCTACATCTTTAAGATGCTTCATCTCTAACCAAAATAGCATTCTACAATGATCTGGATCGATCCCTTTTCCATCTTGCTTTTTGCTTTCCCAACGAACGGTCATCTCTTTCGGATTCTCCGATTGACTAAAAGGAATATGAAGGATAAATTGATGCATGTTCTCGTTACTTTGTATATTCTGTAACTGCTGGCCAGTTAATTTATTCAAAGCTTGTTCTGTTTTTTGCAGTAAACTTTCAGGCAGTTCTAGATGGTCAGCGTTCTGATGCAGATATAGCAGCTGTGACTTTAACGTTTCCGTTTGTTTTAGTTGTATAGGGTCTAGGAATATGTTCTTTTCATGCAACAGCCCCGATTTAATCAGCCACTTTTTTGCGGCTTCAATAAATTCTTGTGATGGGTCCAGTATTGTTTCTCTAGTAACTTTTATCACATCGTCTTTAAATAAGGTTGGCATGTTTTCTTGCATATGATCTATGCCTCTTTGAACCTTCACTGTATCTGGAAGCTTCCCATTTAACGGCATAACTAATTCTGCTGTATTTTTCATATCCATACTTCGCACTCTATCTTGAATAGGAGCCGACTTTTCACTTGGCTCGTTACCTTTAAATACAAAGAGGTCTTTTAATAGTTCTACTGTTTTCAAAACAGTTTTATCTTTATGAATAAATGGGATGAGAGCATCAAAGAGCTGTTTGAATTCACCTGATCCTGAACTACTTTTCAGACTAAAAGCAACTGCTTGCACGATCTCCTGCTTAGGAGGCAGGTGAAGCTCTAGCATACGCTGAACAACTGCTCTTTTTTCGTGAAGTGGCAACTCATTTGTTACATGGAAAATCTCTGAAATGGTTTTAATGTTTTCTTTTAATAGAGGCAACTTTTCTATGACAGCAAAATCAATTGCTTTCTTGTTTAATACGGTAGCCGGAAGGTTCCATTTTGATAAAATTTGTTCCGAAGTAGACTTAACTGGGTCCATGTCTATCTTTTTTAAATTGATCGTACCGTTCTTCTCAGATACTTCAAATAGATAGTTATTTCCTTTTATTAAAGGGGCTTCTAATTTTGCATGAAGCGTTGTGCCATTATATAGAACCTTCGCTGATTGATCCGGAAAGATTTCTAAAATCTTAGCCGAAATGAACTGATTGAGCTTCAATATTAAAGGCTCTTCTGTTGGTCTAACCGGGATTAACGTTTTACCACTAATTTGGTTGAATTGTAACAGGTTAATCACTTCCTGTAATGTTAATAAGTTCTCCTACCGGACTAAATGATTTGCGATGGATTTCTATCGGACCAAACTTCTGAAGTGCGTTTAAATGATCCTTCGTTCCGTAACCCATATTGGAATTCAATCCATATTGAGGATATTTTTCATGTAACATCTTCATATAGCGGTCTCTTGTAACTTTAGCTACGATTGATGCAGCCGCGATAGAAATACTCTTCTCATCGCCTTTTATTATTTTTAACTGGTCTATGCCTAAAGGAACTTCCATAGCATCAATCAATAGCTGATCTGGACTAACATCTAGCGAACATATCGCTTCTGTCATTGCCAATTTAGACGCTTGATAAATATTAATCGTGTCAATCTGCTCAGGTTGAACTAAATGTACACTGTAAGAAATTGCATCTTTAACAATAATCTCATATAAAGCATCTCTCTTTTTCTCAGATAATTTCTTAGAATCATTAACCCCTGGCAACATATACCCTAAAGGTAAGATCACTGCTGCTGCCACGACGGGGCCAGCTAATGGCCCGCGGCCGACTTCATCTACTCCTGCAATCAAGGTTTTCCCTTGTGCTTGGCATTGCTCCTCGTAAGTATGCATAAGCTTCAGTCTCGTTCTCTCAGCTTTTTCTCTCTCTAAGCGTTTTGAGAAGGTTTGAAACAATTTTTTTGCACCTTGTCTTTCATCTAGAGAGAGGATTTCTAGTAGATGGATCAACTCATTGTCTTCACTGGATTTTAATTTTTGTTCCCATTCTTTTATCGACAGTTTCATGTTCATCACGCTCTTTATGTATGTATTATCGGCTTAACCTTTTGTTCTTTTTAGAACGGTGTTTTCTAATAGTAGTTGCTTATGACTTATTCTTAAAAGACATCATTGACAAGTTGATTGAAGTGAAAGGTGCGAGACTCCTGGGGGATAAGCGGGACAGGTGAGACATCTAATAGTGCAGAGCGCTAGGTGGCTCACCGCACGCTCCCCGGAAAGCGAGCATCCTGCAACGGAAATCAACCACTTCCAAAGAGCAACTATGTCTAGAGAAAACTGACTTTTAGAAAGTCCAAAAATTTTAAAAACAGGCACTTTACGTCAGCGCCTGTTCAGTTTACTCTATTTAATTTCAAACTCATTTGGTCGCTCATAAGACAAGCGTCCTAGCTTTTCTGCACGGAGATCTCGTAGAACAATCTCAGCAGTCTTTTCAAGATCTACTTCTCCGCCACTCATCATACATCCACGTTTCTTTCCGATCTCTTCGAAAAGGGGCAGTGAGTCATCTGGAATCTCAGACAACTTGTATCGTTCCACTAGACGTTCTTCATAGTGCTCTTTTAGATATTTGATCGCATATAAGACGACTTCAGTAAAATCAAAGAGTGTTTCTTTAATCGCTCCTGTAACTGCTAATTTTAAACCGATTGACTGGTCTTCAAATTTTGGCCACAGAATCCCTGGAGTATCTAATAATTCTAATGTCTTACCCGCTTTGATCCATTGCTGTTTTTTTGTTACACCAGGCTTGTCACCTGTTACAGCAATGTTCTTACCCGCCATACGGTTGATGATCGTTGACTTACCAACGTTAGGGATACCAACAATCAGTGCTCTAACCGCTCGTGGTTTGACGATTCCCTTTGCTCTCATCTTATCGAATTTTTCTTTCACTAGCTCATGAGCAAGTGGTTCTATTTTTTTAATCCCTTTACCATCTTGCGAGTTAATAGCAAGAGAGGGAATTCCTTTTTCTGAAAAATAACTTTCCCACATCGATGTCACTTTTGGATCAGCCAGATCTGCTTTGTTTAATAGCACAATACGAGGTTTCTGACCCAGAATTTCATCGATCATAGGATTTCTAGAGGCTAGAGGAATCCTAGCATCCACTAACTCAAATACGACATCGATCATCTTGAGTTTTTCAGTTATTTCCCGGCGCGCTTTGGCCATATGTCCAGGAAACCATTGAATCGTCATGTTATCTCACCCTACTTTACAAATCCAATATCCTTTAACGGCCAAAAACGGAAAGATGCTTTTCCTAAAATCGTATCATCATCCACAGTTCCAATATTTCGGCTGTCTTGAGAATTTCTTCGGTTGTCACCTAATACAAATAGTTGACCTTGAGGAACCTTTTGCTTACCCGTTACTTCAAGTAACTTAAAATCATAAGTGAAGTTTCCATCCCTTGTTTGCTTTTTATACGCTTCTAAATATTCTTCTTTTACCTGCTTACCATTTACATAAAGAGTATCATCTTTATATTCGACCGTATCTCCAGGTAAACCGATTACTCTTTTTATGTAATCCTTTTCTTCAGTTGCATGAAAGACTACAATATCGAATCTTTTTGGATCGCCAATCACATAAGAGAACTTGTTAACGATCAGGCGATCTCCGTTGTGCAGAGTTGGCATCATAGATTGTCCATCGACCACGACGGGTGCAAAAAGGAAAAATCTTATGATCCCTGCTAATAATAAGGCTGCCGCTAATGCTTTAATCCATTCCCACGTTTCGTTTTTTGTACGTGCCATTCTTAATCCTCACCATCTCTAGAAATTCCTTACTTATAATATGGAAAAAGGAGCTTGATTAAGTCAAGCTCCTTTCGAGAATTATTAGCGAATTTCTTTAATACGAGCTGCTTTACCGCGAAGTGCACGTAGGTAGTATAGCTTCGCACGACGAACTTTACCACGACGAACTACTTCAAGGTTCGCGATCTTCGGTGAATGTAATGGGAACGCACGCTCCACTCCTACACCGTAAGAAATTTTACGAACAGTAAACGTTTCAGAAATTCCTGATCCACGCTTCTTGATAACTACACCTTCAAAAAGCTGGATACGCTCACGAGTACCCTCGATTACTTTCACGTGTACACGAACAGTGTCACCTGAACGGAATTTTGGTAAATCTTTTAATTGATCTTTCGCTAGATCTGCAATAAGCTGTTGCATAGTTTATTGCCTCCCTTCCCATGGATGTTCTTGCTAAATGATAAAGCAGCGGAACACCGGATTAAACGGGCATAAGCCACAAATAATATAATACCATATAACTCAAACAGTGTTCAAGTTGTTTTATTATCTTTTATCTCATTAAGCCAAATTTCTTCTTCTTTTGTTAACTTGATTTTTTCAAGCAAGTCAGGTCTACGTTCATACGTCCTTCTTAAAGACTCTTTTTTGCGCCATGTTTCAATGTTCTTATGGTTTCCTGACATCAGAACATCAGGAACTCTCATACCTCGAAAATCTGCAGGTCTCGTATACTGAGGATGTTCTAACAAACCTGTGCTGAATGAGTCCTCTTGGTGTGATGCTTCTTTTCCTAGAACATTAGGAAGCAATCTCCCAACAGCATCTATAACGACCATTGCACCAAGCTCTCCACCGGTTAACACATAGTCACCGATTGAAATCTCATCCGTTACAAGGTGTTTCC
Source organism: Fictibacillus nanhaiensis (assembly GCF_036213205.1). Lineage (GTDB taxonomy): Bacteria > Bacillota > Bacilli > Bacillales > Fictibacillaceae > Fictibacillus > Fictibacillus nanhaiensis_E. The sequence continues at coordinate 74,050 of NZ_JARMFC010000010.1, forward strand.
TAACACGTTCATCATAACCTTCATAATGACCGCACAAGAAAATAAGATGTTCTTCTCCAGCCAACTCTTCTGCTTTTCCTTGAGTAAACGTTTCACCTTGAGGACATAGAAGGATGATTCTAGGTTTTACAGTTGCCTCTTTCGTTAGATGATCAACCGCATCAAACAAAGGCTGTGGAGTAAGGACCATGCCTGCTCCTCCTCCGTATGGGTAGTCATCTACATTACGATGTTTGTTCGTTGAGAACTCACGGAAATCAATCACTCGAAGTTCTAATGCATTCTTTTCCTGCGCCTTTTTTAAGATCGATTGACCAAAAACGCCTGAAAACATTTCTGGAAAAAGGCTTAAGACATCTATTTTCATTAGAATAATCCTTCTAATGGCTCAATAACAATCTTTGACTCTTTCACATCCACAGATTTAACAACAGAAGGAATGTAAGGGATAAGAATATCAGATCCAAATCCTTTTCTCTTCACTACCCATACATCGTTTGCTCCAGGAGACAATATTTCTTTTACTTTTCCTAGTTCTTCACCTTCAACCGTGAAAACTGAGCAACCGATGATATCATGATAGAAAAACTCTCCTTCATCTAACGAAACAGACTGTTCTTTTGGCACTTTAAGAAGATTGCCTTTAAAACGTTCTACATCATTTATGTTATGCAGGTTTTCAAACGTCAAAAGATCAAATTGCTTATGTTTTCTATGCGTTTCAATCTTTACAGGTATATGATCTGATCCCATATCTACATATAATGTGTTTCCGATCTTATAGCGTTCCTCAGGAAAATCAGTTCTAGAGATCACTCTGACTTCTCCTCTAATTCCGTGTGTATTTACAATCTTACCTACGTTCAGCCATTCATTTTCCATATTGATACACTACCTCCGTACAAATTAATCAGTTACTTATAATCTAAATTTTAGCATAAAACTCGATATGTATACTTTATAATAGGTCATTTTCGCAAGCTTTGTTGCCCTTGATAGTAGTTGATTTCCGTTCCAGGTGCTCGCTTTCCGCGGGGCAGGCGGTGAGCCACATTCGTACGTATCACTCTTAAGTGTCTCACCTGCCCGCCTGTCCCACAGGAGTCTCGCACCTTCCACTCCAATCACCTATTCAAAGAAGACAATAAAAAAGATTTAAAAGTAACAGTCCTTTAGAAAATAGCCCTTTAATAAATCGTTACGAAACTTAGTTGAACATAATTTCTTGAATATCTAAAGTTATTTAAGTTTAAGTATTTTAATAAAGAAAAAAGGAAGAGGTTTCCCTCATCCTTTTTTAGACGATTTCGATTGAAATCCTTTTATTTTGATTCGTACCCGCTGCATTCACAACTGTCCGAATCGCTTTAGCCACTCTTCCTTGCTTACCAATCACTTTTCCCATGTCTGTCTGGTTAACAGTTAGTTGGTAAACAAGGCGGTGTCCTTCTTGAACCTCTTTGACGCTAACTTCATCTGGGTGATCAACTAGAGCTTTCACAATTGATTCGATCAACTCTGTCATATCTGTTCCCCTTCGTCAAAATTATTTTTGGTTTTTCGCGTTATGGAATTTCTCCATAAGACCAGCTTTTGAGAATAGGTTACGAACTGTATCAGATGGTTTCGCACCGTTAGTCATCCACTCAAGAGCTTTTTCTTCGTTAATTTTAACTTCAGCTGGGTTAGCAACTGGGTTATAAGTTCCGATCTCTTCGATGAAACGTCCATCACGAGGAGAACGAGAATCTGCTACTACTACACGATAAAAAGGAGCTTTCTTAGCACCCATACGTTTTAAACGAATTTTTACTGCCATTATAACTTGCACCTCCGAAAATAGTTCACACAAAATAATATAATAGTATAAATTGACAGGTTTGTAAACCTGAAAATTCAGTTTACATAAAAGGGAATTTAAATCCACCTTTTTTCTTTTTGCCATTCATCATTCCAGACATTTGTTTCATCATTTTCTTCATGTCCTCGAATTGTTTGATGAGGCGATTTACTTCTTGTACCGTTCTTCCGCTTCCTTTAGCGATGCGGCGTTTCCGGCTAGCATTAATGATCTCAGGCTGTTCTCTTTCATGAAGAGTCATCGAACGGATGATGGCTTCTACGTGACCGATCTGTTTTTCATCGATCTGAACGTTTTTTAGGCCTTTCATCTTGTTCGCACCTGGTAGCATGCCAAGTATTTCATCAAGCGGTCCAAGATTTCTCACTTGTCCCATTTGATCAAGAAAATCATCGAACGTGAATGACATATCACGCATCTTCTTCTGAAGATCTCGCGCTTTCTCTTCATCTACTGTGGTTTGTGCCTTTTCAATAAGAGTAAGCATGTCTCCCATTCCTAAAATTCTAGAAGCCATACGATCGGGATGGAAAGGCTCTAAAGCATCCATCTTTTCACCTAGCCCCACAAACTTAATAGGAAGGCCTGTAACGGCTTTAATAGAAAGGGCAGCACCACCACGTGTATCCCCGTCAAGTTTGGTTAGAACAACACCGGTGATTCCTAACGCTTCATTAAAGCTCTCAGCTACATTCACTGCATCTTGACCTGTCATTGCATCGACAACTAAGAAAATTTCATCAGGTTTAGAAATTTCTTTAACCAGTTTCAATTCATCCATCAGCGTTTCATCGATGTGTAAACGCCCAGCTGTATCAATAATGACATAATCGTGATGATCTTCTTTTGCTTTTGCTATGGCTGACTCAGCAATTTTAACAGGACTTACTTGATCTCCCATCTGAAACACAGGAAGATCTAACTGCTTTCCTACTGTTTCTAATTGCTTGATCGCAGCAGGACGGTAGATGTCAGCTGCGGCAAGTAGCGGTTTGCGATTTTGCTTTTTGCGTAAATGATTTGCAAGTTTTCCTGTTGTTGTTGTTTTACCAGCACCTTGCAGACCAACCATCATAATAACAGTCGGTGGTCGGTTTGAAACAGCAATCTTGCTTTGTTCCCCACCCATGAGGGTTGTCAGTTCATCATTAACAACTTTTACGACTTGCTGTCCTGGTGTCAGACTTTTTAAAACTTCTTGACCAACAGCACGCTCAGATACTTTTTTCACAAAATCTTTTACTACTTTAAAGTTAACGTCCGCCTCAAGAAGAGCAAGGCGTACTTCCCTCATCATTTCCTTTACATCCGCTTCATTTACTTTCCCTTTTCCACGAATTTTCTGTAAAGTGTTCTGAAGACGGTCGGCTAAACCTTCAAATGCCATCTCACTGAACGCCTCCTATTCCATATTTTCAAGGCGATCGATAATTGCAATTACGTTATCAGGTCCAGAATTCAGAAGCTCTCTTAAAGATGACAGCAACTGTTCACGTTCCTGAAACTTTGCAAAAAGCCCTAACTTTTCTTCATATTCTTCCAGCATCGCCTCTGTCCGTTTAATATTATCATAAACGGCCTGGCGGCTGACATTATATTGTTCAGCAATTTCACCGAGAGAATAATCGTCCAAATAGTACAAACCCATATAATTCTTTTGTTTAGGGGTTAATAATGCTTGGTAAAAATCAAATAGATAATTAATTCTCATTGTTTTATCTAGCATTCTTCCACAACCCTTGTTAAGTGAAATGCCTTTACGTGATTACTATACAACCCATGGTTTTAGATGTCAAGTTTTTTTCTTAACACAGTTGTTGTTAAAAAGGTGCTTGGAAATCGTTTTGTAAGTGCGTTCTATCCGATACGGTGAATCAGTGAGTCAGAAAGTCACCTGTTCCATAGAAGACAACCAAAAAAGATACCTCACAGGGTATTTTAGTCGTAATATTAAGGATTAATCCACATAAAAGAGGCTTGAATCCAAAAATTTTAATCATCTATCCGCGAGTTTACTATCCTCGACAATTTCCTATACCGTGATTCCCCCTCATAAAACAAAAAGCCATCTAGCTCCCAAGTAAAGAGAGCTGAATGGCTTAATAAAAGAAAACAGATTTACTCTGCGCCTTCTTCTTCCGTTCCTGCAAATAATCCATATACAAATTGATCTGCATCAAATTCCTGAAGATCATCAATTTTCTCACCGAGTCCTACAAACTTGACTGGAATATCTAGTTCATGACGAATCGCTAAAACAATTCCGCCTTTTGCCGTTCCATCAAGCTTTGTTAAAACTAAACCAGTTACATCTGTTGATTGTCCGAATGTTTTTGCCTGGTTCATTGCATTCTGACCCGTCGTAGCATCTACAACAAGAAGCACTTCATGAGGAGCACCCGGGATCTCACGTTCGATAACACGTTTCACTTTCGAAAGCTCGTTCATCAAATTCACTTTATTTTGAAGTCTTCCGGCGGTATCACATAGCAATACATCAGCTTTTCTAGACTTAGCAGCTTGGATGCTGTCGTATATGACTGCTGCAGGGTCCGCTCCTTCGTGATGTTTGATCACATCAACACCAGCGCGTTCACCCCAAACTTCAAGTTGGTCGATCGCACCTGCACGGAAAGTATCACCGGCAGCTAAGATCACTTTCTTACCATCGTTCTTCAACTGATGAGCAAGTTTCCCGATCGTTGTTGTTTTACCAACACCGTTTACTCCTACGAAGAGAATAACTGTCATTCCATCAGTCTGTAAGTTCAGTTTATTATCACTTTCTTCTTTTTGTAGCATTTCAGCTAATTTCTCAGTGATCGCTGAACGAAGCTCTATCGGATTTTGAATGTTGTTCGTTCGAGCAACATCTTTAAGTTGATCAATAATATCAAGAACGGTATGAACCCCAACATCAGCTCCGATCAAGATCTCCTCTAACTCTTCAAAGAACTCTTCATCTACTTTTCTAAATCGCTTTAAAAGATCGTTAACCTTGAATGAAAAAGAGTTCCTCGTTTTCTCGAGGCCACTTTTAAATTTTTCAGATGACTCCTCAGATTGCTGTGTTGAAAATTTTTCTTTTAATCGTTTCAAAAAACTCACTATCAATTTCCTCCCTATGATGTTACAAGTTCTTTTGTTTCTTCAAGTCTTACAGAAACAAGCTTTGAGACACCAGACTCCTGCATGGTAACTCCATAAAGTACATCCGCTTCTTCCATCGTACCTTTACGATGAGTAACAACGATAAATTGTGTCTCTTTACTAAATGCTCGCAAAAATTTAGCAAAACGATTTACGTTCGCGTCATCTAGCGCTGCTTCAACTTCGTCTAAAATACAGAACGGAACTGGCCTTACTTTTAGAATTGCAAATAATAACGCAATAGCTGTTAAAGCACGCTCTCCACCAGATAACAGACCTAATTGCTGCAGCTTCTTGCCAGGTGGCTGCGCCATAATATCTACACCTGTTAAAAGCATATCATCAGGCTGCGTTAAAACGAGATCCGCTCGACCACCACCAAACAATTCTTTAAAAATAACACCAAAGTGTGAACGAATAGAAGTAAATGTCTCTTCAAAGCGATTCTTCATCTCTTCGTCCATTTCAGAGATCACACCATAAAGAGTATCCTTAGCTTCTGTTAGGTCGTTTCTTTGTTCAGTAAGAAAATCAAAGCGCTGGCTCACTCTGTCGTATTCTTCGATCGCTCCAATATTTACAGAACCGAGCTCTTCGATCGCCATTTTAATTAGCTTTACTTTTCGTTTTGCATCTTGAAGTGGTACCTCTAATCGATGCTTTAGCTTTGCCCCTTCATATGAAAGTTCATATTCTTCTCTAAGATGCGTTAGCCTTGATTCTAATTCAACGTCAAGACGATTAATACTAACTTCTTCTGTTCTAAGTCCGTCATGAAGTTGTTTATATTGCCTTTTTGCCTCTTTTAGTCCGATTTCCATACTTTCGATCGATCGGAAGGAATCCGTTCTTTCTTTTCTTCGTTCTGCAATTAATTTCAACGCATTATTCTTTTCATGTCTTCTCTGTTGAATTTGTTCGTCAAGAGAATCTTCACCAGAAGAGCTTGAGTTCATCTCTTCCTCAAGAAGCCAGTAATCTTCTTCTGTTTCTTTACTTTTAGCTTCCATTTCGTAAAAATCTTCTTGAAATCTTAAGCACTTCTCACGTTGATTGGCAACCTGCTGTTCGAGTTCAGCTGCTTTAATCTTTAAACGTGTAAGTGCTTCTCTAATTTCTTCTTTAGAGCTCTGATTGTTCTTCTTTTTCTCTGTAAGGTCAGCAATCGTTTTTTCAAGTTCATTCCCAGATTCAAATGCAAGATCAAGTTTTTTCTGAAGATCAGTTAGACGAGTATCTGCAGCAGACCTTTCAGATTCATAGGAATTCTTTTCGCGATCATACAGCTGAAGCCTGTCATTTACACTTTTTTCTTCCATCTCAACTTCACGTAATGAAGACTTTAACTCTTGTTCCTGTTCTCTTAAGAATTCACCTTCTGCTTGAAGCGATTCGAGGACTTCTTTCTTCTTAATTACTTTAGATCGTAATTCACTTACTTTTGCCTCTAGTTGAAGTGTTTGTTTCTCCATGGTCGCCACTTTGTCTGTAAGAGAATCAATCTCTCTTTGTCTGCTCAATAGAGAGTTGCTTTTTTGTTTCAGACTTCCTCCAGACATTGAACCTCCTGGAGACACCACATCTCCTTCAAGAGTAACAATTCGGTAACGGTAGTTCACTTGCTTTGCGATTTTGTTCGCACCTACTAAATCTTTTGCTATGATAATATTTCCCAAAAGATTGCCTACAATGTTTTGATATTTAGGATCAAACGTAACAAGATTCGCAGCAACCCCAACAAAAGCATCAATAGCGCTTGCCTGGTGTGCATCTGTACTAGAAATCTGTCGCGGTTTAATCACATTCAATGGTAGAAAAGTTGCTCTTCCTGCTCTCGTTTGCTTCAAAAATTGAATGGCTTTCATGGCATTTTGTTCATGATCTACAACAATATGCTGCATAGAAGCGCCTAGAGCCGTTTCGATAGCGGTTTCAACATCAGAAGGTACTGATAAAAGCTCAGCTACTGCTCCTTCAATACCAGAGAGCTTTGTATCTTTCGCTTTTAAAACCTCTTTAACGCCTTGCATGAAACCTGCGTATTCGTCTTGCATCGATTCTAGCATCTCTTTTTTGGATTTGAACTGCTGAATAAACTGATACGCTTGATACAATTTATCTTGAAGTGTTCTCGTTTCCTGATCCTCGATCGAGATCTCTGATTTTAATGTTTGATATTCTTCTTGTTTTGATTTCAATTCTGTTTCAACTGCTTGATAGGCAGCTTCCGCGTTCTTTCTTGTCTCTTTTAATGCTTCTCTTTGTTCCAAGTATTTTGTATTCTCTTCATCTAAACGAGTGCTTTTGGAGCTCTGCTGTCTAGCCTGATCCTCTAGATAACGCATCTCGTTCTTAATTGTTGTTTGTTCGTTCAATCGCTCGAAATAATCACTTTTTAATTTTTCAAGTTCTGCTTCAACGTCCATCTCGAGAACAGACAATCGTTCTTCCTCGTCTTTCAATTGCTTTTTTATGCTTTTTAATTGCTTTTCTTTGCCCTGCAACGCATCTTTTTCAACAGAAAGCTGTTTTCCCAACTCTTCCTTTTTTGCTTTGTAGAGCTGAATTTGTTCTAATAGCGACGTCTTATTTTGATCGTAATTCTTTTTACGTTCTTTTAAAACTTCTTTCTTACCTTCTAACTTTTCCAATGTCTCACTTGCTAAAAGAAGAGCATTTTGCAGTTCGTCGATTGATTCATCCATCGCTTGCATATCAAGTCTTGCTCTTTCAATTTTGGTTTCACCTTGTTTCACTCGTACTGAAAGAATTCCTTCTTGCTTCTCTAACTCTGAAACAAGTTCTTTTTGCTTTTCCCATCGTATGTGCAAGTCTTCGATCTCTTGAACAAGAACAGCCGTTTCAACGACCTCTAGCTCTTCCTTCTTCTCAAGATAGTCTCTTGCAATGGAAGCTTGGATTTTGAGAGGCTCTACTTGACCTTCTAATTCGTGAAGAATATCTTCAACACGATTCAGGTTTTCTTGCGTTTCAGTGAGTTTCGCCTCCGCCTTTTGCTTTCGAGTCTTATACTTTAATACACCGGCAGCTTCTTCAAAAATCTTTCTGCGCTCATCAGATTTGCTGCTTAAAATTTCTTCTACCCGACCTTGTCCGATTATAGAGAAAGCTTCTCGTCCGAGTCCTGAATCCATAAAAAGCTCTACGATATCTTTTAATCGACACTGTTGTTTATTGATTAAGTATTCACTGTCTCCTGAACGATAAACTCTACGTGTGATCGATATTTCACTGTAATCAAGCGTCAGATGCTGATCCTCGTTATCTAGCGTAAGTGTAACTTCAGCCACGTTTAATTGTTTACGGTTATCACTACCTGCGAAGATGATGTCTTCCATCTTAGAGCCGCGCAAAGACTTCGCTGACTGTTCACCAAGCACCCAGCGTACAGCATCTGAAATATTACTTTTACCACTTCCGTTCGGGCCAACTACTGCTGTAACCCCTTGTACAAATTCAACTTGTATCCGCTCTGCAAATGATTTAAATCCTGCTACATCAATTCGTTTGAGGAACATCATTAAATCCCCCTTTATTTCTCACATTATGCTTTCCCGTTTTTATAATTTCGGGCGCTCTATTTAAATTGCTTATGTATTGTATTCTTTAACCTTTATATTTTATCATAGATTCACTCATACATAGTCACAAAGATTGCAGTGTGCTAAAATGAAATGTGTTTAACCTTAATATATGCATTGAGTAAATTCTCACATAAAGTTATGTGGATAAAAAAGGAGCCTCCTATGGACTTGACGAATCAAAATCATGAGAACTTATCATTTATGATTGAAGGATTAAAAAAGAAACTGCAACTAGTTAACAGCGGCCTCATTCAACCAGAAGATTATGAACTCTCAAAGTACGAAGACATTAAAGAACTGTATGATATGGTCATGAAGATGCCCTCATTCAGTATTCGAGACATGGAAGGCATCGTTGAAGAACTTGCATCTCTTAAAACAAAGTAACAGAAACCCCCTCACACGGCTTATTGCCTAATGTTAAGGGGGTTTTTTGTTTAGCTCTTTTTAGTAACTCTCTCTATCGCTTCTTGTGCTGCATGCTGTTCAGCTTCTTTCTTGGATCTCCCATATCCAATTCCGAAACTCGCTTCATTCAGTCTTACCTCTGACACAAACTCTCGATTGTGTGCCGGTCCTTTTTCTTGAATGATTCGATAGTCGATATGACCTAATCCTTCACGCTGTACATATTCTTGTAACTGACTTTTAAAATCCATCACATGAGAAAAAGCACCTTCGTTTATTCGTGGTACCACATACTGATTTAAAAACTCTTTTACTTTTTCGAGTCCTTGATCTAGATATAGCGCTCCAATAAATGCCTCAAAAACATCTGCTAAAAGAGCTGGTCTTGATCTTCCTCCAGTATTCTCTTCACCTTTTCCCAATAAAACAAAGTCACCAAAGTGTAGGTCGTTTGCAAAAAGAACTAACGACGGCTCACATACGATCGCTGCTCTAAGTTTCGTAAGCTCACCTTCACTCATATTAGTAAACTTGCTGTATAAATATTGAGATATGGTCAATTCAAGAACGGCATCACCTAGAAATTCGAGTCTTTCATTATCTTCAAACGTTCTTCCTCGATGCTCATTCACATATGATGAATGCGTAAATGCTTGAGCTAACAATTTTTCATTCTGAAACTTAATGTTTAAACGCTCTTGTATAGGGGCTACTTTTTGAATGCGCACCTTATCATCCATGCCCTTTTTGGAAGCAGATTTAAACCGATTTTTTACCGTTTTCTTTTGAGTTGATTGTTGTTTTGAACCTTTCATAAACTTCCTCCAAAAATCTCGTAAAAGGGCTATTTTGTTATTGTTTTTTTCCTGCTAAAAAGGGAAGAAAGCCCCGCTGTATCGCACGGGACTTTATCCGTCTTACACTTATTGTTTGCTGTTTATGTAATTTACAACGTCACCAACAGTTGCAATTTTCTCAGCATCTTCGTCAGAAATTTCTAATTCGAACTCATCTTCAAGTTCCATTACTAGTTCAACTACATCAAGAGAGTCAGCACCTAGATCTTCTTTAAAGGAAGCTTCTGGCTTAACCTCAGATGCATCAACACCTAAACGGTCCACAACAATCTTTGAAACTCTATCTAAAACATCTGCCATTTTGTGTGTCACCTCCTTTCAATAGTATATTCTTTTTCCCATTAAAAAACTAGAGGGATTTATAGTCATTGAAGGTTATTTTGGAACGATTGCAGCATTTCAAGGACTTTAAGAAGGCATCATTGACAGGTTGATTGTAGTGTCATGCGCGAGAAACCTAAGTACGTTAAGCACCGCGGTGGCTCACCGTCCGCTCCCCGGAAAGAAGAGCGCCTGAAACGGAAATCAACCACTATCAAGTTCAACATATGGAAACAGCCTCGTTTAAAGTCTATCTTTACTACATCACCATTCCTCCGTCGACATGGAGTGTTTGGCCAGTGATATATGAACTTGCATCACTTGCTAAGAATGCTGCTGCCGATGCGATATCATCAGGCTGTCCAAAACGCGCAAGTGGAATGTTTCGAAGCATATCAGACTTGATTCCTTCTTCTAATTTTCCAGTCATATCCGTCTCGATAAAACCTGGTGCTATCGCATTAACCGTGATTCCTCTTGAAGAAAGTTCTTTTGCAGCTGTTTTTGTTAAACCGATTACCCCTGCTTTTGCAGCTACATAGTTAGCTTGACCTGCGTTTCCAGAAACACCAACAATAGATGCAATATTAATGATGCGACCTTTTCTTTGTTTCATCATCTGTCTTGTTACAGCTTTTGTGGTCAGGAAGACTCCTTTAAGATTTGTATTAATTACAGCATCCCAGTCTTCTTCTTTCATTCTCATCAGAAGGTTATCTCTAGTTATTCCAGCATTGTTTACAAGAACGTCAAGACTTCCAAACTCTTCAACAACCGTTTTTACCATGTTCGTAACATCATCTGAAGAGGAGATATCCGCTTTAATCGCAAAAGCAGTACCGCCGTTCTCTTTAATCTCATTCACGACTTCATTTGCTCTTTCTTCACTGCCAGAATAATTAACCGCTACTTTGGCACCATTTCTTGCAAAATATAAAGCAATCGCTCGTCCGATCCCACGAGATGCACCTGTTACTAAAACTGATTTGTCATTAAGCATCCACAGACTCTCCTTTTAGTTTTTCTACGGCCATGTTAATTGTTTCTAGATCACTCACTGCCATTACATTAGCTCTTCTGTTTACCTTTTTAACTAATCCTGATAGTACTTTTCCTGGTCCGATTTCAACAAACGTATCAACACCTAAATCCATTAACTCACGAACAGTTTCTTCCCAACGAACTGGTGAATACAATTGCTCGATTAACTTTCCTTTAATCTCTTCACTATTGGTAATAGCTTTCGCCGTTACATTAGCGATTACAGGTGTTTTTGCTTCATTTATCACTATTTGATTTAGAATTTCGTTGTATTTCTCTGCAGCAGGTTTCATAAGGGAGGAATGAAACGGTCCGCTCACCTGAAGTTGAATCACTTTCGCTCCTTCTTCTTTAGCAAGAGCACTAGCTTTTTCAACTCCTCCAACCGTACCAGAAATAACGATCTGCCCTGGACAATTAAGATTAGCGATTTGCACGCTCTCTTCTCCGTTCGAGACTTCTCTCGTTATTGCTTCTAATCGTTCTTGATCAAATCCAATAATGGCTGCCATCGTTCCTACACCTGCAGGAACTGCTTCTTCCATGAGCAACCCTCTATTTCTAACCGCGTAAACAGCATCTTCAAAAGAAAGGCTGCCTGCTGCAACAAGTGCAGAATATTCACCAAGGCTATGCCCTGCCACATAATCAGCCTGAATTCCACGCTCTTTTAACAGTTCAAGAACAGCTGTTGAAACTGTTAATAATGCTGGCTGTGTATTTTCTGTTCTCTTAAGTACTTCTTCCGGTCCTTCAAGAATAATATCAGAAAGCTTTAAAGCAAGTTTTTCATCAGCTTTGTCAAAAATAGCTTTTGCTGATGCCTCCTGAGATACTAGCTCTTTACCCATTCCTACTACTTGAGAGCCTTGTCCTGGAAAAAGAAAAGCGATTTTCCCCATTTCTTACTCCTCCTTGTTATCTTGGGATTGTACATGATTTTGAATCGTAGGTACCACGTTTTTCTCTATCATGCTTTTTGTTTGTCTGATTGCATTCAACATCGCATTGGCATTTGAAGAACCATGCGCTTTAATAACAGGTGCTGCAAGTCCGAATAAACCAGCCCCACCATACTCTGTATAGTCAAGTTTATCTTTAATGCCTCTTAATTTAGGCTTTAATACACCAGCTGCAAGTTTAGAAGTTAGACTTGAAGTTAGCTGTTCCTTAATCATCGAAAACATGCTCATAGCTGTACCTTCAATAGACTTTAGGACCAGGTTTCCAGCAAAACCATCACAAACAACTACATCTGCTGCTCCCATTAAGAGGTCTCTCGCTTCAACGTTACCGACAAAATTAATATCAGCTTCCTGTAAGAGAGGAAATGCAGCCTTAGTTAGACCGTTTCCTTTTTCACTTTCTGTTCCAACGTTTAACAATCCTACACGCGGCTTTTCGATGCCTCTAACTTCCCTCCAATACACAGAACCCATCAGTGCATATTGTAATAGGTGCTCAGGCTTAGCATCCATATTGGCACCTACATCTAAGAACAAAAACCCGTCCCCATTTAACGTCGGAAGTGTCGGAGCAAGTGCTGGACGATCAATGCCTTTTATACGACCAACATAAAACAACCCACTCGCCATCAATGCTCCTGTGTTACCCGCAGAAATATACGCATCAGCTTTTCCTGATTTGACTTCATTTGCTGCGATTACCATCGAGGCATTCTTTTTACGGCGAACAGCTCGAACTGGCTCCTCTGATGTTTCGATCACTTCATCGGTATGAATGATCGTAAAATCGTGCTTTCCAGGTAAATATTTTGCGATTTGATTTTGATCTCCAACTAACATAATTGATAGCTCTGGATATTGCTCTTTCGCTAGTATTGCGCCTTTAACGATCTCTTCTGGTGCATTGTCGCCGCCCATTGCATCTATTGCGATATTCATGTTGCTTTAACTTCCTTCCTTCGTATCTTGTGCGGATCTATACATTGTAAATTCACCTTTAAAAACAGGCTCATTCTCTACATAACTGTTTACTTCTACGATGGTTCGCTCTTGACTCGTCTCTTTGACTTTGGCTTTTGCAACCACTCTCTCACCAACTCTAACAGGACGAGAAAACCGAATATTAGCTTTTGCCGTTAAAGCTAGTTCATCATTTATTATCGCCACCGCTAGTGAATTCGCCTGAGCAAAAACGTGATGACCTCTTGCAATCTTGTTACGAGAAAAAACGTGTTCTTCTTTTATGTCTAAAATAGAAATGGCTGATTCATCTAACTGAAGGTCAATGATTTCTCCGATGACCTCTTCAAGCGGCAGCGCTTTTACATCATCCAGTTTTGTTTCAGCGACAGACTTTATTCTTTCTCTTAGCTCTGGAATGGAAAGTTCCAAGCGGTCAAGCCTAATTGTCTGTACACTAACACTGAATTTTTCTGCCAATTCTTCATCTGTTATAAAAGGGGTTAACTTAATCGTTTCCCTTAACAGCTCTTGTCTCTCTTTTTTTGATTTTTTCATAGTTTCTTCCTTCTTCCATACAAAGGTCTCATATATGAGAAAGATAGCAAGTGAAGATGCAGTGCGTAGAAAAGCAGGTAACGCCATTACAGCGTACCTGCTATATATCTTTCTGCTATTAAGAGCTGGTACTAATAGTAGTATATAGTATCAATCCTCTTCTTTCAAGATTAATCTAGTCTTTCTTTATCGAGCACACCTTGTCTTGTTAAAACTTCTCTAATCGACCGATACGTTTCGTCACTCCAGAACTCTTCTGATTGAACGAGTTTAGCCGCATCATTTCTAGCTGTTTCTAGAATCCGATAATCATGCACGAGGTCCGCTACTTTAAAGTTCGGAACCCCACTTTGCTTATTCCCAAAAAAATCACCTGGCCCCCGAAGCTCAAGATCTTTTTCTGAAAGCTCGAATCCGTTTGTTGTTTCTGTCATAATCCTCATTCGTTCTTGACCTTCTTCAGATTTCGGATCTGCGATGAGTACACAATAAGATTGTTCGTTACCACGGCCAACTCGCCCTCTTAACTGGTGTAGTTGAGAAAGCCCAAATCGTTCTGCATCATATATGACCATAATGGTAGCGTTTGGAACATTTACCCCGACTTCTACTACTGTCGTAGATACTAGGATTTGACATTCATTTGCTGCAAACTTTCTCATCACTTCATCTTTTTCAGTCGAATGCAGTCTTCCATGCATCAAACCTACTTGATAAGTATGAAAGTAAGCACTTAGTTGAGCATGAACGTCTATAGCATTCTGAACATCTACCTTTTCTGATTCTTCGATTAATGGACAGATAACATAGGCTTGTCTGCCAGATTCAATTTCTTTTTTTATGAAATCAAGAACACGTTCAAGCATTCCGTGTTTAGCCCAATGAGTGATAATCGGCTTTCTTCCTGCAGGCATTACATCAATAGTTGAAACATCCATGTCTCCAAACGCTGATATAGCAAGTGTTCGGGGGATAGGAGTCGCCGTCATAAAGAGTACATCCGGACTCTCACCTTTCTCCCTTAACACCCTCCTTTGGTTAACACCAAAACGATGCTGCTCATCAGTAATCACTAGCCCGAGACTATTAAAATCAACTTCTTCTTGAATAAGAGCGTGTGTACCAACCATGATCTGTATCTCCCCTTGCTTTAAAAGGGTTAATGTTTCCTTACGCACTTTCCCTTTAACAGAAGACGTTAAAAGAGCTACTGTTATTCCGAATGGAGCAAAAAGCTCTTTTAATGATTGAAAATGCTGTTCAGCAAGTATTTCTGTCGGTACCATCAATGCACCTTGTCTGTTCGCCGTAACCGCAGCATATAAAGCTACAGCCGCGACCACTGTTTTACCAGAGCCAACATCGCCTTGAAGCAACCTGTTCATTCGGCTTGTATCTGATAGATCTTTTAATATCTCATCTACTACCCTCTTCTGTGCTTCGGTTAGTTGAAACGGTAGGGAACGAATGAACTTGTCTACTTGGTCACGATCAAACTTCAAAGCAGCTCCTTTAGATTGCTGTCTGTTCCATTTCCTAAAGATCTGCATCTTTAATTGGAAATACAACAGTTCTTCATAAGCAAGCCTTCTTCTTCCTGACTTTAATGCTCTAAAATCTTCAGGAAAATGCATCATCCTAAGAGCTGATTCTCGATCAGGAAGTCGATAAGATTCACGGATTTTCTGTGGAAGAGGATCCTCTATCTGGCCAGAAAATTGCCGAAATGCCGAATCTATAATCTTACGCATCGTTTTTCCATACAGTGAGCCTTTGACCGAATAAACCGGTTCAATTTTATGGTCTTCACTGAATGTTCCAAAATGAACATCGCTTACAGTTAACGTCATTTTATTTCGATCCCATTTACCTGTTACGGTAAGTGTTTGGCCGAGAATAATCTGATTCTTTAAGAAGGGACGATTGAAGATTGTAGCTGTGATCAAATATTTTCCGATCAACATCCTAAATGTTAATCGTGATTTTTTCTTCGGAAAATAACGCAGAGAAGGTTCAGAATGAACCTTCCCTTCAATCGTTGCTTTTTCATCATGTGCAATCTCCGCGAGATCTTTCTTTTGGTAATCTTCATACCGATAAGGTAAATATTCTAAAAGATCCTCTACAGAATGAATACCCATGCTAGCTAGCTCTTCAGCTTTCTTCTCTCCAATTCCATTTACAGTTGTTATGGATTGATTCAGCATCGTTATTTCTCGTTCAGCGGTATGCCAAAGATTTTTGCTTCAAGCTCTCTTCCTGTTGGTGTAGCAGCTAGGCCCCCAAGTGCAGTTTCACGAAGAGCAGAAGGCATAGATAGACCTATCTTGTACATAGCATCAATCACTTCATCACATGGTATACGGCTAACGATTCCAGCAAGTGCCATGTCCGCTGCGACGATTGCATTGCTTGCACCCATCGCGTTTCTTTTTACACAAGGTACTTCAACTAAGCCCGCAACAGGATCACAAACGAGTCCTAGCATGTTCTTTAGTGCAATCGCCATCGCTTCGGCTGATTGCGATGGAGACCCTCCAGCAAGTTCGACGATCGCCGCTGCCGCCATTCCTGTAGCAGAGCCTACTTCGGCTTGGCATCCACCTGCTGCTCCAGAAATTGAAGCGTTGTTTGCGACAACAAAACCAAATGCTCCAGCAGCGAATAGGTATTCGATCATCTGTTCTCGAGTAGGATTTAATTTTTCTTTTAACGCAAACAGAGTACCAGGAACGACACCTGCAGATCCTGCGGTAGGTGTAGCACAGATGGTCCCCATCGCCGCGTTCACTTCATTCGTTGCCATCGCTTTACTTACAGCATCAAGCATCAGTGCGCCAGATAGAGACTTTCCAGATTTAATATAGTTCTGTAGGAGCTTTCCATCTCCGCCTGTTAGACCAGAATGGGATTTCACATCTTCAGTAATTCCCCGCATAACTGCTTCTTCCATCACTCTCAAATTTCGATCCATGAACCCTAGAACTTCTTCTCTTGAACGTCCAGTTACATCCATCTCTTGCTGAATCATAATCTCTGAGATCTTACATTTTTTTGATTCTGCTAATTCTATTAATTCAGCTACATTACGAAACATACTTCTCACCTCTTAATCGTGTATCTTTACTACTTGTTGAACAATCGGGAGAGAATTTAGTTCGTTTATGATGATCTCATCAGCATTTTGATCGATCTCAATAACCATCAATGCTTCTTTCCCTTTTTCTTTTCGTGAAACTTCCATATGACCAATATTGATCTCATGCTTTGCCAAAATATTTGCCACTCCTGCTATCGCTCCATATTTATCATTATGAACGATTAAGAGAGCTGGATGATTTCCTGATAATCGTAGTGCAAATCCATTCAGTTCTGTAATCTCAATTTTACCGCCACCGATTGAAATTCCAACAACTTCGATTCTTTCATTCTCATCCCCAATAATGACTCGAGCTGTATTTGGATGGTCTGTTATGGCATCCTCAGCAGTCATCGTGACCTCGATACCTTCTTGCTTCGCTATTGTAAGCGCATCCACAATTCGAGTATCAAACGTGTCATAATCTAGAATTCCGCCAACAATCGCTACATCTGTACCGTGACCACGATAGGTTTTAGCAAAAGAACCATAGAATGAGATTGTTGCGTATTTAGGTTTTCTACCAAAGAGGCTTCTCGCTACCCGTCCGATTCGTGCAGCGCCAGCTGTATGTGAACTAGAAGGTCCTATCATAATGGGACCTATAATATCAAATACACTTTTATATTTCATGACGTTCTCCTTCAAGTTGCGTTTTTTCCCAATAAAATAAGTATTCCCTCTTAACTTTATCACACTTTAAGTTAAAGAGAGAATACTTTTCATTTTTTACTCTACTGATAAGATGAATGAATAGATCGGCTGCTTACCATTATGAATTTCAGCTTCCGCATCGGGATACTTTTCTTCAATAAATTCAGCAAGTTCCTGCGCTTCTTCTTCAGAGCTATCTTCACCATAAATGATCGTAACGATCTCTGAATCTTCATCAAGCATATTTGAGAGTAGTTCTTTCGTAACTTCTTGTTTATCTGTCTTAGAAGTTAGAATTTTCCCCTCTGAAATCCCCATAAAATCACCTTTTGCAATTTCAACACCATCGATGGATGTATCACGAACTGCATAAGTGACTTGACCTGATTTAACAGATGAAATGGCTTCGTTCATCTTCTTTTCGTTCTCTGCCATATCTGCAGAAGGATTGAAAGCTAGAATAGATGCGATACCTTGTGGCACAGTTTTTGTGCGGATGATAACTACTTCTTCATCAACAACACTTGCAGCTTGTTCTGATGCCATGATGATATTGCTATTGTTCGGAAGGATGAACACTTTCTCAGCGTTGACCTCAGCAATTGCTTTTACAATATCTTCAGTACTAGGGTTCATTGTTTGTCCACCTTGGATCACTGATGCACCCATTGATGAAAACATCTCTTCGATTCCTTCACCCATTGCAACCGTAACGATACCATATTCCTTTTTCTTCTCAGGAATTGATTGTGAGTACGAAGGGATAACTTCATTCTCACTCTCTAGAATCGCTGAGTGTTGCTCACGCATGTTTTCAATCTTAATGTTGATCAAACTTCCGTAACGGTGTGCAAGTGTTAGCATGTTACCTGGTTGTTCTGTATGGATGTGAACCTTTACTACATCTTCATCAGCTACAACAAGCAAAGAATCACCATGTTGACTTAACTCATTACGGAAATTAATTTCATCGAATGGATTCGCTTTGATCTTTTTATCTTCGAACCTTACCATGAATTCTGTACAATATCCGAAATGGATATCTTCAGTCTTCATGTGCATCTGTGCTTTATGATGCTCAGCGTTAACAAGTTCGCCCATCGAAGGAGCGTTAACAGATACTTTTGGCAGCTCTTTGCCTTCAAGTACCGCTAAGAACCCTTCATAAACAGTAACTAACCCTTGTCCACCAGAATCAACAACACCAACTTCTTTTAAAACCGGGAGTAGATCAGGAGTACGGTTTAAGGAAGCTTTTGATTCTTTAACAAGCTCTTTCATAATGTATAGAATATCGTCTGATTTTTTAGCTTCTTTAACTGCTTTTTTTGCAGCATCTTTAGCTACAGTTAAAATCGTACCTTCTACTGGCTTCATTACGGCTTTATAAGCAGTTTCTACACCTTTATCAAATGCGTTGGCAAACTCGGCAGCATTAATCGTCTCTTTTCCTTCGATTGATTTAGAGAATCCTCTAAACAACTGTGAAAGAATAACACCAGAGTTTCCACGCGCTCCCATCAATAAGCCTTTAGCAAAAGCACTGGCAACAGCGCCGATTTGATTGGAAGTGTTCTTTTCTACTTCTTTTGCACCAGAAGTAATCGTTAAATTCATATTTGTTCCTGTATCACCATCTGGTACAGGAAAAACATTAAGTGCGTCGACCATTGCTGCATTTCTTGTTAAGTTTGAAGCACCCTCGAGTACCATTTTTGAAAACTTTTTTCCATCTAATACTTTTAAAGACACAAAACTTCCTCCTAACTAAGGGGTTGTCACCCTGACACCCTGAACATAGATATTGACTGAGTCAACCGCTAAACCAAGCATTTGATCCAGGGTATATTTCACTTTGTTCTGAACGTTATGAGCCACTTCAGAAATCTTTGTTCCGTAACTAACGATAATGTACATATCAATATGTACTTCATCCTCTTCTTGTCGAACAACGATCCCTCGGGAGAAATTTTCACGTCCTAAAAGTTCAGTTATTCCATCCTTTAATTGCTTCCTTGATGCCATGCCGACAATTCCGTAACAATCAATTGCGGCTCCACCGGCGATAGTGGCAATAACTTCATTAGAAATATCAATTTGACCATAGGTTGTTTTCATTTCAATGGACATGCTTACATCCCCCTTTAATTTGTTAAATGGCTAACAAATATTTTACTATACATTAGCCTATTTTGAAAGGACTACTACATTTCACACTATGTAAATAGTATTGTCAAGGAAATTTACTTGAAAACCTTTTACGAATATGTTGCATTGCTACTGAAGTCATGCTAATATTATTTAGTATTTAACATACGATTGAATTGATGCAAAGCTTTTTTGCTGTAAAGGAGGTTCACCTACATGGCTCGTAAATGTTTTATTACTGGAAAAGGACCTAAAACTGGTAACAAGCGTTCTCACGCAATGAACAAATCAAAGAAAAGCTGGGGAGCTAACGTTCAAAAGGTTCGTATTCTTGTGAACGGAAAGCCTAAACGCGTATACGTTTCTGCTCGTGCCCTTAAATCTGGCAAAGTTGAACGTGTATAAATAAAAACAGCAGCAACCGCTGCTGTTTTTTTCTTTGCCCAAAAACTCTGTGGTGTCAAGAATATGGTCAAGTGGACAGTATTTTTGTAAAAGTGGACAGTAAAAAGCAGAAAACGGACAGTATTTTCTTATAACTGGACAGTAAGTTTTTAAAACTAGACAGTATTTAATTATATAAAAAGATGTTTCGACAGGAGGCTCACCGTTCACTCCAAAAGCGAGCAAGTGTGAGCGAAAACCAACTACGTCCATCGATTCACATTATATACGCAAACAGCTATAAATAAAAAACAAACAAAAAAAGCGCACAATGCGCTTTTTTTGTTTGTTATCCTTTTTTGAAAGATCCTAAGACGGCACGTACGAATCCTCCCAAGAATTTAGGAAGTTTAATGGTATAAAATTTCATCTTACCCCTCCTCCAGGCCCATAAAAAATGATAAGAGCTAAACAATAATTACTTTATTCCCCTTTTTATAAAAAGGTGCTTTGGGGCCTGTATTCCGTGATTTTTTAATCACGGCTCTTTACCATCAATATTATGCCGGAGTCAAAAGAATAAGTACCACTTTTATTTACAAGCTCATTGGAAACACATAATGATGAGCCAGCCTGAAGGTCGGCTTGTTCTAACGGATATTTAAATCCCTCTAATGTTATGCCTGTCACTTTTTCACTTTTAGCGAGAAATGATATATAGGAGTATCTATGATCTTGCTCAATATTATAACATCCCGGTAAATGTAAAGAGATCTCGTTCCTAGTATCTAAGATTCTTACATCTGCTCGTACACTCAGAGTTCTATATAATAACTGGATGTTCATTAGTTCGTGGTCTAACCTTCCACCAGTAGCACCGAATATGAGTATTTGTTCTGGATTCTGTTTCAACGCCCACTCTAGTGCGATCTCCATGTCTGTAGCATCTTTTTCAGATTGATATTGGTTCACTTTTATGGATGAGTTCATAATAATTCTTTTCTCATCATCAGAAACAGAATCAAAATCACCATATGCATGCTGTGGAAAGAATCCACTTCTCAATAAAAAGAGAGTTCCTCTATCGACTCCGATCCAAATATGATCCGATGCTAGATCATATGGCTTCAAATCAGGAATTAAGAGCTCTGGACCACCTGCAACAATGCTAATCTTCATGCGGCTTGATGGCGACCGTTTTTAGCAGCGTGCAATAGTTTTGGAGCAGTGTTTGTTAATAGGATAACAACTAGCGCAGTAATCGCGAAAATAACGACCATGAATGAACCGTTATACAAGAATGAATAAAGCCACACATTCATTCCTTTAGGAGCAAATTCGCTAAAGAAAATAACACCAGACAATACATGCGAGATTAATCTTAACGTGCATCCTACAAAAATCCCAAGAACCATCAAAGCTGTTCTTTTGGATGTATTTTGTGTTAGGGATGGAGCGAATGCACCTGCAACTCCCGCTAAAGCAAATGCAAGCGGATAATCAAGAATAACTTGTGCAAAATAGTAAATTTGAGGATTGATAAGAAGTTGTAACAATCCAACAACTAGACCAGTGAAAACACCTGCTTTTAACCCTCTTCTAAATGCTAAAAGAAATATTGGTACCATTTCGAGAGACACCGAACCACCTTGTGGCCATATCCCTTTGAAGCTAATCAACCCTAAAATGAGTGAAAGTGCAGCCATAATTGCGATTTCAGCCATCAATAATACTTTACTATTGTTCATTAATATTCCCCCCTAGTATGTCGTAAGAATAAACAAAAAAAGCAACCGGCATGTGAGCTCGGTTGCTTTTTAGATTTACATTCAAAAAGTCATACGACTCCACATTCCTACGCAGGTATGATCCAGCTTCAGGTTCAAAGGGTCGGGAGAACACTCCCCTCTCAGCCCTTTAAAGGACTCCCCCTGTGGTTGCTTATTTTATTTTATCCATTCAATTATACACCACGAATGGCTTCTATTGCATCCTTTAAATCATTCTTTCCATAAATGGCAGATCCAGCAACTAATACATTTGCCCCTGCCTCGACACAAAGGCGAGCCGTTTCAGGATTCACTCCACCATCAACTTCAATCTCAATATTTAATCCTTGTGTTTTTACTAGATCAGAAACTTCTTTGATCTTCGGAACTACGCTTTCTATGAACGCTTGTCCACCAAAACCAGGATTAACGGTCATTAACAACACAAGGTCAACATCTTGTAATATATGTTTAATGGAGTCGACTGGTGTAGCTGGATTAATTACGACACCCGCTTTTACACCTTGTTGTTTAATGAGTTGAACCGTTCGATGTAGATGAGGTGATGCTTCTACATGCACTGAAATAATATCAGCACCTGCTTTTGCAAACTCTTCAATATATCGATCTGGATTTTCAATCATTAGATGTACATCTAATGGCAGTTTCGTAACAGGTCGTATCGCTTGAACAACAAGCGGTCCAATCGTGATGTTTGGAACGAAATGTCCATCCATCACATCAACATGAATATAATCCGCACCCGCTTCTTCTACAGCTTTTATATCATCGCCTAACCTTGAGAAGTCAGCCGACAGAATGGAAGGAGCTATCTTAATCATTAGTACCTCCGTTTTTGATCTTTAATTTCTTGTAAAAAACTTACGTAATGGTCGTAGCGGAACTCTGGAACATACCCGTCCTCTACTCCCTTTTTAACAGCACATTTCGGTTCTGACGTATGTGAGCAGCCTCTGAACTTGCAATCGCCTCGAAGCTCGTTCATCTCTGGAAAGTACATTGATAAATCTTCTGCTTCAATGTTCATGAAGTCTAACGAGCTAAAACCAGGTGTATCAGCAACTAAGCCATTTCCGAATGGGATGAGCTCCACATGACGTGTCGTGTGCTTCCCTCGGCCTAAATGACTTGAAATCTCGTTTGTTTCGAGCATGAGCTCTGGATTAATAGCATTTAAAAGAGAAGATTTCCCCACACCAGACTGCCCTGCAAAGACGGTTACTTTATCTTTAAATAATGGATAAAACAAATCTAGGCTATCATCTGATTTGGTTGAAGTGGGTATTACCTCATATCCTAATCGTTTGTAGATTTCAATATATTTCTGAATCTCATCCATTTCTTCAGATTGTTGAACAAGATCCATCTTAGAGATACAGATAACAGGCAAGATATCGTTTGCTTCAATATGAACAAGGAAACGGTCTAATAAAAGCGTGCTAAAATCCGGTTCAGTAGCTGAAAAAACAAGAATAGCTTGATCTACGTTAGCGATAGGAGGACGAACTAACTCGTTTTTTCGTTCCTTCACATCAAGAATGTATCCATCTGTAATGTTGCTTGACTCGTATTCTACCCAGTCACCTACCAATGGATTAACTTTCTTTTTGCGAAAATTCCCTCTTCCTCTGCATTGGAAAACTTCAGACTTACCATTTTCCTTAACGTAATAAAAGCCAGCGAGCGCTTTAACAATTCTTCCTTCAGGCATGCTTAATCACCATCGTCCCCTTCCTCATCATCATCTTTACTCATTCTTCCGCTAGCACTTCTAGCATCATCATAATTGATCGTCTCAGATTCCTCTTCTTGTCCGTTAATATATACAACGTAAGAAGCAGAACCTCCCTCAGCAATCGTTAGAGGCAGCTGATAGTTCTTTTTGTCTGTGATCTGTTCTTCCACAAAAACTTCATTTGAAGCGTTTTTATCGGAATAGACGATCTTTACTGTAACTGGTTCTCTTCTGTCTTTCTTATCTACCTTAACTTCGATATCCTTCGTCACTGTACGGTCTTCGGAGGGAGGTTCCTCTTCGGCTGGCGGCTCCTCTGACTCTTCTGGGCCATCTGAAAGAACGACAGAAATCGTTGCCCCTTTTTCTACCTGAGTAAAAGGAGATGGATCTTGAGAGATCACTCTGCCTTTTTCAACTGTATCAGAGAACTCTTTTGAAAATTCAACGGTAAGTCCAGCATTATCAGCAAACGTTTTTACATCTTGTTCAGATGCACCGATTAAGTTCTCAACTTGAACCGTTGGTGTTCCCGAACTAACCGTTAGCGTTACTTCCGTCTCTGCAGGAGTCACTTTCTCATCGCGATCTGGACTTTGTTCCAGGACAGTACCTTCTGTCTCAGAGTCCGACTCTTCATAGTCGATATTGATCTGCGTGAAGCCATCTTCTTTTAAGCGTTCTTTCGCATCTTCTATATTATACCCTTCTACATCAGGCATACTTTCCTTTTCAGGTCCTTTTGATACGAATAACGTGACGATTGCTTGCTGTTTCACTTTTGTTCCAGGTGATGGATCCTGCCTTACTACAACGCCTTCTTCAATCTCAGGATCAAATACTTCCTGCCGTTTCACTTCAAGCCCTTCGGCTCTCAAGCTATCAAATGCATCAACATATTCTTTACCCGATACATCAGGAACACTTACCTCTTCAACATAAAAGATAGAAGGCATCATTGTGAAAGCAGCTATTGCCGCTCCACCTAATAATAAAAGTGAGATAAGAATAATAACCCACCAACTTCGTTTTTTCTTTGGTTTTTCGGGCTTTTTTTCTTTTTCTTTTTCTGCTGCTTCTACTTTCTTCACAGGTGTTTCAACAGGTGGTACTGTGATAGGAGGAATATATTTGGTTTTTTCATCTTCCTCGTTCTCTTCGTTCCACTTTTGTTCATACATACGGTCTGGATCTAAAGCTGAATTCATATCCCTCAACAATTCATCAGCACTGTCATATCTTCTTAAAGGATTTTTAGCCAAAGACTTTAATACAATATTCTCCACACTTTGTGGAATTTCTGGATTCAATCTCCGCGGTTCGATCACGTTTTCTTGAAGATGCTTTAACGCAACAGACACCGGTGAATCTCCGACGAACGGTACTCTTCCTGTGACCATCTCATAGAGTACAGCTCCGAAAGAATAGATATCGGATTTTGCGTTCGCGATTCCCCCTCTTGCTTGCTCAGGTGAAAAATAATGAACAGACCCGAGAATAGAGTTTGTATGCGTAATCGTAGCTGAAGTAATAGCGAGCGCGATCCCAAAGTCTGTTAACTTTGCAGTACCGTTATCTGTAATTAAAATATTATGCGGTTTAATATCGCGATGTATGATTCCATGATCATGAGCGACCGCCATCCCTGAAACGATCTGCTTCATAATATGCAATGATTCTTCAACAGATATTTTGCCATGTTCTTTTATGTATTGCTTTAGTGTTTTTCCCTGCACATATTCCATAACGATAAAATAGATCTCTTCATCTTCTCCAACATCATAGATACTAACAATGTTCGGATGGTTAAGACTTGTTGCTGATTCAGCTTCTCTTTTAAAACGTCTGATGAAATCTTCGTCTTTATTAAACTCTGAACGTAGAACTTTTACTGCTACATCTCTATCTAATATTAAATCTTTTGCTCTATAAACGATGGCCATTCCGCCGTCACCAATAACTTCTAAAAGCTTGTAGCGGCCACTGACTCTTTTTCCTATCATGTTATTGCTTCCCCTTTTGTTTCTGTGTCAGAACTGTTCTGTATAAGGATAGCAGTAATGTTATCTTCTCCACCGGCATCTTTTGCCCAAGTGATCAATCGTTCTACCTTCTCGGTAACGGATTCCATAGAATCTTCAAATACTTCTTGGAGGCGTTTAGACGAAACTTTATCTGATAGACCGTCTGAACAAAGCAAAAGATAGTCACCGTTCTGCCAAGTGATCGTATTAAACTCAGCTTCTACGGTTTCATCAGTACCGACAGCTTTCATGATCATGTTTCTTCTTGGATGAATCTCCGCCTCATCCTCAGTAATCTGACCAGATTTCACTAATTCTTGGACAAGTGAATGATCATCCGTTACTCTTTTCAGTTTTCCATCGGAATACAGATAACATCGGCTGTCACCGATATGAGCGACTGTAATTTCTTTATTCGTACCTAGAGCAGCCACAACTGTAGTACCCATACCTCTTGTTTCAGGATTCTCTTGAGAAAAATCAAAGATATGTTTATTCGTATCTTTTAAAACGTTCTGGATCCATTCTTTCACATTTTCCATATTTTCTTCAAATTGAGACCATGCTTCTTTCATCACTTTTAGGGCTTCTTGGCTAGCGATATCCCCTGCTTTATGTCCACCCATACCATCTGCGATAACTGCAAGAAAGTGTTCACCCTTTGTGAACACTTCCCCGCTGTCTTCATTATGCTTCCTTACCATTCCAACGTCTGTTTGAAAGGCAATTTGCATCATCCCGTCACCTCGTCTCTTCTTTACGTTCCTTCGCACGCAGCTGACCGCATGCAGCATCAATGTCATGTCCTTGTTCTCTTCTGATGGTGGCATTAATGCCTCTTGAGGTTAACGTCTCTAAGAACTTAAAAATTTGTGTTTTTGGTGTTCGGACATAGTCTCTTTCTGGTACATAGTTTACTGGGATAAGATTTACGTGACACTTAATATCCTTGATCAAATCCGCTAATTCGTTCGCGTGTTCTACGGAATCGTTAACTTTACCGAACAAGCCATATTCAAACGTCACACGGCGACCCGTTTTTTTAATGTAATAACGAATAGAATCCATTAATTCGTTTAACGGATACATTCTATTTACAGGCATTAATCGGCTTCTCGTCTCTGTGTTTGGCGCATGCAAGGAGATAGCAAAATTGATCTGCATACCTTCGTCCGCAAACTTGTAGATGTAAGGTACAACACCACTCGTTGAAATCGTAATGTGACGTGCCCCAATATTAAGGCCTTGATCGTGATTGATAATCTTAAGGAACGACATGAGTCCTTCATAGTTATCAAAAGGTTCTCCGATACCCATAACAACAACTGAACTTACTCTTTCTTCTGTTTCGTCAAGGGCTCGTTGAACTTGAAGCACTTGAGCTACAATCTCACCAGCTAGAAGATTGCGTTTAAGTCCTCCTAATGTGGATGCACAAAACGTACAACCTAAGCGACACCCTACTTGAGTTGTTACACAAATACTATTTCCATATTCATGTCTCATAAGAACCGTTTCAATCGAATAACCATCTTGAAGCTCGAATAAAAATTTAATCGTGCCGTCTGATGACTCTTGACGCACAACTTCTTTTAAAGGTTTGATATAAAAGTCTTTCTCTAGCTTCTCACGAAGACCTAAAGGAAGGTTCGTCATTTCCTCAAAAGAAGACACACGTTTTTTATACAGCCATTCAAAAATCTGTTTTCCTCTGAACTTTGGTTCTCTTATATCTGTAAGCCACGCTTCTAACTCATGAAGTTCTAAAGAAAAGATAGAAGGTTTGATATTTGGTTTTGTTTGTTTATCTGTTAAAGGTTTAAGCATGTTTCTCACCACCTGTTGTCTTTTTTCTGTATGCTGCTATATAGAATCCGTCACTATTAAAATAATGAGGCATGATCTGAAGATCTGATCTTTCATCCATTATATAGGATTTTACGGTTTCCGGCATTTTTTCTGCAAAGTGAGGATCCCATTCAAAATCTTGATGGTTCGTTAAAAACCAATCAGCAACTCTATCGTTTTCTTCCTTATCTACTGTACACGTGCTATAAACAAGTAATCCACCGTGTTTAACCATCTCAGAAGCAGCGTGCAAAATATCCTTTTGAATACTATTAAGCCTCTTTACATCATCTTCTGTCTTTGACCATTTAAGATCTGGCTTTTTGCGGATAACACCGAAACCGCTGCAAGGTGCATCTACAAGCACTCTATCAAACGTTTCCGCCCTATACTTCTCGGATACTTTACGCGCATCCAAAACAGATGCTTCGATATTTTCTAGCCCAAGACGTTCAGCTTGTTTCTTAATCAATTCTATCTTATGTGCGTGAAGGTCCAGTGAAACGACTCTTCCTTCTCCTTGCATCAATTCTGCCATGTGAGTTGACTTGCCACCTGGAGCAGCACACGTATCTAAAACTGTTTCTCCTGAGACAGGATCAACTGCTCGCGCTACTAGCATGGAGCTTTCGTCTTGTATCGTCACAAGACCCTTCTTGTAAACCTCTGTAGCAGGCAGATAGCCTTCTTTAATGATGATACCTTCAGGAGACAATTCTCCTTCTTCTGCAATAATTCCTTCTTCGGAAAGAAGCTCCAAAACATCTTTTCGATTGCTTTTCTTTATGTTCACTCTTGCGGTTACAGGAGAAGCTAACAAGTTTGATTGTGCCATTTTTTCAGCATCATCTTGTCCGAACTGCTCTCTCCAGCGGTCAAACAACCATTGAGGCATACTGTATGAAAGAGCTTCTTTTTCTGCTCCTTCTTCAGCTTTCTTATCCATTGCGACTGTGCCTTCACGCTGTAGTTTCCGTAAGATTCCATTTACTAGCCCAGCTAACCCTAGGTTACCGCGCTGTTTCGTTATTTCTACAGCTTCGTGGATGATAGCATGATCAGGAACTCGATCTAAATATAGCATCTGAAAAATAGATAGCCTTAATAGCGTTAATACCCAGCGATCTTTTTTCTTAATGGGTTTGTTCAATAATTGATCTAAATAAAAATCAATGGTATTTTTACGTTGAATTGTCCCATAAACGATGTTAGTTAAAAGTCCTTTATCTATACTTTTCATGTTAGAATTCTGCAGTGTTTGATTCAGCTGCAAATTGCTGTATGCCTGATTTTGTTCTATTTTAAATAAAACGTCCAGGGCGATTGCCCGAATGTTGTTTTCCAACTTTACTCACCTAATCTCAAGCCCTTCGAAATGCTTGCTCCTTTAAGATAATCACTTGCTAACATTCTCTTTTTACCTGAGAGCTGCAAGTCTGTAATAATAATACTTGTTTTGTTTCCTGTTGCGACCTGAAGACCTTTTTCATGAACACCAATTACAGTCCCCGGCTCTCCATCTGCACTTGTTTCCTTCTTTTCACCCCACCACACCTTAAGTGGCTGACCGTTTAAATACGTATAAGCAACTGGCCATGGGTGTAGCCCACGAATGTGGTTATAAATTTCTTCACCTGACATTGTCCAATCTATTTTTTCTTGCTCTCGAGTGATATTCCAAGCAAATGTAACTTCTTCATCCACTTGTTGCACAGGATTTATTTTCCCTTCTACAAGATGAGGGATGGTTTCTGACAATAGTTTCGCGCCAGCTTCGCTAAGCTTATCATGCATAGAACCAACATGATCATTTTCTTCGATTGGAACTTCAACTTGGGTAAGTATATCACCTGCATCTAATTTTTCAACCATGTACATGATTGTAATACCTGTTTTGTCGTTTCCATCCATAATACTCTTGTGGATCGGAGCACCTCCGCGATACTTCGGAAGCAATGACGCATGAACGTTGATACATCCGTATTTAGGGGTTTCAAGAATCGCTTTTGGTAAAATTTGTCCATACGCTGCCGTTACGATTAAATCTGGTTTAAGAGCGATGATGTCTTCATAGTCTTCACGCAGTTTAATAGGCTGATACACAGAAATTCCATGTTTAATCGCTTCTTCTTTAACAGGTGTTTGTTTGATTACTTTTTTTCTGCCTACAGGTTTGTCAGGTTGTGTTACAACACCGACGACATTGTAACCATCTTCAACGAGCTGACGTAGGACAGGTACGGAAAAGTCTGGCGTTCCCATAAATAATACTTTCATGCTTATCCCTCCAGTTCTTCCGTTTCGTAATATTCGATTACTTTTGAAGTAAATAATATTCCGTGCAGATGATCGATTTCATGTTGAATGGCACGAGCGAGAAAGTCATTTGCTTTTAATGTGAATTCTTTTCCAGATACGTCCAAAGCTGTAACAGTTACTTCAAAAGGACGTTCTACTTCACCAAATAATCCTGGGAAACTCAAACAGCCTTCAGGACCACTTTGACTTCCAGACGCTTTATTGATAAGAGGGTTAATCAGAACAATCTGACCTGTCTCATCACCAATATCTACAACTGCAATCTGTTCTGCAATTCCGATTTGTGGTGCAGCAAGTCCTACTCCTTCTGCCTCATACATAGTCTCGAACATATCTTCAACTAACTTCTTTAACTTTTTATCGAATGTTTTTACTGGTTCACATTCAGTCTCTAAAACTGGATGTGGATGTTCAACAATTTTAAGAATGGTCATTTTAATCTCCTTAACTAACTACATAAGTGTTTGGGCGTTTAAATCACCCGTTATCAGAAGGTCTTTAATCTCTTTATCTTTTTGGAAATGAGCAATAATTTCTTCAAACCAGGTTCTTAGCTCCGGTTCATTTTTGTATTTTATCATGACCTGATAGCGATATCTATCCTTCACACGTGCAATCGGTGAAGTAACTGGACCAAGAAGCAGACTATCTGATGATAATCTCTTCGATAAGTAAGTTGCTGCTTTCTCGCTTGCTTCGACCACTTGCATGAGATCGAGATGGCTGAACGTTAACAATCCTAAATAATAAAAGGGAGGATACTGATGAAGTTTCCGTGTTTGCATCTCATGATTATAAAAGGTGTGATAATCGTGCTTGGATGCTAGTTGAATGCTGTAATGCTGAGTATCATACCCTTGTACGATTACCTTTCCTTCAAGTTCGTGTCTACCTGCGCGTCCACTCACCTGTGTGAGGAGCTGAAAGGTTTTCTCTGAGGCTCTAAAGTCTGGCAGGTGAAGCATAGTATCAGCAGCTAACACGCCAACTAATGTGACTTTTGGAAAATCAAGTCCTTTTGCAATCATCTGAGTACCGAGCAATATATCTGCTTCACCATTTTCAAAAGCCGTTAGCAGCTTTTCGTGACTGCCTTTCTTGGAAGTCGTATCAACATCCATCCGAATAACACGAGCTTCTGGAAGCACTTTTGCCAGTTCTTCTTCTACTTTTTGAGTTCCAGTTCCAAAAAAACGAATATGCTCGGATGTACAGCTCGGACAAACAGAAGGTGTATTCTCTTTATATCCGCAATAATGGCATTTTAATTCACCGAAACGTTTATGATAAGTTAAAGAAATGTCACAATGAGGACATTGTGCTACATATCCACAATCTCTGCAAAGAATAAAGGAAGCATAACCTCGTCGATTTAAGAACAGCACCGATTGCTCTCCTTTTTGAAGTCCGTTTTTCAGCTTATCCATCAATGTAAGTGAAAACATAGAGCGGTTCCCGTTCTTTAGTTCTTCTCTCATGTCTACTATGGTTACTTCCGGCATCGGATTAGCATGTACTCGACTCGATAACTCCGCTAACTGATACCTCCCCTTTTGAGCTCTTGCATAGGTCTCGAGGGCTGGTGTTGCGCTACCAAGGACAATTGGACACGAATGATACTTCCCTCTCCATATCGCTACATCTCTTGCGTGATACCGTGGGTGATCTTCTTGTTTATAGCTTGTTTCATTTTCTTCATCTATTATGACAATTCCTAAGTTTTGGAACGGTGCAAAGATTGCAGACCTAGCACCAACTACCACTGAAACTTCTTTTCTAAGAATCTTTCGCCACTCATCATATTTTTCTCCAATTGATAATCCGCTATGGAGAACAGCGACCGCACTACCGAAACGCCCTTTAAAACGATTTACCATCTGCGGTGTAAGTGAGATCTCAGGTACGAGGACGATCGCTTCTTTTCCTCTATCAAGAACATTTTGGATGGACTGAAGATAGATTTCTGTTTTCCCACTTCCCGTGACACCATGGAGAAGAACCGTTTCGTGTTCATTGTTTTCGATAGAATGCAGAATTGGTTTAATCGCATCTTCTTGATTTTCTGTTAAAGATAGAGGCTGTGTTCGTTTCATCGAACGGCCTTGAAACGGATCACGATAGACCTCTTTTTCTTCTATAGAAAGAATACCTTTTTTAAATAGTGATTGTGCTGTTGAGAGAGTAGCTCCTGTTTCATTTAAGATTTCCTGCAAGGAGTACTCTCCATCTGGACGATGTATGAGTTCTAAAAGAATTGCCTTCTGTTTCTCAGCATTCTTATTCAACTTTTGAATCAGTTCTTCTGCTAAACCCCGGTCTGTAATAGAAACGAATTTCCGCATCTTTTTGTTGGCTTTACTTTTCACTTTATAAACTACGTCTAGTATTCCTTCTTTCGCCAACGACTGCAAGAGTGGTAACAGTTCTGGATCTGATTTTGTCACATTACTTACATGAATATCGTTGTTTGCTGAAAGAAGGGCATGAATTGAATTTGGAAGTTTATCAGGTTTGATGACTTGAAACGACTTTTCGTAAGTGGCTTTCATAGCAGCCGGCAACATGGCTTGATAAGCTGTAATGTAAAAACTAAGCGTATTTTCTGCTAGCCACTTACCTAGCTCGATCAGTTCGGACGTTAATACAGGGAGCGGGTCCAGAATCTCTGTAATGTTTTTCATCCCTTTTACCGTTGATGTTGATTTTACCTCTAAAATAAAGCCTTGAAGCTTTCTCGGCCCAAACGGTACGATGACACGCATCCCTGGTTCCGCCCATTTTTCCCAAACGGGCGGAATTTTATAGTCAAAGGTTTTGTTCACACTTCCTGAAGGAACATCAACTACAACTGCTGCGATCATCTTTTCATCAGATCCATAACTTCAATTAATATTTCATGCGCTGCTCTTTCTTTTGATAGAATCGGCAGTACCTTCTTAGAACCATCCTTTTTGATCATGATGATTTCATTTGTGTCGCTTCCAAAACCTGATCCTTCTTTTGAAACATCATTTCCTACAACCATATCGAGGTTCTTTCTTACCAGCTTATCTTGAGCATAGTTTTCAAGGTTTTCAGTCTCGGCTGCAAATCCTACTAAAACTTGATGTTCTTTTTTCTCGCCTAGAGATTGAAGGATATCAGTCGTCTTTTTCATCTCGATCGTCCAATGATCGTTTTTCTTTTTAAATTTGTTTGAATGAACCGTGACTGGTGTATAATCAGCTACGGCTGCACATTTAATGACTACATCTTGTTCATGAAAACGAGACATTGTCGCTTCATACATATCTTTAGTAGAAATGATTTTCTCAATTGTAATGCCATCAGGTAAAGGGAGTGAGGTGGGTCCTGTAACTAGAGTCACTTCTGCACCTAATTGTTTCGCTACTGCAGCTATTGCATAACCCATCTTACCTGATGAATGATTTGT
Organism: Fictibacillus nanhaiensis; assembly: GCF_036213205.1. GTDB lineage: Bacteria > Bacillota > Bacilli > Bacillales > Fictibacillaceae > Fictibacillus > Fictibacillus nanhaiensis_E. Next base: position 107,250 of record NZ_JARMFC010000010.1, read on the forward strand.
AAAATACCGAACAGGATCCAGTGCTTCTCTTGTTGGGCCAGCGGTTACAAGTATTTTTTTCCCTGTAAACGGCTTATGTTCTGCTTTTTCTTCATTAAAATAAGTCTGGACTGACTCTATTAATTCCTCAGGTTCAGCCAGTCTCCCCTTACCGATCCATCCACAAGCTAGAAGTCCTTCGTTCGGTTCTATGAAACGCCAACCGAATGAAGCTAACGTTTCCATATTCTTCTTCACTGCGGGATGATTGAACATATTTACATTCATTGCAGGTGCAATTAAAACATCTGCTTTTGTTGCAAGCAACGTTGTTGTGAGCATGTCATCTGCTATTCCGTTAGCAAGCTTGCCGATAGAGTTCGCCGTCGCAGGAGCGATCAAAACAAGATCTGCCCAGTCTGCAAGGTCTATATGACTAACAACTGCAGGATTTTTTTCTTCAAACGTATCTGTATAAACTTCTTCTCTTGTCAGCGTTTGAAAGGTAAGTGGTGTAATGAACTTTTGTGCAGATTGAGTCAGGATCACTTTTACTTCGTATCCGTTTTGATATAATCTGCTTGCTACTGTTGCCGCCTTATATGCAGCTATTCCGCCTGAAACAGCAAGCAATATTCTCTTCTTTTCCATAATATACCCCTTCCGCCGCTCTGGTCTTATCCATGCTAACTCTATTTTACAGCATTTATATGTATTAAAAAATCTATTGAAATTCATCGAGAACAAAAAAATAACAACCTTTAGCCAAGGTTGTATATTTTTTCGCTGTTCTATTAATCTTCGGGTGTTTCTCCGACTTTCATTAATACACCGGATTGAATTTCTTCAAGTGCTTTACCAACAAACTTGTGTGATACAGGTTTTGCAATCTGCTGGTTATCATATTGTTGAATTTCTCTAGCGCGTTTAGAGCTAAGAGTAACTAGCGAGTATTTTGAATCAATCTTTTCCATAAGAGAATCGATGGATGGATATAGCATTATTGGTCATCTCCTAAAATTTTTTCGTATTTTGGACGAACTCGGTCCACGCGGCAATGCTCTGTGGTTATGATGGCTTTAATTCGATTGCAAGCAGCTTCGATCTCATCATTCACTACAGAATAATCATAGTGTCTCATGAGTTCAATTTCTTCCTTGGCTACGGACATGCGGTTGTTGATCAAATCTTCCGTCTCTGTACCACGTCCAACAATACGACTTCTTAATTCGTCCAGACTTGGTGGTGTTAAAAAGATGAAAACACCTTCTGGAAATATGTTTTTTACTTGAAGCGCACCTTGTACCTCGATCTCTAGAATGACATCTTTTCCTTCATCAAGTGTACTGTTCACATATTCAATCGGTGTCCCATAATAGTTGCCAACATATTCTGCCCACTCGAGCAGCTGTTTATTTTCAATCATATCAAGGAACTCTTCTTTTGTTTTAAAGAAGTATTCTACCCCATGCCGTTCGCCTTCACGCGGCTTTCTTGTCGTTGCTGAAACGGAATATTGAATGTTCAGCTTTTGTTCACGAAGCGCTTTACACACAGTTCCTTTTCCAACACCTGACGGACCGGAAAGAACAAACAGAATGCCTCTTTCTTTTTCCATAAAAACCTCCACAACCTAACTTTCTTCTGAGCCCTCATCAACCGACATCAGTCTGTGAGCTACTGTTTCAGGCTGAACAGCTGACAAGATAACATGATCACTGTCAGTCACAACAACCGCTCTCGTTCTGCGGCCGTATGTAGCATCAATCAGCATGTTTTTCTCTCGTGCTACCGTGATTAATCGTTTTATCGGTGCAGATTCAGGACTGACTACCGCAATAATTCGGTGAGCAGCAACAATATTTCCGTACCCAATATTAATTAATTTCATCTCTAAACGCCCCTAACCTGCTACTATTCTAGCCAAATGGAATAACGGGTCATACGCTAATTGTACGATATTGTGAAAAACTGTACACATGTTCTTATATTTTAGCACATAAATCCTGAAATCTAAACTAATTTCCCTATTTTTGCGGAAATATCGTTAAAAACTTGATAGCAATGCCATTTACATCGAATCACTCATAAAAGTCTAGAATCGCTCATAAAAGTCTAGAATCGCTCATAAAAGTCTAGAATCGCTCATAAAAGTCTAGAATCGCTCATAAAAGTCTAGAATCGCTCATAAAAGTCTAGAATCGCTCATCCAGCGTGCTTCACATCCGCTGGATGAGCGAATAAACCCCTTGTCTTGTTAAAAATAATAGAAGCTGGTACCCAAACAAACAGGAACCAGCTTTATTATTTTATCTAGCTTCTTTCTTAAATAATTGAAAGCCTGCTAGAGCGAATGTAGGGATAGAAGCCATGCCAAGAACGAGCAGCCATTGTCTTATTGATAGCGGAACCGTATGGAAAATACCTTGCAATGGTTCTACGTACATGACCACTAACAATAATAGAATAGATGAAATAACAGCCAAGACTAGATAACCGTTCTGAAACGGATTTCTATGAAAAACAGAACGCTCACTTCTGCAATCAAACACGTGGATCAATTGTGCCATAACGAGTGTTGCAAAAGCTACGGATTGCGCGACGATCAGTTGATCTGGATTTTCTTTTAATGTAACCCAGAAGGCAAGTATTGTCGCTCCACCGATCAAGAATCCCCTTGATACGATTTTCCATCCTAGGCCTCTAGAGAAGACTCCTTCTTTCGCTTGCCTTGGTTTTCTTCTCATAACGTCCTCTTCGGCCTGATCAACCCCTAGCGCCATTGCCGGCAAACCATCTGTAACTAAGTTTACCCAAAGAATCTGAATCGGGACTAGAGGAAGCGGTAATCCCATGATCATAGCAAAAAGCATAACCAAGATCTCACCTACATTGGACGCTAGAAGATAACGAATAAACTTTCTAATATTTTCATAGATGTTTCTTCCTTCTTCAATCGCTGAACGAATGGTGGCAAAGTTATCATCACCAAGCACAAGAGAAGACGCTTCTTTCGCAACGTCCGTTCCTGTTATACCCATTGCGATACCAATATTTGCTGACTTGATGGCTGGTGCATCATTTACGCCGTCACCTGTCATAGCAACAACATGTCCTCTTCTCTGAAGAGATTTCACAATTTTTAACTTGTGCTCTGGAGAAACTCGCGCGTATACGTACACATCTTCTGAAACTTTGTCCAATTCATCGTCACTTAATTGAGCGAGCTCAGCACCTTCCATCACTCTTCCACCGTTAGGTAACATGTTTAGTTTTTTTGCGATACTCGCTGCAGTTACAACATGGTCTCCCGTTATCATGACGGTCTTGATACCCGCAGTCTGACAATCTCTAATACTTTCTTCGACTTCAGGACGTGGCGGATCCATCATTCCCTGTAATCCTATAAAAGTGAGACTTCTTTCCGCAAAAGAAGCTTGTGAGTAGTGTTCGCCTTCTTTCAAAGGTCGAATCGCAACGGCAATCGTTCGCAGTGCTTGACTACCGAGAGCATAGATCGCTTCTTTTATTCTTTCTTTATGTGCTTGTTTGATCAATTGTTTTTTATCATCCCACACAATATAATCACTTTTCTCGAGCAATACGTCTGGTGCTCCTTTTACAACTAGCATTTGATTTCCTTCAGTATCACGAACAACTACACTCATCATTTTACGAGTAGAGTCAAAAGGAAACTCATGCTGAATCGTAAATTGTTCACTTAATGATTCTTTTGTGATTCCTGCTTTGTAAGCACTAACGAGTAATGCCGTTTCTGTTGGATCACCAACTTCTAATAATGATCCTTTCTTACCTTCTTCTATTGAAGCATTATTACAAAGAGCCGCATATGCCAAAACTTCTGTGAGCTTATCTTCTCGTTTATTGTTTTCTTGAATCCCGCCACCAACGACTTCAAAACCCTCTTCATTTACACTCCAATGTCTGCCTTGTGACCAAACTCGTGTAACGGTCATCTTATTCTGAGTAAGTGTTCCCGTTTTATCAGAGCAGATGACAGTTGCACATCCTAATGTTTCAACAGAAGGTAATTTTCTTACTATTGCTCGTTTTCGAATCATCTTTTGAACACCAAGCGCGAGTGCAATCGTAACGATTGCAGGAAGTCCCTCAGGAATGGCTGCAACAGCTAATGACACCCCTGCAAGAATCATGCTGTAGAGGTCATGTCCTTGCATAACACCTGCCAAAACTACTAAAACAGTTAATAACAGAGCAAGAGCAATCAAAATTTTCCCAAGCTGTTCAAGTTTCATCTGAAGAGGCGTCGCAATATTTTCGGCAGTTTGTATGAGATGTGCGATCTTCCCCATCTCTGTTTTCATGCCTGTCGCTACCACGATACCTTGTCCCGTCCCTCTTGTGACCATCGTGCCCATGAAAGCCATGTTCTCTTGATCACCAAGATTTAAGTCGTCAGCTGAAATGAGATTGTTGTGTTTTTGTGCAGGAACAGATTCTCCTGTGAGTGCTGATTCCTCGATCTGCAATCCGGATGTTTTTAAAAGTCTAATATCTGCTCCTACTCGATCGCCGCTTTTAACTTTTATCACATCACCTGTTACGACGTCTTTCGCAGCAATAGAAACCCATTTACCCTCTCTTAAAACCTGGGCACTGGGAGCAGATAGTTCTTTTAGTGAAGCTAAGGATTTCTCTGCTTTTCTTTCTTGGATAAAACCTAGGATTCCATTCATCACTACGATTAAAATAATAGCGATCGCGTCTAAGTATTCTCCTAAGAAACCGGATAACAAAGTAGCCGCTAAAAGGACGAGGACCATGAAGTCTTTAAATTGCGCAAGGAACATTAAAATGGCAGACTGCTTCTTTCCTTCTTCAAGTTGGTTCGGTCCATCTAACTTTAACCTTCGTTCTTGCTCGCTTTTCGTGAGCCCTTCTTCCATCCTGCTGTTAAGAACGGATTCAATTTCGTCTTGCGGCAGCTGGTACCAATTCATAGCTTCCACCTCTGATAAGATTAGTTAATAGCATTTATATGCAGGCATGTCCGCAAAAATGCTATACTATGAATCAGAAATAAGAGGTGAACCCAATCATGAGTTTTGATGGAATAATGACACGTGCAATAACAGCTGAATTACAGAACACACTTACGTCAGGCAGAATTTCAAAAGTGTACCAACCCCATAAGACTGATCTTGTATTTACTATCCGAGCAAACGGAAAAAACCATAAGCTATTATTATCCGCAAACCCCTCTTTTGCGAGAGTGCATCTGACAGAGCACACATATGAAAACCCGGACACTCCTCCCATGTTTTGTATGCTGCTCAGAAAACATTTAGAAGGTGCTTTCATCGAAAAGATCGAACAGCTTGACTTGGAGAGAATCATTACGATCACTGTAAAAAATCGAGACGAAATCGGGGACGAAACTACGAAGATCTTATACGTAGAGATCATGGGAAGACATAGCAATATTATTTTAGTTGACGAAAAATCAGAAAAAATTGTAGATAGCATTAAACATATTCCTAGCTTTCAAAATCGACACAGAACCATTCTTCCAGGATTTCAATATGTGATGCCTCCTGCACAGGAAAAGACAGATCCTTTTACCATTACAAACAAGGAAGAGTTTATCTCAAAGATATCGTGGAACGAAGGAAAATTAGATAAGCAGCTTGTAGCGAGATTCAGCGGATTCTCTCCGTTAATAGCAAAAGAAATCATTCACCGAGCTGGTCTATCTGTCAAAGAGGAAGTTGCGGATGCATTCTTTGAAGTAATGCAGCAGCTATCTCCACAACACTACGAACCTCAAATGATTACAAGCGAAAAGAAAGAATATTATTCTGTCATACCGCTACGTCATGTCACAGGTGAAATCCGTCAATTTGAAACAGTAAGCAAAATGCTCGATCGCTTTTTCTATGGTAAGGCTGACAGGGATCGCATTAAACAGCAAGCAAATGATCTCGAAAAATACCTTTCCAATGAGTATGACAAGATCACTAAAAAAATTGGTAAGCTTGAAAAAGAACTTCAGCAAACTGTCAATGCTGAAGAATATCAAAGAAAAGGTGAGCTGATTACTGCCTATATGTATTTAGCGAAAAAAGGCGATAAAGAAGTAGAAGTTGAGGATTATTTCTCAGAAGATCAGCCATTGATTAAAATTGCTCTCGACCCCCTTAAAACGCCGGCAGATAATGCGCAAAGCTACTTCAAAAAATATGCAAAACTAAAGAAGTCTGTTTCAATCATTAAAGATCAAATTGAAAAGGCAAAGAATGAATTGCTTTACTTCGAAAGATTGATCGTTCAAATGGATTCAGCATCCATGAAAGATGTTGAAGAAATTCGGGAAGAGCTCGGTGAAGGCGGTTATTTAAAACACAGGCAAAGTAAGAATAAGAAAAAACAAAACAAAGCTCCGCAGCCAGAGAAATTCGTTTCAACTGACGGAACAGAAATCTTGGTTGGAAAGAACAATAAACAGAATGATTACTTAACGTTCAAATTGTCACGAGCGAATGAAACTTGGCTTCACACAAAAGACATTCCAGGCTCACATGTGCTGATTCGTTCATCATCTCCAAGTGACTCAGCGATACAAGAAGCCGCGGTATTAGCAGGATTTTTCAGCAAAGCGAAGAATTCCAGCTCAGTACCCGTTGACTATACGCTAGTCAAACATGTAAAAAAACCAAACGGAGCAAAGCCTGGGTTTGTTATTTATGATAATCAGCAAACGCTTTATGTGACACCAGATGAAGATCTTATTTTTCGTTTAAAAAATAATTAACTGTTTAGTAAACTCTGTAGCTCTTGAAAGTGGTTGATTTCCGTTACAGGTTGCTCGCTTTTCGCGGGGCAGGCGGTGAGCCACATTCGTACGTTTCACTTTTAAGTGTCTCACCTGCCCGATTAAGTATTCTTGCTCCTGCGTCTACAAGTAAAAACTCACGAAGCGAGCTTCCTCGTAGCATGCCTTGCTAGAAGCTTCTCAAGTGGAAGACACGCACCTTACACTCCAATCAACTTTTCAATGAAGCGAATGAACAAGCAGCTAGATGCTACAATATACTTAATAAGAACTTAAAAAAGCAGGACAGCTTCATTAGCTGTTCTGCTCTTTTTTTGCTGTGGTAATCAGCGCAAGCCCGCCTAAAACTTCTTTATGTTGGATACAAGAAAACCCAAGATTTTGAAGTAACCCAGTCATTTCATTCTCTGTATAACGATGTCTTCTCGTACTAACATTTGACCATTTTAATAACGCCGTTCTTTCAAAGCCTGAGATTCCGTGTTCCTTACCATAAGAAGCAGCGGTTTCCTGACTCATCTTTTCACTAGGATTCAGCATAGCAATCATACCATCATGTTTGAGTACACGATGAACCTCTCGTATTCCGTTAGCAGGGTCTGGCAATAAGAACATTACACAGGTGGATAAAGCTAAATCAAAAGTTTCATCTTTAAGCGGCAAATTTTCGGCATCTGCTACTAAAAATTCACTTTTGGCACTTAATTCATGATAAAAGAATTGCTGAATGCTCGCTTTTACCATTTCAGACGACAAATCCACTCCAACTAATCTTCTAGCTTCCTCTGCCCCTCGCAACAATAACCTGCCCGTTCCACACCCTACATCCAGGACTTCTTTATCTACCCATGACGCTGTTGTTTCTTTTAACGTGTCATGAATTTTTCTTAGCCATGTTGTTCGTGCCATAGCATCAAAAAAAGAAACAAGTTCATCAAATTCCTCACCGTTCATTTTTCTCAAAATCGTAATCTCCTTAGAATACTATTTGGAAAAAGAGGCAGCTCCCCAATGTTCTGGGTCTTGTTGCCAATCTTTTAATAAAGAAAGCCCTTGCTCACTAATCTTACCGCTTTCTTGTGCTTCCTCTATTAATGTACTAAAGTTTGTAACGGTTTGAAAAGGAATATCTAGTTCACCAAGTGCGTCATCCGCCTTTTTCAGTCCGTAGCTAAAGATGGCTACAACACCTAAAACTTCAATTCCCGCTTCACGAAGTGCAAGAACGGATTGAATGGAGCTTTTCCCTGTGGAGATTAAATCTTCAACAACGACTGCTTTTTTGCTTTTTTCTGTTAAACCTTCGATCTGTTTCGCTTTTCCATGAGCTTTTGCGCTTGATCTTACATAGCACATCGGCAGATTCGTTTGTTCAGCAACAAACGCAGCATGTGGAATACCTGCTGTAGCAGTTCCAGCAATAAGATCTGCTTCAGGATAATGATTTTGTATCAACGCAGCAAGCTCTCCAGCCACTTGTTTACGAATCTCTGGATACGCAATAATCAAACGGTTATCACAATAAATGGGAGACTTCATTCCTGAAGACCACGTGTATGGCTCCTCAGGTGAAAGTGTTACAGCTTGAATGTTAAGCAAATGTTGCGAAGTTGTTGTTTTCATGACTTTCTCTCCATTCATTTATTATTTCTTTATACGTGGAAACTGGTTCTACAGATTGAGTAATACTTCTGCCTATTACCATGAAATCGGAGCCCTTTACCGCTGCTTCTTTCGGTGTTGCAATCCGTGCCTGATCATGGGTATCTGAGCCGCTTGGTCTGATTCCAGGAGTTACTGTTAAAAAGTCCTTTCCACAAACGTTTTTAATCTCCATAGCTTCTTGTACAGAGCAAACGACACCATCTAAACCTGAATCCTTCGCAAGTTTAGCGTAGTGAGATACACAATGATTTAAACTAGTATCCTTAATCAAAAGCTCTTCGCTTAAAACTTTTTCAGTTGTACTTGTAAGCTGTGTGACAGCGATTAATTTCGTATGATGAGCACCAGCAGCAACAAGGCCATCTTTCGCTGCTTTCATCATTGCCACACCGCCAGCCGCATGAACATTAACCATATCAATGTTCAGTCCACCGAGTATTTTCATTGCTTTATGAACAGTCGTCGGAATATCATGAAGCTTTAAATCTAGGAAAACGCGAAAGTTTCGTTTCTTCAGCCATCCAATAAAGGAAGCACCTTCTGCATAAAAAAGTTCCATACCAACCTTTACATATGGTGACTGTCCTTCAAAACCTGCTAAAAACGTTTTTGCTTTACTTGCATTTTCAAAGTCTAGCGCGATGATAACGGGGTTTTCCATTGCTTAAAACTCCTTCCTGTCATTTCGCTTATATTTCCAACGCCGATCTCATCCAGTAATTCTGGGAGCTTTTCAATAATCTCTGGACAAACAAACGGGTTCACGAAGTTCGCGGTTCCTACTGCTACAGCAGAGGCACCCGCTGACATCATCTCAAGCACGTCTTCCGCTGTACTCACACCGCCCATACCGATAATCGGAACAGATACTTTCTGACTGACTTCATAAATCATACGAATTGCTACCGGTTTGATCGCTGGACCTGATAAACCACCTGTTTTATTCGCCAAGATAGGATTACCTGTTCTCCAGTCCAGTTTCATACCGACAAGGGTATTGATCATTGAAAGGCCGTCTGCACCTGCGTCTTCCACCGCTTGTGCCATCTCTGTAATGTTTGATACATTCGGTGAAAGTTTAACGTACACAGGTTTTTCGGATGCATTTTTTACTTTTCTCGTTAATTCTGCAGCTGATTTATAATGTGTTCCAAATTGTATGCCGCCTTTTTTTACATTCGGGCAAGAAATATTTAACTCGACCGCTGATACGAGCGGTGAAGCAGATATTTGTCTTGTTACTTCGATATATTCCTCTTCTGTTGATCCTGCAATATTAGCTAAGATTGGAATGTTATAGGGTTTCAGCGCAGGAAGTTCATTTTCTATGATGTTCACAACTCCTGGATTTTGAAGACCAATAGCGTTTAGCATGCCGCTTTCTGTTTCCGCTACTCGAGGTGTTCGGTTTCCGAAACGACCGTCAAGCGTAGCCGCTTTAATCGTAATGCCGCCTAGAAGACTTAAGTCATACCATTTTGCATATTCTTTTCCGAAACCAAAACAACCTGATGCTGGCAGAATGGGGTTCTTCATATTTAATCCTGGCAATGATACACTTAGCCGACTCATAAAACAACCTCCCCCATTTTAAATACTGGACCGTCGCTGCAAATTTTCACGTAACCTGATTTCCTTGTTTCGGTCGGACATACACATGCAAAACACGCTCCGATCCCACAGCCCATTCGTTCTTCTAAAGAAAGAAACCCGTCTAAGATGCCCGCTTTTTCTTCCACAGCTTTTAGCATAACTGCTGGGCCAACAGAGTAAATAACAGGTGCCTCTACTAAGCTTCGTTCCATAGCATCTGTAACAAATCCTTTTATACCAAGAGAACCATCTACCGTCGTTACAATCGTTTCACCGATTTCTTTAAACTTATCTACATAAAAACTATCTTCAAAAGATTGATAACCTAAGATGAAGGTAACTTCAACTCCAACATTTTTAAGCTGTTTTCCAAGGTAATAAAGCGGTGGTACACCAATTCCTCCACCTATTAGGAGTGCACTTCTTTTTACATCAACTTCATCTATATCAAATCCGTTTCCAAGCGGACCCAGAACATCCACTACTTCACCGGTTTGTTTTTCGCTAAGCTGTTTCGTGCCATCGCCTTGCGCTCGATATAACAAAGTTACTTCTTCTCTCTCAAAATCTACATCACAGATGGAAAGAGGACGGCGCAGTAGTTTAGAAGTATGATTTCCAACACTGACATGGAGAAACTGACCAGATGCAGTCATACTTCCTACACCAGGGCCAGTCAATTTCATTTCAAATATGTTTCGTGCAATCTCCGTATTCGACGTAACCTTTAACAAATGTTTCATCATACGAGCACCTTTTCTTTTTTCGTGAAAGAAGATAGGGCATGGCTTGAGAACGAAATGGATTCTAGTACCTCTAAAAGAGCGACAGAAGTATCCAGGTTTGTCAGACACACTACTCCATTTTCGGCACATTCTCTTCGGATTCGGAATCCGTCTCTAGCTGGCAGCTTTCCTTTAGTCAATGTGTTTACAACAAATTGCGCTTCACCTTTTCGGATCACTTCAAGCAAGTTTCTTCCTTCAGATCCAATCTTACCTACTACTTCAACTGGAATGCCTTCTTTTTCAATAATGTTAGCTGTTCCTTCTGTTGCCATGATCGTGTATCCGATCTCGTAGAATCTCTTCACCATATGGAGCGCCTCTTCTTTATCTTTATCTGCGACAGTAAAGAGTACTGTTCCATATGCAGGAATCTTCATGCCAGATGCGATAAGTCCTTTGTAAAGGGCTTTTTGAAGATTCTTATCTCTTCCCATTACTTCTCCCGTCGACTTCATCTCAGGTCCCAAATACGTATCTACGCGGCGAAGTTTAGCAAAGGAGAACACTGGTACTTTTACAGAAACCTCATCCGCTTCCTTCTGATAACCAGTTTCATAGCCTTGACGTTCTAAGCTCTCTCCAAGAATAACTTTAGTCGCTACGTTTGCCATCGGAACACCTGTTATCTTGCTTAAGAACGGTACTGTTCGGCTTGAACGCGGATTCACTTCAAGTACATATACTTCTTCTTTGTGCCATACGAACTGGATATTTAACAATCCAATGATTTTTAATCCTTTTGCGATTGAGATGGTTCTGTCGATAATCTTTTGTTTGATATTCTCAGGCAATGTTTGCGGAGGATAAACTGCGATCGAGTCACCGGAGTGAACACCCGCGCGTTCAATATGTTCCATCATTCCTGGGATGAACACATCTTTTCCGTCTGAGATCGCATCTACTTCAATCTCTTTACCTTCCAGGTATCTGTCAACCAATACCGGATGATCTGGATTAACTCTCGCTGCGTTCTCCATATATTGAAGAAGTTCGCTTTCTTGGTACACGATTTCCATCGCTCTTCCACCTAGTACATAAGATGGGCGAACTAGAACCGGATAGCCGATTGAATTTGCGATCGCTACAGCGTCCGTTACAGAAAATGCCGTTTTTCCTGCTGGTTGAGGGATGTTCAGCTGCTGCATTACTTTTTCAAAGCGCTCTCTGTCTTCCGCGAGATCCATGCTGTCTAGAGATGTGCCAAGAATTTTGATTCCTCTTCTTTCAAGCTCTTCAGAAAGATTGATTGCTGTTTGTCCTCCAAACTGAACAATGACTCCTTCTGGCTTTTCATGTTCAATGACATGCATAACATCTTCTACCGTCAGTGGTTCAAAGTAAAGCTTGTCTGACATACTAAAATCTGTAGATACGGTTTCTGGGTTGTTGTTAATGATAATCGCTTCATAACCTGCTTCTTGAATCGCCCAAACCGTATGAACAGTAGCGTAATCAAATTCAATTCCTTGTCCAATTCTGATCGGTCCAGATCCTAGCACTACAACACTCTTTTTATTAGTAATAATGGATTCATCTTCTTCCCCGTATGTTCCGTAGTAGTAAGGTGTTGCCGATTCAAACTCAGCTGCACACGTATCAACCATCTTGAACACAGGTTTAATTCTTTCGTTTAGTCTGAATTGATAAAGCTCGTATTCATCCATCTCCCAAGCTTCTGCAATCCAGCGGTCGCTGAAACCTTTTTCTTTTGCTTTCTTTAAGATGACAGCATCATTTTTTCGCTCTTTTACACGTTTTTCTAATAAAATGATCCCGTATAGCTTTTCTAAGAAGAACAGATCAATCTTTGTCCATTCATGAATTTCTTCTACCGTAATGCCCATTCTAAAAGCTTCTGCTATATAGAAAAGTCTTTCATCATCTGCTCGCAGGATTTTTTCTTCAACTTTTGATTTTGTTAGATTTTTTTCTTTTACTTCTAGATGAAATGCAGAGATTTCAAGCGACCGCACCGCTTTTAAAAGAGATTCTTCAAAGTTACGTCCAATTGCCATAACTTCTCCTGTTGCTTTCATCTGCGTTCCTAGCTTACGATTCGCGCCTTCAAACTTGTCAAATGGCCATCTTGGAATCTTTGAAACAATATAGTCAAGTGCAGGTTCAAAACAAGCATACGTTGTACCTGTAACTGGATTTTTAATTTCATCAAGTGTGTAGCCCACTGCAATTTTCGCTGCTAATTTCGCGATCGGATATCCTGTCGCTTTTGACGCTAGAGCAGATGAACGGCTTACACGCGGATTTACTTCAATCACATAATATTGTGAGCTTTCCGGGTCTAGAGCGAGCTGTACGTTACAGCCTCCCTCAATTTTTAACGCTCTAATGATTCTTAATGATGCGTTTCGTAAAAGTTGATAATCTCTATCCGTAAGCGTCTGACTCGGTGCTACCACAATGGAATCACCAGTATGAATTCCAACTGGATCAATGTTTTCCATGTTACATACGACGATTGCCGTATCGTTTTTATCTCTCATTACTTCATATTCAATTTCCTTGAATCCCGCAATACTTTTCTCGATCAATACTTGCCCAACAGGACTCGCATGCAGACCGGATGGTGTAATTTCCAAAAATTCTTCTTCGTTCGTTACGATACCGCCGCCTGTTCCCCCGAGTGTAAAGGCAGGACGAATGATAACTGGATAACCATTTTCTTCAACAAATGCTCTTGCTTCTTCCATGTTGTGAACGATCGCACTCTCAGGCACTGGCTCGTTCAACTCTCTCATTAATTCTCTAAACAAGTCACGGTCTTCCGCTTGTTGGATAGAAAACAGCTTTGTACCTAATAATTCTACGTTGTATTCTTCAAGAATTCCTGAATTAAATAGCTCTACTGCCATGTTAAGACCTGTTTGACCGCCAAGTGTAGCAAGAAGTCCATCCGGTCGTTCTTGACGGATGATTCGGGAAACAAATTCAAGTGTTAAAGGTTCAATGTAAACCTTGTCTGCCATATTAGGATCTGTCATTATTGTTGCTGGGTTTGAGTTAACTAGAACAACTTCATATCCTTCTTCTTTTAAAGCTTGGCAAGCTTGTGTCCCAGCATAATCAAATTCTGCAGCTTGTCCAATTACGATCGGTCCAGAACCAATCACTAGAATTTTTCGGATGTCATGTCGTTTAGGCATATTGCATCAAACCTTCTTTCTTAGTTGTTTTTATCATGTTCATGAAGTCATCAAAGATTGGATTCGAGTCTTGTGGTCCTGGTGATGCTTCTGGATGATACTGAATAGAAAACGCCGGTTTTTCTTTATGTTTCAAACCTTCTACTGTTCCATCGTTTACCGCTTGGTGTGTTAAAACGAGCTCTGAATTGTGCAGAGATGCTTCTGTTACGGCGTAACCATGGTTTTGTGAAGTAAGCGCAATTTTTCCAGTCTTAAGATCTTTTACAGGATGGTTAGATCCTCGGTGTCCGAACTTTAGCTTTTCAGTATCCGCACCACAAGCAAGCGCTAATAGCTGATGTCCTAAGCAGATCCCTAAGATTGGAATATTATTTTTCAAAAGCTCTTGAATCATCGTTATTCCTGGTTGTACGTCTTTTGGATCTCCAGGTCCGTTACTCAAGAGCACACCATCCGGTTGAAGTCGGATGATATCCGCTGCAGATGTGTTATGTGGAACAACGATCACATCACATAATCTTCTAGACAACTCTCGTAACATTCCACTTTTCACTCCAAAATCTACGACTACTACTCGATAACCGCTGTTCGGTAAGTGATAGGGTGTTTTAGTTGATACTTTTGTAACTTGATTGGTTATTCGCTCTTCTGCATTCAAGTTCTTTATCACTTCTTCTGCATTTTCAATAGAATTTGTCATTCTACCTTTTAGCGTTCCGTGCTGTCGAATCTTTCTTGTAAGTTTACGTGTATCAATTCCATATAAACCAGGAATATCTTTTGCTGTCAGCCAGCTGCTTAATGACTGCATACCTTCATGATGATTTGGAAACTCAGCATGTTCATTTACAATGATCCCACTTGTTGCAGGACGGATTGATTCATAATCCGAGCGGTTGATTCCGTAGTTCCCCACTAGTGGATACGTAAAGCAGATAATTTGATCACAATATGAAGGATCAGTCATCACTTCTTGATATCCTGTCATACTTGTTGTGAATACTACCTCACCACTCGATTCACGTTGTGAACCAAAAGCTAATCCGTTAAAAATCGTTCCATCCTCTAAAATTAAGTAGCGTTTCATACTAAGCTCTCCTCTCGTTGATAAACAAGCTTTCCACCGAAAATGGTCGCAACCGGCCATCCCTTACAATTCCAGCCATCAAACGGTGTGTTCTTTCCTTTAGATACAAAATCTTGAGCATTGATTGTTTCTTCTTTTTCTAGATCGATGATTGTAAGATCTGCAAGTGATCCTTCTTCGAGTGTGCCATATGGCAGATTAAAGGCTTCAGAAGGCTTCTTCGTCATCTTATCCACAAGTTCTTGCAGCGTGAATAATTTCGTTTTCACAACAAGCTCTGTATATAGAAGAGGAAAAGCTGTTTCCAAGCCGACGATTCCAAAAGGTGCAAGTTCAACATTCTGTGCTTTTTCTTCAGTACTATGTGGCGCATGATCCGTTGCGATAAAATCAAGCGTGCCATCTTTTAAGCCTTCAATTAGTGCCTCTCGATCAGCCTCACTTCTTAAAGGCGGATTCATTTTATAATGTGTATCGTTAGCCTTAATGTCTATATCGCTTAAGATCAAATGATGAGGTGTAACTTCTGCAGTCACTTTAATTCCTGCGCGTTTCGCATCTCTTATTACTCGAACAGATTCTCTCGTACTCACATGACACACGTGATATCTAGCATCTGCCGCTTCAGCGAGTAATACATCACGTGCGATGTGTACAGATTCACTAACGGATGGAATTCCTGGCAGACTTTCTTTTTTCGTAAATTCACCTTCGTGGAATGCACCTCCTTTAGGAAGAAGTGTGTTGTCTTCACAATGTGCTACGATGACAGAACCATAGCGATTGGCTTCCTTCATCGCATTAAGCATCATACCCGCTGATTGCACCCCAACTCCATCATCCGTAAAAGCGAATGCGCCTCCCTTTAGAAGAGTTTCAAAGTCTGTAAGCTCACTCCCAATCTGCCTTGTGGTGATTGATGCGTAAGGAAGTACTCTGCAGTTTGCTGTGTCTTTGATCTTACTTTGTACAAGCGCTAATGTTTCTTTGCTATCTGGTACAGGTCGCGTGTTTGGCATCGCAGCAAGAGTTGTATATCCACCTTTTATTGCTGCTTTCGTCCCTGATGAGATGGTTTCTTTATGTTCGCCACCAGGCTCTCTTAAGTGAACATGCAGATCTACAAATCCTGGTGTTATTAATTTTCCTGCTACATCAAGTACTTCATGACTCTCAATCGCTATTTCTTTTGCTACCTTTTGAATTCTGTTATTCACAATTAAGATATTTGTGTGAATAAGATTGTTGTTTCCGTCTAGGATCTTAGCGTTTTTTAATAAGTAGCTCATCTTTAATAGCCTCCTGATTCGTATTCAATGCCCATCTTAATACCGCCATTCGAGTAAAAACACCATTTTGTACTTGCTTAAATATTCTTGAGCGTTCACACTCAACAAGTTCATCTGCTATTTCCACACCTCGATTTACAGGAGCTGGGTGCATGATAATGCTGTGTGCTTTCATCCTTTTCTCTCTTTCAACAGTTAAACCATAATGCTGATGATAATCTTCTTTCGTCAAGAGCATAGAAGAGCTATGTCTTTCGTGTTGTATTCTTAGCATCATAAGCGCATCAGCTAGTTCCACCGCCTCATCTATCGGGATGAAGTCTTCTTTCCATTCATCTACGAACCACTCCTCAGGTCCTGAAAATAAAACTCTAGCCCCCATCTTCCGCAAGACTTCAGCGTTCGACCGAGCCACACGGCTATGTAGGATGTCCCCTACGATGACAACTGTTAATCCCTGCAGTACAATAAATTCTTGTTGTATCGTTAATAGATCTAAAAGAGATTGAGTCGGATGATTGCCACAACCATCACCTGCATTGATGATCGGAACATTTATTTTTTCAGCTAAGCCTTCGAAATATCGATCTTCGAAATGCCTGATAACAAATGCATCTACCCCTATTTCCTCTAACGTTCGTAACGTATCATAAAGCGTCTCTCCTTTTTGCACGGAGGAACCGTTAACTTCTACGTTTAAAGGTTTCATGCCAAGTCTGTGTTCTGCAGCTTCAAAGCTGAACCTTGTTCTTGTACTTGGCTCAAAAAATAAATTCGCGATCAACTTATGTTTGAAAATCTCATCTTGCTTTCCACTTTTAAACTCTTCTGCTTTTCTCAATATGAATTGAACGTCTTCAATCGATAACTCATTCATTGTTAGTAAATGGTTCATGCTAATCTCTCCTTTTGACATAAAAATAGCACCCTGAAATGTTTTCAGGGTGCTCTTAACAGAAGAAGAAAATCGTTCCTCTCTTGTCGTCACCCTTTTAAGTCTCTCGTACTTAGTTAAAAGGTGTTTTATGCGGCTGTGTTGTTATCGCTTGTTTTAAACATTTTGTTTATAAGATCTTTGTCATTCTCTCTTCCTGGCAGCACTAGGTTTAACACGATACCGATAAGCGTTGCTAATGCCATACCAGCGATTTCAAAGTTTTCATTAAGCTTTAATGCTGCTCCACCTATACCTGTTACTAGTATGACTGAAGAGATAATTAAGTTTCTTTTGTTTCCAAAATCAATATTGTTGTCTACCAACATGCGTAGGCCTGATGAAGCGATGATTCCGAATAATAGGATGGATACCCCGCCCATAACTGCTGTTGGAATCGTACTGATCAGTGCTGTTACTTTTCCAGAGAATCCGAACAGAATCGCTGTTACAGCTGCTCCTCCGATCACGAAGACCGAGTATACGCGTGTGATCGCTAACACCCCTATATTTTCACCATACGTTGTTACGGGAGGTCCTCCGATTAAAGAGCCGATGATAACCCCCATACCATCGCCTAAGATCGAGCGATGAAGTCCTGGCTTTTCAATAAAGTTTCGTCCGACTACTTTTGAAAGCACGAGCTGATGTCCGATATGTTCTGCGATCGTTACCGCGGCAACCGGCATCATGATCATTGCGATGCTCCAAGTAAAGTCAGGTGGATAGTTTACAAAAGGTACAAAGAAATCCGGTGCCTGTATCCATTTTGCTTCTGCTACTTTCGTAAAATCTACGATTCCTCTGAAGTATGCAAAGGTAAAGCCAGCAATGATTCCAATCAGAATCGGGATGATTCCTAAAATCCCTCTAAAGAAGATCGAGCAAACGATTGTTACGGCTAGAGTAAAAAAAGCTACCGTAAAGTGCATCAAGCTATATTTTTCTGTTGCTGGATCGTTCATTGCCATACCAACTGCTACATTTGCTAACCCTAAACCGATCACGATGATTACTGGACCGACTACAACAGGTGGTAAAACTCTCATCAGCCACTTAAAACCGAATCCTTTGATCAAAAGGGCTACAACTCCGTAAACCAACCCTGCTAAAAAGCTTCCTAGCATGGCTGCTTCTGGCCCTCCAAAAGCTTTTACAGTTAAGATCGGTGTAATAAAGGCAAAACTTGATCCAAGATAAGCAGGAATTTGTCCTTTAGTTACTAAAAGATAAGCTAGCGTTGCAAGTCCACTAGATACGAGTGCAACACCTGGGTGAAGTCCTACTAAGAATGGTACTAGCACTGTAGCGCCGAACATCGCAAACAAGTGCTGTAAACTCAATGTTAACCATTGAACGGGTGATGGTTTATCATGTACATCTAAAATTGCTTTTGTCTGGTTTTCCATTATATGAACCTCCTGATTTGGTACGTTACACTTGCAATAAAAAAACCTCTTCTGCATTTTGCAAAAGAGGCCGCGGAGGCACAAGTGTACACGAGTCGTGTCACTTGATTGATACCTCCCTTGCCAGCCTCTCTGGACTGAATTTAAAGGGACTTATTTAGTTGTTGAAATGGATACTTCATCGAATCCATCTACTTCTATTAAAGAAGCGGAGATAATTTCTTCACTCGATGTTGGAACATTCTTTCCAACATAATCTGCTCGAATCGGAAGCTCTCTATGTCCTCTGTCAATGAGAACCGCAAGCTGTATATTAGAA
Organism: Fictibacillus nanhaiensis; assembly: GCF_036213205.1. Taxonomy (GTDB): domain Bacteria; phylum Bacillota; class Bacilli; order Bacillales; family Fictibacillaceae; genus Fictibacillus; species Fictibacillus nanhaiensis_E. The sequence goes on from NZ_JARMFC010000010.1 coordinate 126,291, forward strand.
GCTCGTCCTAGATCCATGATGGCATCCATTCCCGCTCTTACAGTTCTACCTGTATAAAGAACATCATCTACTAGGATTATCTTTTTGTCTGTCACTTCAACCGGAATATCCGTTCCTTTTACTTCGGGTTCAGAATTGTCCGTTTTAATCTTAAGATCATCTCGGTACAATGTGATATCAATTACACCAACTGAAACAGCATTTCCTTCAATCTGCTCTATTCGTTCAGCAAGACGCTTTGCAAGAAATTCACCACGGGTCTTTATGCCAGCTAATACGATGTCTTTAACTCCCTTATTACGCTCGATAATTTCATGCGCGATTCGAGTAAGTGCTCTTCTAATTGCTTGGTCATCCATTAATACTGTCTTTGACATAACAAACCCTCCTTTAAGTCTTGTTGCCTTTAACCGCTATTTCCCCAAAAAAAAATCCTCCCGTCACGCATGACGAGAGGATAGAGAAATCCTAAACAAGAATTCTCATAAATAACGTTTCCTTCTCAGCCTCACGGGACTAAAGTTAAAGGACTATTTAAGTTACATTGATTATGACAAACCCTTAACCGTTTGTCAACTTCTTTTCTCTAATAGATCTAATAGTTCAACCATATCAGCAGGAATTTCACGCTCAAACTCCATATATTCACCTGTTCTAGGGTGATCAAATCCTAGAGTTTGTGCATGAAGCGCTTGACCTTCAATTTGCAAAGTCTTTGAAGGACCGTACTTTGGATCTCCTGCTAATGGGAATCCAATATATTTCATATGAACTCGAATTTGGTGCGTACGTCCTGTTTCTAACTGACACTCTACATATGTGTAATTCGTAAAACGTTTAATCACGTTAAAGTGTGTAACAGCATCTCTGCTATTTTCATCTGTTACCGTCATTTTTTGACGATCACTTTTATCTCTTCCGATCGGTGCATCGATCGTACCTTGGTCATGTGGCATCACTCCATGAACGATCGCTTTATAAACACGTGTTGTCGTTTTGGCTTTAAGCTGATCAACAAGTGATTCATGAGCCTTATCGTTCTTTGCGACCATCAATAAACCAGATGTATCTTTATCTATACGGTGCACGATCCCAGGACGAAGTACACCATTGATTCCAGATAGGTCTTTACAGTGTGCCATAAGTCCGTTGACTAGTGTTCCACTGTAATGGCCAGGTGCAGGGTGTACGACCATCCCACGAGGCTTATTTACAACAATCACATCAGAATCTTCATACACGATATCCAGATTCATCTCTTCTGGAACAACATCTAGTACTTCTGGTTCTGGGATTTCAATCTCGATCACATCACCAGCGGCACATTTATAATTAGACTTTACGGGTTTTCCTTCTAACAATACGATCTTATCTTTGATCCAGTTTTGAATCTGTGAACGTGACCAATCATCTTGTACATCAGATAAAACTTTATCAATACGGTTTCCTGCTAGTTCAGGAGTTACCGTATATTCAAATTTGTTCATTTTCTGGCTCCTTCTTTTTGCTTTCCATAAAACTTTGAATAAAAATCAAACCAACACCTACAACAAGTGCACTGTCGGCTACATTAAAAATCGGGAAGTCATAGCTGCCGATGTAAACATTTAGAAAATCAACAACTTCTCCGCGAAGCAAACGATCAATAAAGTTACCAACAGCTCCTCCTAATACCAAAGCAAGCGCCGTTTTAAGGAGTGTATCATGTGCGTGTTTCTGTAAATAATAAATCACTGCACCCACAACAATAACGGTAATAATGATAAAAAAGTATCGCTGGTCTTGGAGGATACCAAAAGCTGCTCCCCTGTTTCGGTGAGAGGTTATGTAGAATACTTGATCAATAACAGGAATAGATTGCCCTAATTCCATATTCTTTACGATTAGCCACTTTGTCACCTGATCAATCATCAAGACTAACAAAGCTACAAGATAATAAAACAATAGAACTCCTCCGATACAGAAATTAATGTCTTTATGAATTGTAGCACAGCCATCGGACGTTCTACAATTTAATTTGTGTCTGACATCAATGATGTACACTGTAACAAGCAAAAATCCCGCAAAATGCGGGATTTTGTTTGTTCTCATTTCTATTGGATCGAAAGCTGCAAATTCATTCACATCTTGGCAAGTTGATTGTAGCGGAAGGTTGCCGACTCCTAGGGGACGAGCGGTCAGGTGGAGACTCCTAATGGCGCAAAGCGGCAGGAGGCTCACCGTTCGCCCCGTGGAAAGCGTGCAACCTGGAGCGGAAATCAACTACTTTCAATGAACATCTCTTAAGCGTAATGTTTCTCTACGATCTCTGCACAGCTTGCACAAAGTGTTGGATGGCTCTCGTTCTTCCCAACATCTTCAGAAACAACCCAGCAGCGTTCACATGTTTCACCTTCTGCAGAGCTAACTGAAACAGCGACATGCTCATACACTCCTGCAGATTCAGGAGCTTCTGATTTTACTCCTCCAACTTCAGCTTTAGAAACGATAAAGAGCTTATTCAAGTCTTCTACTGATTCTAACCAAGGTTTTAAAGCTTTTGTTGGATAAAGAGTGATGGAAGCCGTTAGTGACTTACCGATTGTTTTTTGACTTCTCGCTTCTTCAAGTGCTTTCAATACTTCATCACGAACATCCATGAATACATCCCAGTCTTTTTCAAGCTTCTCTGTACCTTGGTAGTTCTTCACTTCTGGCATTGTTGTTAATTGAACACTCACTTCATCAACACCTGGAATGTATTCCCACACTTCATCAGCCGTGTGAGAAAGAACAGGAGCAGAAAGCTTAGTAAGTGCCATTAAAGATTGATAAAGCACAGTTTGAATGCTACGACGTTTATGATCGTCCTCTGCTTGAATGTATAGAGTATCTTTTGCCATATCTAGATAGAACGAACTCAACTCGATCGTACAGAAGTTGTGAATCGTATTATATACCGTGATAAACTGATATTCTTCGTAAGCTTTTTTCACTTTAGCTACTACTTTATCAAGTTTGACCATCATGTATTTTTCTAGATCAGGCATATCTTCAAACTTCACTGAATGCTGATTCGGATCAAAGCCATGCAGGTTACCTAATAAGAAACGAAGTGTGTTTCTGATCTTACGGTATACTTCAGCAACTTGTTTTAAGATGTCGTCGGATACACGAACATCAGATTGATAATCAACAGAAGATACCCATAAACGGATGATATCAGCACCTAGCTGCTTCATCACTTTGATCGGATCTAATGTATTCCCAATGGACTTACTCATCTTACGTCCTTCTCCATCCAGAACGAAACCATGGCTTAGAACTGCTTTGTAAGGAGACTTGCCAGTGATTGCAACAGATGTAGAAAGAGAAGAGTTAAACCATCCACGATATTGGTCAGAACCTTCAAGGTATAGATCTGCAGGTCTTACTAAGTTTTCTCTCTCTTCAAGAACACCCCAGTGAGATGTACCTGAATCAAACCAAACATCCATGATATCTGTCTCTTTTGAGAAACGGCCATTTGGGCTATGAGGAGAAGTAAATCCTTCAGGAAGCAGATCTTTTGCATCTCTTTCAAACCAAACATTTGATCCGTGCTCTCTGAACAATTCTACAACGTGACTAATCGTTTCTTCTGTAAGAATCGCTTCACCATCTTCACCGTAAAAGACCGGAATTGGAACACCCCATGCTCTTTGACGAGAGATACACCAGTCTTCACGATCTTTAATCATGTTGTGTAATCGTGTTTCACCCCAAGTTGGAACCCAGTTTACTTCTTCAATCGCACGTAGCATATCTTCACGGATTCCTTTAATTGAAGCAAACCACTGAGCAGTTGCACGGAAGATTACCGGTTTTTTCGTTCTCCAATCATGTGGATAGGAGTGAGTGATGAAAGAGAGCTTTAGAAGTGCACCCTTTTCTTGTAGTTGTTCAGTGATCGGCTTATTTGCTTCATCATAGAACAAACCTTCAAATCCTGGTGCTTCTTTCGTCATAACCCCTCTGTCATCAACTGGACACAATACTTCTAAACCGTATTTTTTACCTACTAAGAAGTCATCTTCACCATGACCAGGAGCTGTATGAACACACCCAGTACCTGCATCCGTTGTTACGTGATCGCCTAGCATGACTAATGAATCACGGTCGTATAAAGGATGACTAGCTACTGCATGCTCAATGTCAGCACCTTTAAAGCGTTTCACTACTTCAGCTTGTACCCACTCAAATTCTTGTGTTAATGATTCTAATAATGCTTCAGCAACAACATATTTTCCATTTTCCGTTTGAACAGAAACATAATCTAATTCTGGATGTAAAGAGATTCCTAAGTTCGCTGGAATTGTCCATGGAGTCGTTGTCCAGATTACAAGTTTCTCATCTGTATCAAGAACACCTTTTCCATCCTTTACATCAAACGCTACATAAATAGAAGCTGATCGTTTATCTTGGTACTCGATCTCTGCTTCTGCTAATGCAGATTCAGAGGAAGGAGACCAATATACGGGCTTTAGACCTTTGTAGATTAAATCTCTTTTAGCCATTTCGCCAAACACTTCGATCTGTCGGGCTTCATACCCTTTATCTAACGTAATATATGGGTTATCCCAATCACCACGAACACCTAGACGTTTAAACTGCTCACGCTGGTGATCGACCTGTTTCAGCGCATACTCTTCACAGAGCTTTCGGAACTCTGCTACTGTTAGTTCCTTGCGTTTTACTTTGCCGCTTTTCGTTAGCGCTGTTTCAATTGGCAAACCGTGAGTATCCCACCCCGGAACGTATGGAGCATAGTGACCTGTCATAGATTTAAAGCGTACGATGATATCTTTTAAAATCTTATTCTCTGCGTGCCCGATGTGAATATCACCATTCGCATAAGGAGGTCCATCATGCAGAATAAACGGTGGTAAGTCCTTCGTATTTTCTAGCACCATGTTGTAGATGTCTAGTTCTTTCCATTTCTCTTGAACGACAGGTTCTCTTTGAGGAAGATTTCCTCGCATCGGAAACTCTGTTTTCGGCATTAATAACGTGTCTTTATAATTCATCATCTTTCCTCCTTCATACGATAAAACGTGACAGATGACCAAAAGTACCGTACTAAACAAAAAAACCTTCCGCCCCTACTGCATACTAACAGTAGGGACGAGAAGGTTATCCCGCGGTACCACCCTAATAGGTTCATGAGATACATGAAACCCGCTTAGTCATCCGTAGCGTGGATGAAGCGCCTGAACTTACTGCTTTTTTCAGTCCAAGAACTCAAGGGTGATCTTCGAATATTTCTCTATACTAGGCTCGCACCATTTCCTAGATCGCTTAAATAGATAAAAATATTTTACTGTCCCTGTCTTCGTCACATATTAATCTTAGAAAAGTATATGCGATTTTTCAAAGTAATGTCAAGCTTACGACTTTACTTCCTGAAGTTCATAGCCCTCGAGATTATCGGGTGCATTTAAAGAATCCCAATCATCGTTCTTTAGCATTTCGAGTTGAGCTTCGATCAGCATTTTAAAACGCGTTCGGTAAACCGAAGACTGTTTCTTCAATTCATCAATTTCCATTGAGATCTTTCGAGATTTAGATAGCGATTCATTAATGATTCTATCCGCATTCTTTTCCGCTTCTTTTACGATTAAGCGAGCTTCCTTAGTAGCTGTGCGTTTTACTTCTTCACCTGTTTCTTGAGCAATAAGAATCGACTTATTTAGCGTTTCCTCAATGTTTTTAAAATAAGAGATCTTTTCTTCAAGGTTTGCTACCGTCTCCTCTAGTTCTTTCTTCTCTCGGATCACTGTTTCATAATCTTTGATGACTTGATCTAAAAAGTCATTCACTTCATCTTCACTATACCCTCTGAAACCTCTTGTGAATTCCTTGTTATGAATATCCAATGGTGTTAAAGGCACAACGGCCACCTCCATAGATGCAGTATTTTTTACCTAATTTCGACAAATTTTCTGTTAATCCTTCTATTTATGGAATTTATTTTAAAAGTCCGTAACGAATACGCCACTTTTCTTTCTTTGTCGTTCCTTCAATCGCAATGAGTTTACTTCTGCCAAATCCTCTTACAGAAAGCTCATCACCTTCCATCATTTCAGTTGAAACATGGTCAACGATCTTATGATTTAGCTTAACCCGTCCTTGTTGAATCAAGGGAGATGCTTTTGCACGTGAAAGGTTGTACACTTCAGCGACAATTACATCTAGTCGCAGAGAAGACACGGTTCCGCTCATTTCGTTATATTCAGTCTTTACTTCTACCAATTCGTTTTCTTGAATCGTATGTAACTTAATGCCTGTTTTTCCGATTTTCTTTAAGTTTAATTCAATAAACCCAGCGATCTCTGTCGCACATATGAACTGAACAAGATCTCCTGAAATTAAAATATCACCATATTTTCCTCGTTTAACACCGATGTTCATTAAAGCACCTAAAACATCTCTATGTTCAATCGTAGAAAATTTTGCGGGATATTGAATGTTATAACAGACTAATTGAAAATCATCGTTTTGAACATCAAAATAATCAGGGTAGATCAATACTCTTTTTCGTTCAGAAAAAGAAGAGCCTCCCCATAATGAGAGGCGGACTTCTGTATCATTTCCAACGATTGTTTTTACGATTTCTTGTTCTCGCGGATCAAGAAAATCAGTCAGTTTTGGACTATACCTCTCCAACACCTCTGACTTCCAGTGCATAACCCGATCCACAAATTCGTGCTCATCTGGTCTATAATGTTGATAGATACTCATAAAAAGACCTACAGTGAACGTGCAATCATATTTGCAATCGCAGCTACTCCAAAACGAGCAAAGTGAAGTGCCATTAGAGCTACGATCGGCGAAAGATCAATCATACCCAGTGGCGGAATAATCTTACGAAATGGAGATAGATAAGGTTCAACAAGTCTTGCGATCACTTGACCGATCGATGACTCACGTGCGTTTGGAAACCAAGATAATAGTATGTACCCGATAATCATGTAATAGTAGATCTGAATAAGAGTTAGTACTACGTCCTGAACTGCATAGATCATGTTCAATAAATTTCACCTGCCTGATTTAATCTTCTTCCATCATTTCTGAGATCGTACCGGAAACGTCTACATTTTCAGGAGTACACAAGAAAGTATTTGGTCCTAACTTTTGAATATCTCCACCGATTGCGTAAACAGTCCCTGATAAGAAGTCTACGATTCTTTTTGCTTGATCATGCGGAATTCTTTGCAAATTCATAACAACAGCTCGTCGATTTTTTAACTGATCTGCAATATCTTGTGCTTCCGCATATACACGTGGTTCTACGAGTACAACCTTAACTTGTTGTTGAATACTTTGAAGACTTACAACGTTTGGTTTACCTTTTTTCGTATGAGAAGGTGTAATTTCTTCTTCAGGCATTGCTTCTTCCTCATAATCGTCTTCATACTCATAATCATCTTCTAGATCAAAAAAGCGCTTGAATTTTGTTTTGATTCCCATCTGTTCCACCTCCTAAAATTCTTTTCCTACTAAACTCGTCCCTATTCTAATAAATGTTGCACCTTCTTCAACTGCAATCGAAAAATCATTGGACATTCCCATAGATAGCTCTGTACAAGGGGCATGAACCATTTCTAGTTTTTGTATCTTCAATTGAAGTTGCTTTAATGTTGAAAACACGTTTCTGATTAAGGATTCATCATCAGTAAAAGGTGCCATAGTCATAAGTCCGACAACCTTAATACGATCGTAGTCTTTTAAGTTATCGACAAAAGCGACCACATCTTTTACTGGCAAACCATGTTTGGAATCTTCTTCTGCTACATTTACTTGTACAAAGCAAGAAATGGTCTTGTTTGCTCGTTTTTGAATCTCACTCGCTAAACTTATACGATCTAATGAATGAATGTAGTCCACATGTTCGATAACATCTTTTACTTTTCTAGTTTGCAAAGTGCCGATAAAGTGCCATTTAACAGGTAGGTCTTTTAGAAAATCCTTTTTGGATAACAATCCTTCTATCCTATTTTCACCAATATGTTCGACACCTGCGGAAACAGCGTCTTTCGTAGTTTCATTACTCACATATTTCGTTACAGCGATTAAATTAACGGCCTTTGAAGACCTGTTTTTTTTCTCACATGCTCTTTGAATTTCATTAAATATCTGTTCTTTGTTTTCCTTGATACCCAATTCTTAATTAATCCCCTTTCCTGCCTATATAACTCATCATTCTTCCCGTCTTGCCTCTGTCTTTCCGATGTGAAAAGAATACATCGTTTTGACAGCTCGTACATTGTTCTGAAACGATAATATTTTCAGGCAGTACTCCAGCTCTTAAGAGAAGGATTTCATTCAGTTTTTTTAAATTTAAATGATAGTTCCCTGTTGTATTTTTTTTATAAACCGATTTTTCTATATCTCCATCTAAAGCTACCTTTACTTCATTTATTACTCTATCATCTACTTCATAACAGCAGTGCCCTATTGAAGGCCCAATTGCGGCCAAGATCGACTTCACGTCAACACTCTCTTTTTCCTGCCAAGTGTTGATCATGGCTGGTCCAATTTTCGCAACAGTTCCTTTCCATCCCGCATGTGCGAGTCCAATTAATTTATCGTTCGGTGAGAAAAAATAAAGAGGAACACAGTCCGCATAAAGAGACGTTAAAAGGATGTCTTCATCTGATGTGTATAAGCCATCTGTATCAGGTATTGCTGTTTCAAAATCTAAGGAACCTAAGCCTCGCTCTTCTTTTGATACCTTCACGATTTTTGCAGCGTGTACTTGTTGTGAACCTATCCAATTTTCAACAGGAAAATTGATCTCTTTCGAAAATAACTTACGATTTTCTCGGACCTTATCTGAATCATCATTAACATGAAAACCCATGTTCATAGAATGAAAGGCCCTTGTACTATTCCCGCCTTCACGTGTTGTGAAACCCGCATTAACCTTAGAATTTAACTTCTGCCAACTCTTTATTGCAAGATGCTTTCCAGATCGTTCAAATGTATTCATATGTATGTTATCCTCCTGGAAAGTTTTATCTTTATTTTACCACATTTTCAGGCAAGAAAGAAAAAAGAACCGTTTATTTCAATTGATCAAACGGTTCTTTAACATATTCATTTAATTCACTTGCTTCCATATGTCTTACAAGAATAACATCTGCACCGATCTTAACTATATTTCTCCAAGGTATAACGATATCGTTTTCTCTTGCAAAAAATCCAAGCATCTTTCCTGCACCAGGGATGATGATCGCATCTATCTTACCTGTATTTAAATTGATTTCAAGATCTGCTATATGACCGAGCTTCTTTCCATTTGCTACGTTAACTACGTCTTTCACTTGAAAATCTGAAATTTTATTCATCTGTAATCCCCGCCTTTCTTACAACAGTATATGAAGGACAAAGCTGTTTCATGTTTCTGTCCAAAAATAAAAAACCCGAAAAAAACGGGTTTTAACTGCTTTGGATATTTTTATTCATCTGTGAGATCGCTGCTTTTTCAAGCCTAGATACTTGAGCCTGTGATATACCGATCTCATCCGCTACTTCCATTTGCGTTTTTCCTTGAAAGAAACGCATCGTTAAGATCATTTTCTCTCGATCGTTTAAACGGCGCATTCCTTCTTTTAATGCAATTTCTTCAATCCATTGCATGTCCTTTGCTTTATCATCGCTAATTTGATCCATAACAAAGATCGGGTCACCACCATCGTTATAGATCGGTTCGAACAATGACACTGGATCTTGGATGGCATCAAGAGCAAAGACCACTTCTTCTTTCGGTACATCTAAAGCTTCTGCAATCTGTTGTGCTGTTGGCTCCCGAGATAGTTTGTTCATAAGCTGATCTCGAACTTGCAGTGCTTTGTATGCGATATCCCTTAAGCTTCTAGAAACTCGTATCGGGTTATTGTCACGAAGATACCGGCGAATTTCACCAATGATCATCGGGACTGCATAGGTAGAAAACTTAACATTCTGACCTAAATCAAAATTGTCTATGGACTTCATAAGCCCAATACAACCTACTTGAAATAAATCGTCTACGTGCTCTCCGCGGTTGTTGAACCTTTGAATGACACTCAGAACGAGTCTGAGGTTTCCGTTAACCAAAGTTTCGCGTGCATCAGGATCACCTTTATGCATCTTATCAAAAAGAATACGCATCTCTGGATTTTTTAAAACAGGAAGCTTTGATGTGTCAACTCCGCAAATCTCAACCTTATTTCTTGTCAAGTCTTTTCCCTCCTGCCGGGAGCTAATTTCAAATTTAAGTATCACCGAATGGAGGGAAATTTATGCAATTGTCATTTTGGAGAAAACGGTAGTAACGAATCAAAACCTATATAAAATATGTGCTAAACCATTTTATTAAATTCTTTTTGAAGTCTCTTTATAATTCTTTTTTCTAACCTTGAAATGTAAGACTGTGATATACCGAGCATATCCGCTACGTCCTTCTGAGTTTTTTCTTCTCCACCTGATAGTCCGAAACGAAGTTCCATAATCTGTTTTTCCCGATCGTTTAATGTAAACAGGGCTTTTAATAAAAGTTTCCGATCTACATTTGCTTCAATTCTCCGAGTTATAATGTCGTCTTCTGTACCGAGAACATCTGAGAGCAAAAGTTCATTACCGTCCCAGTCTACATTTAACGGTTCGTCAAACGATACTTCAGAACGCGTCTTATTGTTACGACGTAAGTACATCAAGATCTCGTTTTCAATACACCTTGAAGCATAAGTGGCCAGCTTGATCTTTTTTTCTGGGTTGAACGTGTTCACCGCTTTAATCAAGCCTATCGTTCCAATACTTATTAAATCTTCAATGTTTATCCCTGTATTCTCAAACTTACGTGCAATGTAAACAACTAAGCGGAGGTTTCTTTCGATCAGAAGAGATTTGGCTGCCTGGTCACCAGAAGGAAGTTTTTCAAGCAGAACCGCTTCCTCTTCTTTGCTTAGTGGTGGAGGTAAAGCTTCGTTTCCACCAATATAATAAATCTCATCAGACTTCAGCCCCAACTTAAATAATAACTTATACCAATACATTGTTATCTTAAGACGCCACTTGTTGAACATGTAAACTCCCCTTTCACATTATCTTTGTTTATTTAGGTTGTTTTCACTTACAACTGTTATTGAAGTATTTTTTTTCACATTATATAATTCAATTTCTTTCCGATTGTATTAGGTTATTGGTTTGTATTATTTTTAAGACGCTTGTACATGTTGCAGATACATCTTTGGATGAACGATCGCGTCGAACTGACCTTCGCTAGATAATACAGTCCAACTCAAACCAATAAGACACGGAGGAGACGCTACAGTTATTCCATCCTTTTCAATTTCAACGTAATCCGGTTTTAAACAGGCTAAAAACTGCTGATGTCCAACTGCACGGTAGGGTACGATGCGAAGCCTATTGAGCCAAGGGTGCTCATCGTCATCAATATTCATAGCAAGAACATCCTTGGCAGCAGATACAATTTTTTCTGGGAATGAATCACCGTGTATGTTCATATCAAGAATCATGACGGGCATCTTAGAAATCGGATCATATAATTTATTACCAGTATCAATAAGTCCATTTGCAGATAAAAATATTTCATCGATTTTAATGTTCACTTTTACTAGACTGTTAGCATCCATTTTTTCCACAGAAATATCATCTACTCTTTTCTTTGAAAAGTACCAAAGAAGAGGTACACCTGCTACAACAAAAAGCCAACTTATTGGGTCGCCCATGCCTGAGCTTTTTGTCGTGATAACTCCATTCATAATCGCTGCATCACTTTGCATAAAATAATGAAGACCGAAAATACCTCCACCTGTCACAAAAGAAACAAAATAAAACATGGCAATATTCTTCAATACAAATTTGAAACGCTTAAAGCCAAACGCTACAATCATAATGAAAATGGATAAGATAAATTTCATGATCGGCTGTGAAAATAACATAAGTTCCGGGAAGACCACTAAAAGCACATAACTCGATGCTAATAATGAAGCAAGTAGGATTCTCTTTTTCGATGCATTGCGCTTGAGCACATACGCTGTCAGAGAGATTAGAACATAATCAATGCAGAAATTAAGAAACCAAATGACATCCAAATAAAGGGTCATTGGTTTTCTCCTTTCTTAATTTTGAAATCAGTATAACGTATAGGTTGTTTGAAAGTCTGTCAGTTTATGAGAGAAGTAAAGTTCTTATTTTCTCTATTTTTGTCAAAATAACTTATATGTTAGGTATACGCTTTTCGGACAAGAATATGACAAAATCTTAAGAGCGTTTACGTAATCCTTGTTGCTCTTGGCAGTGGTTGATTTCCGTTTCAGGTGCTCGCTTTCCACAGGGCAGGCGGTGAGCCACATTCGTACGTTTCACTCTTAAGTGTCTCACCTGCCCGCCTGTCCCGCAGGATTCTCGTACTTTCCACTCCAATCAACTGTTCAATTAAGCCTTTCACAAACCCTCTCTGCAGCAACATTTTACTTGTCAATTATCACTGTTGTAGAGAAAGACAAAAGCAATATTTTTTTGAATTGCTGTTTTCTATAGGTTTGTTGATTTTGAATGTTTTAATCTTTTTTCATTCTCTTCTTATGCATGTTGATTGGAGCGTAAGGTTGCCGACTCCTAATGGCGCAAAGCGGCAGGAGGCTCACCGCACGCCCCGTGGAAAACGTGCAACCTGGAATGGAGATCAACTACTAACATAAGCAACTTTGAAAATGGAACTGTACAAGGAAGAAAGTTTTCGCAAAAAAAAAGCATGCTCTCTAAAATAGAGAACATGCTTCAGCTTGTAGACAAAGTA
>NZ_JARMFC010000011.1:0-72800 GCF_036213205.1 Fictibacillus nanhaiensis
GGCTCCGTTCTACTCGACTGGTCCAAGAAGGATTAACGCCTTCTTTATGGAATTAATTGAACAAATGTAACAGAATTGTGGAATGAATTACTAGTTTTGAAGAAGTGGAATTTTAAGCGGGAGGAGTAAATGCTGGTGAGAATGACAGAAATACTTCCATGGACTGAAGAATGGAAGAACCTTTATTTGAAAGAAGTAAGTAAACTTCAAGAAATTTTTAAAGATGAGATGATTGAGATTTATCATATAGGCAGTACTTCAGTACCTTCAGTTGGTTATGCAAAACCAATCATAGATATCTTAATCGTTGTGAAAGATATCGAGAAAGTAAATTTATTCAATGATGAAATGTCGTGCTTAGGGTATGAACCAAGGAATGAACACGGAATAACAGGAAGAAGATATTTTACAAAAGGGAAACTGAAAAGGTCTCATCACATTCACATCTTTCAACTTGGAAATAAAAACATTAAAGCACATTTAACGTTTAAAGAATACTTAAACAATAATCCAGAGGATGCAAAAAATTACGGAGATCTTAAAAAGATATTGGCTAAACAGTTCCCTGATGATACGCATCAATATCAAAAAGTTAAAGAGAAATTTGTTGATGGGTTAATGAAGAAAGCGGTTATTTGGAAAGAAACCTAAGATTCTTGTTCCTACGCTATTGGGTGCATTTTTTTTAGAAGTAGAAATGCTCTGGCTGCTTTTCATTATTCATTTAAAATAATTAAGGCGAGGGAAGATAACATGAACCCATTATTATTAGATATCCCTTTACAATTAGAAACTGAAAGACTTATTCTTCGAGCCCCACTTCAAACTGGAGATGGAGTGATTGTGCACCAAGCCATTAAAGATTCGTTTGATGAATTAAAAGCGTGGCTTTCACTTTTTCAAGAAATCCCTACTGTTGAAGAAACCGACATTCTACTAAAGAATGCTCATATACATTTTTTAAAAAGAGAAAGTTTTCGTTTTCTTATCTTTGATAAAGATGGCGGCAAGGACTTTATAGGAACTGCGAGCCTTCACAGGATTGACTGGGACATTCCAAAATGTGAAATGGGCTACTGGATTAACACAAAACATAGCGGAAATGGATATATGACCGAAGTAGTAAAGAAGTTAGTTAACTTTGGATTTGATTACCTTGCGTTTAAGAGGATTGAAATAAGATGTGAATCAAGAAACGTTAAAAGTCGCTTTATACCGGAAAAACTAGGGTTTATTTTAGAAGGTACTTTAAGGAATGATGATCTATCCGCAGATGGCAGCATGCTGACTGACACTTGTATCTATTCTAAAATAAATTAACATTACTAAGAGTAAAGGCAGCAAGTCTTCAAGAAAAGGGTTCTTTAAAGGAAGAATAAACTAAATAATTGTCTAAGTATGAAATGTTATTGTAGCAAAACAAGGAGTATACCAATGAATAATTATATTGAACGTATTAATGAAGTCTATCCTGAACTAATAATTAAGGATGTTTATCCAAATGATATTGGTCAAAATAATGATGTTTTAATTATAAACAATTCTCTTGTATTTAGATTTCCCAAGTACAGTAAAGGAATTGAAAGTTTAAAAGAAGAAACTAAAATCTTAGAATATATTAGTGGCACAATATCAATACCAATTCCATATCCCAAATATAAGTCGCTTCAACTATTTGAACCTGGTAAAGTATTTACTGGTTATGAACGAATAGAAGGTAATCCTTTATGGAACGAACATTTAATCAAAGTTAATCAAGTGGATTCTATGAAACTTGCAAAACAACTTGTAACATTTCTAATTGAAATTCATTCCATATCACAAGAGAGTTTGGATAAGTATCTAAATTTAAAAGATATTCATCCTTACGAAGAAATGAAAGAACTATTTAGTAATATACAAGACAAGCTTTTTCAATTTATGAATGAGAACGCTCAAAGAGATATTATCTACTCATTTGAGACTTTCCTTAATAATGAAGAACACTTAAAAACAACCCTTATACATGGAGATTTTGGAGCTTCGAATATCCTATGGAACACAGAAAATCTTACAATTTCAGGGATAATAGACTTTGGTAGTACCCGTATTGGTGATCCTGCATATGATTTTGCAGGAATTCTATCAAGTTATGGTGAGGATTTCTATAACAAGTGTATAGATCTTTATCCAAATGGTTCAAAAATAGCTAAACGTGTTACATTTTATAGGAGTACATTTGCTTTACAAGAAGCGTTACATGGTTTAACAAATAACGATGATCGTGCATTTGAAAACGGAATAAAAGAGTATCGCTAACTATTACTGTCGATTGCTTATGAACCTATTTACATAGATAGTTATTGCTCATTTAACACAGGGGTACGTTAATCTAAGAAGGATTAACGTCTTTTTTTTGGAACTTATTTAACAAACGCAGGATTGTGGAATTAAGATGAACATAGAATATTAAAGAACAAACCTTAATTAAATAGTCTCGAAACGTCTGAAGAACTAAGTAAGGAGTATTAAAATTTACTGAAAAGAGGGATGTTGTGAAAATCTGGATTTCATTAATAGCAGGGTTAGTGATTGGAGTCGTACTTTCTTACTTTTTCCTTAATTATAATGGTTCGAGTATAAATGAAGTTGGTAAAAACGGCGAAATAATTAAAACCACAAACGAATTGGATTTTAATTTGATAACCAATAGCTTTTTAATTATAATTTCTGTGTCGATTTTGATTTATGTATTCTGGACATTGGTTGAAAAAAAGGGAAGAGAGGTTTAAAACATTTATTCCAGAACGGGTGCATTTCTTCAAGAAGAGGTGTGCTTTTTTATTGGTTACAATCTAAGAAATAGACGTATTATTATTGATTATGATGATGAATATGGTACTGGCGTTAGTTTCAATAATATTTCTTAAAATGATGAGAGTAAAAATATTAAATAGTAATGTCATGAAAAAAACATGGATTCTCCATTGTTAATATATGGAGTAAAGATAAAATGAATATTAATAATGTATAATTTTGTAAGGGGGTTTAATGTGCGAAAAATAATCTTACCCACATTTACTATATTACTTGTGCTATTAGTTCTAACTAAATCCCTATATGTTCAGTATAATGAGCTATTCTTAATAATAGGGGCACTAATTATTTTAACTACAACCTATAACTTTGTTAATATTCGAGAGAAAAACGTGAAGATTCTTTTGCATACAGCAATTATCAGCTACTTCTCATGTTGGTTATTATGCATAGCTGATATAATAATTGATCATTATTCACTATCTAAAGGACAAGAAGATGGGGTTCCAATGACAATTGGATTTAAGATAGATGAGTTTAGTGAAGATATGTTATTAGCTAATTTGGTCTGTATGCTTATCGTAATTATCATCACATTTATTACTACTAAGACTATTTCATGGATGGTTAGTTCAAGAACATACTAATTGTGGAAAGAGGTAAAGATGAAAAAATTCAGGTTATTGTTACTTGATTTAGATGATACTTTGTTAAAAAACTCTTCCTGGTATTATGACGGATTAACTCATTGTTTAGCAGAACATCCACTTACGAATCAGTTAAACGCGACTACGGTATTAGATATGTTAAAACAACCACCAAGATCTTTAATAGATAAGTTGATATCTGGTGAATACAGTCCATCTGAATTTAAGCGAGTAAGATGGGAGCTTGTATTAAAACAGTTTAACTTAAAAATGGATAAGGATGCCTTAAATGAGTTGGACAACTACTTCTACCAAACGAGCATGAACTTCATAACACCAAATGAAGAAATAAGAAGTTTAGTAAAAGAGCTGAGTGAAAACTTTGACTTAGGGATCGTCACAAATGGTCTATATGATCCACAACAAAAGTTAATCAACATGGGATTAGGAGATATATTTAATAATGACAACGTTTTTCATGCTGAAAAATTAGGTTATCGAAAGCCCGACCCTCGGATTTACTACTATGTGCTAGACTATTTCAAACATGAACCGAGTAAGACGTTATTTATTGGAGATTCATGGACGCATGACGTGATCGCTCCCATGGAAATTGGTATGGAAGCCATTTGGATAAATCATAGAAATGTGTCAGCCCCCACATTACATAAGCCATTTGCAGTTGTATCAGATATCATAAAGATACGAGACATTCTACTGAATACAGTAAAGGAATAAGTACAGTTCAAGGAAAACTGCTCTTTTTATTGAACTATTTTAGGGGGATTTGGGGATCTTTTGTATAAAGAAAATATTCTTAACAATAATGGTATTACTAGCTGCATGTAATCAAAATAGCTGGAGTGAAAGTCCTTTATTTATTTTTAGTTTTATTTATCAGGAAGGATCTTAAATATGAACAAAACAAGATACATAATCATTCTCACGGCGATGATTCTTGTGCCTTTATTATTAACAGGCTGTATAGGCGAGGATTATTATGAAAGTCCACCAGAAGCATTTCTTCAGGTGGGGGATGAGTTGTACAAGCTTAAAGAAGGAAATCGAAAATGGAACTTTACTGACGAAGATTATGATAAAGAATACATAAATTTAAAAGAACTTGCTGCTAAGGAAAAGCAGATTTTCGTTAAACCTGGTAGTAGCGGTTTCTTAATTATTGAACAAAATGAAATCGAAGGGATATATCCATATTCAGGAGTTAGCATTGGTGTTGTAGCTCGAAAAGGGGACGATCTTACAATGCTTAATGATGCTGACAAAACGTTCTTTTTCCCGAAAGAAAAGGGTAATTATGTTCTAGAAATAGACTTTGATTCTGATCAAGGAGACACAGAGTTCGTTGCTAACATTAAAGTAGAATAGAGGATACAAGGAATTTTTGAGAAGCATTTCAACGTAACTAATTATCTAACATATTTCAATTCATTATGTAAATTCTAAGTGGCTTAACCTAGAGGGTTTGTTATAATGGTCAGCATAATCTACTAAAAGCGAGTGATTGATTTGGATTCTACAGAACGCGAATTATTGCAACTTATTGAAAAAAACGGACGTCTTGAAACAGCAACGATCGCAAAGTTAATGGGAATAACAGAGGATGAAACAAAACAAATCTTAGAGAAACTCGAAAACGAGAAAGTGATACTGGGCTATTCGGCCATTATTGACTGGACGAAAGGTACCGAGGATGGAGCTGTAACAGCCATGATCGATGTAAAAGTCACACCAAAGCGAGGTGTCGGCTTTGATAAGGTCGCAGAACGAATCTACCGTTTTCCTGAGGTGAAAGCCGTATATCTCATGTCTGGCGTATACGATTTGTCGGTGTCGATCGAAGGTAAGACGATGGCAGAAGTTGGACGATTTGTATCTGAAAAACTTTCGACTATCGATTCAGTCATCTCAACAACTACTCATTTCATTTTAAAAAAATACAAGCATGACGGCCTTGTATTTAGTGATAATGATGAAGATAAACGAATTGTGGTGTCGCCATGATTACTGAACCTACTTCAAAATATTTATCAAATACGGTGCAGTCCATTCAGCCGTCTGGTATCCGTCGTTTTTTTGATCTTGCTTCCTCTATGGAAAACGTTATTTCTCTAGGCGTTGGTGAGCCAGATTTCGTTACACCTTGGAACGTAATAGAAGCGAGTTACCATTCATTAGAACAAGGCTATACGGCTTATACAGCCAATGCCGGTTTGTTTGAGCTCCGAAAAGAGATCTCTCGCTATATGAAACGACGGTTTGGTGTTACGTATAGCGCTGAAGATGAAATGGTCGTTACAGTCGGTGCATCACAGGCGATTGATATAGCTTTGCGTGCGGTCGTTAATCCTGGTGAGGAAGTTATCGTTGTTGAGCCAAGCTTTGTTTCTTACGCACCAACGGTCACATTGGCTGGCGGAGTCCCTGTTCCGGTAAATACGTATAGCGAGGATGATTTTAAGCTTCAGCCTGAACAAATAGAAGCGGCTATCACTGACAAAACGAAAGTCATTATGTTATGCAGTCCGAATAATCCAACAGGAACTGTTTTGTCAAAAAGCGATTTGGAAAGAATTGCGGAGGTCGTGGAGAAACATGACCTGCTCGTTATTTCAGATGAAATATATGCTGAACTCACGTACGATGAACCGTATACAAGTTTTCCAGCTATAAGAAATATGCGCGACCGCACAATCTTGATTTCTGGATTTTCAAAAGCTTTCGCCATGACCGGTTGGCGTTTAGGCTTTGCTTGTGGACCTAAAGCTATTTTACAAGCCATGCTAAAAATACATCAGTATACGATGATGTGCGCTCCTACAATGGCTCAGCATGCGGCTCTTGAAGCTCTCGTTAACGGGCAGAGAGATGTAGTCAAAATGAAAGAAAGCTACCGGCAGCGCCGCAGTTTAGTTATTCATGCTCTAGAGGAGATGGGTTTATCGTGCCATGTTCCAGGTGGCGCTTTTTATGTATTTCCCTCAATTGAAAAGACGGGACTTTCATCTGAAGAATTTGCAGAACAGCTGCTGATGAAAGAGCAAGTTGCAGTTGTACCTGGTAGTGTTTTTGGCGAGAGCGGAGAAGGGCATGTTCGTTGTTCTTATGCGACCTCTGTTCAAAAGCTTGAAGAAGCAATGCGCAGAATTGAGCGGTTTTTACAAACGTTATAAGAAGATGGTTCGTGAAGGGTACATTTCTAGAACAAGGAATGTATCTTTTTTATGGAAAATTGAGTTGCAATTGTTGGTATTACGTTAATTAAACGTTTTACAAAGTTTAAAGAAGAAATAGAAATTTCACAATTGAGAGGGGATATTCATGAAAGTACAAATAATTGGTGGGTCAGGGACAGGCAAAAGTACATTAGCAAAATATATAAGTGAAAAAGAAAATATTAAGTGGATAGATACTGATTATTACCTTTGGAAGGACGATTCATTTTTAGAAAATCATCCGATTGATAAACGAATTGAAATGTACAATAGAGATATTATTTCGAACGATAGTTATATAGCTTCAGGTTCCGTTTTCATGTGGCTCCCAGAAGGTTTTAGTAACCGTGACCTTTTAGTATTTCTTTCCCTTGATGAAGAAATTCGAATGAAACGTTTAAGAAAAAGAGAATTTGAGAGAAATAGTCGCATGTGGCTAGATGAAAATAAGGAGTACACAAATAACTTTTTAGAGTGGTGTAAAACGTATTGGGAAGAAAAAGATAAGAATATGGCAGGGACATATTCGGAACAAGCCTATCAAATGAAAATATCAAATAGTCCTGTTTTAAAGCTCGACGCAACGAAACCTCTTGATGAACTTTATGCTGAAATAAGAAGATCGGTTCGTAAAGAAAAGTGTTAAATACAAACATTCTCAATCAACTTAAAGAAGGAAATCTCCTTACCGATAGGGAAGTAATCGTGAGTTAAAAAGGAGAGTGAGAGTATGAATTTGTTCAAAATTCAGTATGACTGGATTCGTTTAACGAGAGAGACTCTTTTTCAATATTGCGAGACGTTATCTCCAACCGATTATGAAAAGAAACTTGATGGATTTAGTGATGAGTCTATTCTGAGCTTACATGCCCACGTAGCGGGTTGTTACCAAGGATGGCTTGGTGCACGTGCTCTTGGAAAATCTCTGCCAGATATTACGCCTGAGTCCATACATAACGTACAGGAGATGCGTGAAATTTTCAGGAAAACAGATGAACTGGTATATGAATTTCTAGAAAAATTTGAAGACAATTGGGATCAATCGGTAGAAGTGACATTCAGAAATGGAAGTCAAGCAGACTTTACGGCTTTATGGCTATTTACGCACACGATGACTCATGAATTCCATCATAAAGGACAGATTGTGAAGATCGGCAGACAACTTGGATACGCTCCGCCAGATACAGACCTCATCGAACCGATGATAAAAAAACCTGCAAACCATTAGGAGGTCATGTACACATGAGCCGAGCAGAATTCTTAGTAAATGTGTTAGACTCGACGTTTGATAAAGAGAGTTGGTATGCGCCACTCAAAGCTTCAATGGAAGGATTAACTGCTAAGCAAGCGAGCTGGAAACCGCCGGGAGAAGCAACAAAATCCATCTGGGAGAATGTCAATCATCTTATTTATTACAAAGAAAGACTTGTTGCGACCTTGGAAAATCGTGAGTGGAAACGAATAGATGGGAACGACACCTTTTTTATTACAAAAGTAACAGAAGACGATGATGATTGGAATCTGACAATCGAGCGGGCTGATAACGTGCACAACAAACTAAAAGATTTACTCATTAAGATGAGTTCTGAAGATTTTAAAGAGAATGGATTAGAAAGTGATCTCATCGATATATTTCTTCACGATGCTTATCATACCGGTCAGATCATGTTATTAAGAAAAATGCAAGGATCATGGCCATCTCATCGTTGACTAAAGATAGAATATTCTCTTCTGTAAGCACATTTATTTAATTCATAAATGTGCTTATTTTTATTGCTCAATTATGTAGGAAAGATTGACATAATCGTAAAATTAACATAATATGTAATTAGATATTTAGACATTTATCTAAATTTCTAATAATGTAATTCATCCAGAGGTGACATGATGTCTATTAATGAAGCGTTTAAAGCATTATCCGATCCGACTCGGAGACAGATCCTAACATTGTTGAAAGAAGATGAGCTTACAGCGGGAGAAATCGCTTCACATTTTGACATTCAAAAGCCAAGTGTGTCACATCATCTGAAAATATTAAAGCATGCTTCATTAATCGATGATGAAAGAAGAGGACAGCATATCTATTATTCTTTGAACACTACGGTTTTTCATGAACTTATGAGTTGGTGTTTCACGTTTACAACTAAGGAGGGGAAATGATGAAAAAGTATGGGTGGAGTTATCTTCTTATTGTACTTAGTGTATTAATTGGTGTAATTGCTTATCCTTATTTGCCCGATCAAATGCCGATGCATTGGAACATCCACGGTGAGGTGGATGAGTATTGGGATAAACAAAATGCTGCATTCTTTCCACCACTTTTAATGATAGTAATGATGGCGTTGTTTATCTATATGCCGAGAATTGATCCGAAGAAGGAGAACTATAAGAAATTTTCTGGCAGCTATCTTATTTTTATTACAATAATGAACGCGTTCTTCTTACTTCTTCAATCCGTAACCATCGGCTATAGTCTAGGTCTTAATATAGACATCTCATTAGTCGTAAACTTAGGGATTGGGTTACTTTTTATCGTACTCGGAAATTATCTGCCACGAATTAAACATAATTATTTTATCGGAGTCCGCACACCATGGACGCTTGCGGACGAAAAGACATGGAGAAAGACACACCAGCTAAGTGGGAAACTCTTTGTAATTGCTGGAATTCTCCTTGTCGCGAATTCGTTTTTGCCAGGTATATATAAATTTACGGGTATGCTAGTAGTGGTGGTCGCAACCGTATTGATTTCAACCATTGCTTCATATATTTTTTACAATCGATACAAAAATGTAAGCAGTAATTGATCGAGTCATATTACCAAGAGGAATGAAAGAAACCATAAACACGACACAGTTTTTCCGTCTGCAAAACGAGTCATTATAAAATCAAATCTTTAAAATATGTGCTAGCAAAAAAGCTCGAGATGTGATTAAAAGGGGAAAGATTAGACATACTAAAACAGAATTTTTTTACCATAGGAGGAAACATAATGACAAATCGCAATGGTAGTGAAGGAAGTAAAAATCAAGGCTCTCCTAAAGCGCAACATGATCAAGAGTTCAGCAATGAGTTAATGAGTGGCGATAATAACAAAGGAAATGAATATCGTTCTCAAATAGGTAGTAAATCAAAAAATAAATCAAAGTAAACGTAACGAAAAAAACGTGAGATGTAGTAGACCTCACGTTTTTTTGTTTTCAGCTGAAAAAATCGCCGCAACTAATCGCTAATCAGCTAATTAAGATCGAGGGCCCCATCCGCCTAAATATTGTTGAACCCACCATGGTATCCCTTGTGGACCGCCTTGGCCCATTTGACCACCTTGCCCCATCTGTCCACCTTGACCCATTTGACCGCCTTGACCCATCTGTCCGCCTTGGCCCATTTGTCCACCTTGACCCATTTGACCCATTTGACCCATCTGGCCCATCTGACCGCCTTGGCCCATCTGACCGCCTTGGCCCATTTGTCCACCTTGGCCCATCTGACCCATCTGACCCATCTGACCCATCTGGCCCATGCCAGAACCGAAGACAGGAGGAATAGGTCCTTGGTAAGGAGCAATTCCGTACATATCTGTTTCGTGGACTTGTAACGCTCTTACTCCACTTGGTGTAAAAACGTTAAGTGTTGCCATCTTGCTCGCTTTATCGTATTTAACAACTTGTGCCACAACCTGCCCATAACCTGTAATGGCAGTAGTAATATATTGACCGACAAATTGTTCGATTGTTGAACCTGGTACTAAAAATGCTCTTTTATTTTGAAACAAAAAAACCCATCCTTTTATAAATTTTATTCCGTATATATATATGTTCATTGTAAAGATAAGTATGGACGAGAACCTAAAAAATACGATTATTTAAGGGGTAAAGAAAATGAATGAACAGCAACTTAATAAATATTCTTGTTGATTCGTCATAAAGAAGGGAGCTTATTAAAATATTTTATGTACTGATGTCTATACAAAAATTAATGTAAATTCATATACTTTAACAAATATACGCTATTTTGAAAGGATTGCTTTTTTTGTTTCAATACTCTAGATTGAGTGCTCAAGAAGTAAAAGATATTCTTAACACTGGAAACTTTTATGGGACAACTAATATAGTGGGTTATGGTCAAGCTATTGTTAGAATCTTAGATTATTATTTGAACCTTCAACAAAACACGGGATCAATACAATTTTTAATATATACCCCTACAGAAGATATTAAGATTGCTGTATCTATAGAGGACGTAATGGGGTGGACTCCTTATACTGGTCCTATTCCTCCTCAATTCGGACACCAAGGAGGTCTTCCAGGCGGCATGGGCGGCCAGGGATATGGTCAAGGTCAAACTTTTCCATCTGGTGGAAGTCAAGGCACTCCAGGTGGTTGGGGTACTTGGGGTTATTAATCTTCAATTGAAAATAGATATAGATCTAACGAGAAGAAGCTGCTGTGAACAGCCTCTTTTTTTTTAACTCAAGAATTTTTAGGAACGAAAGCTTTTGGTTTATATACAAATGCCCAACTACA
The DNA here is from genome assembly GCF_036213205.1 of Fictibacillus nanhaiensis. Taxonomy (GTDB): domain Bacteria; phylum Bacillota; class Bacilli; order Bacillales; family Fictibacillaceae; genus Fictibacillus; species Fictibacillus nanhaiensis_E. The sequence goes on from NZ_JARMFC010000011.1 coordinate 11,203, forward strand.
TATGCAAACTTCCTTGCAGTCTTGGATGTGGTCGGTTGTGACCGACCGGAATCTGTAGCAGACTGGTCGTGTCTTTGTGATAGAGTTGGTGAAGTTTATCATACGAAGCTACATCAAAACCAAGTATAGGATGGCCGTTCATGTCTCGTATAGAGGCAGCGAGGAGCAATTTATGAGCGAGAATGCCAACTTCCATGTGCTGAATCCGGTGACCTCGAAAACCGTACAGCTTTCGATTATGATTTCTGCTGCCGCTAAAATTAAAGGAAAGTGGTATTTGTGCCATGTTTACAAAATCGGAAAGAAGACCATCTTGTTGAGCAGTTCGATAATCTCCTAGCGAAATCAGCTTTATCTCATGAGTAGAATCAATGACTCTATACATGCCGTTAGAAAGTCCCTCTACACCATATGAGGTGAATTGAAGGGAAACACGGGAAGTAAGGCAAGAAATTTCTTGATCTAAATCGTTCCGATAGTGGCTCATTAAACGTAGATCATTTAAAAGATTAGAAACGGTTTCGGTTTGTAATGGTTTTAATACAAAATCTTGTCCTGGGGAATATCGATCTCTGCATGCTTTTACAAATGAATAGAATAAATCGTTTTTTTGCTGCAATATTACAAGAGATGGATCATTGTTTTTAGAATGCTTCATCTTATTTTTTGAAAAAGAATGTAACATACATGCTTCGTTTAATTTACACAGCATGTGATAGGGGCGTATAACTTTTGACTTCATGTAATGATGATGATGTATGGGCTCAAGCTTTGCACTTAATTTTTCGGTGGTGATCTCGGCGTCTTCTGTATCGTTAAACCACTTCATCTCTTTATCTACAGAAAGGGGAAGGACTGCATATACACTTTCTTCATCCGCATGAATTCCAAGTAGATGGTTGACTGCTCCGTCTAGGAATTGATAATAAACACCAGTCTCGAACCCCTTACGCTTTCCGACTTCTAACATCTGACCGATTAAAAAACCTGCATCTAGTCCTTGAAGACGATAAGAGAAGTTGTGATATTTAAAGAAGTTCTTCCAAAAGAAAGTAGAAACAAAAACGACAGCAAAACATTTTGACACGTTGCAACGACTTCCTAATGCTTGATCCAGATAACCGTCAAAGTTCCCTTCACGCAAACAAATTAACGCATGATGTGCGACGTCGTAATGATAGATGCCAGTAGGTAGTTCTTGTAACTTTAGATACAGGTACACTTCACTCGGATAGAGTGCACCTCCAGAAGGAGCATAACGACGATAAGTCATCCATGTTTCAGCTGTATCCATTGAAAGAAACGACTCACTGATTTGTGTGATTCCATATGAATACAGAAGAAACTGACTTAGATCAGCTAATATTGGTTTATTACTTGTTGAGAGAGTGTCTGAATGATTGGTACTCAATTCAACTACGGGCAGACCTGATTTGTACAATTTATAGGGAAGCGGGGCATCTTCCCAGTTTACCTCCCAATCGGGCGGTGTTATCTGATCGGTCTCGTAATGAAGTTTGTATAAAAACTCATCGAGGTTCATCATCAATGCCCCTTTCTTTTAAAGTTTTTACGGAAACGGATGAGGATGTTGATTCAGTTCGTCAGGCGATAACGGTTGTTTCACATATCCGAGCTTCATCGGAACAGTGAATACTCGGTCCAATCCTTGTAATCGGGTGAGATGATGTCCGAACGTCATCGGCAGCATGCCAGGTATGATCACTTTTACACAATGTAGGCCGTTCCGTTTTAATTCTGGTCCGGTCTGATCAACAACGATTACGTCAAGGTTCAGTTTCTTGAAGGTATCTAGCACACTATTAAGGTCCTCTAACAGATCGAGAGTATGGCGAACAGGCTTGAATTCTTCTTCAAAGTCTCTAACTTTCCGTTTATCTAACAAAAAGTACATCCTTTTTTCAGCTTCTTTTAAGCCATATACCATTGAGTGATCTTCCATATGACGAACCAGGTTAGAGTCTCTATACATCTTTTCGTATTTCTTCCGGTCTTTAACAAAGCTTTCTTCCATATTAAGCAGCATGCCCGATAGCTCCTGAACCGCTCCCTTAGCTGCTCTCAGTGGATCGAGGTGTGCACCTGCTGCGCAAAGCAGATTCAAGCCATCTTTCTTTGTATTCTTTGCCATGGCCCAAATACTTGGAATTTTGTTTTCAGTCGTAGCATTGAATAAATGAATTTCAAAACCTGTCACATGTTGGATACGCTGAACCATAAGCTGAAGCTCAGTATCATCAATTGATTTCATGTCAAGACGAGGAATAGGCAGTTCACCGTACCAAGTCATAAGAAAAGCGTCGCGTTCCACGATTTCAAAGATTCCGTACAGAATGGCTTCTTCCAAACTTCCTCCGACTGCACAGCCGTTTGACGTTTCATAAACAAAGCCCTCTCCACCACCCATGCTGTAATAGGCGAATGTTTCAGGTACTAAGATGGGTCGGTCCTTAGATAATGAATAGCCCCACACCCAATGGATCGAACGGTCTGGATCGAACGGCTGAAAAGGAAAATGGTGCTGACTGTATTGTTTCTGTGAATGAGTTCCGATCGATAGAGGATTCATCGCTACATTTTTCACTTTGTTGTAGGGTTCATAGACAATCGTTTGTTTACCTCGTGGCGCATAACCAGAATACCGTTCAAGCCCCTCCAAAATGCCCGCTTGTTCACTATGCAGATACGAATGTGTCCGGCCAGCATTTAGTTCGTTACCAGAGAGCAGCGGAAGATTAACGACGGTGTCCGCGAAAGGGGAAATCAAGTCATATCTTTTAAAGTTAAGAAGACCTGTGCGATTATCTAAATAATTTCGGCTTAATACGTTTTGTAGCTCATCTATTGAACGGCAACGATAGACGTCTCTTGAAATTTTCGGACTGAATTGCAGCGAAATCTTGGCGTAATCATCGGTATCAAGAGGGATGTCACCGCATGTTTCACAATATGGATCGGGTAAAAAGAAATGCTTTGATAGTTTATACGTTTGTAGATGCATCAAAAAGACATGTTCGGTTGTATGTGCTGCACCATCGTTCATGAAACGCTCTACCTCATTACAAACTAGAGTAGCCGTTTGACTGAGTGCTAGATTTGTTGCCCAAGGATCTTGTAAGAACTCTTGTTGTGACATCTGATAGTCTTTCATACGAAAATGCTCTCTACGATCCTGCCCGGTGATGAAAAAGCGAAGGTCTGCACATTGTGAGCAGCCCTGTTGATTTGGAAGTGCGAGAGGGCCAACATGTGCTTCACCAAAGAAAACAAAACCACGCAGCCAAGGCAGGTTGCTTGCTCGGAAGATTTCTTCTGCCTTCAGATGTTGAGCTGGATTCCAACTATCATGAAGAACCAACGCGAGCTTTTCGTCATTACTAATTTCCGCATCTTCTACCGTATTGTAGCGAGAAATCATGTAAGTTTCATTTAGTTGCTGATAGACATCGTTTGCAAGACTACTATTTCCAATGATAATCATTTTTTGAGTCATGACTGGACCTCCGAAGAGAGTGTGATTCCATACAAAGAGGTATTGTCGTTTAAAATTGATTCTGCATGAAGGGTGTAGAACTGGGCGTTGAAGTTGTTATCTTTTAACGTTTGTAGAGCTGTTGTTAAAGTTTCTGTTATAGAGACTTCTTTTTGTTCTGGAAAATTTATCATTTTTAGCTCGCTGTTTGGAATAATAGTAGATGAGATTACGCAGTTCATGCTTGAAACATTTTCTTTATTTTGCCGATGCATGAGCGCTCCTTGAAGTGCATTCTGTAATGTGAGTTTCTCGTTAAGACCTACACTTCCGTAGAACTTCTCATTCTGCTGCACCCAAATAACAGGAAAACCGAGCACTTTTTCTCCAAGGTAGAGTATAACTTCACCACCTAGTGTAGAGAGTGCTGAAATCATAAACAATGAATATGAGTCTTTTATCGAAGGTAGATCAAATTTCGCGGCAACTTGAAACTTGTCTTTAGATTTCATAAAGATTTCTTGAAGACTGTTTTGAAGTGCTCTACTCATTCCTTCTGCTGCCGTACGGCCGGTTCCAACATTCATAGCTTCTGGTAATTCTTTAAATAAATTCTTAACGTATGTTTCAATTCCTGAAAGACCTGCTTCTAAACGCGCATCTTCATGTGTTCTGCCAGAGCAAGTGATGATCGTTGAGGGGTTCTCCCAAAAAGGATCCGCTACTTTTACTTTGCATTGTGACAAAGGCAGTTGAATTAAGTCTTCTTCCTCAAACATATGAAAAATCCCAGTCTCACTAGAGGTAATCTGATAAAACAAAGAATGCAGGTCAAGCTCACGGTTTGATGATTTCTTTAGAAATGATAGAGGGTTGTCGATATGCTCAATCTTCATTTTTTTGTTCACTAACGGATGAGGAGAAACCGGATGCCAGCTTCCTTCCAACGTTTCCACGTCCAGTTGATAGATGGCGTTTTCGTGATTTTCCTGTACACCAGTAATCTTTTTAAACAACTCGAAAACAGCGACGTTCGCGAGCATCATAGAAACTGTACGTGTAGATGATGTCGCAAAATTCTCTTTGTAATCTTTGTTACTTAACCGTAAGAAGGCAGATCTCCAGCAAGCGGCAGATTCAGATAGAATGAAAGGGCCGACGAATGCATGATTGTTTTGTAACGTTACGGGTAGAAATGATTTTGAGTGACTGCTGCAGATATTTTGAATCATGGAGAGCTGTTGTGTGTCTTCGTTTTCATGGCCGTACAATACGTAATCAAAGTTTTGTAGATCATTTATACATGTGTCAGGTTTTAACGGGGTGAGTGTAATGTTAGGTTGCGGTTCGGCAGTTGTTGCCGCTTCTATAATTTTCTGTAGCTTATTAATTTCACTTCGTTCTAAGTTCGTGTGAAGTAAGGTGAACGCAGGAAGCCCTGATTGTACGAGTGATTGTGTGAGTGAGTAGAGAAGTTGACCACAACCAATTACAGCGATCTTTGACTCACGATAGTTTTGAAATCGGTGCGCACCCGAATGACTAAGGTGATCGATAAACTCAATCTGTGAAGCATATTTTTCTAAAATTGAAGTTGGAAGCTGATGCGGAAGGTCCTGGCTTGTGTCGCGAACAAAACCATTCGTATATAACACTTCAGCAATCTTAAAGACTTGTTCTTTATATGGATCAGGCAGGCCGTCCGTAATTGCCTCCATTGAACGGCTGCCATCTAACATGGGCATTAATTTTTCCAGCCATTGCTCTATCGTATTTCCTTCCATTTGAATAGAAGTGATGTTGTTACGGAGATAAACGCCTCCATTATTTTGCGGATAGACGAACGTGTCTCTGTTCATTTTCAAACACATTGAGAGAGTGACGCCTGGCATGATACCCCTCCTTAACCTAATGCTCATCATCTATGTCTATGGATTTTGCTTGTCCATTATGTCACATTGTTATTTCGTAATTGAGGAACGTGAATATATAACCAATTACCGTGAATAAATAACTATTTACCGTGAATATATCCCGGATTACCGTGAAATTAATTGAGATTACCGTGAATATATTTATGTATGTCATTTTGAAAAATACATTTAAAGGGATTGTCTACTTCAGGGAGACGAAATCGTGATTGCAGAGGTGTCAGAAATTAAAATAGAGGACCGATGCTCAAAAGCTTGAGCAGAGCCCCCTGAAATTTCTTCGAACAATGCATGTATCTGATTATCTGCCTCCGCAACGGCCGCCGCAGCCGCCACAGCGTCCACCGCAACCACCACAACGTCCTGCGCAGCCGCCACAACCGCCACAGCCTCCGCAACGACCAGCACAACCGCCGCAGCCGCCACATCCAGCACATCCGCCACAACCTGCGCAACCTGCACAAAAGTTAAAACAGATTCCGATTACACAGCCCGGAATGATAAGCCGAGGGTCTTGTGCTTGCTGATCTTGGGGATGATGTGGCTGACCACCACTAACCTGAAAGTCTCCAGTACTTAACCCATCCAAGTTCCATTGGTGTTTATTATCCAATACAAACACCTCCTTGTTTTTTGTCAGATCTAGAACGAGTAGAGAATCTCTGCTCGAATTCCTCATAATAAAATATGGAAACAGCCTGTCCATCGTTACAGGATTGGGTGCTGGAAATAGAAACAGCCTGTGTTTGAGGTTAAACACAGGACATTAGCAAATCGTAATGATTAAAATGTGCTGGTGAACGATTAGTTTTATGCGAGAAATGTTATTTTAGAGCGCTTTTATACGTTTTGAAGGGTTCAGCGAGTTGTATTTAACAGAAGGTATGTAATTTAAGACTATATAGATGGGTGAACCATATTGATTTTATATACCATTAGGGGTATTCAACCTCTTTATTCATGAGATTTATAAAATAATTCTAGAAATTTCTGCATTAATCCGGCGAGATTGAACAATAATACGGCGAGTTTTGGTCATATATCGGCGAGTTGCTAATTCTCGACAAATTCTGCGAACTGCATACTCCCACCATAGATCGTTTTTTAACCCACTACTTCATAAAACCAGCTTTATGGGGGCAACCATTTGTAAAATCTCTCACCTGCAACACTCACATAACCTTTACAACACACAAACACTATCTAAAAATAGCCTTGCTACTCTTGAACTTGTAACAAACAAATATTACATATCTAAGGAGGGGTAGCTAGATGAGTTCAAAACAAGTGAATCGTCGCGATTTTATTAAAATTGGAGGAGCGAGCACGTTGGCATTAACAATAGGTTCACTCGGTGATACTTCCAACTTGTTCACTGAAAAAGTTCATGCAGATCGAAAGGAACAAAAAGTTCTAAAGTTTCATTCTGATGGCACATTTAAGGTCGTTCAGTTTAACGATACGCAAGATGATGAGCGTATCGACCGTCGTACCATTGAGTTGATGGAAAAAGTGCTGGATGCTGAGAAACCAGACTTTGTTGTATTGAATGGAGATAATATCACAGGTGGATGTGACACTGAACTTGAAATGAAACAAGCGATGAACAACGTTGCAGGGCCGATGGAGAAGAGAGGCATTAAGTGGGCCATTACATTCGGAAACCATGATGAAGATTCAACAACGAAAAGCGGCGTGGACGAGAAGAAGATGCTAGCGTTCTATCAATCTTACAAACACAATTTGAACGAAAAGGGAGCGAAACACATCACAGGAACCGGCAACATGAACCTTCTCGTGTGGGACGCGAAAGGAAAGAAGCCCGCTTTTAATTTCTGGTTGATGGATAGTGGACGGTACGCACCAAAAGAGATTGTGGGTCAAAACTTTGAGGGCTATCCGACATGGGATTGGATTCGTTTTGACCAAGTCAATTGGTACAACGAAACGTCTCAAAAGATCGAAAACCGTTTTGGTTTCAAGGTGCCTTCTCTCATGTTCATACATATTCCGCTGTGGGAGCATCGATATATGTGGTACTCGAGTGTGGATAGCCGTACCGAAGCTGATCATGCGCGAGCTAAAACCAAACATCAGATCACTGGTGAGAGAAATGAAGAAGAATGTCCAGGACCGGTCAACTCTGGCTTATTCTCAGCTATGCTGCACCGTGGCGATGTAAAAGGTGTATTTTGTGGACATGACCACATTAACACGTACGCTGGAAACTATTATGGCATTATGCTAGGTTATGGCGGAAGCGCGGGATTTGGAGCGTACGGACTTCCTGGTGAGGAGAAGAACAGACTTCGCGGAGCTCGAGTATTTAACTTAGATCTGAATCAAGAAAATGTTCTAAAAGACACACGCATGCTGTTTGCAAAGAATTATGGCATCGATCTATCGCCAAACGATCAAAGCATGGACCCCGCTCCTTTACCAGGAGAAAAACAACCTGTTATGCAATAGTGAATAACAGTGAGAAATAATTATATTTTACTATAATGGTAGCTACTAGAATAATTAACTGTAAAATACCAGACTATCCACCTATAACCAAGGTCTAGATTATGTTTAATTGCAAAATATCAAAACCACTTCGTGAATATATGTTATAAAATTATAACGATTCAAAAAACTACATATTGGAGGATTTAAGCATGTTGAAGAAATCGATGGTGTGTTCGTTTATTTTTACACTGGTTATGACTTTTGTTTTCGTTTCATCTGATGATAATCAAAAGGCATGGGCGCTACCACCTGGAACGCCTACTAAATCAGCTGCACAATCTCAGTTGAACGCATTAGTTGTTAAAACAGAAGGTTCAATGACGGGCTATTCTCGTGATTTGTTCCCGCACTGGTCCAGTCAAGGCGGAGGATGTGATACACGTCAAGTTGTTCTTAAGCGTGATGCGGATTCATTTAGCGGAGATTGTCCTGTAACATCTGGCAGCTGGTACAGCTATTATGACGGTGTAACAATTACGAATCCATCTGATCTTGACATCGATCATGTCGTACCATTAGCTGAAGCGTGGCGTTCTGGTGCAAGCAGCTGGACAACAGACAAACGTGAGGATTTTGCAAATGATCTTACTGGACCGCAACTTATTGCCGTGACGGCAAGTTCGAATCGTTCAAAAGGAGATCAGGATCCATCAACATGGAAGCCTACTCGTACTGCTGCTGGATGTGGATATGCAAAATGGTGGATTCAAACAAAGTACACCTGGGGATTAAATCTTCAATCAGCGGAAAAAACACAACTTCAAAGCATGCTTAACACTTGCACGTATTAATTAATTTTTGTATAAACAATGTACTAACTTGTTTTAAAGAAAGGAGCTGCTCCAATGGAAGAGAAATCAACTGTCTTTACCGCAACGCATGGTGTAATGACTACAGAGGTAGGGGTAATCAGCGGGGAGCTCGAGCTTAAGACAAGCTGTAATGAAGAAGGTATTCTAAAGCTCGCTATCACATATGTGGGAGCCGCAGAGTGGTATACGCTTCCAGGTGAAGAATATCAATTGCACGATTCACGCGATCACGAGGTTGTTCACCGTATGTTGGCTAAAGTGCTGGAACGGGCTTAACAAGTTTTATCAAATATTTCGTATTCGTAGAACCGCCTGAAATTAGGTGGTTCTTTTTTAATGATAATGAAAATGGTATATTTATTTTTTGAAAAGTCATTAGAAAAATGCTTATTACATAATTGCAGAATGAAGTCTTTTGATAGAAGGAGATACACATGATTACGAGGGAAAGTCTAGAAAATCAACAAATATGGATTTATGGTATTTCATTACTAATAGGTGGTTTTATTGGACTCACTTTTAAAAGTTTCGGAGCTGGACTCCAATGGACGATCTCTCCACTAATCGCTATTCTCATGTACGGGATGTTCGCCCAAATTCCTTTCTTAAAACTAAGAAAAGCTGTTTCAAACATCAGATTTATGCTAGCTTTATTAATCGGTAATTTTGTATTCGTACCAATCATTGTATGGGCTTTAACTTCTATTTTTCCTCAGCCAACACCAGTATTATTGGGTATCTGTTTAGTTCTTCTTACGCCGTGTATTGATTATGTAATCGTCTTTACTCAGCTAGGCAAAGGAAATGAGAGGTTGATGCTTGCTTCTACACCTATTTTGTTTATTGTACAGATGGTTATACTGCCTTTTTATCTATGGATATTTATTGGTGAAGAGATGATGTCAGTCGTACAGATTGAGCCATTTGTTGAAGCTTTTCTTTTATTGATCGTGGTGCCTCTATTATTAGCGGTTATCACACAACTATGGGGAGAAAAGAAGGCGATGGGAGTTAAAGCGATGAAACTTACAGCTTGGTTACCCGTTCCGTTGATGGCTGCTGTCTTAATCGTCGTTGTGGCATCGCAAATAGGTAAAGTATACAAAGATCTCAATATCATTATGGAAGTCGTCCCCATTTATCTATTGTTTTTAATTATCATGCCTATTATTGCTCGCATAATCGCACTGATATTTTCTTTAGACACAGGTGCAGGAAGAGCATTGATCTTTAGTATGGGAACGAGAAATTCCCTTGTCGTTCTCCCGCTGGCACTAGCATTACCAGAGTCTTGGCGAACAATAGCAGCTACCGTAATTGTGACGCAGACGATCGTTGAACTGATTGGCGAATTGATCTACATAAATTTAGTACCAAACTGGATGTTAAGAGATCCTAAAATAAAATGAGCATAGAGAAAAAGGCAGGGAGTGCATCCCTGCCTTTTTCTCGGTTTCATTCTGCTAACAATTAGGGGTTAAGGTCTTGCATTACATGTTTCGTGCGTTAAACGATAAAAGTGGATGTATACATAAAAATATTTCTTATGAGCAGAAAGATGAGATTACAGGCGGTTGTACAAACGTATTGTAGTGGAGCGAATAAGCTATAAAAGGCATGTTATGTAAATAGAAAAGGTGATCATTAACAATGAATAAAAAAACAATTAGCCCTTTTTTCTTTAACTCGTTTCCTAAAAGTGGAACACATCTTATGTTTCAAATATTAACGGGAATTCATTCCGTCAGATTTGATCAAAATCTGCATCTGTACGAAGGGGTTTCTAGACAATTAGCAGAACATCAGCGCGAGTTAGAAAAATTAAGAATCAATGAATTCTTGTCAGGGCATATCTATTATTCGACTGCATGGGCTAAGCTTCTTCAAAATCTTAATATGAAACAAATCTTCCTCTATCGAGACTTACGCGATGTTGTAGTCTCTTATAATTATTATATTGAAAAGATAAACGCTCCACTTCATCAATACTTTAAACAGAAACAACTATCTAAAAAGGAACGAATGCTTTCTATCATTAGAGGAATTCCTGAATTGGGTCATCAAGATATTCACGATTGGTTTTCTGAATTTAAAGGGTGGTTAACTACACCTAACGTACTTTCCGTTAAGTTTGAAGATCTATTACGAAGTGAAGAATCATTAGACAGATCCGTTCAGAAAATCGTTCAGTTTGTTACAGAAGATAAGAAAGAGAACATCGATCATACGGTGATAAGACGTGCCAAAGAAAATATTTCAACTCAAGACTCTGCTACGTTTAGAAAAGGAACGATTGGCAATTGGAAAGAAGAGTTTGATGAAGAGATTATCATTGCATTTAAAGAAAAGGCTGGCCAGTTGCTCATTGAATTAGGGTATGAAAAGAATTTACTTTGGTAATTACGATATTATATTAAAAAGGAGAGGATGTTCTCTCCTTTTTAGTTTGTATATAGAAAGTAATCGTGAATCCCTAATAACCTACTTTTTGTTCTGTGTGACTAACTCCTTACGAAAATGAATATCTGCAGCATCTGGAGTCGGTAATTCCTCCCAGCGAAACAATTCTTGATAGCCATGACGTTCATAGAAGCCTGGTGCTTGAAATGTGAAAGAAGTGGTGAAGACGTGTGCGCAACCTCTTTCTATAGCTGCCTGTTCAAAATCATGTAGCAATTTTGTACCAAGACCATCTTTTCTCACATCTTCTCTGACCCATGTCATAGCGATGCCGGCAGCAATTCCCCACGTCCATCCACTCATCCCAGCAGCAAGTTGGCCATGACTATCTAGAATTTGTACCGTCAACTCCCGTGCAGGCGAGATCCCCGCTGTAGCTTCGGCGTTAACTTTGTCCAACTCATCAGAAAGTCGTTGATCTAGCTCAGCATTTCCTTCTCCAACAATCAATTTGTAATTTTCATTCATTTGTTCTATCAACTCCTTCAATAGTTAGAAAAATTAGAATTATTATGTACATAAATAGTATATCAAAAGAGAGAATTAGTTGTTCGAGTAGAAAAATAAATGAATTGATTGGAAATCCACAGGAGAGTGTAGCAAACGGGTGCCTAATTTATGTACATGAGACATCATAGGTGTTCAGTTTCAACTCCAAGGTGGTTAAACATTAATTATGGGTGTAGTTCTGTAGAACATAGGTGTTCAGCACGATGTTAAAGGTGAACACAACTTATTTACGGGCGAACGTGTAAGAATGATAAATCCACGTACCGTAAAACTCTATCCCAAAACATAGCAAAACCCCCGAAAACCATGATCGGGGGTTCCATTTAGAAAGAGTAATTACACTTTGGAATTACTTCTTTTTGCTTTTTTTCTTACATTTCTTGTGCTTTTTATTACAATCACATTTTGTCGGAGCACCAGGATCGATCACTTCGTGAATTACTTTCTCCTCATAAACGTCACGGCGAACATATTTAATGTGTTCACGTTTTACACGAATAACAGGATGAACGAATGTGACTTCTTTCTCTTTGTAACAATCCTCAATAATATAAATAGGATCGCAACAGATTACTTTTTTCTTCTTTTTCTTACAATGCTTGTCTTTACTCAAGATAGCACCTCCTACATTTCATACTTTAGTAGATGCAGTTGGAGGGTAAAATGATCTAGACAAGTCACTATTTTTAAAAATTATAAGGAAAAGTCCTATTTTTAAACATCCCAAAAATCACTTAATTTTGCTGAGTCTTCTTTCTTTTTGACAATACTTAATACGACTCTCATTGTAGTACCGTCTGGTCTATAATGAGGATCATTTAACAGTTTCTGCACTTGATAGGAAGGAAATTTACTAGCTTCTTGCAGCCATTGTAGATCTAGATTGTGTTTTTGAATCCACGTATTTAATTTTGTATTCATTATTGTCTCTCCTATAGAGTCATTATGTTTATAATAATATATCATCACTTTAATTAAAGTTCTACAAATTTTGTACATGCATTAAACATCGAGGTGTTCGACTTTATGTATAAAGGGTTTATTGATGCTAAGTTGAACTTTTAATAGGATAACTATCGAGTATGGGGGACACAAGATGAAGACGAACATTTATATTAAGCCGCTTTCTATAAGTGATCTGCAAGCTTTGTTAAATATCGAAATGAGGAACAAAGAATTTTTTCAGCAATATTCACCTGATCGAGATTCTAACTTTTATTCAATAGAAGGGCAAAAAAATCGATTAAATGAGATCAATGAACGAAAAGAAAAGGATTTGGGGTACTCGTTTGGAATTTTTCTTAATGATACAGACGAACTGATCGGACAGATTGGTCTTTTCAAGATTGAAAGAGGTCCTGCGCAAAAAGGGATGGTAGGGTATTCTCTCGATAAAAACTATAACGGTAAAGGATATATGACAGAAGCTTTACCGCTTATTATAGATTTTGCGTTTAAAGAGCTTAAACTTCATAGAATCGAAGCAGAAGTGATGCCTCATAATATCGGATCCATTAATATCTTATTGAAAACCGGATTTCATAAAGAAGGAATTTCAAAGAAAAATGTGAAGATAAATGGCAGGTGGGAAGATCATCAGGTTCTTGCCATTATTAATGAAGAGGACATAGAAATTTAACTTGTATTAGAGCAGGCTGCAACCTTTACAGCCTGCATTATTTTACTTTTTACTCAATGTGATGCTTGAGAATCAGTGCGTTTATCCAATTCCATTTCACCGTTCTCGGCCATCGCCAACTGATTTGCATAAGCTGCGCGTGCAAGCTCATACCTCACTCTTTTGCTGGCATCCACAAAATAAGCTTCCTTTACAAGACCAGAAAGGGAATACCGATGTCCTTTGTAGTCAACGTTTAATTCGGTAATTTGATTGAACTTAAAACCCTCCACGGGCTCACCGTTCAAATCCTTTAAGAGGTAATCGCTATATTTCTCGTTGCACGTTCTTGCTACATCTTCCATTACTTTAAAAGCATCGTCAGGGTTTTGTCTATAGTTCAAAATTAGACTTTCGTTCACTCGGCGCATCCCACGGTTTCCGTTCTGAAGCTCATTAATACTTCCATGGGAAACCGTATAGAGGTAACCATCATATTGACGAATCTTAAGGTGACGCATGCTGATCTCCTCAATTTTCCCTTGTCTGTTGCCGTTAATGATGACATAATCGCCAAGGTTGATCTGTCTTTCAAACAAATAAGCAAGCCCCATAATATAATCACGGATAATATGCTGGAAAATTAATGCCAGGGCACCGGCTACAACGACTGAACCTGTAACGAGCCTAGTTAACTCGAAGAAATGGCTTAGGACATAAATGAAGAAGAACACCAAACCAAGCACCTTAAGAACTTGATCAGTAAAATGCATTAGTGTTTCTTCACGATTTTCATCTAGAAAACTTGTTTTATCAAAGAAAAGTTGAACAGATTTTCTGATGAAATAGGCAATCAATACAATTAAAACAGCTACAATAAAAATTTTTACAGGTAATTTGTTAAGCAACTCTAAATTAATCATTCTTTCAACTCCCACTCTTACACTATACCAATAGAATGCGAATAAAAAGAAAAATTATTTTCTACTTCTAAAAGGACCTAAGAAAATATTGCGAGAAAGGGTAATCATAGAAAAGATGCTAAACGAAGAGAACATATCGTAACTACAAAATGCGCTCATTTTTGTGCACGTGGTTGCTTCCATGTACAATTGAAGAGTAGTTAGTAAAATAGTTCAAACAAAAAAACGATCTCATTAAAAGAAATCGTTTTGTTTTACTATGTTCATGTAAACAATTGATTATAGGGGTGGGGCTTTCATTACGCAGGTATCAAAACAAACTGTTCAGTTTCTTGAATTGCAATTATTTGATACGTATGGCTTTTCAATTCTTGTCTAATCTCAATAGGAATTGTAAGTCTTCCTTTCACTCCAATTATAGGAGTAAAACGTCTTGCATTCAATTTATCTATAATAATTTTTCCATCTTCAACATCAATGCCTACTTTTTCTCCAATCTGAAACTGAAACTCTTCTCGCCATACGACAGGGAGGTGAAAATATCCTTTCTTGTTGTCGTAAAATTTATTTAATACAACTGACATCGTGTCACCCCTTAAAAAAATTACAAAATTTGTATACTTATACTAAAATGTTTATTTTTATAAATGTTACCATAATATTTCTATAATGTTCAATAATATTGATCTTGAAAAAAAAAGTCGAATGCCATGAATGATATTTTCTTTATCAAAAACAACACTTATCGCTTTTTCTATTTCATTGTCTACCCATAAAAAGTGCCTTAGTTGATTGGTAAGAAGTGTTAGGTTTTCAAGTGTGTAATGTTGGACATCTAAATTAAACGAAGACGATAAATCAATAAATTGTTCTAACGTAACAATTTCCTTAAAGCTACTTAGAGTTTGTTCATAGATCAATTGGAAATCACCTTTTAAAAAGCTAGCCCCAAATGTTTCACCCTTAATGTGTGATTGTATATTCTTCATAGGTTCACTCCATCTTTTACATATTTATGTGGGAAACGTTCTACATTTCTAAGTTTGATTAGCCAAATTTTGTTTGTACGGTTAACATATATTTTAACATTATATTCCATTTAATGTTAATTTAAAGTAGGAAGTTAAGATCTATAGCGTTAAAAAATGGGGGGGATAATTGTGGCAATTATTCATAAGGGAAGGCACACAGCAGCAGTGGAAGGGGACTTTGTCGTCTTTGTAATAGGGATGCGAGTTAATAAACTGCTTTCATTTACGAAGTGGATGCCTGTATTTAAAGCAATGGGTCCGATGATAAGAGAATTGTATCAAAACCCAGAGATTGGTTTTCTACATACAGAATTTCATTTTAGTTGGAGAAGAGTAACACTTATTCAATATTGGAAAAGCTTTGATCAACTTGAAGCATATGCACACGGTAAAACACACTTAGTAGCATGGAAAGAATTTAAAAAAAATATAGGTAACGATGGAAGTGTTGGTATATTTCACGAAAGCTATAGAATTATAAATCGTGGCGCAGAAGCCATTTATAACAATATGCCAAGAACCGGACTTGGAAAAGCATATTCAATAACTTCTGTAACGAAACAAACGGAATCCGCGAGAGAGAGAATGAAAATATAATGTAAATAAACCTGTATTCTAATAAATTTCCCCTACAGAGAGGATTATCAATAACATGATTAAAGCGGCTTTGTTTGATTTAGATGGTACGCTATTAGATCGGGATGAGTCTGTGAAACAATTTATTGATGAGCAATACAACCGGTTTGCAAAGCTAAAAAATTTTGTTAGCAAGGAGAAGTATGTTAAAAGATTTATAGAATTAGATCACCGAGGATATGTTTGGAAGGATAAAGTATATCAGCAGATCGTTTATGAATTTTCATTACCTGAACCTTCGTGGGAAGATCTTCTTACTGATTACATCAATGAATTTAAGAATTCCTGCGTTCCATTTCCTCATCTTATCGAAATGTTAGAGAACTTAAAAAGTAAAAACTACAAGCTTGGAATCATTTCAAACGGATTTGGACAATTTCAGATTGATAATATTAAAGCTTTAGGTATTAAAGAATATTTCGATATGATTCTAATTTCTGAATGGGAAGGAATAAAGAAACCTGACCCTCGAATTTTCAAGAGAGCATTAGAACATTTACAAGTATCTCCTTATGAAAGTATTTTTGTAGGTGATCATCCAGAGAATGATGTGAAAGCTGCTCAAGATGTTGGAATGAAAGGGATTTGGAAGAGAGATGCTCATTGGGAAGATGTTGAAGCGGATTATATTGTGAATGAATTGTCTGAAATTCCATTCATCATTGAAAAAATGAATAGTGCATGTGTTACTTAAAGCGATTTTTCATTTAGAAAAATCGCTTTTGTTTTGCAAGTGATTTCCCCATTCATCTCTAATTAGTAAAGTGCGATTTACTCCTTTATAATAATCCTAACAAACTTCTTTTTAGGAGGTACAACGATGAGCGCTGAAAAAATTCTAATTGTTGAAGATGAGAAAAAGATAGCAAGGATTATTCAACTGGAACTTGAACACGAAGGATACGAAACGGAAACAGCTACGACGGGTACGGAAGGATTAGAAAAATTCAAATCAGGTAAATGGGATCTGATTCTGCTCGACGTGATGCTGCCTGAGCTAAGTGGTCTGGAGGTTCTTAGAAGGATCAGAGCGACGGGTAGTCATATTCCAATCATATTACTAACAGCTAGAGATGCATTGCCCGATAAAGTCAGCGGGCTTGATCTTGGGGCAAACGATTATGTGACCAAACCGTTTGAAATTGAAGAATTGTTGGCTAGAATTCGGGCATTTCTCCGCATGAATCATCACAACACAGAAAATCAAGAAAGCGAAACTTATGAGCTAGGTGATCTGACCGTTCATTTAAAGACGAGAGAAGTTAAACGTGACTCTACCTTAATCGAGTTAACACCAAGAGAATTTGACCTCCTCGTTTTTTTGATACGAAATAAAAATCAGGTATTAAATCGTGATCAAATTTTATCAAAGGTATGGGGTTATGATTATTATGGCGATACCAATGTTGTAGATGTTTACATACGTTATCTGCGCAAGAAGATTGATTCCACTTTTTCGCATCCCTATATCCATACAATTCGTGGAGTAGGTTACACGATGAAGGAGTAACACATGAACATAAAGAATCGAATAACCTTGTTTTCAACAGTATGGCTTTTAATCATCCTTCTCATCACGAATAGTGGCATTTATCTTTTGTTTCAAAAGAATCTTCATGATCATGCTTTAGAAGGTTCAGAGACAAGAATAGTAAGCTTAACGGAAGCGGTTAAAACATCTTCTGAGACAAAAATGAACATGACACAGCTATTACGAGCATACCTTCCTGCAGATTCAATGATTCGAATTATTACGGGTGATAACCGTATAGATGCAACTTCATCAAGAATTACTGATGACGAAAAGGTCCAGGAAATCAAACCAATCTATAGATCCAATCAATACAGTGATGTTAAACACATAGACGGAATGGTATATACGGTTTCTCAACATCCGGTCATTTGGTCGGACGGAGAGATTGTTTCTTTACAATTGATCGAAAAAGAATCTTCCATTCCAAACACGTTGCAGATCTTAAGAATTGTTTTAATCATAGCAACTTTCCTCATCTTAATTCCTTCATATTTTGGAGGTCGGTTCTTGAGCAGGTTGATTTTAGTTCCGATCAGCAACTTAACGCGAACGATGGAAGAAAACCAGAAACGTGGGACATATAAGCGTATTGCGATCAAGAAGAAATCTAATGATGAACTGAATAAAATGGCAAGAACGTTTAACCATATGATGGACCTACTTGAAAACAACTACAAAAAACAAGAACAGTTCGTATCTGATGCTTCACATGAACTTAGAACGCCTCTTACTGTAATCGAAAGCTATGCGAAAATGCTGAAGAGGTGGGGAGGAAGTCAGCCGGAAATTTTAGAAGAAGCCGTAGAAGCGATTCACTCAGAATCACTCCGGATGAAAGAGTTAACCCAACAAATGCTTGTTTTGGCAAGAGATGAATCGCAAGTTGACCTGCAACTTCAACAAACCGAGTTGGTAGAGATGGCTAAAAATGCGGCAAAGAATTTGAGCAAGGCGTACGAACGTGAAATACACGTTCAATCCAATTTAGACGAAATTCATATAGACTGCGATTCATTAAAACTTAAGCAAGTACTCATCATCCTTTTAGATAATGCCATTAAGTATAGTTCGGACATGATTGAAGTGGAGTTAACCAAACAAGGAAACTCTGTCAGGCTCTCCGTAAAAGACTATGGAATCGGTATTCCAAAGGAAAATCTTGATAACGTCTATGATCGATTCTTTCGTGTAGATCAAGCTAGGAGCCGTGATACAGGCGGAGCTGGGTTAGGACTGTCCATCGCAAAACAAATCGTTTCTGCCCACCAAGGAAAGCTCCATTTAGTAAGTGAAGAAGGAAAAGGAACATTGGTTACAATGGAGATACCTGTGCAACAGAATTAATTCTCATCATTTTCTCATCTTATTCTTATGGAGCTTTCATTCTTATATGAGAAAATTCATGTAAAGGGGGAATACATATGAACAAAAAAATCGCTGTGATTTCTGGAATAATGATCGTTATTCTCCTTCTTGTTTTCGGAACAAGAGAGTGGGTGAACGGAAAACAGGGCAGTACATTAGAAAAAGAGGAAATGAACAGAATCGTAAGTACAAAATATACTGGAGAGATTCTATCTACAGAATTAACGAATAGAGACGATAAGCATCAGTACAAAACAGTGTTGAAAAGTGAACAAGGTGTTTATGTAATCTGGTCTGATGCGGTTTCAGGAGACATTCTTGACATGAACCGATCAGGTAAACAAGAATCACAAGAGGGTCGTATAACAAAGAATGAAGCAGAAAAAATAGCTGCTAAACACGGCGAAGTGAAGTCTGCTGAATATATGGAAGAAAACAAAGTCTATCTTGTCTCTGTCCAGAATGAAGGAAAAACATATACTTTACAAATTAACGGGACCACTGGGTACATCGTTAGTAAAGACGAGGTTGAAATTGAGAATGAACCGGCCGAGCCAAACACAAAAATAACAAAAGAAGAAGCTAGGCAAATCGCTCAAAAAGAAGTAAAAGGAACCATCACGGATATTGAGTTAGATGATGAAGACGGTGTGATTGTTTATGAAGTTGAGGTTGAAACGAAAACAAAAGAATCTCAAGTGATTATCAATGCGTTTTCGGGCGAAGTAACCTCCGTAACAATGGAAACAAAAGAAAGTGACTAAGAATGCTCTTATCTCTAGAGTGTTCTTTTTTTTGTAAAAACACCACCTTTTCTCATCGTTTTCTAATCTTCTCTTCTCTTTGTTCTCATTTTACCTGTCTATGATAAGGATATAGTAAAAAAACAAGGAGGAAATAAAAATGAAAAAACTAACAAAATTTATTGCTGGCACAGTATTAGTCGGTGGTATTGGAGTAGGAACATATACTTATGTAGAAAACACACCGAGCGCGTTTGCTGCTAAGAATGTAATTTCAGAAAAACAAGCAAAAGACATTGCGTTAGAAAAAACAAAAGGCGGAACTATTACTGAACTGGAACTTGATCGAGATGGTCTAAAAGATAAATATGAGATTGAGGTTCATAACGGCGATAAGGAATACGATCTTGACATAGCTGCAGAAACTGGCAAAATCTCTAAAATTGAAGAGGGTATGAAAGATCAAGATGATGATAACGACGATGATGGAGATGACGACAATGAAAGCTCCGATCTTAATGAAAGCTCGGATCGCGATGATAAGATAGATCCTGAAAAAATTAAGATTACTTCTGAACAAGCGCAGTCCATTGCATTAAAAAAAGTATCAGGAACAGTAAAAGAAATGAGTCTTGATGATGATTATGTTTACGAGTTTGAGATTCAAAAAGACGGTAAGGATATAGATGTCAACGTGAATGCTGTAACAGGTGAAGCTGTAGTTGATAATAATGACAATAATTAATGACAATAATTAAAATGAGGTTTCCTAACTAGGAGCCTCATTTTTTTGACTTAACGGTGTTATCTCTTCACGTTTTCATATACTCCAAGTATGGATAGTCTGTTCAACTATAGTTTAATGTCATTATTTTAATCATATAATGGGGCAACTTTTGCTAATTTACAATAGAAAATAAACAGTAGAATTAAGAAGAATACCCCTGTATAAAAAGTGAATTTCTTTTTGACAAAAATTCTCTAAACCCTTTAAGTATCTAACTTTGTTAAGTTTAAAATTCGCTTAAATAAGGAAAAAATCTTAAAAATAATATATAATCTTGTAAGTATAGAGTTGTTCATAGTAGTGTGAGGATTTTCTAAAAGAGTATCTTGACACTAAAATGGTCATTCTATGGATATTACATATTATTGGTTAGGATTTGAAAGGAGATTCATTGATGGATTCAATTTGGTTAGAGTACGGTTGGGCATTGTTGATATTAATTGGACTTGAAGGTCTTTTATCTGCTGATAATGCCCTTGTACTAGCGGTTATCGCAAAACATTTACCAGAAGATCAGAAAAAGCGTGCGATTAGTTACGGTATTATAATGGCGTTTGTCTTCCGATTTGGAGCACTTTTTGCCATTTCGTTCATCGCTAACGTTTGGCAAATTCAAGCGATCGGGGCAACTTATCTTTTATACTTAGGATTGAAGCATGTTATTCAAGCTAAATTCGGTAAAGAGAATGAGAAGATCCAAGAAGAAGTGGAAGAAGAAGCAAAAGGAAAAGGTTTCTGGCCGACAGTTGGTAAAATTGCTATCGCTGACTTAGCGTTTGCAATCGATTCAATCTTAGCTGCAGTTGCTTTGGCACTAGGACTTCCAGACTCACCACTAGGCGACTTTGGCGGCATGGATGCTGGACAATTCATAGTGGTAGTTCTTGGAGGAGTTGCGGGTCTAATTTTAATTAAGTATGCAGCTACTTGGTTTGTTCAATTACTTGATAAGCGACCTGCATTAGAAACTACGGCTTATGCGATCGTGGCATGGGTTGGGGTGAAACTTGCAGTAATTACCCTTGCTCACAAAGATATCGGTGTATTAGATCACCACTTCCCACACAGTACGGTATGGACAATCATCTTCTATGGTGTGTTAGTTGGTATTGCGGTAATCGGATGGTTTGCACCAGCTAAAGAGTCAAATAAGACTACTGAATCCTCAAGTTAAATAGAAGATCACAATTGCATATGTAATGAAAAGTCAGCAGAGAATGCTGGCTTTTTTATTTCGTGACAAATGACAAAAATAAATATTTGTCATTTGTTATTGAATGAGTTATTATAATTTTATTACTGATAAACGGAGGAGAAAAAGTTGAAAACAATTAACATTGGGAAAAACGGTACGGAAATTTCGGCGATTGGTTTAGGTTGCATGGGCATGTCAGATCTATACGGTAATGCTGACAGAAAGGAAAGCATAGCTACAATACATGAAGCACTTGAAAAAGGGATTACCCTTCTTGATACAGGTGATTTTTACGGTGTAGGTCATAATGAACTCTTATTAAAAGAAGCATTGCAGAGTACAAAACGCGAAAATGCTTTTATTTCTGTAAAAACTGGTGTGCTAAGGTCTCCTAATGGTGGATGGATCGGAATTGATAATCGTCCGCAAACGATTAAGAATGCTTTGGCATATACTCTTCAGCGATTAGGGACAGATTATATCGATTTGTATCAGCCGGCACGTGTAGATCCGAATGTGCCAATTGAAGAAACGATTGGTGCTATGGCTGATCTAGTAAAGGAAGGCTATGTAAAACATATTGGTTTATCAGAAGCGAACGCAGAAACGGTGCGAAAAGCACATGCTGTTCATCACATTAGCTGGTTGCAAATCGAATATTCATTGTTCAGTCGCGGTGTTGAAGAGGGAATTCTTCCAACTCTACGTGAACTGGGAATCTCGCTATCTGCTTACGGAGTATTATCAAGAGGACTTTTAAGTGGAAAATGGACAAAAGAACGTCAAGCTCAAATCGATTTTCGTTCATTTGCACCACGTTTTATGGGTGAGAACTTAGATCAAAATTTAGCTCTGGTAGAAGCTTTACGAGAAATTGCAAATGAAAAACAAACTACAGTCGCTCAGCTTGCAATAGCATGGGTAATGTCGCAAGGTAACGACATCATCCCGTTGATTGGTGCACGTAAACGTTCGCATTTAGAAGATGCATTTGAGGCTATAAACTTACAACTTAACGAAGCGGACCTTGTAAAAATTGAAGCGGCTGTACCTGCTAACAAAGTTGCAGGAACTCGGTATGCTAAAGAGCAAATGGCGATGTTAGGAGTAGAATAAAGTATGGCAGAACCATTAACAAAGAAACAAATTTTAGATGCAACTGAACAAGTACTTCGAAAGTTTGGACTAGAGAAAACTTCGGTTGTAGACGTAGCGAAGGCTCTTAATGTGAGTCACGGTACACTTTACAGGCACTTTAAGAGTAAAGCTACGTTAAAAGAAGCAGTAGCTGAACGGTGGTTGCATGAAGTCTCGGTACCACTCGCGTCAATTGTTGATAAAGAGGGAAGTGCAATTGAGAAGGTTCGCATGTGGTTAGAAAAGCTTATTCATATAAAACAAACCAAAGCTTCAGAAGATCCTGAGCTATTTGCGATGTATAATGCCCTTGCTGAGGAAAACGTAGAAAGCATTGAAAAACACATTAAAGAATTAATTTCTCAACTTGCAGAAATTGTTGAGGAAGGTGTTAACGCAGGAGAATTCCAAAATGATAACATAAATGAGAAGGCTTCAGCTATATTTTTCGCAACGGCTCGATTTCATCACCCTGCATTGGCAAAAGAATGGACTTCCCCCAATATAAAAAAAGAATTTAATGTTGTTTTTGATATTATAAAATTTGGGATTGTGAAAAACATTAAGTAATTTTAATTTTCATTAAGAGTCATTCTGAACTATTTTGTGCGTTAATTCATAAAGGATTAACGCATTTTTGTATGGAAATAGAAAGGTGATGCTATTTGCTAAAAATAAAGGAAGTGGAACATGTGGAAGCAACTGAAATTTTAAAAATAAATAAAGAAAGATGGGAAGTATCAGCCGAACGCTTTTTTGGAAGAACCGCTCTCCCTGAGTATGGGCCGCATTCGTTTAATGAAGAGAAACTACAACTTTTTGATTCAATACGAGATAAAAAGGTATTGGATATAGGTTGTGGCAGTGGACATTCGTTGCAATATATGGGGAGAGAAGGTGCCAAAGAATTATGGGGACTAGATTTGTGCACGAAGCAGATTGAAACAGCGAGCAATGTTTTACAAGATCAGCAAGTAGAGGTTACATTAGTTGAATCACCTATGGAAGAAAATCCGGGATTACCAAGCAATTATTTCGATATTGTTTATTCCATCTATGCTTTGGGATGGACAACAAATTTAAGCCTTACGTTCTCAAATATATTTAGTTATCTCAAACCAGGTGGTGTTTTTATCTTCAGTTGGGAACACCCACTTCATGATCGATTGAAATATGAGGAGTCTTCGTTACAGGAGTCTTCGTTCATCTTTAACAAACCTTATGTGAACGAAGGACCGGAATATAATGAAGCATGGCATAATTTAGCCGTTATCCATCACCGAAAACTAAGCACATACATAAATGCTTTAACTGAAGCAGGATTTAGGATAGAAAAAGTAATTGACGATGTATACTTACCTGAAGAGCATTCGGAAGATCCTGCAAGATGGTACTCCACTCAAAAAGCAAACCTTGTTCCAGCAACATTTATTATAAAAGCGACCAAAAAGTAAAAAACGTTTCAAAGGAGTTCATAAAATGTCTAAATGGAAACCTCAAGAATTCACTACAGAAGACAGGTTACAAGTTGCGAATGAGATTTTTGATACATTATTAAGCAAGTATAATGAACAGTTAATTTCGGTGGCTATTTTAAATGGAGAGATATTTGAAATGGAGTTGAAACTATGAAACCACGAGTCACGGTCATTACATTAGGAGTTGAAGACTTAGAGAGGTCGCTACAGTTTTATCGGGATGGTCTAGGTTTGCCTACTAAAGGTATAATAGGTAAAGAATTCGAGCATGGAGCTGTAGCTTTTTTTGATCTGCAGCAGGGATTGAAGCTTGCCATTTGGACCCGCAAAGATTTAGCACATGAGGCTAAGGTATCTCAGGGTACACCGAATCCAACTGAATTTACTCTCGGTCATAATGTGGGAAGTAAAGCAGAGGTTGATCAGATCATGGAAGAAGCGGAACTTGCAGGAGCCTTCATAACAGATCCAGCTCATGAAACGTTTTGGGGTGGGTATTCTGGTCACTTTCAAGATCCAGATGGACATCTGTGGGAAGTCGTTTGGAACCCTGATTGGGAAATTTCAGATTAAAGAAGTAATCGTTGAATTAAGAAATAAAATGATTGTGACATCTCGGAGAGGAGAACGCATATGACTAGTTTTGTAGATAGCCCTAACGGTGTATTTCCATCAGTTTGTTCTTTAGACTGCCCGGATCAATGTGGGTTGCTTATCCATAAAGAAAACGGAAAAATCGTTAAAGTCGAAGGTGATCCGGAACATCCGGTTACTAAAGGCTTTATTTGTAATAAAGTTCGAAACATGACTGAACGAATTTATGATGAAAAGCGGTTAAAATATCCGATGAAGCGTGTTGGAGCAAAAGGTGAAGGGCACTTTGAACAAATAAGCTGGGATGAAGCAATTGATACGATTACGAAGCGATGGAAGGAACTGCTTCAAAACGATGGTGCAGAGAGCATTCTACCGTATAGTTTTTATGGAAATATGGGTAATTTAGCAGCTGAAGGAATGGACCGTCGTTTTTTTCATAGACTAGGAGCTTCCAATTTGGATCGAAACATTTGTAACTCAGCAGGAGCTGCGGGTTACAAATATACGATGGGTGGGAGTTTCGGAATTGATCCCGAAGATACGATCCACTCTAAACTTTTCATTTTCTGGGGCATTAACGCCGTTAGTACGAATATGCATCAAGTATCACTTGCACAGCAAGCTCGTAAACAAAATGGAGCGAAGATTATCGTTATTGACGTCCATAAAAATCAGACTGCGCGCTTTGCAGACTGGTTCATCCCCATCTTACCCGGGACAGATACGGCTCTTGCATTAGGATTAATGCACATTCTATTTGCTGAAAACATGGTGGATCATTCATTTTTGGAACAATACACGGTTGGATCTGAACAGCTGCGTGAACATGTCGAACAATATGACCCTATTACGGTTTCAAGCATTACAGGTATTCCGGTAGAAGATATTTTGACGCTCGCTCGGATGTATGGCCAAACGTCTCCTGCGTTTCTTCGGATTGGAAACGGCCCACAACACCACGATAATGGTGGTATGTTTGTGAGAACTGTTTCTTGTTTGCCGGCTTTAACGGGGCAATGGACAGTTAAAGGTGGAGGAGCAATCAAAGGGAATTCGGCATATCTTGCGTTCAACACTGCTAACTTACAGCGGCCAGATCTGCAGCAAAATAAGAACACGCGTGTGATAAATATGAATTTGCTTGGAGAAGCATTGCTTACATTAGATCCTCCCATCAAATCTCTTTTTGTATATGGAACGAATCCGGCTGTTGTGACACCTGCAGGGAATAAAGTTCGTAAAGGGTTAGAGCGAGAAAACCTTTTTACAGTCGTTCATGATTTGTTTTTAACAGAGACGGCAAAATATGCTGATATTGTTTTGCCAGCCACATCTTCTTTTGAGAACACTGATTTTTATACGTCTTACTGGCATCATTACATTCAGCTTCAACAGCCTGTGATCGAATCTTACGGAGAATCTAAGTCGAATGTAGAGGTGTTTCGATTACTTGCTAAAGGCATGAATTTTTCTGAGACGGCATTTGATGATACGGAATCAGAACTAATTGATCAGTCATTAGATACTCCATCGAATCCATATATTAAGAGAATAAATTATGAAGTCTTGAGTAAAAAACAATATGTAAAGGCAGAGGTTGAATTTCCAACTAACCTCCCAACACCAAGCGGAAAAATAGAGTTGTATTCTGATAAGATGAAACAAGATGGATATCCAGCACTGCCGACATACATTCCTTTAAATAATGATTCTGATCATCCTCTTCGGTTTATCGCAGGACCAAACCATAACTTTCTAAACTCAACGTTTGCGAATCAAAACAAGCATGTCGACCTTGAAAAAGAACCAGTAATTGTTTTGAATCAGTTTGACGCCGATCAAGCAGGAGTGAAAGATGGTGAGAAAGTACGGGTGTGGAATGAGCAAGGAGAATGTGTACTAAAAGCGAGTGCAGGTGAGAATGTCTTACGTGGTGTAGCTGTAACCCAAGGGCTCTGGGGAGCAGATGATGATACAAAGCATCTAGTCAATTCTCTTACACCAGACCGCATAGCAGATATGGGTGGGGGAGCAACGTTTTTTTCAGGAAAGGTTTCTGTAGAAAAAATTTCATAAACATTAAACTAGGAAATTGCCATAACACATGAAGAAGCAGAAATTCTATTGTAGAGTTTCTGTTTTTTTACGTGTTGAATGCGATTCAATTTTATGATTCCTCGTTTTTACAAAAGGGTATACTACTTTTATAAACAGGAGGGAGGTGGAACGGATGGCTCAAGATGTACTTTGTGAAGTAAATAACTGTGTGTATAACGAGAAGGGTAATAGATGTGGTGCTTCTCAAATCTATGTAGTAAGCAACAGAGGAAATAAAGCGGATTCAAGTGATGAAACAGATTGCAAAACATTTAAAGCAGAATAACTTGTTTTGAAGACAGCCTCTAGCCAGGCTGTTTTTTTTGTTTTACCTGTTGTACATCCTAAATCCGCTAAGTGATAAGCTTTTTCAAATGAATTGTATATACTCTTTTCTTATGAGTCAAGAAAAAACATTATTACTTCTTGACCTTAATCTTATTTTGTGTGATTCTACGTTCATCGATTTTTTCATAGATAGTATCTATTTGACTTTTATCATTTAATATCATCAACTTATTTTCTATCATTAATTGTTTTAAACTTTTCTTTTTCATGTGATTTTTCCCTCTCAAATTGTAATGTATAAGTAAACTCCTCTAATTCTGCAACGCTTAATTCATATAAATGAATATCTTCCTTTTTATAGATCCCTTTTAACAACAAACTACTAATAAGGTAGTCCTTTTTATTTTGTAAATCATTTTGAAGATCGACCTTCATATTCATCACCTAATTTATATGTGGAATAGTATTTGGATATATAACCAATTGTTGTTTATATTCAGTATAAATGATAATGATTATCAATATCAAGTTTTGTTATGAGAATCTTTCAAAAACAATATTTATGTGAGTATTCTTTTAACTTAGGAATGAAATTAAAATAAAGAAAATGAGAGATCACTAATCTAATTTCTTTCTTAAAATTAAAAAGAGTGATTGACAATAAGTTATTTTGATACCTATAATTAATTATTGAAATTGATAATCATTATCATTTGGTTTATGAGGTGATCTGTATGAACGAGTCAAGATTTGTTATTGAATTAGAAGGTAAGCAGGATGTTTTTAGTTTTCGTCCAGTAGAGTTTGAGCGTGATGTAGATACTCTTTTTAATTGGATGCATCAGAGCCATATTGCACCTTTTTGGAAATTAAATCTACCAATTAAAGAATTTACTCAATGGCTAAACCATTCAATAGAATCAAAACAAAAAGATATCTATATCGGGTCGTATAATGATATTCCCATCTGCTATCTGATCGCTTATGCAGTCAAAGACGATCCAATTAAAAAGTATTATTCTTACCACAAAGATGATTTAGGCATGCATCTATTAATTGGTCCGCGATCCTATTTAAATAAAGAAGATGGTCTATCGATTATAAGAGGGATGATCTTGTTCCTGTTTGAACACTATGGAGCTCAAAGAATAATCGGAGAACCAGATGTCCGAAATCGTATAATTATTCCGATTTTAAAAGGTATGGGTGGTGAAGTAAAAGGAACGATTCAACTCCCGCATAAAAAAGCTACATTAATTATGGGTGAGAGAGAGTTAATCATGAACAAACTTGATAAAGATGGCATTCAAGTTACCTTCATTAACAAACTTTCACAAGAAGGTATAACATTATGATTACGATAGAGAATGTAGTAAACCCTCAGGTCACAATGTTGTTAGATTCTATTGCAGGCAAAATGGCAGAACTTAAACATCCGCCTCTTGATAAACTATCACCTGAACAATCAAGAACCTTTTATAAGATTGCTAGAACATACTTCCAGCCTTTACATGTGGACGGAGTAAAAATAACAAACTCAGTTATACCATCTTCGCATGGTCATAACATACCAATACGAATCTATACTCCATCTAACGTTGGTCCTTTTTCAGTTCTCGTTTATTTCCATGGCGGAGGATGGGTGTTTGGTGATCTCGATAGTTGTGATAACGTCTGTCGATACATTTCCTTACACGCCAATGTTATTGTAATCTCAGTCGGTTACCGCCTTGCACCTGAACATAAATATCCAGCAGCATTTTTAGATGCTGTTGAGGCAGTTAAGTGGACTTATCAACATGTCGAATCATTAAACGGTGATGTCAGTAAAATTGGAATAGGTGGCGAAAGTTCAGGAGGAAACTTAGCCGCAGCTACAGCTATGTATTTTAGAGACGAAGAAAACATTGAACTTTCGTATCAATTTTTGATTACCCCTGTATTAAACTATTGCTTTGATACCCCTTCTTATCAAGCAAACTATGTATACAACTTAACTACAGAAAAGATGAAATGGTTTTGGGGACATTATTTGCAAAAACCACAAGATGGGCTCGAGATTTATGCTTCTCCACTGCGTTCACAAAACTTCGATTTATTACCAAAAACGCTACTTGTAACTGCGGAATTTGATCCTTTGAGAGATGAAGGTAGTTTATATGCAGAATGTTTAACAAAAGCTGGTGTTAGAGTAGAACATCTTCATTATAATGATCTTGTACATAGTTTTATTAATATGATTGGCAATGGAGATCGTGCAAAACAAGCGTTAGTAGAGATATCTTCAAAACTTTATAATCTTCATCAACCCTAACAAATGCTCAGGTCATAACCTGGGCTAATTTTTTTAACAAGATTTCAAGTAAATTCTTTTTAAATTCCTCATATCTGTATCATTCTACTAATCCCCATTATATCGTCTTTTGAATCTATGCAATTTTTGAATTTCCTTTTTAAAAAGAAGTTAAATAAAATAGTTGGGAAATATATCCCGTCTCAAGTGCCTTTATAAGGCCTTAAAGACTAGGTTTTTCCCAAGTTCACGCCTTCAGTTAATAGGTATAATTATCTATGTAATCAAAGTTCGTATAGTTCTTTTTTAACATACGGTCTTTAATAATTTCGAAAGGGTGAATATTATGAAGCGAACTCTACTATCTGATAAACTACAATCACAATGGCATCCTACAAGGAATCAAGGGATTGATCCTAGTCAAACGAGTTTTGGTAGCTATGAGTACATATGGTGGGTCTGTTCCAAAGGGCATGAATGGGGAGCGACTATTCGTGAGCGTTATAAGAAGAACTTGGAATGTTCGGATTGTGTAAGAGAAGAAAGAGCATTAAAAAGATCGTACCAGTTCGAAGGAGTTTCAAGCGAGTCATTAGCGGAGGCAGATCCTGAACTATGTCTGCAATGGCATCCTACTTTGAATAAAAATCTTACAACAGCGGATGTTGTAAGTAACGAAGATTGGCCACGTAGATGGTGGAAATGTAAAAGAGGACATGAGTGGGAAGAAACCGTGAAGGATCGAATACATAACCCTAAAAGTGTATGTGTGTATTGCTCAGACAAAAAGGCGTATGAAAAAAACTGTTTGGCAACTATTCATCCCGAGTTTGTAAAAGAGTGGTCTACAGCGAATAATGGAAAAAGTCCACAAGATGTGGTTTATAATTCAAACGAGGAAGTGGCATGGGTTTGTGAAAAGGGACATGTGTGGCGAGAGAGAATTCGTAAACGGATTAAAAATAATTCGCGATGTCCAGAGTGTGTGAAAATGGAGCAATCATTATTCAATATGTTTCCAGAGATTGCAGCTGAATGGCATCCCGATCGAAATGGTACATTGTTCGGCGTTCATAAAACAGCTAAAGATGTTTCTTTTACTTCCTATAATAACGTTTGGTGGAAATGTAAAAAGTGTGGAGAAGAATACACAGCTAGGGTTAAGGATCGTGTGAAAGGAATCGGGTCTCATAATTGTTCTACACGGTATGATACATAATTGATTAATCTATTGAATTTCCAATTGTGATAACCCATTTATACAATTAATATAAAAGTAGGTAAATTATTATTTGTTCAAAATAAGATAGTTGAAGGAGGAAAGTATGGACGTTTATTCAGAATACTTATCAGCAATCGATGATCCCGATCAACGAAATCGAACTGAGGAATTATTAAAATGGGTGATTGAAAAGTTTCCTAATTTAGAACCTCAATTCAAATGGAATACACCCATGTTTACAGATCATGGTACATTTATAATTGGCATTTCAATAGCGAAACAGCATTTAAGTATTGCACCAGAAGAAGTAGCTATGTTGAAGTTCGCTGATGAAATTAAGAAAGCTGGCTATACTTTTACCAAGGGCTTATTCCGTATTCGTTGGAAAGATGAAGTGAATTATGAGCTACTTGAAGATATAATTGCGTTTAATATACAGGACAAAGCAGAATACACGAAATTTTGGCGTGAGTAATGAACGTAAGCATGATGTAAGAGTCATGCTTTTTTTACTTGTTGAAATCGCTCTACAGTTAATCTAAATCTTTATTAGATCAACATGAATGTTTCAATTAATTATTTGACTAATGATTATACTGGCTTGGTGCTACTCCCATCCATTTTTTAAACATCCTATTAAAATAAGATTGGTCACAGTACCCAAGATATTCAGCAATCTCACTAATTGTCATCTGTGTATTTTGTAGTAGATGTAAGGACGTGTTAATTCTTATTTGGTGCAAGTATTGAATGGGAGTACTTCCCACTACCTCTTTAAAAATTCCCGATACATAGTTAGGGGTAACACCTGCAAGTGAACTCAACTCTTCTATCGTAATATTACTTCTAAAATTTCGGAGTATATATTCTTGTATCTCGTTTGCTATCCGCTCTTTAGAAGGGGCCGTTCTGACTTCAGATGATTCTTGCGCGATTTGTGTAAGTAATTCTGACAATATACACCTTGCCATCCATTCAAAATATGGTTTTTTCAATAGCATTTGTGTAAAAAGGGATGAAAATCTTTGTTCAAAATATGGAGAGTTAAATGTCTTATACCGATACATCTCATTTTTATTTGTATAGTGCAAGATTTTCCAGAGATTTTCACTCTCCCATAAAAAGACGACAGTAAATTTTTGGTGAGTATCGTCAGCGTGGTTTTCCCATGCTCGATCTACACCTGATGGAATATATAGGATCTCTCCTTTAACCAACTCCACATCGACTCCATCGATCCAATACATCACCTTACCCTGTGTGACATAAACAAGTGTCGCACATCCACGGTCTTTTCCTATTCTCCACGTAGGATTAACGTCGTGATAAACGCCTTGAATGTTCATATATCCAACTCCAATAAGAAAATTTACTGGTGAATTATACAAATGAATATGGTTTTGTTAATTCCAATAATAACCTCAATATTGATAATATCAAAATAATCAGAAAATATATATAACCAAGTGAGGTGAGGTAAATACTTTGAACTCATTAATGAACCATAGTCAGTTTTGGAGATTATAGAAGGTAAGTAGCGTTAGATCAACTTTATACTGAGTTTTGAATCATCCAAATTCTATCTAACAAGTATCGGGAGGGGCATTATGAAATATACAGTTGCTTCATATTCATTCAATGGCTTGTTTAATCAAGGGAAAATAGATCTTTTTGGGTATTTAGAAAGCGTCAAATATCGTTATCATCTAAACTCAGTTGATATTTGGAACATGATGTTAACTAGTTATGATGAGGATTACTTAAAGAAGATAAGAGAAGCGATGGATGAGAAAGAGTTAACGCTCGCTAACCTTTGTGTGGACTGTGCAGAGGTATGGGACCAAGATCCGAATGCTAAAGAGCAGTGGTACCAAAACGCTCTAAAAAATTTGCGTGCTGCGGAAATTTTAGGAGCACGTACCGTTAGAATCGATATGGGTGGAAGAGATTTGACAATGACAGATGAACAATTTGAATATACAGTGAACCGATACCAAGAATATGCAAAAATAGCACATGATAGCGGTTTTAAAGTAGGGCCAGAAAACCATTGGGGAGCATCGAGGGATCCAGAAAACATTAAAAAGGTTTATGAAGCAGTGGATCATCCTTCATTCGGTATTCTATTGCACTTTGATAATTGGGATGTGGATAAAGAGAACGGTGATCGACTTTGTGCAAAATATGCATTTCATACGCATTTAGCAGCTTGGGTTATCCCTGACTGTGAAGAGAAGATCAAGATTTTGCAAGATGTTGGTTATCAAGGATATTTAGGTATTGAACATCACTCAGGAGAAAATGAGTACAGTCAAGTGGAATGGCAACTAGCTACCGCTCGAAATACGTGGAGAAACCTAATGTCCGCCCAGCATAAGAAAGTAGAGGTATAAGTATATGAAAAAAGTGAGAATCGGTATTATTGGTGTTGGCATGATTGGTAAAGTTCATTTGGAAAACTATGAAAAGATATCTGGGGCAGAAGTCGTTGCAGCATGTGATATTGATGAGATCGAGCTAAAACAAGTGGCAGAAAAGTACAATATTCCTGACACATATAGAGATTATCGAGAGCTGTTAGCCCGTGAAGATCTAGATGCAGTTGATGTTTGTCTGCATAATAATCTACACGCTGGGATTACGATTGAAGCATTAAGGGCAGGTAAGCAT
Source organism: Fictibacillus nanhaiensis (assembly GCF_036213205.1). GTDB lineage: Bacteria > Bacillota > Bacilli > Bacillales > Fictibacillaceae > Fictibacillus > Fictibacillus nanhaiensis_E. The sequence continues at coordinate 44,534 of NZ_JARMFC010000011.1, forward strand.
GTATATTGTGAAAAACCAATTGCAGGTTCTTACGTTGATGGAAAGAAAATGATTGATACAGCAAAAGAATGCGGTAAACAACTGCATGTTCAATTAAGCTTTCTCTACGGAATCGAAACGAAAGCCGCAAAAGTTTTAATAGATGAAGGAAAGCTTGGTAAACTATATCATGCTCGTTCTACCGGATTTAGAAGACGAGGAAGACCGTTTGTTGATGGATACGGAACCAAAGAATTTAATCAAAAAGAGAAGGCATCAGGTGGAGCATTGTTTGATATGGGTGTATATCGAATATCGCAATTGCTGTATTTAATGAATGTGCCTTCAGTTAAAACCATTACAGGTAAAACGTATCAAGAAATGGACATGGATGAAAAACGTAAAAATATAAGTGGATTTGATGTTGAAGAGCTCGGTTTAGGATTTGTTCGATTCGAGGGTGGTCTTACTCTTGATATTATCGAATCTTGGGCGATTCATTTGAATGGATTAGGTGGAAGCAGTTTAGTAGGGAATAAGGGTGGACTATCCCTTCACGGCCAAGTAAACGGAGTAAATACGCCATTAAGCTATCATACTACGATGGGTGACATGGACATGGATGCTACGTTTGATTTAGGAGCGGCAAATTATAGATGGCATCAACTTAGAGAGAACGAGGATGCCTATGACTCCTCACAAGATCATTGGATCGCGGCACTTCAAGGTAGAGTGGAACTGCTGCCGACCGCTGAGATTGCCCTTCAAACAATGTTAATCAGTGAAGGAATCTACTTATCAGATTCATTAGAGCGAGAAGTGACGGCTGATGAAGTTATTAAAATGTCTAAATCTACTATGATTCAGCCTATACTTAAAACTAAAAATGTAAGCGATTACAAAGTAAATCAGGAGCAATTAGGCTAATCGTTTAAGAAGACTACTAGAATTGAGGTGTGTTCATGAAAGGTCTTAAATTCATTATAGGTATGTTGTTGATTACAATGTTGTTCGGATGTAACGCATCGAGCGAAGGTGGAAAAAGTAATGATGCGGACGGCAATAAGGTAACCATTTCTTATGCAAGTTGGGGTTTAGGTACAGAAAAAGAACAAAATATAGAAAGACTCATGATTAAAGCGTTTGAAGAAAAATATTCAAACATTGAGATAAAACTAGTTGAGTCAATTCCTAATGATAAATGGAATGATGGATTAGCAGCTGCGGCAAGCGCAAATGAAATGCCTGATGTATTTATGCTTTCTGAAATCCCTCCAGGTGTAGCAAATGACTGGTTATTAGATCTCTCTAAATTGGCTGCTGATGATGCTGATCTTGCAAAAGTTCCTGAAGCTGTACGAAAGGCTGCAACATACGGTGACACTCTTTTCGCACTACCTGCAGGTCAGCAATTTTTAGGATATTATGTTAATAAAGACATGTTTAATAACGCTAATTTGGATGCGCCAGAAAGTGGTGCAAACATAATTGAATTCGTTGATTCTGTAAAAAGTATAACTAACATCAGTAAAGGCAAGGTTGGTATAAATAACCCAATGGCAATCCTTGACTGGTATCCTGCAGCAGTAAGTAAGACTCTTGGTTGGTATACCTACACTGAAGAAGGTTATCATTTGAACAGCACCGAATTTAAAGAAGGTCAAAAAATAGCAAAAGATATCGTTACAAACGGTTATGCCTATGAATCATTAACAGATGAACAAAAAAGCAACTTTGATGGAAGTAATCCTGGAGAAGTATGGGCATCAGGAAATATGGGGTTAATTTGGGATGGTACATGGGCACTAACTGCTTTTGAGGAAAATTTAGATTTTGATTATGACTTCATTGGAATTCCAGGTGGAAGAACCGTTGTCGCAAACGATTATATAGGGATATCCAAGAATACGAAACACCCAAAAGAAGCTTATATCTTTTCGAAATGGATGTCTTTTGGAAAAGAAGGATATCTGAAACGAATTGATATTGCTGCAGAAAAAGGGAAAGTACTTAATGGAGTGCCGGTCACAACAGATCAAGATGTGTTGGATGCATATTTTGAACTTCAAGACCTTCCTGGCGTTCGTTCAGCATTCGATAACTTAGATAATGCTATAGTTGAACCCGTAAAAGCAGTACCTGGTTACGTTCAGTCACGGTGGGAAGCTCCAACAGGGGTAAGTATTTCTGATCAACCAAACGCAAATATTCATAGTCTTCTTGAAGCATCTATTAAAGGTGAAATTAAGTTAGAAGATTATCTTTCACAGATTAATAACCTTGCTAATGCAAAGTATGAAGAAGCTAAGAAAGCCATTGAATAATAAAATATCATCTATATTTAGGGACTTTCGTTTTTGATGCATTTCTTGAAGCAGGGAAATGCATCTTTTTGTTGAATTAAGAGCAGCGAGTATTTAAATTGTAAGTGACGGAAAGGTGGTTTATGTTATGGAAACAAGCAATAAAGTAACCATCACGGTGGAAACAACCGTAAACAAACCGATTGAAGAAGTTTGGAAATATTGGACAGAACCACAGCATATTACAGGTTGGAGCTTTGCTTCCGACGAGTGGCACGCACCAAAAGCGGAAAACGATTTGAGAGATGGCGGAAGGTTTCTTACCAGAATGGAAGCAAAAGATGGCAGCTTTGGATTTGATTTTAGCGGGAAGTATGATGAAGTCAAAACAAATGAATATATTGCTTATACGCTAGATGATGGAAGAAAAGTTACGATTACTTTTGTCGGTTTAGAAAATGTAACGAGAGTCGTTGAAAAATTTGAAACCGAAGCGACGAATCCAGTTGAGATGCAAGAAGCTGGATGGCAAGCCTTCATGGATAATTTTAAAAGGTATAGTGAAGCTCAAAACTAATAGTGTTTTAAAAGAGAGTGCATTTCTTTAAATAGATTTGCGCTTTTTTGTTTGCCTATTTTTTGAATTATGGAACATTATGAGTCTTAAGAAAGTCTTAAGATTTTTGCTAACTAAATGTAAAGGATTGCTAGGTAGAATAAAGATAATTTCAAATATATGCCATGCTATAATGCAGAAGGGAGTGTGAGAACATGAATGCTTTTAACGTACTTGTTGTAGATGATGAAAAAGAAATTCGTGATGCGATAGAAATCTATTTGAAGAATGAAGGAATTACAGTTGTTCAGGCAAGTGATGGAATTGAAGCGATAGAGAAATTAGATGAACACCCAATACATCTTATTGTAATGGACATAATGATGCCAAAATTAGATGGTATCTCGACGACATTTAAAATTAGAGAACAAAAAAACATACCGATTATCATCTTGAGTGCAAAGAGCGAGGATACGGATAAGGTCTTAGGACTGCAGATCGGTGCGGATGATTATGTGACAAAGCCATTTAATCCTTTGGAGCTAATAGCACGTGTTAAATCTCAGCTACGCCGTTACGTGACGCTTGGTACATATGAGGGTAAGACAAATCTAATCAATCTGAACGGTTTAACCCTTGATAAAGAAGCAAAGGAAGTAGCTATTAACGGCGATTCTGTAAAATTAACACCTATTGAATACAAGATTGTAGAATTGTTAATGTCTTACCCTGGAAGAGTTTTTTCGATTAATGATATATATGAGCGGGTTTGGAAAGAGCCTAGTTACAACGCTGAAAACACAGTGGCCGTTCATATCCGAAAGATTAGAGAAAAGATTGAGATTGATCCGAAAAATCCTAGATATTTAAAGGTGGTATGGGGAATTGGATACAAAATGGAAAAATAGAAGCAAGTGGGTTGTTTGGATCATGTTGTTGACCTTTGGATTAAGTGGTATCGTTTCGATTTTAGAAAATGGTCATTGGTATTTTAAAAAGGATTATTTTCATACAGAGGAGTTTAACGAACATTTCGAAGAATTTATTGATTATCTCAGTATTTCTGAAATCAATTATTTATCCGAAGATGAGCTTAAGGACAATATAAAAGTTTCTAAAGAAGAGATTGAAGAACATCGAACGCGCTATGGAAGTCTATCAGAGCAAATAGCCGATATCAAAAGCCAGTATGAATACCAGATTGATGAAGCGAAGGCTGCTAAAAACGAAGATGTTGTTAAGCTTTATGAACAACAAAGAGATGCGAAAGTTAAAGATATCATGGAGAACTTTAGAAGCGACGAGCATATTAAAGCTAAGATTCTGAAGGAAAAAGAAAAAGAAGTTGAGGCACTTGTAGAAGAAAGGCAAAGTTATATCGCTGATTATGATCCTAACCTTTTGGGTTTCAACTACTATTTAGTAGATATGAACTCAAAAGATGTGTATACAAATGTTCCGACAGCTGATACAGCTAAAGATCTTAAGGATAGATCAAATTTGTTCTCGAAAGAATACTCTTCGTCATCTGAAAATGGCAACTTAAGTAGTAGTGGCCACGATTCTTTTATGCAATATTCTAATTACGAATATTTACCTCAAAAGTCAAAAACACTTCAGGGGTTTATTACTCTTCCTGAAGGAGGTAGTTGGTTACAAAAACAAGTATTTGATTTTGAGAAGAGACAAACGGTATTTTACATTATATCGATCTGCAGTATTGTGATTCTATTCATTGTGTTTATTTGGGGAAGAAGACTTCACCCATTACAGTTAATCACTTCTTCAGACAAAGTGAACATTTATCGAAAAGTGCCTATTGATATTCGGTGGGGCATTCTATTGATCAGTACTTTTTTTGCAATAATGGCTTTAGTTATGAACGCACAAAACTACGATCATATGGCATTCTCAATCTTGTATAGTGATGGCATTTTTGAATTTTTGATTACTACGCTTATGGTGGCTATCACTCTTATTCAAGTCGCATGGATCTACGGTGATGTTAGCAAAAAACATTTGTATAAAGACGCCTTTATCATGAAGTCAGCACGCTGGTTTTACCGATTAGTTTCTGATGCATTCTACAACAGAAGTGTTGGCATACAAATTATGCTGCTTCTCATCGTCATCTTTTTATCAGGTTTCGGTGCAGCCGTCGTATTCTTCCATCCTATGGCTTTCGTCGTTTATTTCATTCTGTTTTTATTCTTCACTGTACCGGTAATGATCTACCTTTTTAAAAGAATTGGATTTTTTAACAGAATCATTCAACACACGAATGAGCTTGCGGCGGGACAGATGGAACAAGATCTTCCTCATAAGGGAAAATCGGCACTAGCTATGTTAGCTGGAAACCTAAACTTACTCAAGCATGGTGTAAAAACATCAAAACGTGCAGAAGCAAAAAGTGAGAGGCTTAAAACGGAGCTGATCACCAATGTCAGTCATGATTTACGAACACCTTTGACATCGATCATTACGTATACGGAACTCTTAAGATCACAAGAGGTAACAAAAGAGGATCAGAATGCTTATTTAGAAATCATAGATCGCAAATCAAAGCGTCTAAAAGTTCTGATTGATGATCTGTTCGAAGTATCTAAGATGGCAAGCGGGAACCTGGAATTGATTAAACATAAAGTTGATATCGTCCAGCTGCTTCAACAAGCCATGGCTGAATACAGTGAAACCATTAAAGAATCGTCACTAACTTTTAGAGTAGCAACTCCTAATAGCCCTATTTTTGCTAATGTGGATGGTCAAAAAATGTGGCGTGTGTTTGAGAATTTGATCGGCAACGCTTTAAAGTACTCTATGGACAATACAAGAGTATATATATCCGTTACAGAAGAAAATCTAAAGGTCGTCGTTTCATTCAAGAATGTCTCGAAGTACGAACTAGGCGGAAACTTTGAAGAATTATTTGAACGATTCAAACGCGGAGACACATCACGTCATACAGATGGTTCTGGCCTTGGTCTTGCCATCGCAAAATCCATCGTAGATCTTCACGATGGTAGTATGGAGATCGACGTTGACGGTGATCTGTTTAAAGCAACTATTGAACTGGACGCGGTGAAATGATGAAGATGAACAAGAAATTCTTACTTGGTGTGACGATTGTATTGTTTAGTATTTTTGGATTTGCCGATAACGCGGGTAGTCCTAAATTGAAAGAATCGGTTAAAGGTACAGAGATACTTCAAACGAGTGAATAGTTTGTGTGGAGCACTTCTTCTAATGAGAGAAGTGCTTTATATTTGTTCGCATGATGGTGTAAGGGTATTTTAGAGGTATGTTGTTGTCAGAATATGTCGACTCGCCCATATATTTTAAAAACTCGCCGGTATATATCACGAATTTCTAGAATTATTTCCAAAACTTCTTGAATTAAATGAAAATATACCCTGTGTGGTATGGATTAAGAATTCGTTATTCACCTTAATTTGGCCCTAAACGAGGAGATTCCCCAATGCAACTATGGGTTGCGCCTCATAGCAACTAAAGTTATCTTTACTTTTTGACCATAAATTCACAATAATGAGCTTATACATACAAAAAGGTGGGTACAATCGATGGTTTTTGGTGAGAAGTTAAAAAGCGTAAGAAAGACGAGAGGTTGGTCTCAGGAAGAATTAGCTGAAAAGCTTTTTGTGAGCAGACAATCTGTTTCAAAGTGGGAGAACGGGCAAAATTATCCGAGCATCGAAGTTATTATCAAACTAAGTGATCTGTTTGAAGTAACGATTGATGAATTACTCAGAACGGATGAAGATTTAAAAGAAAAAGTCATAAATGATAGTAAACAACTTGCTCATCCTAAATTAAAGTTTCTTTTTGATGTTGTATTTTTACTTGGTGTTACTTTGTTAATCATTAAACTAGGTTTTCTAGGTCTAACTAAATTTGCAAATTTAGACTCTTCATTGCCTGGGGGGAAATTTCTGTGGAACTTTGGGCCGTTACTATTCATGGTGAGTGGAGGAATTGGATCGGGAATCGTTAAAGAAAGATATAAGGTGGAATAATCCTCAGAAAGTAGGGTCGGGGAAATGAATGCGAAAATAAAAAACAACGGCACCAGATTATTTCTGGTTGCCATTGTTTATATATCCTATTGATCAATCTCAAACATATAACGATTTGTTTGCACACTTACTCCAAGTACGATCCCCATTAACATCATATTGGATAATAACGAACTCCCACCATAACTTAAGAACGGCAAGGTGACTCCTGTTACCGGCAACAAGCCTATATTCATTCCCACATTCTGAAAGATCTGGAACGAAAGAAGTCCTATGATTCCTGAACACATGTACCCGCCAAAAGAATAGTTTGACTTCACACCCAAAATTACGATTTTATAGATCAACAAGAAGAACAGACTTACTACGATGGAAGTACCTAGAAAGCCAGTGTCTTCCCCAATAATGGAAAAGATAAAATCTGTATGCGCTTCAGGTACATACATGATACCTTCCATCCAACCCTTACCAGAATACCACCCTGAACCGATTGCTGTGATCGCTTGTTTGGTTTGATAACCTTGGTCTGTGTATTCAAACGGATTTAACCAGCCGTTTATTCTACTTCTTTGGTGAGGAAGAAGTAAGACGAGCAATTTAGTCTGAAAAAAGGTATTAAATTTAAAATAGATGACGATTAATGCTGTTAAAACGATAGATGGCAGTGAGATAACTGCCAATATGATCTTCCAGCTTACACCTGAAATGAATATGATAGACAGAATGATGGAAAGGTAGAGCATGATCATTCCTGAATCTGGCTGAATGGCGACAAAGATAATAGGAGCTAAACTTGCTAGACCCATTTTATAAATTAAATATAAATCAGATCTAATCGTACGCTGAATATATTGGTAATTGTGTGATTCAACGATATTACTTAGAACTAAGATCAAAGCGATTTTCATAAATTCAGAAGGTTGAAAAGAGCCAAGGAAAGGCAATTGATACCATGCTTTAGAGCCGTTTATGGGCTTAGCAATACTCTCTGGTGCAAAAATTAACATAACAATAAAAAACAAAACAAAACCATAAAAATACCATGACATTCTTTTCAGTTGCTCAAAATCTAGACGTGCAATGGCTAGCATTAAAATTGTACTTAAGGTGTACCAAAATATTTGTTTAGGAACAAAATTATCGTTGTATTGACCGGATTGTTGGCCGCTATATATGAACATCAAACTAATAATTGATAATAAGAAGAGTATAAATAGAATTCCGTAATCCAATTTATCTATGAATGTTTTACTTTTTTGAGTTTCCATATGCCGCACTCATTCCTATGATTTTCATTAATTTACCAAAAATAATGATACCACATTTTGGAGTGGTTGTTACAAGTTTAAATGGTTAACGATGTGTTTGACTTTAAAAAATAGTGTGATAAGATTACCTTACGACCGTTCGGAAGGTGGTTATCAAATGACTTATGATCAACTAAAACAAACAGCGCTCATCCAATTTGCTCAATTGGGTTATGAGGGTGCTTCTTTGACTGTAATCGCAAATGAGGTAGGCATAAAAAAGCAATCGATCTACACTCATTTTAAGAGTAAAGATGATCTCTATATACAAACGTTTCTTGATGCGACAGATTGTGAAATCGATTTTGTTAAACAATTTGTTCAAGATCATCAATCAAAGACACTGAAGGATGTCTTATTTAGATTTTTAACGGAGTATCTAAATCGATTTGAGCATAACGATAATATGAAATTTTTTATGCGCACGTCTTTTTATCCGCCTGTGCAGCATGAAGAAGTAATAAAGACTGGAAGTAACAAGTTTGTTGATCGTTTGGAAAGTTTGTTTACAGCACTTTTTGAACAAAATTCGGATGAATTAAGAAATGATGTTACAGCTGAAACAGCCGCTCTTGCGTTTCTAACCATGTTAGATGGACTACTCGTCGAGTTAATCTATGGGATTCCAGAGCGGCTGCAAAAAAGGTCTAAACAGTCATGGTTCGTTTATTGGCAAGGTATCAGGAAAGAAAGTGGTGAATAGTAATGAATCGGGCTTGGGGTTATGTCTTATTAGGTTCAGTGTTTGAAGTATGTTGGGTAATCGGTTTAAAGCATTCGTTTAATTTTTTGACGTGGACCGCAACCACTATATCCATCATCTTTTCGTTTGCGCTTCTTATTTTGGCTACGAAGCAACTTCCTGTTGGCACGGTTTATGCCGTATTTACTGGATTAGGAGCAAGTGGGACAGTCTTGATGGAAATGCTTGTGTTTGGTGAGCCATTTAAAATGCTAAAGATCATACTCATTCTTGTTCTTCTTGCGGGAGTTATGGGACTTAAACTAGTAACTGGAAAACCAAAATCAGAAGGAGGCGTTCAGTAATGGGCTGGATCTTTCTGGTGTTTGCAGGTCTTTTTGAGGTAGTAGGAGTAACAGGAATGAACCTTGTTGCAAAAAAGAGAAATAGTGTTTCTTTTCTTGTTCTTGTTATAGGATTTAGTAGTAGCTTTCTTTTGTTGAGTTTAGCTATGCAATCTTTGCCGATGGGCACTGCCTACGCGATCTGGACAGGAATCGGAACAGTTGGTTCAGGAATAGTCGGAATTTTATTTTATGGTGAATCAAAAAACAGACTAAGAATTCTGTTCATGGCAATGGTACTCTGTGCTGCCGTTGGACTTAAACTCATTAGCTAAGAAGGATTATTAGGCTAGTAAGTAGAATAAACCTCACTATACACTAGTGATAGAAGAGGGATTGACTTGGGATTTCATGATATGTTTCGATTTGGTTCTCACGCCATTATTTTTAATGCAGAAAATAAGGTACTATTGTTAAAACGAACTTACGGAAACAAAGGTTGGAGTTTGCCTGGAGGTGCTGTCGATCCGGGTGAAACGATACATCAGGCATTGTTTCGTGAATGTAGAGAAGAGCTTGGGGTTGATGTGATTTGATCCTGTTTTAACGGGAGTATATTATCATCGTTCAATTAACACTCAAGCAGCAATATTCCGATGTATGATCACAGAAGATGCTGAAATTGTTTTAAGCTCAGAACACTCTGATCTTAAATGGGCCGATTTAACGGAATTGAGTGAGAGTCAGCGAATTCGAGCACAAGATGCCTTGAATTATCAAGGACAAGTTTTGAGTAGAACGTTTTAATCCATCCAATTACGTGAAATGCGTGCATTTCTTCCTAGTGGAGAAGTGCTTTTTTTTATAAAAATTTATAGATAGTAATACCTATAAAATTCGTCCGATGACAAGGATATACTAAAAAGTTGTCGAAAATCTTGTAAGCAGGAAATCAAGGAAGTAGGGAATAGAATGTTAGAGTCTATACAAAGCATGTGCTTACACGTGGTCTTTATCCTTTTTACCATCCTTATTTATCAAGTATTCTTTAATGAGAGAGATGAAGAACGAAAGCGCATTACGTCGAAGTTCTTTCTCGTCATGCTGATCATTTTATTCTTCACGATGAGTCAGCCAGTCGTTTATTCTGAAATCTATACGTACGACTTTAAATCGGTTGCTATTATCTTGGCCTTCTTATACGGTGGAAAAAGGGTAGGATTCTCGAGTCTTTTAGCACTTCTTATGGTAGGGTACATGACAGATCAAAAAATAGCTGTTTTGCTAGGAAATTACATGGTTCTCTGTTTATTGTTATTGCCCATTACAAAGCTCTTTCATCGCTACGGCATCAAAGGCAAGGTTACAGTGATTAGTTTGTTCTATTCATTGATCCCAATTACGAGAGGAATCTCACTTTTAATAAAAGGGGACGAGCAGGAGCTCTTTTTCGAAATAAGTTCCTCGCTTATCGTATTAGCAACGTTAATTGCAGTTGTGCATTTGATTGAAAATATGAACGAGCAGATGGAAATGAGGCAAGAGCTTCTTCGTACGGAAAAAATGAATGTTGTTAGTCAGCTTGCGGCTTCAGTTGCTCACGAGATTCGAAATCCCATGACTTCTGTACGAGGGTTTATGCAGCTCATGCAAAAAGAAGATTTAACGAAGGAACAGCAGATGTATATTAGTATCTCGATTGAAGAACTAGACCGGGCGCAGGAAATTATCAATCAGTATTTGGCATTGGCGAAACCACAAACGGATCAATACGAAATTATCGATCTAACATCTACCATTCAACAATCGATAGATGTGATGCACTCCTATGCCATTTTGAACAGTATACATATCTCGCAACACGTGGAATCTTCTCTGAAAATTGAAGGGCTAAAACTGGAAATTCAGCAAGTGTTGATTAACATAATTAAGAACGCCATAGAAGCAATTAAGTCAAAAGGCGAAATTAGAATATTAGCGTTTAATGATACGAACGGGTATGTTTGCATTGAGATTAGGGATAACGGTGTAGGCATGTCTAAGGAACAATTAAAAAAACTAGGCAGTCCGTATTATTCTACGAAAGAAAAAGGAACGGGACTCGGTTTAACCGTATGCCACCAAATTGTAAAACAGATGGGTGGTAGAATTACAATCGATAGCGTTTTGGAAAAAGGAACAACTTTTACGATTAAACTACCTTCTATGTAATAGTTATGCAGTAAAATTGATTGTTGGGAGAACTGGAGTTGTGAATAAAGGGACAACGTTTACCGCACAGAGGTGAGTAGATGAAATTGAAAATTGTAAAGTACAAGGAAACTGATACAGAGGAGATTATCAATCTGTTTTATGAAACTGTACATAGCGTAAATGCCAAAGATTATTCCTCACTAGAGTTAGATGCTTGGGTTTCCTTTAATGAATTACAATCTAAAGTAAAGTCGTGGAAGGAAACATTGAGAAAAAACATAACTTTTGTAGCTAAGAATAAGGATGAAATTGTTGGCTTTAGTGATTTAACACATAGTGGACATTTAGATAGACTTTATGTTCATAAGCATTACCAGAGACAAGGGATAGCTTCGGCATTAGTAAATGTGATTGAATCGGAAGCAAGGAAAGTAAACTTATTAAGTATTGATACGGATGCAAGTATTACCGCTAAACCATTTTTCGAACAGCGAGGGTACGAAGTAGTTTCTCCGCAAAGTGTAGTTCGTAAAGGTGTGTCATTAATAAATTATAAAATGACAAAAAAACTAATGTGATTAGATATCATTCCAGCAACAAACAAAAAACGATCAGAAAATCCTCTGATCGTTTTTTTTGTGCATACATCGTATTTTATAATTTTTGAGACAAAGAGAACGTTCTACCATGCTCAGCTTGCTCAACTGATTTTGTGGATAATCCAACAAATACAGCTGTTAATGCTAGTGAAGTGATGATGATACCTGCAGCAAATTTTTTCATTTTAGTGCCTCCTTTTTTTGTAAAGCGCGTTTTGCTTCGTAAGACTCTTTAAAATAATAACTAGCTTTATTGTGGTTCTCTTTGGTGAAGAAGACCTGTGCAAGTTCTCCAGCATAATCTTCTACGAAACCAAAGAGTTCGTGTTGTTTAAAATAGTCATTTCCTTCTTTAACAATACGTTCAAGCTCGTTAATATCTGTTGCCTGATTTATGGCGTTCAGTATTTTGAAGTGATGAAGGTATTCTTCATTCGCAAGCTCGATTCCTTTATTGTAGAACGGTATTGCTTTTTCTTCATTATTCAATCGATAGAATTCTCGAGACAATAAGAAGTGGGTCTTATAAAAGGCTTCTTCTTCTTCAAAAACCTCTAACAAGTAGCGTATTGCCAGTTCGGACATGTTTTGTTCAGCATACAGATAACCGATGTTGTATTTGATCAGTGAGGTATATGTCTGATCAATACGCTTAGCGAGATCAAGTGCGCACAGAAAATGTTCTTCTGCTTTCCCATATTGTTTTAATAATAGAGAAGCAAGGCCCAGAATATTTTCACAACCGGATTGAAGCAGTTCGTAATCTTCCGCTTCAGATAACGTTTTCAAAGCTTCGTTCGCATAATCCAGTGCGGTGAGTGGCTGACGTATGTGATAATACAGAACGGCAGCTTTATGATAAAAGTCTGCTCGCACGATATCATCCGTCATATTGTTCAACACATTTAATAAGTTAAACGCACGGATAAAACGCAATTCTGCTACTTCATAATTTCCTTCAGCTGTTAATAGCATTCCGGTAATTAAGTTCATATAGTACCCAAAAATATCTGTTCGATTAAGATGAACATCATTAAGCGTATCTAAAATGGCGTGAGCAGAAGTAAGCTCTTTCTTTAAAATCAAGTAGCGGCTGTTTAACAATTGATAATACAACTGTGTAGATGGGTCTTTGATCTGTGTGATCTCACTCTTAATCTCGTTATGTATACTCTCTGATTGCTGTATGTGATTTGTCCGTATGGCTGTATGCCACCGCTCGAGTGACTGTGTAATGGGCTCTCTAGTTCCGACGTTCATGGAAAACTCCTTTCTATAAGACTTGTAATTTAAATCTAACATAAAATGGAAAAATAAAACTTGGGAAAATCCCATGCGAGAGGGTAGCATAAAGTGACATATTTCTTATCAATTTTCCCAATAATCTGACACTATCGTGGCTATTCTTTTTTTTCGTTAGATGAAAACCTCATTATGAGGGTGGAAGGAGTATAACAACTTTTATGGAATTAAAGTTCATAGCGTTTAAATAGAATGAGAGAAAAAGAGAATAGCGGGAGTTGGAAGATTTGTTTTTGAAAAAATCATCTCAATCTGGAGAAAAACATAATGTTTCTTACTTAAATGGACAAGTTCGTTTTCAAGGAGTGTCGTTAAATGTATATAGTTTTCTCGTTGATGGTGTATTAATCGATACTGGTGCCCAGTCTTTACATCAGCACTTCAAACCTTTTATTGATCAAGCTGATTTTGACCAAGTATTCTTAACACACTTTCATGAAGATCATACAGGCTGTGCTAGTTATATTGAAAAAACAAAAAAAGTCCCTATCTACTTAGATGAAAAAACGATTGATGATTGTTCGAAACGTGCACATTATCCTTTGTATAGACAGTTATTTTGGGGCAGAAGAAAACCATTTCATGCTCAAAAAATGAAAGCTCAATTTCAATCTAGGAATGCATATTGGGATGCTATACCCACTCCAGGTCATGCACTAGACCATCATGCATTTCTGAATCGAGAAACGGGGCAGCTGTTTACAGGTGACCTGTACGTGATGGAAAAGACCAAAGTAGTTCTTGAGGAAGAAAGCATTCCTACTATTATTCAATCATTGCAGCGCGTTTTAACGTATGATTTTCAGGAAGTGTTTTGCAATCATGCTGGCTTTATTCAAGAAGGAAGAAGGGCATTACAACGAAAACTTGACTATCTATTAGGCATACAGCATGAAGTTCTAACATTACATCAAAAAGGAGACAGCCCTGAAGAAATTCGTCAGAAACTGTTTCCTAGACGATTTCCCATTATCAAATTTTCTCGTGGTGAGTGGGATTCTATCCATATTGTGCATTCCATCATGAATGAGAATCCTGTTACCAACTCATAACTTTTTAGAAAAAGAGGTTAACACTATGTCATTTAAACAAGAGGAGAAAGCAATTATCCGAACCGTCCGCGTTGAGGATGCTGAAGCTATTCTTCAAATTCAGCGTGAAGTGATTTCTGAACACGATTTTTTTATTGCGGTTTCGAAAGAATTTAACAAGAAGACGAAAGATCATGAAGAATGGATAAGAAACATTCTTGAGCATGAACGAGAGACGATGCTAGTGGCAGAACATAAAAACACTGTGGTCGGTTGGATCGTTTTTCGGTCACAAGAAAGACTGAGAATGCATCACACAGGGTCGTTTGCAATCATGCTTCAAAAAGAATGGAGAAACAAAGGACTTGGCAAGCTATTGATTCACGAGCTGTTATCTTGGGCTGAAAAACATCCGGTCATTGAAAAAGTTACTTTAGGAACTTTCTCTACCAATACTAGAGCAATAGAAATATATAAAAGACTAGGATTTTTAGAGGAAGGACGAAAAGTTAAAGAATTCAAGTTTGGCAAAGACGAATATGTGGATGATGTGTTGATGTATAAATTAGTTAAGTAAAAATAACATGATCCCAATTAAACAAAAACAAGAAGCTGTTTTCTTTGAACGGCTTCTTTTTTCGTGTATTGAAATACAATTGTAAAAAATGGTAATCAATGTATGATTCCTCCGCGTATATTAAATCGATGTTATTTTTTTGACGGAGGTGTTGGGATGTCTTTTCCCAGTAATAATCAGTTTTCAGCAATTACAGTAGGTGGTGTTCCTTATGCGGATGTGATAAAGGACATTAATCCTGCAGGAACAGATATTGTAGGAAATGCAACTTTTCCTTCCTTTTACTTCGCTTATGATGAAATTAATGTGTACTTTAGAATGCGTGTTCGATCAGATCCAAGAAATAGCGCCAAAACGGCTTTCGCAAACTATGCCTGGGGCGTTTTGTTAAATACGACGGGTGTAGCAGGGACGTATGACTGGCTTCTAGCAGTCAATGGATTAAACAAAAGAGTGAACTTGGTGCAGAACACGATTAAACAAGTGAACTCATGGAGCGATCCTGCTGAAGGTACGGATGGTAAAGGAAATCCAAATTATTCTCGGTCCATCATTAATTTTGATGTAGCACGTGTTGTTCAGGCTGACTCTACACTAGATAATACGCAAAACTACTTTATCGACTTTTTAGTTCCAGCTTCTACGTTCTTTTCCTTACTTGGCATTACAGCTCAAAGTTCTGTTCGTATGGTTGCTTTTACAGCTACAAACAACAACAACTACAATAAAGACTCTCTACGAGAATCAGAGAACTTTCAATTTCAGAATGCGTTCTCTAATCCAGTGACAATTAATTCAGGTAATGTACGGGCAAACTTGCAGGTCACTAAAACGCTGTTGTCAGGTCCAACTTCTCCTGTTGCTGGGCAGATTGGGGAGTGGACGGGAAGAATTACGCTAACGAATACAGGGAAAAGTGCTGCAAATATTATTAATGTAACAGATATTGTTTCATTAGATGTAGTGTCACTCTTTTCGGTCCTAAGTGTTTCGCAAGGGACAACTGCTTACAATTCTTCAACGAAAACACTGACTTGGTCGGTAGGGAATATAGCTCCTGGCGCCACTGCGACTCTTCAGTTTGCTGAGAATGGAATCTTTTATACAGCAGGAACGAAAGCACTTAATACAGTACGGGCAACAGGCTGTGATAGTTTTACGGGTGGAGATCTTACTCCTGCTTCTGCTTCTATCTCTGTAAATGTTCAAGCGACAGGTGGAGCTGCTGGTACAGTGCTGGATGGCTCAAACGCACAGCCCATAAGTGCTGTTACGGTAAGACTTTTGTCAGGGCCAACACAGGTTGCTGTGACTCAAACAGACGCATTTGGTAAGTATAGTCTTACAAATATTGCACCAGGTACTTATACGATTGAATTTTCAAAAGCAAATTACACGACCTTGGCGCAATCGGTTGTTATTCAATCTGGCACCATAACAGTCATCAACCCTGTTCTTGTTGCAATTCCAGGAATTCTTCAAGGTACGGTTACCTCTAATGTAGGTTCTGCTGTTAGTGGTGCTACCGTCTTGTTATCAGATAACCTTGGTACAGTTATTGCAAATGTAACCACTTCGCCAACAGGAACTTATACGTTTGGTCAGGTGATCCCTGGGCATTATACGGTCACGGTCTCAGCTAATAATTATCAGTCTGCAACAATTGGTCAAAATGTGCCGTCCAATCAGACAACGACAGCAAACTTTGTGCTCCAACCTAATCCAGGCACGGTAACAGGTACGATAACAGGAAGTGGAGGACCTATAGTAGGGGCAAAAGTTGAGGCTTTGAGCGGTACGGGAATAGCCGTTGTGACCACAACAACGAATGGAACAGGACAGTACACAATAAATCGACTTGCTCCTGGTTCTTACAGATTACGTGTGAGTGCACCTGCTTTTCAAACATTTGTTGTCGGTTTCTCTGTGAGTGCCGGTCAAAGTGTTGTTGTAGATGTGAATCTTGTAGCAAATCCAGGTTCAATCACTGGAACGGTAACTGATGAAGATAGCGGTGTTCCACTTGCAGGAGCGAGTCTGAAAGTTGTTAACAATTCTGGGATAACGGATGCATCTGTAACAACTGATGCAAACGGACAATTCTCTGTGGCTTCACTTGGTCCAGGTACGTATGTAATCACCTTTTCTTCTGATGGCCATGGTACAAAAACGATCGGGACATATGTTCAGTCCGATCAATCTACAACGGTAGATGTAAAACTCAGAAGGCTAGCAGGAGTTCTTACAGGCGAGGTTTCTTCAGGAGGTAGTTTAATTAGTGGTGCTTCAGTGGATGTTGTTCTAAATAACATCGTGGTAGCAAAAACCATTACAGACAGCAATGGAAACTATACAATTAGTGGGCTAGCGCCTGATCGATATACCGTTATTGTTGGAGCAGAAGGATTTTCGCCGGTTTCACTTGGTGCGGTTATTCAGGATAATGAAACGACTATCATCAGCACAGAACTTCAGCCTCTTTTTGGCTCTCTTTCAGGGAGTGTACAGGATAACGAAGGAAATCTTCTTCCGGGTGTAGTCGTTCTTGTGAAGAATGCAGACTCTGACGTACTAATCTCTAGAGCTGTAACAGATACAAATGGAAACTATGTGATTGGGGAGCTGCTTCCTGGAAGCTATGTTGTTACAGCAAACATTGTTGACTTTCAAACAAGTTTGAGTGGAGCAGTTATTACAGCTGGTGTGACTTCGATTGTTAATTTTTCATTAACACCTAATCCTTCTGCTATTTCAGGGACGATTATTAACAGTGAGACTGGAGAACGACTAGCAGGGGCTTCGGTAGAAGTGCAGCTGCTTGATGCTAACGGTCTTATTATAAATTCTACCTTTTCAGATGTTGATGGTGTATTCATAGTTGAAGATTTAATGCCCAGCACCTATACCGTTATTGTTGCCGCAGAAAATTTCCAAACTTCTTCAGCGTCTATAACGTTAACCCCTGGAATAGTTTCTTCAATTACCATTAGCCTTGCTCCATCTCCTGGATTTGTAACAGGTAAATTGGTAGATGCACTAACCGACCTGCCGATTGCTGGTGCAACAATTAACATCAGTAACACGCTTGGAGCATTTGTTGATTCTGCATTAACTAGTACGGATGGGACGTTTATTTCTCTTGGATTGCCTGGAGGTGTCTATTCACTTACTGCAGTTGCAGAAGGATATGAAACAAGAATCGTAGGTGTAGTTGTTCCTGCTGGGTTAACGAAGTTTGTTAACTTTGAACTTCAACCTAATCCAGGGAGAATTACAGGAACGATAGCACCTGCGGCTGAGGGACTTGTGGTACAGCTGTACACGATGAATAACCAATTCGTAAATACGGTTGCAGCTACTCCAGAGGGGAATTTCTTGTTTCAGAGTCTTGCTCCAGGTAATTATATTGTTAATGCAGTGGCTGTTAATTATTCAGTAGGAAGTACGGGAGCGTTTGTTGTTTCTGGGCAAACAACAAACGTTTCTCTCACTATACAACCTAATCCTGGTACTGTCTCTGGTACTTTAATTTCTGATCTTGGTGCGCCAGTAGCTAACGGTACCGTTTCCCTTCTTGATGTAAATGAAACACCAATTGGAAATGGAATAACAGATGCTGAAGGAAACTACACGCTCAGTAATATTCCAGCTGGTTCTTATGCAGTAGTAATAAGAGCAGGGGGCTACGCAAATGCGACAGGAAACGTAGCAGTAGGTCCAGGTCAGGACATCACTGAGTTTAATTTTGAACTAGTGACCATCCGTGGTTCTATCTCAGGAACGGTTTCAGATTTTACAACGGGTGCACCCATTCCAGGTGCGGCTATACTTGTACATGACAGTCTTGGAATTTTGATTCGCTTCTCAACAACTGATCAATTTGGCAACTTCTTGCTTCGTAATTTTGTTCCAGGTTCATATGCAATTACATCTTCTGCTCAAAACTATTCAACTGAGATTACAGGTGTAATTGTACAAAGTGATGAGACTTCTGGAGCAAATCTTCAATTAACAAGTACGGTAGGGAGTATAGCAGGGCAAGTAACAGATAGCGAAGGAATTCCACTTTCAGGGGATAATATACAACTAAAATTATTCGGTGCTAACGGAGAATTGCTACAGGCTCTAATCGCACACTCTGACGGTGCGTTCCAAATTACAGAATTATCCGTCGGAACCTATTTTGTAAGTGCTGAGTTAGAAGGTTATTCTCCAAATATGACAGCTGTTATCGTCAACAGCAGTGAGGTAAGCAGTATTACAATACCGTTATCGCAAATTCTTACAACCATAACAGGATCCGTAACAGATTCTGCAACTGGAAATCCGATCAGTGGCACTGCTGTTTCTGTTACTCTTACAAATAATACAGGCATGTTTGTTGCAAAGCAGTATCCAGGTACTGATGGCACTTTCTTATTTGACTCTATTGCACCGGGTATCTATCTATTAAATGTTAACGCAGTGAACTACGGAAATGAAGTTATAACAATTACTGTACCTGTAACTGGATCTAATATTTCTGTTTCTTTAACCCAAAATTCAGGAGCGGTTACAGGATATGTTACAAATCAGCTCTCGGGAGAACCGTTATCGAACGCAATCATTTTAGTAACTTCTTCAGGTAAGCCGCTTGATAGAAAAGGAGTCTCAGATAGTTTTGGTCAATTTACCTTTGCCAATCTTTCGCCTGATACGTATCGTGCCATCGTAAGTGCTGACGGTTTTTCTAGTCAGAGTGCAACGTTTAACGTATTACCTGATGAAACAACATCCTTAAGCTTTATCTTAACTCCCGAGCCAGGGTTTGTTTCGGGAACTATTACAGACAATCTCACAGGGCTTCCAATTTCACAAGTCATGGTTCAAGTCCGATATTTATCACCGACTGGCCCCGTTATTGCAACCACTGTAACGGATCAGCAAGGTAATTATGTAACACAAGGTGTGTATTCTGGTCCTTATACAATCGTGGCTTTTACTGACGATGGCTACGGTTCATCGAGTGCTTCTGTTTTTGTACCTCCAAACGATACGCGAGTCGTCGATTTTGCACTTGAACCGTTCCCAGCTACGGTGGAAGGGATTATCACTTCAGAGTCTGGGAACCCGTTAGTTAATGTTACAGTAAGGCTTTTAGATGTGTACGGTTTTACAGTTCGAGTAGTTAACACTGATTCTGACGGATTTTATCGAATAATAGGTTTTACGGAAGGACAATATCTTGTTACGGCTATTATTCCTGATTACCAGAGACGCCAAGTATCGATCAATGCTGGACCAGGCGAGACGGTAACTGCTAATATCAGCTTAGTTCCAGAACCGGGTCAAATATCTGGTGTAATACTTGATGAACAAACTCTTGCTCCGCTCGTTGGTGCTCAGGTAGAAGTGTATGCACCAGGTGCTGTTACACCAATTGCAAGAAGAACGACAGGCGCAGCAGGGGACTTTTTAATAGAAGGTGTGGCACCAAGATCTTATACGTTAAACGCCTTTCAGATTAATTATAGCATTCGTTCTACTGGTATAATCGTAACTTCTAATACGATATCAAATGTACAGCTAGCTTTAGTGCCTGATCCAGCATCGGTATCAGGGACTGTTACTAATGAGAATGGAATCCCCTTATCTAACGCTAGTGTAAGAGTGGTTGATGAAAACGATATTGAAATCGGAAACGGTATCACAGATTTGGATGGTAACTTTGTAATTGGGAACTTACCGGAAGGGTCTTATACAGTAGTTGCTGGAGCAGAAAATTATTCCTCTTCGACCGCAGGCGTTTCGTTGCAGCCGGGAGAGCAACTATTGGATATAGATGTAATCTTAACCCCGTTAGGAGGATTGATCTTTGGGACAGTTGTAAGTGCAGAAACGGGAGAGGAGTTACCAGGTATTCTGATTTCTATTCTTACACCGGAAGGAATTCCAATAATTTCAACTAATACAGACACCACAGGTAGCTTTACATCCATTCTTCTGACACCTGGAACGTATACTGTTATTGCAACTTCGCCTTATTATGTACAGGACCAAATTGGTGTTATCGTGCTACCAAATCAGACTTCTAGAGTTTCTTTTGCTTTGAATGAAATAGGGGGGGCGATTTCTGGAACGGTTACAGATTTAACGGGTAATCCGATTTTGGACAGAACAATCTCGATTCGCCTTCTTAATGATGGCGGTGTATTGCTGCAAACGCTAATAGCGCTCTCAGATGGAAGCTTTGAATTCCAGAACCTATCATCTGGAACGTATCAAGTGAATGTAATTGCAGACGGTTATCAAACAGCAACAGTAGGTGCGATCGTAGTGAACGGGGAAGTAACAAATTTAATAGTCCCGCTTACAGAAGATCGAGGTGCTCTGGAGGGCATTGTTCAAGATGTTGTAACAGGATTGCCGATATCAGGAAGTTTCATTGAAGTCTCTGATGTAAGTGGTATTCTTGTTGCTACTATTACAACAGATCAGAACGGTATATTTAGACTTGGTAACCTCCTAACAGGTCCTTTAAACATTCGTGCGATAGCAGATGGATATGGCGCAGCGTCAGTTGGAGTCATTATCAATTCTTTAAATCTATCGAACGTAACCCTTGACCTGCAACCGGAACCTGGCACAATCATAGGAACTATAAAAAATCCAAATGGTACACCGCTAGGAAACACAACTATACAGGTTCTAGACCGAACAAACACACCAATCACAACAGTTATTACAAATGGGAGTGGATCTTATGAGGTTGATAATCTAATTGAAGGACAATATACGGTAACTGCTAAAGGAAATGGAACAGGAACAGGAATTGGAAGTGGTATTGTCTTACCCGAACAAGATACTGTCGTAGATATTATCCTCATTCCAGTAGGTGGAGTCATCTCAGGTAAAATTACAAATGCAGCAACAGGTGATCCTTTAATTGGAGCTTCAATTGAAATTAGGGCAATTTCTCCATATGGTCCTGTCATTAATACGGTTTTAACCGATAGTAACGGTGATTATAACTCCGGTTTGATATCAACAGGAACGTATACCTTAACCATTACAAAAGAAAACTTTGGATCAGCTACAGGCTCTGTTCTTATCGAGGATAGCGTAACAACATTCCGGAATTTTGCTCTCATACCGAGTCTTTCAAACGTTAGAGGAACCATTACTGCACGGATCATACAAGTTGAGAGTTTATCACAAAGGATCTCAGCACAAGACGTTGTGATTCCTCTCATCAATACGGTTGTTAGACTTATTGATGAAACAGGTGCGGAACTAGCAGAAGTTCAAACGGATGATCAAGGAAGGTATTTGATCGAGAACTTTTTGTCAGGAATCTATTCGTTAGGAACATCTAATCCAGATTATGAAACAAATACGGTTGGCTTTTCAGTAGATCCTGGTCAAACACAAACAGTCGATATTGAATTAACTGCCCTTCCAGGGATTCTAACGGGTACAATAATCGATCAGGAAACGGGTATACCAAATGCCGGAGCAATCGTTCAATTAGTTTTTGGAACGAGTGTTCAACCTGCAGGTAGAGCCATAACAAATAATTCAGGAGTTTATGTGATTAATGGTCTTTCTCCAGGGCAATATTCGGTTTCTATGACAACGCCAAACTATAATACGTTTTCAGCTGGAGCATCGATTACAGCGAATACAACCACAACCGTGGATGGTTTCTTATTATCAGATCCTGGCGTACTAACGGGTACAGTTAATGGCCCAAATGGTGTAATTGGCGGGGCAAGTATAAAAGTTATTGATGTGAATGGTACGGTTATCGGATCTGCTGTCTCAAATGAAGATGGTACCTTCTTTATTGGAAATTTACCTGTTGGCACATATGCCTTAACCGTTGTTGCACTTGATTACCAGAATGAAACAGATGGGATTTCCATTATACCAGGGGCAACCGTGAACGTATCAATTAATCTGATTCCGGATCCTGGAGCTATTACAGGAACCGTTACTGATGATAATGGTATTGCTTTATCAGGGGCTGTAATAAATGTTCTGCTAAACAATATTATTATTGCATCAACGGTCTCTGAACTTGATGGTACCTATACCTTTAGAAGTCTAAAGCCTGACTCTTACCAAGTGACTGCTAATCTGAGAGGATATGCCGTATCGTCAATTGGAGCTATTGTAAACAGCAACATAGAGACAGCTACTAATCTACGATTAACTAGCCTGTTTGGCAGTGTTTTTGGAACCGTTACTAATGAGAATGGAAATCCAATCACACAACAAAGTATTAAAATCAATCTTTTTGATCTCAATAATAGTTTGATAACTACTGTATTAGCTCAACCGAATGGAACCTATGTTATTCCAGAAGTCAGAGAAGGTAATTATTTTGTAACTGTATTAACTGAGGGCTTTATTGCTGACACGTTTGCTGTAACAGTAAACCAAGGAGAAGAGGTTCTACTTGATCTCCAACTAGCTGCTCTTGGAGGTACGTTAACCATTAGGGTCATTGATGCTGCAACCAACAACCCAATATCTGGGGTCGTAACGACCATTTATAATGAAACAGGTATACCTATTACTTCAGGAATAACTGATCAAAACGGTGTATTTATACAGCAAAAACTTGAAGAAGGTGCGAAAGTAATTTCTGCTATAAAAGATGGTTATGGCAATTTATCTCTAGGAGGAATTATTGAGAACGGTATTACGACAGAAGTCGTTCTTGCACTTACTTTGGAAACGGGAGACCTTTTAGGAGTGATCTCCGATTTCAATGGAGTTTCAATTGCTGGGGCAGTGATACAAATACTGGATGCAACTCGAGCGGTGGTTACTACTGTATTAACACAGTCGGATGGTGCTTATAAAGTCTTGGACTTACAACCTGGGATTTATACAATGATCGTGAGTGCACGAGGATTTGAACAGCGTTCATTAAGTGTTTTCATTGAAGGCAATGAGACTACCATTACGAACTTACCGTTAGCTTTTGAACCTGGTAGTGTGGAAGGTTTCGTTACAAATGAAGTATCAGGTTTATTTATCGCTAGAGCCAGTGTTGAGCTTCGTTTAATCAGTCCTTCTGGGCCAGTAGTTGCGTCAACGCTTACTGACGAACAAGGTAGATATCGTTTTAGCCAAGTGAGAAACGGAAACTACACGATTATTGCTACTAAACAAAGATTTGGAAACGACTCTTCTGGTATCTCAATTGTCTCTGGAGAAACGACTTTCGCAGATCTTCAATTGTCTATTGTTACATCAAGTGTTAGCGGTACGGTTCGAAATGCTGACGGTTCACAGCCGCTCGCCAATACTTTACTTCGGTTAGCCGACAATGACGGTGTTGTGATTGCCGAAGTGCAAACAGACAATGATGGAAATTATTTAATAGAAGGTCTTCTACCAGGTGAATTTAGCATTGCTGCCATCAATGTAGATTATAGAAGCAGTGTAGAGGAGTTTACAGCTGTTCCGAATGTCGAAGGCGTCGTTAACTTTAATTTAGTTGCCGTACCAAGCTTGTTTACCGGCTTTGTTACGGATGCAGATACAGGTCTGCCGATTGTAGGTGCGATTGTAGAAACCTTTGATCAATTTACCGGTCCGGTTGAAGCAAGCTTAATAAATAATGAAGTAAGTGTAGGTGCTTTAGCAGTAAACGGAAGCCCAGTAGCGGTAGCCCTTACGAACATCGATGGTTTTTACACTATTCCTGGATTAAGTAATGGAACTTATACGTTAAGAGCATCTGCATTAGGTTATGGTACAGATAGCCGAATATCGTTTTTGCCAGTTAACTCAACTGTTGAGCAAAACTTTGCATTACCTGGTCAACGTCAAGCTTCTTCTATTACAGGTACAGTCATCATTTTAGGAAATGGTCCGTTACCAAATGCTGAAGTAAACGTGTTTGATGAAAATGGAATTCTAGCAGGACGTGCGAGAACGAGTGATGACGGGACGTACTTCATTAGTAATTTGGGATCCGGACGTTTCTTAGTAACAGCGGATGCAGAAGGGTTTCAGGAAGTTTCCCAGACTATTCTCCTTGCAGAGGGAGAGAGTCTAACAGGTGTTGACTTCGCTTTAAGCCCTGGAGCGGATGGAGATATTACAGGTCAAGTATCGGATCGTCGAACAGGTCGGCCAGTTAGTGGAGCAGTCATACAGTTGTTTGATACAAGAGGGGCTTTGGTTAGGGAAGTCCTCACTAATGATGCTGGGGTGTTTTATCTTTTAGGTATTCCAGCAGGATTATATGAGCTACGTGTTCTTTCTATCGGTTTTGAACCGTATACAATTTCAATTGATTTAAGTGAAGGCGAAGAGTTGCTTCTCCCAATCTCCCTGATACCAACAACCCCGGTACCACCTTTTGGAGAAGCGCAATACTTTATCATTTTAGGTGGCCAACCGTTAAGTTTAGACAGCATAACTACACCAACACGATTTACTTTAGTAAGTATTGATTCTTGCAATAACAGTGCTACTTTTTCGTATGAAGCTGTTGTAGAAGACGCAATAGTACGTAGATATATCACTTTCGATCTTACCTGTATTAATTTGATACGTATTATTGATTGATTGTCCCATCTTGCATACAGCAGTATAAAGTAAAATTTAACGTGTAATGAATAAAAAAAGGGAACTTCCTTTGAGAGGTTCCCTTTTTTTATAGTCTTCTTAAAAAAAACAAACTGCTGACAGAATGGACGTATTTATTGTTGTTCCCTTTTCAACATAAAACAAAATATTTTGACAATTTTCGCTAAATATATAGATGGTTTCTTATTTAAATGGTAAAATATTACTATGCAGTATGGATATTAGGGACATTTGTACTGTAATTCATTTTTATGGGGTTAAAAACTTTGAGGAGGTATTGAATGAAGCGTAGAATTGTGCACGAAAAAGTGGAGAAATATCTAATAACGAGTAAAACAATGGCTATTTATCCGTTTATTAATCAATGGGGAAGGGTTTGTGCTGAGATTTATGAAGAAGGCGCAGTAATTCTTGTTGAAAAGAAACCTTTTCGAATCATCAAAGACTCCTGTCCGTATTACGGAGGTACATATGATGGTAAGAAAGATGCTACGCAAATTAATTTAGGGAGGATGTGCTTTCCTCCAATCATGATTGATACAAAACTTGATATTTTCTTTTTTCCCACGAAATCACCACGAAAAGACTCCTGCATTTGGCTCTCACAGCCACACATTGATGATATTGTTTCAATAGATCAAAAAAAGGTTAGAGTCATTTTCTCAAACGGAATGGATCTACCTATTGAAAGTACCTCCGCAGCCCTTAAAGGGAAACTCCATCGAGCAGCTCATTACAGAAGTGTGTTATTAACTCGAACGAACCGAAGTTTTAATAATAAGAATAAAGAAGTACACTTACAAAACAGTGATTTGATCTTAACTTAGGTTGAAATTTTTTAGTTTGGCGCCTGATGGTAAAATTTCAGGCGTTTTTGTTATGGGTTTTAGAATAGAAATTACAAATATTACTGAGAATTAAGCTGTGAAAAACTTTGCTGAAAACCTATATAAATACTGATGTAGAAAGAGTTTGGGCACACTATTCATATAATTATCACTTTTTATCGGCTTTCAAATAATTTATAATTATCATATAATAAAGATATTAAAGACAGAAATGTACGCAATACTAGTTGATACGGTTTTCATGAAAACAGGGAAAGTGGTAATCAAGTTGTCTCTTCATAAGTAAGAGAAGCTGACTTTTTTCTGTAAATTTTAGGTGAAAAGGTTGATAATGATGAGCAACAGAGAAACGAACACAGACGTCCTTTTAATCGGCGCTGGAATCATGAGTGCTACATTAGGAACGATCTTAAAAGAAATAGCTCCAGAAATGAAAATTAAGGTATTTGAGAAACTTGATAAAGCGGGAGAGGAAAGTTCGAACGAGTGGAACAATGCAGGAACAGGGCATGCAGCACTTTGTGAACTAAATTACACATCGGAAAAACCAGATGGGTCTATTGATATATCGAAAGCCATTGAAATTAACGAACAGTTCCAAGTATCTATGCAATTTTGGTCATATCTTGTTGATCAAAAATTGATACACAATCCAGAAGATTTCATTATGCCTTTGCCACATATGAGTATGGTTCAAGGGGAAAGCAACGTTCAGTTTTTAAAGAAACGTATGGAAGCGCTAACAGAGAACCCTCTTTTCCAGGGGATGGAATTTTCGGATCATCCGGAGAAATTAATGGAATGGATACCATTAATCATGGAAGGACGTTCGTTAAACGAAAGTATCGCTGCTACGAAGATCGATTCTGGAACGGATGTGAATTTTGGTTCTCTCACTCGTATGTTATTTAGTCACCTTCAAAATAAAAATGTAGATGTTAAATACAAACATAGTGTAGAAAACTTAAAGCGTACGTCGGATGGCTTATGGGAATTAAAGGTCAAAAATAATAACACAGGTTCTATTGAACGCCACACAGCGAAGTTTGTATTTATAGGTGGCGGTGGAGGAAGCCTACATTTGCTGCAAAAATCCGGTATTCCTGAAGGGAAGCATATCGGTGGTTTTCCGGTAAGTGGAATCTTTATGGTATGTAAAAATCCAGATGTGATTGAGCAACAGCATGCAAAAGTTTACGGAAAAGCCAAAGTCGGTGCTCCGCCGATGTCTGTTCCACACCTTGATACAAGATATATTGACAATAAAAAGTCATTGTTGTTCGGGCCGTTCGCGGGATTTTCACCAAAGTTCTTAAAGACAGGATCTATGCTTGATTTAGTGACTTCAGTCAAACCCAATAACGTGTTGACCATGTTGGCAGCTGGTGCAAAAGAAATGTCACTAACAAAATACTTGATTCAGCAAGTATTGTTGTCAAAAGAACAGCGAATGGAAGAACTACGAGAGTTCATCCCGACTGCGAAGAGTGAAGATTGGGATCTTGTCGTAGCTGGGCAACGTGTTCAGGTTATCAAAGATACGGAAACGGGTGGAAAAGGAACGCTACAGTTCGGTACAGAAGTGATTACATCTGCTGATGGTTCTATTGCTGCTTTACTTGGTGCATCTCCTGGAGCGTCAACAGCCGTTCACGTTATGCTTGAAGTTCTGAACAAATGCTTCCCACATGAAATTGGAAAATGGGAACCAAAGATCAAAGAGATGATCCCTTCTTACGGTCAGCGATTGATGAACAACCCTGATCTTTTGAAGAAAGTTCATTCTTCAACAGCCCGTACTCTAAAACTTAATGGGAAAGAACCAACTTTATCTGATTTTTCGGAAATAGAGAATACAGTTTTACATGAAAAGATTTAGATTTTTCATTCAAAAGAGCCTCAATGTGAAGTGACCCCTAAAAGTT
>NZ_JARMFC010000012.1:0-68953 GCF_036213205.1 Fictibacillus nanhaiensis
GACATGTGAGACACCTAAGGACACAAAGTGTCGAGGTGGCTCACCGCAAGCCCCCAGGAAAGCGAGCATTCTGGAGCGGAAATCAACTACTTTCAAGAGCAATAAAAAAACCTTCCCATTTCGGAAAGATAGTGGAGGTAAACATATTACCTTATCTTCCAAAATGTAAATACATTCTGCTGGAGTTAGCACCTTACAAATCGCAGGTTGCCGGGTTTCATCGGGCCAGTTCCCTTCACCACTCTGGATAAGAGTTTAAATTTTATAAAATCATACCATATCTGAAGTGGATATCAAGACCTATTTTTTCATTTTTCTATTTTTACAAAAAATTTCAACAAACAGTTGACTTTTTATGTTTTAGAAACATATAGTATTAACTAAAATTTAATCCGTATCGCTGATCGGAAAACCGAAGGCTCTTAACATCACTTGTTAAGGGCCTTTTTATTTTGAGGAGGAAGTTATGAAAAAGTTAATTGTATTAGCTTTAATTGGACTATTTGCACAGCTGATCGATGGTTCACTAGGTATGGCTTATGGTGTTACTTCTACATCACTGCTCTTAGTAGCGGGCATTGCTCCTGCGGCTGCATCTGCTTCCGTACATCTTGCGGAAGTCGTAACGACTGCAGCATCCGGCGCTTCACACATTAAATTCGGAAATGTTGATCGGCAAGTTGTTCTTCGCTTAATTCTGCCGGGTTCTATCGGCGCTTTTGTTGGTGCTTGTTTTTTAAGCAACCTGCCTGGAGATTTTATAAAGCCATATATCTCTATCTTTCTAATTATCCTTGGAATTTATATCTTATATCGTTTTCTGTTTAAACTTGGAGAGAAGAAAGCAACAACAAATGGTAAACCCTTTACAAAGAAACAACTTATCCCACTTGGATTATTAGCAGGATTTCTAGATGCAACCGGTGGTGGTGGCTGGGGTCCAGTCACCACTCCGGTCCTAATGGCAAAACAAGATATGAAAACCAGAAAGGTGATCGGCTCAGTAGATACAAGCGAATTTGCTGTAGCTGTTTCTGCTTCAATCGGATTTTTTATTGCTCTCGGATGGGAACAAGTAGAATGGTTATGGGTAGGAGCGTTAATGTTAGGAGGAGTGGTTGCGGCTCCCATTGCTGCATGGCTAGTGCGCCTCATTCCTTCTCACATACTAGGGGTACTAGTGGGTGGATTGATTATTATCACCAATACCCGCACCCTTCTTCATACTCTAGGTGTTTCACATAACATGTTGTTCTCGATCTACTTTGTACTTGCTGCGTTTTGGGCGGTTGGAGTTATCTATGCAGTTAAAAGTAATCCTGAAAATAAAAATACGAAATTTTTTAATAATTCTGTTGACTATTGAAAAGGACGTATGTATTATAAATCTTAATTCAATATTCAAATCTTCTTATCCAGAGAGGCTGAGGGACTGACCCTATGATGCCCGGCAACCAGCGGAAACGCATGGTGCTAATTTCAGCAGAACATTCAATGTTCTGAAAGATGAGACTTCGATCGGGTGAAATCATCGGGACCTCTTCTTTTGGAAGAGGTCTTTTTTTCTGGGATAAGTTGAAACTGAATGCGATTGGATATAAAAAAAACATGAGGAGAGATTAGAAAATGACTGATCAAAATGCAGAAAGACAGTACGGGTTTGAAACGATTTCTTTACATGAAGGTCAAAAAGTAGATCCTACTACAGGAGCTCGCGCTGTTCCGATCTATCAGACCACTTCTTATCAGTTCAATTCAACAGAGCACGCAGCGAACTTGTTTGCCCTAAAAGAATTCGGAAACATATATACTCGTTTGATGAATCCAACGCAAGATGCGTTTGAGCAGACCATCGCGAAGCTTGAAGGCGGTGTTGGTGCACTTGCTCTTGCATCCGGTCAGGCTGCCATTACGAATGCAATATTCAACATCGCTGGCTCAGGTGATGAAATCGTAGCTTCTACCTCTTTATACGGTGGAACGTATAACCTGTTCTCTGTTACTCTCCCCAAGCTCGGCATCCATACACAATTTGCTGAGATAGATAATCTTCAATCGTTTCGAGATGCTATTACAGAAAAAACAAAAGCGGTTTACATCGAGACAATCGGAAATCCGAAAATAGATGTTGCAGATATTCAAGCTATTGCTGACATCGCACATGATTCGGGGGTACCTCTTATTGTTGATAATACATTGGCAACTCCTTACCTTTGTCGTCCGATCGAACATGGAGCGGATATCGTCGTTCATTCTGCAACAAAGTTCATCGGGGGACATGGTACTTCTGTCGGTGGTGTTATCGTAGATTCTGGAAAATTTGATTGGAGCAATGGGAAATTCCCTGGTTTGACTGAGCCAGATCCAAGCTATAAAGGAATTGTGTATACGGATGCATTTGGTCCACTTGCTTATATATTAAAAGCACGTGTTCAGCTGCTTCGAGATTTAGGTTCGTCTATCGCACCGTTCAACTCCTTTCTATTCATTCAAGGATTGGAAACACTTGCCCTTCGTATTGAACGTCATGTTGAAAATACATTGAAAGTAGCCAAGTTCTTAGAGAGTCATTCATCTGTAGATTGGGTAAATTACGCAGGACTTCCGAGCAGCCCTTATTATGAACTCGCCCAAAAATACCTTCCAAAAGGCGCCGGTGCGATTCTTACATTCGGAGTTAAAGGTGGAGTAGAGGAAGGTAAAAAGTTGATTGAAAATGTTAGCATCTTCTCTCACCTTGCAAACGTTGGAGATTCAAAATCATTAATCATCCATCCAGCTAGCACCACTCATCAACAATTATCTGAAGAAGAACAAAGAAAATCTGGGGTGAGTCCAGAACTAATCCGCCTTTCAATCGGAATTGAAACAGTAGATGATTTAATCTATGACTTAGACCACGCTCTAAAAGCGATCTCACTTTCTCCAAGTGGATTATAAATCAATGTTTAAGCTGTTCAAAGAATCCTTTGAGCAGCTTTTTTTGTTGCAAGCTGCCAAACGTTATGTGTAATAAATGAGTTTCTCCATACAAATACTAATGGTAACAAATTTTAGAATGAGGGCTCAATATGTCTACCATTGTAAGAGTGATTGTTTCCATGTTTATATGTCATATTCTTTTTTCCGTCCCTCGGGTATATGCAGGTGTTGTAAATCGTTTTGAAGTAGAAAAATATGGTGATGTAATCTGGGAAGTTCCTACAAATAAGAAACAAGTAGCGATCACATTCGACGATGGACCAGACCCAGTATACACGTCACAAATCCTAGATGTGCTAAAAAAAGAAGGTGTTCATGCAACGTTCTTTCTGATTGGTAAACGGGTTGAGAAATATCCCCATATTGTTAAAAGGGAACTGAATGAAGGACATGAGATCGGAAATCATACGTATAATCACCCTAGTTTTCATGCAATTTCAAGGCATAAAGTTGTAGATGAAACAAGAAAGACAGAGCACCTTCTAGACCCTGCTCACCATACTGATTATATAAAGTTGTTTCGTCCTCCAGGCGGAACGGTTACAGAAAACAGTTTAAAAGTTTTAAAAAAAGAAGGTTATAAGATTATTTTATGGTCTTGGCACCAAGATCCTCGTGACTGGACAAATCCAGGTGCCGATAGGATTGCAAGGCATATTCTGACAAATCTAAAGAATGGCGATATCATCCTTTTACATGATTCTGGTGGGAACCGAAGTCAAACAGTTGCTGCACTAAAAATCATTCTTCCTAAGCTCAAACAAATGGGATATGAAATTGTAACGGTTGATGAACTATTAAAAATGCACCCACGATATGATGAGTTTCACGAAACTGAAATGAAGAAAGAAGAAGTGCCTTTATTAATTGAATAGATAAAGAAAAGAACAATCTCTTCATTATTAAGATTGTTCTTTTCTATGGGCTGTTTCCGTAACTTCTGTTGTTTATGAAAGTTTGTGAAGCACCAATTCGTTCTATAGTAATGACTAACACACCTGTCCCCCGCCTTTACAGCTCTCTCCGCTTTTAATTAATAAAATCATTCATCTCTATGTCTGTTTTTTTACGATTAAATAAAAGCGCTTGCATTTTATAATCACTATACTATAATACTTGTATACAAGTATACTCGTTCTACAAAAGGAGGTTATTATGTTGAACGATACGAATGATTTTCTTTATCCTGAAAAGTGGCTTTCCAAAGCTTCTACTGGTGAACGTGTCGCGTGTGAACTAAGAATGAGGATTATCTCGGGACTGATTGAAAGCGGTACCACTCTTTCTGAAAATAAATTAGCTGCTGAATATAATGTGAGCCGCTCTCCTATACGAGAAGCACTTAAGGTTCTATCGAATGAAAATTTAATTCGTTTAGAGCGAATGGGTGCAGTTGTGGTTGGCTTAACTGAAAAAGAAATAGAAGAAATTTATGATGTTCGGTTGCTTATTGAGACGTTCGTGTTTGAACGACTTGTTAAAAACGACACCGCTCAAGTAGTTAGAGAACTCACAAAAATATTTGAGATGATGCAAATTGCAATTAAGTACAAAGATGCTGATGAGTTTGCTCTTCAGGACGTCTTGTTTCATGAAACAATCATTCGATCTATCAATCATTCTTACATCACAATGATCTGGAATAACACAAAACCAGTTATGGAAAGCTTCATTTTATTATCCATGAGAATGCATTTTAATGAAAAGTATGATGACCTATCTCGAATCATGAAAAACCATGAACTCTATATTGATGCGATCTCATCAAAAAATAGAGAGATCATGATTCAATCACTTCATCAAAATTTTGATGATGTTCAAGGAAAAGTAGATGATTTATGGATGTCACAACAAATGCTATCGAAAGCAAGGGAGCAAGAAAAGGAGTAAATAAATGACAGATATCGACGGTACACAACATAGAAAAAGCTATATGGTAGGAGTCGACATCGGAACTACTAGTACTAAAGCAGTTTTGTTTAATGAAAACGGAGAAATTATCTCACAAGAAAATATCGGGTACCCGCTTCACACGCCTGATATTTCTACAGCGGTACAAGATCCAGAAGAAATTTTCCGAACGGTTTTGCAAACCCTTACAAATGTTATCAAACGTTCCTCTATTCAATCTAGCGCTATTTCGTTCATTTCATTTAGCAGTGCCATGCACAGCGTGATTGCAATGGATGAGGATGATCAGCCATTAACACCTTGCATCACATGGGCAGATAATCGGAGTGAAGCTTGGGCACGAAAAATAAAAACTCAACTTAACGGTCATGAGATCTATAAACGCACGGGTACACCGATTCACCCGATGAGTCCATTAAGTAAAATCGCTTGGATCGTAAATGATCAGCCTGAAATCGCAGCAAGAGCTAAAAAGTATATTGGGATTAAAGAGTTCATCTTTCAGCGCCTATTTAATGAATATGTTGTAGATCATTCTCTAGCCTCAGCGATGGGGCTGATGAATCTGAAAAGTCTGGATTGGGATGAAGAAGCTTTACGTGTTGCAGGAGTTAATCGTAATCAATTATCTACCCTAGTCCCTACAACAACGATCTTCAATGATTGTCAACTAGATATAGCCAAGCAGATTGGCATAGATCCGAAAACACCATTTATCATTGGAGCAAGTGATGGCGTGCTGTCAAACCTTGGTGTAGATGCGATTGGTAAAGGCGAAATAGCAGTGACAATTGGTACGAGTGGTGCTATACGTACGATCATTGATAAGCCGCAAACAGATGAAAAAGGCAGAATTTTTTGCTACGCACTAACAGAGAATCATTGGGTCATCGGTGGGCCTGTTAACAATGGTGGTGTTGTCCTACGTTGGATTCGGGATGAATTTGCTGCTTCAGAACTTGAAACAGCAAAGCGACTAGGAATAGATCCTTATGAAATTCTAACTAAGATAGCAGAACGTGTGCGACCTGGAGCTGACGGTTTATTGTTTCACCCTTATCTCGCTGGTGAACGCGCTCCACTTTGGAATTCAGATGTTCGAGGATCGTTCTTCGGTCTAACGTTGTCTCATAAAAAAGAACATATGATAAGGGCTGCACTCGAGGGTGTCCTCTATAATCTATATACCGTGTATTTGGCTTTAGTTGAATGTATGGATGAACCTGTTAGCAGAATCCAGGCAACTGGAGGCTTTGCTCGATCAGAAACATGGCGGCAGATGATGTCAGATATTTTTGATACAGAGGTAGCGGTACCAGAGGTTTACGAAAGTTCTTGCTTAGGTGCATGTATTTTAGGGTTATATGCAACAGGAAAAATAGAATCATTTGAAGCGGCTTCAAAAATGATCGGGAGTACTCACACTCACTCTCCAAATGAAGAAGCTGTACAAGAATATAGAGAATTGTTACCCATCTTTATCAGTCTTTCAAGAAAACTTGAAGAAGATTATGCACGTATTGCAGCGTACCAAAGAAGTTTAATTCATAGAGAAAATTAATCAGGGGGATTTATCATGCCATTATTTATCGTAGCTTGTGGAATTTTAGCATTGTTATTATTGATCATGTATTTCAAATTAAACACATTTATTTCTTTAATCATCGTATCATTTGGTGTTGCATTAGCTCTAGGTATGCCACTTGGGGAAATTGTTAAATCGATTGAAGCAGGTTTAGGTGGAACACTTGGACATTTGGCGTTAATTTTTGGTCTAGGTGCCATGTTAGGTAAGCTAATCGCTGATGCCGGTGGTGCACAGCGAATTGCAATTACCCTTATAGAAAAATTCGGTGAAAAGAAAATCCAATGGGCGATAGTTGTTGCTTCGTTCATTATTGGTATCGCTTTATTCTTTGAAGTAGGTTTAGTTTTATTAATTCCAATCGTATTTGCCATTTCAAAACAATTACGCGTTTCTATTCTTTATCTAGGTATTCCAATGGTAGCAGCTCTTTCAGTAACACACGGATTCTTACCTCCTCACCCGGGCCCTACTGTAATTGCAGGAGAATTTGGTGCTAATATTGGCGAAGTATTACTTTATGGATTTATTATTGCGATTCCTACAGTTATTCTAGCAGGACCAATATTTACAAAGATTGCAAAGAAAATTGTTCCTGACTCATTCAACAAGACAGGAAACATTGCTTCACTCGGCGAACAAAAAGTATTTAAATTAGAAGATACACCTTCATTTGGTATCTCAGTGTTTACAGCTATGCTTCCTGTTATATTAATGTCTATCGCTACTGTAATCACACTTATACAGAACACAATGGGTATTGATGACTCAAAGACATTTGAAATTATTCGTTTTGTTGGTGATGCTTCAACTTCCATGTTGATTTCTTTACTTGTAGCCGTTTATACGATGGGATTAGCAAGAAATATACCGATTAAAACGGTTATGGATTCATGCACGACAGCTATTACACATATCGGAATGATGCTATTAATCATTGGTGGAGGCGGTGCCTTCAAACAAGTATTGATCAACGGTGGCGTTGGTGATTATGTAGCAGAATTGTTTAAAGATACAACATTCTCTCCAATCTTACTTGCATGGATTATTGCAGCCATCCTTCGAATCTCTTTAGGATCTGCAACAGTTGCCGCATTAACAACAGCGGGTCTAGTTATTCCGTTATTAGGTCAGACCGATGTTAACCTTGCGTTAGTCGTACTTGCAACAGGTGCTGGTAGTTTAATAGCATCACACGTTAATGATGCAGGTTTCTGGATGTTCAAAGAATATTTTGGCTTAAGTATGAAAGAAACGTTTGCGACATGGACACTATTAGAAACCATTATCTCAGTTGCCGGATTAGGCTTTATACTATTATTGAATCTATTTGTATAACAAATGTAAGAAATCCCTATCGATTTATGCTCGATAGGGTTTTTTCTGCGTCATTTAAATAGCACCTTATTATGTCTAGCTGAAATCTTGTTTCCGAAGATATTCTTCATATGCTGATATCTTTTTACGCAACATATCATCAATTTCCATTAATACTTGTATCTGATTCTGAACATGATCTTGGTGATTTTTTAATAAGCTCAGTCTCTTATGAGTAGTTTGCTCTCCTTGTACAAATAATGAAGCATATTCCCTAATCTGAACAAGCGGCATTTTTGTTTCTTTAAGTTTAATGACAAAACGCAGCCATTGAACATGAGATTCTGAATAACGTCGATCACCTTGACTCGTTCGTTCTGGTGTAATGATTTTTTCTTTTTCATAATATCGCAGTGTATGGGTACTAATATTAAGGAGTTTAGCAACTTCTCCAATGGTATACATGTTTTATCACTCCAACTGATATCTAGTTCCTTGACTTAGAGTTTACTCTAATCAGTATAATAAAATTCAAGAACGATTACCAAAACAATAAATCTAAGGAGTGTCATTAATGAAATACACAGTGATCACGGGAGCGAGCTCTGGAATTGGATACGAAACAGCACTTGCATTTGCTGCTAGAGGTAAGAATTTAATTATTGCAGCGCGGAGAACAGAAGAATTAGAGCATCTTAAATCAAACGTTCTGTCTATGTATCCAGATCTCGATGTTATTGTTTTCACAGTTGATCTATCAATTACATCTAATGCACATGATTTCTACGAAAGTCTTAAGAATTATGAGATTGAAACTTGGATTAACAATGCGGGCTTTGGGAACTTTGCTTCAGTTGGAGAGCAAAATTTATATAAAATTGAGACGATGCTTCATTTAAACATTGAAGCTTTAACTGTTCTTTCTTCACTTTATGTTAGAGATTATGCCAATGTTGAAGGAACACAACTTATCAACATATCTTCTGGCGGAGGCTACACGATTGTTGCAGATGCTGTAACGTATTGCGCATCCAAATTTTATGTGAGTGCCTTTACAGAAGGACTTGCCCAGGAATTAAAAAATAAAGGACAAGCCATGCAAGCTAAAGTATTGGCTCCGGCTGCTACTGAAACAGAATTTGCGAAGCGTTCCATGGACCTTGAGGAATTTGAATATGAAGGTGCTATGCCAAAATACCATACAGCTAAAGAAATGGCAGGGTTTTTGATTAGCTTATATGATAGCGAAAAAGTGGTAGGTATCGTTGATGGAGAAACCTATGACTTCCATCTAAAAGATCCGATTTATCCATATGTATCAAGACAAAAAAACTAGTCACATCATCTGGTTCTTGTTGTGATAGACTGAACACAAGTAAAAGAAACTCCTTCTGGAGGAATGCCCATGTATACAAGTGAGATAAGAAAAAAGAACCATGATCGAAAAAATGTGAACACTACTTTGAGTCATTCGTTATATACGGAGATTAAAGCATTAGCTAAAAAGCTTGATAAACCAGCTAATGAACTTATTGAAGAAGGTATGGTTCATGTGTTAAATCAATATAAGAAAAACAAATAATGAATTACAAAAACGCACTGGATTATTCCTGTGCGTTTTGTAAATTTCTTAAAGAAAATTTTCGTCTTAAACTACTATAAGTTGGATAGAAAGGATAATGTACCTTAAATATAGATTCTATTGGATGTGGCACACGTGAATCCTTATGCTGATGTTATTATTCGATCCATAATCGCCTTTTTTTCCATATTTCTCGCTGCACGTATATTAGGTAAACAAACCGTATCAAGAATGACAATCTTTGACTTTATCGCTGTCGTCACGCTCGGTTCAGTTACAGCAAACTTAGCATTTGCTCTAGAAGTAAAAGCACGTTATATCTTTCTCGTGTTTTTTATCTTTGTTCTTCTGATCTATCTTTCTGCTTTCCTTTCATTAAAGAGTAAAAAAGCTCGAAAGTACGTAGCAGGAGATCCTACTGTAGTTATTGAGAACGGAAAAATATTAGAGCATAACATGAGAAAAATGCGTTACACCCTTGATTATTTAAATCAACAGCTAAGACAGAAGGATATCTTTTCAATCGAAGATGTTGACTATGCACTCGTTGAGAATAATGGACTTCTCTCTGTAAAGAAAAAAGAAGCGCACCTTGCTGTTACCCGTAAAGACTTACATATCTTTAAACAAGAAGTGAAGCTTCCTGTCGAGTTGATGATGGATGGTGAGATTCTAATAAACAACTTAAAAGAAAATAATATCTCTAAAGAATGGCTGCTATCAGAACTCAAGAAACGTAATCTTACAATTGAAAGTGTAGTATATGCACTACTTACTACTAGCAATAAGCTGTATATAGATATTCATGATGATAAACTACACTCTCCTATGGATATAGAATAATCCATTCCATTACATTCTTTGCTTTAAAAGTTACTTTTTAATTGAAGTCTCTTTTAAAGTTAACATAATAATATTATAGTTTCCTTACTTCCAGTTTTGCTCAATGAAATTGTCTCTGCCTGATGTTTCCCGCTCTTCTTTATATGCTTTTGGGTTTTTCTTGTAAAAATCTTGATGATACTCTTCAGCTTCATAAAAAACGCTTGCTGGTAAAATTTCTGTAACAATCGGCTTTTTGAACTTTTCGCTTTCTTCTAAGTTCTTTAAAGATTGTTCAGCAAGTTCTCTTTGTTTTTCAGTATGATAAAAGATCGCGGTTCTATATTGAGTTCCACGGTCGATAAACTGACCTTCATCATCCGTTGGATCAATTTGCGGCCAATACAGATCTAACAATTTTTGGTACGAAAAAACCTCCGGATCAAATGTGATTTGAACCGCTTCACGATGCCCTGTCTCACCCGTTTTAATCTGTTCATATGTTGGATTTTCAAGCTCACCACCTGTATAACCAGATACGATACCATGAATGCCAGGGAGCTCATCGAACGGTTTAACCATACACCAGAAGCACCCTCCAGCGAATGTTGCTAGCTCTTTGTTACTCAAAATCATTCCTCCTAAAAACAAAAACTAAATGCATAACAAGATTTTATCGTGATAGATGAAAAAAGAACAGAGATTGCACTTCCCTGTTCATAGGATAACCCATTTGCTTCATACACTGTAAGCACTATGGATAAAGTGCGGTGAGAAATTTGAACTTTAAAGAAATTGAATCAGAAATATACAAACGATGTAATGAGCTTCTATCTCTCCAAAAAACGGATGGGACTTGGCGTTTTTGTTTTGAGAATTCTTTAATTACAGATGCTTACATGCTCATTTTATTACGAAACATAGATTACAAA
The DNA here is from genome assembly GCF_036213205.1 of Fictibacillus nanhaiensis. Taxonomy (GTDB): domain Bacteria; phylum Bacillota; class Bacilli; order Bacillales; family Fictibacillaceae; genus Fictibacillus; species Fictibacillus nanhaiensis_E. The sequence continues at coordinate 11,132 of NZ_JARMFC010000012.1, forward strand.
AATGAAAACCTTATAAAAAGGATTGCCGATCGGATCCTTTCCAAACAGTCACAAGATGGTTTATGGCGTGTATACCCTGATGAAGAGCCTGCGAATTTGTCAGCGACTATCCAAGCCTATACAGCTCTTATGTATTCCAAGGACCACTCACAAACTGAAGAACAACTTCAACACGCCAAACAATTCATCATAAATAATGGAGGATTAAAAAATGCTGACCTCTTAACAAAAGTCTTTTTAGCCATGAACGGTTTATATCACTGGCCAAAGCTGCCGATCGATCCAGCCATTCTCTTTTCACTGCCCCTTACTTCTCCCATTACCCGTTATGATATTAGCAGCTATGCTAGAGCCCACTTTGCTCCTGTACTGTTGATGATTGAAGGTAAAAAGAAAATAACTTCAAGCTATACACCTGATTTATCCGTACTAATAGGAAAACCAGACCAAGGTACTAACATAGAAGATTGGATAAATCTATTCTCCTTGTTGAACATTAGAGACTCTTACATGAAAACGAAGAAAGACAACATTATGTCTTATATACAAAATCATATCGAACCAGATGGAACACTTCTTAGTTATGGGTTAACCACGATTTTCATGGTGTATGGTCTGCTTTCAGAAGGATTTGATCAATCATCACCCATTATTCAAAATGCTCTGAAGGGATTAATGAAGATGTTTTATGAGGTTGATGGAACATTACATCTGCAGAATTCACCTTCCACTACATGGGATACGTCTCTTATTCTGTATACATTGCTAGAAGCGGGTGTGCCAAATACAAACGCTCACATATTAAAAGGAGCGAGATTTCTACTTACTCAACAACAGAATAAATATGGTGATTGGTCTGTTCATAATCCAGATGCAACCCCAGGTGGTTGGGGCTTTTCAATTGGTAATACACAGCACCCAGATCTTGATGATACTCAAGTAGCACTCCGTACGATCGCGCAATACTGTAGCATCCCCACTACTTATTATTCAAGCTATGAAAAAGGGCTTGCTTGGCTTCTGTCTATGCAGAACGATGACGGTGGATGGGCAGCGTTTGAAAAGAATACAAATCGTTATCTAATTGGAAGCCTGCCCATTAAGCACGCCAAAGACGCTCTGATCGATCCTTCCACTCCAGATATTACAGGCAGAACTTTAGAGTTCTTAGGAAATCACCATGGCTTTGATCTAAGTCATCTCTCAATAAAAAAAGGTGTGAGCTGGCTACTAGCCAATCAGGAGTCAGATGGTTCATGGTATGGACGGTGGGGAGTTTGTTATCTTTATGGGACGTGGGCTGCCGTTACAGGTTTAATCGCATGTGGTGTTCATCCGGATGTTAAAGAAATTCAACAAGCGAAAAATTGGTTGCTATCTATACAAAATGAAGATGGAGGTTGGGGTGAATCATGTAAAAGTAATTCTAAGAGAAAGTATGTTAGCTTAAACAAAAGTACACCATCTCAAACAGCTTGGGCGCTTAACACATTAACGGCAATCTCTGATCAACCTGATCTCTGTATGAAAAGAGCTGTTACATGGCTGCTATCTAAACAAGAAGGAGCCAGCTACCCAACTGGAGCCGGCTTGCCTGACGCTTTTTATATCCAATACCATAGCTATGATAAAATTTGGCCGTTACTTTCACTCTCACACTTTTATAAAAAGTATTATTGAGAAGAATCATCTGCATGCTGATCGATATTCTTATCTTTCTTTCGCAAAATACCTATACCTAAAACAACAAGTAAAATCAGATATAAGGTTAACCACCATAGCGTCCAATTGCGTCCTACAAAATCCGTGAATTCCATTGCATTCGTATGGATGTGGTTACTCAAAGCCCAGATTAATAATCCAGCAGGCAGTAAAAAAGGATGATAGTTCGGAAACTTAGATAGATGCTGTAACCCCTTCAATGCTGTAAATAAACAAATAACAATCTTAACAAGGATTCCAAATATCCATACAACACCAATGATAACTTCTACCCTCTCAAAAATATTTATGATAGAAATATCTCTCATCAACTCATATGTAGGATAACTTTGCCTTTTGACCATATAAGCTCCTTCAACACCTACAGCAATAAATACGGTTAATATAAGAGCTAATCCTCCAAACAGGATACCAGCAAGATAATTTTTTGAGAGTTTATCTTTGTTTTTCACATATGTGAAAACGCTCCCTAAGAGAATAATCTCAATAAAAGGAAAACCTGTCGTTGTGTATGCGCCTTGTGAAATTTTTAACATCCCTTGTTCAAAAAAAGGCTGCAGGTGTGAAAATCTGAACTGATTCGTAGTAAGGGCTAAGGAACAAATAAAAAAGAGAATCATAAAAGGAGTTAAGAACTCATTGACTCGACCGATGTTATTTAATCCATAAAAGCAGGAATATGCTGCAAGTAATATGATCATAATCTGAAAAGTCCATGGACTTGACTCTGGTATAACGTTTGAAATCATAAAGTTACTAAGATTTCTAACCACGTAGGAAGCTAAATGGAGCGCATAAAAGATGATTATGATATTTAATATAGTACCAACCACCTTACCTCCAGCTACTTCGGTTATACGAAAAATAGAGCGAAACTGATATCGTTTCAGAATCAATATCCATGTTAAATTTAAGAGTAAACCGATTATTACCGCAAACAGCATTGAAATCCACGCATCCTGATTTGAGAAAAAAGCTGTTAAGTTTGGCGCCATTAATAAGGAACTACCCAATATAAAACTGATTACGATTAAAACAAGCTGCCATCGATTGATAGTATGGTTCATGTTTACCCTCCAAACATCAGTTTATAAAGTGGTGAATATATGGCATCAATCCATTCAGAAAAAGGTAGCCATTGCTTATTAGAGAGGAATGTTGCCAAATTCATCATTGAAAAAATCCAAAAAGCGATAAGTGTAATGCGAAATGAATTATTTTTGCTCATGAATGGTTTCAACCCTCGCTCCTACAGTTTCAAGTTTTATAGATACATTCGTTTCTAGCTCCACATCAGAAAACTCTTCTTTCCAATTTTCCTTGTACCTCTTCCAGACATCCGGGTACTTATTATAAAGTATCTTGCCAAATCCAAACACATCCGTCTTTTCTTTCTGTGCTTTTTTCACCGTGCTTTTTATGTGGCTTGCTAACTCTTCATTAACTCGTTTTTCCATCTTAATTAAGCTTTTTGGATTACCAACATCAACTGCGCAAGTTAATTCTTGTAATATGGCTTTCCCTTTTACATTTACAGCATATTTCAATTTTCCATTTTCAACATGGACCATTGTTTTTGAGTCAACGTCTTTTACCAAGAACCCAACATTTCCTTTTTGGCTGTCACATTTGTGACTTAATATAAAGATATCCTTTACTCTTTGATTGAGAATAGACCAACCTCTCGTTTGATCATTGTTCAACCAGGTCACCATTTTTTCTTTGTTAAAGACAGCAAGTCCTGTTATTCGAAAAGTCTTATTATTCGCATTAATATTTTCTAAGTTAGATGTATTACTTTGACTATCACTAATCTTTACGATTTCTACTCCTTGAATGACGGGGTCTCTAAATTCACCATATCGCCAACGAACGACATCTTTTTCTTTAATTCCATCAGATATACCAGTAGATGTGGCAGCTAACTTTACTCTATTCTTTAACGATTCTCCTGGATTTTTAAAGATTGGTGTATAAATAGAGAGAATACTCTTTGCTGTCGAATTTTTTGCAACAAACATGATAAGATTATCCCGAACTTCATGATTACGTTCCATAAAATCAAATAAAGGGGCTATACCTTTTGTTCTTGCATATTTTTCACCAATAATAACGCTTGTAATATGAGAAAAAAGTAATTTTCTAGGTAGAATATTTCTTCCTTTTTCTACGGCATCATAAAGTGTTTCACCTGCAACTGTATAGGTGTAGACAGATCCCCCAGATCCTCCTGATGGTCCGCCACCTTGTCCACCTGCTGTTCCACCGGGATTAACCACTTGAAAATGAACGATGGTTTTATTTTTTTTGTAGTCCACTCCAATAGACGATACGATTAGGAGTTCATTGAGTTCTACTCGACCAGCACACCCAGATAATATTAATGAGAATGAGATGATTACAGCCACTATATTCCATCTTCTCATGATTTTTTTACCCATCTTTTATGCAGCTTTGTTTGTGTCCACCATAAAGGAAGACGCAACAGACTGTCTTTTTGTTTGCCGTATTGAAAAGGGGCTAACGGTGAGAAATAAGGTTTTCCCATGGACGTCAGTGAACAAAGGTGGATCAACAGGCCGATCATGAAAAAAATCATGCCAAAAATGCCTGTAGTTGCTGCTAAAACCATGAGGACGAATCTAAGCAAACGGGCAGCACCACTAAAACCATAATAAGGTGAAACGAAGCTGGAAATTGCCGTCAAAGAAACGACGATTACGATGGCAGGTGAAACGAGTCCTGCAGCTACCGCAGATTCACCAATAACAATCGCTCCTACGATTGAAACAGCAGAACCGATTGGACGCGGCATTCGAATACCGGCTTCGCGAAGGATTTCGAAGATGGTTTCCATTATGAGTGCTTCGACGAAAGCTGGAAACGGCACACCTTCCCTTTGAGCTGCTAAACTGACGAGAAGATTAGTAGGAATTAACTCTTGATGAAAAGTGGTGACAGCAATGTAAGCTGCTGGAAGTGCTAATGATATCATGAATGAAATAACTCGAATCACTCGAATAAAGCTAGAAAGATCAAAGTGATGGTAATAATCTTCAGCCGCTTGAAAAAATGAAATAAAAGTTGTTGGAGTTATGAGCACGAACGGAGTACCCTCGAACATGATCACAACATTACCTTCAGAAAGTGCGGCAGCTGCAACATCTGGTCGTTCAGTTGATTGAAAGGTAGGAAACGGAGAATATCCGTTCTCATCGATTAATTCTTCTAGCATTCCACTTTCGAATATTTTATCAGTGTTTAGATTCGAGACTCTTTTTATTACTTCTTGTAAGACTTCTTGATCGACCTGGCTTTCTAGATAGGAAACTAAAATCGTTGTTTTCGTTATTTTTCCTACTTCAAATGGCTTAAAGCGCATAGTAGGATTTGAGATTCGGCGTCTTAGTAAGGTTGTATTGGTCTGAAGCGTTTCAATAAATCCTTCACGTGGTCCTCTTACCATTGTTTGTGCTTCAGGTTCTTCTACACCGCGTGTCTCCCACGTTTCAAGGGGAATAGAATATGCCTCGGTCATTCCGTCTACAAAAATGATGACTTGACCTTTTAAGACTGGTGTAATAATTAAATCAAAATGATGACAAGGACGAATCATTGCTGAAACTTCAGTTTGATGGATAAGTTCTTTCGGTTGTAACATTTTGTTTTCTATTTGTGCACGCTTTATAGGCTCAATAATGGATAATTCAAGTTGTTGTTTGTTAATCAACCCTTCGATGTAACAAATGCTAAAAGGAATAGGCATCTCTAAAAACTCTACGATTTTTACATCGATACTCTCCCCTAGAATGTTCATAATCTCTGCTACATTCTTCTTTAGATCAGAGGATACATGAAGATGGTCATAATTTTCAGTTGATGATGAATCGTGACGTTTTCTTTTGAAAAATTGCTGGCTCATCTTTTTCCTCCTTCTAAATCATGATGTTCTCAGCTTTTGTAAGTGCTTTGTGTTTTATGCAGATTAGAGAAACAGATAACAAAAAGACCACCTGCATGAAAAACCAGGTGGTTGGTAGGATCATCATCATTTAAAAAATGGCATGAAAATCAGCTGCATTCATATATTTGGTATTACCAGCATCGATGATTGGTATTACCACTAGAATGAGGTGTATCTTGCCATGGAAAAGCGATCTTCTGAAATGATTGGACAACAAATCATACAATCCATTCTACAAGGAAAATTAGGCATACATGAATCCATTCCATCTGAAAGAGATTTGTCATCCCTTTATAATGTATGTAGACCAACAATTAGAGAAGCTTTGCAACGATTGGAGCGGGATGGCTGGATCGTTTTTCATAAGGGAATGCCAGCCACGGTAAATGATTATTGGAAACAAGGAAACTTAATGACGATCGTCAATATTCTTCAATTGCAAGACGAAATTCCTGATGAGTTTGTCGTGTATATGCTTGAACTTAGGGTCTCTTTAACCCCAACATATTTAAAAGATGCGGTTAAGCACAACCGAATAAAACTAATATCTTTGTTTTCATCTCTGGATGAATTGAAAGATGAACCAGATTCATATGCTCTTTTTGATTATCATCTACAACAGGATATGGCTCAATTATCTCCTAACCCGATCTATTGTTTGATCCTGAATAGCTTTAAAGATGTTTATTACAGAATGGCACTCAAATACTTCGATGATTCCTCTTCACGATCTTTTTCTAAACAATATTACGTAGCCCTTTTGGAATCGATATTAACCGGTGACATTGAAGGAACTGAAAAGATAACACAATCCATGATGGAAAAAAGTCTAGATCTCTGGAAGCAAAAGATGAGTGGAGGAGATAAAAATGAAGAGTAAAGGAATATATCGAGATTTTTTCCTGCATTTTGATATCTTAATTATGATGATTATTTTCATCCTATTAATTAGCTTCTTATTTACGATGAACGTTACAACAACATTTCTACTTTTCTTTCCACTAGGTATTTTGATTTACATGTTCAGCGAATATCTCACGCATCGTTTTTTCTTTCATATTAAAGCACCTAAAAATACAATTCTGTTCAAACTAATAAAGAGATTACACTATGATCATCATAAAAAGCCAAATGAATTAAAGTTGTTATTCCTGCCGATTTGGTATAGCATTCCTAGCCTATTTCTTTTATCCACTCTCCTCTTTCTCTTCACACAATCAATTCAGTACACCTTGTCTTTTTCTATCGGTCTTTTATTTATGTTTTTCGTCTATGAATGGAAACATTATGTGGCTCATAGGCCGTTGAAGCCGAAAACCAGGTTTGGCAGATGGGTTAAGAAGACACATACCCTTCATCATTATAAAAACGAGAACTATTGGTACGGCGTTTCAACACCCTTTATCGATGTATTATTTGGGACTTTAAAGGATGATAAAGAGGTTGAATTGAGTGATACTGCTAAAGACTTAGAAAATAGAAGTAAAGATTGAATAGAAAAAGTCCAATTAAACTTTGACTTTAATTGGACTTCGTATCTGTTACTCAAGACCTTAACTGTATCTCTTTTATCTTTTGACGCTGCTCATCTGGCCACCATGCTCCGCAATCATCAGAGACTATACATACGGAACATTTTTCAAGATCATATACTTTCATACCACTAATTGGTGGCGAATAGAGGTGGAGTGTGACAAGAGCGCTATTTTCTTCAGCCTTCATCTTATGGATCCCTTTTTTAGGTGCGTAAAAAACTTGGTCTTTAGTATGGGTCGATGTAAATAATTCAGAAGGCAATCCGTTTTCACTAATCTCATAAACAGTATTTTTTGAAGAACCACTAAGCACTTTGATCCAACCTTGAGAAGAGCCATGATCATGCGGTGAACACTCTAATTGAGACCAATTCATTACCAATAATTCTACATTTTCGTTCTGATATAAAAGTTTTCTATAATAAGGTTTACTCTCTGAGGTTTTCAGTTCTGTTTGGATATCCTCGAGGTCTATTTTTAAAGAAATGAGTGCTGTCTTGAGTTCCTCCTTTGAAGGATTTCTTAATGAATCCATTAAGTTCATTGACTTTATAATCGTTTTCAACTTGTTACCTCCTTCTATTGATTATTAAGAATGAAAGAGAGCAAAGAACCACTTTTATTGTATGAACATGTACTTGTCACTTATGTGAAAGTAAAATAATCTGAGGGAATAAAAAATCGCCTAGCATTAGCTAGACGAATTAAGGAATACATGTATTAAAACAACGGATTTTGACGCACATCTATCCAATGTTCAGATTGTTCAAGTTCTCCAGCTAATTGCAGCAACAAATTCTCCTGACCTCTTGCTGCAATAAATTGCACTCCGATTGGTAGCCCCTCTTCTGTAATGTGGAGTGGAACAGACATAGCCGGTTGTCCAGTCAGGTTCGCCAACTGAGTGAAAGGAGTTCTAGATAGATTTTTTCGAGCAATCTGATCGACGATTCCCGCCTTCTTTAATAACCCACCAAGCCCGATTCTACCAACAGTACGAATAAGAAATTGTTCAGAAGCGGTTGGCTGAAGTTCTCCAATCATAGCCGGAGGAAAAGCCGTCGTAGGCGTTATGTAAATATCATAAGTCTCATGAAAGGTCTCCATCTGGAGAGCTGCAATATCCCATTCTCTAATACTGAGTACAAATTCTTCTGCTGAAGTTGCTTTTCCGAGCAAACCAAGCAGCCACGTAGAAGGTTCTACATCTTGGTAAGTCACTTTCCGGCCAAGAATACCTTCCAGAGACGTTAAAGTAGCCGCAGTTTCACCAAAGTACATATTTAAATAACTTTTCGCTAGCTTTTCCCCATCAACAGGAGCATCTACTTCTTCCACATCGTGCCCCATAGACTCTAATATTTTTGCAGACTTAAGCACTGCATCTCTACATTCAGGATGAACTTCTGTTCTGATGGGAGATGAAACAGAAATAGCAATTCTTAACTTCCGATTAATTGGAGTGCTAGCAGCGTCTAGGAAACTGCCTTCAAATTTTGGAGTATGAAAGGCACCTGCTTTCTCATGACCTTGCAATTGATCGAGCATGGCAGCACTATCTCTAACGGTTCTTGTAAGGACGTGTTCCGTTGACGCTCCTTGCCAGGAACGACCAAAGTTAGGACCGACAGGGGTTCTTCCTCGTGTTGGTTTTAATCCAAACAAGCCACAATAAGATGCAGGTATTCGGATAGAACCTCCACCGTCGTTCGCACCCGCGAAAGGAACCATACCTGAAGCAACAGCTGCTGCTGATCCTCCACTTGAACCTCCAGGCGTATGGTTTAGATTCCATGGATTACGGGTTGCTCCATATTGAACAGGTTCTGTATAAGCGACTAACGCGAACTCTGGAACATTTGTCTGCCCGACTAATACAACACCTGCATTTCTTAATCTTCGCACATACTCAGAATCTGCTTTTGCCCGGTAAGTAAGGAACGCTTTTGAGCCAGCAGTAATCGGTTCACCTTCCACTTCTTGTGAAATATTCTTTAACAGCATCGGTACACCTGCAAAGTGGCCACTTTGTTCATTGGTAGCCATCACCCTTGCTTTCTCATACATCTTGTAAATAACAGCATTGATTTTGGGATTTACAGAATCAATCCTTTTGATGGACTCTTCAACCAATTCAATCGGCTGAACTTCTTTCTTTCTAACTAACTCTGCAAGCCCTATTCCATCATAATCTTGGTAATTGAACCCCTTCATCCACTTCACTCCTGAACTTTGATGGATATGCTTTAAAATCATTGTTTAATAGAATTTGTGCATCTAAAAGGTGAAGATGTCATGTCATTTTTTACGTTCATTACCCCTTTTGAAATTTCCGGTTATTTTAGCCATGATCAACTGCTCTGCCATTTCGCTGTCTGCTGCCTTAATTCGATTTAAAAATTTTTCTGCTTCTTTTCCTTTAAGAATTTTTACTTGTTTTCCGTAATAATCTAAAAATACGTTGTGATCTTTTGTTTCTCGATAACTAAAAGGTTTTCCTTCTAACCGGTTTCTTTTATCAATATGTTCCATGTTCCCTTGTCACCTGCTTGAATTCTAATATTTACATATATTTCTTATGTGTATTAGATGTACTTTTCAACATATAAGTTCATTAGTCCTTCTAAATTGAATTACGATTCTCTATTGTTTGTAAAATAGATGACAAGACCACATAAAAAAGACATTCTCCATCGTATTAGAAAATGTCTTTTTCGCATATCTTACTTTCACTAGTTTAGCGATTCTACGATATTACAATCTAGTCTTTCTACAATCCTTCTCTTTTGGTAAAGCATGGTACCTGTTTCTGAAAGATCACTAATCATCGAACGATTGGCGAACGCTCCAAAAATAATTCCTGCTATAGGTACCATCTGAAACAGCTTTTTCCAACCAAATGATTCTGTAAACGTTAATGTGACCTCTCTCCATCCTTGAATTTGAGAAACCACTTCTCTTGATTTCATCTCGTCCTTATTGATTGCAGCAAGTTCATTAAGAATCGCTTCTTTACCTACATAATCTGAAGTAGAGAATTGGAGACATTTTAAGATATAGACCCGTTCTTCTTTATCGTTCGGATCATAACCGTGTACGATCGCGATTTCTTGTAAAGTTTTTAAAGAGATTGCTAATATAGCAGGAATATCAACCGCTAGAGTGAAGATTCCTCCTATTCCAGTACTGGCTCCTTGAAGTGTTGCTGCACTTTTTCGTTTGTTTGCTAGTTCTAAAGAAACCTTCTTCATTTCTTCTACTGGTATTGTTTTAAAGTCTGCTAATTCATTAATCGTTCTACCTGTTTGTTTTTCAAAGAACTGAAAAACAGATTTCTCTTTAGATAGGTATTGACCACCATTTTGTATGTATCCACCAATCTCATCGAGAAGTGTTCCAATTTTATTTTGAATAAATTTTGGTGTTACTTTATCTAGCAGTTTAAAGGGCAAGCGTGTAATTCTCTCCCAGAACCATAACCCCTTTTGATCCTTTTCCCATTTCTCAATCTGTTTTAATTCACTTAATAAATACTCCCTTGATTCCATCGTTCTTCATCCCATCTATATTTTCATACTTATTGTACGTCGTGAGTTGAATTTAGTTTCAAACAGAGAAAAAACCGTCTAGGGTTTCTAGACGGTTCATCTTCTATCAACTCATTGTTGCAGTGCATTTAATGACTCTCGAATAAAGGCGGGAATATCATCTGGTTGGCGACTCGTTACAAGATTACCTCCACAAACGACTACCTCTTCATCCTTAACCGTTGCTCCAGCGTTCTTAAGATCCACATGAATGGACTTATATCCTGTAATGTTTCTTCCGTTTAACACCTCTGCAGAAATCAAGAGCTGCGGACCATGGCAGATTGCAAATACAGGTTTTCCTTCATCAGCAAAATGTTTCGTAAACTGTACGAATTTGTCATCACCTCTTAAAATGTCAGGCGAGAATCCACCCGGAATGAAAAGAGCGTCATAATCCCCAGGTGACACTTCTGAAATGGCGGCATTTGTTGTGACTTGAGCTTCCTTTTGTTTCCCTTCAAGTGTTGCACCTTTTTCTGAGCCGATAACGGTTACCTCATGGCCAGCCTCCCGAAACGCTTTTGCGGGTTCCGTATATTCTACATCTTCAAACATGTTTGCGAGTACTGTTGCAATTTTTGCCATTAATTAACCACTCCTCATTTTTTGTATACAGTTGTTGTATTACCATTGAGGAAGTAAATTAAACCCTTTTTTAAGTTCATGTTTTAAAATAAGGATACGATATAAAGGTGAATCATCAATACAGCTGCTATTAAACCGAGTAACGAAGCTATATTTGTTTCTGTTTTTGAACCTGTTTTCGTGTAAACAGGAAAACGAAAACGAATGGGTAGCGGATAAAGAAGCTGAACACCTCTGGATGTAGCAGCATCCAAAATAAGATGTGAAAGTACCCCTACCACCAATCCGGTGCTTAAACTTTGTTCATAACGCCAATCTATCCATTGTGGCAACAAGAATAATACTAAAATCATAAACCAGCTATGCGTAATCGTACGATGCCCGAAAGTCTTAGAAATTGTTTTAGATAAAAATACCGTTTTCTTTCCTAAATAGGATCCTGGATGACAAAGATCTGGAAGCAAGCTGCCAAGAACAGCCGCACCAAAAAAAGTCAGTTCATGCTGCAGAGTTTCTGGAGGCAAATCTGTAAAAGCCTTGTAAACAGCCCCTGCTACAACTCCTCCAAGTAAATGTGTGTTGCTCTTCATGTTATGTATCTCTCATTTCTCTAGTTGTGTACTTTTCCTCTTGTTTTTTCTTTCTTAAGTAAAAACAGGCTCTTATTCTAAATGGTTGTTGATCTTGATATTTTTATTTTCTTCATCGATAAGTTGATCGGAGTGGAAGATGCGAGACTCCTACGGGACAGGCGGGCAGGTGAGACACTTAAAAGTGAAACGTACGAATGTGGCTCACCGCCTGCCCCGTGGAAAGCGAGCAGCCTGGAACGGAAATCAACACTTCCAAATGCAACAAAGTTTAAGAAAACAACTTTTTAAAAAAAGAAAAGAGCAGCAAGAGCTACTCTTTTGATTGTTCGGTTGAAACCAATGCTTTTATTCGAGTTATAGATCCCGTTTCCCCTGTATCCACAACAAACGAACCATTGTTATATCGATCAGCTGGTTTGTAATTCGATGGAGAAATTGTCTCAACTTTTCCTGAACTTGTTTCTAAAATAAACTGTATATCATCTTCTGTAATTAACTTCATACCAACAATTCGATGAGGGTTTGATTTCAACTCCCTCACCATGACAAGCCCTCGTTTAGCACGTGTTGTTTTCTCAAACTCTGAAATCTTCATCTTTTTAAGTGCACCACGTTGTGTAGCGATAACAACTTGTGCTTTTTCTGGATCTTCGGGAAGCGCAAATCCGCTAACTACATGGTCACCAGCTTTCAAGTTAATTCCTTTAACACCTGACGCTCTTTGTCCTACGATCGAGATTTCTTCTTCAGCAAACCATAATCCTAGTCCAAAATGAGTCGTAATGAAAACATCTTGTTTTCCGTTTGTTAACGATACATCTACGACTTCATCATCTGCTTTTAGCTTAACTGCCATCAGTGGACGATTATAACGTGTTGCTTTGTAAGATTTGAGTTCTGTTTTCTTCGCCATACCTTGCTTAGTAAAGAAGATGAGGTATTGATTTTCTGCAAACTCTTTAATCGGATATGCTTTGATCAGTTTTTCATCTTTATCTAGACCAACTAGACTCGCTAAGTGCTGCCCCATGTCTTTCCAGCGAATTTCAGGCATCTCGTACACAGGCAGGTAAACGTAGTTACCTTTGTTCGTAAACATGAGAAGCGTTTCTGTTGTGTTAAGCTGAGACGCCATTAGAAGTGAATCGGTATCCTTCATGCCTGGCGGTTCTCCATTTGAAGCACTGTATGAACGAACACTAGAACGTTTAACGTATCCGTCTTCAGTAACAGTCACCATAACATCTTCAGACGGAATCATTACTTCCATGTCAATCTTGATTTCTTCAATTTCCGCTTCAATGATTGTACGGCGTGGATCAGCGTATTTCTTCTGAACCTCAGCCATCTCTTTTTTAATAACGTTAAACAGCTTCTTCTCGCTGTCTAATAAGGAACGTAGATACGTAATTTTTTTCGCTAATTCCTCAGCTTCAGATTGAAGCGTCGTAATATCCGTATTCGTTAAACGATAAAGCTGTAACGTAACAATCGCTTCAGCTTGTGGTTCTGTAAACTGAAACTTTTCAATGATGTTATCTTTTGCATTTCGCTTATCTTTAGAAGCACGGATCGTTTCGATTACTTCATCTAAAATTGAAATAGCTTTAATCAAGCCTTCAACGATGTGTGAACGTTCTTCTGCTTTTCTTAGATCATATCGTGTTCGGCGAGTGACAACTTCCTTTTGATGCTGAATGTAAGAATGAAGAATAGCCTTCAAACCCATTAGTTTAGGTGTCTTGTTGTGAATCGCTACCATGTTGTAGTTATAAGAGACTTGAAGATCGGTATTTTTGAAGAAATAGTTTAGAATTCCCTCTGCATTACCGTCCTTACGAAGCTCGATCACGATTCGTAGACCCGTGCGATCAGTCTCATCTCGGATTTCCGCAATACCATCTACTTTTTTATCTAAACGCAACTCATCCATGCGCTTAACAAGGTTCGCTTTGTTGACTTCAAAAGGAACTTCAGTGATGACGATTTGCTGACGTCCGCCTTTTAAGCTCTCGATCTCCGTTTTTGCGCGAATGATAAAGCGGCCTTTTCCTGTTTCAAACGCCTTTTTAATGCCATCTAGACCTTGAACGATTCCGCCAGTTGGGAAATCTGGTCCTTTAATCACAGTCATTAATTCTTCAAGAGAAACGTCTGGGTTATCGATCTGCATTGTAACCGCATCGATTACTTCACCAAGGTGATGTGGTGGAATATCTGTCGCATAACCTGCAGAGATACCTGTTGATCCATTGACTAATAGATTCGGATAACGGCTTGGCAATACGACCGGCTCTTCAGTTGTATCATCAAAGTTTGGTGCGAATTCTACTGTCTCTTTATCAATATCACGGAGCAGTTCAGAAGCAATTGCAGATAGCCTAGCTTCTGTATAACGCATGGCAGCTGCAGGGTCTCCATCAATACTACCGTTGTTACCGTGCATCTGAATCAGGACATTTCTTACTTTCCAGTCCTGACTCATACGGACCATTGCTTCATAAACGGAAGAATCACCATGTGGGTGATAGTTACCGATTACGTTACCGACCGTTTTTGCTGATTTTCTGTATGGTTTTTCGTTCGTGTTTCCTTCTGCGAACATTGCATATAAAATACGGCGCTGAACGGGCTTCAGGCCGTCTCTTGCATCAGGTAATGCACGCTCCTGAATGATGTATTTACTGTATCTTCCGAAGCGGTCGCCGATTACGTCTTCTAACGGCAGCTCTCTAAATTTCTCAAGCAGTGACAATCTTTAAACCTCCTCAGAATGCTGACAAGTTCTCGTTATCTAGTATGTTAGTTTCTTCGTTTATGCCAAATGCAACGTGTTCTTCAATCCACTTTCGTCGTGGTTCTACTTTATCTCCCATTAGGACAGAGACACGTTTTTCAGCACGGGCAGCGTCATCAATTCTTACTCGGATCAACGTACGTGTGTCGGGATCCATCGTTGTTTCCCACAACTGGTCAGCGTTCATCTCACCTAGTCCTTTATAACGCTGTATAATGTAGCCTTTTCCGACTTTTTTCTGTGCTTCTCTAAGCTCGTCCTCATCCCAAGCATACTCGATGACTTCTTTCTTACCTGCCCCTTTACTAACTTTATAAAGAGGAGGAAGTGCGATAAACACTTTTCCTTCTTCAATTAGCGGCTTCATGTAGCGATAGAAGAACGTTAGTAATAGAACTTGGATATGCGCTCCATCTGTATCCGCATCAGTCATGATTACGATCTTATCGTAGTTCACATCTTTTAAAGTAAAATCAGAGCCCACTCCAGCTCCAATCGCATGGATGATTGTGTTGATTTCTTCGTTCTTAAAGATATCAGCAAGCTTTGCTTTTTCCGTGTTGATTACTTTTCCACGAAGCGGAAGAATAGCCTGAAATTTACGGTCTCGTCCTTGCTTAGCAGAACCTCCTGCAGAATCACCCTCAACAAGATATAGTTCGTTACGTTCAGGGTTTTTAGATGTAGCTGGAGTTAATTTTCCACTTAACATGGAATCCTTACGTTTGTTCTTTTTACCGTTTCGAGCATCCTCACGTGCTTTACGTGCTGCTTCACGTGCTTGTGCGGCTTTAATACTTTTACGGATGAGCATTTCACTAATTGCAGGATTTTCCTCGAGGAAATACGCTAGCTTAACCGCTACGACCGCATCCACAGCAGAACGTGCTTCACTTGTTCCTAGTTTACTCTTCGTTTGCCCTTCAAATTGCAAAAATTCTTCGGGAATACGTACGGAAACAACAGCTGTTAAACCTTCACGGATATCAGATCCATCTAAGTTTTTATCTTTTTCTTTTAACATGTTTGTTTTTCGAGCATACTCGTTAATGCTTCGAGTGATCGCCGTTTTCGCACCAGATTCGTGCGTTCCGCCGTCTTTTGTTCGAACATTATTTACGAACGATAATACGTTTTCTGCATAACCATCGTTATATTGAAATGCAAAATCCACTTCAATCTCGTTTTGTATGCCTTCAAAACTCACAACAGTGTGCAGGGAATCTTTGTCTTCGTTCAAATATTTAACGAATGCCTCAAGCCCTGTATCAAACTGAAATTCGTCTTTTTCACCGTTACGAGCATCTTCAAGTACAATCTTTATTCCTTTTAACAAGAAAGCAGCTTCACGTAAACGTTCACTTAATGTTTCATAGTTATAGTTGATCGTAGAAAACATGGTTGGGTCTGGCTTAAAATGTACGGTCGTTCCAGACTTACGTGTATTCCCGATCACTTCAAGTGTAGTTACAGGCTTTCCACCATTTTCAAAACGCTGACGATAAGTCTGACCGTCACGATGAATCGTTACCTCCAACCACTCAGAAAGTGCGTTTACAACAGAAGCACCTACACCATGCAATCCTCCAGATGTTTTGTACCCCCCTTGACCAAACTTTCCACCAGCGTGAAGAACAGTAAATATGATTTCAGGTGTTGGTTTTCCAAGTTTGTGCATACCTGTTGGCATTCCTCGACCATCATCAGATACCGACACACTATTATCTTTGTGAATTTTCACATGTATGTAATCACCGAATCCGCCTAAAGCTTCGTCAACGGCGTTATCTACAATCTCATATACAAGGTGATGCAATCCTCTAGCATCCGTACTACCAATATACATACCTGGACGTTTTCGAACGGCTTCTAAACCTTCGAGCACCTGTATGGCATCATCGTTATACTCCATTAATGACTTATTACTAGCCAAGTTGTGTTGCTCCTTTCACGTTCTGCAGTACTACTATAATAGCAGAACGTTTGTTTCTATACTACTGTTGTCTGTATATTCTCCTCTTATTTCTCGGTATATCAACTGAAAACCTTTAGTGTCGAAAAGAATATTTTCTAATTTAAAAGTGACGTTACATGATAAACATGGGAAAACCACCCGTTTGATTGCGGGTGGTTCATTACTACCGTATCATAGCATGTTCCACTTTAATGCACTTATCCATAATATAAGGAATCGTCGCACTTTGCAAAATCTCTTCTGCTTCAGCACTATAAAGACCTAATTGTGCCCAAAAGAAACCCGCTTTAATTTTCGCAGCAGAACGTGCAACTTCAGGCAAATATTCACTGCGCCTAAACACGTTAACAATATCAACATGACCCTCGATTTCCTCGAGTGTTGAAAACGCCTTTTGCCCTAAAACCTCTCTGACATTAGGATTTACAGGGATAATCTCGTAACCGGCATTCTGCATATATTCTGAAACCATATAAGATGTGCGAAAAGGTTGATCAGATAGACCAACTACAGCAATACGCTTTCTTAATTTTAACAGGTTTTGGATATCTTGTGTCGTTGCAGCTCCCATCGATATTTCCTCCTAGTGTCTTTTTTATATAGTTTTAGACAAAATATGTACAAATGAAACATTTTCATAAAGAAAACTTGGCAGACACCTATTTAAGACAGCCTTAGTTGAACTTATACTAAGAAATTAAACTTATTGCAACGAGAGATAAATCAACGTGACAAACATTTACATTTTCTGATAGAGTCAAAAACCGGCATTCTCGATATCTATATTCGAGTCCGCCGGTTGGATGAGATTAGTTCTTTAAGCGGTAAATATCACTGTACTTCTTTTCGAAATAAGCGATCAGATGATCTGGATTAAGTCCCTCACCTGTTACGTCTTTTAAGATTTCAATCGGTTTTTTCATCTTGCCATATTGATGAACGTTCGTAGTTAACCACTCTTTAATCGGCAGAAGGTTACCAGACTCCATAAGAGCATCAAAATCTGGAATGTCCTTTAGCATCGCATTTTTAAGCTGTGCTGCATAAATATAGCCAAGGGCATAGGATGGGAAGTAACCAAAGCTTCCGCCTGACCAGTGAACATCCTGAAGCACACCTTCCGCATCGTTCTTCGGAGTTACACCGATATATTCTTCCATTTTCTCATTCCAGATGCGTGGAAGGTCTTTTACTTCGATTTCGTCGTTAAACAAACCTTTTTCGATTTCATAACGAACGATAACATGCAATGGATATGTCATCTCATCAGCTTCAATACGAATGAGCGAAGGCTCTACTACGTTAATTGAACGGTAGAAATCTTCAAGTTCAACTCCGTTAAACTGGGCACCGGAAACGGTCTTTAACATGTTGTATTGATTTTTCCAGAATCCAAAATGACGACCAACGAAGTTTTCCCAAAAAAGAGACTGAGACTCGTGAATACCCATAGATGTACCTGTAGCAAGTGGTGTGCCGACAAGTTCATCTGATATATTCTGCTCATAAAGTGCATGTCCACCTTCGTGGATGGTTCCGAATACAGCCGTACGGAAGTCATTTTCCATATACTTTGTTGTTACACGAACGTCACCTGGGTTCAATCCGATCGCGAACGGATGAACCGTTTCATCTAAACGACCAGAATCAAAGTCATAACCCATATCTTTTAAAACATGCAGACTGAATTCTTTTTGCTTTTCTTTAGGAAAATGCTCAAATAAGAACTTCGTATCTGGCTGTCCTGCTTCAGTAACTTTTTGTAGTAGAGGAACGATTCGATCTCGAAGTTTAGAAAACGTCTCATCTAAGATTTCAACTGTTACACCAGGTTCATACATATCTAAGAGAGTGTTATATTTATTTCCTTCATAGCCCCAATAGCCGATGAATTTCTTATTGAAATCAACAAGCTTTTCTAAATATGGCTGGAATAAGGAGAAGTCTGATGCGTTCTTCGCTTCTTCCCACACAGTTTCTGCTTTCGATTGTAAAATAACATACTCTTTAAATTCTGCTGGAGGAATCTTAGCATTACGCTCGTAATCTTTTTTCACTTCCTCAAGCGTTTTCTTCGTAACATCAGATAGTGAGTCTTGTACTTCCGATTTAGAAAGTTCTTCGATATAACTCTTCATTTCCTCAGAAGTAGACATCGCAAATACATCAGAAGATAATGTTCCGATTACTTCAGAACGTTGCTCAACACCTTTTTTTGGTGCACCTGTACGCAAATCCCAATACATGAGGCCGATCGCTTCATTGATATGAACCATTTTCTTCACATAATCTAAGAATTCTTTTTCAACAGTTACTTTTGTTTGTGTCATTTACTCTTCCATCCCTTCACGGTTTCATTAAAAACATACCGCTATAAGAATTCGTGACGCAATAAAAAAGTCCTGCTGGTCGATTTTATTTTTTTCTAAAAATCTTCTTTAAATAATTCTGCATACGTAGCAAAGGCCGGATCAATATTGTTTACGTGACCAACCGATTGATGAAGGATATTTTGAATTTCAGCTTTATGATGATCCTCAAGGTGTGGATGTATGTTTTGATATGCCTTCCGAATGCTATCTAAATGGCTGAATTGAGAGTACATAATAAATACCTGCCTTTATTTTATAGTTAGGCATAGTATGTACGTGTTTATTAGGTCTTTAAACTTTGTTTCAGTAATTGGTGGTGAGGGCTTTTAATTGTTGATTAATTAATGTAGCAACGAGAATGTGTAGTTTTATTAAATTTTGGGTTAAAATTGCTATTTCCCTATGTTTTTTGCATAGAAATATCTTAGATGTGTACGGTACGTGAAATTATTATGGTTTTTGTTTCTATTAGTTGTATGATTCACATAAAAAAAGCTGACTCAATCAAAAAGTCAGCCTTCCTTATCGTTATGGGGAGATGAATCCAAAAGTTTTCTCCTTGTATCCACAAATTTTATAGCTCAATCCACAAGTTTTGCTTCTCAATCCACAAATTTCGGGCTTTTATCCGCGAGTCTACAAGCTTCGACACTCACTGGCTCCCACGCCACATATTCAAAACGCACTCATCAGCTCTGCTTCTGTCTAAGCGGACGTTTTCCGAAGTATTGATAATAGTCCGTCTTTAAATCTCCATTGTACAGCTTACGTTTTTTTGTTGCTGAACGGCCATAATATTCTTCAAACTTTTCGTTTGAAGTAATCACGTACACACTCCATGTATCATACGGTTTCATCGCCATGCCTAGGTCGCGATACATTTGTGCTACTTCTTCCCTCTCACCTAGTCGTTCTCCGTATGGCGGGTTCGTCACAAGGCAACCGTAATCTTTTCTAGTCGTGAAATCACGGACTTGCATCTGTTTAAAGGTGATAAAATCTTCGAACCCAGCTTCGTTTGCATTGTTCTTAGATAGCTCAATCATTTTGTGATCAATATCCGATCCTTGAATCTCAAGAGGCAGGTCATATTTTGCAACATCTTGAGCTTCTCCTACTGCCTCATACCAAACCTTTTTATCGATCCAGTTCCATTTTTCTGAAGCAAATTCACGATTTAGTCCTGGAGCAATATTTTGACCAATCATCGCAGCTTCTATCGGCAATGTTCCAGATCCACAGAATGGATCTGCGAAAGGCTTGTCTGGTGTCCAATTTGTTAGCATGATTAAAGCTGCAGCCATCGTTTCTTTAATAGGCGCTCCTGAATGCAACTCACGGTAACCACGCTTGTGTAGACCTGTACCACTCGTATCAAGGGTTAATGTAGCAATATCTTTATGAATCGCCACTTCGATTCGATACAATGCTCCATCTTCAGGGAACCACGTTTTACGGTTATAAGCAGTTTTTAAGTTATCAACTACTGCTTTTTTCACGATTGCTTGGCAGTCAGATACAGAAAATAACTTTGATTTTACAGATCGACCGATTACAGGAAACTCTCCATCCTCAGGAATAAAATCAGCCCAAGGAAGTGCCTTCGTTTGCTCAAAAAGTTCATCAAACGTCTCTGCTTTAAACTCACCAACCACTAATTTTACTCGATCTGCTGTTCTTAGCCACAAGTTAGCTTTTACTAATGTTTTCTCATCACCATCGAAATAAACTTTCCCGTTTTCAACTTTCACATTTTCAAATCCTAGCGCGCGAACCTCATTGGCAACAAGAGCCTCTAATCCCATTGCTGCTGTTGCCAACAGTCTTAATTGTGTCATAATATGAACTCCTTAATTTCATCGATTCTTATAATTATAAGTATACCCTTATTTCAGGACACTTTTTTATGTAAATAGAAAAAGCCCCGGTAAACGGGGCCCTCATTCAGCTTTAATTTAGGTACCAATAACGTTCTGTAAGCCATGTTCTGTTCCTTAGTACTACAAACGGCTGGTAGCCTCGTACACCGGTGGTAATCATCTATCTACAAAAAGCCTTAGCTTCTTGTTCTCCCAATCGTTCACTTCCGAAATGGGAAACTCCCCTACCATAATTTGGGTTTCTCGCTCGTGGGGTTTACCGCGTTCCACTCCCTCTGTTTCCATTGGGACTACGTCACTGTGGCACTTTCAAGGTATTAACACCATATCCAAAGGACTTAGGTGCGTTCCCTGCCGTTAGCCCAGTATGCTCAGAAGAGCGAACCAAGCTACCCTGGCTTATTTTTTGGCCAGGCACGATCATTACGGTCATCTCAGATCCGTGCGAGCATGGACTTTCCTCTAAACCTAAAAAATAGATCCAGCGATTACCCGAACGCTATTGATTTAATTTTTAAAAGCAAGATTCATTATAGCATGCTGAATGGATAAAAACAAATGGATAATAACTGGAATCAATCGTACAATTTACTGCCAAAAACATGTTTTTCCAAGTTAGACAAACGTTGAAGAATATCAGAGTTCGTCGTGCTTGAAGTTACTGCAGACATTCTGCGTGTTTGCTGATGATCAGTAGAATTTTGAGCTTCCTTACGCAGTCGATTGTTTTCTTGCACAACTGCATCATACTCTTTTTGGAAATTTTCATAATCCTTAATAATAAGATCTAAGAATTTGTCTACTTCGTCTTGATCATAGCCACGAAAGCCTTGTTTAAAGTCTTTTTCCAAAATTTCTTTCGCCGTTAAATGAAATCGCTGTTCACTCATGTGAATCACCTCACACAAAGATTCTAAAATTATTTTTTCACTACATGACCTAAATGTCAATTTTTTTCGACTTTAGATTTTTTATTCATTACGATTGTATTGTTCCTCTTGTACAAGAACATCCAAGTCATAAGGAGTAATATAAAATATTTCGTACGAATTGTCCATTTCCTGCTTTTGTTTGGCTGCATCTAAATAATACTTCGGTGAACCATCTTTTTCTTCGTCGTATAGAAGCAAGACAGCATCGCTTTTTTGCACAAGAAATTGATTCTTAGCTCGAAGCTGCCCTGGTGACTCGTATGGCTTGCGACTTACCGAATCAACAAAATCGGCGCCAGCTAATATTTCATGATATTTTTCCTGAACATTTTCTTTCCAACGAGTTTCTTGCTCTAAGAACGGTGTAAGAACAGCAAGTTTTAGATCGGGGTAATCCGCTTGAAGATCAAAAACCACTTCTGCAGCCCACATTTCAACACCAGGCTGCCCACTGATGATTACCCATTCTAAACCTTCATCAACAAGAGAGATCAACTTTTGCCCGAGCGCTTTCTTTATGTAGTATACCCCTTCATGTTTATCACTAATAATGCCCAGTTCATGAGCTTTGTAGCCACTGACAAGCAGTGTTTGAAGCATGAGAAAATACCTCCTATTAATGAAAAGCACCCGGCTCTATCATAGCCGGGGCTTCATTAAAAGTTTTGTGTTGTGTGACTGATTTGATTGCCAATCATTACTGTTAACCCGACGATTACAAAAAATAGAACAACAATCCACTGCTTCACTTACCATCTCTCCATAGCTTAAAATATATATTTCCCTATTCTTAATTTCGGTTATTGCGCGAAAACAATCGAACGTCATAGAAATTTGACGAAAACCTAGTAGAAATATAAGTTTTTATGGCGTTTCTTGCGCTTACCCGGGCAATAAAAAAAGGAGGAATTTATTTTATTAAGAACATTTTCATGTCCTCTTATATTCTACAAAAAACAATGACGATTGAGAAGAGATATTTTGCAAGAATTCATAAATTTGACGAATTTTTACGAATATTGGATGATGCGTTGTTCTAATCGTTCGATTCTTTTTGTAAGAGCCTGTTTTTCCTGTTCTTCTTTCCTTTTCGTTAAACGTTTTTTACCCTTCCATCTTGAATAAGCCAGTCCTGCAAAATGAAGAGCTTTTTCATAATCTTTTTTGATGTGCTCATAATATTTAGAAAGCTCTATAGCGGGTTCTTCATCTATATCATTCTCATCAAGTAATTCTAACCAGTATCGAACAGAAACCTCTAAACCATTACATTTTTTATATAAAGCAGCTAATGATTTTTTGGATTGGGATACAAGTGAATCACCGGTTTGTAGCACTTCTTGGTAAAGAGATATCGCTTGTTCTTTTTGATTCAATGCTTCAAACCATCTTGCTGTCTCATATGTTTCTCTTTCTGTTCGATAACAATTGCCTGTCACAATACCAGACATATGAGTATAAAGCGTGATAAGAGAAAGAACATCCCACTCATTATGTTGAAAGACACCTTCTAGAAGCGATGGATCTCCCTCATTGCAATATTGAAAATAGAGCATAGGCGCAAGATAACCAGGTGTATCATGAATTCTGTTCACACCTAGCATCTCTTTTTCAACGACAGAGAGCTTAACAGCAGGTAACGTGTCTTTCCAAAGCCTCCTCGCTCCGTGAAGCAGATCAAAGTGACCAAACTCTGGCAAAGAGGGCACATAATCTCGAATTAAAGTGTGCCGCGTTCTTACCTGCGGCCAATCAAAGGATTTACCATTATACGTTACTAAATTGCGAAGTTCCTTCACATGATTTAAAAAGTAATGATAAAGAGCTACTTCAGATCCTGGCCCTGGCAGAAAGAATTGGTGTACTAAAACGTGATTACCTTTGATCTGGCTCATCCCTAGCATAAAAATAGTGTTCCCTGCGCCACCACTCAAACCAGTAGTTTCTGTATCAAAGAACAATAGGTCAGTGGCATCCAAATCTTTTGCCTGTAAAGGATGTTTAGCATCAATATTTTGCCATTGAGACACAGCGTCCAAAACATCTGAAAACCGATAACTACCCCACTTTGTGTCAAGAGGATATTTTACTTTTCGAATGATACAATAATCATCTTCGAAAAAATAAGCTGAAGCACCAAATTTCTCCCAATAATCCGCATGATTAATTCTTTTACCTGATGAATTTTCAAGGGATTGCTTGCTCTGAACTGGTGGGATTGAAACCGGATTTACCATATGTTTTGTTAGTCGATTTAGCTTATTTTGAATCGACATGCTCTGTTGCTCCTTTAATTTGAGAAATCAGCTTTACAGCTAGGCTTTTACTGTTATTTCCTTCTTCCAAGGTTCCTGTACAAGACGGACAGCCACTTTCACAAGGACAACGTTGTATCATAGAGAGCGCTTGGTCAAGAACAACATCCCAAGAGCCATACACTTTTTCACTTAGACCTATTCCCCCTGGGTATCGGTCGTAAATAAAAATTGTAGGCTGTTGATTATGAACCGCTTTAACTTGTGGTACCACGTGAAGATCATTTGCATCACACATAACGAATAATGGCGCGACATGTCGTAATACGTGAGCAATCCCTAGAAGACCCGCTTCAAGTTTCTCTTCACTTAAATCCTTATTTTCAAATGTTAGCCAAGTTGCAGAAGTGTGCAGCTCTTCTTCCGGAAGATGGATCGGACCTGAGCCAATATTGTCATGTGTCTCAAATTTTATCTTTTTAAAGATGGTTGCCTTTGCAACAACCATAACATCACCATAGGCTTTTCCATTTTTCTCATCAGTCGTTTCTTTGTCTACTTCTAGCACATTTAGCGAGACGGCAAGGTTTGCATCTGTAAAGTAATCAACATCCACTTCCCGAACGAACGCTTTCTTTTCTTCGTAATCGAGCTTTTCAACCTGATATTGTGTGCCTTGATGGAGGTAGATCGCTTCTTCGTGAAGAAGTGTCATCGAACTAAAACGATCCATCTCGCCAATCACTTTTACGTCAGCCACATTACTTTGATCGATGATAACAACGTTTTCCTGTGATGCAGAGCGAAGCGAAATGTTATGAGCAGGAAAAGAATCATTCATCCAATAGAAATGCTTTCCTCTTTTATGGAGCACTTGCTCATCAACTAAAAATTCTAAAACATCCTGTATCTCTTGATCACCAAATTTTTCATCCTCTTGAAACGGGAGTTCATACGATGCACATTTTAGATGATCGACTAAAATAATGAGATTATCAGGATTCATTCGCGCAGATTCTGGTGATCGTTCAAAAAAGTAATCTGGATTCTGTATCACATATTGGTCGAGTGGTGATGAAGAAGCAACCATGATCACGACACTTTCATCCTGACGACGTCCCGCACGTCCAGCTTGTTGCCACGCACTAGCGATCGATCCTGGATAACCTGTCAAAATACAAGCGTGAAGCTGACCTATGTCAACTCCAAGTTCTAATGCGTTTGTTGAAACGACTCCCATGATCTCTCCGTTACGAAGTCCTTTTTCAATGGCGCGTCGCTGTTTAGGAAGATATCCCCCTCTATAACCTTGAATGGACTTTGTACTAAACTCTTTTTTTACAAGTTCTTGCAAGTAAGTAAGCAATATTTCTACACGAACGCGACTGCGTGCGAAAACGATTGTTTGAATATGGTTTTCCAAAAATAGCTTCGCAAGATTTCTAGCTTCAAGTGTAGCGCTTCGCCTTACGTTAAGCGGTTTATTCACAACAGGTGGATTATAAAAGAGAAAATGCTTACGACCGGCCGGTGCTCCGTTGTTATTGATCAGAGTCATCGGGTTTCCAGTAAGCTGCTCAGCGAGCTCTTTTGGATTCGCAATAGTTGCGGATGTACAGATGAAAATGGGATTACTGCCATAAAAGTTACAAATTCTCTTTAAACGACGTATCACATTAGCTACATGACTGCCGAACACCCCTCGATATGTATGAAGCTCATCCACCACCACATATTTCAAGTTTTCAAACAGCGATACCCATTTGGTATGATGTGGGAGAACAGCAGCATGAAGCATATCTGGATTCGTCATAACAATGTTTCCGGCTTTTCTTACGACTTGTCGTATATTTGCAGGTGTATCTCCATCATACGTATAGCTTTTAATATTTAATCCCATCTCTTCGATCAGTTCGTTCATCTCAGACTTCTGATCTTGCGCCAATGCTTTTGTTGGAAATAAATACAGAGCTCTTGCCTCTGGATTATTAGCGACTTCTTGCAAAACAGGAAGGTTATAGCAGAGCGTTTTTCCAGAGGCGGTAGGTGTAACAGCAACAAAGCTCTCACCCCGTAAAGCTGCTTCATAGGCAGACAACTGGTGAATATATAAGGAAGAAATCCCTCTTTGAATAAGAGCAGATTGAATAGTTGGATGCAAAGAGTCAGGAAGTGGCACAGAAACCGCTTCTCGTGGCTCGATCGTTTTCCAATGAACGATTTGTTTAGCTAGCTCTGGCTCTCGCAATACGTCCATCACTTGCTGTATTGATTTTTTTTGAAACATGATTACCACCTCGCTTCTATTTTAACGAATATTTGTTCGTAAAGAAACAAGGACTTCTACGGAATGTTAAAGCCCTGATTGAGATCTTTCAACAAAATCAAACAATAGTAAGTTTCATTTGTTAATTTTTGATAAAAACATGCTAATCGTGGAGGAAAAAGGAAATTGTTGAAGAATTTAATGATTTAATATTTAATTTGAGCAAATATTCACCATTCTTCCAACTGATCATTGAAGGTGTTGTAGTTACCATAAAATCTCTTGAAAAACTTACTTTGGAATAATGTGTTATAATTGATATATTAAAATAACTTAGGGCCTTCGACTTTTCTTAGTCACCCTCCGTTAATGGAAGGGAGTGCAAGAAAATGGAAAAGATCAGTGTATTTTTGGATGATTATCGTAGTCCCCCTGAAGGTTATGTCTTCGTAGAAACGATAGATGAATGTATGAAACTTCTCAGGAACCATGACATTGAGCATCTATCATTAGATCATGATTTATTGAGCAGAACAAGAAATGGTCTCATGCTCGTACAAATGATGGTTAATGAAAAGTTATTTGCGAACCGAATAACCATACACTCTGCCAACTCTGTTGGAGGCAAGAACATGTACAACTGCCTCAAACAAGCGCAAAAAGATTTAATCATGCCCCACACAATTATTGTTTCCTTACGCCCACTTCCACTAAAATACATCCCACCACGCGTTCTTCAACATTATAGTGATATTAAATAGTAGATCCCAAACAAAAACGTGAATAGGAGGAAGCGGCTTTACAAATCACTTGGCAAACTAGCTGTTTCCTCTATATCAACAGACCACGAGATGATGGTCGTGCTATCTCTTACTTGGTTTCTTCTTATGTCTTCTAATAGGAATCGAACAGCTTCATCCAATCGGATTTCGCTCAATACCCTTTGAACCTCTACAGCATCTTCATAAGGTACACCTGGACATTCAGTTAGTCCATCAGTAGTCATGAAAATTTGGTTAACTCCCTTTCTCAATTCTTTTTTCCCCGTACTATAACAAGGTACCGGAAGTTCAAATGTATTCACTTCACCAACCCACTCGTAAAAACTTCGCTGTACAAGCTGTCTTTCACCTAGCGCAATCAGCTCAGGATGGAAAAGATGAAGAATACAATCCCCCACTGAAAACCACCACAAATATTTTTCTTTTCGAACAACGATTAAACAAGCTGTTTCACCCGTTGTTTTTCGGCAAGATTCCATAAAGTCAGGTTCTTGAAAGATATCGAGTATAAGATGATCTAGCTTTTTAAGAGCTACACTTGCAGATTTAGAGAGAACAGACTTAATTTCAATCGCATTCTTTTCAAAGTGATTTATGACCAGTTCAACACTTTTGGCTGTCTTATGACCATCAAGCACCATTGTAAACTCCCAGTTTTCTGCTTCGTTTCCCCATACTAAGCATCCATCTTCATTTTTATTTGAACCTGCTCCAGAATTGCCTCCAAACCTGCCAACGGTAACGTTTTGTACTCGTGTTATATCTAATTCATCTATGAATGTTTTATTGCTTCCAACCCAAGTCATATTAGTACTCTTCATATTCATTCACTCCCCCAAATAATTTCTCACACGTTCGCATACTTTTACTATATCTTCATTCTCTCCAAAAGGAGCATCTGCCCAACTATATACTTCATTAGGTCCCCAATACTCCTCTGGTGTATTGGGATAACGCGGAACGATATGCATATGCAGGTGAGCAACAGAATTTCCTGATACTAGCGCATAAATGTGCTCTGCATTCTCTGTTACTTTAACTGCTTTGCTCACTCGTGCCATGATTTGACCAAATGCATTTGCTTCTTCAATTGTCAGATCACCAAGACTTGGTGCGTGTCGCTTCAGATCGATCATAATATGACCTAGGTACGATGGGCGTACACCTTTATCAATATGACTCACATAAACAAGTTCATCTTCAAAGATTTTCACACCAGCTGTATTAATTGTGCCTTTATGTTTGTCGCAAATAAAACAATCCTCACTCATTTTTCATCTCTCCCTTAACAAAATAAAAAAGCCCATCATCTCACAAAGAGACGATAGGCTATCCTAACGTGGTACCACTCTTCTTCGTTCGCAAAAAGCCATGCAAACCTCAGAACCTGATTACGGTGGTTAACCGTACAGACTTTATTTTAGTCTGTCCACTCCAAGGCAAGTTCAGGATATTAGTTGACTGCATTGCACCCGATCTGCAGCTCTCTAAACAACAAACACTCCCTACTACTCCTTATCATCACGTTTAAATGATGGAAAACTTTTACTAATGATAAGATAGTTAGAAATTTCCGTCAAGTTTGTTTTTTCTGATATTTAATCTCTCATACTATCCTTATGTATTGATGAAAATAATAGATGTAAGGATTATCTTTATCCAGAATTCCTTTGACTCTAGAAACCTCTTTCCAATCACTTTCATTAAATTCTGGAAAGAAAGTATCCCCTTCAAAAGCATGGTGTATTTTTGTAAGATACATTTTAGTTACCATCGGCATAAACTGCCTATAGATTTCCTCTCCTCCAAAGATTATGATTTCTTCATCACCAGCACACGCCTTCAATACCTCGTCAATAGAATGGACAACCATACAATCTTGAGGTAAGAAATCTCTTTTCCTCGTAAGTACAATGTTCTTTCGGCCAGGCAGAGCCTTTCCAATAGATTCAAAGTTTTTTCTACCTAAAATAATGGTTTTTCCCATTGTAATCTTTTGAACATACTGCCAATCTTTCGGTAACCTCCAAGGCAGATCATTGTCCTTACCTATCACTCTATTTTCGTCCATCGCAGCTATCATCGAAAAATACATTACGGACCTTACCTTTCTTTTGAGGTTTGCAAAACTTCTTGAGATGCTTTTTTAATATCTATTGATTTCCATGAGTTCATTAAAAAGCTACCTCCTATTTATACTCAAACTAACTTCTTTATGTTTTATGTAAATCCTTCCAACTTACCCCATAAATCATGAAGAGCAGCAACTCTAATCTAAAAGTTGCTGCTCCGTTATACACCGTTCTATAGCTTAACTGCATCTTGCCTGACTCATACATATTACGATTAATCAACACAGTCTTATTGTCTGTTTTATCTCCATCTTACAACCATTACTTATTAATATTGTGGTTCTCCATTATTCCTCCTAACTCTTTCCCTAACTCAACTATGGATTGATTGATGCGCCATACATAATAAAGGTGATGTATAAGATCACGCTGAGATTGCTTTCGGTTAGGAGCAAGGCGTTCAAATTTCTCCCGTTCTTCTTCTAATGATTGTAAAACATACTCCCCTTCAACCTCAGTAAGAAGGGCAGATAAAGAATCTATGTTGTTCTTTAGTTTCGTCTCGATCTGAATAAATCCCTCTAGTAATTCTTCTGGGTAATCAAAACCTTTTCTGTAAGCAGAAGCAACCAAATGTTTTGCATAATAGTTGATGGCAGCCAACCTGGTCATCCAACTGACCATATCAGCATAGATTGGTGATCCTGGGCGTTGGAGAAAGGATTGCGCTTCATCCCTGATCGTCTGAAGTTTCGTATCCAGCTTAAACGCACTTTCTGATAAATCCTTAACATTTACATCCTCTCTAAATCCTCTAACATATTCGGCGACAAAAGGAGCCAGTTCTTCTAAGAATTCGTTAATAGATTCAGCTACCTTCACTTTTGTTTTCTTAGGAAAGATCAGATAAGAAACAGCTAAAGCAATCGATGCCCCTGCGATTGTATCCAGTACTCTAGCTCCAATGAGTGAAAAAGTAATTCCACCTAATAGAAGGTCGTACATAAAAGCAATAAGCATAGTAATGAACACACTCATTAACGTGTAGGAAACGGTCATTAAATAAAACGCAAAAAAAACAACAACAAAAAGAAAGATTACTTCCAAAACGGTGTGTCCGGAAAGAAATTTAGCAAGGACAAAACCGATAACAGCTCCAATGATCGTGCCTAAAGAACGTTGATATCCTTTCGTATAAATCCGTCCGATGGACTCCGTTCCAAGTAGGACGACAAAGGCGGTAAGCAAAACCCAATAAGGCTGTGCAGGTGAGATGATCAGACCAACAATAATAGATAGAATACCTGCTACAAGTGCTTGATACGCTTTTTTAGTTGAGGGCTTTAGAGCTTTGTCTTCAGATTTCTCATCTTTATCGCCAACTTTATCAACGATCTCTACCTCTTTTTTATCCTCAGACTGAGAATAAAGAGATTGCTGTATCGTTACAGCACCTTCTATTACGTGATTAGCGATCGATTCAATCCGGCGGATAAGATAGATCCACCCTTGGGGAGGTTCTTCTCGTTCAAAAAGCTTCATGATTAACATACGAAGTTGCTGAACCGATTTTTCAGCCGGAAGAATATTTTGTTCTTTCACATGTGGAGCGAGTACTTCAGCATCACGAACAGCAACCGTTACAGCTATGAGCAATTGCTTGATCTCTTCAACTTGTAGAGCATCTGCCGTCTTCAACCCTCGTACTGAATCGACTAATGTTTCAATCAACATTCCCGTATCAAACACGTATAGACGAAGTTGATTCGGCAAGAGGCCTGGCCATATTTTTTTAACATCATTCTCGGTGATATATCCGGATACAATTAAAGCATAATCTCTTAACTTCAAAACATTCTTCTCTAATTCTTCCTTACGTTTAAGGCTTGATTCTTTATCTTGCATCGCTTCGATCAAGAGGTTAAGAGTCAGATTACTTTGTATGTGAAACGAATGGATGCTTCTTTTTAAATTCTTCGCTGTATCTTGAAACAAGAAGAAATTAAGAATAAAGGCATAAGCTACACCTAGCCAGATTCCAACATAAAACCAGGGCAACTGGTCACTGGATAACTTTAAAACAGAGGAAAAATAAATCGTCATAAAGAAGATCATGAACAAGGAAAAATAACGTGTACCAAATCTTGAGAAATAAAAACTGCTAAACACACTTAACACTAACACTGCGTCTATGTAATACGTATTGCCAGCGACAAGAGAACCGATTGTAATACCCATCATAGCTGAAACGCCTAGCCATAACGTGGTTACTCTCATCTCTTGTTTTGTATCATCCATTACGATCATGATGCCCATCAACCCAAGCATACCGGAAACAATAGCCGGTGTGATGCCTCCAGAGTGAACGGTGAATCGCATGATTAGAAGGGTAGTGAATACAGCAAGAATTAAACTAGCAGTCGCTCTTCCCGCTTTTTGCAATCGCACATATCCAGGATCAGCTGCTACCATTTTCGCCAACCACTGGTGGTTGTTATATAATCGATGCACGATTTTCCCCCATTTCTAAAACTATAATTGAAAATGATATCATGTGAGATGTTTATCACCAAAAGAACTGCTTTATATAAACCATTTTCAGATATGTATTTTTAGTTATAGCATTCCCTTATCCACCACTTTTTTTAACTCAATATCCATAGTTTTTCTAAGGCACTCCTTTTCTGTGTTTTTCTAATTAAGCTCGGCTTTATAAAAGGTTTTAACCGACTATTCATTCCCTGCATACATTTATATGACTACAAATACGTCTTTGCCGGGAGTGGAAATTGATGGGATCTACAGAGTTAACAGGAAGAATAATCTTTAAAGGTGACCCTGGCTACAATGAAGCCGTCAGAAACTGGAATCCTTACGTCAACACATATCCTCTTGTTTTTGTTTTTGCACAAAATGCATGTGATGTTAGTAATGCGATCAAGTGGGCTCGAGAAAACGATGTTCCTTTAAGAGTGAGAAGTGGCAGACATGCGCTAGATAAAGAGTTCAATGTTGTAAAGGGTGGCATAGTTATCGACACAGGTGATATGAATAAAGTGCACTTAGATAAGAAAAAGGGAATCGCTACTGTTCAACCAGGAATTCGCGTAGGACCTCTTGTAAAAGGTCTTGCTCGAGAAGGCTTTATGGCTGTCTTTGGCGATAGTCCAACCGTTGGAATTGGAGGCATCACAACTGGCGGGGGATTCGGGTTACTTTCACGTACAATTGGAGTAATATCAGATAACCTTCTTTCACTAGAGGTCGTAGATGCGAATGGCCGGATTCTTAAAGCCAGTCCAACTTGCAACGAAGACTTGTTTTGGGCCTCTAGAGGAGGCGGTGGGGGTACGTTTGGATACAATACCGAATATACGTTTAAAGTTCATCTTGCACCTGAAACAGCAACGGTCTTTAACATTATTTGGCCTTGGGAACAGCTCGAAACTGTATTTGAAGCATGGCAAAATTTAATGCCGTTTGTAGATTCACGATTAGGCAGTTATATAGAGATCTACAGCAAAGTAAATGGATTATGTCAGGTAACCGGCCTTTTCTTAGGTTCAAGACCTGAACTGATTCAAATCATACAACCTTTACTTAAAGCTGGGTCACCTTCCGAAGTTGTCATTGAAACGCTCTTCTACCCAGACTGTATTGATTTCCTTGATCCACCTGAGCCACCTTATGCTGATCAAAACTTTAAATTCTCATCATCATGGGCTACTAATCTTTGGCCAGAAGAACCGATAAAGGTAATGAAACAATTTTTAGAAGAAGCACCTGGAACAGAATCCAATTTTTATTTTACCAACTGGGGCGGTGCAATCAGCAGAGTGCCAAAAGACAAGACAGCTTTCTATTGGCGTGATCCGTTGTTTTACACAGAATGGAACGCAACGTGGGTCAATAAATCTGAGGAAGCGAGTAGCCTTGCATCAGTCGAGTCTGTGCGTCAGAAGTTAAAACCTTATACGATAGGTTCTTATGTAAACGTCCCAGATGAAAACATTCAAAACTTCGGGAAAGCTTATTGGGAAACAAACTTTGCTAGACTTCAAAGAGTAAAAACAAAATATGATCCTGAGAATGTATTTAACCATCCTCAGAGTGTACCACCACTTTATTAAGAACTAATAATTGCAATAGTTATCCGGTATTTTGATAATCGGGTAACTATTGTTATTTTACACAGACTGCTTTCGTAAACTCTCCAATAAGCTATCAAAGTGGCACAGGATTGAAAAGCAACAATCTTTTAAAAAGTGGGTTGCATAAAAAACACAACGATACTTTACAAATAATGTTAAAATTAATAATCATAAATAATATGAGGTGACTAATGTATACTCCAAAAGAAAGGGATTCCTATTTTCAGCGTACGATCGATATGTTAAATGTGTTGCCTATGGTTGAAGGAGTTGTTCAATTAGGTTCTGGTGTAACGGGATACAAAGATGAATTCTCGGATATTGATTTAATGGTAGCTACTTCAACTGAGGATGAAGTCATTGGAGCGAGAGATAATATTCAACAATTTTACAAGGATTTGAATCCCGTTGTCATCAAAGAGAAGCAGTTTTCAAAAAATATTTATCTATTGATTGTTATTTTAGGAAACTCGTTGGAATTCAATATTTCAATTCTTTCAAGAAGTTCATTAAGTGTAAGATCTCCGTTGTGGAAAGTAGTTTTGGATAAGACAGGGTTAGTTTCAGAGATGATGGAAATAGAGAATCGTGCGTTTTCTAACAAACCTATAAAGTATGCTACTTTTGAAGATCCTGTTTTCGAATTTGTTTATTGTTACATAAGATTAGACAAAGAGTTGAAACGCAATAATCTCGTATATGCACTTAAGATGCTAGAGTCGATGAGAGATTACACGTTAATCGTACAAGCATTAAATGAGGATAAGAAACTTCATCAGTTTAAAGCGTACGACTCATTAAAAAGTGACTTTTTAAAGAAATATCTTTCAACTTATCCGAAAGATATTACGGGTAATTGTTTAGTTGAATCTGCTTCTATACTAAAAGAACTATTTTTAGATACCGCTAAGCAAAGTTCTATCTATTCAAAGGATGATAATTTTATATTCCTGTTGAAAGATAAGAATATTGTGTAAGGAAGAAGTTTATTACAATTCCGAAGATGACAAAATGCACTGTGCAAACAGTGCTTTTGTCAAATCTCTTATAAGAATATTAATCAGTACAGCTTGTTTGTATAGCCCTCAATGAGATCACTTGCTATTCTTTCTTCTGTCATTTCAGGCAGATTAACGTGAGCTGCTAAGATCTTAGCAGCATTCGGAAGTGATTCTTTCTTTGCCCAACTTTCAGGTTCCCAAAGTCCGGATCGCTTAAACGCTTTACCACAGTGCATGTAGCATTGTTCTACTTTTACAAAAATTCCAAGGCTAGGGATTTTGCCGGATACAGCCATATTTTCGAGTATCTCTTCGTCTTTAATAATAGCAGCTTCTCCATTTATCCGAAGCGTCTCATTCATACCTGGAATAATAAAAAGCAATCCTACTTTCGGGTTTGATAGAATGTTAAACATCGAATCTACTCGCTTATTACCTGGTCGATCTGGAATAACGAGATGATAATCGTCCAATACGTATACAAATCCAGGAGCATCACCCCTTGGAGAACTATCACAGTTCCCTTCATGATCTGAAGTAGCAATGATCACAAACGGTGAATGGGAAATAAAGTCTTTGCAATGTTCATCCATTCTAGGAATGACTTTATTCTGTCCCCTTAGACTTGGGGTTCCAAGCATCTGTCTTAGTTCTTCTTGACTTACTACATAACTCATTGTTTTCACTACCGTTCCATCCCCTTATTTACGAAGAGCATCCGCTGCTATACGAAGATCAACTTTTTTGACATAAATATCGTATTGCGTGTTGTCGATTACATATCTTTCTCTATCACCAAATGCTTGACCCGGAATCCTCACTTTATATGGCACACCATCTGCGTTGAGTTTAGATATGACATTGAAATAGTTTTCTTGGCCAAATGCCGTGTAAATGAGATTCATATTGCGGTAACGATACTTATGGACCAAAGAGCCAATAATGATTCCGCAGAAAACGATTAAAACAAAAAGCCATCCAAATACCGGCATGCTTCACAACACCTCATTTGTGTTTTATCCAAATAACAGATCAAGTACCGAGCCTAACTGCCCTTTCTTTCCTTCAAGAACATTCGGATCATAAATCTCTACAAATCCACAATTTTCACAAGACACAAATAAAAAATGGTTATGCTGTATGTCTAGAAACTTACTAAGACCTGAACCTGTCATTGCAAGTTCTTTCGTTCTGCACCGTGAATGACTGCACTTGTTACATTTAAATTTACTTTTAATTGCTTCTTCAACTCTGCTCATGATAAACATCTCCTTTTTATTATCGTTGATAGAGGGGTATTAATACCACGCATTCACTGCTCTACCCTTAATTGTTTCAATCATATGATGATGGAAAAATTTAGTCAACGAATGAAATTACCCCCATAAATAAAGTCCTCTCTCTTAATAGTGTATAGAGTACATAAAAAAGAAATGACAGAAGCACGAACACTGTAAGGAGGCAAAACATGGAGCCGTATGTAAAGGATGCTCTACTTGAATGGAAAGATGAGATTGAGCAACAAAAGAAAAAAATAGACGAAGAGTACGAAAAAGTGAAAACAGAGCTTCAACTCTATTCTTATAAATTTGGAATCACCAAACAAGTCATCCAATCAACGATCAATGAAGAAATGATCAAGAACATCAAGAAGACATATCAACAGCCTTTTGAGGAAAAGTACAATGATTTGAAGCAACAGCTGAAAAAGCTCGAAGAAAAACGCAGCGTTTTCAACATGTTTGTAGAAAAGATTGAGATCGCTTCTGTAAAAGAATCAAATTCGTAATAATGAAATTGAAGCTTGGAGATGATTCCAAGCTTCTTTTTTGTTCTTATTGCTGGTATAAGCTCCACGTGTTTGTCAAGGTTTGTCGAAAATCGGATAAATATTTTTATTTACGGAATTATTTTGATTTACCTCGTAATTAATCAGATTTACCACGTAATTAATGGAAGTTACCTCGTAATTAATAATTGATGTTCATTTCAAGTATTCATAGGTTAGATTCGTTCGTCTGAGGTGGACGCTATTCTATTCACAACCCCGAACTTCTTCAATTCCAACTACGATTACTTCACGACTTGAGCAACTATCTCTTTCTTCACAGTTTTTTCCGATACCTTTTCTCTCAAAAAGAGTCCAGAATACATGAAAAACGCGCCGATCATGATAACCACACCCATATATACACTCATCATCACCGGTACTAAAAATGCGCCTAGGATGATCGTTGAACGAGCTAGCATATCTGCTCCACTAAATGAAACATTCGCAAAAGCAGAGTAAGATCCTCTCTTATCGCTAGGAATCATGTTAGCTTTTTCCGCTTCTTTAATCGGAGAGTAGATCAACTCACCCATTGTAGCGATAACATTAAATAGAAGTAACACATACCAAGCGTTTGCTGAAGTAACAGTCACATAACCGATACCATATAACAACAACCCAATCAATAAAGCATTCTTCTTAGAAAAACGATCCATAACGCGATTGATCAAGAACGTGAAACATACGACCATCAACATGTTTTGAATGTTTAGCATACTGAGCATCCGAACTCCTGTAATCTCGAAATTGCCAATATGGAAAGATTCAAAGGTTTCAGCCAAACGAATACCGATATAACTGTTTAGTGTAAATTCTGCTGAAAAGATATATGTTCCACCAATAACTACTTTCACGAATGCAGAATCTTTTAAAGCCACTTTATAGTTTTGAAACAAGTCCAGAAACACATTCTCGTGTGTTTTTTCCAGAAAACCAGTGAACTCATCACGCAGCCATATTCCATAAGCAATGGGAATGCTGATTGACGTTACCGTTAGCAACACGAAAAGTTCAATCTGATGACTCACGTACAGCAATCCACCTAATGCAGCTCCGATCGCCATAGACAAGTTAATCATCCAATAATCAAGCGTATATACTTCTTTCCTGTTTTCAGGTGTGGTCGAATCCATAATGATCGCATGCATGGCAGGTCTGCCTAGACTGCTTGTAACAGTGAATCCAATATAAGCGAATGCAAAGAGCAGGATCCAATTTTGTTCCGGCAGCAAGCTAACGGTCATGAGTAAAAACATGACTGCGTTTAAACAAGAAGTCGTCATCAACACTTTCTTTCTTGGAAAACGATCGGATATGTAGCCACCGATCAAATTGACAACGAATCCGATGACAACCGTTAAAATTAAAAATGTTCCTGCCCAAACTTTTCCCTTTTCAGTAGCAAAAAATAAGGCCATAAATGGCATGACGGCCGATGAAACGGCACGATTAAAGAACGATGTGATCAACCGTACTTTAATATTTTGGGGGTATTCTCTCCATCCCATGTTGTCCCCTCCTTCTTTGTATTGTAATATTAAACTAGACTACAAATGATAAAAATGGACAATTAAATAAAACATGTCTACTTTTATACTGGAGGAGAACATGGATAACAAACTTCTCATTTTATGGAGATACTTTCCGTCGGGTCATATTCGAACAGAAGAGATTGCTGAAGCACTTCAGATCAGCCAGAAACAAACTACTCGATATTTAAAGAAATGGCATGATGAAGGATGGTTAACCTTTACTCCGGGCCGTGGTCGAGGAAATGTATCTCATCTTCAATGGCAAAAGAATATTGAAGAAAACTTTGAAGATGAAGTGCTTTTAATGTTGGATCACGAACCAGTTGAAATAAGCAGCAAATACTTAATGTATGACTGGTCAACGGATACAAAGTTAAGGTTGATGAACAAATTTCATACGCAATTTGGTTTTGTACAAAAAGCGAAAGACAAACTCGTCGTGCCAAAACGTTATTCGTTTAGGACGCTTCATCCATTAGATGCAGCAGATGCACATAGTGCAAATATGGTATCAAATGTCTTTAACCGACTCGTTTCGTTAACTGATCAAGGAGAGATCATGCCAGAACTTGCTCACAGCTGGGATGTTTCACCTACAAAACTACGGCTTTATTTAAGAAAAGACGTTTGTTTCCACGACGGATCTGTTTTAACAGCAACAGATGTTATTAACTGTTTAGAAAAATTGCGATTTCATGAGCAAAACAAAGATTTATGGACACCGATCGATGAAATTGTTTCAAAAGCTCCACTCGTGGTTGATATTGTGTATAGCAGAGGCTGCAGCTACATTCTTCCCTTGTTAAGCATGATGACTTCAAGTGTTTATAAAGAAAGCAAAGGTAAAATATATGGGACTGGAGGGTTCTTGGTAGAAGAAGACACCGACCAAAAAACTACTCTTACGGCTTTTAAAGAACATTTCCAAGAGCGGCCATTGCTTGATGCTGTTGAATTCGTTAAAGTTCCAAAAGATTTTCCGATCGTTTATCATTCATCTTTAGAACCAGATCATCATGAAACCTTTCAAGTAGAGAGCGATTCGGGCTTTGGTGTACTAATCATGAATGCGTACCGTAAAGGATCACAGATAGCTAAAATAGAAGTGCGCCAATACATCCACCAAATT
Organism: Fictibacillus nanhaiensis; assembly: GCF_036213205.1. GTDB lineage: Bacteria > Bacillota > Bacilli > Bacillales > Fictibacillaceae > Fictibacillus > Fictibacillus nanhaiensis_E. Next base: position 50,096 of record NZ_JARMFC010000012.1, read on the forward strand.
CTCGCAATGAATCGTCATAGAATACCAGAGTATGAGTCAAGAGCCATACCGAACGACAACAGTTGCATAATCGGAAACCGCCTACCCTATTCAATACCGACAGCAGTCCGACCCGAATTTACAGAACCTCTAATCATCAGGATAGCTGAACATACAGAAAAAGCCTCAAGATGGCTTCTCGACACATTTGCTCAATATGACGTTCCAGTTAAAGTTATAAAAGTATCTTTTGAAGACGCTATTTTTAATAAACAACTAACTGACCAAACAGACATGTTTATACATGGTGAAATTTTCGAGTTGAATCAAGATCTATCTTTCTATTTTTTCTTAACAAACGGGTTTGCTCCACTCCCTTTAATTTTAGGAAAAAACAAGAGGTGGCAAAAACGAATTTCTCAATATGTTCACACATCGTTTGAAGAATGGACGAATCTGAATGTTGCAGTCGAAAAAGAGCTTATTGATGAAGCTATTATGATTCCACTTTATTATCAAAAAAGGTATATTCCTTTTTCAACTGAATTAATGAATGTGAATATCAAGCATTTTGGATATGTAGACTTTTCTAAACTTTGGTTACGTCCTACCCTTGATCAGTAAAATAAAAAAGGATCTGATATACCAGATCCTTTCCCCACCTTAGGGTTTAGCGTTTATTGTCCATGACAGGCCCATCATGAGCACGAAAAAAATCGGGATAAATACATTTACGCCTATTCCCCACCAAGCGAATTGTTTGGAACGATTCTTCGTAAACACCCCTATCACCCCTAAGAAAACACCAAGAAAAGGCAATGGAAAAAGAAACAACTCAGGAATATCCACCGTTTCTATTAATAGCCCTATATTTAATACAGTAAGTGCGAGTAAGCCAATGATAAAAGAAATAAATCCTGTTAAAGTCTGCAGTTTTCTTTTACTTTTTTTCTTTATTTCCAATTCCATAATTTTACCTCCCCTACATTTATTGCTCGGACTTCTTTCACTTGTTCTAATTTTCTCAACTCTGGAACAGGTCCTGTTACAACTGCTCCATAAACCTGGATCCCATTGTCTTCCACATATTTACGGCGATCTTGTATTTCAAGAGATTTTATCTGTGATACAATTTCAGCCGTTTGTTCATTTTTCTCTAAAAATTTTAATATATCAAGAAATACTTCCTCATTCGTTTGATCCCCGTCAAAAGGTGACCAAGTTGTAGGATCCACCTGTGCCGGATAGCCAATTGGAGTGATCGGAACACCTTCTTTGTCCAGTTGCTTTGCTTCTAATCCTGTATCAACAGCTAACCATCTTACCTCCATTTCTTTCGGTAAAGCCTTTTCAATTTCATTAGGCTTCATTAATTCTGAAAACGAAAGGTAAGCTTCGGCAACTGTACCGTCGGGAAGGTTATTCAACACATCTTCTGCTTCAATTGTATTGAATGGAATCATTGCATCGGGATGATACATCTTCTGGCCATCTTTCACCACATCAATTCCATAACCCATCGGAGGAAGCTGCTCTAAAAATGATATTTTTTCAGGGAATTTTGGCTCATCTAATCCGAAATAAACATCCACCTTCTCAGCTAGATAATCTTCACTACCGATACGCTTAAACGTATCAAAGGTCACATTCATGGAAAACAAACCAATCTCATTTTCTATTTCCATCTCTTCTAAACTTACATTCGGTTCAGTTACATAGATCGTCTTTCCTACTACATCGATCATCGTGTTTGCTTTACCACCAATGCCATAATACAAATAAGTGATTAATGTCATGATGGGTAACATTAGAAGTAAGATCGCCAAGCTAATCATAACGGTTGCATTTCGAGCTGTATTTGATCCCACTCGAATGATCTCTCTTTGTTCTTCTTCAGAAAGAGATGGTGAGGTATGTATGTCGTTCTTCGTTTTCATCATGTAAGCTTTATATAGATTTTCATCATTATTTTGATCCTGTTTATGCTCGTCGCTCATCTAGGTTCATCCTTTCCTTAACACGTTCCACTAGCTTTTTTCTACCCCTTGAAATATGACTTTTTAATGTGTTCAACTTTATATTTAAAATCTCAGCTGCTTCTTGATAACTAAGTTCATTCAAATCGCACAGCAAAACAGCTTGTTTTTCGATTTCTTTTAAACACTTTAAATCCTCAATTAATAATAAAAATGACTCCTTTTCTAACATCTTACTTTCCGGTGTATTTTCTCTCATATCTACATTTTCTTTAATCTCATCAGTAAGAATTGATTTTTTATTCTTTCTTTGATGATCTATAAATGCATGGTACGCAACTTTAAACAACCAAGCTTTAATGTTGTTAATCTCATAGTCTGCCAAAATTAGATATGCTCGGTAAAATGCTTCTTGCACCAAATCCTCCGCAACATGGTGATTTTTCGAAAGAGAATACAAATAGCGGTACAGATCATTCATATAGTGTTTATATACATCCTCCAGTTGCACAACCGCTCCCCCTTTCATATCAACCACGTTTTAACCGTACGAAAAGTTGCAATATTTTACAATTATTTTCAAAAAAAATACTCAGATTGATTTCTGAGCATTCTCGGGTTCCATCTGTTCAATTAATTGTGCACATTCTTTCCTTGTGTCAAGATGCAGAATTACACGATCCGTTAGAAGATTGGCGATCAAACGATCTGAAATTTGTGGTCCGGATCGTTTCTTTCCCCATCTTCTTGAAAAAGATTTATAATCACAGATCATTTCGAGTACATACTTTCGGGGAATCGGTACCGCTTCTTTTTTAAGCTGATCAACTACCCAATAATTCCAATGATGTTTATTGTGATGTTGATGATGAAGCCAAGCATATTGCCATTCCACTTCACTGGGATTCTCATTTGAATAAAATTTCTTTGCATATGTAAAAAACTCAGCAGGATGAAACTTAGATAGATCATGTGTAAACGCTTGAACATAAAGTCCTACCTTCCAGCATTCTATAAACACATTTAACTTATGTTCTAAAATATATAGTAGATATTTTCCGTATGCTGGCATAATTCTTCACCCACTAATTAAATATTTTACTTCCATAAAACAGAATCAACGTAAAAATGATTATTTCAATACATTAGTAGTCCAGTTCGTTTCAATGGTGTTTCTTTGTATTTCATTCGTTCAAACAGATATGAAAACATTAGCAATTGCAGTAAAATCCACAAATTGAATGATCGTTAGGATCACAATAAGTCCACAAAGCTCTCCGACATTGTTTTTGGATCGTTTAAAGAAAAAACTCTTTAGACTATTCATAAGTTGTCCTCCATTTATGTCTTAAATCTATGATTCATATTTCATTCCTTAAAAAACTTATATTTCCTTCCTATACCTTCTAACTTCTAAAGCATTTTTAATTCAATCATCAACATAAGATGTATAAACGAATTTAACAGGAGGCTCACTATGAAAGCTGTATTATGTCTGAAGTATGGTACGCCACAAGTACTTAGCCTACAACAAGTTACAAAACCAACTCCCAAAGAGAACGAGATACTCATCAAAATATATGCTACTACAGTAACAACTGGGGACGTCAGAGTTCGTGGCTTTAAGAGTCCTCTATTGTATTGGGTGCCGATGCGATTATTCCTTGGTATAAGAAAACCTAGAAAACCGATTTTAGGTGTTGAATTAGCAGGTGTTGTAGAAGAAATCGGTCAGAACGTTACACGTTTTCAAAAAGGAGATAAAGTTTATGCAATGACTGGGATGAGTTTTGGCGCACACGCAGAGTACACATGTTTACGTGAAGACGGAATTGTCACACATAAACCTCAGAATGTAACTTTTGAAGAAGCCGCTGCCATTCCCTTTGGAGGGACTACAGCGCTGCATTTCTTAAGAAAAGGAAAGATTCAAAGCGGACAAAAGGTTTTGGTTTATGGTGCCTCTGGAGCTGTAGGATCAGCCGCTGTCCAACTTGCAAAGTTTTTTGATACTGAAGTAACAGCAGTGTGCGGTCCAACCAATCTAGAGCTGGTTAAATCATTAGGAGCTGATCATGTCGTAGATTATACAAACGAGGATTTTACAAAATCACATAAAAAATACGACATCATTTTTGATGCTGTAGGCAAGATATCAACTTTTAAGTGTCAGAAAGCATTAAAAGAAAACGGGAAATTTGTAACAGTTGATGGCCAGGGTATAGCTAAAGAGCGTACAGAGGATCTGGAATTCTTAAGAAAACGAATTGAATCAGGTCAAATGAAACCCGTCATCGATCGTTATTATATGCTAGATCAAGTGTCAGAAGCCCATGAATATGTTGAAACTGGCCGTAAGAAAGGTAGCGTTGTTATAAGAGTGGTTTAATCAAAAAACGCACTTCTCAATCTAGAGAAGTGCGCCTTTATGTATATATTTTCTCACTAAGTTATTGAAAACTTGAATAGTATTGAAAAAGTTGTTATGCACTTGACCATCTTCAATTGTCCAACAGGTTGCTAACACAGCATGTGAATAGGCTCGTAACAAAACTCGTTCTTTATTCAAATTTAGTACATCTACAAAAATATCAATTCGTTTTTCTGTTATCTCTGTTATCTCTTCCACTCCATGTTCAGGTAACTTATTCAGTAAATACTGAACAACCTCATATTCGCGGTCTCCTATCAAACCCTTTGGATCGATGACAGTCCAAGAATCTCCATTTCCTAGTATATTGTAGTGGTGAAGATCACCGTGAAGTAAATATGGCTTCTCTATAGAAGTGTTTAATCCTTCAGTAATGAATAATGCCTCTTCTATGGTTGCTTTTGAAACAGGTTGATAACTGTTGTAATTTTGATAGATTCGTTTCAAACTATTTTCACGATCAAGAACATTCGGAACATTAGAATTAACTGGGGCAGGTATCATTAACTTCTTCATCACATTGGCAGCAATTAAAGTAGCCTTATCATCATCTTCTATTTCTGCTAAAGTTTGCCCTGGCTGTATTCGTTCAAGAATCATAATGCCTCGTTCCCTCTCAAACGCTAATAGTTTAACTGTACTTTCACCTAATAAAAGCTGAAGTGAGCGTAGCTCGGCTTCAAATTCTTTCTGATCAACCACAATTTTTAAAACCACTTCACTTCCATCACTCCTCGAGGCGGGAGCGACGAAATTGTATGAAAGATTGAAAGGCTGTTGGATGTGAAGATCATAGTTTTTTTCGCAGTCTGCGAGTATCTCGTCAAAATGACTTAACCATTCACTAGCCTTTTCTCCATGAACACTTGTAATCTGTTTAATGAATGTATCAGGAAATTTGTAACTCATCACATCTCTCCTTATGTCATCTGTTCTTTTTTTTGTTTGTTATATTCGTGGTACAACAACTTCATAGACTCTACTATTCTTTCATCAGATAAGGTGCTTGAATAACGATTCGGAATATTATTGACTCCTAGTACATAGAGCAACGGATATTGATGAAATACTCCTAAAATTCCTATATCCACTACTAAGTTCTCTAAACCACCGCTCATGTGATTCAACATATGGTTTGGTATTCCGTCAAGGTGATCTTGAGGACGAACTAGACCGTTCATAACAGGTAACCATAAATGGGGTTCAGTTTGATACGCTTTATAGACCGTTTTCAAAACTTGAAGCACTTCACCAAGTTCTCCACGATTTTCAACATCTCGTGGATTAGAGGTTACATTTATGTGATTATACACTCTACTTAGCTCTCTATTTAGCTTCTCCCATCCTCCACAAAACTTCACAACGCTATCAGCAGCTTTACTATCGTGACAAGCAATCATCACTTCAACAAGATTTCCTAAGGACAAAGAAGCTCTACCTTGAAAATGAGGAAATAAAACGGTGCTGTTCTCCTCTTTATCGAGTTGAAAATCCTCGATCAAGTCGTTCCAATGAAACAATCCGTTCTCGACCCATTTTGTTACACAATATCCAATAACTACTTTTGCAGCTGAAGCTAGGGGAACGATCAAGTTAGAATTAAATGAACATACAACTTCTTGCAGTTTCGTTGAATAGATGATTATGCCTACTTGATCGGATTCAACAGTCTTTAGTGATGTTACAACTCTTTCCATATCTATTACTCCTTCCATTACATTTGTAATTTCTATCCAATTGAACCATACCATAATTGAATTTTTCTGTAAAAAATTCCAAAGAAGCGTATAATTTTCTATATCAAATTCGTTATACATAGTGAACGGTAAAAAAGGAGGGAATTTTCTTAAATGTTTCAAACAACAAAAACACTTCAAGAGCAATCAAATGAAATAAGACAAAGACTTGATGAAGAAATATGTGATTTTAGTGAACCTTTATGGAACTATTGCAGATACCTCACAGGTTCACCTTGGGATGGTGAGGATTTGTATCAAGAAACACTGCTTAAAGTATTAGGAGGACTTTATACAAGATGGCATCCTACCAATTTAAAATCATATATATTTCGCATTGCAACCAATACATGGATCGACCTCTGCAGAAAAGAAAAACGAACACTTGGCGTTTTATCGGAAGAAAATGAAGCATTTGAAGAATTGTCGGACAATCTGGAGTTAGAAGAAGCTCTTCAACAGTTAGATGAGCTTTTTACCCCTAGACAAACAGCAGTGTTTCTTTTATTAGAAGTTTTTCGTTTTCATGGGAACGAAATAGCTAGTATTGTAAAAACAACACCTGGTGCTGTGTATGCATCAGTACGAAGAATGAAACGCAAAATACAAAATACTAAACATCAATCTATTAAATCGAAATATACAGCTTCACCTCAAAGGTCAAAGATTATTCAAGCTTATCTAAAAGCTTTTAATCATGGTGATCTAGAAGGAATGCTTTCACTGATCAGTGACCAAGCACATTATGAAGCGTCATTAGGATTTTTAGAAGTGAGTAAGGAAGAAATCAGAAACGGTTCACTTGCATTTGGATTACCGGGACATCATGCTATCGAATGTGAGCTATGGGGTAAACGTGTTATTGTGGTGTTGGCTGAGTCAGATCAAGGTCAGCTTGTACACGATATTCAATATCAAGAAGTCGAAAATAACAAGATTGTTTACCACAGAAGCTTCTTCTTTAGAAAAGAGTTCATTGTGGCTGCCTCAAAAGAATTGGGATACAAGCCACAATTAATTAAGCCTCCTCTTAACTGGGAAGAGAAATGATAAATTTCGTAAAAAATGCTCTTCTAGATAAAAGACTAAATATGCAACCATAAAGACACTTGAAATTCAAAAAAAATGTGACTGATATATTCAGTCACAAAAAAGTTTAATAGATTTGAATTATGAAACAACCTTACACTTTAAAGTATTTCGATTCACTTGGATATATTCACCTGTTGTTTTATTCATTACTTGTGACACTTGATTGGTGTGTGTAATTTCACACCAATCATTTTGTATATCCACCAATATCTTTATTTGAACATTAGTTTCACCATACTTCAAACCGCTATAAGATAATTTTGTCATCGCCATAACTCCTTTCTTATTGTGTTAATTTAATGAGTCTTCGTAAATAATCTGTTTAGTAACGCAGCCACTTCCAGATCTCACTTGGTGTCGCATTTTTACCATAAAGTAAAATCCCTGTCTTAAATACCTTTCCAGCTAATTTCATCAACAGCCAAATACTAGCTAACAAGATAACTAATGCAATAATGATCTCAACCCACGGCCATTCATCTAATAAGGAAAGGCGAAGGATAAGAATGCTTGGAGACGTAAGTGGAAAATAGGTGGCAACTTGGGCGATGATGCCACTCGGGTTTGCCAATATAGGGCCGATAAATATGAGCGGAAGAAACGGCAGCATCATGACGATTCCTTGGAAATTACTTGTAGCTGTCATATCTTCAACCGTTGCACCAATACCAACGAAAATAGCTGCAAACATTAAGTACCCTGCAATAGAAATCGCTAGCAATAGCAAAAGTTCTGGTACAAAGAGATATTCCATAACCGGTAGCTCATATCTCCATGCCGCAATTGGAACAACGAGTAATAGCCAAGTTCCTACTTGAACAAGTCCTAATATGAAATAACCGATGATTTTCCCTTGCATTAAGTCTCCAGGTGTTACGGAGGATAACACAATCTCAGCTACTTTTTCCTTCTTTTCTTGAGAGGCACTCTGGAAGATCATCATACCTGTCATAACGATCGAAAAAAGTACGATACCAGCAAACGCGCCTGGGATGATTCGTTCCATTGAGCTGTCATCCGCACTCTGTTTATCTGCCAGTTTTTCAGAGCCTGAATCAGTTAGTGTTGAAGCTTGTTCTGACCTAATCTCAATTCCTTTTGTTATCGATTGAACGACTTCTGGTGAAAGATTTAACTGATCATATTTCACCTGACGAAGTGGCGCTTCTAGAAATCGCACCTCACTTGAAAAGGTATCGGGCATCTCATTACTGGTAATTACCTTCAATTCTCCTGTTTTTACCGCATTCTCGGTCAACTCCACATAAGCTCGATTGTCGGATGTTTCGATCTTCTTAAGAATGCTTTTTGGATCATCTGTCACTTCTTCCATCTTCCAAGATAAATCTTGAGATTTAACTAATGAATCAATATCATCAAAAAGGTTCAGTTCATCCTTCACGTATACTGTAACGTTCTCTAAATCAGGTTCTCCTTCCAATTTTTCGAGGAGAGTCGGAAAACCAGCAAACATGATAAATAAAAGCGGCGTCAAGAGGAGTGAAATGATAAAAGATTTATTCTTCATGTTCCGCTTAAGTTCCCACTTAGCTACTTTCCAGCTGTTACGCATGCTTCACACCTTCTTTCACAATCATGTTTTTATCAGAAGCGATATCAATAAAAATCTCATGAAGAGATACACGATCAATTATTAATTCATATACATTTAACTCTACTGGCAGACTTTTAAGCCAGGTGGGAATATGAACATCTTGCTCTAAGTAAAGAATCGATCGATCCTCTTTACTTTCAACGCGATGAACAGATGGGATATTACGCAACAGTATTTCAGGATTGTCTCCAATAATCGTACATTTGAAGTTTGCGTATTCTCTCTTTACATCTTCCATCTCACCATAAATCACTTTTTTGCCTCGATGTATCATGAATAATCGATCACATAATTCTTCCACCATGTTCATCTGATGAGATGAAAGAAGTATAGCTGTGCCATTGGCTGCAAGTTCTTTAATCTCTTCTTTAAATACCTCTTGGCTTACAGGATCAAGCCCTGAAAATGGTTCATCTAGAATAAGCAGCTCTGGTTCGTGAATAATCGCCGCTATTAATTGAACTTTTTGCCCCATCCCTTTTGACAGCTCTTCAACCTTTGTGTTCTCTTTACCAGAGAGTCCAAATTTCTCTAAATACTCTAAAGCACGTTTTTTAGCCTTTTTTTGTGGATAATCTTTAAGTTCAGCGAAATAAAGCAAGATATCCATCACATTTACGTTTTTATATAAACCTCTTTCCTCAGGTAAATAGCCTATTTTATGACGAGGAATTTCAGAATTTCCATGAAAATGAATAGATCCTTCGTCTGGATACATAATGCCCATAATGTTACGGATCGTTGTAGATTTCCCAGCACCATTCGGCCCAAGAATCCCCATGATCTCACCACGATGTACTTCAAAAGAGATATCAGAAATAATTCTCTTATCTTTAAACGATTTTCCTAATTGTTCTACTTTCAATATGCGTTCATTCATCGTCTCTTACCTCCCGAAAGCATATAAGTAATTGTTTCTTCTATATCTAAAACTTCTGTTTGGAGAACCTTTAAACCCTTTTTCTCTAAAAAAGCGTCCGTTAGAAATGTATCGCTAGAAATGAGCAATCGTTCGTTCAAGCGGTCAACTTCTCCAGGAATCATATCTATTCCCATTGGATCTTCAAACCAATATCGCTTATATCGATACACTAATTCTTCTTTTTCGTATTTACCTAATAGTTTGCCTTCGTTCATGATTACGATATAATCTGCTAATTTTTTGATATCATCAACATTGTGTGTAGCGATAACCATCGCTCTCTCGTCTTTCTCCATCCAATCTACAAAAATGTTCATTAACTTTTGTTTCGAAGGAATATCAATATTAGCAGTAGGTTCATCTAATAATAATAGTTTTGTATTTTTTGAGAGAGCTAGAACAAGATTAAGCTTTTGCTGCATGCCTTTAGACATCTTTCCAAACGGTTTATTAAGATCGATTTCAAAAGTCTTTACAAGATTCATAAACATTTCTTGATCCCAGTTCGCATACCAAGGTGCCATTAAATCTCTAAGATGATTTCCTGTTAATGAGTCACACCCTAGGACAGATTGCGGTTGATAAGCAACTTCTTGTTTCCACTGATCATTCGACATTACACTTGTTCCAAAGTGAATTAAATTACCATTATCCGGTTTAACAAGATTCATCATCATTTTAATAAGTGTGCTTTTACCTGCACCGTTGTTACCAATTAGTGCCGTAATCGTACCAAGTTCAACATCTAAATCTATAGGGCCTACAGTGAAATCATCCACTGTTTTTTCTACTCTTTCAATTTGCGTACAAAGCTTCAAGCACTACCACCTCGATCGTTATCTTTTAGTCTTGCTAGCACTTCTTCAAACACAGATCGAATTTCATCTACTGTGTAATTGTGTCGAAGAGCAGTCTCTACACCTTTTTCAATCGCTTCTGATACAGATGATATTGCTAACTTCTCCATCTTTTTTACCTCCACTTCAGCAACGAAAGTCCCCTTTCCTTGCGTTGTTTTGATAAAGCCACCGTACTCCAGATCTTGATAAGCCCGCCGCGTTGTAATGACACTGATCTCTAAATCTTTTGATAGTGCTCGTATCGAAGGAAGAGGTGAACCTGCTGATAACTTACCACTAACAATTAGCGCTTTAATTTGTCCTTCTATTTGATGGTAGATGGGAACCCTGGAATCTCTAGATAGCTTAATAGGAAGTTCCATATAGATGCTTCCTCCCTTCTTTACTGAAAATAATCCAATTTATTCATGTGATTTTTCATATATCTCATCCAAAATGCAACACTTGCACAAGCTGCAATAATAGAAACCACAGATGTAACAATCGGCCATTTACTAGCGACTAAAATAGTAAGTCCAACCAATCCGTGACTCGAGAGATAAGGAACAGCGAATAATAATAAAGTGAAACTTCCCAATAAAACAAATGCGTAAAACGCCATCTTCACATTCGTGACTTTATCACCGGAATCACTTGCCGGGTAAACACTTCCATAACAAATCCCAAAGCTAAGCCAGATGAGTGAAAATGCAATAAACTCTAGTGGAGGTAACGTTTGGCGTAATTCAGGAGCAAAGCTATACATGATTATTAATACCGTTAGATGAAACGGAACTGAGTAGATAAAATAAATAAGAAAGCGGCTTCTCACCACGATGTCTTTTGGAATAGGAAGTTGGTTTAGAAAGACAGTAAACGGCTGTGCCCACATATTGTCAGAGAGTTTTTGATATTGATGTTTCTTTGGTTTAGCCCATATTGCTGCAACCCCAAATGTCAGCAAAAAGAAAATATCATAAAGCATAAAGTGTCCTTCTAAATATGAAGAGATAGCAGCCGTTAAGAAATATGAATAGGGTACTAATAGAAACAGTAAAGTAAAGATACTTTTCTTTGATTGGGTTAACTCAAATTTCGATAGCGAGAATGCTTGTTTCCAGCGGTTCATATTGATCATCCACCTTCTTGTAACTGTTATAGTGTTTATATCTATATACACACTATATAACATAAGTTCTCGTTTTTCCACACTTTTTCCAAGAAAAGGTGAATACGAATACTCGATCCCAAATTATTGGCACAAAAAAAGACAACTCATTTTGAGATGTCTCTACTTGTATTATTACAATTTAAAAGTATGTTGAATAACCTTAGCCACTTCATCCGCATTTAGATTTTCATTATTGATACGAAGATAATTTTTCTTTTTTATCTCGCCTTCATAAGAGTTTAGTCTGTACTGATCCATTGATGTTCTTACGTCATTTTCCGACCACGCTAGATCTCGTTTAGAAGGTTTGTGTTCTAGACGATGAGGTGTAGCGTTTCTTTTAAGTCTTGTCTCTAGATCAGATTCAAGTTCAACAAAATAAATCTCTGCCCCTTCCTTTTCAAAAACTTGACACACACCTTCAACAAACTCCCAATCTTCTTTATAATTAAACGCCCACACATATGTAAATATCATTCCAAACTGATCACTCTTCGCAAATGTCTGAAAAATCTCTGAACGAAACAAGTTCACCAGTCTTCGACCATTCTCAGAACCATATTCAAAAAATGGCGTAAGAAGGTCGATTGTCATGTGGTTATGGAAAAGCTTTAATTGCGTAATCTTCTCTAATGCATGTCCCACAGTCATCTTTCCAACGGCTTGCGGACCAAATAATAATATGAGTTTCATTGTTTCACCTCTAACTGTAAAATGGTTTATTCAATGAATACAATAAAAAGGGAAATACAAAAAACAAGAATAAAAACACATCTTCTTCAAACCTGCTGAAAAGACGTATTTTAGAAAAGTCCAATATTTTTTTAAGAAGACCACATAAAAAACACGGTCTTCCTTTTACTAAGCCTGCAGATATTCTATGACAACTTGCTTAAATTTTTCTGACTCCTCGTAATGAGGAGTGTGGCCACTTTCTTCAAAGATAACGATTTCTCCGTTAATAGCATCTCGCACGAACACCTCGAAATGTTTATCACACGTACAAGCATCATATTTTCCAACGAGTAACAACATCGGATTTTCAACAAACTTAATGTCATCTAACAAAGAGTCAAAAATCTTGCCTTCCTCTCTTAACAAATTGTAGTGGTGCTCCGAACGGTCATAGAATTCGTCCCATTCTTCCTCAGAATTAAATGAATAGTAATCAGTTGGGTTATTGTGATTATGCCGATAGATCTCCATACGGTTCTCACCTAACTCATCACTCAACTTCATATATTCTTCTGTTAATTCACGAATGGTATGATCTCCCTCAGCGAGGAGTAATCCTTTTTCGTATAGTTCGTGTTTGCCGTACTTTTTTAATAAAAGTGCAGTTTTTCTTATAAGACTCCTTGATGTTAGTTCAAAATCAAAGGTAGGTCCTTCAAAAATCACCTTTTCTATAGATTCCGGATATTGCCGAACATATGCTAGTGCTAAAAAGCCACCAAATGAATGACCAATAAGTGACCACTTTTTAATATGTAAATGTTCTCGAAGAGCTTCACAATCATCAATCAAATCTTGAAAGCCAAAAGATTCATCCTTGTCTATGTTTTCAGAACGACACACTCCTCTTTGGTCAATTAATATAAGATGAAAGTGTTCTCCTAATCTCTTTGCTTGATGATAGGAAAAATCATGACAACTCTCCCCAGGACCACCGTGAAGATAAAGGATGGCTGGTTTATTATGGGCACCGTACCGTTCTACATATAATTTTTTGCCTCTTATTTTTATTTCTTGACCATTTAGTTGCTGAATCATCTATTCATCTCCTTTTTGTTCTTTCAGTGAAGGTCTTAGTCTTTAAAAGACAGTCCTTTTTCTTGCAGTGCAGCAAGGAGTTGTCCCATCGCTTTTGGACCCATACCGTGTAATTTCTTCAAATCCGCTTCCTTCCAATCTGTTAGTTGTTCAATTTTCGAGATGCCAGCAGACGTTAGAGCTCTTTTAGCGGGTTTTGCTAATTTTAAAGGAAGGTTTGTGTTTACCATTTTCCCACCTCTTTTAAAGATACTTAGTTGATCATTTACAAAAAACCAAATTTAATGTTCTCAAGTTATATTCTTCACAAATTTTAAAGCCGCCTCTTGAAACAAAATACATAGTAACCAACCACTAATACCTAAACCTAAGCAGGTGATTAATGAGAATGAGTGCTTTAAAGAAATATAAACAATCACTAATAAAACGGCAGTCGCTGGAAATCCCCAAAGAACTCCCAGTGCAAAATTGCTTAACGTTTTGTTTTGCTCTCCTTGTACATAAAGCCAGATGATGCTTAACAAACTAACGAGTGGAAGAGCAGCAATCATCCCACCATAGCTAGGAAGTCTTCTAGCAATTTCTGTAACAGCTGCAATAACTCCTGCAGAAATTAGAATTTTCATGACTACATACATGATTTTGCACGCTCACTTAGCAGTTTGAATGCCTTTGAGATTAACTCCTTTTCAACTTCATCCATCTCACTAAAAATATGATCCAACTTTTTTTCATCAAGACTCGTGTTCTCATGAAGTACATTTCCCCCAAAATCTGTTAACTGAAGAATGACTTTTCGTTCATCATTCTGATCACGTTTCTTTTCTATATAATTCTTATGAATCATCCGCTTCACATGCTCAGAAGCAGTATTGTGAGAGATCCCGAGGTAAGCTGCTACATCATTCACAACTACCCTATCATTCTTATCAATTAATTGTAGAATTCGTACCACTTGATGAGTAATCTTCTCCCCGTGTGGATAGTGCAAGTGAAAATAGATGTCTGTCCAATATTGGTTTAATTTTGACGAACTAATCATGAAAAACACCCCTCTTTGTATCGTTAATAAAGATTATATCTTATTATACGATATAAAAGAAGGATTTATATTACTCCGATGAAAGATAAAACTCCAAAAATAAAGATAATAAAGAACAAACCGATACCACTGAATGCAGTAGTTCTCCAAAACCCTTTTGTACTAATTAAAGCCGTAAACAACGAGAATACAACCCCAATTAGTAGAATGATAAACCCAGCTCAGCTCCGCTTAAATAATTTTCAATAACGAATTCCAAAATAAGTAAAGTGGATAAAAGGATTACAATTGATGCGATGCCCATAAGATCTCTCATTAATTCAAGTCGCCTTCCAGATTTCTGTAGTTTTAAGCTGACTTTAAATCCTAATCTTAAGTTCCTATCTATCATTAAAAATGGGTAACAGCTTTACTCTGCTTCCTTTCTCACTTAAAAAAGTTAGTCTTTTCACTTTCGTTGTTTTATGAATTAAGCTTGCTCAATTTTTCTTAAATACTTTGTAAAATAAGCTCCCAACAGTAACAATACAACCGAAGTTCCCCAGCTCCAGATTCCTAGAAAATCAAACCAGTAGGCTAAAAGATTCACTATGGCGATCAAGAAAAAACAGATCGATGTTAAAGCTGTTTTCAGACCTGTTATACCTTGAGTCCGCCTTTGACGTATGACATATGTAATGGAGAAAATCAACGTAACGAGGACTAGAATCGATAAAATGGATTCCATCTTTACTTCCCTCCTATTTGGTTTCTACTTAATAATACGATTCATATTTCAGATTAGTTTCATTTTTTACCAATTTTCATGAGTGCCTACAAATTGACATATCGAGAAAAACCGATTAGAGTATAAAACATGAACAATCCTATCGATGTATTTAAGGCGCTTTCAAACGACATTCGCCTCGATATTCTGAAATGGCTCAAAGATCCACAACAACACTTTGATAAACCTACTGCTCATCTGTCTAAAACGATCAATGAGAAAGGCGGTATTTGTGTGGGAGATATACAGGAAAAAGCGAATCTTTCGCAATCCACTGTATCCCAATATTTATCGATGATGCAGAAAGCCGGTTTGCTTGAATCAGAGCGTCATGGCAAATGGACGTACTATCGGAGAAACGAAAAAAACATTCAAGAGTTAGCTACCTATCTAAAAGAAGAATTATAGGTTCTTCTTTTTTTGTTATTATATCGATAATTTTAAATATGTAAATATGAAAGGAGTTTTATGTATGAAGATATGGACTTATCTTTTAGCTCTATTTGCCGGAGTTTCACTTAGTGTTGAAGGGGCGATTTATGGAGAACTTGGTAAAACGATTGGAAAATTAGAAAGCAGCTTTTACAACTTTTTTGTTGGTGCCATTATTCTAGGAATCGTCGTTCTGTTTTTAGGTAAGGGTTCTCTCGCCTATACATTTCAAGCTCCAAAGTGGGAACTTTCTGGAGGAGTTCTAGGTACCATCTATTTAACAATCTTAATCATAGCGATACCGATTGTTGGCATAGGAATAGCTATGATTTCTGTCATCATCGGTCAGATAGCTATGAGTATGCTTATTGAGCACAAGGGGTGGCTAGGAAGTTCAAAAGCCTACGTTAACAAAGAAAAACTAATTGCAGTTGCTCTCATGACAATATCACTGGTGCTTATTTTTTAGGAAGGAAGGGATATCAACATGCACATATTAATTCTTCTAGGATCAGTCATAGGCGGTATATTGCTCAGTGCTCAATCTTCAATTAATGGAGCGTTCAGCAGAAAATCAGGTACGTATGAAGCTGCGTTTCTAACTTTCTTCTCAGGTGCGCTCTTATTAGCCATTCTGATTCTTTTCTTTGGTGAAGGAAACATCTTAAAGGTCTTTGAAGCGCCTAAGTGGCAGCTTGCAGCCGTTTGGTTCGGGGTTGGTTACTTATTTTTAACCGTTGTTGCTGTACCACGCATTGGAGTTATTGCTACTAACATCGCAACCGTCATCGGTCAGCTTTCTGCTGGTATGGTTATCGACCATTTTGGATTTTTTGGGGGACTATCCGTTCCCTTCACTTGGGAGCGCATGCTCGCAATCCTTTTAATGTTAATCGCACTTCGTTATATATATATCGGTAACAAAAAACAAAGGAACGAAACCGAGCGATTATAAGCTAGGTAAGCGTTTGTATCACATTTCTATCACATAAACCTCACAGAACGTTCACAAAACCTTTGTGTAAAGTGACATAAGGTGTTCTATTATTTGAACTGGGAATTCATTTAGTGCTTTAATAGAAGTGGATTTAAGGTTACACTATATGGATAATATAGAGAGAGAATTATTGTGAAGATGGTGTCTTATAGTATGGAAAAAACGTTGAAAGTAGAAAAACAAAAATGGTCAGCGATTCTGTCACAAACAGTGAAAACGGGAATCATCAAATCTAACCTTGTTCCTATGTTTGCCGGACTTACGCTGGCATTATATACGTACGATATCAATCCTGGAACTAAATTACTTGAAGTCGTATTCGCATTGATCGGAACAATACTAGTAATTGGTGCTGCTGGTACGTTAAATAATGTATACGACCGCGATATTGATGCAATCATGGAAAGAACTAAGAACCGACCCACGGTTACGGGCGAGATCGATACGAAATTTGCTGTTACACTAGCTAGTATAATGGCTGTACTTGGTATAATCGCTCTTGCGTTCACAACACCGCTTGCGGCACTATTAGGTTTCTTAGGACTTTTCTTTTATGTCGTTCCCTATACGATGTGGACGAAACGAAGAACGATCTATAACACGGAAGTAGGCAGTATTTCTGGTGCGATGCCTCCCCTTATCGGTTGGGCAGCAATGACAGGGACGCTTACACATCCTGCTATTGCAGCACTGTTTATCATCCAGGTCATCTGGCAGATGCCTCACTTCTATGCGATTGCCATTCGCCGACATGACGAGTATAAGGCCGCTCGAATACCGATGCTTCCTGTTGTAAAAGGGGTAAAAAGAACCTATACGCAAACAAATATATATCTAGTGTTATTAAGTTTAACGAGCTTTTTGTTCCTACCGTTAAGCTTAGGTTTAACTCTTGTTGCACTTCTTATGAACGTAGGATGGCTCGTATTGAGCATCTACGGATACAAGAAAAACAAGGATTCTGAGAAATGGGCAAAGCTACTCTTTATCTATTCACTTATCCATATGACGATTCTGTTTTCAACGGTTATCGTCTACTCATTAGTTGGAATTTTTATATTAAATTAGAGAAGATGGTTCGGTATTGATCCGAACCTTTTTCATTTGTTGCACAATATTTCATTTTCTAATTATTTTCCATTACAATAATGAAATAGAAATCTGACTTAAAAAGAAGGGATTTTCATGATTCATTTAAAATCAGCTCGAGAAATTGATCTAATGCATAACGCAGGAAAATTGTTAGCATCCGTTCACAAAGAAATTGCTAAACGAATCAAACCAGGTATTACAACGATGGAGATTGATCAGTTCGTTGAAAAGTTTTTAGCTGAACATGGTGCGACGCCTGAACAAAAAGGGTTTCACGGTTATAAATACGCAACATGCGCTTCCATTAATGACGAAATCTGTCACGGGTTTCCGCGTAAACAGCCTTTAAAAAAGGGTGATATCGTAACCATCGATATGGTCGTCAATTTAAAAGGCGGGCTAGCTGACTCAGCATGGACATATGCCGTTGGTGATATCTCTTCAGACAAGCAACGATTGCTTGATGTTACAAAAAACTCTTTATATAAAGGAATTGAACAAGCTGTCGTTGGAAATCGCATAGGTGATATTGGACATGCCATCCAGAGTTATGCTGAAGCAGAAGGCTATTCTGTAGTGCGTGATTTTACAGCTCATGGCATCGGTCCTACCCTTCATGAAGATCCTATGATTCCCCATTACGGCGAACCAGGAAAAGGTTTGAAACTGAAAGAAGGTATGGTTATTACAATTGAACCGATGATTAACGAAGGTGCTTGGCAAAGTAAGATGGACAACAATGGCTGGACAGCTAGAACCATTGACGGTAAGTTATCTGCTCAATATGAACATACACTTGCAATCACTAAGGATGGTCCCCTTATTTTGACTGAGCAATAAGTGCTTGGTAACTGCCTTTAGAGCCGAATGGCGTCGAGGATTGTAGACTCGTGGATAAACAGCAAAAATTTATGTATTGAGGATCAAAACTCGTGGATTCATTCATCCCTCACAATCAAAAAAGCCCGCTCTAAGTGAACTGTAACCCGAATAAT
>NZ_JARMFC010000013.1:0-125404 GCF_036213205.1 Fictibacillus nanhaiensis
GGAGTCTCGCATCTTACGCTCCAATCAACCTGTCAATGAAGCTAAAACAAAAATGATCAAACAACATTTTTAGAAAAAAGCCTTTTAAAGATATGAATGTTAGAAAGGGAGGCAGTGGAGTGGGAAATGAAAAGAGTGCAAACGATTTTCTTCCTCAGCTTCAAAAGATGCTGAGCAGTATTAAATTCGGTTCGATCACTTTAATCGTCCAAGATGGAAAAGTAATTCAGCTGGAAAAAAATGAGAAGGTAAGAATTAAATAGTTCGCTGACTAGAAAACTAGAGGCGGTTTTAACGATAGGGCTAAGCTCTAAAATCGTTAAAGCCGCTTTTTGTATGTTAAAAGGAGGTAGCGAATTGCTAACGTATGGAACTTGGAACAACAATTTACCAGATTTTGATCACGAAAATCCGACCAAAGGTGCTCTAGATGTGTTGGAGTGGGCTTTTGGAACATACGGTGAGGACTTAGTCTATGCTTGCAGCTTTGGTATAGAAGGTAGTGTTCTTGTGGATCTTGTTTCCCAAGTGAAACCAGATGCACAGATTGTATTTCTCGATACAAACCTGCATTTTCAAGAAACATATGACGTAATTGAAGCTGCAAAGAAACGATACCCTTCACTTCGAATCAAGCTGAAAACGTCAGCTCTCACTCTAGAGGAGCAAGCAAAAAAACACAGTGAGGAGCTTTGGAATGTGGATTCTAATCTATGCTGCACGATCAGAAAAGTAATACCTCTAGAAGAAGAGTTAAAAGGGGTAAAAGCTTGGCTCTCTGGTCTGCGTAAAGAGCAATCAGCAGCTAGGAGCAATACCGAATTCGTCAACAGAGATGAACGGTTCAAAAGTATTAAAGTCTGTCCTCTCATCCATTGGACGTGGAAGGATATTTGGCGGTATGCCCATAAGCAAGACTTGCCGTATAACAAACTACACGACAATGGTTATCCAAGTATAGGCTGCGCTCCTTGTACACAGGCAGCTATTAACGCAGATGATCTTCGTTCCGGAAGATGGTCAGGTACCGGAAAACTTGAATGTGGACTTCACGAGACTAAATAGAGAATCACTAGGAGGAGAGAAACAATATGAGTACGATTCAACCGCACGGAGGGCAATTAATCAATCAGTTCAAGCCTGATACACCACATCAGAACATTAAAAAAGAAATTAACCTTGATGCAACAGCACTTAGTGATCTTGAATTGATCGCGATCGGAGCATACAGTCCATTAACAGGATTTTTGAACCAAAAAGATTATCAATCCGTTGTCCACGATATTAGGCTCAGTGATGGTACGGTTTGGAGCTTGCCCATCACGTTACCCGTAGATTCTGATACAGCATCAACACTTACAAGAGGTGAAGAAGTTCGTTTAACATACGACGGCGTAACCTATGGAATTCTTAAGGTAGGTGATGTTTATTCTCCTGTTAAACAAATTGAAGCGGAGCGAGTTTATAAGACATCTGACCTTAATCATCCAGGAGTTAAGAAGCTGATTGAAAGAAGTTCTGTTTATGTAGGTGGCGAGATTACGCTTGTTAGACGTATTGAGAAAAGTTCGTCCAAAGAGTATCATCTCGATCCTATCGAAACAAGAAAACAGTTTACGGAATTAGGTTGGAGTACCGTTGTAGGTTTTCAAACGAGAAATCCCGTTCACCGTGCTCATGAATATATTCAAAAAGCTGCACTTGAAATTGTAGACGGTCTGTTTTTAAACCCACTCGTTGGTGAAACAAAGTCTGATGACATACCAGCTGATGTTCGAATGGAAAGCTATCATGTTCTTCTAAAAAACTATTATCCTAATAACCGCGTGTTTCTTGCTGTCTTTCCTGCAGCGATGCGATATGCAGGTCCTCGTGAAGCCATCTTTCATGCGATCGTCAGAAAAAATTACGGCTGCACACACTTTATCGTAGGTCGTGATCATGCTGGAGTAGGAAATTATTACGGGACGTATGAAGCACAAGAGATCTTTTCACAGTTTACAGAAGAGGAGATCGGCATCCAAACATTGTTTTTTGAACATAGTTTTTATTGCAACAAATGCGAAGGTATGGCTTCTTCTAAAACATGTCCACACCCAACGGAAGAACATGTCATCTTATCCGGAACAAAGGTAAGAGAGCTCCTTCGAAATGGAGAACTTCCACCAAGTACGTTCAGCCGAAAAGAAGTAGTAGAGGTATTAATAAATGGACTAAATCGAAATGATGAAAATCATAGAATAGGAGATTCAAATGAGCAATCCGCACAATATCATTTGGCACGATAGTTCAATTTCAAAAGAAGCTAGGCGAATCCAAAACAACCATTCAAGTTTTGTACTTTGGTTTACAGGACTTTCAGGGTCAGGAAAATCAACGGTTGCTAATGCATTAGCGCAAGTATTGTTTGATCAAAACATAAGAAGCTACGTGTTGGATGGAGATAACATTCGAAATGGATTAAACCGTGATCTTTCTTTCTCAGATGAAGATCGAAGTGAAAACATACGACGCATATCTGAAGTATCAAAGCTTTTTGTAGATAACGGAACGGTCGTACTTACAGCTTTTATCTCTCCGTTTATACAAGATCGGGAAATGGCGAAGAAAATCGTTTCAGAAGAGGAATTCATAGAAATTTTCGTTTCATGCCCGATTGACGAATGTGAAAAAAGAGATCCAAAAGGTTTATACAGCAAAGCTCGAAAAGGTGAGATTCCTGACTTTACTGGTATTGATTCACCTTATGAAGAACCGGTTTCACCTGCTCTTACCATACATACTAACGAACAAAACGTTTCCGAGAGTGTGGAGAGCATCGTAAATTACTTGAAAAATAGAAAGCTAATCTAACTAACTAAAAAAGGAGATTGAGAGAATGGCATATGAAAAGCCGTGGGCAGAAAATCCGAAGATCAATAAAACAGAACAAAAAAAGCTCGTAAAAGACGGTTTAAAAATATTTGAGGATATTCCTCATTACGCAGAGCTAGGCTTTTCTTCTATCCCAAAAGAAGAATGGGATAGTTTCAAATGGGCAGGACTCTATCTGCAGCGTCCTAAAGAAGATGGTTATTTTATGATGAGAGTCAATGTTCCATCAGGCATTTTAAACTATGAACAAGTAAAAGCGCTTGCTTACATTTGTAAAGATTACGGAAGAGGCGTATTCGATATAACCACTCGGCAAGCGATTCAGTTTCACTGGCTTACCATTGATCAGATCCCGGATATTTTTAATCGGTTAGAAGCGGTTGGATTATCAAGCGCTGGTGCATGTGGTGACATTACGCGTAATATCATGGGGAACCCGATCGCAGGCATCGATCCGCATGAACTTTTTGATACCACTGAAATAGTAAAAGAAGTTTATGAGTTCTTCCAGCATAATGAGGATTTCTCGAACCTGCCAAGGAAATACAAAATGTCGATCAGCTCAAATGTAAACAATAGTGCACATGCTGAGATCAACTGTGTGGCATTTACTCCCGCATACAAACTTATTGATGAAAAGGAAGTTCCAGGGTTTCATATCAAGATTGGCGGAGGCCTTTCTTCTCGGCCTTTCTTAGCACAGCCACTCGATGTGTTTATTGAACCACAACAGGTTAAAGATGTTTCTATCGCAATTACTACTATTTTTCGTGACTACGGTTATCGGGAAAAGCGTCACCTTGCACGTCTTAAATTCTTAATGGCAGATTGGGGACCAGAAAAATTTAAAGAGAAACTCTTAGAATATACTGGACCTCTCCAGACTAAAGGAAAAGATGCTCTTAAAACATGGAATGGAGGATACTTTTATGGTGTTCACCCTCAAAAGCAAAAAGGGTTAAGTTATATCGGCTTTAACGTACCTGTTGGTCGACTTCATGCTGACGAAGTTTTAGAGCTCGCTGAAATTGCGAAGAAATACGGAAACGGTGAGATTCGAACAGTAAATTCTCAAAACTTAATTATTCCAAATGTAAAACACGAAAACGTCGAGTTGCTCTTAAAAGAAAGCATCTTCAAGCGCATTACAACGCAGCCTCTATCTTTCATTGGTCATTCTGTTTCTTGTACCGGGATCGAGTATTGCAACTTGGCACTCGTTGAAACGAAAGAAAGGATGCGTAGAATTGCAGAGAATCTGGATCAGAAAATTACACTAGATGTACCCGTTCGAATTCATATGGTAGGCTGTCCTAACTCATGCGGACAGCGTCAGATCGCAGATATTGGCCTTCAAGGCGTATTGTTAAAAACAAAAGAGAAAAAGATGGTTCAAGCCTTTGAGATTTATGTAGGAGGCACACTTGATGATGGCGGAAAATTTAATGAAAAGCTAAAAGGAAAGTTTCATGCGGATTCGCTAGACGAAGTACTTTTACAGTTTCTTACTACATTTAAAGAAACGAAACTTCCATCAGAAAGCTTTTTTGACTATATAGACCGACTTGGAATACAACAGCTTCAAATAGAACTTGATCGTATCGCAGAAGAATTAGAAGAAAAAGTCTCATGAAATGGAGATCTCGCCATGTATTTATACCGGTTTGAAGTGATCTCAAAATCAGAGGTTATTCCTGTTGTGATAGCCGCTTCAACAGATGAACAGGCTTTTCAGTTAGTTGACATAGAGCTCGAGAAGTATTTTTTGAAACAACCTGAAGTTGATGAGATCTCTCTTTATGAAAAGAAAAGAATTCGTACGGGGAACGGATTCGTGCTGTATGAACGTGAAACAATATTAAATCCTTAAGGAGTGATGATGATGGGAAAAGTCTATCTTGTCGGAGCTGGTCCGGGTGATCCAGGACTGATAACTGTAAAAGGTCTGCGTTGTATACAGAAGGCGGATGTCATTTTATATGATCGATTAGTGAACAAAGAACTGCTCTCTTATGCAAAACCCGACTGTGACTTAATCTATTGTGGAAAACTGCCAAACTATCATTTCATGAAGCAAGAAACGATCAACAGTTTTTTAGTGAAACACGCTCAAAAAGGAAAAGTAGTAACTCGGCTTAAAGGTGGTGATCCCTTCGTGTTCGGAAGAGGAGGAGAAGAAGCAGAAACGCTAGCAAGAAGTGGCATTCCCTTTGAGGTGATTCCTGGAATAACATCTGGGATTGCAGCACCAGCTTATGCCGGAATTCCTGTTACTCATCGAAACATCGCTTCAAGCTTTGCAGTCGTTACAGGTCATCGTAAAAAAGGCGAAGAAGATGAATTGAAATGGGAAAGTCTGGCAAACGGTATTGATACGTTAGCGATCTATATGGGTGTAGGCAATTTAGGTTATATTTGCGAACAGTTAACGAAAAACGGTAAAAGCAAAGAAACACCAGTTGCCCTTGTTCAATGGGGTTCCATCAAGAGTCAACGAACCGTTACAGGTACACTCGATACGATTGAGGAAATCGTGGTTAAAGAACAAATTGAAAATCCGAGCATGATCATTATCGGTGAAGTCGTTCGTCTTCGTAGTGAATTGAAATGGTTTGAACAGCTAAATGAAGAACCAAGTAAGCTTGCCGTAAGAGAGGCTTTGTAAATGAAGTCATTGCTCTTTATCTGTCACGGTACAAGACTTGCAAAAGGACGAATCGAAGCGGAAGAATTTGTGAGACTTTGTATGGCGCAAGTTGATGTGCCTATTAAAGAGATTTGTTTTCTAGAGCTTGCTGAACCCTCTATCGCAGAAGGGTTTGAAAGGTGTATACAAAAGGGAGCAAGTAGTATCTCTGTGATTCCTGTGTTTTTATTAAGTGCTAATCATATAAAAATAGATATTCCAAAAGAACTACAGCAAATGCAGAACCAATATCCAGAAGTTGAAGTGAATTACGGACGTCCTTTCGGTGTACACGACGCCATTTCACATTTGTTATGGGAGAAAATTACCAAAAGTGAACTTAGTTTAAGAAAAAATACACATATCCTACTTGTAGGCAGAGGCAGTACCGATCAAGATGTAAAGCGGGACCTAGATGTAATAGCGTCTAACGTACAAAACCATTATGGAATTCCTAGAATTCAAGCTTGTTTTCTAACGGGTTCAAATCCAAGCTTTGAGGAAGCATTATGGAGTAGTCGCGAGCTATATCACCAAGTTATAGTTGTGCCTTATCTTCTATTTTCAGGGCTATTAATAAACGGAATGAAACATACGATAACTCGTTATCAGCAACAAACCACTCAAAACGTAACTCTTTGTGAGACGCTTGGCTACCATCCTATTCTTAAAGACGTTTTACTCACCCGTATCAATGAAACACTTGAAACAAAGAAATATGCATTTTCTTAAAAAGCGAGGAATGCTATGTATCCCATACATGTAAACTTGTCGGGTAAAACGGTCGTAGTAGCTGGCGGTGGCTTAGTAGCCTCTAGAAAAATTAAAGATTTATTGAATGAAGAAGCAAAAATTACAATAATCAGTCCAACGGCGGTTGAAGAAATTAAGGAATGGCATGCGGAACGAAAGCTGACTTGGATTGAAAGAAAAGTGAAACGAGAAGATTTGGAGAAAGCATTACTAATCATTGCGGCGACAAATTGTAAGGAGGTTAACTCTTGGATTGCAGAACAGGCAAGTACAAAACAACTTGTGAATGTAGTTGATCAACCACACCTTGGCAATTTTATTGTTCCTAGTGTTGTAAAAAGAGGAAAACTCATACTTTCGGTTTCAACCTCTGGAGCTAGTCCAAGTCTATCTAAATCTATAAAAAAAGAGCTTCAACAAAAATACAGTGAAGACTATGAAACGTATTTAGATTTTTTATTCCAATGCAGATCAATCATTAAGAAGGAATTTCCGGAAAAATATCGACAAGACTTATTAAAAAATCTAACTGATTGGTCCTTTTTATATGACGAGGAAAAGCAACACGCGTACAAACAGGAATTAATAAGAAGTATTGATCGCAATTTAGTAAATGAACACATAAATGAATAAATCCTTATCAAGAGAGGTAGAGGGAGCGGCCCTATGAAACCTCAGCAACCAGCAGCTACAAGCTGAAAAGGTGCTAATTCCTGAGAGTTCAATTGCTGAACTTGTAAAGATAAGAAGACCCTGACGCTTTAAAAAAGTCTTCTTTTATAGAAGGCTTTTTATTTTTATATAGGAGGTTATCATGAGTTTAATCACAGACTTGAAACAAAACAAGATACTAATAGGTGATGGCGCGATGGGAACGCTTCTGTATTCGTATGGATCTGACTTTTGTTATGAAGAGTTAAACCTTTCTCAAGAAGAGCAGATCTATAACATTCATCGCGCCTATTTAGATGCAGGTGCCGATATCATTCAAACCAATACTTATGCAGCGAACTATTCAAAGCTCGAACGTTATGGACTTCAAGATCATGTAAAAGAGATTAATAAAGCGGCTGTTCAAATCGCTAGAAAAGCCGCTCATAACGAATATGTTGTAGGTACGATCGGTGGGATACGCGGTATTAAACCGAATAGTATTCCTCTCGATGAGATTAAGCGCAGTTTTCGTGAGCAGCTGTATTGTTTGTTGATGGAGAATATAGATGGAATTCAATTAGAAACTTATTATGACCTAGAAGAACTAGAAACCGTTTTAGAGATTGCTAGAAAAGAAACATCTTTACCGATCATTGCTCAAGTGTCATTGCAGGAAGTCGGTTTTATGCAGGACCGTACGCAGATTTCAGATGCTTTGACGCGGCTTGAGAACTTAGGTGCTGATGTTGTGGGATTAAACTGTCGCCTTGGGCCGTATCACATGCTGATGACGCTTGAAGAAGTTGCATTACCGAATCAGGCATTTCTTTCAGCGTTCCCTAATGCATCTCTTCCTTCCTATACAGATGGCCGTTTTAATTATGAGGGGGACGCTGATTATTTTAAAGAATGTGCCCATTTGTTCAGGCAGCAAGGTGTTCGTTTATTAGGCGGATGTTGTGGTACGACGCCTGCTCATATACATGCCTTCTCTAGTGAACTTAAAAACTTAGAACCTGTAACGGAAAAAGAAGTGAAACTAAGAGAGCAAAAAATTGTTATTCAGTCTGCATCAAAACCTAAATACGTACCACTAAGTGAAGAAGTTAAAAAGAAGCAATCCATTATTGTTGAATTAGATCCACCGCGTAAATTAAATACATCACGTTTTATGGAAGGAGCAAAGGCGTTAAAAGAAGCGGGAATCGATGCACTTACCCTCGCCGATAATTCGCTTGCTTCACCCCGTGTTTGCAACTCTGCATTAGGGTCGATTGTGCAGTCCCAACTTAACCTTCGTCCGCTCGTTCATATTACGTGCCGCGACAGAAATTTAATCGGCCTTCAGTCACATTTGATGGGGCTTCACACACATGGCATTCATGAAATACTTGCAGTTACCGGAGATCCGGCAAGCGTCGGAGACTTCCCAGGTGCTTCATCTGTTTATGATGTCACGTCTTTCGAACTGATCAAGCTCATCAAGCAGTTTAATGAAGGGTTATCACTATCTGGTAAAGAGCTTGGAGAAAAAACATCCTTTACAGTTGGAGCGGCTTTTAACCCTAATATCAGATCCATTGATAAAGCTGTTGAGCGGTTGGAGAAAAAGATTGTTTATGGCGCAGATTACTTTATCAGCCAGCCTGTATTTTCAGAGCAAAGACTTATTGAAACGTATGAGGCTACAAAACACATTGATAAACCGATCTATATTGGAATTATGCCATTAACTTCTTTCCGAAACGCAGAATTTCTTCACCATGAAGTTCCAGGAATCAAACTATCTAATTCTGTGCGTGATCGCATGGGCAAGTATAAAGATGATCCAACACAAGCTTGTAAAGAAGGCTTATTGATTGCCAAGTCATTATTAGACACAGCCATGGAACTCTTTAACGGCATCTACCTGATCACTCCATTCATGCGTTACGAACTAACCGTGGAATTAGCACAATATGCACGAGCTCATCATCCATCACTTTTAGCCAGGAGGTCACAGAATGCCTAAGTCATCAATAGAAAGACAGATGGAATCAAAGATTTTAATCATGGATGGCGCGATGGGAACGATGCTTCAAGAAGCCAATCTTACACCAGAAGATTTTGGCGGTGAATCGTATGACGGTTGTAATGAGTATTTAAACGTAACGGCACCTCATGTTATTAAAAACATTCATCATAAATATCTTGAAGCGGGCGCGGATATCGTTGAAACGAATACATTCGGCGGTACGAATCTTGTACTGGATGAATACGAATTAGGACATAGAGCTTATGAGATCAATAAGCTTGGAGCAGAAATTGCAAGAAAAGCCGCTGATGCTGTTTCAACAGAACAGTGGCCGCGTTTTGTTGCCGGCTCACTCGGCCCGACTACAAAAACACTCAGTGTTACAGGCGGAACAACGTTTGATCTGTTAAGAGATGCTTATGCTGAACAAGCACAAGGATTGATTGACGGGGGTGCGGATCTTCTGCTTTTAGAGACAAGCCAAGATATGTTGAATGTAAAAGCTGGCTTTTTAGGGATTGAGCAAGCTATTGAACAAACTGGAAAAAGAATCCCACTCATGGTTTCTGGAACGATTGAACCAATGGGAACCACACTTGCGGGACAGTCGATAGAGGCTTTTTATATATCGTTGAAGCATATGAATCCGATCGCAGTGGGACTAAACTGTGCGACTGGTCCTGAATTCATGCATGATCACATACGCTCCTTATCGAATCTGTCTAATACAGCCGTAAGCTGTTATCCGAACGCAGGTCTTCCTGATGAAGAAGGAAATTATCATGAAACACCAGAATCATTGGCTACTAAACTATCTGGGTTTGCAGAAAAAGGGTGGCTGAACATCGTTGGTGGTTGCTGTGGTACTACACCCGCTCATATAGAAGCACTTACAAAAGTTATGAAGAACTATCCACCTCGTCACCTGCAAGTATACGAAACTCATATGGTCTCAGGAATCGAACCTTTTATATATGATGATCCAACGTTAAGACCGATCATGGTAGGAGAAAGAACAAATGTTATTGGATCACGAAAATTCAAACGGCTAATTGCTGAGGGGAAGTTTGAAGAAGCTGCTGAGATTGCGAGGGCTCAAGTAAAAGGCGGTGCACATGTACTCGACGTTTGTTTAGCTGATCCTGATCGAGATGAATTTCATGATATGGAAGAGTTCATGAAAGAAGCCGTTAAAAAAGTAAAAATTCCATTTGTCATCGACTCTACAGATGAGGATGTGATTGAGCTAGCGTTAAAATATTCACAAGGAAAAGCCATCATCAACTCCATTAATTTAGAAGACGGCGAAGAACGGTTTGAAAAGGTGATACCGCTTCTTCATAAATACGGAGCAGCGGTAGTGGTTGGAACGATTGATGAGATTGGAATGGGCGTTTCGGCTGAGCGAAAACTTGAAATTGCAAAGAGATCGTATAACCTTTTAGTTAATAAATATAATGTTTCACCATCAGATATCATTTTCGATCCTCTTGTATTTCCAGTTGAGACAGGTGATGAGCAGTATTTTGGTTCAGCTAATGCAACGGTTGAAGGCATCCGCCAGATTAAAGATCAATTTCCTGAATGCTTAACCATTTTAGGAGTCAGTAATGTATCGTTCGGGTTGCCTCCAGTGGGACGTGAAGTTCTAAATGCAGTATATCTCTACCATTGCACAGGAGCGGGACTTGATTACGCGATCGTAAATACCGAAAAGCTAGAACGTTACGCTTCTATTGCACCGGAAGAAATTGAGATGGCAGAAAATCTATTATTTCAAACAACAGAAGAAGCATTATCTGCTTTTACAGACTTTTATAGAGGTAAGAAGAAAGAAACAAAATCAAAGCTTCCTGATATGAGTTTAGAAGAGCGACTACACTATTACATTTTAGAAGGTACGAAGGAAGGTTTAATTCCCGACTTAGAGATCGCATTACAAAAGTATGCTACACCTTTAAGCATCATTAATGGTCCATTAATGGATGGAATGAAAGAAGTGGGCAGGCTTTTCAATGAGAACCAGTTAATCGTTGCAGAAGTCCTGCAAAGTGCGGAAGTCATGAAAGCATCTGTTGCTTTTTTGGAACCTTACATGGAAACGAATGATGAATCTGCTTCAAAAGGGAAGGTATTACTTGCTACAGTTAAGGGTGATGTTCATGACATCGGAAAAAACCTGGTAGATATCATTCTAAGCAATAATGGATTTAAGGTGGTAGATCTAGGGATCAAAGTATCGTCACAAACGTTAATCGAAGCAATTAAAAAAGAACAACCAAATATTATCGGACTTTCTGGATTGCTCGTAAAATCTGCTCAACAGATGGTGTTAACAGCAAACGATATGAGAGAAGCAAACATTTCAACACCCATTTTAGTCGGCGGTGCTGCTTTATCTAGAAAGTTCACCGATACGAAGATATCAAAGGAATACGAAGGAATGGTTCTTTATGCAAAAGATGCGATGGAAGGTCTCTCGTTTGCCAATCAAATTCAAACTCCAAAAGAGTTCGATCGACTAGCTGTAGAACTTGCACAGAGAAAAAAGACAATAGCGATACACTCAGAAATGAATGAAAGCTCTGCAGGAGTTGCTACTGCCGTTAAAGTCCGGTCAAAGGTTTCAGAAACTGCTCCCATTTTTGTACCAAACGATACAGTAAGACATATTCTAAAAAATTACTCACTCTCACATATTCAGCCTTATATCAATCTACAGATGCTGCTCGGACATCATCTTGGCATCAAAGGTAAAATAACTAGATTACTTCAAGAAAAGGATGAGCGAACACTTGAAATTAAATCATTGATTGATCATCTGTTAACAGAGGCAAAAGAAAAGAATTTGATTCAACCTTCAGCT
The DNA here is from genome assembly GCF_036213205.1 of Fictibacillus nanhaiensis. Lineage (GTDB taxonomy): Bacteria > Bacillota > Bacilli > Bacillales > Fictibacillaceae > Fictibacillus > Fictibacillus nanhaiensis_E. The sequence continues at coordinate 11,848 of NZ_JARMFC010000013.1, forward strand.
CTATATCAATTCTTTCCTGCACAAAGTAATGGTGAACAGGTATTAATCTATGATCCGATTGATCAAAGGACAGTAATTGAAACTTTTGACTTTCCAAGACAAAATAAAGAGCCCTATCTTTGTATTGCAGATTATTTACGCTCAAAAGAAAGCGGGGAAATGGACTATGTTGGATTCTTTTCTGTTACAGCAGGTACAGGTATTCGTGAACTAGCTGCAGAATATAAGAAAGAAGGCCGTTTTCTTGAAAGTCATGCACTACAAGCTTTAGCACTAGAAACAGCAGAAGGTTTCGCCGAACTTCTTCACCAACAGATGCGAGATCGCTGGGGCTTTCCTGACTCGGTAGATTTTACGATGAGAGAACGATTTTCGGCTCGTTATCAGGGACAAAGGTTTTCATTCGGCTATCCCGCTTGTCCAGAACTAGAAGATCAGCAAAAGCTATTTAAACTGATACAGCCAGAAGATATTGGTATTCACCTGACCGATGGGTGCATGTTGGAGCCAGAAGCATCTGTTTCTGCGATTGTTTTTGCTCATCCTGAAGCGCGGTATTTTAATGTGTTAAGTTAGAATAAAGCACCTGATTGAAGTTTCAGGTGCTTTACATAATTAACTTGGGATTTAAAAAGTAAGGTGTTGTTAAGTTTTAGATTTTTGAAAGAAAGCTTTATGAGCAGATGGAGGATAAGCAAACCACTCAGCTACAGCATTTGCTTGTTCTTGATTTGTTACACCTTCTAATAAAGTATTAACAACATGCTGCGGCAATGGTTGAGACATCGCATTTGTCCATTGGGTAACTTCGGCTACATACGTTTTTATTCGATTCCAATAAGATAACCCAATTTTTTCGTCCCATTTATCATGTTTAGAATCAACTAACGTTTCGTACAATTGCTCTGCACAGTATGAGGACAGATTTGAACCTTGACCAGTGATAGGGTCATGGAGAAAGACGCTGTCACCACAACCAATAACGAGCTTATCATTAAATGACATGTAAGGAAGACGAATTTCAGGTTTGATGGCGACCTGAAGAAAAGCACGATCATCTATTAATGAGAATTCTTGCGCATTCAAACGTTCATGAATATCTCGGAAAAACTCTTCAACTGTCTTTTTCATTTGTTTCGTAAAAGATGAAGAATCTTTAATTGTTTTAAACGTGTCTAGTTCTTTATCAGGGACTGCCATGATAAATAGAATGGTAACTGAACCTTTTTCAGTTATTGCAGGAATTTCAAACATCTCACCAATTTCCGGGAGGACTGTGACATTAATACCTAAAGGCTTGTGTTGTGTAACACCTGTAAAGTAACCGACTATACATTTACGCTGAGGTACATCATTCAACATGTTCATTGTCTACTTTTTGTTCTTGAAATGTAACACCTTTTAAAGCCAAATCTTCCATACTAGTTGCATAATATAATCGTTGATCAACAGATAACGCATCTTCTTGCAGCATACCTGTAAAAAGCTTTTGGTTTCCTATCGTTACACGTACACATTTTAACGGTTCGGTATCATCACATTTTGGCATGTGAAACCGGGATTCACGTGAACGGGTTGGTCCAAAATGAACTTGAGTTGACATAACTCGTCCAGAACGTATCTTTTCAGGAGATTGAGAGTGAATAACCGTTACTTGAAAATCTTCTCTAAGAGCATAAGCGAGCTGTAAACCAGAGGTACCGCTTCCGACAATACAAATCTGTTTCTTCAAGATCATCGCTCCTTCTATGTAGTTTATATAGACAACACATTGAACTCGTAACGCTCTCAGTCTATTTTTGATTCCGAATTTTGTAAATGAGCCTTTTTGTTTAATTTCATATAGGTATATATGAATAGAAATATGTAACGGAAAGTGGGGAAGCGGGTATGTTAAAACAAATCGAACATTCATTATCTGAATTATTAGCTTCTGGAAAAGGGATATATGGCTGTTCTTTGTATGATTTTAAAACGAATGAGAGTTTTGCTTACAAAGAAAATGAATCATTCTATGCTGCTAGTATTATCAAGGTTCCTATTATGGCTGCTGTTTTTGCACATGCATATGAAGGGGAATGCCGTTTAACGGATAAAATTCAAATTCATGAAGAAGACTTTGTACCTGGGGATGGTATTTTGAAGCATTTGTCTGCCGGTATGGAATGGTCGATTTATGATCTACTTGTACTAATGATTATTGAAAGTGATAATACGGCAACAAATGTCTTGATTGATTTGGTAGGTGTTGAGAACATAGCAGCACACATGACACGATGGGGATTCAAAAAGAGCCAACTTAATCACAAGCTGCAAATTTCACCCGACAGAAAACCTGGTGAATTAAACGTTATAATACCTAATGAAATTAATCAGTTTTTAATCCATTTAGCATCAGGTAGAGTTGTATCAATAAAAGCATGTGAAATGATGATAAATATCCTAAAGCAGCAGAAGATGAATGGTTTACTTCCAAGGTTATTACCAGATGCAGAAGGTGCTATTGGTATGATTCCAAATTGGGAAGCAGCTCATAAGACGGGCTATGTATCAGGGGTGGAACATAATGTGGGATTATTCTATTTTCCAGGTCATACATACGCCATTTCTATAATGAGCAAAAACATTGTAAACCGTAATGAACCTAGGCGGATAATGGGAGAAATCGGACAATTAATATTCAATGTTTCTAGATAGAAAAAAAGCTAATGGATCAACACCCATTAGCTTTTTTAAAGTTAACAAATTGAATCTGTAGATTTAGGGTTCTTTAACCCGAACAACGGTCGAACGAACAGAGCTAAATACGTACCCAACATAGCCATAACTGCCCATACCCAGCCGTGGAGACTAAATGAAGCAATTCCACTAAAATAAGCACCAATGTTGCAGCCGAATGCTAAGCGAGCACCATAGCCCATCAATAAACCACCGATGATCGATGCGCCAGCAATACCTGGTTTGATCTTTCCGGGTTTAAATGTTCCTTGGAAAGAAGCTGAGATAAATGCACCAAGTATGATACCGAAGTTCATAACACTTGTTCCATCTGTTAGAACACTTCTTGTAAGAGCTTCTCCATTCTTCCCGTCAAAGTAACCCCACGTAGATACGTCAACACCAGTTGCCATCATCGCTTTACCGCCCCATAATGCAAACGCTGATGTAATACCCCATGGACTTCCTTTAACTGTTAATGTAAGTGCATTTAATAATGCTAGCACAATTGCGGCTGCAAATAATGGCCATGAGCCACGAAGTACCTTTTTCCAACCAACTGTAGTTGGGAGTGGCTTCATCATAGGCGGCTTTTTCTTTTTAGCAATTTGAACAGTTATCCAATAGATGAAAGCGAAGAGTGCTAACTGAACGACTAACGCTCCTAGGTAACCGAGTCCTGGAATCTGATTTAAAGATAATGGTGGGAGAGAAGGCAATCCCATCCAAAATGTGAAGTGGTAAGCCCCTAAAACAGATCCTGCAATAAATGAAATCAGGGTTAAAACCATTGATGATGATCCGCCACCTAAAGAGTAAAGAGTTCCTGATGCACATCCATTGCCAAATTGCATCCCTATACCGAACAAAAAAGCACCAACTAGAATACTAATGCCAACAGGTGATACATTTCCTGTTGGTTCGCTACCTGTGAAGGTAAAACCAGTACTAAAGATAACGGCGAATAATACCGATGCCACGGCTAGCATAACCATATGTGCTTGCAATCCTTGAACGTTACCGACTGAAACTAATCTACGAAATGCTGAGGTAAAGCCAAAACGTGCATAAAGTAAAGCTCCACCAAGTGCTAATCCAATGATAAAAAGGGTTCCTTGCGTCCAGCTCGCAACTTCAATTGTAAAAAAAAGTAGAATCAATGCTGCAAGGACTCCTATAAATACGTAAGTTCTTTGCATAGGCTGTAATTTTGATACAACAGTAGTAGGCTGAAATGCTCGTTGTTTATTTGTTGAAAGATAAGTTTCTGTTTGTTCCATAACTACAAACCCTCCAATTCCTATGAGTTATGTCGGAATTATAGCATTATACTATGGAACCATAAATATGAAAAGTAATTTCTGTTTATTCTACTATTGTTCACAACCAACCATTAACAACTGCAATAACGAAGGGGGTTTAGGAGCAAAGTTAATACAAACTTAATTGGGTATTTTTTTAATGCACGCTTATTTTTCCAAGAGTGTCAAAATTATTTAGATCGATCAAACCAATAATAATCAGCAGGTACAATCAGAATAAAAACCAGCTTGAAATTATTAGAAAAATAATAAAAAATTTTGCTGCGGGGACTAATAAATCAAAAATTTTCATTTCGTCTCACTATTTTAAGTAATCTTTAATTTTGAGACTAGTTTCATTATGTTTTACATAGCTGCCGAGAATAGATATTATGTCTACAAGAAATAAAAAATTAGAATTAGCTACATTCAACGCTTCCGCTTCACTTACTCCTCTTACTCCTAATTTTAGTTCAAATTAAAAAGCCCGCTTATTGAGCGGACTTAATTTAGACACTGTTTAGATTTGTATGTGTCAATAAAATTTTTCTTTCTCTGAGCTACAGCTTCTTTTGTTCTTTTGTGAAAGTTGTTTGTTAAATTAGTTGATTCGATATGTTTATCCTTGAATAATTTAAATTTCCTTTCTAAATATAAGTTTTTATCGCTATAGATATAATTGTAGAACTCTTTTAATGTTTTTCTACCACTAATATAGAGTCTATAATATTGTTGAGTTTGTTTTATTCTTGGCTGAAACCCTAGTTTTTCTAATACATTATTCAATCCAATCATGAATGCAAGTGATCCTCCAACAAAACTCACTATATTACCTCTAGCGTATATGTTACCATCACCATCAAAATAACCTCTTACAAAATGGTGTAAAAGCTCATTTGGTACATAAGGAAACTCAAGTATAGTTGATTTTTTTGGTAACATACCATGTACATTCATTAGGTCATCTTTAATTATTTTACTAGAGATTTTTAATAGATGTACACCTGTTCGGGGGTTAATTGTTATTGGATGTGTAGATTGAAGATCTTCCCTAATATCTTCGAGGATCTTTGGGTCTTTTTGTGAAAAACTAATCATTTGCGCGTCTTGAGGCATGTTTCCATCTGCAGCGAAAAATCCTAATACATATGCCATAGATGCTGACCATGTTTTGAAGTAATCTTCATTCACTGTATAACGTCTTAACCAGCTGCTATGTGGTTGTCTTTCAACGTTATGTTGCTGCAGAACAGAATTGATATATCTTGTTGTCACATTTGCCTCTAATGCGATCTCATTGCTGGTCATTCCGCTTTGAAAACGTTCAATAATGGTAGGAATACTCATGGTGCACTTCTTTTTTCGCATACCAATCAACTCCTTTATTCACTTAACTCTATTATACCGAACACTCGTTCTCTAGTCGAGTTTTTGGCACTATTCTCAATAAAAAGACGCTATCTTAAATGACAGCGCCCCAAAAAATTCTATTTCATTAACTTTTTAATGATCTTTAAACCATGTTTGGCATTCGGATATCGAAAACTAAAGTCGAATTTGTTCGTTTGATTGAGCACACTTTTGTTATGAGAAAACGCGACGAAACTGGACTCACCGTGATAACTTCCAATCCCGCTCTCTCCCACCCCACCAAAAGGTAGATAAGGTGTGGCGATGTGCATCAATGTGTCGTTGATTGAACCACCACCAAATGAGATGTTATTCACCACTTTTTCTTCGATCTCTTTGTTAATCGTAAACAGGTATAGTGCAAGTGGTTTTGGGCGTTTTACAACAAAATCGATTACTTCATCAATGCTTCCGTATTCCATGACTGGAAAGATAGGTCCAAAGATTTCATCAGTCATAACAGGTGAAGTTGTATCAGAGGGAGCTATTAAAGTAGGTTCGATCTTTTCACTGGTTTCATCGTATCGACCACCGAAAAGTATCTCACCTTCTGCTAAGTAACTTTTTAAACGATTAAAATGACGATCATTAACGATCTTACCGAATTCCTCATTCTGCAGTGGGTTTTCGCCGTAAAATTCTTTGATTACTTCTTTAAATGTATCAATGAATGGTTGACGTATGTTTTTGTGCAGATAGATATAATCTGGTGCTATACACGTTTGACCAGCGTTCGTGAACTTTCCGAACGCTATACGCTTTGCAGCAAGCTTAAGGTCTGCTGTTTCATCTACAATGCAAGGGCTCTTACCACCTAGTTCTAATGTGATAGGAATAAGTCTCTTACTAGCCGCTTCCATCACAATTTTACCTACAGGAACACTGCCTGTGAAGAATATATAATCTAATGGTTGATCGAGCAATATTTTATTGGTTTCAACTCCGCCTTCTACTACTGCAATAAAGTCAGGATGATAGTATTCTTTGATCAGTTCATCCAATAGTTTTGACGTTTGTGGCGTAAGTTCAGATGGTTTTAAAATTGCCGTATTACCAGCTGCGATAGCACCGATTAACGGAGCTAGTTGCAGTTGAAACGGATAGTTCCAGGGTGCGATTATTAATGTGACGCCATAAGGTTCAGCAATGGTATAACCCTTTGAGCCAATATGGGTCTTTGCTGTTTTGACTTTTTTAGGTTCCATCCATTTTTTTAGATGTTTTTGAGTATGACGAATCTCCTCTAATAAAAAGCCGATCTCAGTTGTGTAGGCTTCGGCTTCTGATTTATTTAAGTCTGTCTTTAATGCGTGAAGAATCTTTGCTTCGTTGTTACGAATAAGCTTAGAAAGGTTGTTTAATGCTTTCATGCGGAAATCATATGAACGAGTTACTCCGCTTCTAAAATATGTTCTTTGAGCTCGTACGAGTTTATCAATCGATTCCTTTGTGTTTTCTTTCATCGTGTTTGGCTGATTCAAACTTTACGCCTCCTACAACATAAAATAAAATTAAGTGTTTAAACTTATGAACACGTATTAGTGAAATCACTATAATATGTTTATGAAAGGTAGTCAATGATTTTGACTTTTTCTCATCTATTTTAGTGATACATTACTAAAATAACCCTAAAAAAAGCGACCTAAACAAAAAGACCCTTTCTATGTAGAAGAAAGGATCTGCATTATTTATTATTTTAGTCTTGCTGAATGGCAGAAACTTGCCACTCTACACCATATTTATCTGTTACTTGGCCATATGATGGGCTCCAGAATGTTTCTTGTAGAGGCATTGTAACTTTACCATCTTTAGAGAGTTTCTCAAAAACTTGTTTTGAAGCATCTACTGAATCGATATGAATCGCGATGGTTACTTGATTTCCTACAGTATAAGGCATTCCAGGAAAATTATCAGAAAGCATCATAACGGTATCGCCTACTTTAAATTGAGCGTTCATTACGCGGTCCATCGCTTCTTCTGAAAGTGGATGATTAGGATCCTCTGGCATCTCTCCGAATGTTTGAAGTGAGATAAGTTCTGCGTTAAAAGCATCTACATAAAACTCTACTGCTTCTTTTCCGTTTCCATTTGTTACTACGTAAGGATTCACTGCTACAATCATTTTTAGCACCTCATCGTCTCATTTTTTCGACCATAGAACGTTTGTTCGTTATCATTATATCAAACTTTATTTCTTATTGCTACAATTTTTATATTTCTACTAAAACAGATCTACACCTTCTTTTCCATATAAAAAAGAGAACCATTTAGGCTCTCTTTCATCTTCATTATTTTAGATCAATACTATAAATTCCAAATCCGTTTGCATCTGTTTTGTTAGTGTATTGAATCTTGCCTGCTTCACTCGTATATTTTTGACCGTTTGGTGATGATAAGAACGTTACGTTAGCGTTTCCGCTAATGGGAGCAATCGACCAGTTGTTGTCAGCTGTAGGTGTGATTTCTTTCATCTCTGTGATGTAATCCATTAAGATCTGACGGTTCTCATCAGCAGAGTCTACTACATATTCGCTTCCTTTTACACCTGGGAAGTTTCCACCGCCACCCGCTCTGTAATTGTTCGTTACTACGATAAAATCTTGGTTAGGATCGATGGCTTTTCCGTCGTATGTTAGGTTCACGATACGATTGCTATTAGCATTGATCACTACACCGTTTTTGTCATACTTAGGAGCTTTTGTAACGTCCACTTGATAATTAACGCCGTCAATTACATCAAAGTTATAAACAGGAAAACCTGCATCTAAAAGTTCCTGTGCTTCTGTTTTGTTTGGATCGATAGTCTTAAATTTCCCAGCGGACATTTCTAACCACTCTTTAACAACAGATCCTTTTACTTTTAGCGCTTTTAGCGTGTTGTCATAAAGGTAAAGGTCACCTGCACTGCGAATCGTAAGTGGTCCTTTTTGAATCTCAGTAAATTCCGTTACGCCATTTCTTCCTGCTTTAAATGGAGCTCCAACTGAAAGTATTGGAAGGTCTTTGTATTCTGGTTTGTTTAATAAAATGTATTTTTCTACATACCATTTCTGAGCGTTCGTTACGACTTGAACAGATGGATCATCTTGAACAAGTGCAAAGAAGCTATGAATATCGTCTGTTGTTGAACCAATTGGTGTGTTTACATACTTGATCGTTGCTTCATGGACATTTTTAACTGTATTAACTACTTTCTCGTCTGGCTTAACGGTTGCTGCACTTCTAACTGAAGATTGAGAAGAAACTACTTTCCATCTTCCACGATCTTGTTGAAGAGTTAAGTCGATCAAACCAAGTGATCCTCCGCCATAGCCTGCTTGTACAGCTGGCACACCGTTAATCGTACCTTTTGCATTATCAACGCCAGGAAGAACATTACCTTTCGCGTCTTTAAACAGTGCATCTAATGATTTTTCATCAGCAGCAGGGAATATCTTGTGTGTGTGCGAGAACGTAATGGCACTGATCCCTTTTACTTTGCTGAGTGAATAGATCACATCTTCTGTGTTCGTTTCACTTCCGTTAAAGCCAGAGTGAGCTTGTGCGATGATGATATCTGCACCTTTTTTCTTCATTTGCGGAATAAACTTTTCCGCACTTTCAATGATATTCTTCGTGATTACTTTCCCATCGAGGTGTGATTTATCCCATTCGTTAATCTGTGGTGGTACGAAACCGATATAACCGATTTTCAAAAGCTTCGGTCTGCCATATTCATCTCTTACGAATTTTTTTACAATTTTGTAAGGTGTGTATTTGTTTACATCATTCTTAGGATTGTTATCTTTATCATCTACGTATACGTTAGCGTTTACAAAAGGAAAGTTAGCATCGTCGTACGTTTCAGCTAGAAAATCGAGTCCGTAATTGAACTCATGGTTTCCTAGTGTTGCCATGTCGTAATCCATAAGATTCATAGCTGCGATGGCCGGATGAACTTCTCCGTCTTTTAGCGGTGCGATCTTTGCTTTATATGTACCAAGTGGTGTGCCTTGAATTAGGTCTCCGTTGTCGACTAACACACTGTTCTGACTGTACTTTAAATCTTCACGGGCTGTTTTAACCAGTGTAGCTGTCTTTGCTAAACCAACATTTTCAGATGCTGCATTTTTGTAATAATCGAAGTTTAATAGGTTTGTATGAATGTCGGTTGTTTCCATAATTCTGAGGTTAACTTTACTTTTGTGTTTTGCTGGCATTTTAGCGATGGCTTGGCCAGCTAGAGGTGAACTTAAGAGACTAATAGCTAATGTAAGTGAAGCTACTTTCTTAACATTTTTATTCACAACAATAACCCCTTTATTTCATAAGATTGAGACTAACTAGTCAGATCTAGAAAGATTTCTCCGTGTAGTTCGTTGCTCTTGAAGTTAGCTGATTTCCGTTACCGATGTTCACTTTCCACGGGGAGAACGGTACGCCTCCTGCCACTACGCTCACGTTAGAGGCTCGCATCTTCCCCTTCAATCAACGTCGCTAAGAAGAAAAACAGAATCTATTCGAAGCATTTTACTCATCCAAAGATCTAACATTTGGGTCCCAAGGAAGATTATAATCTTCCTTTTCTGATAATACTAGCTTGTTTTTTTAAGATTCTGTGCATTCTTACACAACGTGCATCTTTTCAACGTATAAATATAGTATAGTAATCTTGTAGTACCCATTAACTTCCATCTTAAGAAACGAAAGGAATGAACAAAATGGCTAAATCAAAAGCAAAGAAAATGAGAGAAAAATGTGTTCGTGAAGGAAAACGAAACCCTATTCTTGATCGAAGTGCTTTTGCTCAAGGTGAGATGTATAATCTGATGACAACGAAGAGAACAAAATCAAGAAGTGAAAAACTTAATCGTATCAAACATAAAAAGCGGCTATCATCCACTGGTTTCAGTGAGGATCATAGCCGCTCTTTCGTTTATACCGCTTCCTTCTGACTTTGTTGAACGTGAGAAACGATCACTTTCTTAGACTTCGTGTTAAATAATAAATTTAATGTAACAGCCATCAAACTCCCAGCTACAATTCCGTTTTCCGTGAGAATCTGTATACTTTCAGGAAGTCTGCTGAAAAGTTCAGGTTCAACCGTAACACCTAACCCCATTCCTACTGAGCAAGCAATGATAAGAAGATTTTCTTGTTTAGCGAGGTTCACTTCACTTAGCATTTTGATACCAGAAGCAAACACCATACCAAACATGGCAACCATCGCTCCGCCCATAACGGCTGTTGGAATTAATGTTGTAAGTGCAGCCACTTTAGGAATCAAGCCTAGGAAAATCAACATCCCCCCTGCAACATAAATTACCTGCTTTGCTTTTACTCCGGACAACTGAACAAGGCCGACGTTTTGTGAATATGTCGTATACGGAAATGCATTAAAGATTCCACCTAAGATAATGGCAAGACCTTCTCCTCGATATCCTTTTGTTAAGTCCTTCGGTGTTAAGTCTCTGTCGCATATCTTTCCTAGTGCCATAAACACACCTGTAGACTCGATCAAACTTACGATAGCCACTAAGATCATGGTGATAATTGCACCAAGTTCAAAGGTAGGAACTCCAAAATAAAAAGGTTTTGGCATATGAACCCATGACGCTTCCATAACTGGTGTAAAGTCGACTAAGCCTAGAAATACAGAAACTACAGTTCCCGCAACTAGACCGATCAGGATGGATACGGATCGAATAAAGCCTTTAGAAAAACGATATAAAAGTAGGATGAATGCTAAAACACCAAAAGAGAGCAATAAATTTTGCGCTGAGCCAAAGTCCTCGCTTGCCGCTCCGCCTGCCATGTCTTTGATGGCAACTGGAATTAGTGTAATCCCTATAATTGTTACAACGGTTCCTGTAACGATTGGTGGAAATAGCTTAAGAATTTTGCCGAACGCCCCAGCAAAAATAACAACAAAAAGACCTGCTGCAATAATAGAACCATAGATTGCACTCATCCCATATTGACCTCCAATGGCGATCATCGGTCCTACAGCTGTAAATGTGCAACCTAAAACAACTGGGAGGCCTACTCCAAAGAAACGGTTTTGCCAAACTTGGATAAGTGTTGCTAGTCCACACGTTAGTAAATCGATGGCCACTAAATAAGCTAATTGTTCAGGAGATAATTTTAAGGCGCTTCCTACAATCAATGGCACTATAACTGCTCCTGCATACATAGCAAGAACGTGTTGAATCCCTAAAGAAAATACTTTACCCTTTTTCATGATGACATCACCTCTGATTGGATGAAAGATATCCCATTCGTGTTCATTTCTTTTATTCTTGCGATCGATTCAACGCGATATCCTTTTTCTTCAAGCTTTTGACGACCGACCTGGAACGATTTCTCGATTACGATGCCAAATCCAGTGACCGCAGCATGAGCTTGATCAACGAGGTCCGCTAGTCCAAGGGCTGCTTCACCATGCGCTAGGAAATCATCGATTATCAACACTTTATCACCAGGTTGAATAAACTTCTTGGCTATGGAAATCTCGTTCTGCTCTTGTTTTGTAAAGGAGTAAACGCTAGAAGTTAATAATCCTTCTGTTAAGGTTAACGATTTCTTTTTACGAGCAAAGACGACAGGAACGTGTAACTGTAATCCTGCAAATACAGCGGGTGCTATTCCTGATGATTCAATTGTTATTATTTTTGTTATTCCTTCACTTTTAAAACGATTCGCAAATTCGGTCCCAATTTGCACCATAAGTTCAGGATCGATCTGATGATTCAAAAACGAGTCTACTTTTAAAACGGACGAGGACAATATAATCCCTTCATCACAAATTTTCTTTTCCAAAAAATTCATTTTCCCACCTCATATTTTTTTGAAATACAAAAAACCGGAGAACTGCTTCTCTCTGATTGAGTGAAGCAATTCTCCGGTAATAACAATATCGGAACACATAAATAGCCCAATACATCATAAAAAGATGCATGGAAAGTTTGCGTCACTCGTAGTCAAACCCTTAACGGGGGTTTGGTAGAAACTTGCAGGCCATATCCCTGCGATTATACGAGCCTTATGAAGTTAACTCACATTATACGTTAATCGCTTAAAAAAGAAAACCTCTTTAAGCGACTTCACGATTGTTACTATTCTTTGGCGTATATCTATGGAAGATCGGATATACAAGGAAACCTAAGAAAAATAAACCGATTCCTAAAGTAAAGGTCTTTGCATCCGATGTTCCAGAAATAATAACCCAGCTCGAGTAAATGAATGCCAATAAAGCAATAGCACCATCTCTAACGCGAGATCCTTTTATCTCGTTGTATGTTTCTCCGCTATATACGAGCTTTAAAAAGTAAATTGCAGAAATCAAATACGGAATTAAATATGCTAGCGTTGCTGAAGTGGTTAAGAATGTGTATGCCTCACCAATAGTACCTGATATTGTAGAGAAGATAAATATCTGAGACATAATATTTGTAACTGCTAATGCGTTCACTGGACTTCCATTCTTATTCACTTTAGCGAAGAAAGCAGGAAACACTCCTGATTTAGCTGCTTGATAAGGAACTTCAGAACTTAACAATATCCAGCCAATCGTGGAACCGAACAAAGAGATAACGGCTAACAATCCCATTAAAGAAGCCCCTGTATGCCCAATCAGTACAGATAATACATCTACGAATGGTTTGTCAGAACTCATAAGAACTTCTCTAGGCAGAACGTTCATCGTAAGTAAAGTCGTAATCATATAGATGCTTAACGCAATAAGCAGACCAACAATCGTAGCTTTTTTTACATCTCGTTGTGAAGAAGCTCGTCCGGATAAGACAACTGCTGATTCAATGCCGACAAATGCCCATAACGTTGCAATGGCTGCCATATTGATCTGACTTCCTAGCCCGTGTGAGGTGCCTGTATCATCAACAATCGGGAAGTAAGCATCAGCAAAGATTGTTGACTCTACTGCGAAAAGTGCTGCTACAATAAATAACATAAAGCCGATTACTTTTGAAGCTGTTGCCACAAAGTTAAGTTTACCTGCTCCGTTCATGCTCTTGATTAAAATAAAATGTGTAAACCATAGAAGTACGGTACACACTACAAACGTAATAAGCTTACCTAACTGAATGTCTTGATTAAGAACTGTTCCGATAACCTTAGAACTTCGCATCATTGGGAAAAACGTTGACAAATATCCAGCGAAACTCGTAATAATTGCGACGTTGCTGATCCAGTTTGCTACCCAATATCCCCACACCATACTAAATCCAGCTACATTTCCTGCTTTTGGATTTGAGAACAAAGCTCTTGCATAACTTTGAGGACCTGCTGTTAATTCTGGTTTTCTTATAGATAGAGACCCAAAGACTAACGCGATCATCAGTACGCCAAACCCTGTAACTGCCCATGCCGCAGTAACACCAAGTGGACTAGCTGTTTGAGCTAATGTGTTTGGTAACATAAAGATTCCCGAACCTACCATGTTTCCAACAACAAATGCTGTTAGCAGCCATACACTCCAATTATTATTTTTCATGCTGTAAGTACCTCCTGTTGATTTAAAGCCAATAAAAAAACACGTATGGAAACGCCCATACGTGAATATAATCAGCATCCTCCCAAAATCTCTCATAGCTCAACGCAGAAAGTTCTGCGACAGTTCTGCACTTGTTCAATGCAGCCCCAATGGATTTTTCAAGTGGATAAAAAACCATTTCGGCATCAATTCCTTTTAAACTGTTGTCAAAAGCACCACTTGCCTCTAACAGTTCTACTCATAATTAATGCGACCTCTACCTCACAGAGATTAATGTGAGGACTTTTATTTAATTATTTTCTTTGTACCGTTTTGTAGAATAACAGATTGTTCTTTCAGCGTCAATGAATAAAGATTTATTTATAATCCGAACTCTGTCGGATAGTTTCGTAAACTCTTTTTCCAATTAAAGCATAACCTTTTTCGTTAGGATGAAGTTTATCAGAGAAATAATCTCGTTTATTTTTGTTAATGAAAAGGTCATCCGTGCGTATATAAACCGTATTTTTGTTTTTCTTGGTAACTTCTTTTGTGGATTGATTCCAGTTTGATACAGACTCGTTAACAACAGACATATCACTCCATTCAACTTTAGGGTTATAAATACCTAGTATATAAATGGTCTTAGGGTTCTCTGGATTTTGTACATTTCGAATGATTTGGTTCAAATTTTCTTTGTAAATTTCCTCGTTGGCTGCTAGCTCTTCTTTATTAAATTTAGTCAATAGATCCGTACTTTTCAAAAAATCATTCGTTCCTATATTTATAAAAATCATATCTGAGCTTTTAGCTGTTTTTGCTATTTTAGGATTGCTCAATCGTTCAAGAAGATCAGTGCTTGTATCATTTGGAACTCCAAAATCATGTACAACGAGGTGTTTGTTTAAATCTTCTTCATACCGATCTTCCACATCTCCTATATACCCATTATCCTTTGTATCACCTAATCCGTAAGCGAGTGAATCTCCAAGAGCTGTAACTTCCATTTCTCTAGAATTATAGGAGTATACGCCAAAAGCAACGCCTAACACAACAATAATACCCGCAACCATAATCAATATTTTCTTCATGTTTCTACCTCCGGCTTTCTAGTTGATTATTCTAAGTATGTATCAGGGGGAATTTCTTTAGACCTTACTGCATTATTGCTATTCATACCTGTTTTGAATAGCTTTTAAACAAAAGATGAATATAGCTATTGAAAAATGAATCAAAAAAAGACAACAGAAATTGTTTCTGTTGTCATAGTTGATTATGTTAACTTTTGTGATATCAAGTCTGCTACAAGAATATAGCGTTCAGGTGATGCTCCTATAAAATTAAAAGGATAACATGTTGAGACAGTTAATGTTGCTCTCGGTTTAGGAACAATTACAGTTCTGTCATCTTTGTCAACGATGCGCACATTCCGAATTTTATAGGTAAAGGTTCCTGCTGACGTTTTCACGATCAACGTATCCCCCTTGCCAACTTCACCAAGCTTTCGAAAAACGGTATCTCGGTGTCCAGATAGAACAGAATTGTCTTGTTCTCCTGGTAATACACTTTTCTCGAAATGACCAACACCTCTTTCTAATTCTTCTTCATCTGTTCCATGAAAAATAGGAAGTGTAGCATTTAATTTTGGTATGAATAGTTCACCGATATTCTCACCTTTTTTCGGTCTTACCGAATAAAGTGTTTCTTGATCAGAACTCTTCATGTGTGATTTGGATAACTTATCTGAACTCTTTACGATCTGTGTCTGGCCGGTTTGAAAGAGAAAATATCCTTTAATAAATGTATAAGCATTTGTAGTACTAAACCAAAAACCGAGCAATATTAAAACAAGTGAAAAGATAAGAAGTGTCGTTCGAATACTAATTCTCGTTTTCATTAGATCCCTTTTACCCGAAATCTTCTAAATAAGAATATTCCTGCTACTAAAACACCTAGACCCATTAAAGAGTTCTCCAAATGGTTTGTTGCGGTTGTTGGAAGTTTTCCACCTTTCACTGTTTTCACAGGTGGGCTCGCTTTAGTAGGTGTTGCAGAAACAATCTTTTCAACTTTTTGAATATCTTTACCTGTTTCTTGAATCATTTCAGAGCCAAACATTTCAGCTGTAATACGAATATCAGCTAATAATTTATCATCCAGATTATAGATTTCCATTATAAGATCATTTCCATTTGTAGTTTCCATCGTCATCAACACATCCATTGACACAGCTTGTTTTTGTCCATCTACAACTAAATAGTATTTTGTCTCAAGTTGTAATAGCTGCTTCATCTCAAAAAAGATGGATAGTAGTTCCGCAACTTGTTCAGAAGTAAGTTCGTTTGCTGTTTCAAAATCTTCAAACGCCATCATTCTTTCGGCAAGTACCATCATTTGATCAAGAAAAGCTGGATCTTCCCAATTAAGAGTTTCCATATGAGTTAAAAGCTTTTCTATTTCTCCTTCTGTTAAATCAATCTCTGTAAATAGATCCTCTATATCATCACCTATATAATCATCGCCATTAATATAAAAATCAACGGCTCCTTCAAGGTCCTCAATGTATTCGTAGTTTTCTCTAGAATCATCATTTTCTTTTAATAAAGCGTCCAGTTCCGCAAGTGAAGCTAAGTTGTAATCTCTTAATAGCTGTTGAAGGTTATCATCATTAATAAGAGTTCCTTCCCAGTTATCTCCATTGAGATAATAATCAACAGACCATTCCAGTTCTTCGATATATTCGTAGTTTTCACGTGAATCATCGTTTTCTTTTAATAAAGAATCCAGTTCTTCAATGGATTTTAAATCGTAATCACTTAATAACTTTTGAAGGTTTTTATCGTCTATAGGTGTGCCAATCATAAAATCAACTTCTTCAAACAATTCCTCTTCAAAAATAATGTAAGTTCCGTCAAGAACGTCTTGTCCTTCTTCAATATTTCCATATTCAACAAGAAGTTCATTGAGTTTATCACGACTTATGTCAAACTCTTTTAACACAGCTTGAACACCTTTTTCTGATAGTGGTGTACCAAGCTCATCGACAGAATCAAAATCTCTTAATGCCCACTCTTTACTGTTCAAATAAGCAACAAAATCCTTCGAGTTCCAACCAATCTCTTGTAAAAACGCTTTGTACTCTTTGTCGTTTGCATTTATTGCGAACGCTGACAATGGCAAGATGCTGAGGCTAATCGTAATAGCCAATAAGAAAGTTACAACCTTTTTCATCCCTGACCCCCAAAAAACTTGTTTAGTATAATTTCTAGAAAATTATACTGCCAAAATCTTTTTTTGCATACAAGTTTTTTAGAAATTGCTATTTTAAAAATCATGTGCTGTCCATAATCAGAAATTATATAAAAACATAATGTTCAATATTTCTTCATTGTAAATACCGTCAACTTTGTTTACGATAAAAGTAACTTCTTTTTATTTAGTAAAAATTCTACGAGGTGAACAATGGGTAAACAAAAAAAGAATAAGGCTTATGTAAACAGCTCAAAGAAAAAGAACAACTCTTCTCCTGTTTGGCTTTTTTGGACGATTGGTATTTTGACTCTAGGATTAATCATTTTTCTGTTCAGCGGTGCACTTGATAATAATGATACGTCCACAGCTGACATTTCCTACGAAAACCAGCCTTACTTAGGTGAAAAAGATGCAACTGTTAACATTATTGAATTTGGAGATTACAAGTGTCCTGCATGTAAGAACTTTAATGAGACATTCTTCCCGCTTATTGACAAAGAACTGATTCAAACAGGTAAAGTAAAATTCTATTTCTTAAACTATCCGTTTATTCATGTAGATTCAGAACGATCTGCTATCTTTGGTGAAACCGTTTATAAAGAGTTAGGAAATGAAACGTTTTGGAAGTTTCATAAGACGCTTTATGAAAAGCAGCCTGACGATCAGAGTCTAGAACGACAGGACATTTTTACCGAGAAGTTCTTAACAGAAACACTTGGTGAAGTTACTTCAGATGAAGATGTTAAGAAAGTAACCGAAACATGGAAGAACAAAGAAAACGATAAAGCATTAAAAACAGATGAAGCACTTGTAAGCGACCTTGGTGTAACGAGTACACCAACATTGTTTGTTAATGGTAAAAAGTTTGAAGGTACAACTTTAGAAGATTTAAAGAACATGGTAGATGATGCTGCGAAGGAGAGTAAATAAAGGTGGGTAATAAACCTTTACTGATTGCTTGGATTGCATCGATCCTATCCATGGTAGGAAGTTTGTTTTTTAGTGAAGTCATGAAGTTTGTGCCATGTAATTTTTGCTGGTACCAACGAATTCTGATGTATCCGTTAGTCATTCTGCTAGGAGTTGCCTTTTATCAACAAGATCATAAAGTCACACGTTATGTCCTCCCTCTATCCATTCTGGGCATTATCGTTTCAGGCTATCATTATGCCCTTCAAAAAATACCTGCACTAAAAGCTTTTGAGGTGTGTACATCAGGTATTCCATGTTCGGGTGAATATATAAACTGGCTAGGGTTCATCACGATCCCGCTATTAGCGTTTGTTGGATTTACGATCATAACAATCTGTATGTTATGGATGAGAAAGCAATCGAATTAATCGGTTGCTTTTTCTCTTGGTCTAACCTACATGCATAGAAAAGAGCAGGTCCACTAAATGGAACCTGCTCGTCATTTAAAGAATTAGTTCAAATCAACATTATGATACACTTGCTGCACGTCTTCTAAATCTTCTAAAGCATCGATCAGTTTCTCAAACTGAACCTGTGATTCGTCAGTGAGTTCCACATCGTTTTGTGCAAGCATCGTAAGTTCTGCTACTGAAAACTCTGTAACCCCTGCATTCTTAAATGCTTCTTGCACAGCATGAAACTGATCGGGTTCAGCGTAAACAATTACAGATTCATCCTCTTCAATCACATCTCTAACATCAAGATCTGCTTCCATCAACAGCTCCAATACATCATCAGCTGACTTTCCTTCTAGACCAATTACAGCTGTTGCATCGAACATGTATGACACAGCACCAGAAACTCCCATGTTTCCATTATTTTTATTAAAAGCTGAACGAACTTCCGCTACTGTTCGATTCACATTATTCGTCAAGGTATCCACAATAATCATCGATCCGTTCGGACCAAAGCCTTCATAACGAAGTTCGTCGTAGTTCTCGTCTGAACCGCCTTTTGCTTTTTCAATCGCACGGTCGATGATGTTTTTAGGTACGCTATATGTTTTTGCACGTTCCAAAACCACTTTTAACGACTGATTGGATTCCGGATCAGGCTCACCTTGTTTAGCAGCCACATAGATTTCACGACCAAACTTTGCATAGATACGGCTAGTATTTGCGTCTTTTGAAGCTTTTTTCTCTTTAATATTATTCCACTTACGTCCCATATTGTTCACTCTCTTTCAACTTTAAATCTATGTAGAACATTATACATCAACTTAACTAATTTTTAGTAGTATAAGGATCAAAACAAAAGCAACCCAATAAACAGGTTACTTTTAACTATAATCCATATTTGTAGATTCTTTCTGGTCTGCCAACACCTCCATAAGTGATGTCCGCTTTTGCTTTTTGTTCTGAAACGAGATATTCTAGGTACCGTCTTGCAGTTGTTCGGCTAACTCCGGTACGCTGTCCGAGATCTTCTGCCGTAAAGCCTTTTTTGTGTTGCATCAATATGGACAAAATCTTTTCTAATGTAATAGGATCTATTCCTTTTGGGAGTATGAAAGGTTCAATCTCGACCTTTTCACGTTTTAATAAAGAATCAATCATATTTTGATTGACTTCTTTATCAGCTGACAATTGTGTGATAGATCGCTTATAATCGTTAAATTGTAGTAAAGTATCTTTAAATCGCTGAAAGATTACAGGCTTTACTATATAATCAAAAATACCATCCTCAAGAGCGTGTTTTAAGGTTTTTACCTCTGTTGCAGCTGTTATCATGATGACTTCCATTCCTCGAAATTCACTTCGAATCCACCTTAACAGGTCAAGTCCATTCATATCCGGAAAATATATATCCAAGATAACTAAGTCAGGTTTTAATATCGAAATCTGTTCTTTTGCCTCTTCTTCGTTCAATGCGATGCCACATACAGAAAAACCTTTTACTTTTTCAACAAATTTTCTGTTGATCTCAGCAATACGAATGTCGTCCTCAACGATAAAAACTTCCCATGAATTCATGATGTCTTTCCTCTATTCTTTTGGGATTATTACAGTGAAAAGCGTTGTTCCCGCTTTTGTTCTCTCAAAAAAGATATGACCGTCTAATACTTCCAAAGCTTGTTTGATTAGATATAAACCATACCCGCGATTCTGTCCTTTTGTAGAGAATCCCTTTTTATATAACTTATTAGCGATATCTCCAGGAATTCCTTCTCCATTATCTTCAACTTCAATGATCAGCTGTTCTCCAAAATCAGAAAGATTGATTGTTACTATTGGGTCATATGTTCCTGACTCTATTACAGCTTCCATGCTATTATCTATTAGATTACCTATAATCGTAACTAGTAATTGTCTGTCGATTGAGTCTGGAATATCTTTTAGGTGACTTAAAGGATCAATCGAAAATTCTACTCTTAGCTCATTCGAACGATTGAACTTACCAATTAATAGACCACCTATATAAGGATCAGAAATATGCTTCATAATAAATTGTGTAAAATGATGATGAACATTTGATTCTTTTGTAATAATATCTTGTGCCTCCTGATAAGAACCTAGCTGAATAAGTCCGGATATTAAATACAGTTTATTTGAAAATTCGTGTGTTTGAGCTCTTAAGCCTTCACTATAGCTTTTCACTTGCGCAAGTTCTTCATTTAAACGGAAAAGCTCGTCTCTATTCCTAAAAGTTGCGACAGCCCCTATGACTTGATCATGATGATTGAATATTGGAATTCTATTGGCGATAACTTTCGTGTTTCCTAGTTTCATCTGTTCGTCAAATTCATTTCTTCCAGAAGCAATAACATCAAGTAATCTTGTATTCGGAATAGCTTTTAACACATTTTCACCCAATAACCTCTCACTTTCTGTTTGTAGCATCTGAAGTGCAGTGTGATTGGCAAGGGTTATTTCACCTTCTCGATTAACAGCAATGACCCCTTCTCTAATCGCTTCTAAGATCGCGCTTTTTTCTTTGTATAACAATCCGATCTCTTTTGGTTCTAATCCATGGGTTGCTCTTTTTACTCCTTTTGCAATCAGTACAGAACCGAGTGTTCCTAGCAACAAAGTAATCGTGCCTATAATGATTATTTTTATTTTATATGGCCAAATGTCCTCTTTGATCTGATCAGTTAGAAAACCTACTGATACCAATCCAATGATTTCGCCGTCATTATTTATAACGGGTGATTTTCCTCGTACAGCTGGACCAAGTGAGCCTGTTGCTTCAGTGATACTCGGTTCACCAGATAAAGCTTTTTGGTTGTCACCACCAACCATCTTCTTACCGATTCGTTCTTTAATGGGGTGTGAATAACGAACACCTTCTTTGTTTCCAACTACGATGTAATGAGCTCCTGTTTTCTTTCTGATTTTCTCTGCATAAGGCTGAATCAATTTAGAGGGATCATTACTTTCAAACGCATCAATAACAAGTGGATTGTTACTTACTGCATAAGAAACACTTAGTGCCCTCTCCCCAATTTGACTCTTCATCGTGTCTTCAAACATATTTTGAAAGATAACCGCTAATACGGCGATCACTAAAAAGATTAGGGAACAGCTGATGAGAATTAATTTTGTTTGCAGTTTCATAGTTTCCCTCCGTGAAAAATAGAAAAGACTTTCTCAGAATAGAAAGTCTTCTCTATCAGTCTTCTTTTATCCTTCAACGTTTACAACAACTTCTTTTCCTCTTAACCGAAGAACAAATGGTATGAGAATCCATAGAACAGCGCAAACCAGAAAAAAAGCAGAAATGGGTTGTTGAATAAATACCATAAAATCACCGTTCGATGTTGTTAAAGCACGTCGCATGTTGTTTTCAATCATTGGCCCTAAGACTAAGCCGAGTACAAGAGGAGCGATCGGATAGTCGTTCTGTGCTAATAGATATCCAGCAAGTCCAAAGCCGATCAATAAAAATAGATCGAACGTGGTCACTTGTACGGCGTAAACACCAAAGACAGAGATGGCAATTATGATGGGTAGTAAGTATTTAGCAGGTGTTTCAATAATTTTCGCAAAAACCTTAACAAGAGGCATGTTAAGGAGAAGAAGCATTAAGTTTCCGATAAACATCGAAGCAATGAGTCCCCAAGCTACGTCAGGGTGATCACTAAACAATAAAGGACCTGGCTGAACGTTATACATGATAAGAGCTCCCATAAGAATCGCTGTCGTTCCTGAGCCTGGAATTCCGAGAGTCAATAAAGGGATCATCGCTCCTCCAGAAGCTGCGTTGTTGGCTGACTCTGGAGCGGCAACTCCGGCAATCGCTCCTTTTCCGAACTTGTCAGGATTTTTACTTATCTTCTTCTCAGCAATATATGAAAAGAAAGAAGCGAGTGTTGCGCCTGCACCTGGTAAAACACCAATAAAGAACCCTAAAAATGATCCGCGCGCTATCGGTCCGGCACTTTCTTTTAGATCTGCTTTAGAAGAGATAACTCTCCCAACTTTCGCTACCTTTTCAGCATCTTCTTCCTTATGCAGAACAGTCTTAAACACCTCACCTAATGCAAACAAACCAACAGCAACCGTTAAAAATTCAAGTCCTCCAAACAGAACAGGAATATCATAGGTGAATCGAGCAACACCTGAAACCGCATCGATTCCGATTGTGGCAATCAAGAGTCCGGTTACAGTCATCATCCAGGCCTTCGTGATCGATCCCCCCGCCAAACCGCTAACTGCTGCAAGTCCTAACAGCATTAAAGAAAAATATTCAGCAGGTCCAAATTTCAATGCCACCTCTGAAAGTGGTTCTGCTAATAACACCAATCCGATGATGGAAACGATTCCGGCAAAAAATGACCCGATGGCTGCGATAGATAATGCAGCTCCTGCTCTTCCTTGCCTAGCCATCTGATAACCATCAAGTGTTGTAACAACAGATGAAGATTCACCAGGTGTGTTTAATAGAATGGACGTAGTAGATCCACCGTACATGGCACCGTAATACACACCTGCTAACAGAATGATAGAACTTGTAGCTGCTGCAGAAGGATCCATTCCGCTCGTAAAAGTAGCGGTTACAGGTATTAAGAGTGCAACACCACTCATCGGTCCGATTCCAGGTAAAACACCTACTGCCGTTCCAATTAATACTCCGATAAAAGCAAAGAATAGATTTTGAGGCTGTATCGCCGTTTGAAATCCTTGCATTAAAAAATCCATAACACCCATTCTAAAGTCCTCCTAACTAAACCAAATTGGCATTCCAGGCAAAGAGCCTTCCAACACAACAACGAATAAATAGTAGACAAAGAATGAGAATGCCAATGCAATGATTCCATTTTTTATCCAACTTCCTCTTTCCATCGCTTGAAAGGAAATAAACAAAAATAAGAAAGTACTTAAGACATAACCTAATGTTTCGATGAAACCTGCGTACAGAAGACTTGCAGTTAAAATAATGACAAATCTTTTGATCTGTATGGTTTCTTTGTTCTTTATTTCTTTCTGTATGTTTTTAAATGATTCAAGAAAAAGTTTAACGCTAAGTAAAATTAGAATAAGTCCTAAGAGAAAGGGAAAAACGTTAGGTCCAACTTCACTTCCATAAGCACTTTTTGAAATGTTGCGGCTTTCTATTAAAAATGTAGCTCCTAGTAAAGCAAATAAGATACTTGCATAACGGTCAAACTTTCTTGTTTGCAAAGTGCTTCCCTCCTTATTTGAAGAATGGAGAAGTAGAAAAACTTCTCCATGTCAGATCTATTTATTCATTTCTAATGATTTCAACAAGTCTTCTACTTGTTTTTCTTGATCTTTTAAGAAAGTTTCAAATTCTTTACCATCTTTAAATTCCGCTTCCCAACCGTTCCGCTCTAGCTCGTCCTGCCACTCTTTACTTTCATTTAATTTCTTCAAAGTTTTATCCCAATATGCCACTGCACTATCAGACATCTCTTTCGGTCCGAAGATCCCTCTCCAAATCGTGAAATCTGCATCGATTCCAGCTTCTTTAAATGTAGGAACATCAGCAAGATCTCCTTTTAAACGCTCCGTTGAAGAAATTCCAAGCACTTTTACTTTCCCCGCTTTTAAATATTCCCCTACTGCAGAAGCATCAGTTGCGATATAGTCTGCGTTGCCTCCCAATAGAGCTGCAATCGCCTCACCACCGCCATCGTATGAAACATACTTGACTGTTTTAGGATCAATGTCAGATTTGTAAGCAGGAAGAACAGCAACGAGATGGTCCATGGATCCAGGTGCAGATCCTCCAGCTGCTGTAACAGACTTCGGATCTTTCTTAACAGCTTCCATTAGTTCTTTTAGATTGTTGTATTTTGAATCTTCTTTAACAACGATTGCTCCAAAGTCTTTTGTTAATTGTGCAAGTGGTGTTGTATCTTGAAAGCCGTACGGACTGTTTCCTTCTTTTTTCAAGTTATTGATTAAGATTGGCGGAGAGTTCACATAAAGTTTGTAATCATCTTTCTTATGCTGTGTTGCAAATTCTGCAAGATAGACAGCTCCGCCTCCTCCAGGTTTGTTTTCAACAGTCATCGTTTGCTTAACTGTTTTTGTTTCACCTAAAATTTTGGTCAATGAACGTGCCGTAAGATCCCATCCACCTCCAGCACCCGATGGAGCAACTACTGTTACTGGTTTTTTCGGATAATCAGATTCTCCTGCATTTGAACCTGAGCCTCCGGTACTACAAGCAGTAAGTGAAGATAGTATGACTCCTACTACAAGCCAATTTTTCCATTTCTTCATTTTCATCATTCAAATCCCCCTTATTAATGATAGCGCTTTCATTTTCTTTTCATTATCCTACCATTCACATTTTTAAATGGAAGTTTAACAGCATAAAATGCATTTTGTTCATATTGTTCACGAAAAAAAAGACCACTAAGAATATCTTAGTGATCCATTCCATTACAACAAGCTGTTAACGTTGTGATGAATTTATGTTTCTTCCGTAAAATATCTCATCCATCTCTGCATTGATCAACCCTGTGATGTGTTCTTGAGTATCGCTATCAATTTCATCCTTTGTATAACCAAAAAGATAGTTATTGAGTTCAAAATGCTTTAGTTTGCACTTTGTGTGAAAGATATTTTCTTGATAGATATTTGTGTCTATCATGGTATAAGTTTCTTTAATATCTGCAGAAAGATAGTTTTGTATCGAATTGATGTCATGATCGATGAACAGCTTGTGGCCTTTGATATCTCTCGTAAATCCTCTAACTCGATAATCCATCGTCACAATATCCATATCGAATGAATTAATCAAATGATTGAGTGCTTTTAGCGGTGAAATTTCCCCACAAGTAGAAACATCTATATCAGCTCTAAACGTACTAATTCCTTCTTCTGGATGAAACTCAGGATATGTATGAACGGTTAGGTGACTCTTATCAAGTTGCATAACTACAGATTCTGGCATAGCGGTTGAATTTTCATCAAATGAATCGGTTGGTACTTCTACAATTGGTCCTTCCGAGACAAGTACAGTAACACTGGCCCCTTGAGGTACATAATCTTGTTTGGCTATATTTAGCACGTGAGCTCCAATCGTATCGGAAACAGTTTGCAAAATATTCGTAAGCCTTTCCGCGTTGTATTGTTCGTCGATATACTCAAGATAAGCTTCCCGCTCTTCTCTCGTTTTCGTATAACAAACGTCATACAGATTAAAGCTAAGCGATTTAGTAAGATTATTAAACCCGTGTAATGTTATTCGTTGATCTGGTGAGATAGACATATGTTAGAATCCCCTTATGTTTAGACATTCAATATTCTTTACAACAATGATGGAAATATATCTATAATACCCATTTAAATGATTTGAAAAACAGTATGAGGTTGAAAAAGCGTCAACATTGCTTTGTGATGGTTTGTTTCTGACCGTAAATTAAGAATGTAAGTGGTGAATCCAAAAGTTTCGACTCTCAATCCACGAGATTTTGCTGTTTATCCACGAGTTTACAATCCTCGACACTTATCGACACCTACTTCTTTGCGATTTTCAGCTAGAGCTAATACGTTGCATAAAAAAAGATCCTCAAAAGCTATCTTAAGCTTTTTGAGGATCTTTACATTTAGGCTTTCTCAACTTTAGCCACCGGAACAACCTTTTGTCGAATAAGTGGTAGCATCGTTAATATACCGATTGCAAATAGCAGTGCTGCCCCTTCAAACATTAACACAAGTGAAAATGTTTCTTTTAGCCAACCCGTAATGGACATCGTAAGAACCATCGCACCCATAAATAATGGATTTAATATACCGTTAACACGGCCGATGAATTTAGCCTCTGTATTCTGGAGAATGAGCGTATTGATACCGATATGAACGCATGGCATGAATAGACCACTTATGAACTCGGCAGATAAAGTTAACCAGAAATGTTCGGAGAATCCCATAATCATAAATCCGATCGCACTTGCTCCCATTCCTAAAGCCAATAATAATTGTGGCTTAACTTTGCTCGCGATTCCAATGGTCAAACCTCCACCTAGAATCATTCCAGTACCGAAAGCTGCCATGAGCCATTGCAGTTCTTCTTTAGGAAGACCTAATTGTTCTGTTACTAAGAAAACGGTTAACGGCTGTGTTAATCCTAAAGCTAATCCGGCTACGGCGAAACACGCACCTAGTAAGGTTAAAGAGCGTCTATTGAGCACATAGCTGAAACCTTCTTTCATCTCTAACCAAATAGAAGGTTTCTCTGTCGTTTTCTCTACTTCTTCATCAGGAGGAAGTAAAAGAAGAATAACGGCCGACAATACGAAAGCTATTCCCATGATTGCGATTGCTACTGTAATCCCAAATTGCTGGTATACATAAGTTCCGAGAATTGGACCTAAAATCATAAATACAGCAAAAAGTGTTTGATACATCGACATCCCTAACTGTACCATTTTCTCAGGTACATGAATCTTAAATAACTTCATACCTGATGGCTGAGAAAATTGGGACAAGATCGATGAAACGAGCGTTGCAAAGAATATGACTTTCCAGCTTCCAAAAAGTAGCGTCAATAAAACTACGAAGATCGATACGGCACTTAACAAATCACACCAAATCATCGTCTTTTTCGGTTTCCATCTATCTGCAAACGTTCCACCAATGAACGAAAACAAAAATATTGGTGCAAACTCTGCTACAGATATTAATGATACAGCGATTGGATTTTCGTTCGTTTTTTCTATCACGTACAACAAGATGGAATAGTTACGAACCCATATTCCAATCTGTAAAAAGAATACCGAAAAAAGAATGGTTCGAATCACTTTATTTTGAAGAAGCATACCCATTGTGATCTTGGGTTTGTTTTGAACTTGTTCCACTTCATTAATCCCCCTTATTTGAAGAGAAGTTATTTCCACTCTCCAAACCAATGTTTCCATTTATTTAAAATTATATCCTTTAATGGTGGAGAATCAATTCCTTTTTGTTTCTTGAATTCATTATAACTAGCAAAACCTATGAGAAGGATACCTGTTAATAATAAGTATGCCCACCATGGCATGTTCCCCCAGTATGGACGTGTTTGAACCAAGACATTCAGAAGTAGTACGATCAATCCAGTAAAGAAATAACTTTTTTGTTTTGAGATAAATCCATAAATGATACTTGCGAATGACAAAGAACCAAGTATGATCGCATCCATGACTTGATAGCTTTCTATCGCATCGATCATTAATGTAATCCCTATTACACCAAGTAACACATATTGAATCAGATTAGCTATTTGTTCCGAAATGTCCCACATTTTCCTTGTGATTATATAACTCAATAAAATCCATGGCAGTACAATAAGTTCAGTTTGTATAATCTCTGGAATCTCAAATTGATCAAGAAGTGAATAATAAGAGAACAGGACAAGCAAGCTCGAACAGGTTTGGAGTATTCTCTTTCCGATCAAAACATCTAAGAATCGATTTCCTTGAACGAAAAAAAGAATTGCAAGAATGACTAGACCAATCGTTGTTAACATATTTTCCGAATGCACCAATCCTGTAAGTACATAAATCATTCCAAAAACTGCAAAGAAATCAATTTGTAGATAATCAGATTTGCTGTAAAGCTTTTTAAAGAAATGCATACCTGTAAGTGAAATAAGTATGCCTGAGATGAACCAAGCAAGTGAATACATTTCAGCAGCTATTCGATTTATCAACAGCCATTCTTCTAAATCGATCATTAAGTAAATCAACATGATCACTGATGCGTATTTCCAGTACCTTTTTAACGATTGGTAGAAGAATATAAAACCGATTAGTGCTGCGGCATGAATAATAAGAAAGATCTCATTAGATCCTCTAATCGTTATATACTCTCCTAAGAAAATGACGGAAAAAGGTACAAGGAAAAATCGTAATCGTGTTTTCCATTGATTATTTAAAATAAAATAAAAACCTGCTAGAAGAATGCTGTAAAGAACAGGTCCCTCATTTGTCAGCCATTCTTTAATAAAGTAATGGAAACCAATAGCTAAAAATATCAAACTAACATAAAGATTGTACCTGATTTCGTATTCTTTACGAGCAAGGTATACGTAAATTCCATACACTAACGCAAGTAAAATGAACGGAACCGTTGAAGTAGTTAAGAGTAAAGAATAAACACCTAAGATTAAAGTGATTAAGTGCGATACAGCTTTCGTTGGATATTCACTGCT
This sequence comes from Fictibacillus nanhaiensis, assembly GCF_036213205.1. GTDB lineage: Bacteria > Bacillota > Bacilli > Bacillales > Fictibacillaceae > Fictibacillus > Fictibacillus nanhaiensis_E. Next base: position 40,579 of record NZ_JARMFC010000013.1, read on the forward strand.
TGAATCTAGTTTTTGGAATACCTCACTACTCATTAATAACAAAAAGGAAATGATGATAAACGTATAAACGGATTCCTCAGTTCCTAAAGAAACTCCAAGTAGATCTGCCACATGATTCAGTGTAAAGAAAAATGCAATCTGTATACCAGAGAACCCAATCGCCCAATTAAAATGTTTAGTGAAAAACCATAACACAGTCATTAGGAAAATAGACGATGAAATCTTTAGCCACGTAAAATCACCTTCAACTAAGATGACTAAAAAATTCACAATCGTTGTAATGGTTGTAATTGAAATAAATGAAGTTGCTAGCTGTTTCTGCTTTCTTTGCCAAAGAAAGACTACTAAAGTGACGACACTGCCAAGAAGTAAAGAGTATGATAATGTCGGTGATGGCAAGTACTTCATCCCTAAAAGGCAGAAAGAAAAAAATGTAAAAACTGGTGCCAGCCAGGTGGCTAAGATTCTTTTTTTACCATTCTCAATTAAGAAATGACGAACAGATAGCATGGTTAAAATGACGGAAATCATACTTCCTTGACCATAATGAACAAATTCCAAGGACAATAGAAAACTAATAATTAATCCTCCACCGCCCACTAATAAGCTTGGTCTGTTCAGGGGTTTGAGATACTGTCCGATAGAATAAGATAATGCGCTTGAGATGCCGATCGCCAGAGTCCAATATTCTTCAAAGCGATCACCCGTCACATGATAAACTTCCATAAACGCACAGAATAGATAAAACGGTGCAAGAAGTTTAAATAATGAAAACGTAGAGTTATAGCTTAAAAATATAAAATTAGCAGCTAAAACAAGATACCCTAATAACAACCACACACTGCCTTCTCCTACCGACAATAACACGCCTTCAACGGTAATATATAAGAAAGCAAGTATAGATATTAATCCATTCGCAAGCTGATAATATTTTTTTAATAATGCATCTGAAAAATTAGCAACCACCACTAACACGACCGGTATAAGCACGATCAAAAACATTCGATATTCTGTTAAAAAAGAGTTTTGAATCAATTGATAAAGACCGTATGTGATAAAACCGATAAAGAAAAGTTCATATTCTTTTCTCTGATTGACTATTCTCATCGACAAGTATAATACGGCGGTTAAGATAATATTGAAACTTTGGAGTAGTTGATTTTCGAATAAGATTAAAATGAACAGCGTCGATAGAATCAAGTTAACTTGTATAAACAAAGGCAAGATTTGAAGAAATATAGATTGCTTTGCTTTTTTGATATGATATAAAAGAATAAATCCTACATTTCCTAATGCATAAACAAAATAAAAAGCTTCCTTTGTTAAGCCAAACGAGAGTATTAAATATGCATACCCAATTGCGATAGCAACATAAGTAAACCAGCTAAATAGCTTGGATTTAAAATACTGCCCGAAAAAATAATAGATCGGGGTACAAACTACAGCCGCCATAACGCCTAAAATATATCTTCCCTGGCCATAAAAACTTAGCCAACTCCCAAATAATTCAAAGTAACCTGCCGAGAGTACGGTAATTGGAATAAACAAAGCAAACAGAACAAAGAACGTAAACGCCGTTTTTCTAATCTGAAGTATTTTTTCAGAAAGTGCTCCAAGACCACCAAATAATAAGGCGATCCCTCCAACTAACATTGTTTTTGTAATTGAACTGAACACATCCCAGTTGCTTGTAGCTAGAGTAAGACCTCCTAATAAAAGCAGAATCACACCCGCTGCCATTATGGATGTAATATTTCTTTCTCTTCTCTGTTCAGGTGTAACTTCCACTTTTGGCTGAGGTCGAGGAGCTACTGTTTTTACTGGCTGTGGCTTTTGTTTAGGTTCATCCATCGTAACTTCCGCTGTATGTACAATCGTATCGTTTACTTCTTTCCTTCTTTCATCTTCTCTGTATCTGTAATAGCCATCTAGAACTTTTAAATAATCTTTCTCTTTTACATATCCTCCATCTTTTAACTCGTTAAGATCTTTAATAAACCTGGATTGGTCCATCATACGGCCCCCTAATCTTCTCCTTTGTTGAATGTATGTAACAAAAAGAAAAGAGATAACATGTAGTTACCTCTTTCTTAACTTCTGTATCATCGTCATTATTTTACATTAATTACCTTTATGTGTCACTAACAACTCTACTTTACAAAGTTCTCCTCACCCCTTTTCTTTCTTATCATATTCTGTATTACATCACGAAAGGGCTAAATACCCATTTCAACGGGGAGGAATACGGATGGGCGTTGAACTAACAGCGCTGCATTGGATTTATGTTGTGTTTATCGGTTTGATCATTGGTTTTATGGTTAAGAGGCGCGATACTACATTAATAAGTATTCTCAGTATCTTCTTAATCGCTATAACTGCGACTGGTTCTTTAACGGGTTCTGTCAGCAGTATTTTTAATAGTTTTATTTATGCGATCACTGAGCTTCTTCCTACAATACTTGTAATCTCAATTATCGTTGCCATGAGCAGAATTCTGACCTCTACAGGCATCAATGATGTAATGATTTCTCCATTTTCGAAACTCATTAGAACACCAGGACTTGCTTATTGGACGATAGGTATTCTAATGATGATTATTTCTTGGTTTTTCTGGCCATCACCTGCAGTGGCACTCATGGGTGCTGTACTTCTTCCCGTTGCCATACGGGTTGGTCTACCTGCACTTGGCGTAGCTATGGCTATGAACCTGTTTGGCCATGGTATAGCTTTATCAGGAGATTTTATCATTCAAGCAGCACCTAAATTAACCGCTGATGCCGCAGGTTTGCCGGTAAGTGAAGTGATTAATGCGAGTATCCCACTCGTGTTTGTTATGGGTCTTGTAACGACAATAGCCGCTTTCTACTTTTTAAAGCGGGATTTGAAGTCAGGGAAGTTAAACGCAAGTACAGGGCTTACTGATATCCCAGTAAAAACTTCAAATGAGCAGGAATTAAATTTGCTATCGAGTAAGCAAAAACAATTCTTTGCTCTCTTTATCCCTGTCATGTTTGCACTGGATGTAGCCGCGATGTCTATTTTTAATCTTCAAGGTGGAGATGCAACTGCACTTATTGGCGGAACCTCTGTATTAATTCTGCTTTTAATTACGATGGTCAGCCATAAGAACAAAGGATTAGAGAAAACAACTTCTTATATGATTGATGGTTTCCAATTCGGATTTAAAGTGTTTGGTCCAGTGATTCCAATTGCTGCCTTTTTTTATCTAGGTGATTCAGGTTTTGCTAAGATTATCGGTGATTTCCTTCCAAAGACATCTCACGGAATCGTTAACGATTTAGGTGTAGCACTTGCGTCATTGGTCCCTTTAAGTAAAGAGGTAGGGGCAATAACACTAACTACTGTAGGGGCTATTACCGGCCTCGATGGCTCAGGATTTTCAGGGATCTCACTGGCAGGATCTGTCGCAAACATATTTGGTACCGCAATAGGAGCCGGAGCAGCGACATTAACAGCACTTGGTCAGATCTCGGCAATCTGGGTTGGAGGAGGTACACTCGTCCCTTGGGCGTTAATTCCAGCTGCTGCAATCTGCGGAGTTGATCCATTTGAACTTGCTAGAAGAAACATAAAACCTGTATTTATCGGATTAGTTGTAACTACCATTGTGGCGATTTTTTTGATTTAATACGCAGAAGTAGGAACGAGCTGGTGTTAGGGGGCACTATTGGAAAAGAAGTCTTAATTCACAAGTTTGTGCAGCATAATTGGATATGTAAAACAGAAGTAAACGACCAAAAGTACCTGGTCGTTTACTTCTATTAACTATAAATATTTTTTGTATTTACCATTTCTAAAATTTTCTTTCTAAACTTATCAGTGTTATTTTCATTTTTTAATATTTTTTTAACTTTCGCCCACCCTACTATGTATCGTAAGTCTTCATCTGTCATAAATAAATCTTTATTATTTGAATATATCTGGTTAAACCATTCTGTTGTACTTAATAATACAATGTTCCGCTTAATTCTTTCTTCATTTGGCATTCCACGAAGGAAACTTACCATTGATAAGCCAATATTAGCCATTAATTCAATAAGCATGTTACTCCCCTTTCGTATATATACACATATTCGATTTTTGTAATCTGCGAGTGAAAAAAGATTATTCATGTGGATATTCGTTCCAAACCGTTTATAGAAATAAAAAACAACAACGTATTCTGTTGAAATTTACTAACGCTTATAGTAGATTTTATGACTTATTTACATTCAATAATGTCTCCTGTACAAATTCAATAAAACGAATCATATCCTCTTTTGAAGCAAATCCAGCTTGAGCAGATTTATCATTTCCGCCGCCCTTACCATTAAAAGAACTAAGGTTCTCTTTTAAAAATGTACCGCAGGAAACATGAGAAGAACCATCATGCATGAAGATGATACGATTATCTACTGTGGAAGCAAGTAAGATCAATAATGGTTCCTCACTCGCGATTTTTATCGCAAGATCTTTTGTATCGTTAAAGCTTCTATCTTCAAAAACATGCATAAGTAGTCCTGCTTTTGCTTTTGAGATAAGTTCTTTACTTAGAAAATGATTATTCATCTCTTTAAGCTGTCTGTTCTCCAATTCTAATTCCTTTTGATTGTTCTCCCATTTTTCAAGACGGTTCATCACTTCATCTCGACCCGTATTAAACTTGCCTGAGATCATCGTAAGCAGTTTTAACGCTTCATTGTAGTCTACTAAAGCACGCTGACCACATTTAAAATACAATCGGGTGGCACCTTTTTGTTTTTCGGCTTTCAAAAGTTTGATGATTCCAATCTCAGCGGTTGAACGAACATGAGTACCGCCACATGCATTATGCTCAATACCTTCAATTTGAACAATTCGAATGTTCTCTTTCACTTTCGGCATCTTTAATAGCGGCAATTGTTGAAGCTCTTTATCGGATACAAAGTATGTATGTACTGTTCTGTTTTTATAAATCTCCTGATTAACGGCTTTTTCAATGAAATCCATTTGATGTTGACTCAGTGTGTCTGTTTCAATATCAATCGTTGCAATCTCAGAACCTAAATGAAAACTTATGGTACGTGCTTGATACAAAGAGTAACAAACAGCAGATAATAGATGTTGTCCGGTATGATGCTGCATATGGTCTAATCTTCTATCCCAGTCTAACTCACAGGTTACCGAGGAAGTTTCAGGTAGACTCCTCACCTTATGTATCACTTCGTCATTTTCAATAAAAACATCGAGCACATCATGTCCGCCAATCTTACCTATATCAAATGGCTGGCCACCACCGGTTGGATAAAAAGCGGTACTTTCTAGGATCACAAAAAAATCTCCATTTTTTTCAAAAGTGGATTTAACCGTTGTTTCCCAATTTTTTGTATACGGTGAAGAATAATATAATTTTTCAGTCATAACTTTTCATCCCTTCTTACTCACTATACATAGTTTAAACGAATTGTAGAGATGAATAAAACAAAAAGGAGAAAACCTAGATGGTTTCCTCCATATGAGATGGTTCACATTATATGATTTATTTGAAATCTGTATAAATGTGGATAGCATCTCGTAAAAATGCAGCGGTTCCTGGCTGTTCTTTATCATAATAAGCAGTGAACCGTTCGTCATCTACATACATCTGCGCGAGATTCGCATGTGCTTCTTTACTATATTCGTGCCAGTACAGCATCAACCACTCCTTGTGAAGCTCAGCTGCCTTTTGCGCTGCATCTCCAGCAGGGTCTCCTGTTTGAAAAGCTTCAGCAAGAATCGTGTGAATTTCCTCTCCTAGTTTCGTAGCATTTTCGTGCTCACATTGAGTCATGTTCAATACTTTTTTATTTGATTGATCGATAACCTGATCTCCATATTTTTCACGTATCTCTTTACCAAATTTTTGTTCGTTTTCTTCAATCATCTGTTTTTTAAATCCTTCAAATTTCTCTTTATCTTTCATCGTTATTCTCCCTTCGTTCGCAGCGATCGTCTGCTCTACATTAAAGATCAGACGGTCTAACTGTTCTCGTTTGTTCAGGAGTTTTTCACGGTGTTCAAGTAGTGCTTCAGCTGGTGAGAAGCGTTGAGATGTGATGATTTCTTTAATTTGATGTAGCGGGAGATCGAGTTCTTTATAAAACAAAATCTGCTGTAGTCGATCCACTTCTGCTTCACCATAAATTCGATATCCTGACGAGTTTATTCTTGCCGGCTTAAGAATATCTATCTCATCATAATATCTTAATGTTCTGGTGCTTACTCCAGCTAGTTGGCCAAGTTTTTGAATAGTGTATTCCAATGTGATCACCTCCTGACACATATAACTCTACACCTTTACGCTGCGTGAAGGTCAATGGGGATTTTAAACATATTTTGATTTTTTTTAATCAGGCTTTGATAATTGTGAAAGTGGTTTATTTCCATTTCAAGCTATCTGGAAGGTGTGCTGTGTGCTCTTAAGTTAAGAGTCTCACCTGTAACGCTGATCTCAAGGAGTCTCCCACTTTACATTCCAATCAACTTAAAATGATGCCTTGTAAATTTCAGATGTAACTATCATTAGATATGAGCGAAAAAATAAAAAAACGCATATTTTACGACATATGCGCCTGAAATGATTATAGGAATTTTTCTATGTCATTTAAACCTTTTCTTCGTCCTAAAAGCTGCAATAGCTGCAATTACAATTGCTCCTGCTGTATCTGCAAGTAGATCCACCATCGTGTCAAAATTCCCTCCGCCTTGTAAGGTCATTCCAAAGAATTGATCCATGCTGAATTCATAGATTTCCCAAACCACCCCGCCAAAAACAGAGAAAGCTAGGACAAATAAGAACACAAGCCAATAAGAAATCTCTTGCCTAGCTTCTTGGTGCGTCATCCTCTCATAAAGGGCAATGGCTACAAACGCCAATAACGCTCCACTTAAAAGGTGTAAGAAAGTATCCCACCACCCTAAACGATAGAATTCTAAGATAGATCCTAAATACTGCGATGCGAATAAAAAGGCAAAATATGAAATCATAATTGGCATGTTAAATTTAATCTTAGTAAATAGAATTAAACATAATGGAATTAGCCCGCAAAATATACCACCAAATGCCACTTGATAGCTATGTGTCTCACCTGTTGAAAAATAATAAAAACATAGGTAAGCCATAAATATGACATAAGCAGCACTTAAAACCAGCAAAATTTTTCGTTTCAATTTATGGTCACCTCACAATATCATATCTTACTTAACGTTTTTCTTAGATTCCTTTGTATAAGGTTTGACCTAATGAACGGGTTATATACTCCGTTTCTTTCCATATAAAAAAGACACAGTAATGTGCCTTGTAAAAACCCTTCTTCATACTTACGCATTATATGCTTAATCAATATCTTTAATAAACGCAATCAAACGATTCACCTCTTTGAAACCTACATTTTTATGAAAGTGATAACTCGTGTCATTTGACTGTTCAATATCTGAACCAATCTGACTGCAACCTTTAGTTTTTAACCAGCTTTCTCCTTTTTCTATTAATTTTTTTGAGATGCCCTTCTTTCTATACTCTGGTTTAACATAAATGCCTTCAATAAACCCTGTTGGACTGTCATGGGATCCTTCAACATAATCACTTCTAACGGAAATATGAATAAAAGCAATGAGTTGAGCATGCATTAGATATACAATCACTTTATCCTTATCAGAATTTAGAAGTTGTTTGAATTCTTTTCTCAATTCACTGAATTCATTATCTGGCCATAATGCTAAAGCCATTTCAGTCAACGGATCAAGAATGTGTTCATTTGCTTCCTTAATACAATCCATTTTCAACGCTCCTGTTTAAATTTTTAAGACATTCTTATTTCGACAAACACACATGTGAAACCTTTTTTTAAGAAGAGTTATTTAAAAATAGTAAGCAACTTCTTTTCATTTTTTCTCATATTGATTTATAGTCAAAGATAATTATAGGGTTATTTTGGAAAAGAGGAATTTTTGGTGAAGTATGCTATTAATTTAATCTTCTTTTTTATTGGCTTATTAATTTTTAGTTATGGAATAGCCATGTCTGTTCAAGTGAAATACTTAGGAATTAGTCCGTGGGACGTGTTGAACCTTGCTTTGTATGAGCGGTTTGGTTTCACGATCGGAACATGGAGTATTATAGTTGGTTTATTATTGATTACTTGTACGCTGATTATTAATCGAACGTTTCTTAACATTGGAACTTTTTTAAATGCAGTATTGGTTGGTGTTTTTGTAGACTCCTTTCTATTTCTTCACTTACTTCCTAGATCTCAAAAAATGATTAATATTTCACTTTATTAAACACTTAAACATCCCATAGATGAATGATGGGATGTTTGTTTTTTGGCAGGGCTATTGAGATTTTTTATTTTCTAATTCGAATGACTTGTCCTTTGTTTGTCAGTAACATACTATTTGTTTCTACTTTTATCAATGAAAACTGTGAGCCGCCTCCCGTGTATATGTATGGAAGCTGAGTTACTTTTGGATCAACTAAAAAAGTAGCTTTGAATCCAAATGACGGAACTCCACCTGCAGGAAATCCAGTTTGTGCTAATATTTCATCCTCTGTTGCGAGCCGAGGTCGTTCAATATCCAAAGCTTTTCCCACACGTGTGGTGCTCACACGATCTTCTCCTCTTACAATGGCTAAGATGAGTTGTTCTTTATTATCTAAAAAACAAATGTTTTTTACGAAATTATTCTGGGAAACATTTATGGCTTTAGCAGCATCCTGTACAGAATGACATGATTCCCTTAAAACGAAATGAATGGCATCTATATTATTCTCGGTTATAAAACGATTAATAGTGCTATGAAATTCCTCCACTTGTATCTCCCCTTTTACTGACGAGGTAACGCTGAAATCACGGCACCGGCAGCCTGGATCCAACTTCCTGCAAATATTAAGGATTCACTATAGCTTTTATCTTCATTCGGATGGTCAAGTTCATATTTTCCACCTAATGCCTGTAACGAGTTGCCTGCTGCTTGAAGTAAATTGGAAATAATAGTTATCCCTTGGTTTGAAGGAGAATCACCTAGTTCGTTATCGAATTCAACACCTAGAACAATAACTGCTCCAAATGCTTGTAGTAAGTTCCCTTTAATATTCAAGACTTGAGAAGTATCATCTTCTATTGGTAAGACCATACCTGCGATTACCGTGGTATTTCCAATAGCTTGGACTTCATTCCCAATTCTCTTAAGGCTAAACGGGATTTGTCCATCAGCAATTAAACCATTTCCCGTAGCTTGCAGAACATTTCCTATTAAATCGAGATCCTCCTGAAACTGATCACTCAAAACCGAATTTGGTGTGTTGGCAATCGCTGATACAACTGTTCCAATTGCTTGTATAACACCGCCAATTTGTTGTTTTTGCTGATTATCCATTCGGCAACCGTCCATTTGATGAGATGTTTTAATGTATTCGTGGACGAGAAAAAACGTTATTTTCGCAGAGGTGCTAAATTTAACTGTTTCCATGTTTCAGCTAAATCATCACCAATTTCATTGATGACTTCATTCGTTTTAAAGTAATTATTATGAGAAAGGGGTGTAGAACTGCTTATAAAGCCGCCGCTATTTATTTCTTTATCAACCGCAATTACTCGATCATAAGAGTCATTGATCGTTTTTAACGGATAACCGAACACGTCATCTTTATCGTACATATTTACCCATTTACCTTGTAGTTCAGGGTAATAATCTTTTAAGTGTGGTGATGGAACTTGGATGGGCTTATTAAAATCAGCATACCTAAGACTCCATAACGCCAATGGACTTCCTAATGTATAAAAGCTGGTTAGAGTTTCACCTTTTTCTAAAGGAGTCTTTTTCATATTTCGCATGACATCTTCAGATATTCGTTCAGCAATGAACTGTAGATCATAAAAATAATTACTCGAGATAACCGTACCTAAACTATGTGCAATGACAAAGAGTGGAGCATCTTCACCAGCAACTACACTTAATTCTCGAAGGCCCCTAGCATATACCTCATGTACTTTAATATAGTTCGGATTGTAATCGACTACAGGCTGGTAGGCAATGGCATCACCAAAAAAGTGGATAACAAACTGTCTTAACTGCTTGAAATCTAAACTATCTTCTTTATTTAGCCTTTGCCACAAGTGCGTTTCCCTTTCGTTAAAGACGCTCCCCCAATAAATGGGTTGGATGATCAGTTCTTTTTCAGGAGTTGCATAAAATGGTTTTAGTTGTTGAGAGAATCTTTTAGTAAGCACTTCAATAAACAAATCCGAAAAATCCTCGTTTTGATTACCAATCCCATGAAGAATTGCCACTGCGATTTTTTTAGTCATGATGTATCACATCCCTATTTAAAGTGTGTTTAAGCAACAAAAGAATACGTTTCTAACTTAATATCAATACTAATGTTAGATTGTGAGGGATTGCTCATGAAAGTTAACAAGATACATGTGTTTCTATTAATCATCGTTTCCTTCTTTTTTCTGTGGTCACTTATTAAACCTGCACATTATCCAATATGGATACTAGAAGTCGCTCCATCTGTTATAGCTCTAATCTGCGTTTTCTTCCTTTATAAAAATTTAAGGTTCACTACTCTTACATATTGCATCATTGCATTATTATCGATTTTGACATTTATAGGCGGACATTATACGTATGACGATGTTCCCTTATTTGATTGGCTTCAGCATCACTATGATTTGAATCGCAATCACTATGATCGTTTCGGTCACTTTATGAAAGGATTGGTGTCGATTGTTATACGCGAGATCCTTCTTATCAAAACACCCTTACACATTGGAAAATGGGTCCAATTTATTGCAATAAGCATTACGTTGGCAATCGCCGCTCTCTATGAAATTGTTGAATGGATCGCGGGCAAGATAGCAAAACGTGGAACAAAAGACTTTGTAGGTGCTCAAGGAGATATTTGGGATGCTCAATGGGACATGTCTCTTACACTACTCGGTTCATTCCTAGCCTTACTATTGCTCACATCATGGCAAAGCAAGTTGATCCAAAAAGTTAAGAAGTAATTTGTTGTTTCAATAGTATTAGATCAATTTCATACAAACCCTTCTTTTGTTTTCCCTTTTTTCTTCATATACAAAACTGAGGTGAGAAAATGCAAAAAGCAAGTTCAATCGTTTATACATTTTTAGCAGGATTTTTGTTGTTCTTTGCATGGTCTGGTTATATAAGAGAGGAATTTAAAATAAATGAGTATAGAGGTAAGATTGTTAAAAAAGAAAGAATTGAAAAAGTAATAAGCATTGGAGATTCATTCGTAACAGAACCACATTACATTGTTTTCTTTGAGAAGGGTGAGAAGTTGCGTGTACCTAACACTATATATATGAAGATAAAAAAAGGCAGTCATACGGTGCTGATGAAACAAAATGAAAACATCACTTTGATGAAATAAAGAGACTGAATGGATAAAAATCCAGTCTCTCAATCAGGTTAATTTCTCACATCAGTATTTGGAAGGAGTGGATATTGGATAGAAAGAAGATAGGCGAGTCCTAACAGAATAAGAAAATAACTTATGAAAAATAGATCATTTCTTGAAAAACCGACCTCATAATAATAGGTCCTCTTTCTGTTCGAATGAAATCGTTTTGCCTCCATTGAAACGGCTATGCGATAAGCTCTACGAATGCATTGTGATAATAAAGGAATCGCTAGCCTCTCAATTCTTTTAAGAAAGTGATTTCTTTTTTCAAATCCTCTTACTTTTTGAGCATTCATAATAATTTGGTATTCCTCAATCATGATTGGAATTAATCGAATGGCTGCCATGAAACTATAAGCAAACTTGGGTGGCAGTTTAAGTTGTTGCATGAGGGAATAAAACAGCTTAACAGGTTTTGTAGTTAAAGCAAATATCAATCCAAGCATTGCAAATGATAAAGCTCTAAATCCTAAGTGAATGCCCCTTATCAAACTCTCTTCGGATATTCGAACATATGCCCATTTAAACAAAATCGTTTCCCCCTTTCCAAATAAAATCATGGATGAAGAAGTTGAAAGAAAAACAAACAAGAAAGGCAGAGATAGTAAGAATAATTGCTTATAAGAATATCCTGTACTAAATATAAACAATGTTAAGATCACGCATGAAAAACCCACCATAAAATTTAGATTATGGATGTTGATAGCAAATACGAACAGACTCAATATCGTTAATAGTTTTAGAGATGGATTTATGCTGTGTAACCAAGTGCACTTCCCACTAAATAATGAATTCATGCAGAATCTCCTTTTGTACTTTAACGCCTCTATCGAGCTGATGATCAATTACAATTTTACCGTTCTGTACTTTCCATAACCGTGTAGCAAAACGTTCGGTGATATGATGATCGTGTGTGACCATGAGAATGATCGTTCCTTTTTGACGCTCTTGTTCGATCCATTCCAAAATCTTGAACGTGTTTAAAGAGTCTTGACCAAAAGTTGGTTCATCAAGAAGTAAAATATTTGGTTTTTGTAAAAAAGCAGTTGCAACACTTAGACGTCTCTTCTGACCAACAGATAGTTGATAAGGATGTTGGTCCTTTTTGCTTATCAGCTCGAGAGAAGAGAGTATCTCTTTTACATTAGATTCAATATCCTTCTTGTTTTGTAATCCATAGGTTATTTCATCGTAAACAGAATGAGTTAAAAATTGATACTCAGGGTTCTGAAATACGAGGTAAACAAGTCCAAAGATGTCTTTCGTTTTTTGAATAGGTATATCATTAATAAAATAGTCTCCAGATGTTTTTATGAGCTGCATCATAGCTAATAATAATGAACTCTTACCTGCTCCGTTTTCACCCATTATTGTGACCCACTCTCCTGAATGGACCTCTAAGTGATCTGCCACGATCTTAACTTCTCTGTTTCGATACCCTTTGAATTTTTGTAACTTCATGGTCACTAAAAGTTCTTTCTTGTTATTCACGTTCGGTGTTCGTTTATATTCATCCCAAGCACCAGGGTACCAAATTCCATACTCTTTGATCTTTTCCTTATAATGAGTAAAGACCATTGAAGTGTTACCATCAGCAAGGATTTCTCCATCTGGTGTAAATACAATAAGACGATCAGCGAAATCCAGGATTTTCTCAATTTTATGTTCAACAATTATTAACGTCTTATCTTTCCATATTCTTTTTACCGTTTCCCAAATTTGTTCTGTACCCTTTTCATCAATAAAAGCAGTTGGTTCATCTAAAAATATTACATCTGGTTTCAGTGCTAATACAGAAGCAATCGCTAATCGCTGCTTCATTCCCCCTGATAGATGTTGAATCGGTGTATGAATGTTATCAAGCTCAAGTCCAACTTCTTTTAATAAAGAGCGAATCTTGCCTCTCATCTCTTCTCGAGGGATTTCAAGGTTCTCAAGCACAAATGCTAATTCTTCATCAACATATGGCATACAGAATTGCGTTTCAGGATCTTGAAATACAAATCCCCATTGATCAGGGATTTGTATTTCATCACATTTCATAGGAATGTCAATTGTTCGTGGTACTAGGCCAGAAAGAACTTGCAACAGTGTGGATTTGCCACATCCGGAGGTACCTAGAAGAAGAACTTTTTCACCACGATTAAAAGACAAACTCAAATCTTTAAACAGCATTTCTGATTCACCGGGAAACTTTAACCTTAAATTCTTCACAGCTGTTATGCTTGTCATCTAACCACCTCAGTTATTGATCTAATGCTTCATGATCCTTTTTTGACGTAGATCTTACTAAATTCGTTACTCCAGTAGCTTCTAAAGCTTTTGCGATAGAAACGGCAAACAATCCCGTAAACAATATAGAGCCAACCATTCTAAATACGATAAATAAGGTGAGGTTCCATGTTGAAAGATCACCGATATAGCCTTTGTAAAAGTCCATGATTAAAGATCCTACACATGAACTTAACGCAGCAAGTGAGATGACAAAAAGGTCAAACCGTTTATAACGAAATGCGAATAGGATAATTTCTGCAAACAATCCTTGAATGATTCCATATAGTAACACTTCAAGTCCAAATTCTGAACCCATTAAAAATTCTCCTGACGAAGCAGCAATTTCTGCCAATAGGGCAACTCCAGGCTTTCGGATGATTAGGAATGCTACTGTCGCCGCCATGAACCACATTCCATATATTAACTGATCAATGTGAAGGCCAAACGGTTTCACGGCATAATATATAGGTCCCCAAATCTTATACAATATTCCAAAAGCGATCGAAATTACGATCGTTACTAGGATATCCGTTAACTTTAACCCTTTTTGCATTCTATCCTTCACTTCCGATCGTTGCTGTGGTAAGGCTGGATGATATCGGCCATTTTTCCAAGGTATAAGCCATCTCCCAAAAGGAATACTCATACTGACAACTGATTACGAAATGTTGAATCATCTTATTTTTTTCCACTTCGTTTGCTTTTTCAGCCAACTGATTCAGTCTATCAATCTGCTCTTGTACAAGTTCTGAGAACCATTCACCGCCATATGCAGCGATCCACTCCTGATAGATTGGCTCTTGTGGTGTAGCCCCTTTGAACGTTTTACCAATCTCTTGATAGATCCAATAACATGGCAGAATGGCTGCAATAATTTCTCCCAAACTTCCAGACTCTGCTACACGATAAAGGTGTGAGGTATAATGATAAGCAGTTGGAGCAGGTTCAAAATTAGCTAGTTCTTCATCTGTCACTCCAAGCTGTTTCATAAATGTCTCATGAAGTCCTAACTCCGCGTCATTTGTACCTTGTGCATGTGCTGCCATCCTAGAAGTTGTATACAAATCCTCAGCTCTTGCAGCTCCCATCGCTTGTATTCTTGCAAAATGAGATAAATAATACGAATCTTGTAAAACATAGTACCTAAAGCATTCTAAAGAAAGGTCACCTTCTGCTATTCCCTTTACAAATGGATGTTGAAGGTTCGCTTCCCAAACAGAAGCCGCTCTTTCTCGTAAGATATCAGTAAATGTGTTCATATGAATCCTCCTTGTTTTATCCAACAAAAAAACCACTCTCAGCTAAGAAAGTGGTTGTATATGGAGAATTCAAAATAGAAATAAAAGCTCCGCAACACCACTTCCCTACGCTGGTATAATCCAGATCAGGTTCTAAGAGTCTCAAAGTTTCACTTTGATCTCAGCCTTATAAAAGGCACCCCTAGTGGTTATTTTTTATGTAGTTGGTTTATGTTTTAAATGATAGCAGTCTCGTTTTGTTTGTCAACTGTTTTTAAAAAGCACGATGAATTGCAGTTTGAAATAAAAGGGTAAAACCCACTATGGCTTTACCCTATAGCACCTCTATTTACTTGCTCATCGTTTCTGTTAATACGGGTACAATTTGTTTTTTACGAGATACAACACCTTTAAGAACGGCTGTATTGTTTTCTAATTTAACATTATAAGCTTCTTCAACAGATTGTGATCTCTTACCAAGAGCTAATGTTGTCGAGTCATTTGTTAAAATATCAGTTACAACGAACATGAATAGGTCTAAACCTTTGTCAGCAATAACTTTAGTAATCGCTGATTCTAGGTCTTCTTGATGCTTTAATACATCGCTAGCATCAACCGTATTTACTTGAGCAACTTCAATTTTGTTTTCACCAATGTTAAATTCCTTTGCATCAAGTGAAATCAATTCTTCAACAGATTTATCACTTAGGTCAGCACCTGCTTTTAGCATTTCTAATCCGTACTTTTCCGCATCTACACCAGCAATTTCAGCCAGTTCCTTTGCTGCAGCAACATCTTCATCTGTACAAGTAGGGGATTTAAATAACAAAGAATCAGAAATAATCGCAGATAACATAAGTCCTGCAATATTTTTCTCTACTTGAACGCCTTTCTCTTTGTACATCTTGTTCAAGATTGTAGCTGTACAGCCAACAGGCTCAGCACGATAGTATAACGGATCACTTGTTTCGAAGTTCGCGATACGATGATGGTCAATAACTTCTAATACTCTTACTTTGTCAATGTCATTTGCACTTTGTTGGCGTTCATTATGGTCAACTAAGATTACCGCGTTTGCTTCAGCAGATACATGTTCAACTAAACGTGGAAGTTCTGCTTTAAAATAATCTAATGCATATTGTGTTTCGCCATTAATTTCACCTAGGCGAATAGCTTCTACATTTTGTCCTAATTTAGTCTTTAAGTCAGCGTAAACGAGTGCTGATGTAATCGTGTCAGTATCTGGATTTTTGTGTCCAAAAATAAGTACTTTTTCCATGCGTCTACTCCTTATAAATAAAAGAATTGTTTTTAGCCTAAGCCCTATTTTATCATAGAGCTTATGGCTTTTGGAGTTTATTGTAGCATGGAAAAAAGTATTAAGGCAAAACCGTACTTCCCATTAACGATAGATCAACTTGACGTGCACAATCACGTCCTTCTTGGATCGCCCAAACGATTAAACTTTGACCACGTCTAGAATCACCCGCTGCAAATACTCCATCTACATTTGTTCTATAGTCACCATGTTTAGCATGTACTTTGTTATGTTTTACTTCTACACCGAATTCTTTTAAGACTGGTAGTTCTGTACCTTCAAACCCGATCGCGATGAAAACATGATCTGCTGGCCAGATTTTTTCAGATCCCGGAATTTCTTCAAAAACCATATTTCCGGCATCATCTGATGTTCGTTTCATCTGAATTGTGTGAAGTTCTTTTAATCGGCCATTATTATCTGATACGATTTTTTTCGTTTGTACGGAATACTCTCTTGGATCATTTCCGTATTGAGCAGTAGCTTCTTCATAGGCATAATCCATTGTAAAAATGTTAGGTTGCTCTGGCCACATGTTTTCATCACTACGCACATCAGGAAGTTTAGGGTGCTTACCAAATTGAACCACACTCTTACACTTTTGCCTAAGAGCTGTGGCCACACAGTCAGCACCCGTGTCACCACCACCTATTACGATTACATTCTTACCTTCTGCATCAATTAGTGGCTCAGAAACTTCAATGTTTAATAATCTCTTCGTAGCTTGAGTGAGATAGTGCATTGCAAAATGAACACCTTCTGCTTCTCTTCCTTGAAGAGTTAAATCTCTCTGTCTCTGCGCTCCTGTACAGAGAATGATTGAATCATATTGATTCTTGAGTTCTTCAGAAGTAACGTCTTTTCCTACCTCTGTCTTAAGAATAAAATCAATGCCCTCTTGTCTTAAAAGTTTGATTCTTCTTTCCACAACATCTTTATCTAACTTCATGTTAGGAATCCCATATGTTAACAATCCGCCAGCTTTGTCTGCTCTTTCATAAATTGTAACAGAATGACCCGCTTGGTTCAGCTGATCAGCTGCTGCAAGTCCCGCTGGTCCTGAGCCTACGATAGCGATCTTTTTCCCTGTTCTTTTTTCTGGAATTCTAGGTTGAATCCAGCCGTTTTCAAAACCTTTATCAATGATTGCTTTTTCAATGTTCTTTATTGTTACAGCCGGCCCAGCTAACTCAACTGTACATGATCCTTCACAAGGAGCAGGACAAACCCTACCTGTAAATTCAGGGAAATTGTTTGTTTTAATCAAACGATCAAGGGCTTCTTTCCATTTTCCACGATAAACCAGATCATTCCACTCAGGAATCAGATTGTTAATAGGGCAGCCAGCAGCAGCCCCATTAATCTCAATACCAATATGACAAAAAGGTGTACCACAATCCATGCATCTTGCGCCTTGCCTTTTTAACATATCTTCTGGTTGTTTTTTTGTATATTCTTTCCAATCTTTAAGACGTTGGAGAGGCTTTCTCTCTATCGTTTCTTCTCTTGGGTATTCCAAAAATCCGGTTGGTTTTCCCATATAAAATCTCTCCTTTCATCTCAATTATTTCAGAATTAATTTTGTTGGCCCTGGTCTGCCGCTTGCTTTCGCAGGACTTGAACCTGCTTCAAAAGCGTTCATAATCGCTTCATCTTCTGAATATCCAGCTTTTTTCTCTTCTTCTATTTTCTTAATCATTTCTTTGTAATCATGCGGAATGACTTTCACAAAATGTGACTGTTCCACTTTCCAGTTTTGAAGGATTGCTGAAGCTTTTTTACTTTGAGTGTATGAAAAATGATTAATAATCATCTGCTTGACCGTTTCTGTTTCTTCAGAATCCATTAATCTCTCAAACTCAATACCTTCTTTGTTACATAACTGTTTTAATAATAGTGGCTGATGCGTGTAAATATAGGCAATTCCTCCACTCATACCTGCTCCAAAGTTCTTTCCAACATCCCCTAAAACAACCACTCGACCACCCGTCATGTATTCACAGCCATGATCTCCGATTCCTTCAACAACGATGTTAGCTCCACTATTTCTAACTGCAAATCTCTCTCCAGCCAACCCGTTAATGTATGCTTCACCACTTGTTGCTCCATAAAAAGCAACATTTCCTAAGATGACATTGTCATCAGCCAAATACTCTGCTGATTTAGGGGGTGCAACAATTAATTTTCCGCCAGACAATCCTTTACCAAAATAATCATTGCTGTCTCCGTTCAGATAAAGCGTCATGCCACGTGGTACGAATGCTCCAAAACTTTGACCAGCAGATCCAGAAAAGTTAAGAGTTACAGTATCTTCAGCAAGACCTTCTTCACCGAATCGTTTTGTTATTTCACTACCAGCAATCGTACCCGTTACTCGATTCGTGTTCTTGACCTTAAGGTTGAGTGAAACAGCTTCCTTCGTTTCTAAGGCTTGCTGCAGTTTCGGTAAGATCTCATTCATATCGAGTGATTGATCAATTTTATGATTCTGAGAAACACTTTTCGTACGAATACCGTCTGCTTGATATAAGAGTTTTGATAAATCAAGATGCTTCGCTTTCCAGTGTTTTTTCGCACGATCTCCAACTGTTAATACGTCAGTACGCCCGACCATTTCCTCCATTGAACGGAAACCGAGTTCAGCCATAATCTCACGAATTTCTTCAGCCACAAATCTCATGTAATTGACAACGTGATCAGGTTCACCCAGATATTTTTTTCTTAATTCAGGATTCTGTGTAGCTACACCAACTGGACATGTATCAAGATGACAAGCACGCATCATGACACAACCTAGTACAACTAGTGGTGCTGTAGCAAAACCATATTCCTCAGCACCTAGCAATGCAGCAAGCACAACATCTTTTCCTGTCATCAGCTTTCCATCTGTCTCAAGCGTTACACGTTCACGAAGTCCGTTAAGCATCAACGTTTGGTGTGTTTCAGCAAGTCCTAACTCCCATGGAAGACCGGTATGTTTGATACTTGTTTTTGGAGACGCTCCTGTTCCTCCGTCATAACCACTGATTACAATTACATCAGCTGCGCCTTTTGCCACACCAGCAGCAATCGTTCCAACACCGGATTTCGCCACAAGCTTAACGCTAATTCTTGCTTCGCGGTTTGCGTTCTTCAGATCATGAATAAGTTGTGCCATATCTTCGATTGAGTAAATATCATGATGCGGTGGCGGGGAAATCAATCCTACCCCAGGAGTTGAGCCACGAACATCTGCTACCCAAGGATAAACCTTATTGCCAGGCAACTGTCCACCTTCACCTGGTTTAGCTCCTTGTGCCATCTTAATCTGCAGTTCATCTGCGTTAACTAAATAATGACTTTTAACACCAAACCTACCTGAAGCAACTTGTTTAATGCTGCTTCTTCGGTTATTGCCAAGCTCATCTGGAACAAATCGAGCTGGATCTTCTCCACCTTCACCACTATTGCTTTTTCCACCTAAACGGTTCATAGCGATAGCGAGAGACTCATGTGCCTCTTGACTGAGAGAACCGAAAGACATCGCGCCTGTTTTAAAGCGCTTTACAATCTCTTCAACAGGTTCAACTTCATGGAGAGGTATAGCATTTGTATTCGGTTCAAATGAGAATAAGTTCCTTAAGAAAGTTGTTCTCTCGTCATCTGCCAATTTTGAGAACGTTTTAAACAGTGAATAATCATTCTTACGACAAGCCCATTGGAGGGTATGAATCGTTTTTGGATTAAAAGCATGATGTTCTCCAGTGTTTCGCCATTGAAAGTCACTACCTGAATCCAAAGTATCATCGATGGTCTCTTTAAAGCCTTGCTGATGTCTTAGTGTAGCCTCTTTTTGGATTTCAGCTAATGTGATTCCATCAATTTGAGAAGCGGTAGCTGGAAAATATCGATCAATCACTTCTTTGCCTATTCCAACTGCTTCAAAAATTTGAGCACCTCTATAGCTTTGAACCGTTGAAATACCCATTTTTGACATCACTTTAACGATGCCATCTGTTATTCCTTGTTTATAGGTTTTGATTGTCTCTGATAACGAAGTTTTAATATGCTCATCATGAATCGCTTCTTCAAATGTTTTATATGTTAGATAAGGATAGATAGCATCTGCACCGTATCCAATGAGCGCTGCAAAATGATGAACTTCTCTAACTTCACCTGATTCAACGATTAAACTTACTTTCGTCCGGAGTCCTTCTTTTACAAGATGATGATGCAAAGAACTAACAGCAAGTAGGGCAGGAATCGGAATGGAAGATTCATTCATTTCTCGGTCTGATAGTACTAATAAAGTTGCTCCATCTTGTATGGCTTCTTCAGCGCTTTTAAACAAGTTTTTTAGACCGATTTCCAAATCTTCCGAAAATAAAGTCTGCAGAAAAGCCGTTTTAAATTCATAAATCATGTTATCTGTGATTTGATTAAACTCATTCGTCGTTAACACTGGAGAATTCAATTGAATTCTCTTAGCATTCTGCGGTCCTGGATGCAAAAGATTTCCTTCAGCCCCAAGCAGCGTCATCGTTGAAGTAACAATCTTCTCACGAATAGCATCGATTGGAGGGTTCGTAACTTGGGCAAAGAGCTGCTTAAAATAATTAAATAGAGATTGAGGATTATCAGACAGAACAGCTAAAGGAGTATCATTACCCATTGACCCAATAGGATCTTTTCCTTCTGTAATGACAGGAATTAAATACTTATGAATATCTTCATACGTATACCCAAACGCTCTTTGTTTACTTCTTACATTTTCTACTATGATCTCCGTCTCTTGACCATCTTGATCTAGATGATGAAGTCCATTCGTAAGCCAAAGTTCATATGGTTCCTTACTCGCCATTTCTGTTTTGATCTCATTGTCCGTGATGATTCTGCCTTCTTCGAGATCAATTAAAAGCATTCTACCAGGACTTAGCCGCTCTTTATAAAGAACGTTCTCTTCCTCAACTTCAATAACTCCAACCTCAGAAGAGAAGATAATGTAATCGTCCTTCGTTACATAATATCTCGCCGGACGAAGACCATTTCGATCTAGTATCGCGCCAATTTGTTTACCGTCTGTAAAAGAGATTGCTGTCGGTCCATCCCATGGCTCCATCAAACAACTATGATACTCGTAAAAAGCCTTTCTCTCTTCTTCTAGATGAGGGTTCTCACTCCATGGTTCTGGGATAAGCATCATTGCCGTATGCGAAGGTTTTCTTCCAGCCAGTACAAAAAATTCAAAGGCTTGATCAAGGATCGATGAATCGCTTCCATCAGCATCAAGAATAGGAAGCAGCTTTTCGATATCTTCACCAAATGCATCCGAAACAAATTGTTTCTCACGTGCCTTCATCCAGTTCATGTTGCCTTGTAGAGTATTAATTTCTCCGTTGTGGATAATGTATCGATTCGGATGAGCACGTTCCCACGTCGGAAACGTATTTGTGCTAAAACGGGAATGTACTAAAGCGAAAGGAGACACAAAATCCGTATCTTGTAAATCATAATAAAAGGCATCTACTTGTTCGGGTGTTAACAGTCCCTTATAAACGATGGTTTGTGAAGATAAACTTGCAAAATAAGTTTGAAGTCCCTCTTCCCTTGCCCAATGCTCTGCTTGTTTTCTGATTACAAATAGTTTTCTTTCAAAAGTTAAACCTTCAGAAATAGTATCATTGCATGCGATAAAGACTTGTTTAATGATCGGGCAAGTTTCTTGAGCCTTTTTACCGATTGTTTTTACGTTAACAGGTACTGTTCTCCAGCCTAAAAGTTCTTGACCTTCTTGATTAATGTAATGATTGATTTGATTTTCTAATTTCTCTTGAGCTTCTGTATCATTTGGGAAAAAGATCATTCCCACCCCGTACCGTCCTTTTTCAGGAAGCTCAAAGTCAATAACCTTTGTAAAAAAATCATGCGGTATTTTTGTCATTAAGCCAGCTCCATCTCCCGTTAAAGGATCACTTCCTTGTCCTCCACGGTGGTCAAGCTGGCATAGCATATGAAGTCCTTTTGCAACAATTTCATGGGTAGCATGCCCTTTTAAATGAGCATATAGACCAATTCCACAAGCGTCATGTTCGTTCTTCGGATTATATAAACCTTGTGGTTCTGGAAATTGACTAAAGGTCATTTTGAACTCCCCCTTAAGTTTTTCAACTGAAATATTCGAAACTTTCTTTCATTTAGTTTAGGTTTTATAATTAATCGAAACAATATATAATTTAGATTAAAATGATCTCAAATTGAGAATGATTGGTTGTGACAAGGCATGGAAATCAGACAATTACACTATTTTATTGAAGTTGCAGAACGCGAACATGTATCGGAAGCGGCAATTGCTTTGCATGTTGCACAATCTGCGGTCAGTCGTCAAATCGCAAACTTAGAATCTGAACTTGGTGTAGAGTTGTTTGAAAGAGAAGGTCGAAATATTAAGCTCTCTCCTGTTGGGAAGTTATTCTTGATTCACGCAAAAACCGCAATGAAAGCAATAGACCATGCAAAAAAACAGATTGATGAGTACCTAGATCCCGAAAGAGGGACGATTAAGATTGGATTTCCTACTAGTCTTGCAGGACATCTTCTGCCAACTGTAGTTTCAGCATTTAAACGTGAACATCCCAATATCGCCTTTCATTTAAGGCAAGGGTCTTACCGATTTCTTACAGAAAGTGTTAAAAGTGGGGATATCGATCTCGCGTTTTTAGGTCCAGTACCTACAAACGATCCTGATTTAGAAGGACATATCCTTTTTACTGAAAAAATTTCAGCACTATTACCTGAACAACATCTTTTAGCCGAAAAGCGAAGTTTACTATTGAGCGATTTAAGAAATGATGAATTTGTTCTATTTCCGGATGGGTATATTTTACGGGATGTTGTTGTTAATGCCTGCAAAGAATCAGGCTTCGTCCCTAAGATTGCATGTGAAGGTGAAGATCTTGATGCGATAAAAGGGCTAGTTACAGCTAGTATGGGTGTTACCCTTTTACCCGATAGTTCCTTTTATGAAACGAAACCGCGTTATACTGTGAAGATACCGATTGACATACCAGATGTAAAACGCACAGTAGGAATCATCACTCCTCGTAGCCGTGAACTAGCACCCGCTGAACAAGTTTTTTTTGAATTTGTGATTAAGTTCTTCTCTGTTTTAGAGCAGTATCAATAATCTTGTGTTTATTTAATGAAGTTAAAAGGTGAAACAGAAAACAGCTTGGCATTTTTGCCAAGCTGTTTCTATATGCCTCCCTATTTAATCATCTAAATCAATCTCAATAAGATCATAAGAAGTAAAAATACCTAATGGTTTTTCGTTCTCACTACCATTTAAAGTGATAATGATTGCCTCAAGCTTTTTCCCTTCCTTATGCATGCTTTCGAAAATCTCTTCTGCCTTAAAGATGCTAGAGGTTTTAGATATAAAAGCAACCAGCTGCTTTTGCTCATTGTCTGCAATATCAGATATTCTTGCATTGTTCAGATCAATCACTTGGTCAGCAAGCCGGTCAGTTAACCAATTCAATAAGTATGTAGCGGTTAGAAGCCAAAGGTACTCTCCTTTTTCGTTATAAATAGGAAAACGTGAATATGATGTTTTTCTAATACAGCTTAATACATCTTCCAACCGATCACTATCTTTAAAATGATGAACCTTCTTTGTTGCAATGGTCAGCGCTGTTTCAGGTTTCATAAAATAACCTGCTATTTTTTCTATTCTCTCTACGATCTCTAGATGTGGTTCCGCAATGTAAAAATCATGATCAACTTTTTCATGGACTATAGCATTTCTCAGTTTCGCGAACTGAACTAACTCATTGTAAAAAGATCGTACAAGAGAATGCTTTTTCATTCCTGTTTCCACCAGGTTTTTAAACCGATCATCTTTTGTATCTTTTACTTTATCGATTAAACATTTGTGTATCTGGTTAAAGGCGATTTCAAATCGTTCTGAAAGACTGTTTTCTGTATTGGATTTTATATGAGTTACGTTCATAGATCAATCTCTCCTTCTATCTCGCAATACCATTTTACTACCCAATTTTTTAACAACTTCAAACTAAAATTTCTAATGAATATGTAAAGTTATTAAAAGTACTCAGGTTAACACTTTGTTGATCCTATAAACAACTTATAGAAAATAAAAACGAACCCGGAATGGATTCGTTTGTTTATATTATTCACTTTCAGGAAAACGAGGTAACGGGTCGTGAAGTTTATTCCAGTCTCCGTTATTCATTTCAAAGTCAGTCAATAAGCATTGATCTAACTGTTCTAACAACTGTTGTTTGTTGTAATCGATTCCTATAAACACTAGTTCGGTAATACGATCTCCGAATTCTTCATCCCAGTTTGGATTCAGACTCTTTTCCTCTTCTATAATTTCTTCTTGTTCTTCTTTAGGAAGAGCTGCCACCCATTGACCAGCTGGCTGGAAGATTATACTCGTACCGGCTTGACTTAACAAGATTGCCCAATCATTTCGAGAGGCTACCCAAATAAATCCTTTTGCTCGAACAATTTCAGAAGGCCAATTCTCTAAAAAAGTAAAAAGTCTAGCAGGGTGAAAAGGTCTTTTCTTTCGGTATACAAAGGAAGAGATTCCATACTCATCTGTTTCAGGAATATGTTCTGTTTCAAGCTCTTGCATCCAACCCGCTGACTCACTTGCCTTCTCAAAATCAAACAGACCTGTAGATAGAATATCTTTTGGATCTACTTTACCGAATTCTGTTTCAATTAGTTTTGCTTGTGGTTGTAATTTTTTTAATACTCTTTTGAGTTCTTCTCGATCCTCTTTCTCCAATAAATCACACTTGTTCAAAACTAACACATCACAAAATTCTATCTGATCTATTAATAAATCTACGACTTCTCTAGTATCGGTCTCATCTAAAGCTGCTTTTCGATCTAATAAACTTTCTCCAGAAGCAAAATCATTCCAGAATCGATTTCCGTCAACTACAGTTACCATCGTATCCAACTTGCATAAAGAAGCAAGATCAACACCTGAATCTTCATCTAAATAAGTGAAGGTTTGAGCAACTGGAATCGGCTCGCTAATACCCGTTGATTCAATAAGGATATAATCAATATCACCGTTTTTTACGATCCGTTCTACTTCAATTAATAGATCTTCTCTTAGTGTGCAGCATATACAGCCGTTAGTCATTTCAACGAGTTTTTCTTCTGTTCTCGAAAACATAGTCTCATT
Source organism: Fictibacillus nanhaiensis (assembly GCF_036213205.1). Classification (GTDB taxonomy): domain Bacteria; phylum Bacillota; class Bacilli; order Bacillales; family Fictibacillaceae; genus Fictibacillus; species Fictibacillus nanhaiensis_E. The sequence goes on from NZ_JARMFC010000013.1 coordinate 66,066, forward strand.
TTTTATCAATGCAGCATCAATATTGATCTCACTCATGTCATTAACAATCACAGCTACTTTCAATCCTTCTCGATTTGATAAGACATGATTCATCAATGTAGTCTTACCAGCTCCTAAAAATCCACTCAATACGGTTACTGGTACTCGCTTTGTTAGTGTATGTAACATGTATTAAAAACTCCTTTTAAATCGTAATTATTACGATTTATATCTTAGATCAGGTTACAACGCACGTCAAGACTTAATTGCTAAACTTCATTTTTTGTTGATAGATAAATGTGCACAAAAAAAAGACGTGATTTCATTACGATACACGCCTTTTACTTAAAAATCGTTCCATTCAATTTTTCCGCATTTATTATCAGGATCAAGCTCAACAGCAAAATTATGCTTTTCATAAAAGTGAATGAGTCGATCTACATGTCCCCAGTCTCTCTTTGCTATATCGCCTTTAATCGTTGGGATATTCTTATCCGAAGCTGTTTCTTTTAAGTAGTGCATACAGATTGAGCCGTATCCCTTATTAGCAGGTCCTTTGATGTCGCCAATATGAAGAGTATTTTCGTCTTCATAAACAGCATCTATTGAAAAATCCCAGCCATCGTATCTTGATTCACAATCATTAATCATTATTTTACATTGATCAAGTTGTTCAGATTTATAAACGATCACAAGGTTATCATCTTTTGTTTGATCCACACCGATTACATCATAGCTTTTAGCAATTTGTTTCATATCGTTTTGCATGCGCAATAATTGAAACTCAAGTTCGTTGCGATCGAGTTTTGTTTCTCTATCTTGTTCTTGTCCAAGTAATAACATTTTATCTCTCTCCTACTACAACAAGGTGAAACACACAGTTTCTCATTGTACTAGAGGTGAGTTTATATTTCAAATGTATTTTATTACCATTCAGGGTCGATTACATAATATTCTGTTTGTCTGTCTGTAAAATATTGCATCTTACCATCTTTAAAGCAGACGGTTTCTTCAAGATAAATCGGAACAGATTTGTTCCATTCATGGATGAATTGTCTAATGTTAAATTCCAATGCATAGCACGTGTTATTCTTAACATGTCGTTCACCTCGAATAGGAATACTTTCTTGTTTATCATACAGCCCAATAATTGGTCCTGCCCCGTGACAATGATAGCCGATTGGATGTGAATACAGCATAGCATCTAGATTATTTTTTCTTGCTTCTTTTACTGCCTCTAAAAAGATATCATTACCCGACATTCCTTCTTTACTAATTTCAAAGAAAATATCTTCAAACTTGTTCGCCGCCTTCAATGCACTTTTTAATCCAGCTGGAGGTTCTTTGTCATCATCACTAAGAATATAAGCCAACTGTTGTGTATCTGTACATAGACCTAAATACTCGATACCGAAATCCAGATGCAAAATATCTCCGGGAAGTACGGTACCCTCTATTCTGTCTGAAGTTCCTTCTTTCCTTTGTATATCAACAGTAGGGTAAAAAGAGGTTTTCAAACCTAAGTCTCTTACTCGTTGTCTGATCCATTGAACAATATCCTGAGTTGAGGATTTATGAGGTATGATGTGTTCGTTCGAAAACGTTTGTCTCACGATTTCTTTAGTGATACTTTCCAGTTCTTTATACATATCAAGCTCAGAGTCTAATCTTGTTTGAAGCCAATCAATTGCAATGTTTTCTGATGAGACCAGTTTATTTGCATGCTGTTTACCTAAGACTTTTCCTAAATATTCAAGGTTAGAATGACTTAATCCATCACAAAAAGCATAATGCATTGAAGTATTAACTGCTATAGAATCAGGGTCGTATGTATCCACCAATCTTTTTAATCCGTCAAAAGAGTCTTCACTATCTTGAAGGGAATAGCATGAGTAGAAAGGTTCGAATTTTTTGTTAGAAGAAATAACGAATCGTTTAATACCCGTAGATTGGTTTTTACTAACAAATGCAAAAATGGTTATTCTCCTCGAACTATCTATCGCAGAAGGAAAAAACGTCTTCGCAAGTGGGTCTTCATTATATTCTTTGCTGATCGTTAACCACATGTCTATGTTATGTTTCTTCATTAATAAAGGTAATAGTTGATTTAGTCTATCTTGTAACCAATGGTCCATAATTTTTTCTTGCTCTGATATGGATAAGATCTGAATTGAGTTCTGTGTATGTAATGTCACAATAACCTCTCCTTATTCTGCTATATGCTTATCTTTCTCTCTTGATGTTTAAAGTCCTTTGAGGTCTTGTTTCCTTTTTTTTGCATATGAATAAAAGGACAACGTGTACAAGGAGATGCACTCAACGTATGAATATATTTTTCAGAGGCGTATTACTGCTTGCTGCTGCTGCATTAGTTGGTGAGAGTCTAGAATTTATTGTGAATATGGTGTTAGCTAGAGAATTAGGTGAATTAGGACTCGGACATTATATGTCGATCTTTCCAACCGTTATCTTAATCATTATTGTAGCGAGTTTGGAATTACCGATCTCCATTTCAAAGTTCGTTGCAGAAAAAGAGGAGAAACAACACTTTAGCATGTTGAAACATGCTACAAGAATGACGATATTGCTGACTGTAGCTATGATTGTGCTCGCTTTAGTGATCCTGCCTTTTATACCCGTTTTCAATAGTTATCATCCGTTAGTTAGATGGCTTATGGTCATATTAATCCCTTTGATCTCCTTAACATCTATAGCTAGAGGATTCTTTATGGGTAAACAGCAGATGGGCAAATTGGCATTCTCAAACTTATTTCGAAAATTGGCTCAGCTCATTTTGTTAACAGGGATTTATCAATTGTTTTCTTTTGATAACGAAACAGCAATCCTTATAGCCTTAGCAACTTTTGTAGGTAGTGAACTCGTTGTTTTCGTCTATCTCTTCACAGCTTATTTGATTCAATACAAAAGAATGCAAAGTCACAACAATGAACATCTTTCATCAAATGAAGTGACTAGGAGCCTTATGGCTGTTACTATTCCGACTACTGGCTTACGTCTGTTCCATGCTGTCACAAATGCTATTCAGCCGTTTTTAATTAAATACTCATTGTCACTTGCAGGGTTTTCAGGAGTTGCGGCAACGGAAGAGTTTGGTTTGTTAGCAGGTGTAGCGATTTCAATCGGCTTCTTTCCAGCGTTTATTGCCCACTCTCTTTTGGTTGTCTTAATACCCACAGTTTCAGAAGCTACGGCTAAAAAAGATGTAGAAAAGTTAAAAAACCTTCTTATTCGTGTGATGGGCATCACTGCATTATATGGGTTTCCAGCTGTTTCAATCTTTTTAATGTTTTCAGAAAAACTCACCTTAATGTTTTTTCATTCGCAATCCGCAGCAACGTATTTAGAATTGTTGTGGCCGAGTTTTTTATTTACTTTTTTCCTAATACCTCTACAGGCTTATTTGATCGGTCTAGGCTTAATTACAACAGCATTTGTTCAGTCAGTCTGGTCTACAACATTATCGTTTGTCCTTATGTACATGTTAGGGTCACAGCCATCATTAGGGATGCATGGCATCATTATTGGAATGAATGCAGGATCCGTGCTTTTAATGCTTCTTCATTACTTCTCAGTATGTAAAGCGATCGGAATCACAACGTGGTTAAGTGCACGAAATAACTATCAAGATTAAATAAGCGCTTAAGCGGGATATGTTTCCCGCTTAAGCGCTTATTCTTTATTACACGCATGATGAAGTTGTTTGTGCCAAATAGGCCTGAACACAGTACTTAGTATGTTCTTTTTTCTTGAAAAGCCATTGTGAAGGTATCCGAGAACGAAGAAAATCGAGTTGTTCATCTGAGAGGTTCATGTCTATACCAGATTCATTCATTAAAAAATCTTCGTTTTCTTTCAACTTATATTTGGTCTGCAATAAGTTCAATAAACCCCTAATGGTTATAAATTTAAAGGTATAACCCGTTCTGATTGCAGAAACAATTGTTTCCCGGTTTTGTTCTGCAAACTCAAAAAAGAAAGCCCAGCTTGACTCTTCTTTTCCGACATGGCGGACTGCTTCGTAATCCTTAGTTTCAATCACTTCTAGTAGCCTTTCCCCCGAAACACCGCCTGCTATTGCTGACTCCATCAATAAGCCGACCGGCATCGATAACTTAACCATTAGTAACTCTCCCTCTAAAGTTCCTATTTCATTGCTGTTTCACCATTTTTTCTAGTGACAACTCTCCAAATAATAAATAACAAGAGTAAAATTGCTAGCGAGAAACTCGTATACGTGAGAACGTCTATCTCACCCTTATGTCTTACACTTATTCCGATATAAGCCCAAACAAAGACGAGCGGATAAAAGATATCTTTGTTTTGAATCGTAAAAAAGATCGATAATCCTGTACCTACAAAAAGCAAGATCACGGTCCATGTAACAGATGAAAGTCCAAAACCATTCCAGTCGCTATACTTTAAGACAACCGCTGTATTTACGATTGTTGCCACACTAATCCATCCTAAATAGATGGAAAAAGGAAGTCTAATGAATAAAGACTTGTTATCTTGATTTTGGATCTTCGTATAAATCAATATGAGCGATAATAAAAGACCGATCATAACAATCCAAGAGAGACCTAGTAGTTCATAATGCCATACAAAAATCCATGTACAATTTAAGATACAGTTCAATACAAACCACAATCCAATGCTTCCATACACCGGTTTATTTCTGTTCTTTGGCAACGCTTGAATGACCACCCAGATAGATAACAGCAGATAAATGAGTCCCCATATAGAAAATACATATCCTGCTGGAGTAATTAACACATTGTATTTGGCTGATAACTCTCCGGTTGTTCTTCCGTTCAAGGGTAATGCATTAGCAAGATAATTAACAAAGATTACTGCGGCGAGTGCTGCGATATTCAGAAAAGCTCTAATCATTGCTGACATGAATGGTTCCCTCCTTTGGATATATAGTTTCATATATACCCAAAGTAGAGTGGAATTATGAGGAAAAGGCAATCTTAGTTAGATTACTTACCCATTCTTAACTGCTAAATGCTTGTGATCCAATTTCCGCTTCTCGTTTAAACAACCTACTGTATACGCCATTATCAGACTTTAGCAACTCATCATGTACTCCGTCCTCAATCATTACTCCGTTTTCTATGACAATAATTCGATTGGCAGCTAAGACGGTTGATAGTCTATGCGAAATAATAATGAGCGTTTGTTTTGATTTTCTTTTATTAATCGCTTCGTTGACTTGAACTTCTGTGATTGGATCTAAGGCAGAGCTCGCTTCATCAAGAACTAAAATGGCAGCATCTTTTACTAGAGCTCTCGCTAATGATAGCCTTTGCTTCTGTCCACCAGATAGTAAACTGCCCCTTTCTCCAACAAGCGAGTTTAGTCCATCTGGAAGCGTAAGTAAGAATTCCCCGAGACCGCTGTCTTTTAGTGCACTTATCAATTCATCATCTGTTGCTTCAGGCTTTGCAATTCGTAAGTTATCAGCTAAAGAACCATTTCTAAGCTGTACATCTTGTGAAACAATCGCAATTTGTGAGCGGAGCCAGCCAGCATCAATCGTTGATAAGTTCGTTCCGTCAATAAAGATAGCTCCACTCTCAGGTTCATACAATCGTAATAGTAAATCTACCACTGTTGATTTTCCCGATCCGCTCGGCCCTACAAGCGCTAATGCTTCTCCAGACTTTACGGAAAATGATAACCCTTTTAATACTTTATCGTCTTTTTGAGGATAACCGAATGCTACATCTCTAAATTCGATCTCTCCTTCAATCTGTTGTGGAATAAATCCTCTTTCTGTTTCTGCATTTGATACTTCTTGGTTTAGTAAAAGTTCTGAACGATCTAAAGCCGGACCGGTTCTTCTTACTGAAAGCCAGTTTCTTAACATTCTTTGCATCTCATTCGCGGCGATTGCGACAAGACCCGCTGCCGTAAGCATCTGCCCAGCTGTTAATTTATCGTTCCATATTAAGTATGCGCTAAGTCCATAAACGACAGCTAATGCAAGTCCGTTGTAGCTTCCAATTACAACAATGGATTGCATCCTAGCTTTTAATTCATGACGAGATTCTTTTATAAATGATTTTCTAATCTCAGCAACACTTGAAACCTCACCATCTGAAACACCTAAAACCCTTGAAAGATGGATACCGGTTACAGATTCTCTTAGTCTCTCAAGATATCGAGAAGCTTCTTTTCTGGCATTCGCCGAAGATTGTCGTGTACGCTGACCTACTGCGTTTGATGTTAAATAAAAGATAACCCCTAACACAACACTCGTAAGCATTAAATAAGGATGAATCCAAAGAAGGACGATGCTGTATAAAATAACACCTTGCACAGATGCCATAAAGGTCGATCCTTCCCAAGCCAGGAAGTTATGAAGTGTATCTGGATCATCAGAAACACGAGCCATCATCTCGCCAGATTGGTTGTTTTGATAAAAGGAAAATGGTAAGTTTTGCAGATGTTTAAACAGCCTTAGTTTTTGCCAGTTCGTTACTGTCTTGGCGACTTGATGACAAAAATATTCATCAATAACCATCAGAATTAAATCAGCAACAGCTGCAAAGATCAACAGCCACATCAATCCCCATAGCAGCTGATTGGATTCACCAGGCAAAATTTTATCAACAAGCCACCCTAGTGCAAGCGTCGGGATTAGCGCAGAGAATACTTGTGATACGGCAATAACAAACGCATCAGCAAATACCCATTTTTTATGTGGCTTTAAAAAGGCTAGAACGCGTCTGCCATCTCGATTTTTTTGTTTTAAATTCGTTTGGCTCATATCGCTCTCTCCTTTTCTAATTCACTGTATTGCGCCATATATAGTTCGTAATATTGTCCTCGTTCTGCAAGAAGTTCTTCATGTGTACCCGATTCTGCTACTACACCTTTATGTAGAAGTAAGATTTTGTCTGCGTCCCTAACAGTAATCAGGCGGTGTGCAATCGTAATCGTCGTTCTGCCTGGTATGAGTTCTTCAAGAGCGGATTGAACGCGTTCTTCTGTTTCCCCATCAAGCGAAGACGTTGCTTCATCAAAGATTAATAGTGCGGGATGCCGAAGAATTGCTCTTGCAAGAGCAACGCGTTGTCTTTGTCCGCCAGAAAGCTTAAGTCCTCGCTCTCCGACAATTGTTTCATAGCCTTCTGGCAAGGCTGTTACAAATTCTGTAAGACCTGAAGCATCACAGGCAGCATCTAAGTCTGCTTGAGTTGCGTCCTTTCTTCCATATAATAAGTTCATCCGAAGTGTATTGTTTAATAGAAATGTTTCCTGCGAGACAACGCCAACTTGTTGACGAAAAGAATTTCTGTTGTAATCAAACAAGTTCTGTTGGTCGATTTGAATGGAACCTGCTTCTGGTTCATACAGACCGAGCAACAATTGAATTAGAGTCGATTTTCCACCGCCGCTCGTGCCGACGATCCCAATGTGTTGCCCAGCTTCCATATTCAGTGAAACGCCTTTTAGCACATATTCTTCGTTGCCCGGATAACGAAACCAAAGATTATCAACATCAATATCCCCACGAATCGGTTTCATGTTTGGAAGATCATCTTCATGTTCTTTTGGCAAGTCAAAATATTCATAGATCCGCTGAAGTGCAGGGATAGCCTGCTGAATAATCAATGCATTCTCAGCAAGTGAACGAATGGGAAAGAACATCGTAGGAATAAACCCTAAACAAGCAACAAGCGTCCCAACAGAAATGGTATTGTTCCAGACCGCCATTCCTCCAACTAACATAACCACTCCTGGTGTAGCGATATTAAATAAATTACCAAGTCGCCAGTTTACTTTTCCGATCAAAGCAGCACGTATGGAATAATTCTTCCAATCTGTTAGCTTTTTATCTTGTGTATGTATTTCTCTTTCTTGTGTTTGAAACGTTCTAACTAGTCTAGTTGATTCAATGCTTTCTTGAAGGTGGTGATAAATATCCGCGCGCATATCCCGCTGAACGGCACTCATTTTTCTCATTGTCGTTCCAAGTTTAAAAGATGGATACAGATAGACAGCAAATACACAGAACATTACGATGGCGACGGGCCAGTATAAAGCAAAAACGGCAATAAAGGCAGCGACCGCACTCACTACTTGTTGTACGAATCGTGGTACGACCGTATTATTCAAATTCTGTACAGCTTCTACGTCGTGAGTAAGACGATACAGCATATCTCCACGAGGTGTAGTCGTGAAAAATGACATCGGCGTTTTATGCAACCGCCCAAATGCACGCATCTGCATATCTGTGATAACATCTAAACCGATTTGAATTTGAATAAATTCTTGCAATGATTCAAATATCACCTTAAATAAAAACGAGAAAAGAACCCCTGCAATAAGCCAACCAATCATGTCCGTCATCTCATTTGGCAGGATTTCATCAACCAACTTACCTGCTAGTATGGGTGGGATTACGGTAAAGGCTCCACCGATTAACGAACAGATAAAAGCCAAAAGAAGCCCCCTCCAATAAGGCTTAAAGTGCTTAAGTGTTTCTCTTAAAAGCTTCATATTTTATTTCCCCCTCTCGCTTTCAAGCACTTTATTTTATACTAAATTCATAAAATTTTCATTATTTTTACTTGTTATTTTTTTGAAAATATAAGAATAAATTCATTTTTATAATGTAAGTAATATATTAAACATCATGGCCTTATATACAAATTATGTGTTCACTCCATCTATAAAAAAAAACTTATTAAAGCAACACGCACTTTAATAAGTCATCTATTTGTTATTTTATTGTAATTCTACACGTTTAAGAGGTTTTTTCGCTGGCCCTTCAACGACTGAACCATCATATGAAAAACGTGAACCATGACATGGACAATCCCATGTTCGATCACCGCTGTTCCACTCGGTCTCACAACCGAGATGTGTACAAGTCGTATCTACTATATGAAGTTCTCCATTTTGATCTCGATAAGCCCCACATCTTTCTCCGTCAACCGTTACGGCACATCCCTCATCTTTATTTAAACTTCTTGGATGTTTAGTTGGTTTTTCTAACTTCCCAGAAACAAAATGCTTGGCTACATCAGCGTTTTCCTTAATAAACTGTTTAATATCTGAGGGATCAGCTTGAAATCTTTGTGGTTTATATAAATCAGCAAATTCATTCTTCCTATCCAAGATATGATCTCTAATGATTAAAGCAGCAAGTGTTCCTGTCGTCATTCCCCATTTCTTATAGCCTGTAGCCACAAGTATATGATCGTGCTTATGCGTAAGCTTTCCGATGAACGGAATTTTATCTAGTGTGATTAAATCCTGAGCAGACCAGCGATAAAGTACCCTATCTAAGTTTAACGATTTTTTCGCTTCTTTTAATAAAGCCTCATAGTGCTGATGAGTCGGGATTCCTTGTCCGGTTTGATGACTTTCTCCACTAAGTAGTACAATCTTTTCCCCATTTTGTAAAATGGACCGATAGGAAAATGAGGTTTGATCTACGCCCATATACATCCCATTTGGAAATGTATCTTTTGTTTTAACAGCCAATACATATGAACGCTCTGCCATCATTCTTGTAAAATAAAAACCTAATCCATCAAAAAACGGAAAATGTGTGCAGCAAGCTACAAAATGAGCCGTAATTTTGTGTCCATTACTCGTTTGAACCACAGCTTTTTTGTTTTTCTCTTCTATAATATCAGTTGCTGTCGTGTTTTCGAAGATCTCAACACCTAGTGAATCCATTTCCTGTAATAACGCCGATAAATATTTTACCGGGTGAAAATGCGCTTGATTCCTCATAACAAGCGCTTTTTTATGAGGTATGTTAAATGGTAGTTTTTCTACCAGTTCACCATCAATATCTAAATGTTGATAAGCATCAGCTTCTTTGTTAAGCTTTTTAATTCCTTCCTCAGTGTTGGCAAATAGATAGGCATCGTGTTTCTCAAAATTACAATGAATATTGTTTTGTTTAACAAGATTCTCAATAAACTGTTTAGCTAGTTCGTTTGACTCATAATAGTGACGTGCTCGATCTAACCCTATATGTGAGATAAGGTGATCATAGATAACATCATGTTGAGAAGTAATCTTTGCTGTTGTATGACCAGTCGTTCCATTGATTACTTTACCTGCCTCAATTAGTGTAACCTTTTTACCTTCTTTTGCTAGAAGATAAGCTGTAGTAATACCGCTTATACCCGCTCCTACTACAACTACTTCCGTTTGAATATCTCCATTCAATAGTGAATATGTAGGTAGATTTAATTGCTGCTTCCAGATCGGTTCTGGAAACTGCGGCATGTTATTTTCATGGTTACTCATGTGATCCCTCCTGTTTAGACACGTTTTCTCACCATTATTCCCCATACATTAAAAGAACAATCAGTAGAAAACGAATAAAAGAAGGCTCTTTTTTAAAGATTATTTTCGTATATCTTGAAGCTTTTGGTAAGTAGTCGATTTCCATTCCAGGCTGCTCGCTTTCCATGGGGCAGGCGGTGAGCCACATTGGTACGTTTCACGTATAAGTGTCTCACCTGACCGCCTGTCCCGTAGGAGTCTCGCACCTTACACTCCAATCAACAGTCAAGGGTGACAAAAACGGAAATAGCTTGTTCAGATCCGACAAGTAAAAGTTGTTTTGGTGAGGAAGGCGTAATTGGATTTCATGATCGTTCAACTTTTGTCCTAGAGGGTCTATGCCCAGAATACGCCCCTTGAAAGAAAGCCAAAACTATAAACAACAAGATATAACCAAATAGAAACAGGCTATTTAAAATAACCTGTTTATCAGTAGATAGTTGAATTAATTGCTTAAACGCTTTTCAAGTGCATAATCAAAATTTCCGTTATAACTTTCTAAGCTACCCTCTTCTAACCAAAGAGTTCGCTCAAATAGTTTGTTCATAAAATAGCGATCGTGTGAGACTGATAGGATCGTACCATCAAACTCTTCTAGTGCTAGTTCTAATGCTTCACGTGAATCAATATCTAAATGGTTTGTCGGTTCATCGAGTATTAAGAAATTGAATCCTTCATAAACAAGCTGTGCTAGTCTGAGTCGTGTTCGCTCTCCACCGCTAAGTTCATTTCCTTTTTTATAAACGGATGCGCCGTAAAATAAAAACTTTGAAAGATGATGACGAGCTTCTCCTTCTTCCATCGGTACTTTTTCTCTGAAAATATCAAGTACTGTTCCAGCAGAGTCAGCAGTAAGTCCTCTTTGAGAAAGATAACCAATTGAAACGGATGGTCCAAGTTTTATCGTGCCGCTGCAGTTTTCAAGAGTTTGTAAGGTCTGAAGCAGTGTCGTCTTTCCTGAACCGTTTTTGCCGACGAGGGCTACTTTCTCACCAAATCGAATCTTCAAATCAAGATTACTTAATATAGAGCGCTCGTCGAATGCTTTACTAAGCCCTTTAATTACTGCTACGTCTTGGCCACTTCTCTTGTTTACTGAAAATTCAAATGCTGCTTTTTTACGTTCTAGTTTTGGCCGTTTCATATCCTGTATTCGATGAAGTGCTTTCTCCATATTCCTCGCTCTTTTGAAGAACTTTTCATTTCCTGAACGAGCACCCCAGTCTTTTAGTTGTTTGATCGATTCTTTGATTTTTTTTATCTTCTTTTGCTGTTCTTCATATTTCTCAAATTCTAAAAGAAGGTTACTTTCTTTTTCTTTTAGGAAACCTGAGTAACTATGATGATATAAGGTGCATTCACCATCTTCTATATCAATCGTCTTTGACGTAACTCTATCTAAAAAGTAGCGATCATGACTGATAATAATTACAGAACCTTTATATTTTTGAAGATAGTTTTCTAGCCAATTCATCGTTTCGATGTCGAGATGATTGGTAGGTTCGTCTAAGAGTAAGAGCTCAGGTTCTTTTAATAACAAACAAGCCAGACCGACTTTCGTTTGTTCCCCTCCACTTAGTTGCTTGAATAATTGATGAGAGAGATGAGTTAGACCTAATCCAGTCAAAACACCATTTATCTTTGACTCAATCGCATAACCGCCAAGTTTTTCAAATTCTTCTTGCAACCTATAAAGCTTATTAAGATTTTTGTCTAACCGGTGCGATTGCTCTGGGTCACTTAAAAATGCATTTACTTGCTGAATTTGAAGTTCGATTTCATTAATTTCTTGAAACGCCACAGAAACCACATCATAAACGTTCATATTCTCTGTATGCTTGGGAAGTTGTTCCAAATAACCGACTCCTGCATCTTTCTTGATAGCAATAGAACCTGAGTCTGGGTGGTCAACCCCACTTAGTAGCTTAAACAGAGTCGTTTTTCCAGAGCCATTTTGTCCGACTATACCTATTCGGTCTTGTTCGTGAATTTCAAAAGATATATTTTTTAGGATCTCGTTTCCGCCATACATTTTCTTAACTTGATGAACAGTGCATATAATCATTTTCTTTTTCTCCTTTTAAACCAATGCCACTGTCCTTTTTTGTACACAAAAAAACCATGAGCAACATACCTGCCCATGGTTTAAAACAATAAAAAAAGGATAGGGTAAGGTTACTTTGTGATGTACTTTAATGTTTTAACTGAAAATGGACAGACTCCGCCAATTTTAGAAGATACATAAGTAATTGCACGGAAAACAACCAACCAGTTAAACATTTGTACACCTTTAAGCATGCCTTACACCTCCTTTTAAGAATTTATAAAATATTCTAGTAATAGTATATGGTATTATTGCTTAATATGCAATTAGTATTAAAGTTAAGTAGAAAGAAAGGTTATTTGCTTTTTTTGTCGAAATAGTTTTAAATATTTATATTATTCTGAAAAGGGTGTGTCTTATGAAGGTAAAATCCAACTATCTAACTAAATCTAAAGTAACGTATGTAACAGAGAACATGTCAATCAGCGAAGCTCGATATACCATTATTCAATCAGGGTATCGCTGTATACCCGTTTTGGATGAATCAGAACAAAAATTTGTAGGTCTACTTTTTAAAGAAACTACTTCTGATTATATTATTGATAATGTTGGCTCAGTTAAGGACCATGTTAGTAGAATTGTAGAAGAGAAAGACGCTTTTATTCATGAAAATACAGCTTATTTCAAAGTACTTTTCACAATTAGACGCCTACCATTTATGGCTGTTGTCGATGATAATCATAACTTCTTAGGAATCATTACTCACTCAAAAGTAATGGATATACTAGAAGATTCTTATGGCATTAAAAAAGGTGGTTATTCTTTAACAGTTTCTACGACTGAAGGAAAAGGTTCATTAAGAAAGCTATTTACAGCTATTCATGAAGAGTACAATATTGAAGGTGTTTTCACACAAGACGCAGGTAAGCAATTCCTCCGCAGAGTTGTAATCACGTTCAATGAAAGTGTTTCTCGTGAAGAAATCGATGAACTTGTTCACCGAGTGGAAGCGAATGGATTCAAGGTGGCAGATATTGAGGATCTTAGAACATTTTCAAGTGTTCAATAATACAAAAAAAACGTTCCCTTTTTATGATTGGGAACGTTTTTTCTTTACGTTGAGAGAACGTTCAGTTGTTCAAAGAATGAAGGGTACGAAACAGCGATTGCTTCACTGTTTGTAAGTATTGTTTCTCCTTCTGCAATACAAGCGGCAACACTTAACATCATTCCGATTCTGTGATCACCGTAACTTTGTACAGAAGCTCCTCGCAAGGAAGACTTACCATTTATGATCATACCGTCTTCTGTAGCTTCTATGTCTGCACCCATTTTCTTCAGTTCGTTTACGACGGTCTCAATTCGATCCGTTTCTTTCACTCGTAGTTCATGTGCGTCTTTTATGATTGTCTTTCCTTCTGCTTGAGTTGCAGCTAAAGCTATAATTGGAATTTCATCGATCAGTCTAGGGATAAGATTACCTTCAATAACTGTTCCTTTTAATTCAGAGCTTTTTATGACTAAATCTCCAAAAGGTTCTGAAGCCTCATCATTACTATTTTTGTAGGTTATTTCTGCCCCCATATTTTTAAGCACATCTAATATTCCGGTACGCGTTGGATTTAATCCTACTTTTTTTAACGTAATCTCACTGTTAGGAACGATTGCACCAGCTACTAAAAAGAAGGCTGCTGAAGAAATGTCACCTGGCACTTCAATATGGGTCCCTTTTAACTTCTGGCCACCAGCGACCGAAACAGATAGATCATCCGTTTCTACTTCTACTCCAAACGCTTTTAGCATGCGTTCTGTATGGTCTCTTGATTTGAAGGGTTCTTTTACAGAAGTTGTTCCTTCTCCATCTAACCCTGCTAGAATAATAGCTGATTTTACTTGAGCACTAGCGATTGGAGATGTGTAATGAATACCTCGTGTTTCACCGCCTTTAATGTGAATTGGGACCTTGTTTCCTGAATCATTCCCATCAATCGCAGCTCCCATTTCTTTTAAAGGTTTGGTAACGCGATTCATTGGTCTTTTAGCGATTGATTCATCACCCGTTAAGATCGATTCGAAAGGTGTATTAGCAAGAATACCTAGCATTAGCCTGATCGTAGTACCCGAATTCCCTACGTACAAATCTTCTGAAGGTGGTGTTAATCCTGTAAGACCTTTTCCTTCTACTGTTACTTTTTCACCTTCTTGTAAGATCGTAACGCCGAGTTTCTTGAAACATGAAATGGTACTTAAGCAATCTTCACCTGTTAAAAAACCATCAATTGTCGTTATACCTTCTGCAATGGACCCAAACATGACTGCTCGATGCGAAATGGATTTGTCACCAGGCACTTTAATAGATCCCTGTAGTCGTTGAATCGGTTGTAAATGTTTTGTCATAGAATAGTGCCTCCTTATAAAGTAATTTGAGTTAAATAATTCTCATTCTGTAGAATATCTTGTGCTTGATCTCGATCATTATCATCTTGAAAACTCAATCGAAGTACTCCGTTGAGTCCTTCTCTTACTTCTAAAATACTCAAGTTAATAATGCTGATCTCTGATTGTGCCAAAAGTGCAGTAATATGAGATAAAGCACCTACTTTATCGAGGATATCAACATATAGATCTGAAAACGGATGGATCGCACCTTTTGACCGAACAGGTAAAGAGTCACGGAATGATTTTGCTCCATCAAAGTAATCATAGAGTTCCGCTTCATCTCCCTTTTCTACGAACTTTATCACCGTATCCATCTCATTTTTCCATTCATGTAAAAGAGTAAGAAGATGTGACTTATTTTGGCTGACAATATCGCTCCACATTTTAGGAGAGCTAGAAGCAATGCGCGTAATGTCTCTGAATCCTCCTGCAGCAAGTTGTTGAATCAACGGTTTTTCCTTCGCATGATGCTGTGCTACTCTCACTAGGCTTGAAGCGACAAGATGCGGAAAGTGACTTACGATGCCAGTAAGAAAATCATGTTCGTCTGGATCAGTAACGAGAAATTTAGCTCTTGTCCCTTTCAGCCAACTCTTTGCTTCATCTATATCGACATCAGTAGTTATAGAGTTTGGTGTTAAGAAGTAAAAAGCATTTTCCAATAGATGCACCTTTGCACTTTCCACTCCCGTTTTATGTGATCCAGCCATAGGATGACCACCAATAAAACGAATACTAGAAGCCGCAAGTGTCTCTGCTTTATTCATAATAGATTTTTTTGTGCTTCCAACATCCATTACTAACGCACCAATGACAGGTGAAAGTGATGCTAATTTCTCCATCACCTGTAACGTTGCTTCGACAGGTGTTGCAATTATTATAAGATCTGCTATTTGGGCAATCTCAGTAAAGTCTGTAACAACTTCGTCAATTACGCCTATTTCTGCTGCAGTTACACTGTTCTCAGCATAAACGTCATACCCATAGATTGTTGCTTCGTGTTCTTGTTTGATAGAAAGAGCGATTGAACCACCGATCAATCCAACTCCTATTAGTAAGACGTTCTTCATATATGCATACTCCTTTTTAAATCTCTCCAATAAAAGAAGATAATTTACTCTCTAAATCTTCTGAAGTAAAAGGTGATAAATAAGGCTTACCGAAACCGTTCAGCAGCACCATTTGAATCATCCCTTTTTCAGCTTTTTTATCTTTTTTCATACGATTGACTAGTGAGGAAGCAGATAAGTGCTTAGGAAATGATGGATAACCTAAAACTGTTAACCAATCCTTTAGTTCTTTTCCAAGAATTTCAGTATCTTCATCAAGTGAAAGTGCAAAAAGCATGCCTAATGCAACGGCTTCACCATGAGTAATCCCTTTGTATTGAAGCACCCCTTCTATGGCATGACCGAGTGTATGACCAAAGTTCAAATAAGCTCGAATACCTTTTTCTTTCTCGTCCTGTGTGACGATAGCATTTTTTATTTCGATGCCTTTTATAAGAGCTTGCTGTAGAGACTCACCTTTTAGATCATTGATGTCGTTAATGTTCTCACGCAACGAACGATATAGATTTTCATCAGCGATCAATGCGTGTTTAATGACTTCTGCAAAACCAGATCTTTTTTCGTTTGTTGGTAAGGTAGTTAAGAAGTCTGTAGAGTATATCACCGCTTCAGGTTGATGAAATACCCCGATCATATTCTTACCTTCAGGATGATTGATTCCCGTTTTTCCCCCTACAGCACTATCATGTGCGAGTATAGTAGTGGGGATTTGAACAAAGCGAATACCTCGCATAAAAGTTCCTGCGACAAATCCAGCAAGGTCACCGATCATTCCGCCTCCAAGCGCAACAACAACCGATGTGCGGTCGAGATCTTTACTTAAAGCATAGCTTTGGCAAGCCATATAATTTTCAAAAGACTTCTGATCATCACCAGCCTGAATCTGAATCGTTTCATGAGTGAAAGCATCACCAATCACTCTTTGTACGTTTTCTAAATAGAGTTTACCGACGTTTTCATCTGTAATGATTAAAAGCTTCTTAGGTGAAGGATTCAGGCTTTCTAATACTGTTTTAAGCTCATTAATAACGTTTTCTCCAATAAAAACCGGGTAGTTTTTTGAAGGTGTTGTTATGTGTATCGTGTTCATTTAAAACACCCTTGCACGTTCTTGGTGCTGTACGATATTTTTCTTAATCACTTCCATGTTATCTTGTCCAAATTGGTTGACTAGCGCACTTGCAAGCTCCCATGCAACAACAGATTCTGCTACAACACTTGCAGCAGGTACAGCACAGCTATCAGACCGTTCAATGCTTGCCGCGAAAACTTCTTTTGTTTCAATATCCACACTGTTTAGCGGCTTATAAAGAGTAGGAATCGGCTTCATCACACCACGCACAACAACTGGCATTCCAGTCGTCATTCCTCCCTCAAAGCCTCCGGCGTTGTTTGTTCTTCTTGTATAACCGCGTTCAATATCCCAAACAATCTCATCATGCACTTCACTTCCAGGTTTTCGTGCTGCTTCAAATCCAATACCGATCTCAGCACCTTTAAATGCATTGATACTCATAATAGCTGCCGCTAATCTGGCATCTAGTTTATTATCATAATGAGTGTAGCTCCCCACACCTACTGGCATACCTTCAACGATTACTTCAACAACTCCACCGATCGAGTCTCCGTTATCTTTTGCGGAATCGATCGCTTCCATCATCGTTTTTTCAACATTTTTATCAAAACATCGTACAGGAGAGACCTCCGTTTTTTCACGAAGTTCGTTTAAGGATTCATAAGAAGTATTCTCGGCTATTACTCCTCCAAGTTCTAACACATGACCACCAACTTCAACACCAAGTTCTTTAAGAACCTTTTTCGCAACAGCACCAGCCGCAACTCGAACTGTTGTTTCTCGGGCTGAAGACCGTTCTAGCACGTTTCTCATATCTCGATGGTTGTATTTGATAGCACCGTTTAGATCTGCATGACCCGGTCGAGGTCTAGAAATAACACGTTTTACTTCTGCATTCTCGTCTTCGAGTGGTTCAGCACCCATAATCTTCGTCCAATGAGTATAGTCTTTGTTTTCAACTACGAGTGTGATCGGTGAGCCGAGCGTTACACCGTGACGTACACCACTTACGATCTGAACTTGATCTTTCTCAATTTGCATACGACGGCCACGCCCATGCCCTTTTTGGCGTCGAGCAAGTTCTTCGTTAATGTCTTCTGCTACTAGAGGCAAACCTGCTGGTACACCTTCAATGATTGTTGTTAGTTGAGGGCCGTGTGACTCCCCTGCTGTTAAATATCTCATCTTCTATTCCTCCTGCTTGCCTGTTTTTGATATAGAAAACCCGGCTGAAGCTCTTATCTTCGAGTCAGCCTTGGTCGTACTTATACTGCCCTTTTTAACTAGTTGGTCTTGTAAAAATTGTTCTGATAGTACAAAAAAGTCCCTGCTAATAAGCAGGGACGAATTATAATCGCGGTACCACCCTGACAGCAAAGAATATATCTTTGCCACCTTCATTTTGTTAACGGAAATTTTCCGGCTTTTTTACAAAAGCATGCTCAAGAATTGTAATTCGCGAAAGGCTGTGTACTGATTTGCACCACCATCAGCTCTCTAATAACAGGGAACCATTCCACTACTGCTGTTCTTTCATTGCGATTTGTTTTATAAAGTTATAAACAGTTTTAGCACGTTGAAGCGCTGTTGTAAAGGAAATTCATTCATTTTTCTTAAAATTTACATTAGCTTCATCTATATGTCAAAAAGCTTGTAGATCAAACTGAAAAATAATTTATATCTTTTTTTGTGTAAGTACTTGACATTCTTTTGAAATCCCTTTAAAGTTACAAACAATACTTTATGAGACACACGCTTTAAAGCACGAAAGTGTCTATGTATCGATGTATATAAATATAAGCCTATAAGCGGCCGCGATATAGGAACTAATGACACGAGTATAAATATGGGGAGGAACCACACATGTCAAACGAATTAGTAGACTTACGCAAACAGATGGATGATATTTCTTTAAAGATTTTAGAGCTTTTAAATGAACGAGGTAATGTTGCACAACAAATTGGAAAGCTTAAAGAAATGCAAGGAGTTAAACGATTTGATCCTGTAAGAGAAAGAGAGCTATTAGATCTGATTGCTTCTCATAACGATGGTCCGTTCGAAACATCAACGGTGCAGCACATCTTCAAGCAAATCTTCAAAGCAAGCTTAGAGCTCCAAAAAGATGATAATCGAAAAGCATTACTCGTATCTCGTAAAAAGAAACCTGAAGATACAATTGTAAATGTAAAAGGTGAAAAGATTGGTGACGGTAATCCTCACTTCATCATGGGTCCTTGTGCGGTAGAAAGCTACGAACAAGTGAAGCAAGTAGCAGAAGTAATTGCAGAAAAAGGATTAACGTTAATCCGAGGTGGCGCATTCAAACCGCGTACGTCTCCTTACGACTTCCAAGGACTTGGACTAGAAGGATTAAAAATTCTTCGCAAAGCAGCAGATGAACATCAACTTGCTGTTGTAAGTGAAATTTTAAATCCGAACGACATTGAGATGGCTCTAGATTATGTTGATGTGATTCAGATCGGCGCACGTAACATGCAGAACTTTGACCTGTTAAAAGCAGCGGGATCTGTGAACAAGCCTGTATTACTGAAGCGTGGGTTAGCTGCGACGATTGAAGAATTCATGTACGCTGCTGAGTACATCTTGGCTCAAGGTAACTCACAAGTCATTCTGTGTGAACGCGGAATTCGTACGTACGAGAGAGCAACTCGTAACACACTTGATATCTCAGCGGTACCGATTCTTAAAAAAGAAACGCATCTCCCAGTAGTTGTGGACGTAACACACTCAACGGGCCGAAAAGACCTTCTCCTCCCTGCTGCTAAAGCGGCAATGGCGATCGGAGCCGATGCCGTTATGGCTGAGGTGCATCCTGATCCAGCAGTAGCACTATCAGATTCAGCGCAACAGATGAACATTCCAGAATTCCACGAATTCATGGACGCTCTATTAAACAAGGAAAAAAAGAAAATTCATTCATAATAGATAAAAAAAGCCTGGCTCAATGAGTCAGGTTTTTTCTTTGGTCACTTAAATGCTTAGCCTTCAAAATATTCTTTGTAGTATCCACCTATTTTTCCTGTGTTATCTACTACAAAATAAAATTCCTCTGTTTCATTTTTTAGTTCATATGATTTGCCAGCAGTCAAAGCACGGTTAACCATATATTTTTTTGCATCGGTATGTACACATTTAATCTCGCGAATTGTTTCTCTGTTTGCCCACTCTAAATGAATCATGAAGCCTCTCTCCTTTAAGTAATTCTTTTGTTAAATCATAATGTGCCCTGCCCTATCTGTCAAATTCATTTCATTGAGCTCCTTTCCTAGTATTTCACGGATCGTTTCGGTTAATATGATAAGGAAGATATTATTAGAATGGAGAACTATATATATGAAAGCATTAGTTTTTGACTCCTTCGGTGGTCCGGAGGTTTTAGAATATCGTGAAATTAAGAATCCAATCAAAGGTGATCAAGACATTTTGGTAGAAATGAAAGCCATTGGTTTAAACTTCGCTGATGTTTATAGAAGAAAAGGCAATTATCATCTAGAAGGAAAGCCTCCTTATATTCTAGGTTATGAAGGAGCAGGAATCGTTAAAGAAGTTGGCAGTGCTGTTAATGGTGTTTCTGTTGGAGATCGAATCGCATTCGCAGATGTACCCGCTGCAAACGCAGAACTGGTCGTTGTCCCGAATGAAAAAGCAATACCCATTCCAGAAGGTGTATCCTTTGAATCAGCAGCCTCTCTTTTGCTACAAGGTTTGACTGCACATTATCTGACTAGAGACAGTTTTTCGATTAAACAAGGTCATGTTGCATTGGTTCATGCTGCCGCAGGCGGTGTTGGACAGCTATTGATTCAGATTATTAAGTTGCTTGGCGGTAAGGTTATTGGTCTAACATCTTCAGAAGAAAAACGTCAGGTCGCTTTAGAAGCAGGAGCAGATTCGGTATTCTTATATAATGATAATTGGAAAGAAAGCGTATTGAGTGAAACTTCCGGTAAAGGTGTAGACGTTGTTTATGAGTCTGTCGGTTCTACGATAATGGAAAGTTTTGAAGTTACAAGGATTGGTGGAACCGTAGTATTCTTTGGTATGGCTGGGGGTGATCCAGTGTCCATTGATCCTCGCATGCTCATGGATACTTCCAAGACGTTGACTGGAGGCGACTTGTGGAATGTTCTAACCTCTCACGAAGAACGTGTAAAACGTTCAAGCGAGTTGTTTGAATGGATTAAAAATGGAGATGTAAAAATTACAGAAACATCTTTCTCATTACGTGACGGAGCAAAAGCTCATGAGTATTTGGAGAGTAGAAAGAGTACAGGTAAGATTTTGTTGATACCTTAATATAATATTGGTTAACAAAAATTTGGTGGCTGCTGATTGCAGCTGCCTTTTTTTGCACATTAGTTGCAATATGCAAATGTTTCGTTGTTCAGATAGATGTACTTTGCAAGTGTTGTCGCTTGCGTTTTGCAAGTATTATTGAGTTTTAATATAGTAGGTTCGTTTATCATTTTTTGTTAGATTGAAATAACATTATGAGTAGAGCTATTCAGGAATCGGAAGCTGGTACGTTGCTGAATTTGTAGGGCCACTCGGAGTAATATTCATGGATTTCAGAAGATTTTTCATACAAGTAGATGAATCGATGTGTAAAAAACGTCTTAACGCTTTGTTCTTTACAGGTTCATCAAAGATGAGTGCATAGTCTTGGATTGCTCTTATATGAGCATCATTGGACTTTCCATAGCACCTAGAACAAACCCAGGTACTTCTCTCTCGATGCATAGGAACATGATTGCAGTCTGGACAAAAGACTCCGGTAATAATGTCCGTTTTCTTGATGTTATGTGTTTTTAACACGTCTGGATTATGCTTTTCGTGTTGCTTTAATAGCTTTGTAGTAAATTTTGAATGGTCTTTCTTTGAGAGGATTTCTTGATGGAACGTCGTAAAGTCTTGAACTTTGTTAACTAGACCCTTAGCTCGAATAATATGGGCAGCTTTTTTTCCATAATGCGGTGATAACGTTATAAAAGATTTAGGGTTTGTTAGAACAACGAGGGAATGAAGTGGGATTTTAGGCAACTGATTTCTTTTCAACCAGCTTTCCAAATACGATTTTTGTTGTTGGACCTGGTTCACTGGATCGGGAAATGTTTCATCTACACCATTTTTCGTTCGTTTCATCTGATCGAAGTGATGATCAAAATATAGGTCACCCGAGAGATTTTTAACCTCGAGCAAAACGCCAAACGAAGAATGAAGAATCAGACAGTCGATTTGAAAGTAATATTTCTTTTCTTTATCTCTCGGAAGTCGCAAGTCATGAAAAATGAGGTATGAATTCTCATCCAAATCGTGCAGATAATAATTTAATGCCACTTCACCTCTATAACCTGCAGAATATCTTGCAAATTCAATTTGTAATTCACCGTATTTCAGGTGATTGTGTACTAATCTTTGTAAGATGGAGTCTAATTTTAATAATTTCAGGGGCTTTGTACGTGGTTTTTTTATCAAGGTATCACCTCTAGCTTTTAGTACATATTTCATTCGATAAAAATTGATAAAATACCTTTATTTTCAGCAATGGTTTGATGAATAATTTTTTGCTCGGAATTTAGATTGTGCACAATTAAGTCTAAAATGAAGAAATTAAGTCGGAATGGACGATCATTAAGTCGTGCAGCGCACCAATTAAGCCGATACCAACACTAATTAAGTCGAAAATCAAAAATAAAGGCCATTCGACAAATCCAGCCGCCACCTTCATACTCGCTAACCTTCCCATACGCTACGAAAACCCTGTTAAAACCCTAAAAAAACACCCCCTGCAAGCCGCAGGGAGTGTTCCATATCATCATTACGTTACTAAACATTAACCTTCTAAAAGAAGTGATTCTGGATCTTCAAGAAGTGATTTAATCGTTGTTAAGAAGCTTACTGCTTCTTTTCCGTCTACGATACGGTGATCATAAGAAAGCGCGATGTACATCATTGGACGGTTTTCCATGCGCTCTTTATCAATCGCTACTGGTCTCCATTGAATCGTGTGCATTCCAAGGATACCAACTTGTGGTGCATTCAAGATAGGTGTTGATAGCATTGATCCGAAGATACCGCCGTTCGTGATCGTAAATGAACCGCCTTGAAGGTCTTCTAGTGATAGCTTTTTAGAACGTGCCTTCTCAGCTAAGTTTCCGATCTCTTTTTCAATACCTGCGAAGCTTAGGCGATCAGCGTTGCGAACAACTGGTACAACTAGTCCTTCTTCTGCTCCAACTGCGATTCCGATATCGTAGAACTTCTTAAGTACCATTTCATCGCCTTGAATCTCAGCATTAATTGCAGGGAACTTTTTCAGTGCTCCAACAACAGCTTTTGTGAAGAATGACATGTATCCTAATTTAACTCCGTTTTGCTCATAGAACTTGTCCTTACGACGAGCACGAACTTCGTTGATCGCCGTCATATCAACTTCATTAAACGTTGTAAGCATCGCTGCGGTTTGTTGAGCTTCAACTAAACGTTTAGCGATTGTTTGACGTCTACGAGACATCTTCACGCGCTCTACAGGTTTCTCAGGGTTTACCTCTTCTACAGAAGCAGCAGGTTTAGATGCAGACGCTGCTGGCTTAGATGCCGGAACAGCTTTCTCCGTGCTTCCGCCTTCAGCATGACGTTTCACATCTTCCGTGCGAACGCGTCCAAGAGGATCGCGAGCATTCACTTCAGAAAGGTCGATACCTTTTTCTCTAGCAAGCTTGCGAGCTGCAGGAGATGCAATCGGGCGATCAGAAGCTTTCACTTCTTCTTCAGCCGCGTCTTTTTCAACGACTGACTCTTGTTTTTGTTGAGTTGGAGCTGCTTTTTCTTCTGTCTTTTCTTCTGCTGCAGGTTCTGCAGACTCAGAAGCTCCGCCTTCAATGATAGAAGCAATAATATCGCCAACTGCTACAGTGTCACCTGGTTCAACTTTGATATTTTTTAGAACGCCATCACGCTCTGCACTGATTTCAATGTTTACTTTATCAGTTTCGAGCTCTACTAAATCTTCACCTTTAACAACTGTGTCGCCTTCTTTTTTAAGCCATTGTGCTACTGTACCTTCTGAAATTGATTCGGCTAACTCCGGAACTTTAACGTCAAACATGTTCACGGCCTCCCTCTCGCGATTGAATGTCTAGTGCTAATGATGTTTGGATGATTTGTTCTTGTTCTTTTTTATAGATGTCTGGTTCCCCACCAGCCGTACTCGAACGTTCTTGACGTCCAATATAAGAAACGTGAGCTTTTGGTGCTACAGCACGAAGTTTTGGTTCGATGTATAACCATGATCCCATGTTTTTCGGCTCTTCTTGCACCCAGATCAAGTCTTCAACGTTTGGATACTCTTTTAATAACACATTCATCTCTTCTTCTGGGAACGGGTAGATCTGTTCAACACGAACGATATGCATCTCCGTTCTTGCTACTTGATCTTGCTCAAGTGCTTTTTCAAGATCAATCGCAATCTTACCAGAGCAAAGCAAGATTTTCTTCACTTTGTCTTTTTCTTTGCCTAGACCTGGCTGTTGTAACAATGGCATAAAGTGGTCGCTTTCAAAAGCTTCCGCCATGGATGCTACTTTCGTGTCACGCAGCAAGCTCTTAGGTGTCATAACGACTAACGGACGAACTTCATCCATAGATAAGAGCTTAGCTTGACGTCTTAGCAAATGGAAGTACTGTGACGCTGTACTTACGTTAGCAACTGTCCAGTTATTCTCTGCACCTAACTGTAGGAATCTTTCTAGACGTGCACTTGAATGCTCAGGTCCTTGACCTTCATATCCATGAGGAAGAAGCATCACCATACCGGATTTTTGTCCCCACTTCGCTCGACCTGCTGATAAGAACTGATCGAACAGAACTTGAGCAACGTTCGCGAAATCTCCGTATTGTGCTTCCCAAATAACAAGCGTTTCAGGTGCAAACACATTATAACCATACTCAAAACCAACAACTGATGATTCTGAAAGTGGACTGTTATGGATTGCAAACGAAACATCGATGTCATCCATCGCATGCAACGGAGAAAACTTCTTTCCGCTCTCACTATCATTTAAAACAAGGTGTCTTTGGGCGAACGTACCACGCTCAGAGTCTTGCCCCGTAATACGAATCGGTGTTCCATCCTTGAGGATAGAAGCGAAAGCTAATGATTCAGCCATACCCCAATCAATTTTTTCCCCTTGGAACGACTTGCGTCTACGTTCAAGGATTCTCTTGATTTTAGGGTAAACATTAAAATCTTCTGGGAACTTTAGCATGTTCTCTGTAAGTTCTTGAAGATCACTAACTGAAATTGTGGTATCGATATCAGGAAGTGCTTTCGATAACGGATCAGGAAGTCGTGTGTCTTCCAATTTAAACTTTTCTTTGCGGCCTTGAACTTTTTCATATTCAGTCTGATGTTTCGTTAATACATCATCTTCAATGGATTTTACATCTTCTTCAGATAGTACATCTTCTTTAACAAGCTGTTTTGCATAAACGTCACGAACCGTCGGATGACTGTTTACTTGTTTATACAATCTCGGCTGTGTTGCAGATGGATCGTCCATTTCATTGTGACCGAATCGACGATAGCCGATCAAGTCGATCAGAACGTCTTTTTGGAACTTTTTACGATATTCATAAGCAAGATGTACAGCTGCAATACACGCTTCTGGATCATCAGCATTTACGTGAATAATAGGAATCTCAAAACCTTTAGCAAGATCACTCGCATATTTCGTCGAACGAGAATCGCCACTATCCGTTGTAAAACCTACTAGGTTATTTGCGATGATATGAAGTGTTCCACCAGTCTGATACCCTCTAAGACGACTTAAGTTCAATGTTTCAGCAACGATTCCTTCACCAGGAAAAGCAGCATCACCATGAATAAGAATTGCAAATGCTTTAGAAGTATCTTGAACCGGATACCCTTTCTTGTCACGCGTTTCCTGAGCAGCTCTTGTATATCCTTCGACAACTGGATCTACATACTCTAAGTGACTCGGGTTGTTCGCAAGAGAAATTTTAATTTTGTGAGATTGATCGGTTTCAACCAAACGACTAGCACCTAAGTGGTACTTTACATCTCCAGTCCAACCAAAGTTAATTCCTCTCGAACCTTCAGAAGGAATTAGCTCCTTGTTTGGAGAATGATGAAATTCAGAGAAAATTAATTCATAAGGTTTGCCAAGAACGTGAGCAAGTACGTTAAGACGCCCACGGTGAGCCATTCCGATCAAAGCATGTTCTGCTCCGTCACGGCAGCCTTCTTTAGCTGCTTCATCAAGCATCGGTACCAGCATATCAACGCCTTCGATTGAGAAACGCTTTTGTCCAACGAATGTTTTATGAAGGAATTTCTCAAATCCTTCAACTTCACTCAGACGTGTTAAAAGGTTTTTCTTATCTTCAGCAGAGAATTTAGGGTAATGTCGGCTTGTTTCAACCATGGTGTTTAACCATTGGCGTTCTTCAGTCTCGTGTACATGACTGAATTCATAAGCGATGGTTTTTGTATACACTTCCTGAAGCATCTGAATCGCTTCAAAGCCGTCTTTTACACTAGATGGCGCTTCTTTCCAAATAAAGGAAGGTGGTATCGCTTTCAAATCTTCTTTCGATAAGTTAAATTCTTTCGGGTCAATATGGTGGTGATCTTTCGGAAATTCCCCTACTGGGTATAAGTCAGCTGCTAGATGACCGTATGTGCGAATGTTTTCTGCTAATTTTAGTGCAGCTGCTAATTTCTCGAAATCCAATCCATCAAAACTCTGTGCAGTACGTTGATTTGATTCAGAGCCCTCAATCGGAGGCCCCCAAGCATCAAATTTCTCTTTGAATGAACTGTCAACAGATTCCGGATCCACACTATATTGATCATATAGTTCAAGGATGTAGGCCATATTTGGTCCACTTAGTCCCTGCCAAGGATTTTCTGATTTGGAACGTTGATGACTCATCTTTTGTTCCCTCCTGCTTCCCTTTGTAAGTATTGTGCTGTTGCTGTTAACAGGTGATTCATCATTTCTCGCCATTGAATTTTTCCCTATTTAAAGCGCTCTCAAACAATGAATGAAAAGAACCTTATCATTGATAAGGTTTCAACTGTAACAATGGTCATTGCCATTATACTATATTTTCGCAGAAAGTGAATTTTGTTTTTTACGATTTATGAGATAATTTGCCCATTTTGTTCTGCTGACCGTAAAAATAAGGAGTGCAATCCATATCAAGGTAAATGAAATGACATGAATCTGACTAAATGTTTCATGATACAAAAATACACCTAATACGAGCATGATAGTTGGAGCAATGTATTGTAGAAAGCCGATCATCGTCATTGAGATCCTTTTTACACCTTGTGCAAAGCAAAGTAATGGTACTGCAGTTACAAGTCCAGCTCCCCATAAAAGCAATGTCGTAGAAGTGCCTCCAGAGATGAATGACGTCTCTCCGTTCCATTGAAGATAGATCAAATAAATGAACGCAAATGGAAAAACAAACATCGTCTCAAATGTTAAGCCCGTTAACGAGTCAAAACTCCCAAGTTTTTTTACAAGTCCATACAGGCCGAACGAAAGAGCTAAAGAAACAGCCACCCAAGGAAATTCTCCATGTTGCCAAGTTAATAGAAAAACACCGCAGGAAGCTAACAAAAAAGAAACTAGCTGCCAGCTGTTTAATTTTTCTTTCAATACGAGCATCCCTAGAATTACACTAACTAGTGGATTAATATAGTAGCCTAAGCTCGCTTCAACAACATGGTCTGTATTGACGGCCCAAATATACATGACCCAATTTCCGCTTATCAGTAGTGAGGCAGTAAAAACGGAAAGAAATTGTTTCTTATTACCAAAGAGCACTTTTACATCTCTAATAAGAGTGTTTTTCTTTTTTAATAGGAACATTACAGCAATCATTAAAAGAAAAGACCATAAAATACGGTGTGCTAAAATCTCAACGGAACCTGCTGATTGAAGTGGTTTCCAATACAGCGGAAGAAATCCCCATATTAAATAAGAAAAAGCGGCGTACCATATACCCTTCGTATGTTCGTTTAATTTCATTGTCCGTTCCTCGATCCCATAATTTATATGAAGTTATAAGATTATATAACGGAATCAAGATTATTTGCTACTAAATAAACTTTTCAGTTAAATAAAGGTGGCTTTACATTCTTTCAGGTGTTTGTACGCCTAATAATCTCAATCCTTCTTTCAACACGATCTGAACAGCGGCACATAGTGCAAGTCTTTCATGCGTTTCTATACTATTTAAGATTTTCACATGTGCATAATACTGATTGAATTTATGAGATAACTTTAAAACATATTTCGAAATTGCAGATGGTTCTTTTCTGCGAAATGCCTGTTCAACAACTTCAGGAAATTCATTTAATACAGATATGATCTCCCAGCTTTCTGATTCGATGGACAACTCTGTCGGAACACTTCCGTTAAAATTCCCTTTATTTAATAATGTTTGTATTCTAGCAGCTGTATACTGCACATACGGCCCCGTGTCACCCTCAAATTTAAGCATCGTATCAAGCGAGAATTCCACATCGTTTCCTTTCTCATTTTTTAAATCATGAAAAATAACGGCGCCCACCCCTACTTGACGTGCGACATACTGTAAATCTTGGAGTTCAGGATTTTTACTTATAATATTTTGTTCTGCTAACTGCACTGCTTCTAAGATAACGGTTTCTAATAGTACAGTTCTTCCTTTTCGTGTACTCATCTTTTTACCATTCTGTAAAATAAGCCCGAAAGGAACATGATGCATGTGATCAGCCCAATCGTGTCCAAGCTTTTTCAATACGCGTTTCACTTGTTCAAAATGTAGAGATTGTTCGTGTCCGACAACATAGAATGCCTCGTCAAAGTCATAGGTCTTCTTTCTATAGATGGCAGCAGTAATGTCACGTGTAGCATACAGAGTGGCGCCGTCCGTTTTTTTGATCAAACACGGTGGCAGATCTTCACCTACTCGTACAACCTGGGCACCATCAGAAAGTTCTAACAAATTCTTTTCTTGCAGGGCTTTTACGGAAGCTTCCATTTTATCGTTAAAGTACGCTTCACCGTTATAAGAATCGAAATGGACATCCAATAATTTATAGATGTTCTGAAATGCTTCTAAGGATGCTTCTTTAAACCAGATCCATAATTCTTTTGCTTTGGGATCATTATCTTCTAATTTCTTAAACCACATTCTCCCTTCATCATTTAACGAAGGATCTTTTTCAGCTTCTTCATGAAAACGAACGTAAAGTTTAGTCAGCTCTCCGATCGGATTATCTTTTACTTCATTTTCCAAGCCCCACTTTAAGTACGCACAGATTAATTTACCAAATTGTGTACCCCAATCACCTATATAATTAATTTTAACTGTCGTGTACCCACATTTTTCACTGATCGCAGCTATTGAAGAACCAATTACTGTTGAACGCAAGTGTCCCATTGAGAAAGGCTTTGCAATATTAGGAGAAGAAAGATCTATAACGATTGTCTTTTCATTACCAAAACTATGATTTGCATAGTTGTTTTTCTCCTTTAATATTTGAGTTAACAGTGATACAGCAGCTACTTTCTTATTTAAAAAAGCATTCACGTAGCCTCCAACAACTTCTATTTTCTCAAACTCATCTTGACTCGTTCCACCAGCTAACGTTTTTGCGATTTCATTTGGAGACTTCTTGTAGATCTTAGCTAATTGAAAACAAGGAAATGCTAGATCACCTTGTTGAATTTGTTTTGGTTTTTCAATAGCGGCATCAATTTCTTCGAAAGATAGATCACTACCAATTTTTTCTTTTAAATAAGCTGCAAACACTTTTTTACCGTTCATTCTTTAACCTCCCTAAAAATAAAAAAATCCGCCTCTTCTAAATTAATAGAAGAGACGGATATTAACCGCGGTACCACTCTCATTGCCTAAAGGCCACTTGACTTGTTAACGGGAAGTCCCGGTTTGCTCTACTTCGTTTTCAAGCAAACATTTCCAAAGTGCGCTTCGTCTGAAAGTTGTGCAAGGCTTACACCAATCCCTTGCTCGCTATAAACATCCTTACAGATTACTCTCTTTTTCATAAATGTTCTGACATATAGTTTTTCATATTATATGAAGGTAAAAGTAAAAAGTCAACTTATTCCTTTTTATCAAAATCCAAGTAATCTCTCATTCGTTTAATGTATCGTTTTAACCGAAATAATGTTTCAGTTCGTAAATACTTTGAGTTGAAGGCAGCAGTAACTG
This sequence comes from Fictibacillus nanhaiensis, assembly GCF_036213205.1. Taxonomy (GTDB): domain Bacteria; phylum Bacillota; class Bacilli; order Bacillales; family Fictibacillaceae; genus Fictibacillus; species Fictibacillus nanhaiensis_E. The sequence goes on from NZ_JARMFC010000013.1 coordinate 96,292, forward strand.
CTGGGACCGATACAAACACTCCATGCTCAGTTACTCTTACCGGTATTACACCTGTATAGATTGTTTCTCCACTGCTTCTATATAAAAGCTCTGTTGAAACCAGTACAATTTTTTCTTCGCTTTGCTCTCCTGGCAAAACAGATTGAACTTCAAAAAGAAATTGAACACTCATAGTTTCTCCTTCACGTATATTAGTTATGTTTTATGATATAATGCATTGTCTCGAATTGACAGTTTAACTACTAAAGGAAGTATGCAGATGATACAGACTTATTCGTTAAGAGATAAATATAAAAATTTCTTTATACTAGTGATTCCAGTCTTGATCACACAGTTAGGTTTATATGCCATGAACTTTTTAGACACCGTTATGAGCGGCCGAGCTGGTGCTAATCAACTAGCAGGTGTCGCTATCGGATCGAGTTTATGGGTTCCTATCTTCGTTGGACTAAATGGTATCCTAATGGCATTAACACCCATCGTTTCACAGTTAGTAGGTGCTAAAAACACAAAAAATGTGCCACGGTCAGTTATGCAAGCAGTTTATTTATCAGTCGTAATATCTGTCATCGTTGTTGTTTTAGGATCATTGGTGTTGGATCCTGTTTTAGGAGCGATGACTCTTGAAAAAGAAGTGGAGCACGTTGCAAGAGGCTATTTAATCGCACTCTCTTTCGGCATCATGCCTCTGTTTTTATACGGAGCACTACGCTCTTTTATCGATGCGCTTGGTCAAACTAGAATTACAATGTTCATTACTCTTGTCGGATTACCGGTGAATGCGATCTTTAACTACCTATTTATTTTTGGTAAAGGTGGTTTTCCGGAGTTAGGCGGTATAGGTGCAGGTGTAGCAACTGCTATAACTTATTGGGTAACCGCAATTTTAACTGTTATAATCGTAGTTAAAGTGAATCCATTTAGAGGATATAAACTGTTTCGAAACTTCTATAAACCTTCTTTAACAGCTTGGAAAGAACAGTTGAAGATCGGGGTTCCAATTGGTTTAGCCATCTTTTTTGAAGTAAGTATATTTGCGGCAGTTACCTTGTTAATGAGTGATTTTAACACAATAACCATTGCAGCTCACCAAGCTGCACTTAACTTTGCTTCATTCCTATATATGCTGCCACTAAGCATCTCTTTTGCGCTTACGATTGCAGTTGGTTTTGAAGTTGGTGCAAAACGCTTTAAAGATGCAGCACAATATAGCTATATCGGAATTGTAACTGCAGTGGGATTTGCCCTAATCCTTTCAGGTTTGTTAGTGATTTTCGATGAACAAGTAGCGAGAATGTATTCAAACGAACGAGAAGTCATTCAACTCACGACTTCGTTCTTATGGTATGCGGTGTTCTTTCAACTGGCTGACGCTATAGGTGCTCCAATACAAGGTGCATTAAGAGGCTATAAAGATGTAAATGTGACATTTATGCTTTCATTCATCTCTTACTGGGTGCTTGGTCTACCAGTTGGATATTACCTAGCTAATTTCACAACTCTCGGTGCCTATGGCTATTGGATCGGATTAATATCAGGTCTAACAGCTGGCGCTATCATTCTATTTGCTCGATTAAAATATATACAGTCACATTCTTATTCCTTTTCTGAACAAAAATAAACCAGCCGAAGGCTGGTTTATTTTTGTTCGAACAGAGTGAGATACTCTTCATACCCTTTTTCTTTTAGTTCGTTCTTCGGAATAAACCGGAGTGCTGCAGAATTGATGCAATATCTTAATCCCCCTCGATCTCGAGGACCATCTGTAAATACGTGTCCTAAATGAGAATCTGCATCCTTACTTCTTACTTCCGTTCGGATCATACCGTGAGACAAGTCTTCCTTCTCTTCAACAGTTGATGAACGAACAGGTTTTGTAAAACTTGGCCAACCACAGCTGCTATCGAATTTGTCTAATGAACTGAAAAGAGGCTCCCCAGAAACGATATCCACGTAGATTCCTTCTTCTGTATGGTTCCAAAATTCATTTTGAAAAGGAGGTTCTGTTGCATCTTTTTGTGTAACGTTATATTGCATAGGGTTAAGAGTTTTAAGTATTTCTTCTTTTTGCCCAATATCTACCCAGTGTGATTTGATAAAGGCATCTCGTCCTGAGCCTTGGCGATAGCGCTTGTAATGAAAAGGATTCTTTTTATGATAATCCTGATGATATTCTTCAGCTGGATAAAACGTACCAGCTGGTATAATTAAAGTTGCGATTGGCTTGTCGAATCGGCCGCTCTCTTCTAATTCTTTTTTTGATTTCTCAGCAATCGTTTTTTGTTCTTCATCATGATAAAAAATGGCAGTACGGTACGAATCCCCACGGTCATAAAATTGTCCGCCAGTATCTGTAGGATCAATTTGTTTCCAAAAAACAGAGACGATTTTTTCATACGAAATGATGGATGGATCAAATGTAATTTGGACTGCTTCAAAATGGCCAGTTGTTTCACTGCAGACTTCTTTGTAAGTCGGATTCTCCTTGTGACCACCTGTATAGCCCGATTCTACAGAAATGATACCTGGCCACTCTTCAAATGGTGTGACCATACACCAAAAGCATCCTCCAGCAAAAGTAGCTTTCGCATAGTTACTCATGAAATCAATCTCCTTTTTCATCTGTTTGTTTCATCATATAAGAATGTTCATAAAAAGCCTAGGAAAAGGCTCTTACCCTTTTTTTACAATGGGACCTGATGTCACTGGTGTCTTAATTGGTGCAGGCGGTGTCCCTTTATTTTGCTTTCGTGTGTTTTGCAAGAAGTAATAAAGTCCGGCTAACACGATAGCACCTCCACTCCATTGGGAAAGAGTTAGTGATTCATCAAGATATAGATATGCTAACAATGTGGCCCCTACAGGTTCACCTAATATTGCCATTGAAATCGTAGCAGCTGTTACGTATTTTAACAACCAATTGAATAACACATGTCCAAATATTGTTGGTATGATAGCAAGTAGCAGGAAGATTCCCCACTCTTTCTCAGGATACCCAGTCATCGGAATAGCTAATGTCAAATTGTATATTCCAAATACTATAACTGCTACTAAAAATACCAAAAAACTATAAAGCGTAGCAGGAAATGTCTTAAGAAGCTTTTGACCGATAAGCATATGAACTGCAACTACAATCGTCCCTAGAATGGATAAAACATCTCCTTGAATATGTTTTAATGAGATGCCAATATCTCCCCAACCAATCATTATAGCTCCAACGATCGCAACTACCATTCCGATTATCGCAGCCCTTGACGTTTTTTCTCGAAACGCTATATAGGCTCCAATCATTACAAAAACAGGCTGCAATGAAAGCAGTATCGTAGAACTTGCAACGGTAGTTAATTTCAAAGACCCCATCCAGAACAAGAAATGAAGAGCTAGAAAAGTTCCTGATAAAAATAACAAAAAGCCATCTTGCCAAGTTAATTTTTTCAAAAAGTGAACTTGTTTCCATACAAATGGCAGCATCAAACATAATGTAAATAACAATCGATACATTCCTTGAACAGAAACAGGTGCATCTGACCATTTAACAAAAATAGAAGAAAACGATATTGCGATGATCCCAATCACTAAGGGAATAAATACAGGTATCTTTAGTGAATTATTATTCAAGTTGTCACCTTTCACTTTCTAGGCATATTTATGTTATTATCTATAACTATACTTTTACTTAAAAAACATGTTAAAGGAGGATATATGAAAAAAAGATATATAATCTCCTTGTTTGCTTTGCTGTTGGTCATAAGTGCAGCCGGATGGTATTATTATCCACAATATAAAATAAACCAGATCAAGAAACAATCTGTGATCGATCAAAACGCTTCTTCAGATTCTAAACAAATTACTTATCTTGATCATCTTAAAAATTCTCCAAAATCCACTTTGAATCACCTTGTGTTAGGCGATTCAGTAGCTGAAGGAAGAGGCTCTGAGGAAGGTGGGTTTGCTAGCAAAGTGAATGAGAACCTGCAGAACTTAACAGGAAAAAGCATTATTCTCGAAAATCAGGGTGTTTCCGGTTTTACAAGTCAAGGTCTACTGAATCAACTGGACATTCCAGCCGTTCAGAAATCTGTAGAGAAAGCAGACATCATTTCAATAAACATTGGCGGTAATGACCTCGTACAAATCGCAAAGAAACAAGGTCCACTAAAAGCAATACAAAGTTACGATGATGTTAAATCTGAGTATCAGCAAAACTTAAATGATATTTTTAAAAACATCAGGAAACATAACCCTAACGCGATTTTAGTGTTAAATGAACTGTATAACGTTGTTAATGCTGAACAAAAATATTACCCAGCTACCGAAAAGCTATTGAATGATTGGAACTTAATCGCTTACGAAACAGCACTTTCATACAAACCAGCTTTAGTTGTTCCTGTTAGTGATGCCCTTCAAACGGATGATATGGATAAATGGCTATTCGATACTATCCATCCAAATGAAGAAGGGTACGATCGAATCGCTTCCAAAACCGTTACAACGTTCCAAAATCAATCTTATAAAGAGGCACAATAATGGTCAGAAGAACTGCACAATGCAGGCAGTTCTTCTACTACCCCATTCCAATGTATAATCTGCGGTAGAAAATAAAATGTAATTGCTTCAGATAATTTTTGTAACACACCTTCTGGATCGTGCAAAATAACAATTTTCTTATTACCTAAAGCGATTCCTAGTTCTGTATGGCACCCTTTTCCACCAGGTAAGATTACGATCGTTACATCAGCTTCCATGACTGCTTTATATTCTTTTATGCCTATTTCAGTCAGATCTTCTTTCGTCTCTGCTCTATCGTTAACAGTCCAATCATAAGTGAGCTGCCAATGAAGTTTATTTTGCAGATCTTCACCTAACTTTTTTACACGTTCTATATTTTCAAATCCCGAAGCAACATAAAATTTCATTCAAGCTCCTCCTTTGTTTCTTATGTAAAAATCATATTACAATCCAGTGGAATTGGATATAACGACTTGCATCTATTTGTGAACATGTTAACATAGTATTTTATAAATAAGTAAAATCATTGAAAGAGGGGTTGCATGTTAAAATACAGAAATATTACTTTTATTGGTGCAGGTTCAATGGCAGAAGCAATGATATCAGGATTGATCAACAAAGCCGAAATTTCTCCTGATCGAATCATAGCCGCGAACCACACAAATGAAAACAGAAGAATAGAACTAACTAGCAGATATAACATTACGACAACATCAGTTCAAGAACTCTCATTAACTAACACAGACGTGATTATTCTTGCGGTAAAACCAAAGCAAGCGGAAGAAGTACTTCAACAACTTAGACCCGCACTTCAAGATCACCATGTCATTTTATCCGTTCTTGCCGGAATTTCAACAACGTATATAGAGGAGATTCTCAACCGATCTTTACCTATCATTCGTGTGATGCCTAATACTTCAAGTATGATTGGTGAATCCATCACAGGTATTAGTGCCGGTAAGTATGTGAAAAATGAAGATTTGGATTTAGCTCAAGAATTATCGAAAGCTATTGGCAAAGTGAAAATTATATCTGAGAAACAGATGGATGTCTTTACTGGTATAGCCGGTAGTGGACCTGCTTATTTTTATTACTTGCTTGAACATATGGAAGATGTCGCTGTGGAAAACGGGCTCGATCGTGAATTAGCTCGAGACATTGCGGCACAAACACTTTATGGCGCAAGTAAGATGGTTATGGAGTCCGATGACTCACCAGCTGAACTCCGAAAGAAAGTGACATCACCAAACGGTACGACTGCAGCTGGACTTGACGCGCTTGCAGAAAATGGCGGTGGTGTTGCTATTGAAAAAGCGGTAGAACACGCTGCAAAACGTTCAAGGTCACTTAGAAAAGAATTTGAAAAAGTTCCAGTTATGTAAAAAATTCAAAGAGGATCTGTCATTTTTTTGACAGCTTCCTCTTTTTTGTTTAATGATTGAACTTTTTTTAAAAAAATATAAAACGTGTACGGTACGTGAAATTTTTTGGTTTTTCAATTGAAACACCGTTTATTCGATTTCAATGAAACCTAACTCAAACAAAGAAACAGCTATTACTTGATAACCTTTTTTGTTTGGATGAATGGTATCAAAGCAAACTAGCTCACTTTCTCTACCTTCGAACACACTATACAAATCCGCTACTTTCACATTAGGCATCATCTCATAACTTTTGATTAGATCGTTAAACATATTTACCCACCTCATAGCTTTAGTCCATTTAACGTAAGGGTTATATAGCGTACAGATTCTAATGATAAACGGCTCTGTTGAATTTCTTTTTATTTTATAAATTTTTTTGAAGATTTTGTTCAGATTTTTTTTGCAATTTTCAAGCGCGTGATCGATCAATTTCTCTTCTTTCGTAAACATATATTTAAAAGCTGCGTGAATAAGATCATTACCACCAGCTGTGATTAAAATAATCTTTGAATGTTTAATGGACCGCTTGACCTCTTTATCTTTTAAAGAACTTAATATTTCTTCAGAGGTTGTTCCCGTAACAGCAAAATTTTTTACTGAAATTTGCTTATCAAAAGTGGTTTGTGTGAAGTTTACATACCTTCCAACATATCCTTTACCGAAAACTGGTGCCCCTACTCCAACAGTTAAGGAATCACCTATCGCTGTTAATAACCATTCATATGAAGTATGATCATCAGACATAATCCCTTATCCTCCTTTTCGAAGCACACATTTCTATTATTAAAATATGATGTGTTTTAAATTTGGACAGGGCGTTTTCATCACTTCCAACAAAGGGTTATGTCCCTTTTTCATTCGTTGAATATACATATATAGAAACTATTTTGAGGTGATTTTTTTTGAAAGAGAAATCTGTAAGAATGTTCCCATATGGCGGATACGACCCTTTTACCACACCTACTGCAAAGGGATATGCAAATAGCCAAACGGCACCCGGCAGACCGCCATACGCACCTGCAGCTCAAGCTCCAGCAATGCCACAGCAGCAATATTCACAAGGATTAACTCAAACGCCATTCATGCCATATATGATGCCAATGATGCCACCTGGTGCGATACCACATCCAATGATGCAAGGTATGCCTTTTAATCAGCAGCAGAGTCAAGGTAATCAAAATTCGATGAGTATGATGCCGAACAATCAAGGATCTGGACTTAACTTCGGAAAAATGATGGGCGGGGCTAATCAAGTGATGGGGCTTGCACAGCAAATGGGTAACATACTTTCCTTCTTTAAATAGAAGCCTTATCAAAGGTTTCTATTTTTTTTGAGCAACTTATAATATTGATTGAAAAGAAACACAGACTCTATCTTGTGAAGACCAGACCAGTAAGTACTCCATATGTAAGATGAGGGTCTATAAACCAACTTCATTTGCTTAAATACATATTCTGCATCTTCGAACCAATCTAATGATTTATATGGTCCATTAAAGGTTAGCTTCCAGACATCAAGAAGAAATGGACTATAAATTTTTTTGTTTTTTTTTATTTTAAAGAAAGAGAGCTTTTCTATAGGAAACTTTTTAGGCGGAGAATAGATAGCTGTAAAACTATCTTGATCATAATCACTCCGGGAACCTGTATGAGGAAATGTATTCGCAAACTTGTGTATTCCATCTAAATATTCTGGCAGAAATAATGTGGTATATAAGTTTTGTCCCAATTGAATCCTTTCATCAAGAACCTTAAAGTGATTCATGTTTTTTCCTAGTGAGTATTTCAACGGAGATGTGGGAAACAAAATTTGAGAGAGCTTCAGCCATTCTTGGAATCGATATGTCATTGAATGTAATAATTTTGAATACTCTTCTGTATGAACAAGCATTTTTTCAATATGACTTTGTTCATTTATGATTTGGGCTACGGGTAATAAAAAGCTCTGATCTTCTCGGCGGAAGTGAACCTCCCAAACCCCTTCTATAAAAGGTGAAATATTAAAATGATGACATAGATAAAACAAAGATATCCCCGTTTTTTTACTCTCTTCATATAGAAGCAATTGAGGATAAGCATCCTCAAAGATCATACTATTCCCCTTTTCAAGCATTTCGTACAATTTCTCTATAAATGTCTCCTCAAGAATGTGAGGTAAGAACTCTCCTTTTAGATCACTCATAAAATATCCAGCGTTTCTTGAAACCATATGAGCTAAAAATGACCATGTGATCTCAGGATGTTTGTTATAAAACGTTAGATATGCTGCAGTACGTGTAACGTTATTCTTGTTATTGCGTTTAGTCTCTTTTCTGATTCTTTGAACTAACTCTTTGTTATTGCTTTGAAGATTAATCTTAATTGCATCATCTCTTCTTTTCATTTTCCACCATTCATTTTGAAGGAGTAACTTCTGTTCTTTACTAATTTCCCAGACCACTTTTTCTTTATGGAAAAATGGAATAGCATTCATAATCATTTCGAATGGGATGAGTGTTAATTTTGTAAATATCCGTTTTGAAGTAACCAATCTTAACACCCTCCTTTTCTTTCAATGTATGAAAGTAACGTAAATAAAAACACCCTTTCCATTTCTAAAAGGGTGTTTGCTATATACGATATTATTTAGTTGCGACGCCACCTGATAATAAAAACTTCATGGCATCTTCTGGTTTTATATCAAGAACTTTGACTTTGTCTTTAGGAGCTAAAAAAGTAAATCCTGCAATCTGAAACGTCTGAGGAATATAAACAGCAACGTGATCTGCTAACTCGTCACTTAAGCTGCTTACATCTTCTGTCGTAACAAAACCAATACTTTTTAGATTTAGCTCAGGATATTCAATCAGAACAACCGTTGAAAAAGATCTTTTTTCTCCAAACAGGGAGTGGATCGTATCTTTTATTACAGAATAAATCGTTTTAACAAATGGCGTTTTCTCTAGCATGCGATCAATAAGACTAAATATTTTTCCGGATACATATTGAGTAGACATCCAGCCTAAGACTGTGATAAGAACGATCGTCGTGATGAGTCCGATCCCAGGGATATAGTCTTCTTTTAAAACATCCTTTAATAAATTACCAAGGATGCTGTCTAGAAATCCAAAGATCTTATAAATAATATAAACTGCGAGCACGATCGGTAATATAGTCAAGAGACCATTAATAAAGTACTTGAGTAATTTTTTCATGTTTTCCTCTACAAGTTAAGATTAATTAACGACAGACGTATTCTTTTTAATTTGTTTCTTAAAATGGTCTTGCAGTTTAGTCGTTACAGGACCAATGTCGTACGATTTACTCGCTGAGCCTAAAAGTTTTATAACTGGTGTAACTTCCATCGTTGTACTTGTAATGAAAACTTCGTCTGCGTTTAAAAGGTCATCTACAGAAAATGCTTCTTCAATCACTGTAATCCCATTTTCTTGTGCTAATTTAATCACAATTTGTCTAGTGATACCATTTAAGATCAGATTCGTACTCGGATGTGTTTTCAATGTTCCATTTTTAACGATAAATACGTTTGAAGAAGACCCTTCTGTTACCGTTCCATCTCTGTGTTGAATCGCTTCTTGACAGTCAAAATCTGCAGCTCTCCGCTTTGCCATAACATTACCTAGAAGATTTAAGCTCTTAATATCACATCGAAGCCAACGGATATCTTCGGTAAGATAAGTTGCGATCCCGCTAGATTGAGATGCTGCAATATTATCAAGCGAAACAGATTTTGCAAAGCCTGAAACAATGCTTTGCATATTTCTTTCATAAAGATGATTTCTAGGTGCCACTCCACGTGTCATCTGAATATACACCATTCCATTTATGATGTTGTTTCTACTAATCAATTCCTCTGTAAGCTTTTTAAAGGTTGAAATATCATAAGGCATTGCAAGTTCTAGTTTCTCTGCACTCTGTTCGAACCTCGTAAAATGTTCATGAAATGCAAATGGTTTCTTGTCGTAAACAAAGACCACTTCATAAATTCCATCTCCGAAAAGGTAGCCTCTGTCTTCTGGATCAACTGAAATCGATCCATCTTTAATAATTTGGTCATGATACAAAACGTATGAATTTTCCATGATTTTACCACCCCATTTATTTATATGTATACAATTGAGCTTTCATCTACTTTAAATGAAAACGAGAGTGCCTTCAAGAGTCTCTTTTTAATGTATTCACTGTTACTTCTAAAATAGTTTATATTTCATTCGTCGCATGCAGTTGGTATGTATGCATCTTCCACTTCAATCAAGAGAAAAGAATTAGAAACTTAAAAGCATGCATTCAAACAAAAAACCGCTATTTATAAGCGGCTCATTCTCATTATTGCTTTACAGTTTTGACAACTTTATGATCCTCTACTGTAACGATATATAACTCTTTATCCATTTCGATCAAGAAGTCATTATCATACTGTTCTTTCAACTCTTCTTCAATCTTAAAAGGCTTCTTAAAATGCTCGTCGATTACATTTAATCGATCTTTTCTTTCATTTTCGCGATTAATGGTATCATAAACAAAATATGCTAAAAATACGATACCTAATGAGATGATGATCTTCGCCGTTTTACTCAAAGTTATGTATCCCCTTCCCCTATATCCAAGAACAAGTATAACCTAAAAGAGACAAAACAAAAACACCTGGTTTCCCAGGTGCACTACTCTTACTTCTTACTTCCACCACGTATCGTGAATGGATGCAGGATGGTTTCTTTTATGCTTCGTTTGAATATACCTTTTTTCAATTTTTTCTTTAGATGACGAAGAAACTTCTTTTCCTTCCAGATAGTCATCGATTTCTTCATATGTTACTCCGAGTGCTGTTTCATCAGGAATCAGAGGCTTATCGTCTTCAAGGTCAGCAGTAGGTACTTTTAGATAGATACGTTCCTCTGCACCTAGTACTTTTAGCAACTCTCTTCCTTGTCTTTTATTTAATCCGTACAATGGAACGATGTCACATGCTCCATCACCATGTTTTGTAAAGAAGCCTGTTATCGCTTCTGCAGCATGATCTGTACCAATGACCAAACATTGATAAGCCCCTGCTATATCATATTGTACTTTCATTCTTTCACGTGCTTTCGTGTTTCCTTTTAGGAAGTTAGAAAGTTCTTTTTCGGTCGCCTTCATAAATGCACTCACTGAAGCGTCTACAGCGGGTTTAATATCGACTGTTAAAGATACATCAGGCTCAATAAATTTCAATGCACGTTGAGCGTCTTCTTCATCTTTTTGTACGCCATACGGAAGTCTAACCGCTACAAAAAGATATTTTTCTCCCGTTTCATCACTCAGTTCATTCATAGCAATCTGAGCTAATTTACCTGCAAGACTTGAGTCTTGTCCACCACTGATGCCAAGAACATATCCTTTTGCACCAGATTTTTTTACATAGTCCTTTAAAAACTGAATCCTAGATTGAACCTCTTCTTTTGCATCAATTTTCGGTTCCACTTTCAAATCTGAAATTATCTGTTTTTGAAGTTCCATTTCTATCGCCACCTTTTTTGTTTATACACCTTTAATGGAGCTTATAGTCTTTTTCTAGTGAATACAAACAGTCCAAAGAGCGTTTTGCCCAAGGACTAGCATCCGCTTCTAACTTCTTTATGTACTGATCTAAGGCATGTTTTAATGATTCTTTATATGGGGGAAGTTCACCGACAAATGTCTTTATCGTATGTATGGGCACCCATGTTTTCTCTCCATAACTTAGCGCTCTTCTTTCCTGGAAAAAAGGGACATCCGCTTGTTTAGGGTTGTGAAGATCACCTTGCCAAGGGTGTGTTTTTACTGCTAGAACTTCAAATAACACCATCTGGTTACGCTCTTCTCCTGCTTTTCCTATATACTGCCCGGTTTTATAACTTGCGAGTACTAGTTTTTCAGAATTCATCCTTTTTCGTCTCCTTCATCGCTTGGATTTCATTAGACACTACAAAGGCAAGGTCTTCATTACCAAATAACGATAAAACTTGAAGTACAGTTTCATGAGGAATGTGCTCTGCTTCCTCCATTGAAACAGTTTGCTCTAGCATATGCATCACATACTCATTATTACTTTGGTCCGGATACGCTTTAAGGTAGACAACTTTAGGATCGAGCTTATTATTCACACACCATTGTGCGTATATGATAATCATCATACCTTCATCTTTTTGATAATTGCTTATCACTTGTTCAGAAATTTCGTTTGCTTTATTATTCATCTCTTTCACCTCTTTGATCACTCTTTTCAAAACTGTTGTTATATCCATTTTTCAATTGAAACGCGTCTAGAAATACCTCATCTATATACCGTTAACTTTAAAACAGGAAAATAAAAAAAGCCAGCATTATCACTGGCTTTGTAGCTTAAACAGTTTGTTGTTCTTTTTGTTCAGTCTCATAACGGTTACGCGGGTGATCTAAACATTCTTTCGAACAAGAACGCTTATGCTTCACTTCACACTCCGTACAGCAAACATGTTGTTTATTACATTCTGGGTTTGCACAGTTCACGTAACGATCTTCTGTTTTTCCGCAATAATAACATGTAGCGATCACAACATCTTCATCTGTACGGTTTACGGGAACTGAGATACGTTCGTCAAACACGTAAAGTTTACCATCCCAAAGCTTCCCTTGGACTTCATCGTCTTTACCGTACGTTACGATTCCGCCCTCAAGCTGTGATACATCTTGAAATCCTTCTTGTAAAAGAAAGCCTGAGAACTTTTCACAGCGGATACCGCCTGTACAGTACGTTAAAACTTTTTTATCTTTAAACTGGCTTATATTTTCGCGTACCCATTTTGGAAAGTCTCTTGATGCTTTTACATCTGGACGAATGGCACCACGAAAGTGGCCGATCTCATATTCATAGTCGTTACGACCATCAATTACGATTACATCTTCATCTTGTAGCGCTTCATAAAATTCTTTTGGAGACAAACGTTTACCTGATAACTGGTTCGGGTCAACATCATCTTCAAAGCGCCATGTTACGAGTTCCTTCTTATGACGAACAAAAATCTTTTTAAATGCATGTTCTTCAACTTCATCTATTTTAAAAACAATATCTTCAAATCGTGGATCTGCTTTTAGATGATCCATATAGATTTGAGTCTGTTCATACGTTCCTGACACTGTTCCATTGATTCCCTCAGGAGCAACGATGATTCTTCCTAAAAGACCTAAATCTTTACAAAACTTTAAATGTTCGTCTTTAAAGCTCTCTGGATCATCAATCGGAACATACTTGTAATACAATAGTACTCTCATTTTTTCTGACACAATTAATCACCAACCTGCAACGTTAGTTTATTTTTGCGACGCCAAATAAAAAACCACCGGTCCCAATAGCCTTCCCCGTGGTGAGTACCGGCCTAACCGATATTCGAGATATTTAATTGGAAGTGGCGCGCCCACCAGGATTCGAACCCAGAATACGAGAGCCGAAATCTCGTGTGATATCCATTTCACTATAGGCGCTAATTACGTCACGAATAATATCATAAGCTTTTTCTAAGAATAATACAAGTGTTATTTACATGAATTAAATAATAAATCCTTAATTTACCAAATGAAGTGAATCCATTTTTTCTTCTATACTTTCATATACAGTAATGACCGGTTCTTCTGGATGCCATTTGAACACACCTTTTTCACCATTTAAAATTGCTGGGAAATGGAGTGTAGAAGAGAAAGCATCTTCAAACCAAACACCATGAGACAAAATATTTGAAATAAACATTTCAGCTTCAAGTTCCATAAATTGAATTCGTTTTTCCCATGAAGCTTTTTCTTCTGCATTCAACTGAGGTTCGACTTGCTGATAGGATTCATACCACAAATCAAATTCTCTTTGTAAATTATGTAGAGAATCAAACTCTTTTGAGAGGACTGGAAGCAATTGATTAGCTTCTTCTAATGTATAGCGCTTCATTACATCGTACTCCTTCATCTTCTTGTTCGTATTATATCAAATGATAAATACTTTGCACACAAAAATGACAAGAAGAAAACCTTTTGGATCACCAAAAGGTTAAACGGTAAGACATATTTCTTTTTTTGGACTCTTTAAGTCTAAATAAAAGTCTCTAACTGTTCCATCTTCAAGTAGTTCTGGAAAATCTCTTCTGTATTCAGAGCTGATTAATATTTGCTCAACTAGATCTACAGATCCTTTTCTAAGCAGAAGCCTTAATGTCAACCATTTATCTCGTTTTGATTTCAGATGAAATTTCGTAATAAACAACATGATTCTATCATCGCATGTGAACGTTTTTTCCTTTTCTTTTCGTAAATTAATTTGAGATACCGTTTTCATAGAGAACACCCTCCCTTTAATTTGCGAGCTCTTAATACCATTATTATTCAGTTTTTTCTGAAATATACTTGTCCATCCTAGAAATCTAGTTTTTTTTGGACGGGTATTAGTAGAAAAGCCTGCATTTGCCTCATCAATCTTAATTTGATTAAATATGTTTATAAGCAATTAACTAGGAGCTGTGTTTAATGAAAAAACATCAAAAAGAAATCGTACTCGGTAATTTTCATTCAATACTGACGGAATCTGAAACATGGAGGATCGGAGGTTTTCCGCTTCCAGATGGATCTTTCCATGAGTTTAGAGAGCCTGAGGCAGTTGTTATCGTTCGAAATGACGACCTGTATGTTAGAGCAAATCCATTCACTAGATCCCACCCTTCTGTTCAGTTCTTAGATAATGCAAAACACATGTATTACTCAAATGAACCGATCAGAGTGCCCCAAGATGGAACAGTCGACTTTCAATGGAGAATGCGTTCACGTCCGATCGGAACGAATGCGAATGATTTGTATGATGGTTTTGTTTCTGTAAACTTATTAGATTTTACAACAGGAGCAGCACTTGATTTTTTTGTAGGTAACGATAAATATGCTAGTGTCTACGCTGTGCTCCCTTTTCCAGGTGTCTCAGTACCTGAGACAGATAGAACAAGATACTTTTGTATCTTTAAAGAGGAACAAGAATTTAATCAAAGAGAATGGAACGAATATCAGATCTCTTATAACCGTTCAGCTGATGAAGTGAATTTCTTCCTGAACGGAAATCTTGTTCGAACAGAAAAGGATGTTCCGATCAAGTTTAATGAGTTTACAGTAGCATTAGGGCTTATGACCGAGAAAGACTTATCCCCTGAAGGAAGTACTTCACTTCATGGGCAAGGGATAATCGGTGAATGGTCACCTATGAAAGTATTGATGAGTGAATAGTACAGAAATCGGCTAAAAACCTTAAAGGTCTGCAGGATGCGGGCCTTTTTTTATTTATTCTATAAATACTTTGAAAATTCCTTTTTTTGCGACAGTTTTATATAATAAGTATTGAGTAATTAAGAGAGGAAGCGGCAAAATGTCCCAAAATATTGTGTTGGATTTAAACGAGATCACACTTCAGATGGTACAGCATTATTTTGAGAACGGTGACTTAACATCAGTTGAACTGGTCATGTTTTATCTAGATCGCATCTCTAACTACGATAAACAAGGACCTATGATCAACTCCGTATTAGAGATCAACCCTGATGTCTTATTCATTGCAAGAAGTCTCGATTCAGAAAGACAGAACGGAAAAATTCGCGGACCCCTACACGGTATTCCCGTCATCATAAAAGATAATATCGACACCTCTGATAAGATGCATACGAGTGCAGGTTCTTTGGCTCTAGAAAACCATTACGCCAAAGGTGATGCTTTTGTCGTTAAGAAGTTGAGAGATGCAGGTGCAGTTATCATCGGAAAATCAAATATGACGGAGTGGGCAAACTTCATGGCATACGATATGCCCAACGGATTTAGTTCGCGAGGAGGTCAAGTACTGAATCCATATGGACCAGGTGTATTTGATGTGAGTGGATCAAGTTCAGGCTCTGCTGCTGCTGTAGCCAGTAACTTTGCTGTACTCGGCATAGGAACGGAAACTTCAGGCTCTATCCTTTGTCCCGCTGGAAATAATAATATCGTTGGTATAAAACCAACTGTTGGTTTGGTCTCTCGATCAGGTATCATTCCGATTTCAATCAGTCAAGACACTGCTGGTCCCATGGCACGAAATGTTAAAGATGCTGCGATCCTCCTTGAAGCTATACAGGGAAGTGATCCACTAGATCCTGCAACATTATCTGCTCCAAAGAATTCAAGCTATATAGAAGGTTTAGAACTAGCCACACTAAAAGGAAAACGATTTGGTGTAGCGTATGAATTTTGCATAAAGCATTTAAATCAAACACAGAGATCAGTCTTCGATGAAGCTTTAAAGCTCATAGAGGATGAAGGTGGAGAGATTATTTATTTAGAACAGATCTCACCTTTTGAGAATATTGAATCAGGTTATAAAGTTCTCTTACACGAATTTAAATCTAGCCTCAACCATTATTTACGCACTGTTTCATCAGAGATCAAGATCTCCTCTTTATCGGATGTTATCCATTTTAATGAACAGAATAAGGAGAAGTGTTTAAAGCACAACCAAGAGCTGTTGTTAGAAAGTAATATGACTGACGGGACTTTAACGAGTCCAGAATATCTTTTTGCTAGATTGAACGATCTTGAGATGACACAGAAAAAAGGAATAGATCTTGCAATTGAGAAACATAACTTGACTGCTCTCATCAGTCCAAATGACGTATGGTACGCTATTCCTGCCAAAGCAGGATATCCTTCCATTTCAGTTCCTTCTGGGTTTGATGAAGACGAGATGCCACTTAGTGTTATTTTTACTGGGGAAGCATACTCCGAAAAAAAACTGATCCATATAGCTTATGTCTTTGAACAGAAATCTAATAAGAGAGTTCCTGTAGTATTCTAATAGATACTGATGATTTAATTTCCTTAATAAAACAAAGGATGAGCCTTCTTGTAAAGGCTCATCCTTCTATTTAAAGCTCCTTATGTTATAAGTTAGGGCTCTACGTTATGTTATCCTACTACTCGTCTTAACGCAGAAATTGCATAATCTATATCTTCATCACTAACATCATAATGAGTTGTTAATCGGATCTGACCTTCACCGAACGATACGGCAAGAACTCCCTCTTGCTTTAGTCTTTCTAAAAACTCTTCATTCGTCTGACGTGTATTTTCTATATTGACGATTACAATATTAGTATGTGGTCTATTAACTAAATCTAATCCTTTCATATCTTCGATGGAATCTGCTAACTTTCGTGCCCTATCATGATCTTCAGCTAAACGGTCGACCATCTTTGTTAATGAAATAATACCACTAGCCGCTAAGAAACCTGCTTGTCTCATCCCTCCTCCTAAACGTTTTCTCCACTTACGGGCTTTTTGGATAAATTTCCGGTCTCCCGCAAGAATTGAACCTACAGGTGAACCTAATCCTTTTGATAAGCAGAACTGTACAGAATCACAATATTGGGTAAAATCCTTCACATTCTTGTTCGTTGCAACGACTGCATTAAAAAGTCTCGCACCATCGATGTGAACAGGAATTCCTGCATCTTTAGCCACTTCATATACGCTCTTCATATTCTCTAATGAAACAACAGACCCACCTGAACGATTATGTGTATTCTCAAGACAAATCAACGATGTTTCTGGAAAATGGATATCTTCAGAACGAATCGCATTTTTAACTAAAGCGGAATCCATCTCTCCTCTAACACCTGCTATGACTCTTGGCTGAACCCCTGCTAATGCGGAGATAGCAGCTCCTTCATAAAAGAATATATGAGACTCAGATTCAACGATAATCTCATCTCCTGGAGAACATTGAGCCAGCACCGCCAATTGATTTCCTTGTGTTCCACTTGTTACAAACAAAGCCGCTTCTTTCCCAGTAATCTCAGCAGCCAAGTTCTCAAGCTTGTTTATCGTTGGATCTTCTCCATATACATCATCACCAACAGTAGCTCTGTAGATAGCGTCTCTCATTTCTTTAGTCGGTTGTGTCAACGTATCACTTCTAAGATCGATCATGCTCCACCTCATCCTGTTTTTCTTTTTATTGTCTTTCTATTTATCATTCAATCACACCATACAAAAAACTGGCATTTCGTTTTAAGACAGAAAATCCTAAGTCATTAAACTTTGTACTACTTTTGTTATCTTTCATGACAACTCGTTCGGAAGCAACTCTTTTTGCTTCTTTTATGGTAGCATCTGTTAGTTCACTATAATCAGCACTGCTCTTTAACCCTTGAATGCCTGGTGATGCAATCGTTGACTCGAACATCGGATCAAAATAAACCACATCAAAACTGTTATCGTGCTGTTTCTTTAAAAATTCGTAATGATTTTCATGCACCACTTCTATCCTTCTCATTGATTCATTCATCACTTCAGAGTTAGAATCCCACACTTGAAGACCACTCTTTACTACAAATGAAATCGCTTTGCTGCTCTCTACTCCGACTACAGCACCAAATCTACCAACTACTAAACTTGCAACGATCGCATCAGAGGCAAGGCCAAGCGTGCAGTCTAAGATCCTCATCCCCTCCTTGAGTCGCGACGCTTCTATAAAAGCATCTTTTTCTCCTCGAAGGATCTGTTTAACACGAAACATAGAAGAATTGGGATGAAAAAAGAAAGGAGTGCTTTCGTCTTTTGGATGATACGAAATTTTGTCCACTCCAATCATAAGAACATGGTCATCATATTTACCGATTAATGATGAAATGGAGTGGTTATCTCTATCCACAAACATCCCGTCAATCGAGTCGGCAACTTCTTTTGCTTTGTTTTTTAATCGTGTTGCATTTTTTCCAGCTGTCGTAATGATCATTGTTCTCACCTGTCTGTTTTATTATGTACGATTCATATTTATTTTTTAGTCTCCTAAAAACCTGCAAGTAGAATCTCGTATCATTTGCATATCTCAAAGAACAAACCTAAAATATGGGAAGATAGAAGTATGAGGAGGCTTCAATAATGAAAAAAGGCTTATCGTTTCAAACCTTAGGAAAATTTACATACCGTTTTCGTAAGCTTATTATAACATTTTGGGTTCTAACTACCATTCTCTTAGGATTTTATGCTGTTAAACTTCCTTCGATCTTAAGCGGCAGCGGGTTTGAGATGGATGGATCTTTCGCAAAAGTAGAAAATATTCTTCAGGATAAATTTGATCAGCCAAAATCCTCTGTGATGCTCGTCTTTGATTCTGAAAAATATGCCCCAGAAGATCCTCAATATAAATCTTTTGTAATGAGCACTATCAAAAAAATGGACGGCGTTGAAGACGTTGTAGACATTCAAAGTCCCTATGAAGTTCCTGAAAAAACAATAAAAGAGAACGTTTCTTTTGCTTCTGTGCAGTTTGATAAAAGTTTTGGAGACCTTAAAAAATCTATTGATCAAATAAGAGATCGTATGCCAAAAGACAATGAAATTTCTGTTTCATTAACAGGCGGACCCGTAATCGCTGAAGACATGAACACTGCTAGTCAACACGATCTAGCTAGAGCAGAGGCGATTGGAATACCTGCGGCTTTAATTATTCTTCTGCTGGCGTTCGGCGGTTTGATCGCAGCAGGTTTACCGATCATTGTAGGTTTAATATCGGTTGCAAGTTCACTTGGACTTCTCTATTTTTACGGACAAACAACAAATGTGAGCATTTTCTTACTCAATGTTGTTCCAATGATCGGTCTTGCATTAGGAATAGACTTTGCTCTTCTACTAGTCAACCGTTTTCGTGAAGAGCTTCATCGCGGTATTGAAAAAGCTACTATAATATCTGTACAAACGGCTGGCCGATCTATCGCCTTCTCAGGTTTATGTGTGTTCTTAGGACTGTCTGGTATGTTGTTGATTGATATTGATATTTTCAAGACAGTTGCGATCGGCGGCATGGTCGTTGTAGTTCTCTCCGTTCTGAATGCCATCACGTTCTTACCAGCCATGTTAGCAGTTCTAGGACAGCGAGTGAACGCTTTAAAGTTGTTTAAGACGAAAGAGAACAGCAAATCCGTTTGGCATACCTTTGCAGCTTTTGTTATGAAAAGACCAATAATCATGGCTGTAGTTGCCGCTCTTGCTCTAGGCTTATCTGTTACACCCGTGAAAGACATGAAACTTTCCATACCAGAAGCCGACGCATTGCCACCAGATTACGAATCAAGACTTGCATTTGAGAAATTTGAAAAAACATTTGGTGAAGATGAGCTATATCCTGTAACTTTAGTGGCGGAATCAAAAAAATCTTTTCTAAAAGATAAAGATTCACTTTTAGCACTTGAAAAACTAACAAAAGATCTTCAAAGTGAAAAGGAAGTAAATAGAACCGAATCAATTTTTACGTACACCAATCAATTAACCGGTTCAGAACTTTTTCAAGCACTACAGACCGATCAAGGTAAACAACAATTCTCCCCTGTTCTGAAACCTTTTATTAATGAAGATACTGCAGTAATTAAAGCTTATCTATCAGTCGATGTGACAGGTGACGATGCGAAAGAGTTCGTTAAAAAATGGGAAAAAGAACATGAAGAATTATCCATCACAATTGGTGGAGTTACGAAGTTTAATCAAGAGATTTTTGATGAGATCATACAAAAGGCTCCTTACGGCTTAGCAATCGTTCTCGTAACAACACTTTTCATTCTCATGATCGCATTCCGTTCTGTATTCATTCCGGTAAAAGCGATTTTTATGAACATGCTTAGCTTAACTGCTACGTTCGGCATCCTTGTTTGGATCTTTCAAAGCAGTGTCATCATGGAACCTGTCGATATCGGATTGATGATTCCCGTTTTCACTTTTGGAATCGTTTTTGGACTCAGTATGGATTACGAGGTCTTCTTAATTTCTAGAATACAAGAGATCTATGAAGAGACAGGTGATAATGATCGTGCTACGTTACTCGGATTAACTTCCACATCTAAGATCATTACATCTGCCGCAGCAATCATGATCGTTATCACAGGATCATTTGCTTTTACCAATGTCATGCCTGTTAAGCAGATTGGTATTGCTATTGCCCTCGCCATATTTATTGATGCAACAATCGTGAGGATGGTCTTCGTTCCATCGCTAATGAAACTGCTTGGAGACTGGAACTGGTGGATGCCATTCATAAAAAGAAAAGAAAAGAAACAAAGCGGCACCCTTTCTTAAGGGATGCCGTTTTTTAAAAGTAATTGTGGGAAAACCATACATTATATCCTATAATAAGATTAGCTAGTCTCATATTTAAGGGGTGTTCTTATGTTTGAAATCATTATTATTCTTTTACTTTCTTATTTACTTGGCTCGATCCCCTTTGCACTGTTAGTTGGAAAAATAGGATATGGCATTGACATCAGAGAACATGGAAGCGGTAACTTAGGCGGTACAAATACATTTAGAACATTAGGAAAAAAAGCAGGCTTTATTGTATCAGCAGCAGATGTTTTAAAAGGAACATTAGCTGCAAGTTTACCTTTATTACTGGATGTTGATCTTCATCCTCTTATCGCGGGAGTACCTGCTGTAATTGGTCATTGTTATCCGGTATTCGCAAAATTCAAAGGCGGAAAAGCAGTCGCTACTTCCGGTGGCGTATTATTATTCGCTCAGCCGTTATTGTTTGTCCTTGTCTTGTTCACTTTCTTTTTGACATTATACATAAGCAAATACGTTTCTCTATCGTCCATCATGGCTGGAGTAGGCTCAGTGGTATTAAGCTTCTTCATTGCAGGTGATTGGCTGACCACGTATATCTTGATTGGTTTTACACTGTTCTTAGTCTATCGCCATAGACAAAACATTGTAAGAATCGCTAAGAAAACAGAGCCAAAAGTTAAATGGATCTAAGAATCGTTCTTTTAAAAAGGACGGTTCTTTTTTTATGCCTATTTGATTTACTCTTTAGAAAGTATCCTTACACACTTTTCTTATCATTTTCTGATTAAAGTCGAAAAATAGGCTCTTCTCCTAAAAAAGTACAGGCGATTTCACTAAAAACTCCGCATTTGTCCGTGTCCGTTTAGGTGTTTCGGTCATATGGTGTAATGTGACGTTGACCTAGACTTAAATATTTGGAGGGACTGAAATGGAAAATAAAAAAATGAATATGCCTTATGGTGACAATATGAACATCAATATGAAACCGGTAGCGAACATGCCGATTCATCATGGTGATTATCATGGTGGTGGCTATGGACACGGATGTGGCTTTTTAATTATTGTTGTTCTATTCATCCTATTGATTATTATCGGTGCTACTGCTTTTCATTGTAAAGAAGAAGAAGAATACGACTGTGATGAATCTTCATCTTCATCTTCATCCTCATCTCATTAAGTCATCATATATTAAAAAAAGAAAGAGAGAAGCAGATCTGCTTCTCTCTTTCTTATGTTCAAATCCAACTATACTAGGCGTAGTGGATTAACAATACTGATCATATGCTCCGAGAAGATTCTCAAGAATCTCTTCAGGTGCATGATTTTCAATGTTATGACGATGAATAAAATGAACAACTTTTCCACCCTTTAATACAGCCATCGACGGAGAAGATGGTGGGATTTCCCCAAAGAATTCTCTCATTTGAGCTGTCGCTTCTTTATCTTGGCCAGCGAAAACAGTCACAAATTGGTCAGGTTTTACCGTATGGTTAATAGATGCAACAGCGACCGGACGAGCAAGGCCAGCAGCACATCCACAAACAGAGTTGATAACAACTAGTGCTGTACCTTCCGTTTCTTGCATAAAATAATTCACTTCTTCTGGTGTTTTCAATTCTTCAAATCCAGCACGCGTAAGTTCGTCTCTCATCGGCTGAGCCATCTGCTTCATATATTCTTCGTAAGCATTCATATTATATTCCTCCTGAAAACGATTCGTTTACATACAGTCTTATTATAACGTAAACAGACTATGTTTTTAAATGTTTCTACTTATCTCATGTATCTTCTTGTTCTCAATAATCTTTACTCTTTCATTATCGGTGTTAAAAGCTTCTTGTATCATCGCTCTCGCAACAAAACTCGCTTCAACAGGTTCATATTTATTAGGATATATAAAGGGAAGGGCTTTATAAAGTTTTTCAGCAAATCTTTCTCCAAACCTGAACTCTTCCCGATCCCCTATTAATAAAGAGGGCCTCACAATCGTCAAAGATGGGATGTTCGTAGAGATCAATTGTGACTCCATACTCCCCTTTACACGATTGTAAAAAAAAGTAGAGGTGGCATTAGCCCCCATAGCTGAAATTACAGAAACATGTTGTATATTTAACTTATGAGCAAGTTTTCCTAATTTAATGGGAATATGTAAGTCCACTTCTTCAAATGCTTTTTTTGATTTTACTTTATTCATCGTCGTTCCAATACAGATGAACATAACATCTGCTTTTGTTAGTTCTATCTTGTAATCAGATGCTGTAAAATCAAAAATAACTTCTTTTATCTTTTCATGCTTTGTATCAGATGATTTTCTAACAAGCAAGATGATTTCTTTACACATAGGTTCAGTCAATAATTGCTTTACCACTTCTTTTCCTACTAATCCACTTGAGCCTGCTACAATTACTGTTTTCTTGTTCATGTCTTACTGTCCTTTCTGCTGTCAATAAACTTATCTTACCATGAGCTGAGGTGTATTTTAATGAACCCTACCTATTTTATCACCGGTTACCCTGGATTTATAGCTACAAAGCTTGTAAGTGCTCTTCAAAAACGGCATCCTTCATCTACGTTTTATTTATTAATCTTAAAGCATGAGCGTAAAATCGCAGAACGTAAATTAAGATCACAAGCCGGAAATATTCACCTAGTCGATGGAGACATCACAAAATACGATCTAGGACTAGCTTCTCAAACGATTGAAGAACTTACCGAAGAAGTTACACATGTTATACATCTTGCAGCTCTTTATGACCTCACTGTTGCTTATGAACCTGCATATCTTTGTAATGTAATCGGTACTAAAAACATCTTAAGTTTTGTCGAAAAATGTCCAAGCTTACTGCGTTTTTGTTATTTTAGTACAGCTTACGTTTCTGGAGATGAAAAAGGATTGATCATGGAGAACGAAATTTGTATGCCGAGTGGATTTCGTAATTATTATGAACAGACCAAACACGAAGCAGAAGTTCAAGTTCGTGAAAAGATGAAAGAACTACCGATTACGATTATTCGACCTGGTATCATTGTAGGTGATTCAAAAACAGGAGAAACTCTCAAGTTTGACGGTCCATATTTTATGATGCAATTTATCATGCGGGTATCTAAGTTCCCTATTCCCTATATCGGAAAAACTTCTTCTAAGATACATTTAGTTCCCGTAGATTTCATTATTGAAGCCTCTGTGTTTTTAATGCATGATTCTGTCGGGAGATCAAAAACATATCATGTTCTTAGTCCAGATTCACCCTCTATTCATGAAGCCTATACCCTTTTATGCCAAGAGCTTTTAGGAAAAAAGCCAAGCTGGACATTAAACAGAAGAATTGCCGAACGGTTTTTATCGATTTCTTACATTTCGAAGTGGCTTGGTGTACCACTTGAAACTCTTTCGTATTTTTCTCATGATGCCACATACGATACTTCACAGCTCGTACAAGATCTTGAAGGATCAGGAATTGAATGTTGGCCGTTTAATGAGTATGTGAGTTCGATCGTACAGTATTATAAAAACAATGCTTATGATAAGAACTTAATAAGATATTAAAAAAGGTGACAAACGTCACCTTTTTCTTATACTAAATGATTATTCTTACAAACGATAAGTCATTTTATTAAGGAATGATCTATAACTGTCTATAGATCATAATCCCATAAAATCAACCGAGTGTTTCAATCTCCACACTACGGATACCATCAATCTTTTTCACATCATCATACAGATCTGTAGTATACCTTTTTTCGTAGATAGAAGCTGCCATCTCCATTTTTTTGTAGTCATTCTCAAGATCCTTTATTCGAACATTAACGATCTTTACTTTCAGCTCATTAATCTCTTTCATAACATCACTCATGACCGTATCAGGGTTAACTACTAATTTTAACTTGATGTCAATCTGCCTTAATGCTTTAGGACCAATCCATTTCATAATTAAAGGAATCAGTTCCACACTGATAAGAATTAAAAATGCCCCTGCAGCAGCCTCCTTATAAAATCCAGCTCCTGCGGCAATTCCTAATCCAGATGCTCCCCATATCATAGCTGCAGTCGTTAGTCCTGAAATAACATCGTTGCTTCTTCTTAAAATAACGCCTGCTCCAAGAAAACCAATCCCACTAACAATCTGAGCAGCTAAACGCATTGGATCCATGACCGTTTGACCAGATAGAAGTGAAAATTGTCTAGCTGATTCTATGCTAACAATCGTGAGCAAACAACTGCTGATGGAGATAACAAGGCTCGTTTTAAGACCAACGGGTTTATTTTTCAACTCCCTCTCTATACCGATTATCAACCCGAAGAATGCTGACATTCCAAGTTTCACTAAGACAAGACTCATGATGTTTACACCTCTCTCCTGTTTTTGCCCTTATCTAATAATACGCAAATCATCGCATTAAATCCTTCAAACTTCAAGAATGATTCTCGTTGAATCATGACGTTCCTCCGTATATAATAGAAGTTGGTTTTATCAGAAAATAAAGATTATTCAGTATAAGGTGGTGTGGAAGACTCATATCGTTCATTTTAATAAGAGGAGGAAATGCATTGTTACCAAAAAAACAGCAAAATTTCGAACACTCAAGGTACAGCGAAGTTGTTAACACGAATCAATTTCAGCAATTAATGGCTGAGAAAAAACGTTTCATCCTTCCAATGACCGTGTTTTTTTTACTGTTTTATTTCAGCCTTCCTATCCTAACAGCTTATACAGATGTATTGAACCGTAACGCGATAGGCGATATTACTTGGGCATGGATTCTCGCTTTCGCTCAGTTTATCATGACATGGGCTTTGTGTATGATCTATACGAAACGAGCCAAACGGTTTGACGAACTCGCTGAAAAAGTAATAGCCGACATGGACAAGGAGGCATCCTCATGAATGGTACAGCATTTTCTTTGTTTTTAGGAATTGTTGGTCTAACTTTAGTCATTACTTATTTTGCTTCTAAGAAAACAAAAACAACGAGTGACTTCTACACAGCTGACGGTGGATTGACAGGGATGCAGAATGGTCTTGCAATCGCAGGAGATTATATGTCAGCCGCTTCATTCCTTGGAATTGCGGGCACGATCGCACTATCTGGTTTTGATGGCTTTTTTTATAGCATCGGCTTTCTCGTTGCTTATCTTGTTGTTTTATTCTTAGTAGCAGAGCCGCTTCGGAATCTAGGAAAATATACGATGGCTGATATGATTGCCGCGAGGTTTAATGATAAAAAAGTTCGCGGTGTGGCAGCGCTAAATACGATGGCGATATCTACTTTCTATATGGTCGCTCAATTAGTAGGTGCTGGAGCTCTTATCAAACTATTACTAGGTATTGAGTACTTATATTCTGTACTTATCGTTGGTGTTCTCATGACGGTATACGTTGTGTTCGGTGGTATGACAGCAACCTCTTGGGTACAAATCGTAAAAGCCATTCTATTGATGCTTGGTACGCTTGTCATCTCTGTCATGGTGTTCGCTAAGTTTGGCTTTAGCTTTACAGAGATGTTCAATCAAGTTAAAAACGCTACTCCACTAGGCGAATCGTTCTTGAACCCAGGTAATAAATTTAAAGATCCACTTGATACGATCTCCTTAAATTTAGCACTTGTACTAGGAACAGCCGGACTTCCTCATATTCTTATTCGTTTCTTTACCGTAAAAGATGCTCCTACTGCAAGAAAATCGGTCGTTTATGCAACTTGGTTGATTGGAGCTTTTTACATCATGACAATCTTTTTAGGTTTTGGTGCTGCCGCATTCGTTGGACAAGATCAGATCGTAGCTGCTAATGCAGCTGGAAATATGGCAGCTCCGCTTTTGGCAGAAGTACTTGGAGGAGAGTTTTTATTTGCTTTTGTTTCAGCTGTTGCATTTGCTACTATTCTTGCTGTCGTAGCTGGACTCGTATTATCAGCTGCTTCTGCTTTTGCTCATGACTTTTATACACATATCATCAGAAAAGGTCATGCATCCGAAAAAGAACAGATGAAAGCCGCAAAGTGGGCATCAGTTGGCGTAGCGATCGTATCCATCATATTGGCATTATTCGCTCAGAAACTTAATGTTGCATTCTTAGTATCTCTTGCTTTTGCTGTAGCAGCTAGCGCGAACCTTCCAATCATTCTTTTAACGATCTTTTGGAAGCGCTTTAATACAGCAGGTGCAGTAACTGGGATGTTAGTAGGACTCATTAGTTCACTTGTTTTGGTTATGATCTCACCAAGTGTCTGGTCTCCTGTAGAGGGAGCAGCCATTCTTACTGGCGAGGCGATCTTCCCCCTTGCTAACCCGGGAATCGTATCCATACCACTTGGGTTTTTGGGAGCTTTCATCGGAACAATGCTATCTAAACCATCAGATGTTGATAAATTTAATGAAATCTTAGTAAAAGCAAATACGGGATCTGGCCTTCGAAAAGGTGCATAATCCAATAAGAAAACCGGCTATTAATCAGCCGGTTTTTTGATGGGTTCAGTTTGTTTTGGAACAAAGGGATAAAATAAGATGCCTGATGCAAGTAAGGCGATTCCAAATAAGAATGTTTTAATATCTGCGGTACCTGCATAGATGACCCAAAACGAATAGATGGCAGCAACTGCGGCAATAATACCATCTGTCATTCGACTTGTACCCGATCTCTCATATGTCTCACTTCTCATGACGAGCTTTAGCTGATAGAGAGACGCGAACAAATATGGAACGAGAAAAGCGAGTGTCGCGATAAAAATCATAAAATCAAAGGCAGAAGCCATAGATTGAGAAATAACAGAAAACAAGAAAAGCTGCGTACATAGGTTCGTGATCCAAAGAGAGAAAACGGGTGCACCTTTTTTATTTTCTTTCAAAAAGTGCGTGATAAACATCCGCTGCTGTGCTGCCTGAAATGGTACTTCTGCAGAAAGTAAAACCCAACCAACAGTTGCTCCCAATAATGAAATCACTCCTAAGGCCGCCATGATCATACTGCCAGAAGGTCCGATCGCTGCCATCAATGAATCAACAAGTGGTTTTTGAGAGTTGATTAATTCTTCTTGCTTCAGTGTTCCCATGACTAACAATGTAATACATAGGTACAAAGCAAGTGCTATTATAAGTCCAAGGATCGTCGCTTTTTTTACATCGCTTTTCTTTTTAGCACGCGTTGCAAAAACAACGGCAGATTCTACGCCTACAAAAGCCCATAATGTTGCGATTGCAGCGTTATTTATCTGCGATAGAAAACCAGAAGTAACACCGCCTTCACTCTCGATCGGCTCATAAAAAGGAACGAGATTGCTGCTTTGAAACGCAAATAGACATGCTAGTATAAATAATAAGAATCCTAAAACTTTAGCTAGAGTAGCAATAAAATTTACCTTACCAGCTCCCTCAATACCGTTAAGAATCAAAAAGTGTACGCTCCATAACAGAATCGAACAGATAATAAAGGTAATGACTCCTCCTATTTTTACAGAAGTCCCCATCACAGTAAATAAAACAGTTCCGTTTGTCATAACTGGAAAGAAAGTAGATAGGTAACTTGCAAACGTAGTAATGATCGCAACATTACCTGACCAGTTAGCCACCCAATATCCCCAGCTTACAAGGTACCCCGCTAATAGTGATGAATGCGAATCTTCTTTAAACAAAGCTTTCGCATAGTTTTGTGGTCCTCCATTTAATTCTGGCTTTCTTAAACTAAGATTTCCGAAGACTAGAGCTGTCATTAATACACCAAAACCTGTGATCAACCAAGCTGCTAATACACCGGATGGACTTGCTACTTCTGCTAATGATCGTGGTAGCATAAAGATACCCGATCCAACCATATTTCCTACTACGAGTGCTGTTAAAACCCAAAAGCCTAGATTTCTTTTCAAAGTGATTCCACCTTTCTCTACACTTATTTTACCCAATGAAGTACGTTGCAAATCCTGAGGTTACTTGGACTAAAAAAGTTTACAAGAAAAGTATGAACTACAGATAAATAAAAAAGATGAGCTTGAAAAAGTAATAGTCGTTCGTTAAGACCTGGTTCGCAAATCTTAAATAGATCTCAAAACAAAGAAAAAAGAACCTGATTTTTGAACTGCACCCCGAAT